>JAGWFT010000100.1 GCA_028867755.1 Nitrososphaerota archaeon
ACATGACTTGTTTTCGTGTGGGATTATATCAATACTAAGAGGATGTTGGATTTATACAACCAGCCATTTGACATGATAACTTCTCCTTTTGCTTTTCCACGACTTCCACCACGAGTAAATCCCTCGCTTGGCATATCAAATGTTAGCAAAATCAAGGATGTCATAGTGCGCGACAAAGATGCCATGATGGGGAGACTTGATGGGCATCATGCAATGTTCCAGCACTATACGTCGGGATTGTTTAATCTGTCTCCAAGTCAATTCATGCCAGGACATCCAATGCACTCGAAAATACAGTCAGTAGATGCATTGCGAGAAGAAAATGAGAGACTGCAACAGGAAAATTCTGTCCTAAAGGCTAACAAAAACAAAGAAAAGAAAAACTAGGTCGAACTTTATAAAGCCATAACACTTACTGTTCTTGTGAACAAAACCCCAAATCAAAAATGGAATGAAGAAATTTCTACGTATAAAAAAAAGTGTCAACAGATCATAGGCCTGTCGCCTTC
>JAGWFT010000101.1 GCA_028867755.1 Nitrososphaerota archaeon
CGTTTGCGCCTCACGGTACAAAATGTTCTTTGGACTTTCCATTTCATAATAGTTTGACTAGCCTGATTTATATCCTAAACCAGAATCTCGCACTCAAATCAGAGATATAGTATTTGAAATATTATCTACGCTGCATCTTTTGAAGCTTAGTTGTGATTGTGATTATTTTTGTTATAATTTCGTCGTTACTACCTTTTCCTTCCAGGAATTTACAGAGCCAAACGATTTCGTCATTTGTCAGTAAATTTTCCACAATTTTCTCTTTCCAGTGTAGTATATAGTGTTGTTGTAGATATCAGGTTTGAACCTAATATCTTGGCAAGAATCTAAGCCCGGTCTTTTTTGAGATTGCAATTATTGATATGATTGCAATTGCAAGTACCATTGCTGCTATTGGGCCAAATTCTGGAATCGCGAATGTACCGATTATCTCTATTTGCTGGGTTCCATTCTTGAATGGAATTGCAAGTGTCCTATCGGTGTGTGTAGTCATGGTCTCATTTGCCATA
>JAGWFT010000102.1 GCA_028867755.1 Nitrososphaerota archaeon
TTTTATTGGATCAGTACTAGTTTTCTTCAGCCTAGCCAGCTCCACATTATAATTTGAAATGCTAAAGTTAATGCTCATTTTACCACCGCCATGCACCACGGGAATTATACTAACAACATCTCCATCCTTAAGAGATGTTTCTGTTCCCTGCAAAGCAGACGAGTCTACTCCATTTACAGCAACAAGAATGTTTTTGGCATCAAATGCAGGCATATTTTGCAAGACTGAATCCTGGAGAAAAACAAGCAGATCAGATACGATCATGGTGTTTTTTTCAATCGATATCTTGTCAGAAGAGAAAGAGCGCTTGGCACCACCAAGAAGTTTGACTGTTATCATGGTTTAGAAACGTAATTGGTTCAATATGGAATTTTTGGTTATGAATTTGACAGGTTTAGCTAATCAGTTGTTCTTCCATCTCTTCTTCGTGATGGACATGTTCTGGCTGATCTGCTCGTGATTCTTTTTCCTTTTGCTCTTCAAGTTCTCGCTTCAAATGAGTCGTGATA
>JAGWFT010000103.1 GCA_028867755.1 Nitrososphaerota archaeon
TCCGATATTACTTCCAAGTAATCCTCCACCCTAGAATAGTCGCCTTTGGTTGACTTGTGCGCCTCCTTGATAGATTCAAGCCTTTCGCTTCTTTTTTCCTTCATAGTATAGGTCAGGGATTATACTTGAAGCGATATAACCTAATCCTTTGATCAGAAATCTTTACCTTATTGTGATTGATCTTTTGCATGGAATCTTAACTACAAATATCAAAATGTGAGACAAATGGATGAGGGATTTAAAAGGCGTATTCATAAAATTAAGAAAATTAACGATTCCATCAAGAGACGAGCCGAGCTTTACTCTACATTAGGAACCTTGGATGACAGAGGCACTGCCAGAGCCTTGGGTTCTTTGCAACGTGCACCTGCACCGGGGAAGAAAATTCAGAAAATAGGATTCATCCTATTCTTGTCACCAGAGCCTTTCACCACTGTTGCAGGTATTCCGATGATCATTGCTGGTAAGTATCTAGACAGAGTTTACAACGGCGCCACCATATCAGAT
>JAGWFT010000104.1 GCA_028867755.1 Nitrososphaerota archaeon
GATTGCAAAAGTTGGAGACAAATATGGCGCCAACTATTTTCCTTCCAATTTTTTTGATGCTAACATTGAGACATACCACCAAATAACATCAAAATCAAAGAAAGGTGTTCTATAGAATTTGTATGCAATCTTGAAAAATGTATTTATGTTATCACGTCAAAATGCCGTCATAATGCATTCTTACGATGATTCATCATTGCGTAATGGTTATTTCATGCCAAACAACACCGAAAATCTGGTCAAACCAGACCTTTCACATGTAAAGCACCTACTGTGGATGGTCTTTGCTGCCTCAAGGGGTGGGCAAAACCGAATACGTATTGTTTTTGCATTAAAAAAGTCTCAACTAAACGCACATCAATTGACAAAAGAACTTGGCCTAAACTATAGGGCAACACAGCATCACCTCAACGTTCTTGAAAAAAATAACCTAGTATCTCATCTTGGCCAAAAATATGGCACAAATTATTTCCTGTCTTCGCTGCTTGAGGTAAATATGACAGCATTT
>JAGWFT010000105.1:0-257 GCA_028867755.1 Nitrososphaerota archaeon
ATGTTCCAGCAGTAATTACTTTTCCGCTGTAAATAACTTTGAATGTTTCCGAGCCCACTATCTTGCCAGTTATGCTGTAAACAACACCGTCTTGATTGCTTTGTATCTGTCTTCCAAAGAGATTGACCTGTATTGTGTTGCCGCCCTGGTCCTCTGCATTTCCTTTAAGAAGCAGAAATTTTCCATCCCGCAATAGTGTGGTTGTCCAGTTGCCAGAGTTGAGATAATTATCGCCATTGATTGTAACAAGTCCGTTA
>JAGWFT010000105.1:267-508 GCA_028867755.1 Nitrososphaerota archaeon
TGGGTGCCTGCAGTTAGCTGTATGTCAAGTGTGGAATCAAGAATGTTCTGTGTCCCTGCTACAAAGCCTGTAGCCTCAATCAGATATTTGCCGCTTGACACAAAATCAGAATATGCGTTAGACGGAAAACATAGCAAAACCAGAAATCCCGTAATTGCAATTAGAGATGGTACACTGGACCTCATTTGATTAGCTAAACCCAAAACTCGTATTTAATGGCTGGGTGTAATTTCTTCAAACA
>JAGWFT010000106.1 GCA_028867755.1 Nitrososphaerota archaeon
CCGCCAATTCCAGTATGGATTAAAACAAATGCAGGCTGGTGGGCATCAGGACAAATCACTGACGGCGACTTTGTAAAAGGAATACAATGGCTCATCTCAAATGGAATAATTGTAGTTTAGAAAATCATGAATTTTCTTTGTGAAATAGACAACATTACATTAGTTACGCAATACTTAAGCGATGTAATTGCATATGGTGAAACATAATGTCAGGAAATAATCCAGACCTTAGAGATAAGGTAGACCAAAGCCGCGGCTTTTTCAAAAAGTTGCAGCTTGCCATACCTGCACTCAAAGAATACCGCAAGCTAGAAGACATCAGAGCGGCAGACGAGTTGCTACGAAAACAGGTTTTTGACAAACTAGACGAATCAAAAAGCAAACTTGAAACATTGAGAAAAGCCATGTCTGACAAGGGCGATTTTACCAGCCTGACTTCTATTGGCGCAATCATTTCACAGGTACAACAAATTTCAGGAGAGGTATTTCATTCCCAGCAAGGCTCTGC
>JAGWFT010000107.1 GCA_028867755.1 Nitrososphaerota archaeon
AAGCCTCGAAGAAGGGTGTAAAGCTACAGTATAAAATTCTTCAAGGACATGTGGGAGATGCCCTCACGGATTTTGCAAAGAGCAAGGATCACAAAATGAACGTTATTGTAATTGGTGGTAGAGGCATGAGTAAAATAGAAGTCTTATTGGGGAGCGTCACAAATTACGTATTACACAAGTCCCAAATCCCAGTCTTGGTTGTCAAATAAACTAATTTCTAACAGATAGTAATTTGTATTTCATCTCATCTGCAAATATTTTCGATTCATATTGATGGCATCTATCAAAATAAGATGGCAATTGAGGACGAAAAAATACAATAACAGTTGAATGCCAAGATGCAGAAAACTCTTACAGATCGCGGTCGTCATTTTCAAATCGTCAACAACATGCCTACGTTTTCTTGTTTATTACGAATTATTTCTATGATCACGAAAATCAATATATTTTTATATTTACTAAGTATAAATTAGTATAATGTCACCAGTCAATACACGCGACGAAGTT
>JAGWFT010000108.1 GCA_028867755.1 Nitrososphaerota archaeon
TGATGCAAGCTCTTCCTTTGTTGGAACTCGCTCATCCTGTATCCTTACCGGGATGTCAGCATTTGTTATCTTGATTCTTCTTTTTGGCTGCACATAGTTGAATGCAAGCCATGACCTGATTGCTTTTAGTATTCCATCAGTGTATCCCGGTGCATAATTTTGCGATTCAAGCCATGATACATGGTCAAGCAAAATGTTTTCTAGATCCATGATGTTTTGTTGTCCAATGCTTACAAGATCAGCAGGGGTCTTGCCGGTCCTCTTGCAGAAAAGATTCAGTCTTCTCAGTCTTACAGATGCAGTAAGCTTGCTTCCCCTTGCCATGTTTTCATACCATCGCCTGACGTCCTGGTCCTTTAGAAGTTCTTTTGCCGGCCTCATCTGTTTTCGCAGACAAGGATTTGTGTTGAATTTAAGGGGTTTAGAACGGGGTTCCGGATACTGGAGTAAATGGGTCCACAGGGATTTGAACCCTGGATCTTCGCCGTGTAAGGGCGACGTCATAAC
>JAGWFT010000109.1 GCA_028867755.1 Nitrososphaerota archaeon
GTGAGGTTGTGAGCTGGAATTGTCTTGTTCTCTGGATATTTCGTTCTCTGGCATCAGGTCACATGGGATTGCTGGTTTTTATGTATTAATTCTAAAATTCCAAGAATTTGACAAAAAATTGGTCATGTCAAAAAACTTTTCTAACAATTTTAATTGGTAATTGTGTCAAGTGATCGCTCAACAAAAATTAAAAATGCAAAAACAGACCATTTTAGACCATTTAATTTGGTTAAATCTGGTTTGATTGTGTATCTTTAGATCGTGATACAGATAAACTTGTCTTTTACTTAAATATTTAAGTAAATTTCATTTCAGATTTTAATTTCATTTCAAAAAAATAATTTACAAAAATATTTCACAAAATTTTTTTAATTGAAAATCTAAACAACAATCAATTCTTTTGTAAACTTGTGCATCACGTCAGGCCGTGGCCCAACAATCAGCGAGTCCTCTATTCGCACGCCAAATTTTCCCGATAGATAAATCCCAGGCTCTACTGTTATTGC
>JAGWFT010000010.1:0-571 GCA_028867755.1 Nitrososphaerota archaeon
AATTTCTTATCGGGATTGTTGTAGACGTCATCGTCTTTTGATTTTATCAGTTTGCTTATGACGTATAGCGCCTTGTCATCTCCTTCAGGAATAGGATTTGCGCAATATCCGCATTTGGGAAGCGTTACCACAGCATCATATTCTATTTCGCCGATAGACTTGCCACATTTTGAACACTTTACTACTTTTGTGTCGTATATGTTCATGCAATCTATACGTCACAATCTCTAATAAAGCACTCCAAGACTTTATCAACTTGTGTTTTGTTTAGCTTGTTTTTTGCAAGCAGGACATCGTGGTCCATAATCACGGTCTTTGCTTACTATGATTTTCTTGCATCCCAAACAATAATAATAGTTGGTCATCGTGCAAAACCTGAATCTTTTTCATGGTCTTTTGTGCCAGGTTTGTTTCTTGGTTTTGATCTTACCATGCAGTTGCAACAGTTGCAGTACAGTCCTACAGTCTCGTTGGTTGCAGGCTTGTCTTCAATGTCATGGCATCCCTCCCGCGTCATGAAGATTCCGCAAATCTGGCATCGCACCTGATCTGAGAGATAGCGGCTTGTTCC
>JAGWFT010000010.1:581-880 GCA_028867755.1 Nitrososphaerota archaeon
TACGGTTTACAAAGACCCTTGCAGACGCCCCTATCCTTGTTCATGGATGGTTTTGTATGCAGGAGAATAAATTCCCATTGATGCGGTTTACACCAGTTTTGACAAATCGCAGCACAATTGCATTAGTCTTGGCATCTTGAAAACACGTGACAATTAGAGATTCTTTACCACATCTGTTCTTAGCTGGCCGCATGCAGCTGATATCTCAGAACCCTTCTCTACTCGCACCGTGCAATTCACATCAGATTCTCGCAGTACATGTTCAAATTCTGTTATGCGTTTCCATCTTGGACGTTTGA
>JAGWFT010000110.1 GCA_028867755.1 Nitrososphaerota archaeon
CGTCACTAACAACCCAATACATCAGTTCAGTCACATACATAGAGACTATATGCGACGATTCATTTTATTTTGAATCCTAGTGGATACTATACACGATTATTTTGAAATAGTTTCAGGAACTTTTTATCGTATCACGATATCTGTATGTCATGGTACTAGGTATGATTTGGATTATTCCTGGAACAATTCTTTTGGGCGCAATGCTGTTTGGAGGAATTCATTTATGGATTAAAAGAAGAAGGGAGGCAAAAGATGCTGTCTTGTATGGTTCCAGGATTCGGCCTGATTTTTACGAAGATGAAAAGTAATCTAGCAGAAAACATTTGAAAAACAAGTGATATCTTGACATGAAGGCGCTTGACATACCAGGAAACAGAATCCCAATAGACTCTTACAAGAAGAGAAGTTGTGATAAAGAAAAATGTGGAAAAGAAGGAATCTATTCTTCAAAGCGTGGATATTTTTGTTTGGACCACGTACTAGATTATGACATGCTGTGTCCTGA
>JAGWFT010000111.1 GCA_028867755.1 Nitrososphaerota archaeon
GGAGATATACGATTTCGTCTGACGGAAATCACGCTCCATTTTTTGTTGCAAGTCTGGATGGAGGCAATACATTCAGTAACCCAATAAACCTCAGTCAGAGTTCGGGAGATACCAAGGAACCTCCTCAGATGGCAATATCAGAAAATCATGTCTATGTAGTATATACAGACACTATACCAAGCGGTTCAGACATTTTCTTTGTTAGTGGAACAGCAAATATGACACTTTCAGATGAATCTGGACAGCCATCTGTAGAAAACAATCCCTCTTCTTCTGCTAACATCTTTAAGCAAATACTTGGATGGATAAAGCAAATCTTTCATTGGAGTTAGAAAATGAAAACTCTAATTTTATAATGGTAGGGTATTAAACTAATTTAGCTAAACCCACCCCCGGTATTTGTTTGCCATGTTTTGAAGAAGGAATTAAACTAGTGAGCAAAACCCTCAACCATTTAGCTTGCCCGTTCGTTAACACACATTTTTCAGTAATAAAATTCAGAT
>JAGWFT010000112.1 GCA_028867755.1 Nitrososphaerota archaeon
ATGGGAGGCGCAGTAATAGTTGCCGCTTACAAGTAGTCTAAAGCTTTAACCTTAGCCATAGAAAATGTGCTTTAAAATAATACATCTACGAACAAAATTCATTGAAAAGTCGTTCATTTAGTCTATTTGAGGCATCCATAAAATCTCAAAAAACTAGGGAAGTGTATGTTTATTCTCTTCACGAGTTTATGAAATTTGCAAAAATCAAAAAATACGATGACATATTAAAATTCAAACCTGATGATATTCAAAAGTTACTTGAAAATTGGGTTTTACATCTGAAGGATAACAACAAGAAAGGAAAAACAATCAAAGCTAAACTGTGTGCAGTGGAATTGTTTTTAGAAATGAATAAAATAACATTTTACAAGAAAATCCTTCATAAACTAATTCCATCAAATGACTACATTCCTGGGGGCGACATACCGTTTACAACGGAAGAATCTCTAAACAAAGTAATATTTCCACAGAATTACCGTTGAGGAAGACACGTGATTATGT
>JAGWFT010000011.1 GCA_028867755.1 Nitrososphaerota archaeon
TGCAAAATATGAAGATGATTTTACTAGAGAGTATGGCAAACTTCATCCAGAAATACAAAAAAGGACAGATGATGGAATAGTTTACCTGCAAAATGCAATCGATCCTGCCAGATGTGGTGACCCAAAAAAGGGACGGCTCAAAGGCTGGAGGTCCTACGAGATTGGCAGGCAATACAGGATAATCTACAAGGTGGATCATGACACAAAAACTGTGATTCTTGCATCTATAGGTAAGCACAAAGAAGTCTACCACAAAAAATAATTTTTCCTCATACAACAAAATAATCGTGTACAGTTTACACTGTGATTCAAAATAAAATGAATCGTCGCATATAGTCTCTATGTATGTGACTGAACTGATGTATTGGGTTGTTAGTGACGGCCAGCTCACCCCTCGCCGAAGCTTGGGATTTATACTGCTGTTCTATCAACGCGATCTTCTTTCGCCACCCTTTACCTTAACGGACGGATACCTTTTCTCGGGATGGGTTTCCTCCTTAGATGCTTTCAGGAGTTAGCCCAAATAGCTTAGCTGCACGGCTTGCCTTATCAGACAACTGTTAAACCAGTGGCTACGCTGCTCTGTTCCTCTCGTACTCGGAGCAACTTCCCCTCAAGTATCCACGCTTCCATCAGGCAGAGTCCGACCTGTCTCACGACGGTCTAAACCCAGCTCATGTTCCCCTTTAATAGGCGAGCAGCCTCACCCTTGGCCCCTGCTGCAGGGCCAGGATGGGAAAAGCCGACATCGAGGTACCAAACCGCGGGGTCGATAGGAGCTCTCGCCCGCGACGAGCCTGTTATCCCTGGGGTAATTTTTCTGTCACCACGAGCCCCCAATAGTGGGGACGTCATGGATCGCTAGGCCCGA
>JAGWFT010000012.1 GCA_028867755.1 Nitrososphaerota archaeon
GAAAGAAGAAGAGTGCAGCATACTTGCAGATGTCATGAAGGCATGCCCTATTGACAATACTTTTGCAATAATTGGCAAAAAGTTTACGGTGCACATTTTACGAAACATGACACGGCTGAACCAAACTAGGTTCAACGAGTTTTTGGATTCTATTGAGGGAATAAACCCCAAAACCCTGTCTGCAAGGCTTCGCGAGATGGGAAAAAACGGGCTCATTGAGAGAAAGATCTATCCTGGCACTCCTGTAAGAATAGAGTATTTTATGACTGACAAGGGCAAGGCACTAAAACCAATTCTTGAGCAAATGGCTGCATTTTCCATGCAGTACTGTGCAAAAGATGTCTTCAAGGACGGAAAACCTCGTGCGTTCAAGCAAGTGTTTGAAAAATCTCCGGCAATTGTAAAATAAAATTCTAAAAATTCATCGCGTTTATCCATTTCTAGTCTGGTTTTTCCAAAATTTGTGGCTATTTTCAATGTTTGCGTCTTTTACTTTAACTCTAAATCTTGTATCTTAATTGGCAAAAACAATTGATACCATTTATTATAATTTCAAACAAAAACGAAACAAAATGAAGGGGTTGCTATTCTTGGCACTATTAGTATCAGTAGCATTGCTTGTTCATACTGCATATGCTGAAGGCATGGGGGTTGCAAAGCAGGGAAAAAACAACCTTGAATCGTACACTGCTCCTGTGTTTCTTGGAATATTTTCATACGAGTCAGGCAATCCGATAGTAAATTCGCCTAGCATCAGTAGCTCACACCTGATTACACAGGCTCCAACTATTGTCCCAATAATTCCAAATGTTGTTCCAGTGATTCCAAATGCAACTCTGATAACATCCAATGTG
>JAGWFT010000013.1 GCA_028867755.1 Nitrososphaerota archaeon
AGGAATCATGACATTGTCATTTTTTGTCACAGGCATGCCGTTTAATGCATCGGCAAGGTATCTTTCATCAAGTGACGGTATTGAGTCAAGCGGCACTATTGTGATTTTTTCAGCAGCGACAGTCTTTATCTTTCGCACGGTTAGATTATCTCCAATGGTCACTCCAGTGTTGTTTCTTCCTATCACATCTATTCTGATAGTTTGCTTTCCCTCATCAGTAGGATATAGTGGAAGACACCGTGCTACAGATCTTTTCTTTCCAGTAATTTCCAAAATGTCTCCAGGTGATGCGCATAATGCTTCCATTGACTTGTGATCAATACGCGCTACTCTTCCCACATCACGTGTATATGCCTCAAGAATTACCAGATTGATTGTTTTATCCATCACATGTACGGGATAATCGTCTCTTAAAAAAGTGGCGTAGATTTCTTCTAGAGTAGAAAGAGTAGACTAGCTAAAATATTATTTCACGGCAGATACAAAATGTGGTCTTACAAGTTCCAGAACAATATTGTATTTTTTATCTGCTCATTTTTACTAGATAAATAATTCCACCAGCGATTGCAATTATAATTCCTAAATATAGTAATGGAAAGAAAATTGCAGGGTCTACTGTGTAATAAAATCCTCCTATCGGACATAGCGGATCAATACAAAATGGTTCTGATTGTAACTGAGGTATACGTACTGGCATTGCAAAAAGTAAAGATGATGTCATTATACTACCAATGAAAAATATCCACTGCGGTACAAATTGTCTTGAAATTGACATTCTATTTCTAATTGAAATTATTGCACCAGAAACTAGGCTTACTGTACCTGTATAATACAACGTCTGACCA
>JAGWFT010000014.1 GCA_028867755.1 Nitrososphaerota archaeon
TTATAATAGTGTGATAGGCAGAGAACTTACACCGGAAGAACAGCTAGAGCTTCGTAAGAAACAATATGAAGAAACAGTTGAAAAATATAAAAGAATTGCTCAGCAACAATCAGGTACTATAGATAGATCTCAACAATGTGCCGCGGGATGGGGAATGACTTTTAAAGCAACTGGTCAAGAAGCACGCGCACAAATTAGACAATGATTTGTCCAACTGTTTATAATATAATTTTTCCTAAAAAGAAGAAATCTAATTATTATAAAGAATTTTCAACTAATTAGATTAGAATAGAATAACTAATTCAAATTTAGTATATCATTAATTAATTCTACTGTCCAGAAATCACTTGCTAGAAATGTATTAGTCAAATAATCATAAGGTATCCAAAAGTATCCTTTTTGTCCCCAATTAGTTCCCCACGAGTTACGACATTTAAACGCTTTTTTAGAATCATCATAAGCTACTGCCATAACTGCGTGTCCGCCTACGACTTGCTCATTTATATTGCCTGTGGCATCTTTAGATGGCATTGGTACTATTCCTGTAGTAGCTACTTGATCACTTTCAAACGATTCATATACAGTAAAGCCGAATATAAATGGAAATCCGTCTGCGATGCATTGTTTAAGCAAAGAAGGTATAATTGCATTGGCTACTTTTTTATATGTTATAGCCTTATTTGGAGCACTTGCGGCGTAACAATTAGCAGGCGGTTGAACTGCAAACTTTGTTATATCATATGGCCATAGTTTTTCATCACATACTCCATTACCTGAAAGAACTTGTACACTTGTACTAATGCTACTTCCGGCATCCATAGGTACATCATTAT
>JAGWFT010000015.1:0-529 GCA_028867755.1 Nitrososphaerota archaeon
AGTGTGAATCATTGTATTTGCACAAGTAAATCCTTTTTGCTCAGAATTTGCAAGTGAACAAAACGATCTTATGGTATTTGATAAACCATTCAAAATTTGAGCATTAGTTTTATTTGCATAATAATTATCGTTTTTTATGACACCCATGCCTACCCACAAGGAGTTGTCTGGAAAGACATCTACTCCTTTGATTGTAGAGTTTTGGCCAAAATGCTCTATGATGCCCCATCCTTTAGGATACTCAAATGAAAAGCCGTATTGATCATTTTTGTATAACGTGTATCCGGAAGTAGGAGTGGTTGTTGATACTAGCGAATTTTGCGAGTTTGTTTGTACCACAATTATCCCATTTTGTACAAGATACTGTATGCTTTGGATAAACTCAGAATCTGAGACTTGGCCTTCTGACCACCACTTGGCATTGTTCTTTACCCAAGACGGTATAGCCTGAGACGAACTTGTACTGGTTTGTGTTGGAGGCAAGGTGATTAGGCCTTGTTGCACTAGATATTGAATTCCTTTGAAAAAG
>JAGWFT010000015.1:539-829 GCA_028867755.1 Nitrososphaerota archaeon
TTGTCTATGGATCCATCTGACCACCACTTTGCGGTGTTCTTGATCCAGTTTGGAATGACATTATTTTGTGATGTAGATTCTCCTTGTAGCGATGAATCGTTAGAATTAGTATTTGTATTTTTATTGTTAATCTCAAATGTGGTCGTAACGCTATTACACAGATTTAATTTAGTTTCAAATGGAGGATTTGCGGCAAGACAGTCTATAGTGAATACACTGCTACTGCTCGTTCCTACAAAGAAATCTTTCACAGTAGCAGGACCCCATCCTGTTGTAATACCATATTCAAT
>JAGWFT010000016.1 GCA_028867755.1 Nitrososphaerota archaeon
GAATATCACTTGATACTACGTTTTGATAATATCTGAATACATTTTGAGTATATTCTGATACATCTTGTCCTGACTGTATAATTTTGTTAGTGTATAGTTTCCATTCTTGCCCATTTCATCTGATTTTTGTGGATTTCTTATCATGTCAAGCATATGTCTCGCCCATTGGTTTTGGTCATGTGGGTCTATGACAAGACCGTTTTTTTGGTGTGTTACAATGTCTGACATTGGTCTTGTGTCGGAAACAAGCACCGGTCGTGATTGATCAAATGATTCCAAGATGACCAAGCCAAATCCTTCACAGCGACTTGGAAAGACAAGTGCATTTGATGAAGAAAGAATCTCTAGTTTTTCATCTAATGTGACATATCCCTTGAACTCTATGTTTTGTTGCAGGCCACAATTTTTTACAAGATCCTCAAGTGAACTTCTGTGGGGGCCGTTGCCTACAATTACAAGCTTGATGTTTGGTTCTGTTTTTTTTACAACCTCTATTGCCTTGATCGCAACCTCGATATTTTTGTAAAAGACCAATCTGCCAATGTATACAAACTGCAAGGGGTTTGGTGTGGTGTTGCGTATGGTACTTGATTCAATTGCATTGTGGATTACATGTATTGATTTTGTTGCACCGAACTTTAACAGGTCGTCTCTTGTGGCTTCGCTTACCGTATGGATACAGTCATGTCTTAGCTTTATCATTAATTTTTCAAAAAATGGTGCAATCCACACGTTTATCCTTGATACATCACTTTGTGCTCCCCACTGTTTCCAATAGTTCTTGCCACACAAGGAAAAGACATCATGAACCGTGATTATGTGGGGCT
>JAGWFT010000017.1 GCA_028867755.1 Nitrososphaerota archaeon
TTATTCTGATGGCAATCAAATGACCATTTCTGGCACTGTAGGGGCTCAACTTAACATTCCAATATCGATAGTTGTCAGAGATCCATCGCAAAACATAGTCCTGCTGGGCCAAGTATCGCCAAATTCTGATAATACGTACTCTACGATAGTTACAGCAGGAGGTAGTTTATGGACTGCATCTGGCACTTATGAAGTTGATGTAACTTATGGAAATAAAGACAATACTGCAAAAGCTACTTTCTTGTTTACTGGGGTTATGCCAATTGTACCAATCACAATCCAAGGACAGACCTACAATGCAACATATCAAATAACAAATGGCAAAGTATTGAGTATAATTCCAAACACTGATACAAAATCCTTGGCAATACGAATACAACCATCTGGTAGCGGAACAATTTCTATTACACTTCCAAGATCTTTGATAGACTCAAAAAACAATGGTCAGGACAGCCAGTTTGTTGTACAAGATGACGGTGTATCAACCACATTTAATGAAACAAGAACAGACGCAAATAGTAGAACTCTTACCATCCCATTTGAATCAAATAATGCCCAGATAACAGTAATCGGTACACAATTAGTACCAGAATTTGGCACTATTGCGATGCTGGTACTCACAATTGCTATGATGTCAACTATTTTCTATTTTAGAACTAAATTACAACACAAAATTTCATAGCATAAAAACAAACTTCATAGTTAACATTAAAGATGATTAGGTATGAATAATAATTCTGAAAAAATAGTTTTTAAATTACTTGTTCGTCTTTTCTTTCAGTTGGAATATCAAATGCTTCCTTAATCTCCGTGACAAA
>JAGWFT010000018.1 GCA_028867755.1 Nitrososphaerota archaeon
GGTGGTACTGCATCTGCTCTTAATTTAGGAATAGAGGCAATGACTGGAGAATGGTTCAAGTGGTTAGGGAATGATGATATCCTTTATGATAATGCAGTTGAAATTCTTGTAGATGCAGTGAAATCTTTTAGAGATGACCCAAAATCATGCATATTTTATACTCATTATGAGACTATAGATGCATCCAGTAAGAAAATAAGTGACTATATCGAACCAGATTATAATGAATTAACAAATTTTGAAAAAAACGTGATATTGCTGGATCATCACGTAGGTAATGTCAATAGTTGTCTTATGCATAAATCGATATTTGACAAGTGTGGAAAATTTTCTTCAGAAATAAAATACAGAGAAGATTATGAGTTTTGGCTCAGATGTTGTTTATTATACAATTATACAATTTACTTGGTGCCTCAAATAACGTTAAAATATCGAATACATAAGAAACAATTAACAAAATTAAACATGATTGATTCTCTTGAAAGAACAGAGAAGATCAGAAAGATTGTGCTCAGCAAACTTGAATCTTCATTACAAGAAAAATATCTTAAATCTTTAGAGCAATACAAAAAAAGCAAACCATTATCGGTTAGAGGTAGACATGCAATAAGAGACATCATGTTCAAGGCCTTACCAAAACCCGTGTCAAAAAAAATTCTAAAGACATATCTAGACTTGAAGGAGAATTCTAAAAAATAGCTTGTTCTAGCCAATTTTCTAGCCTGGTTTTTGGAACCCAACCTAAAAGCTTTTTGGCTAAACTAATATCTGCCTGACTAGATCTTATTTCTCCTTCCAATGCATCATCATGTATTG
>JAGWFT010000019.1 GCA_028867755.1 Nitrososphaerota archaeon
GTAGAGACTGGCATTGATACTGGACAATTCTACCTTCAACTCGCTTTGCCGTCTTCTGTCAATGGACGACCGCTACAAAACGGCGATGTGGTCCTTATGACATATCACCAGCCTACAGATAACAATGGAAATCCACAAACAATAACACAATCTGTAGTTCTAAGCTCCATTCCGTCATCCATACAATCAAGTCCTGCAGGCCAGCCTTCTGAACAAAGTGTAAACATTGGACGATATTTCACACTTCAGGTTTATGCGCCAAATTATAATTTGGATTCCCAAGTTCCAGATGACATACCATTAAACTTGATTCAAGTCAAGATGGGAGGGGTGAGCACCACACTTGCAGATTCTGCATTTCATACAAGCACTGGCACTCTAAGGGAGACTGGACCCAACACTGACACTTTTGCGGCTACCTTTAAGATACCTCGCCAAATTGACGGCTTTCCAGTTGAGCTTGGCTCTACTTTGGAATTTACATTTGGAGATAACTCCCAACAAATTCCGTCCGAGTCTAGTATATTTGTAAAGATTGGAACTGCAAACTATCAAAGCACTGCACCCGTGATGGCACCCAGTGTTCCTGTACCTCGCAGCATAACGGTACAAACTACAAACACATATGGAACTAGTGTGAATTTTCTCAACTCTACTATACTACAAGGACTGGTGGGTCCTGTTTGTTATCCATCATCGGGTTCTCTCTTTCCTATTGGTACAACAACAGTTACTTGTTCTGCAATAAGCCCTGAAGGCAACTCTGTTCTAAAATCATTTCCTGTAACTGTAAACCAAGAAAGCGTC
>JAGWFT010000001.1:0-67357 GCA_028867755.1 Nitrososphaerota archaeon
ATATACTGATCCGGAGGTTATTGAAGTAGATAGAAATGGAAACATAGTATGGTCATTTCACTTTTCAAATACACCGTATGTGAGTGATCCAAAGTATAATGATATTAGAGGAACTGACTGGGGATACTGGACACATACAAACGAAGCTCTTCGACTACCTGACGGTTCTACTTTGATAAGTCCAAGAAATTTCAATATGGTCATAATAGTTGACAAGGATGGCAAAGTTCTCCAAACTTATGGAGATACTTGTTCAAACTGTAAGAATAATTCTACTCAGAACAATAGTTGTGGAGGTACTAGTGGCAGTGGTGGTATGAGTGGAGGAATTGGTGGCAGTGGTGGTATGAGTGGAGGGTTGAGTTGTGCAGGTATAAACACATTTGCTCAGGTAAGTCCAAAGGTGAATTACTTTTCTGGACAACATAGTCCAATTCCTCTTCCAAATGGAAACTTACTATTTGGTGAGCCAGGGCCTGGAATAGCTGTTGAATTTAACACTACAACAGACAAAATAGTGTGGCAATGGCCACATGGTGGAAGGCATAGTGGAGTATGGATAAACATACGAGGTGTTGAAAGACTTCCAAATGGAAATACACTTGTGTCTGATTCAAATGGCAAAATATTTGAGGTTACTAGAAAGGGAGATATTGTATGGGAGTTGGATTGTACCTGTTACAATCCTAATGGTAAACCAGATCAGTGGCCATTCTTTCAAGCAGAACGAATAAGCTACATGCCTCCAACTTTCACCGTTAAGGATCCTAGCCAAGGTCAGGTTTACAGTGGGGATGTTCCGTTCAACATCACAGAGGGATATGATGTCAGAAAAATTTCTTACAACATCATGGACAATTCAAACAATACGTGGATTGTCCAAAATCAAACGGCACTGGAGAATACATTCAAAGACTCATTGGATCCTCCAACAAAAACATTAGGACCTAGTTCACTAACTCTATCAAGTGGCAGTTATACACTAAGACTGATAGCTAGCAGTACAGGTTTTGGGTACAAGGATTTTGTTGATCTGAAAAGAATCAACCATGTAACTGAAGACATACAGTTTACTGTAGGGCAATCAATGCAGCAAATACCTTCTTGGATTAAGAACAATGCCAAATGGTGGTCAGAGGGTTCTATGGGGGATTCTGATTTTGCAAAAGGTATGCAGTATCTAGTTCAACAGGGAATAATCACTGTGCCACCAACGACTCCGGCCTCTCCAAATCCATCTCAGGGCATACCTAGTTGGGTTAAGAACAATGCAAAATGGTGGGCTGAAGGACAAATTCAAGACTCTGAATTCATCAAAGGGATACAGTATCTAATTGAAAATGGTATTATCAATATACAGCCAAAATCCTAACCGTTCAAGTCTACAGAAAGTAATTCTAAAAAATAAAAAATTAAGGAAAGGAGTTTTGCAGCTACTCCGGTAAGCTTACTGCCCATTTTGTGTCAATTTTCTCCAACAAAATCACAAATCCAAATCCTCGGGGGCACAAGAAACCCTCGGTCCATACACTTTTCAACAATTGCAAGCACAATAGGTGTGACATACAAAAAACAATATACATCCACTATGAATAGTTACAATGATGAAAGTATTCGGTGGAAAAGCAGCAGCAGAAGACTACATGTCAAACCATACCTTGACCTTTTCAACACCAGAGTTGACCCTGATGAGATTTGCATTCTGGCTCAGCGATATGATTCCAGATCCCAAAAATCCCGGACAGCAGATGCCAAGAATTATGGCGTTTGTTGAAGAAAAAGATTTTGCGCCAGTTGCCGTAATAGATGATGACAAGTTTGTTCCAACAGGTGCTGTCAAGACCATGAGCGGTGGACTATATGGAAGTGTAAATGCAGAGGCTGGCCCTGATTCAAAATTCTGTTCTGAATGCGGTACAAAACTTTCAGTAAATGCCAGATTCTGTACAGAATGTGGTGCAACACAAGAATAATTTACTAGACTTTATTTCCACATTTGGTGCAAAACTTGGCAGTTAATTTTAGTGGAGAACCACAAGAGCCACATGTTGGACCTGTTGTAGATTCTTTTGGTAACAAAGATGGATCTGGTGTAGGCAACACTCCAGGTGTTGAAAAAGCCGATGCTGCAGATATTATAGAAGGAGGACGCCCTGCTCCCGGCAAGGTTGCAGCTGTAACTTGAGATGCTTGGCTTGAGAATCCCATTCCGCTTGGCATCGTACCGCCTTGTGATGCACCCAAGGCTTGCCCTCCAGCCATTTTGTCAAGTGCTTTTTTTAGCTCAAAAATTACTTTGACTGAAAGAAACTCTAGAGCAGAATATGCAACTACATAATCTCCTAACTTTGCAAAGAATTCCTTGTCAGATAATTTTCCTTGCTTGTACGTGCCATTTGCATCAAGAAATGACTCATAGTATCCTTGTGTATCGTTGAGTAAATTTTGCAGTTTATCAAATAATAGGGTAAGAGTGTCTACTTCTCCACCAAATGACATGTGGACTGTTTGCTCTGACCGATATTAATTATTTTAGATCGAAAAAAGATGTAGATGAGGTTTTGTTTCTAGACTTTTTCAAGAGCCTTGTCTATCATTGTCTTATAAGACGACTTTGACGCGGCTCCCACCTGCTGTGCAACAATCTGGCCTTTGTTAAAAAGAGCCAGTGTCGGTATGCTAAATACGTTGTACTTTGATGCAAGCTCATTGCTCTCGTCAACGTTTACCTTGACAAAGTTGACCTTTCCTGCATATTCGCCTGCAAGTTCTTCAACGACAGGGCCGACCATCCTGCATGGACCACACCATTCAGCCCAAAAATCTACAAACACTGGAACCTGAGAATGCATTACCTCTGTTTCCCAGTTTTTTTCGTTAACAGGTTTTGCTTTATCCATACTTTATTAAAAGATAGTATCCCTAAATATATTGAACGATTTTTACCAGCGACTTCTTAGGCCGTAATAGTTTCTATCGCCATATCTTCGCCTTCCATCATTTCTTCCATCATCTCTTCCTTCACGTCTTCCACCACCATATCTTCTTCCTCGGTTCTCATATCTGCCGCCTCCATAACCTCTCCTTTGGTGTACTTCTCTTTTCAATGGATCAGGGATCTTTACCTCAATCCCAAGCTCTTTGTTTAGATCTCTCATGGTAACTTTGGTTTGCCTTGAGATTGCTTGGAAATCTCCAATTGATGAATATGACACTAGCGTAATGGCCCTGCCCTTTGCACCTGCTCTTGCTGTTCTTCCTATCCTGTGGAAATATACCAAGTCATGACTTGGCACGTCATAGTTTACAACTAATGCAACCTCTGGGACATCAATTCCTCTTGCTGCAACATCGGTTGCTACAAGAATGTCTGCTTTTCCTTTTCGGAACATGTACATGGCTTTGTCTCTCCTAAATTGTGACATGTCTCCCTGAATTGACACTACATTGAATTTGGATTTTTCAAGATCATGTGCTACTCGTCTTGTTCTTTCCTTAGTAGAACAAAATACAATGGTTTGGCCTGTCGTATTTTCTTTGATGAACTTTAAGAGAAAATCCAATTTCTCTCTGTCTCGTATTACTAAAAAGGCCTGCTCAATTCCCTCACCGCTGAGGTCATCAGAATCAATGAAGATCTTCTGTGGGTTTCGCATGTATTTTTCTGCTAGCATAAGTATCTCTGGAGGCATTGTTGCAGAAAACAATGCAGTCAGATGCTCCTTTGGAACAAGATCCAAGATGAATCGTATATCATCAATAAAGCCCATGTCAAGCATGGTATCAGCTTCATCAAGCACTACATACTTGACATTTTTTAGCTTGACTGAGCCTCGTTTTATGTGGTCGATTAGTCTACCTGGTGTTGCGACTACAATCTCGACCCCTCTTTCTAGTTCATTGAACTGTACGTTGATGCTTTGTCCACCATAAATTGTAACATATCTTATACTGGAATGTTTTGAGAATCTTTGAATCTCACCTGTTATCTGAACTGCTAGCTCTCTTGTTGGTGCAAGTATCAGTGCTTGTATTCCACCCCTTGGTACAATTGTTTGTATAATTGGTAACGAAAAGGCCGCAGTCTTTCCGGTTCCAGTGTGTGCTTGTCCTATGACATCTTGGCCTGACAGCAACACCGGTATTGAAGCTGCCTGAATTGGAAATGCTTCATTGAATTGTATCTCACTTAGCGCTGTTAGTATTGGATTCTTTATCCCTAGTTCTTCAAATTTTGTCAAGTTTAATCATCATCTTTTTTTATTGAAATGACAGAGAAGTGTTGTTATTAATTTCCGTCATTATTTTTGTTTAACTTTCCAATCTGGCTCTATTAACTCTTTCCAAATTATTGAAAAAAATCGCATTATTTTTTAAAATTGTACAATCTGTATGGTCATTGGTATGAGAGATTTGGTCAACCAACGCGACATACATACTTAAATGAGTTTTAGATAGACTAGAGTTATGAGCAGTGAATTTCGCCTAAAAAAGCTCAGAGGATCTGGCGGATACATCATGGCAAACGTCAACGATGACCAACAAAGAAAAGGAAATCTTGGTGGGCCAGATCTATTTTTGGCACCTGTTGGTAGGCTTGATTCTGAAAAGATTACAAAATATTATTGCAACACCTGTGAAAAAGAGTACGAAGGCAGTCCCAAGGTGGATTATGAAACGCCAAATGAAACAGTTGCAGAAAACTTGGTTCTTTTGGAGAAGGGGCAATACATTTGCATCACCTGTGGGTCAGTTCTTGCTGAATACAGAAACTTTAGCAAACCAGACGAAAAGGCAGATGTCGGTGCTGCAAAACCAGAGATAGCATCACAAGACATGTACTTACCATCAGCAGGCTCTGTTCCGCAACAATCACTTCAATCATCAGGCACATCAGGAGTAAAATCATTTAATTCGATTACAGGACTTTCAGTGTATGATTCTGAGGCAAGAAGAGTTGGTGTTGTAAAGGAGATTGGTGTTCAACCAGGGCAATCAGGTATAGTTCTTGTTGTGACAAAAAATGACGGTTCAAATGTAACGATAAGATGGGACGAGGTTAGAAAGATAGGCGAGATTGTTCTTCTTGGAGGAGAGCTGACAAATGATGCATTCAAGTGCAGCAAGTGTGGAAATTCTAATACTTCTGGCTCAAAATTCTGTGAAAGTTGTGGCAATAAGCTATAAGTAGAAATACATTGTTAAGCAAGATTTATCTTACGAGTTTAAAGGACAAAATATAATTGAAAAAACGTGCTGCATCGAGTTTTGCAAAAGATATCATAATTGTTGTCATCGGTATTGCAGTAATATGGGTAGGATTGAGAGTAACATTTGGCACTGAAAATCCGTTTTATGTTGTATCAAGTGGAAGCATGGTGCCAAACCTAAACGTGTTTGATGTAATAGTTGTCAACGGAAACCTTCCTTATGAGCAGCTCAAGGTAGGAGACATTATTGTTTTCAATAGACCTGTTACACATGATAAGGTAATAGTTCATCGAGTGGCAGAGATACTTAGTCAAGATCCTCGTATAATCAGGACAAAAGGAGATGCAAACCCTGGCTCCATACCTGGAACTGACTTTCCAATATCAAAGGTAGACTATATTGGAAAAGTGGTTTATGTCATACCGCAGATAGGATATGTTACTAGAATTCTTACGCCTCCAATCAATTATATCATAATAGCAGTAATAGTTGGAGTCATGATTGTAAAACAATTTGGCAAATCAAAACCTGAAACAAGTGGAACTTCTTTTAACGACAATCCCCCAAGCTCTGAGACTCCAAGTACATTAGACAAGATTGAAACCCAGACAGATAATGAGTACACTAAAGCTCATGATTCAGACAAGGAACCAGAAAAGAAAGAATAATTTTCGTTTATTTTGCAGTGCTTATCTTAAACACTCTTTGGAAATAATCTGATTGTTCTGGGGAAGGCTCAACATCCTCTTTTACATTTGCCAAGTTCTTGGCAAGTTGTTTTTTGTATTCAAGTTGCATCTGTCTTGCAATCTGGATTCTTTGTGCTTGTGGCGAGCCTGCTCCATGCATCGATTCTGTTAGGTATCCTACGGCGTTTCTTCCAAGAGTCATGTTCTCTATCAATCTCAAGATTCGCATCCTATTTTCAACGTCTACGCCCTTACGTCCTTTTAGATATTTTTTCAGTATTGGACCTGTCTCGGGATTTCTAAAGTCTTTTTCAGACGGGAGTGTAACCATAAGACCACCTGCTATATCCTGTGCGAGTCTTCCTATCTCATATGGGAATCTTGTGACATTGTGCTTGCATACGTTTGCCAGCATGTCGTCATTTAACCAGTTGCCAGACTTTGTGCGATGTGCTTGGTATGATGACGATATACCAGCTGCGTATATTGTCTCGTTTAGATGAGTCATCTCTACAAGTTTGTCTCTAATGTGAGATACATTTGGAATTCCGTTATAATCAGCAATTGCTGCAGATGCTCCAATCAGTACATCTCCAAGACCTGTCTTGCAGACATAGCTTCGTCTATGATAACAAGTAAATCTCTCAACTAGCATTGATGCAAACTCATACTCGCCATTCATAAAGACATGTTCCCATGGAACAAAGACATTATCAAAAATTATCATTGCTTCCTGACCAGCAAATTTGGAGTTGCCAGAGTCAAGATCGCCTTCTTCCATACTTCGCGTATCACATGACTGTCTGCCGTAGATGTATGTTATTCCCGGTGCATCTGCTTGCACTGCACCAACTACTGCATAGTCACGGTCATTTTCCTGCAACCTCATTGTTGGCATGAATACTATCCAGTGTGAATTGATACAGCCAGTCTGGTGGGCTTTGGCACCTTTAACAATAATTCCTTTGTCATTTTTTTCAACTATATGCAAAAAGACATCTGGGTCTTCTTGTTCATATGGTGCCTTACTCCTGTCTCCTTTTGGATCAGTCATGGCACCCCCAATTACAAAATTTTCTTTTTGAATCATCTTGATGAAATCTACCAGTCTCTTGTGATAATCTGTTTTATGCTTCTCATCAATTTCAAAAGTAACAGAATAAAGCGAGTTCATTGCGTCCATTCCAACACACCTTTGGAAACAGGTGCCTGTTAGTTGCCCAAGTTTTCGTTGCATCTTGTTTTGGTTTACGAGATCTTCTGGGCTCTCCACAATATGCAGGAATCTGTTTACTTGCTGTCCGCTAAGGGATGATTTTACACTGCCAAGATCTCCTTCATGTACTGCCAAGTCAAAAGTCTCTGCAACTGCATTAATCGACGGACGAATCATTGGGTGATCTACAGGCTCTTTTACAAGTTCTCCAAAAAGGTAAACCTTCATCTTTCTACCCCTAAGACTTTGTATATATTCAGCACCCGTCTTAATTGGCATGTCAGCTATACCCTCTCAAAGTAATATAAATATTATAATAAAGGTACTCGGTCCTACGCAAGACCGATTCTTACATCTACCACTTTGCAGCCCTTGCCCTTTTCAAACACAAGAACTGGGTTTAGGTCAAGCTCTTTTATCTCTTCAAAATCGGTGACAAGCTGAGAAATTTTCTGGATGCATTCTGATAACTTTTGCACATCAGATGGCTTTTCGCCTCTTACACCCTGCAACAACTTATTTGTCTTGATAGACAAGATCATCTCATCTGTTTCCAGATCAGTAGTCGGTGCTATTCTAAAAGTAACATCTTTGAGAACCTCGACGTAGATTCCTCCCATTCCAAACATTACGACCGGTCCAAATCCTGGTTCCTGTTTTGAACCAATGATTGTTTCCTTGCCTCCCTTTATCATCTCTTGAACCAAGACTCCTTTGATTATCGCTTTCTTGTCATATTTTTTTGCGTTCTTAATTATCTCCTTGAATGCTGTTTTTACTTCTTGTGGGGTCTTCATTCCAACCTTTACTCCACCTGCATCAGATTTGTGAATTATTTGCGGCGATGCAATCTTCATCACAACTGGATATCCAATCTTTTTTGCTGCAGCAAGTGCCTCTTTTTCTTTTGTAGCAAGAATGCTTTTTGGGAGAGGGACTCCATACGCCTTTAAAACTTCTTGACCTTCCTCTTCTAGTAAATTCTTTCTTCCATCTGAACGTACCTTGGCAAAAATTTGCTCTACCTTTTTCTTGTTTGCCTTAAATTCCTGAACCTTGCCTTCTGTTGTCTGCGACCAATGCGTGAATCGTAGCATGGCCTTTAGTGCCCTTATGGCGCTTTCTGCATACTTGTAATGAGGAATACCGCCTTCGGCAAGTATTTCCTTGTTCTTTATTCCCTCATCTAGCCCCATAAGACTGGCCAGAATGGTTTTGTTGTGTTTCTTTGAGACGTTTACTATGACCTCTGCTAGTTTGTTATAGTCTAGCGTTGCTGAAGGAGTACACATTGCAATTACAGAGCCGACATTTTTGTGTGCAAGAACTAGGTTTAGCACGTGATCAAACCTGTTAAAATCTGCATCACCTACAATGTCAACTGGATTTCTTGATGTGCCCCACGGCGGAATTACTGCGTTAATCTGTGGCCTGATGTCCTCGATACTTGCCATCTTTATTCCAAGCTTTGAGCATGCATCTGTTGAAATAATTGCAGGTCCTCCTGCGTTTGATACTATTACTAGATCACCTTTTGTTGGAAGCGGTTGTTTTGAAAATGCTGTAGCGTAATCGAACAGCTCTTCCATGGTATCAACTCTGATTGCTCCTGCCTGTGTGAGAAGAGCATCATAGATTTCATCAGAACCCATGAGTGCGCCTGTATGCGACATGGCAGCTTTTGCACCTTCTGGACTCCTACCTGACTTTAAAACAAGAACTGGTTTTTTAGCTTGGCTTAGCCTTGTTATTTGTTTACATACTTTGAGAAACTCACGTCCATTTGCCATGTCTTCAAGATACATGACAATGACCTTTGTTTGATCATGTGTTGCCAACATCTTTAGCATATCAACCTCGTTGAGGTCCACTTTGTTTCCCATACTGATAACAGCTGAAAATCCTATTCCTTGTGCACTTGCATCTTCTACCAATGCGGCACAGATTGCACCACTTTGTGAAACTAGTGCAATTCCTCCAGACTTTGGAGTTATCTTAAGAAAAGTAGAATTCATCATTGTCTGAGGAGCCAGATTCATGACTCCAAGACAGTTTGGCCCTATTATCCTGATGTTGTACTGTTTTGATATCTCTGCCAATTTTTGTTCAAGTTTTGCTCCCTCTTCGTTTACTTCCTTGAATCCGGCAGTGATTACGATAGCACCCTTGATTCCCTTTTTTCCACACTCTTCAAGAACAGTAGGCACGACGTCATTTTTTGTTACCACCACTGCAAGGTCTACTTGCTCTGGAACATCTAGAACACTCTTGTAGGCTTTTTTATCAAAGACTGTTTCTCGAGTTGGGCTTATTGGAAAGATCTTGCCGGTATATCCTTTGAGAATGTTTGATGTGATTGCACGGCCCACACTGCCTTCTTTGTCTGATGCACCAACTATGGCAATTGATTTTGGGGAGAGAAAGAGAGAATCAGTCATTTTAACGAGATGGTTTCAAATGGTTATGTATAATAAGTTACCGAGATCGCTAGCTTCCTAGCATCTTTCCTGCCATGTTTTCCTTTCTTGGAATCCATACTATCTTCAAGTTCTCATATTTGACAGCAAGTTCCCAGGCTTCCATTGCAAGCGTGCGTAACTCATTTTTATTTATTGCAAATTCATGATTTAACTGCGATACCGTGTTTTTAGAATCACTATAAATTGTTATATCTTCAGGCGAACTTTGATATTTTTTCAGCGCTGCAATTATTGCCATATATTCTGCCTCATTGTTTGTTATGCCTGGCTCTTTTTTATAAAACGACTCGCCAGTCTCCTTGACAAAAAATCCAAACCCAGAATCTGGCCCTCCTGAGCCATCAACAAAAATACTAAGAGGCATTTTTGTACAACCTCATTAATTTCACACTAGAATTTACAATAGATGATTGGTTTGACAGAGACTGGACAACAATGCAAGAAATTACAGACATCACTATAAACTTGAGCAAAATATTTTTGCCAAGCTTGAAATATTTTCGTTTCACAGATTTTATTTATTCTAGTTACAAATAAACTAAATCTATTGCATTGTTATTTTCAAAAGTACCAGAATTCCCGCAAGCTCTGCTGCATGTACTGCCAAAAGATATGGCAAGAGTGCCGCTGCATAAAGTTCCATCATTGAGAAATATGCGTAAACTGTTATTATGTTGTGTAGAAAAAGCAAACCCGCAAAAAATATCATCCCCAAAGGAAGTTGGGCCTTTGTTTTTGAATACATCTTGCCAAAGACTCCCATAAGGATACCTAGAACTACCATGTTGGCTCCGGAGACAATTGTGCTTGCAGTCATTATTAGTTCCATGTAAGAAAAATCAACCTTGCAAAGCTTATTTACTTTTTTCCAATTTGGTTACAATTTCGTCAAATGCGACCAAGTTGACCTCCAAAAATGTAGATATAAAGTAAGTAGCGCCATATTTTTCTCCTACGCGTGTTATGAGGTTATTTTTTTCAAGCACTCCGATATGGTGCTGTATTGCCTTGTAATCAAGACCCAACTCTTTTGCCAATTGGTTGGCATTTAGAGGCCTTTCACGTATGACAGAGATTATCCTCATCCGGTTAGGTCCTCCTTTTGAGCCCATGAATACAAACCAGAGAAGACGTTTTGCATATGGGTCTGCGGGCATTGTATGCCTTCGTGTACCCTATCTAATTAAAACATCTTCTTGGTTTTTAACAATTGTAAAGTTCAGGCATTAAGTATGATACAAAATCAGTTAATTGTATGGAACAAAGATCATTGAAAAAAGCTGTGTTGAAGATAGGCGGCATGCATTGTTCTGGGTGTGTTAGCTCGATACAACAATCTGTATTACATCTCAGGGGAGTAGAAAAGTGTGAAGTTAATTTGTTATCAGAAAAAGCAGTCATTGAGTATGATCCTGAACAATCTGGGGTTGACAGCATTGAAGACTCGATTTGCAAGATGGGGTACAGAGTAATTTACTATGATGCTACATTTGTTCTAAGTGGGCTTGCTGATTTATCAGATGCTCATATGCTAGAGAGTGAGCTGGACAAAGTAGATGGAGTAAAACAGGTTTCTGTAAATTATGGCAACAGCCATTTGTCATTGCGATACAACCCAGAAATAATTTCGCTTGGAGACCTTAGACAAAAGATATCGCACCTTCATTATACCATAGTAAGCGAAGATCTTACAGTATCTTCTGAACATGTTGAATCTGCCAACTTGAAAAAATATTTTCTTGTATCACTAGCACTTGCAATTCCTGTAATACTTTACAGCTACCCAGAAGTTTTCAAAATTATTCCTTTTTCAAAAAGTGACTTGGCTGCATATATCATGTTTGGGTGTGCCACAATCATACAGTTTGGTGCTGGCAGTAGGTTTTACCTTGGAGCATATCGCATAGCAAAGCTACACTCTGCCAACATGGACACACTTGTTGTCACTGGCACAACAGCCGCATATCTTTTTAGTGCAACAAATCTTTTTCCAACACCAAACTGGCAACACTTTGCGTTTGATGCATCATCTGTAGTGATTACTTTTATCTTGCTTGGGAAATATCTTGAGAACAAGACCAAGGCAATAACCTCTGGCACCATACGCAAGTTGCTTGAGATACAGCCAAGAACTGCAACAGTGAGAAGAGACGGTATTGAAGTCGAGGTATCAGTTGATGACATAAGGCAAGATGAGGTCATTTTAGTAAAACCTGGCTTGAGAGTACCCACAGATGGAACGGTAATTGATGGCAACTCTTCAGTGGACGAGTCTATGATAACTGGGGAGTACTTGCCGGTAAGGAAAAAAGTTGGCGACAGTGCAATAGGTGGTACAATCAACAAGGATGGGATACTTGTCATCAAGGCTGTCAAGGTAGGACAAGATACACTGCTTTCTCAGATAGTCAGGATGGTAGAAGACTCGATATCTACCAAACCTCCTATACAGAGACTTGTTGATCTTGTGGCAGGAAGATTTGCTTTTGCAGTAATGGCAGTTTCTGCTGTTACATTTTTTTTGTGGTTGGAGTTTGGTTTGGGAAACATACATCTTGCTTTGATTCCTGCAGTGTCAATACTTGTAGTGGCATGCCCCTGTGCACTAGGCCTTGCAACCCCTACTGCAATAATGGTGGGTGTCGGAAAAGGCGCCCACAACGGTATACTGTTTAAGAAAAGTGAGACATTTGAGATTCTTGACAAAGTAAGTGTTGTTGTTTTTGACAAGACTGGCACGCTGACACATGGAGAGCTGTCTGTTACTGATGTGATACCACTAGATAGCACAACTGAATCTCAAATCATTGTAACAGCAGCATCAATTGAAAGATATTCTGAGCATCCAATTGGACTTGGAATTGTAAAAAACAGCAAAGAGGTTGGTGTGACTCTTTACGATGTCTGCGATTTTTTGTCTAGTCCCGGACTGGGAGCCAGTGGCAAAGTAGGAGAGAACAATGTACTAGTAGGCAGCGTCCAGTTTGTGGAACAAAAGGGAGTTGATCTAGAAGATTCAAAAAGTATTATCAAAAAGATTCAGGAGGAATCAAAAACAGTTGTTGCAGTTTGCATCAACTTGAAACCTGTTGGGCTGATAGCACTACAGGACACACCTCGTTCCGAGTCAGGTGCAGTAGTTGACGTGCTGAGGAAAAAAGGCATATGGCCAGTAATGCTCACAGGCGATAATGAGATAACGGCAAGGGCCATTGGAGCAAAGATAGGAATTGACAAAGTAATTGCAAATGTATTGCCACAAGACAAGTCACGCATCATAAAAGAACTGCAAAAAGAAGGAAAAATAGTTGCAATGGTTGGAGACGGCATAAATGATGCACCTGCCCTCAGTCAGGCAGATGTAGGAATTTCTTTGGGCTCTGGCACAGATGTTGCATTAAAAGCTGGAAATATCATTCTTGTGAAAAACAATCTTTGGGATATCATCACTGCCTTTGATCTTGCAAAAAGAACTGTAAGAAAGATAAGGCAGAACATTGCCTATGCCTTTGCTTATAATATTATACTTATTCCACTGGCAGGACTAGGCATGTTGTATCCTGCACTAGCTGGTGCTGCTATGGCTGCATCTTCTGTATCAGTGACGACAAGCTCCCTTTTGTTAAAAAGGTGGAATCCAAAGAAAAGACCACAAATTTACATAACTGGCATGACATAATTGTCACATGCCATACAAGATTGATGAAATCGATACTGCAATACTTGAATCACTTTTCAAAGACGGTAGAAAGTCATTCAGGCAGATATCACGTGAGATAAAGGTCAGCACGCCTACCGTAAAGACACGATACCAAAGGCTTGTAGACATTGGGCTTGTCAAGGGAGTTTTTCCAACACTAGACATGGACAAGATAGGAAAAAAACATTCAGAGACGAATAATTCAAGGGAGCACAAGTTAAAACTTGGAAATAATACTCTAGTAAAGCTGAGTTGTGACTATTGTCAGGGGCCTGTTACCGGCAAACCCATTGCATTCAAGTTTGCCAACTTTGAGAGATTTTTTTGCTGCAGATCATGCAGAACATTGTACAGAGAAAAATACAGGGGCAAGATTTCGTCGATATCTTCACGTCACAAGACTTGAATTACACACAAATAGAATAACCGATAAATTAGATTACATACTAGTGAACTTGATGCTAAACTACGATTATCCCCTGTACAGGCCACCATCAGAGGGCAAGTCACTGATTTTTCAGGTAACACTTGGATGCTCGTTTAACGAGTGTTCATACTGTGACATGTATAGAACAAAAGAATACCAGGAAAGACCATGGGAGGAAATAAAGATGGAAATTGATCTTGCTGCAAAGCACATGGCAGGCACAAGTAGAATATTTCTTGCAGACGGAGACGCACTGAATTTATCAACAGAAAACATGCTCCAGATTCTAGATTACATACGAATCAAGTTTCCAAATCTTGAACGCATCTCGTGCTATGCCATGCCAAAAAACATTTTAGAAAAATCTCCAGAAGATTTGAGAAGACTTTACGATGCGGGACTTACGATGTTTTACATTGGGATAGAGACAGGCTCGGATATCATACTCAAAAAAATAACAAAAGGCGCAACCAGCCAGACAATCATCAAAGCATGTCAAAAAGCAAAAGACTCTGGGTACACTATATCATGCATGGTAATTCTGGGCCTTGGCGGGAAAAATTATTCTAAACAACACATCGAGGACACTGCAAAAATTCTAAACGTTACATCACCCCATTACGTTGGGGCCCTTACTTTACATCTTGATGGAGCAATACGCGAAGAATTTCTTACCAAGTTCAAGGAACCTTTTCTGATGATCGATGATGCCGATGCACTAGATGAGCTTGAATTACTTGTAAGCAAGATAGACCCCAAAGCTCCGGTGGTTTTCCGAGCAAACCATGGCTCTAATGCATATCCAATAGGTGGAACATTTCCCCAAGAAAAAGAACAGATGCTGCAAAAAATTACGTATCTTAGAGAACATCCGGAATTGTGCAGACCAGCAGGCTTTAGGGGATTCTAGAGATATTACAGTTAACAGCCAACACAGTTATGAATGCAGTTTGCAAGAAACGCCAGTGCAAGAGACACTAGGTCTATCATTTAACATAGATGGTCATCAGCATGTATAAAAAATTAATGCAGATTCTCTTGCTCAATTTTCCACTGTAAAGTGGTTGATCGAGACATGGCCCCACTCGTCGTCTCCCACTATAGTATACACTCCTGGTGTTAGTGGTTGGAATTTCTGTCCTTGATAGAATCCGTTAAACGCAATATGAGATTGTAGTGTAACTTGATAGTTGGTCGAATTATAAGTCTCAATTGTTGCCTTGTTGCTTGAAGGCTCAAAGACATAGTCTACTATACCAATTGTCTTGCACATGTAAACGCCGCTCTGGTACAATGGCAGACGTTTGCCATCAGTCATGTTCTCAATTGAATAATTTCCCTGAAAAAGGGCCATACCAAATGGCAGGTGGAATAGACATGGCTTGATGCTCCATTGTTTTACAGGCCAGTTATGTTGTGGAATAAGTGTCAATGTATCTGGAGACGTGTTGGCAAGTGCAATGTCCATTGCAATCCCTTGCCCTGCCTTTATCTCAGTAGAGTTTACAGATACAGCAAGAGAGAGCACGGATGGTGGAGTATTCTCAGAGCTAGATTGTTGTGGCAGGTTGAACATGTGTGGGGAGAGCAATGCAATTATTCCAATTGTTACAATGACACCAATTCCCATCGCTGCAATGATGTAAAGATTTAGTGGTTTTATTTTCCTCCACCCACTCTTTGTTTCATGCCGCTCATACCTCGGCTAGATACCATACCATAGAAAATTAAAAGTGAAGCAATGCTTGCAGCAAGCACAAGTCCTGATGCTGGAAACTCTGGCACAGGAGTTGTGGTAGATTTGCTTTGAGTAATAACAAACCCATTGATTCTAGTACTTGCTGTTATGTTCAGGTTTCCTGGAGAAGCTGAAAGTGGAACCTTGAACTGGAGGTTAAAGTTTCCATTTTGGTCAGACTGTACGGTTCGAATAAGGATAAGATTTCCCTTTGCATCTTTTACTTGGATGGCAACAAGCTGTCCTGGAGCTCCTTCATTGACAATGCCACTGAGATTTACCGTATCTCCCGGTCCATATGCATTCTTTGATGTGTTAATTGTGATTGACTCGTTGTCTAGCTGTGCATAGGAGCTAGGTATAGCAAACGCTACCAGAGACAAGGTAGCAATTGCAACTAGTGAGCTTGTTTTCAATTTGCCATACCTACAAGAGTCCAACAAAATACGATAATTCATGTGATTCTGATGTGCCTCCTTTATTTGGCCAGTCTGTTAGTGCGTCTGCATATATGCTGGCAAGACCTGTTGAGGACTGGGTAGGCACATAATATGGAAGTACCACCTCCGAAGTTCCTGGATTTAGCGTGTACTTGGCTGAGCTTGTTCCCAGTGTGTTTAGGTTAGAGTCAAAGAGATTGATAGTTACAAGAGTTGGTGCTGCATAGCCTGAGTGGATGTCAACTCTAACAAAGCCACTCTGGCCTCGGGTAAATGTTGATACTGAATTTCCATTCTGATCTGTTGGCTGGACAGATGTTATTTGGATACCACTTGAATTGGTAGAGTTGTTCTCCAAGTTTGCAATACATGGGTTTGTTCCATTAACAACTGCCAGATCCCCATTACTGTCAAAACATGACTGTACATTGCTGTTTGCAAGGCCATACTCGACGTTGAGGTTGTTGTTTATCTGTACAACCTGTGCATGGTTTACTGCTGCATAGTTGTCAAATGTTTGTATTGCTTGGTCCAAGCTTCCGCCGTTATCAAGCACATTTTGCATGGCAGCATTTGCGGCAGAGACTCTTTGCTTCATGAAATTAAATTCTCCCTCAAATACTCCTTGTGTACGGTTATCAGGTATTGTAGAAAGGAAGGAAGCAAATGCTGCGTTTGGAGTGGTAGCTGCATTAGACTGCTGGAGTGCTGTCAGGTCTTGCTTGAGCTTGCTTGCTGCTGCTAGTCTTTGCTGTTGTACTAATTCGTTGTCAATTTTTACAGCAGTTTCGTTTCCGAGTATATTTGCTACTTGTTGTTTTGATGTCTGGATCTCTTGCAGTATTTTTTGCGCCATAGGATCATTTTGGAGCGCTGGACCAAGAAGGGTGGTAAACTGCGTAACATTTCCTGAGTTGACTGTATTAGATGTGATACTAGAATTTAATGCGTTTAGATTTAGGCTTACTAGGGCAATCGACTTGTCTCCAATGTTTGCTGCAGTACCGTTATGATATGCAAGCGCTAAAAGTTGTGCTTGGGCAGGACTCATGAATGTCATGCTGTCATTTTGTATAGCAACACCTAGTGTAACCAGTGCCTGATCATTTGTCATCTTGGCTGCTACATTTGATACAAGAGTGGTTCCATTCAGGTTTTGTGGATGTACGGTACAAGTTTGTGGAGGAGATGGCTTGTATGATACTGGAAGCGTGGCAGGATCTTCTAGACTAGCTGAGAGACATGATTCTGTTGTAAGAGGTGTGCCTCCGTTACTTGGCCAATCAGAATACGCGTCAGCAAATACATCTGCAGTTCCCATTTGGGCATTAGGAGGTATAAAAAATGATAGCGTCATCTGAGAATCTCCTGGATTTATTGTGGATTTGACAGATGCTGTGCCAATACTACTCTGGTTAGTGTCAAAGAGATTCAGAGTGAGAAGTGTTGGCATTTTCTCGCCAGAAGATATAGAGACCTGGACAAAATTATTTTGGCCTTTTTTTATCATGGAGACTGGATTTCCCTGTTGGTCAGTTAGTTGCACTGAATCTATTGAGATTCCGTGAGTTTTGATCACGCTGAACTGTGTGGAAGTCGTATAGTTTTTGCCATCAACTAGTGCTGTTGCAATATCTTGGTAAACACCTATCTGGAAATTGGACGGGATCTTAAACTGTAGCTGCGCTGTACCGTTCTCGTCTGTAGTTATTGTTCTTGATACAATATCAGTTCCTGTGGGGTCTGCAATTGCAAGTGCGACATTTTGCGAGATTATCCCAGGCAATGATACTTTTAATGTTACAACATCGCCATAAGCATAATACGTTTGGTCACTAGTTAGCACGAGCGATGCAGGCAAGATTGGGGTGCCTGTATATACAGTTGCAGAAGATGCTGCACTGGAACTAGTTGTGTTAGAGTTGTTTATTATTCCTGAGATAACAATGCTTGGCGACTGGACTGACCCAGCACTCGATGAGGACGATGAGCTGCTTGTTGTGGAGGATATTGAGGAACCATAACCCGAACCTGATGTATCAGAGCCTGATGATTCTATAGGTGCTGGACTAGGCGATGATTCTGAGCTTACCTGCGGAATACTTTGACTGGTAGCATTGGTGCTAGTCGAGTTAGATGTAGTCACTGCCACATTATTGTTTGTCTGTGTTAAGTTTTGCTTGGAGCTAGAACTTGTTGAGTTTGATTGTGTCGAGTTTGAACTGCTAGCAGTATTTGAAGAAGTTACTGTAGAGGTGGTGGAATTTGTATGAGGCGTTGTTGCATTAGAAGTTCCAGTGTTGTTGCTTGTCACATTTGGTGTATTGTTAGAAGTTTGTGGTGGTGTGGTGGTGCTATTCGTAACTGGTACACTGTTGGAAGTTTGTGGTGGTACAGATGTGCTATTTGTAATGGATGTACTGGTAGTATAGTCAGTAAACACCAAGGTAGAAAATGCATTCTGTGGAACAAAAAAGACTGCAGAGATAGAAATAGCGATAAATATCGTCAAGGCAAGGTTTCTCCCATATACAGAGGCAGTATTTTTCCAAGTTGCTAGACGTTTTCTGCCAATGGTAAATCGATTAAAATTCCTCATACTCTAACACCCAAAATATCTTCGTAGAGCAGTGCCCGTAATTCCCAAACTTCATGGCATCTTGTCTGTAAATAATGTATAATGGATTGCGACACTTTGTTAAGGAACAAAGTTAACGATGATATAAAGATTAGACAGGAATCATACTACAATATACAAGTTTTCAGTATACAGAATTATCGTACTAGTTTGAGTCCTTCGCTTGTTATCCATTTTGCCTTATCTAATGCGAATCTGTTATTACATTTTACACATATGTAATCATGTGCTGGTTCTGGAAATTTATCTCCACAATCATTGCATATGTAGTAATTGTCAATTGCTTTATAGTCTACACCAAGTATTTTTATTTCCTTTCGACATTTAGGACAAGTATTATTTGTGTATGATTCATCTATGGATACATTGCCACACTTGAAATGCTCAATTAGTTTTCCTTGTTTAAAATTAGAACTTTTGCAAGAAGGGCAGTAAAAATTCATAGCAATTCTCATAGAATTACATTGGTTACATGTGATCTCTTTGATATCTTCTATTCTCTGTATTCTTCCTTCAGACTCGAGTTTTTTTACATATTCTTTGACAACCTCGACTTTTGTGTCTGAATATTCTGAAAGCCTCATCACACTAATTCTAGTAGACATTTTTAGAAAAGATTCTATTTTCTGTCCATGATCAAAAGTCTGTTTTTCAATATCTGGCTCTTCTTCTTCCAGAGTCTTGATGACATTTTTTAGATTTTCATATCGTATTGGCTTCTCTACATATTGATATGCACCATCCCGTAAAGCTGCTTTGATCTGTTCTTCATTTTTTGCGTCAGCAGTTTCTATGATGATTCTCGTATCAGGCCTTATGCTAAGTATGTTTGACATTATTTCATTTGCAGTCATGTCGGGAAGGTGATAGTCAAGAAAGACAACTGGCACAATTCCTTTGTTTACCAGATCAGAAAATGACTGTATTCCAGCCTTTCCTGTATTACACGTATGAACATCGTGATAATCTAGTTTCTTTAGAAATTCATGGATAAGCATGGATATGGCAAGACTATCTTCTATTATCAATATACTATTTTTTTTGTTTGGCATCATAACGTATTTTGAATATACACTATATTACTTTTAGAGCATAAATGTAATAGAAATATGACAACAGATATTCAAGGAGTACAAGACTAGTTTATTGCATGTATCTTAATCAAATATTCCACAGTATTGACAAACTCTTGGCCAGAAATTAGGCCAGACGACCACCACATTGCATCGTATTTTAGCCAATTTGGAAGAATCTTTAGTTCTGCATTAGGTGTTACACTTTTTACGATATTTTGTTTTATCATAGATTGCATTGTCTTGAGAAATTCGGAATTAGATACATTATTTTGAGACCATGATTGTGCACCGTATTTTACCCATGAGGGAATTGCAGATGAATTGCTAGTCTGATTGTTAATTGCATATGAGTTTCCAGTCTGATTATTAATTTCACTGATTTTGACTATTTGGAATCCTGCAGTACGAATCATGTCTATCAAAGCCCCTAGTTTTTCTGTCTGTGAAGAGTCTGGAGAATTTATTTTGATTGTATTATTTGCAAGTGCATAATCTTGAAAGTTTAGAGTTACAACTGCAAACCCATGACTTTGCATACTAGTTTTGATCTGAGACATTATCATATCATTTGTCATGTATTGCAAAGTTCCGTTTTCTAAATGATAATAACCGGTAAAGACAGTAGCTGGGATGTTTTGGATTTTACCTGAAAAAGCTGCAGGCACGGTAACATCAGAAATAGAACTAACATAATTAATTCCATTATCCTGCATGGCAGGAAAAGTATCTTGATTTACCTTTCCATATGGAGGAACAAAGATTGTGGATGTTGCGCCAAGAACTGATGATATTTTGTTTTTAGACTGTTCAAGAAGTAAGGCTTGATAAGATTCATCATATGAAGTGAAATCTTCAAAACTCCATCCATTTATTCCAATGTCAATTAATCGGTTATCTGAATTTATTTGATTCTTGATACTGTTTGTCAATTTGGAATCATTACCAAATGCATTGGAAATTATACCCAAAGTCAAATCTGCATCTTTTTGTTTGAATGTGTCCAATATTCCGGTCTGAACACTATCCAGCCAATAATCTTGGATATTATCTAGCCTGAATGCCACACAGTTACAGTTTATGGCTGTTGATTTTGGAGCAGAAGGAGCAGGTACGATGACTGTGTTTTGGTTTCTTACCATACTGAAATTAAGCTTGGTGCCATCAATTGTAACGCTAGAATCTGACCACTTTGAGTTATTTTTGAGATCTATTACGTGAAAAACATAATCACCAACTTTTAGATTATAGAAATATGCTTCGCCTTTAGCATCAACTGGAGACTGGGAAACTAGGTTTCCATCGCTATCTAACAAATTTACCACAAGAGTGCCAGCTAAAGGCTGGATAGTTGAGGATTGATTATTGTACAACTTTACTGTTACCAAACTATTAACTATCGATGGCCAAGGCGTGACAACAGTGATCTCTTGAGCTATTCCAGGAAGTAGAAAAACAGGAGAATGAGAATATGAGAGAGTTTTACCAATTTTTACATTAGCTACATAATAATCGCTTTGATCAATGGTGGGAGATATCCAAGATCTCAGGGTTTGTCCTTTTGCATCAGTAGTACCTGTTGCCCAAGTTTTATTGACATCTGACTTGATTTCAACAGTTGCATTTTCTACAGGAGTGGCTTTGTCATTGTATAATACATTTACACGCATGCCTCCAGACAGCGGAATGCTGACATCTAGATTTTGTTGCAATTGTTCAAGATCTACATAACGTACTGCAGCATGCATATCATTTGCATATACTTCAACTTTGTATTGGTGTCCTAAAGGAAGAGACAGTATATTGAAAGGATTGCCTGTGATTGATGATATTTCTCTGTACGGGGTCGCATTGGTATCTTGATAAATTTTTATTGAGATTGGCCAATAATCTGCTCTATCGCCGTTGGTGTAAGTTATATTGACTGCAATTGAGCCGGATGTTTCGGCATAAGCTACAAAGTAAAATGAGCCCAAGACAAAAACAGAAAGTAGGGCAACAAGGAAACGTCGTTCTATCATATTCCCACTCGATCCACGCTTGTCCAAGTCATTTCCTTTCTAAATAATTGCTCAAACACAGCTCTAATTAAAAGAAAATCAAGTATCTGCTTGAATCCTAGTACCAGAAATACTCCGTAGAGAATCAATTTTGGATCTTCATTATCCATCCTAACAGCCAATGCTGCTTGGAGGATCTGTAAGACTGAGAAGATAGCAAACACCTCAAGAACAAATATCCCGCCCCCAAAAATTGCGGTATAAGCTGCAGTACCAAGTGTAATGAACCCAACAAATGGCATGACAACACTTGAGAATACCATGTATGGAAAGACCAGTCTTTGCAAAAGGCCAAATCGTGGGTTTAACAATGCGTCTGAGTGCCTTGAGAAAACTTGGAGATTTCCACCATACCATCTCTTTCTCTGTTTGTACAAGTTTTTTATGTTCTCAGGAGCCTCTGTGAACGCGACTGCTTTTGTGCTGCCAGAGATAGTAAGATTTGTCTTTAAAATCTTTAGTGTAACATCAAAGTCCTCTACAAGCGTGTCTTTATGATAATTTCCAATCTCTTCTAAAACAGTTCTTTTGAAGGCCCCCAAGGCTCCTGGTACTACTGATATTGAACCAAATACATCTAGTGCTCTTCTTGCAATCTGAATGCCTGCCACATATTCTATTGCTTGGCAAAATGTGAGCCAGTTTTTTCTATTTCTTACTTTGATGTTTCCTGCAACTGCTGCCACATCCTTGTTCATAGAAAATCCTTTAGCCAAGTGAGTTAATGAGTCCATTCCAATTATTGTATCTGCATCTACCACTACAATAATTTCCCCCGTTGCATAAGCAAGTCCAAAATTAATTGCACTTGCCTTTCCCCCATTTTCCTTGTGTAATGCCTTGATCTGTTTTTTGTATTTGTTTATTATTTGAAATGTTTTGTCTTTGCTTCCATCATCTACTGCTATGATCTCTTTATCTGGATATTTTGTTTCAACAAGTGCTTGGATTGTTCTTTCTATGACTTTTTCTTCATTATACGCAGGGACAATTACTGTTAATCTTGGATATGAATTTGGCTCTAATATCGTATTTTCTTTGTATTTACCATACAATGCTAACGGCACAAATAACAATGTGTTCCAAAAAGTAAGTGTCAGGCCCCAGAGTAAAATTGCCTTTACTATAGATTCTTGCAGGGAATAATTGTCAAAGCCAACAGCAACTCCAAGTGCAATAGGCGCGGTAATGAGAAAAATGAGAAAAAACGATGGAATTTTTTTTCCATATCTGAGTCGTGAGGTAAACCTTCCTTGCAAAGTCATAATCTGATATACAACAACAGCAGAACCAAGACCAATTGCCACCATGCTTATGATCGAGAGTAGCTGGTATGCCATAACCAAAAGAACTCCAATTATGGCCATTGTTATTACTATTAGTACTGGGTCAAAATGGCGCACGTTTGTCATACTAGCCATATCTTACTTGGGGCAGATATATGGCGTTTTGATCAATATTGTTTTGCCTGTGAAATAACAAGAACTTCGGATATACAGTTGCAATTAGATGAATTTAGAGAAATTTCGTAGGTTCCATGCCCTATGTAGGAATGGGTCCACAGGGATTTGAACCCTGGATCTTCGCCGTGTAAGGGCGACGTCATAACCAACTGGACTATGAACCCAAGCAAGCTCCAATTTAAAATGCATATAAGTCTAAGTGAATGAATGATGTGCCAAGTTTCTGGTTAAACTTGGAATTTCTGTTTTATCCAAGCTCAACATTTTCTATTTCAAAAAGTTGTTCTAGCTTTTGTATCGTCTTGCACTTGTGTAATGTAAAACAATCATACATTTTAATTCTGGTGTAGTTTTAATGATTGCAATTAATTGTTAAGTGTTTTGATGTTCTAGTTTTTTAGAAACAGTAAAATATTAAAAACTATGTTTTGTATATTTATTGTACCGGATTTGGCAGTCTAATAATGAAAAAAATTATCAAGAAACCTTACTTTTAGGATAAAAGAAGCAAACGCTAATCTTCTGGAAAAAGAGGCAAGACAAAAGGAGATATCTCTCAATACACTGGTAAATCAAATATTTATCATGCATGTTGACTGGCACTCAAATGCTGGCAAAGCTGGGTTTTTATCTGTCAGAAGATCCTTGCTTCAAGAATTATTGAAACAATATTCTGAAAAGAACATTTCCAACATTGCAAGACGTGTTGCAAAAGACACTACAAAAGACATTGTATTACTTTTAAGAAAGCAATACAACACTAAATCATTTTTAAGTGTAATAGAAGCCTCTATCAAGGCATCAAATTATTCATACCAACATGAAATCAATGACACAGTGCATACTTTCATAATTCAGCACGACATGGGAAAAAAATGGTCCATTTACCTAGCCGAGCTTTATCAATCCATGATAGAAGAGCTTGATGCAAACCGTGTAGGCTATGATCTGACTGCCAACACAGTTTCATTTTCAATAGATGAAAAATTCAGCTTAAAATAAATGCAAATTCAGCATTTTATGGATTTCATTTGTGGGTACTTGACACTTGCATCATAAAGTTATTCAAAAATATCCAAAAATTTCTAAATCAAGTTCAGATATAGCAACCTTCAATTGTTCTAAAAACTGGTTCTCAGGTGAATCTATAGCATGACAGAGGTGGTCTTCTTTACAAGCCCAATAGGATTGGGGCACGCAACTCGCGATATAGCAGTTTCACAATATCTTGAAAGCATTTCAAAAAAATTTGTAAGCGGTGCAGGTGCACACAGGCTGCTTTGTGAATATGGGTTTGATTCTGACAACCTCTATAATCCACCTCCATTTCAAATCAAAGATGGCAAGCTTCACAGTCCACTCAAGTGGTTTTTTGGTTATCTCTCATACTACAAAGAATGTAAGAAAATCGCATCTCAAGTAATAGAAAATGAGAGGCCTAGATTAGTGGTAAGCGATGAGGATTTTGCATCACTTGTAATAGCGCAAAAGCAGAAGATAAAGACCATTCTTGTAACTGACATCTTGGAAACAAAATTTGCAAAAGGAATGAGCTCTATCATTGAAAAAAAGATGAACCAGTCCATGAAAAGTATCATACAAAAATGCGATCTTGTTATTATACCAGAAAACGGCCAGGATGATTCTAACATAGTAAGAGTTGGGCCAATAGTTAGAGACACCACAGAATCTCGTGAGCAGCTACGAAAAAAATATTCTTTTGGCAGAAAGACTGTTGTTGTAAGCATAGGGGGAACTGACTTGGGAAAATTTTTAATTGAAAAGGCCATAGAGGTGTTCAAAAAGAGCAACCTTGATGCAGAACTTGTGATAGTTTCTGGGCCTTTGCTTCAAATGGAATCAACACCATACAGAAATCTTGGATTTGCAAGCAGTTTGCATGAAATAATATTTGCTGCAGACTTGGTGATATCACTTGCAGGAAAATCTACCATAGACGAGTCAAGGCATTATGGCACGCCTGGAATCTTTATTCCCATAAAGGGTCATTTTGAGCAAGAAGCCAATGCAAAAGATGCTGGGTATTCTTTTGATGATATTTTTAGATTGAAGGAACTGATTGCAGAAAAAATAAATGAAAAAAGAGTGCCAGAGCCTTTTCACGGTGCCAAAACAGCTGCAGAGTTGATAAGAAAATTTGTCTAGTTATTTTTTTGAAAATCTATGCAGCCGGTTATTTCCTTACACAACTCTTCGTTGTGAACAAGCCCCATTTCTGGTAGATATTGAAGTATGTGGTTCGTGTTCTTATCCTTGAAGAGTTCGCCTTGCTCAATGCTCATAATGAATACCCCTTTAGCATGGAGCCAAGTGCTCAATTTTTCCTATTAAGGCATGCGTAGAAATCATTCTAATTTGCCATGAGACTGTCTCATGTGCTTGTGTCATTCAGCCAAACTTTATAGAAGGTTCAGTGAGATGTAATCAAGTTTTGCAGAATCTTATTGTAGCAAAGTTTGGAGGAAGTGCGGTAGGAATAGACGGTGTACTCATACCTACTATAATTAAAAGAATTAATGAATTAAAAAAAGACTCTAAAGTGATTGCAGTATTTTCTGCTCCTCTTACAATATACAACGGAAGGCAAAGATCACTGACAGATATTGCACTTGAGCTTGGACAAAAGTCAGAAAGCGGTACTGTTGTAGATGTGGAAGAACTACGCAAGCCATACCTGAAGATTCTTGCTCTTGTGGACAAAAAACTTCACGAAGAATGCAAAAAAACAATCGAAACATTCTTGGAGAAAGCGTCTGCATCCCTTAAAGAAGCGCTGCAAAAAAAGGAATTTGCAGACCATACAAGGGCAAGAGTGCTTGCGTACTCTGGCGAGATATTGATGTCTAATGTTATGAGCTATGTATTGAAAAGCACTGGCATGAGATCAGATGTTGTAAGTTTTGACATGTGGCCCATTGTTACTGATAAAAATATCGAGTCTGCTAACTTTCTTGCTACCCAGTCATTACAAAATCTAACACAGGTTGAATCTTTGCTTGAGCGAAACGATGTGATATCAATTGGAGGATTTATTGGAAAGACCACTGACGGCTTGGAAACAACCTATGAGCGAGGTGGCTCTGATAGGACTGCTGCAGATCTTGGAATTTTATTTAGCAAGAGATACAACACCAAGATTGATTTTGAAAAGGACAGTGCAGTACTATCGGCAGATCCACGCGTTGTAAAAGAGGAGCTTGAATACATAACTCATCTCTCATACAACGAGGCACGAATTGCAGGCATGTTTGGAATGAAGATACTTGATCCCATTGCGATAAAGGAGATAGTTGAGAACGGAGTAGACATGCCAATCATAATAACTGACATGGGCAACCCCAGAAAGATTACAACAATAGAGAGAAGGCCTGGAGACAAAAACGGTCATCCTCTAAAGATAGTGACGGGTAAGAAAAATTGCGCCATACTAAGAATGGAAAGCAAATCTTCCCAGAATCTTTTTGACTCACTTGAAAAGGACAGGAGATACAGCGAGTTTGTAGTATTATCGCCATTTACAAAAGATGACATCGAGTTTACAAGAATTCTCTTTTTAGATGGAGATTATGTAAAGCGAAATGAAAGATATGTCTTGGCCTTTGACCCTCTTGCTACAATCACCTACAACAGGGGAGTCATTACCTTGATTGGTGACGAGATGTGGCGCGTACAACAGATTGCATCAAAGGCAAGCTCAAGAATTGGTGAGGCCGGCCTTAACATTCTCAACATGGATGCCCAAGAAGAGACATCACGGATCATCATAGTTACAGAGGACAGCAGCGATAACATAGAGCGGGCAATACGTGCAGTCCACGCAGAGAGATCAAAAATAAAATTTGTGTAATATGCCAAAAATCTAGTCAAAAAAGAAAACTTTTACTTTCTTCTCTTTCTGCGTGCAGCCCTTTGATCTGCCTTTCTCATATGCTTGCCTTTTTTTCGTGCTACCATGATTGGTTGTACGATATAATATGGATATATCTTGTTGTGTTACTGTATATTATAAAATTTGAAACAGGGAAAAATCATTTGACATCTACAAGCCTTTACCTGTAGAAGTCAAACTGGGTTTGTTCTTGGGCCTTTTATCTAGAATCAGCCCGGCGTTACCCAAAACACGCGCTAATGTATAGTACATCAAGGAAATATTTAGAGTTGATCTATATAGATCAAGTATATGCACTGCCTACTGCCATCAATACGAGGGCTGCACCAATGAATGCATACCACTTGAAGTTTCTCTTATTCATGAACATGTTCTTTGGGGCCATATCCTCATCTCTCATTGTTGATATGCGTGCCTTTCTCATCTCAAATCCATTTCCAGCCAGACCAATGATTAGTAATGCTGCAGAGGCAAATGAGAGTATGTAGCTCATATAATAATAAAGCATGTTTACCACATTTAAAGAAAACCAATATTTTTGAACCAAGATCTGTTATGAAATCTTGTATTAATTCTTAAATTACCAAAGCCTTACCCAATTCATATGAAAGAGCAGGGTAAGATATGGATGAATGGAAAGCTTGTTCCGTTCAAGAATGCAAAGGTCCACGTACTTACTCATGCATTACATTACTCAACTGCAGTCTTTGAGGGAATAAGATGTTACAAGACAACAAAGGGTCCTGCAATTTTTAGGCTTCAAGAACATGTTGATAGGCTATTCAAATCTGCAAAGATGTATTCCATGAAAATTCCCTATTCAAAAAAAGAAATTTCTGATGGTATAATCAAGACCGTACTTGCAAGTGGACTAAAAGAATGCTACATCAGGCCCATTGCATACTATAGTTATGGTGTTCTTGGTTTGACACCGACTCCAAACAAGATAGATATTGCAATAGCATGTTGGGAATGGAATACTGGCGAATCAAGTGCTGGCAAGACACGCGGTGCAAGATGCAAGGTTTCAAGCTGGCTTAGAATTGATTCCAGGTCTCAGCCAATGCAGGCAAAGGCTGCATCAAACTATGCAAATGCTGCACTTGCAAGAGTAGAAGCTCTAAAAGATGGATACGATGAGGCAATAATGCTGAACTATCACGGCAAGGTCTCAGAGGGAAGCGCTGAAAATATTTTCACAGTAGACAAGGGCGAGATAGCTACGCCTCCGCTAAATTCTGGAATCTTGGATGGAATAACAAGGGACAGTGTAATCAAGATAGCAAGATCTGAGGGAATCAATGTCATTGAAAGAGAGATTGGTAGGGATGAGCTGTATTCAGTAGACGAAGTTTTCATGACTGGTACTGCTGCCGAGGTCAAGTCTGTTACAGAGATTGACAATGTGCCAGTAGGAGACGGCAGGCCTGGAGAGATTACGCGCAAACTACAGGATGCATTCTATGAAGCATCTAGGGGAAGAGACGATCGCTTCATAGACTGGCTTACTGCAATATGACCAAAAGAAACTTTCTGAAAGATTAATACTGCCTGCACAAGATCGTGATTTTATGGTACTCTCAATGGTGGACCAGCACAAGCCCAAGTGCTATCTTTGCAGTAGCGTATTTGAAAACATTGAACAATTAAGAAGACACCAGGAAGCTGACCACAAGGACTTTGTAGAATTCCACAAGAGAGCAGATGACCATTCCCCTGCACCAGGAGATGTCACAGTATTTTAGAAGACATGTGTACCAGTCCTGATGCGGAACCTATCTGTTGGTTTTGTAAAAAAGGCCGTCATGATGAGTGCATGGGAAAGATTCCAACAGATGCAAGATCAGAGGGACCTCATGACTGTACCTTTGACACAAAACTAGTTGACTGTCAGTGTTCCCACTGAATATCAAATCTTGAGAATTTACAAAAAATCATCTGAACGGTATTGGGTCTATGCCCATGTGACTTGTATTTCCAGTAGTGCTCATCATTTCATTATCTATCAGATACTGCACTGCCTGCACAAACTCTTGGTCCGAGATGGCTCCTTCTGCCCAAAACCTTGCATCATTTTTTACCCATACCGGAATGGTCTCAGATGATGATACAGTACCTTCCTGCTGCGGCACTGTTATAATTCCATCTTGCACCAAGTACTGCACCCCCACCAAAAAGTTCTTGTCATTTATCTTTCCGTCAGACCACCATTTTGCATTGTTTTTCACCCAGACTGGGACTGGCATCTTGTCTTGTAACAGATTTGGGCTCAAAGACAGCGTCTGGTCTTTTACAGTACCTGGAGTGTTAGTTGCAACAAGATCTGAGAAAGTAGAGTTTGCCTTTTGTGTGGATACAGAATCTGTCACCCGGAATGCACCAACTATCTGCGTGTCCTGCTTGTAGGCTTCCTTGTCCCATGTTCTTATAATAAGATTTGACGTGTCCATGTGGTTTGCAAATATAATCTCAAAGTCAACTTGTAGTTTATTGTTCACGGTATTGGTGTTAATGTTGACTGACTTGACAAACCCGTCTGGGTCTGTTACCGTTGTTGTTCCACCATCATATGCTATTATGGTATTGGCATCTGATATCTGGAGATCGCTTCCATGCAGATTAGAAAACAGTGAGACTCCTTGCACGTCATCAGGCCCATAGTTCTCGTATATCAGCAGTTTTAGACTAGCTGGCTTTCCCACATGAAACGTTGATGTTGGAATGGTATCAGTGTAATTTTCTAGCTTGAAGCCCTTGCCGTCAATGGTAATAGGATACTCGTCTGATGCAAACTGTGTACCTGATAGTGTGGGTGCTGTAGGAGCATTGTTTGCCCCAAGGATTGCAAGCGCTGCAATCACACCGCCGATTGCAAACTTGGACGTGTGATCGTCTTGCGCACTTGCCAGAAATAGACACGACGAGAGCTGCGTTACCTGCGTTGATAGCTGGTCTCCGCTGTCTGCAAATGTTCCGTCATGCTGCCTGTCGTGAAAGACTGAGACATTTGGTATTCCGTTTGTAAATGTTATCTGCTGTGATACAGGCAGGTTCTTGTTTGCTGTATTGATATCATCGCATGTAAACTCGAATGAAAAAGTACACTGTGCACCAGTACTGCATGCCCCGTTTTGCAGTGAGATATCAACTGGCGTTCCAAGAAATTGTAGTGTAGAGCCTGCAGCAGAACCGGAAGGTGCTGTTGTGGGAGCTGTAGTCTTGGTATAAGTTACAGTCTGGGCAGTATTTGACCCGATTGTTGTCTGGGCTACGATGCCAGACGGCAGTGTGATAACTGCAGTTCCACCTCCTGCCACTGGCACTGCTACTGTAAATGTGCCAAAGCTTCCAGAGAGCGGTGGCGATACAGAAGTTGATGCAGAAGACGGGGGCGAGGTGTTGCTAGTAAGGCTGTCAGAGCCTGTCCCATGTACTGTTACTATAGTAGTACCAATTACTGCAGGGTTGCTACCATCTACTGTATTTATTGTAACATTGAACAGGCTTGGTGTTATCCATGTTCCAGTATATGTCGCAGACCCAAGTGATGGGGTAAAGGAAAATATGTTTTGCACCTCTGTCTGGCTCACAGTACCTGTACCTCCTGGCTCATTTGTTGGTGCTGAGAATCTAATCAGTAGTGTGTCACCTGCATGAAATGTTGTGGCACCATTGGCAGGATCGTTTGCCACAAATGCTGTGATAAATGGTATTGGTGGAGATGAGAAGCTGCCAGAAAGTACCGGAGATGGATTTGTGGAAACTTGTGCAGTGGCAGCAGCATTTGCAAGACCCGAGTTTGCAATTGGTGTGAATACCAGATTGTTTGATACTGCAACAGGTCCTCCACTTGAGCCTGCTGTTATTACAAGTGTTGATGGGTCTGACCATGTTCCGGTAAAGTCTGTGCCAAGGTTTGCAGGACACGTGTTGCCAAGAGTAGACGAGCATGAAAACAGCAAGTTGAAATTTGCAGGCGTCACACTGTTCTGCTTTCCGCCAAACTTTTGGTTTGTGGGCTGTGAGAAGTGAATTGTTATACTGTTGCCGCTAAAAAATGTCGTTCCAGAACTTCCTGCAGCAACTATAGATGATATCCTGGGTGATACTCCTGCAGTTACTTGATCTGATACTGCAAGTGATTCTGACAAACTAGCAGAGGAGGGATTGGATGACACTGTGATTGATGTGGTGTATTCTACTACACGGTTGTTGTTACCGTCAGCCACCCACAGATTGCCAGAAAAGTCAAATGATATATCATTTGGAGTATTTAGGCCTCCCTGAGATGCGACAGCTGTATTGGTGGTAAACTGGTTTGTACCGGCAGTCTGTCCTATCTCTAGTGCTGCATTATTTCCATCAGAACATGACGATGTAGTACAGGTGTATTCCAGTACCCTGTTGTTGTTATCGTCAACCACCCACATGTTGCCAGAATGGTCAAATGATATGGAAACTGGAAGATTAAGACCGCTCTGGGTGGTGACACCTGTACTTGAAGTAAACTGGGTTGCACCGGCAGGCTGGCCTAGCTCTAATGCCGCATTATTTCCATCAGCACATGACGATGTTGCAGTACAGGTGTACTCTAGTACCCTGTTATTCTTAGAGTCAACCACCCACATGTTGCCAGAAGAGTCAAAGTCCATAGTCTCTGGATTATTCAGGCCACTCTGGGTGGTAGCAGCTGTATTTGAAGTAAACTGGCTTGTACCAGCAGGCTGGCCTAGCTCTAGTGCCGCATTGTTGCCATTAGTACATGATGATGTTGCTGTGCATGTGAACTCTAGTACCCTGTTGCTGAAAGTGTCAGCAACCCAGAGGTTGTCAGAATGGTCAAATGAGAGAGCGATTGGATTGCGAAGACCACTCTGGGTTGTGACAAAATTATTTGTAGTAAACGCAGTACCGCTTGGCTGGCCTAGCTCTAGTGCTGCATTATTTCCATCAGCACATGACGATGTTGCAGTACAGGTGTACTCTAGTACCCTGTTATTTTTTTTATCAACCACCCACAGGTTGCCAGAAAAGTCAAACGATATAGCAACTGGACCAGAAAGACCACTCTGGGATATGGCAGATGTATTGGTAGTAAACTGGTTTGTACCGGCAGACTGGCCTAGCTCGAGCGCCGCACTTGGATTACTTGATGCAAGCGAGGCCTTGGTGTACTCTAGTACCCTGTTGTTGCTAAAGTCAGCCACCCACAGGTTGCCTGAAGTGTCAAATGAGAGAGCCTCTGGATCATTTAGGCCATTCTGAGATATTGCAGAACCGCCAGATGTAAAACCACTCTGACCTATTACAAGTGAAGCTGACTGTCCTGTTGTAAACGGAACTGTAGTTATTGCAATGACTCCTGAATTGTCAGTTGCCTTTGCATTTATGGTGTGAACTCCGTTTGATAGACTCGATGTAGTAAATGTCCACGATGTTGTGCCAGTAGCAAGTGAGTATGTGCCACCATCAACTGAGACTTCTACTTTTTGTACGCCAGACGCCGTGTCAGATGCAGTTCCTGACACTGTTACGGTTGCTGTTGTGAAGAGCTGCGTGTTTGTAGGCGATGTGATTGCAATCAGAGGTGGTGGTGGGTCTCCCTCAGCTATATTGGTTCCTGTAAGTGATGATACCGGAACTGTGCCGCAGACCTTGGTACCTGTTGTGGATACAATACTAGTAGCACTAACCCATGCACTTCCGTTCCAGTATTGTAGTATGGTGGATGCATCGGCATTGGAATCGTTGATGCATATCTGCGCATTTCCATCTGTAACTCCACATGATACCTGCACATCGCTGAAGACCTGGCTTACAAGAGTTGATGCCCCAACTGTGCTGTCTTGCAAGCCAAGCTGCTCTGTATTGATACATAATGGTGTGTTGTTTGATGCAGCTGAGCCGCTTATCGTTACCTTTACACCTGTTGTTGAAGTCTGGTCTGATGTTACACCTCCTGATGTGATGCTTGTAGTTACACCTGTATTTGCAAGAACATTTTTGTTATACTCTAGTACCCTGTTGCTGAAAGTGTCAGCAACCCAGAGGTTGCCAGAAGAGTCAAATGAGAGAGCCTGTGGACTATTGAGACCGCCCTGAGATGCAACAGCTGTATTTGTAGTAAACTGGCTTGTACCAGCAGGCTGGCCTAGCTCTAGTGCCGCATTGTTGCCATTAGTACATGATGATGTTGCTGTGCATGTGTATTCTAGTACCCTGTTGTTGTTAGAGTCAGCTACCCACATGTTGCCAGAAGAGTCAAATGAGAGAGCAGTTGGGGAGTCAAATCCGTTTGCAGATACAGAACCTCCTTGATCTGGATTTCCCTGATTAAAACCAGATTGCCCTAATACCACAGTAGCTGCTTCGCCTGTAGTAAATCCACCCCCCTTTGGAAATTCCACTACACGGTTGTTTTGATCTTCTACAACCCATAAGTTACCGGCTGAATCAAATGCAAGACCAGGAGGTTCCCTTAATCCAGTTGCAGCTGAAGAACCTCCTTGATCTATACATTCGCCAAGACCGTTACCGACGAGGTTGTTTCCTAGCGATATAGTTGCAGCCTCACCATCAGAAGATGATGTAAATCCAGAACCCTTTGGAAATTCCAATACACGGTAGTTACACTTATCTGCCACCCAGAGATTACCCGATGAATCAAATGCAAGACCAGTTGGAGTAGAAAGTGAACTTGCAGTATCACCGTTCAAACCTCCACCTTCATTTTCAGTCCCATGCATAAAGTCAGCCTGCCCTAATACTACGCTAGCAGCTTCCCCACTTGTAAACCCAGTACCCTTTGGAAATTCTAGTACGCGGTTATTCCCACCATCTGAGATCCATAGATTTCCTGAAGAGTCAAATGAGAGAGCAGTTGGATTACTAAGACCGCTCTGGGTGGTGGTACCAGTACTGGTAGTAAAGCTTGACTGGCCTATAACTAGAGTCGCATTTGGATTGTTGGATGCAAGCGAGGCCTTGGTGTACTCTAATATCCTGTTGTTGTTAGCGTCAGTCACCCACAGGTTACCAGAAGAATCAAATGCCTGAATACTTGGACCATGGAGACCGCTCTGGGTGGTGGCATGTCCACTGGTAGTAAAGATTGGCTGTCCTATAACTAGAGCTGCATTTGGACCATTGGATGCAAGCGAGGCCTTGGTGTATTCTAGTATCCTGTTGCTGTTTTTGTCAGCCACCCACATGTTGCCAGAAGAGTCAAATGAAAGACCATGTGGAAAATTAAGACCGCTCTGGGTGGTGACACCTGTATTAGAAGTAAACTGGCTTGCACCGGCAGGCTGGCCTAGCTCTAGTGCCGCATTGTTGCCATTGGCACATGATGATGTTGCTGTACATGTATACTCTAGTACTCTGTTGTTACTACCGTCAGTCACCCACAGGTTGCCAGAAGAATCAAATGTCAATGACTGTGGACTATTAAGACTACTCTGGGTGATGGGAGATGAAGCAGTGGAAGTAAACTGGCTTGTACCAGATGTCTGGCCTAATTCAAGTGTCGCACTGCCGCCATTAGTACATGATGATGTTGCTGTACATGTATACTCTAGTACTCTGTTATTGTTTTGATCAACCACCCACAGGTTACCTGAAGAGTCAAATGAAAGACCATGTGGAAAATTAAGCGAACTTGCTGATATTCCACCATCGTTGGTATTGCCTGTAGTAAACCCATGTGCATTTGTCTGGCCTAGCTCCAGTGCCGCATTTGGATTGTTGGATGCAAGCGAGGCCTTGGTGTACTCTAATATCCTGTTGTTACTACCGTCAGTCACCCACAGGTTGCCAGAAGAATCAAATGCAGAACCGGTTGGACCATTGAGACCACTCTGGGTGGCGATAGCTGCGCCGGTACCAAAGAGTGGTTGCCCTATCTCACTGTGTGCATTTTGACCGATAACAAATGCATGCGAGTCTTGAAAATGTAAAAATACCAAGACAGGAACCAAGACTGCAAGTAAGAACAGCTTGCTAAAATTTTTAATCAATTTGGCAGCCATCCATTATAGCAAAAATTGATGCAAAAATAATTCCAAAAACTTTCAGTAACTACAGGCCTGACTGATTCCACCCACAACCATCCTTGAAAACAGGATTGATTATTACTATATAATTCCACCGAGATGCCATAAAGTTACATGTAATTTTTTTATTTTTTTGATATAATTATCTAATTATCTCATGTGAATCAAAGAGTTTTGTAATTTTTATATTGTTTTATCGCATATCATTTTGAGTCACTTTGTGATTTAGTTTGATTTAGCTTCAATCATTACAACTAAGCTAATTGTGATACAATAAGCTAGTTTGTTGAAGATTGGTAATATGCAGTCCTGACATCTAATACTGTATGCTTCAAAGCTTAGACCAGCCAAAACAAAAGATGCTTGAAAGAGCCTACGTTATGATAACATGCGAGAGCGGCTGCGAGCAGCGTGTTGCAGAGCAACTAAAATCACTTGACGGAATAAAAGAGATTGCAAGCACAATAGGAGCGTATGATATCGTAGCAAAAATCGAGGTACCGACAACTGAAGCTCTAAGAGAGCTGATAGCGCGAGGAATTCGAAAGATCTCAAGGGTTCATGCTACTACCACAATAGTGTGTGAACCATATTTTTAATTTTTTAAAATAATACAATTCTAAAATATTTCAAGAAATAAAAATTTACATTCTGATCTTTTTGAAGACCTGTCTTGTGATACACTAGATAATTTTATGTCAAGATGAATTATTGGACAAGTTCCAAAATGGAAGGATAATTTGAGCAATAGTTCCAGCCATTTTATTATAAAGAATTACGAGTATATACCATGAGCAAATTCTTTGGATAGAAAAAACCTCCACTCACTGCAATGGAACCCTACAGCTTTTAGTAGGTGACAGTTGCTTTGGAGTGGCAAGATCAGTGGTGAAGTACCATGTACGATTCCACAAAGGCAGCAACAAGTAAAAGTGCTACAACTATTCCTATCTCTATAGAAGAATTCTTTATTTCATGTCTTACGTTTCTTCGCCTAACTAATGTTGATATCAAAATAAGACTTCGTGACATACCTATTGAATAAGCAACAAGCTCCATCATCCCGAAAGGAGATACAAGAAAGACTGTGAGTGCAGATATGTGTAGACCGCTTTGAGAGATCAAGGCATTAAACGCAATCCCGGTGGATAATGCGATGTAAATCCCCCATGCCACTCCAAAGCCCGGTACAAACATTGGCAAGGCGTCTGCCAGGTTGTGAACAAATATGCCAAAGGTGTCAATTCCCTCTGTTGCACTCTGAAACTCATCAAGAAAATTTTTAGCGTCCTCATCTGACATTTTGTAAACACTGCCAATCAAATATGATGCCAAAAAGACACCAACAAAGATTGCAAAAAATATGGCTCGTATTTTTTTAGACACATCTGCCAATTGGAAATATTGTATTTTAGGGTACTGCAGATGCAGTATTTTTGGATTTGAGCAAATAATCGATGATAATTACAATCTTGTTAAATTCCATTTGCCAATTTTTAAGTATTACATGATTTCATACCACTCGTAATATGGCAGATTATGACTTGCTTACAGTTGTAGGCCAAATTGGTTCTATTGGTACTGCAATTGGAACAATAGCACTGGTCTTTTTGTTCTGGAAAACAATTCAACAACTCGAAGAAACAGTAAAGCTAAGCAAGATACAGGCAAATTACAGGTTCAGGCCATGGGTTGGTCCATTTAACCGCATAGAATTTCTCTCAAGTACTGCAGATGGGCATGATCAATTTTCTATAACGGTAAAAAATTATGGCGAGATTCCATCCTCATCTGTTATAGCAAAATACGTCATGAAAAATGAATTGCCCAAAAGAGAAGTATCCAAGTCAAATGATGTCACAAGCTTTAACTTGGGACCTTTGTTGCCAAACATGGAAAAGCGCTACTGGTTTTTCATTGACTCTGATCTAATCAAAAAGGCAAAGGCAGGAAGCGCTCAGATCTTTACCTTGCTTTATTTCCAGTATGAACATCTGGGAGGAAACAGCGGTTATGGCTTGATTAGCAGATATGACAGCATGACAGATTCGTTTGTGCATGTTGACATGTGGATTGACTAAAATTAGCAAGATACAAAATTACCATTCGATACGAAAGGTCTGGCCCTTTGTTATCTCCTCTATTGGCCATCTTATAATACTGGTATTTCCATCCTGTCTTATTACTCCCTGAATGTTTGCTTTTTTCTTTTCCTCTGTTTCTTGATTTATCTCATATAATGTAGGCTCGTGCACAGAGTCGTCTATTGGATATTCCACCTTTAAAACCAATTTTTGGCAGTTAATTAGAAATGCATTCTCAAAATATCTATTTGGTTCTTCCACATCGTACTCCATTATGTAATATCTGCCAGGTTCATCTCTTAACACAGGTCGATTAAACTGTGTCGTAAATTCCTTCTGATATAGCTCATCCACACTAACACTTGATATCTTTAGCTCTCTGTTATCCTCGTCATAGACTTGAATATTTAGATCATTTATGGAATTTTTTGGAACATCGGTTGCTATGCCATGCAGTACATTGTAGATTGGATCATTTGATGCGTTTCTAATTTCATATACCCTTTTGTAGTGCACCATCATGGTTTTTGGGTCTTTTATTGACAGGTTGACTTCTACAAAGGGATAAAGTGTTGTCTTGATTTGTTGGATATATTCTTCCATCTTGCTTGCAAGAGCAGCACCTTTTGTAGGATGCTTGGAGTTTCCAAAGCCATCGCCATATGCAGAGTACACCAACATGCTCTTGCCATGTTTTAGCACAAAATCATGAACTGGTTTTATTTCCTTTAGATATTCGTCGGACAATTCGTGCAGGCTTTCTGCCAAGGTGTTGCTTAGCAGTATGTGATTTTCATCACCAAAATCCATGACTCTTCTTGCAATTATTAATCCAGGCCCCCAGATGTTCTTGTTTCCTTGAATATCATTTACGACAAATACGTTTCCACTATGCAGCCCAATTCTGACCTGAACTATTTCTGATGGAATCTTGGCCTTGTTGTATTCTGCTAGTTTTTTTTCTAACTCTATGGCAAGCCTCAACGGCAGTTCTGGCCCCTGCAAAAAGCCAATTGCCATGCCATCACCAGTAGGAAGAATCAGGAGAGAGTCTTCTGAGATTGTTTTATACGCCTCACATTGTGCGATGGTCTTGTTTAAGACCTCGATTTTTTTCATCTGAGTCTTGGTAGACATGGCTGGATCGGACAGCCCAACAATATCTACAAAAAAGAAGTTAGCATGAATCAGGTTTAGGTTAGTTTTGAGGACCATCTAAGTTAAGAGTGCAATTTCATAGTACACAGCCACACTATACCCCCAGCACTATGAAACAGTCTTCTAGTATATAATTAAAACCCAGCCGCTATTCGATATTTTATTTAAAAAATTTGCAAATTTAAAATGAATTTGTTTTATTTAGAAACTACAATAAACTAGAGTATATTCATTAAAACTGGTTTGAAGACATATTCATAGCTTAGCTGAGATGTCAAATATTTAGCTATACCTAGAACCTAACATAATATCACATCAAGAGGAGATAGATACCATGTCTGTAATTGATTTTCTATCAGTACCATTTAGGTACATTGATGCACTTGAGCATAAACAGCACATATTGCTTTTTTATGAAGACCCAGAATACGCAAGGCTAGTCGAGTTTAGATTCATAAAAAACGGTTTACAGAGTGGCGAGCAATGCATCTATGCTACTGAAGAAGACTCTGGTATGATAGTTTTAAAATTGCTAAGCTATGGTGTTCCATTGCATCTCTTTCAAACTGGAAAATTACGAGTTGTACAGATACGTGACACATACGGAGGATACGATGAGATATTGAAAAAATGTAGAGAAGATATGCATACAATACTAGATGATCTTATTTCTCCATATAGGATAGTCTCAAGAATTGTTCCTAATGTGGAGACACTTGATGGAATTTCAGTAGAGATGAAACTTGAAAAAGAAACACATTGTCACTTTGATAATTTTGGAGGCTCGTTGATGTGTCCTTATGACATATCAAAAATAGAACCCAAAAAAAGAAAAGAGTGGATAAGGGAGCTTCAAGAGATGCACCATACAACCATTTATCTTCCAAAATCTGGCCAAGGCGGGGTTTTCTTTCCCTCCTGACTTTATGGATAAGAATTTATTTTCCTAGCTTTAGCTCTTTGAATGCGCCTGCCTTTTTCCAGCAGTCATCAAAATAATCAAGACACCATTCATGAAATGCAGCATCATTCCCAAAAAAGCCCTCACTCATGTCAGCCTCTCCATTAACAGTTGGAAACATGAGCAGCGCATCTTTCTCGTTGAGAATTATTATGGTGCTTACATTTTCTTGCATCTTTCTTTCAAGCTTTCCTTCATCTATGAGTTTTTTAAAGCCAAACTTCTCAAAGATTTGCTTTCTTTCTTTTGGGGTTATGACAGATTCTGATAGGATGGAATGCATCTTTACTCCGCCATTTATCTTCTTTACAAGCGGCTCTACTAGGTCTGCAGTGTAGGGAATCTCAACAAGTATGTTGCATAGGTACTCATCTGCATTGTGATGTATCTCCTTCCATTTTTCTAGTACCTTTACAAAGCCCTTGACATGCTCACAGCTTTCAAGGGAGCCTATTCTTTGAGTATATTTTTCTGGCACGTCGCCAAAATTGTGGCCTTTGAAATATTTTTTATTGTTTGATAGAAACCTAATTGACGGTATTTGCGAGCAGACAATCTTTCCAAAAATTGTAATGTTGTAATTGCCATCTGCTTCTTTTATAATAAGATCTGCCTTGGCAAGTCTCTCAAAGTTTCTATAAACCTCAGGCACTGTTGCACCAAGTTCTTTTGCTATTGTAGAGACCTTTGTTCTTTGATTGTATAGTTTGGACAATATTGCAAGCCTTTGTTCACTTGCGAGCTCTAAAAAATTACTTGCCATATCCCCATATTCCCCCTTCATAGTCTAGTTATGAAAAGATGGGATTCTAAAGGTTACTTGTGAAATAGTTTTGCTGCAAACTTAAACTATGACTCGGGCCAGTTTGAACCGCATTGAGTACAGCCCCCTCTATATCCCTTGTATGCAGGTACAAATTTAATAAAAGCCTGTGAGCCACATCCCAAACACTCTACCTGTCTTTTCATGTAATTATCATACAGTTAGTACCATAATAGGTAGATTCTGTATTGAAGCTAAATACTTAGCTATGACTGCAAGCAGCCTCAATATGGTATATCATTGTATTATAGTACCATATGAAAAGAGATGAGGAGTACTGTCTTTCGCAATTGCAGCGAGCCTATGTGCTGATAATTTGCAAAAGTGGTACTGAGCAAGGTGTACTTGAAGAATTAAAATCGCTTTATTTTGTTAAGGAAGTTGCCAAGACATTTGGCAGGTGTGATATTTTAGCAAAAATTGAGACAAAAGACATAGGGGAACTAAGAGGGGTTATAGACTTTAAGATACGAACGATTCCAGAGATTGAGAGTACAACCATCTTGATGTGTATGAAACCTTTTTCAGAATTTCTTTTTGCCTGAATTGAAATTTGTCTAGTTTATAGTAGCGGGTCTAGTGGGATTTGAACCCACGACATAGGGATTTCTCTGAAAGAGAGCATAAGAGTCCCTCGCTCTACCTGGCTGAGCCATAGACCCGCAAAATAGCAGACGCTAAATTCGTTATTTAAACTTGATTTGAAAAATAAAGTAGTTTAATTCTTGACTGTTTCTGTTTGAGAATATTTTTCCAGTATTTTTGTCAATACTGTTGAAACTGGAGCGTTGTTCATCTTTTCTTTTTCTTCGAGTAGTCTTCGGTATGCATCAAGTGTGATATATACTGGAATTGAACCATTGCCTTCAAGTAATCCTCTAACTTTGTAGAGAGCAGTTTCCATTCCCTTTTCTGCAGTTTTTGCAAACTTGATCTTGTTGAGAATTCCGCCTAGAGGTCCAAATGGCATTTCATAGTTTACTGTCATGGTAACACGGGTTGATTTCTCACCTAGTTCCTTGAATTCAACTGAAATATTCCATGCCTTAAATGGTCCTTTGATCATTTTAGCAGCAATCTTTTGCTCTTGGACAAACTCAGTTGTCTCACAGTCCCACTCTAGTCTCTTGCCATCAAAGTCACCTATTACTCTAAAGGTTGTACCTACGCCCATTCCTGCTTTTACATCCATAGGAACTACTGTCATTCCTACTCGCTCTTCGAATTGGTCAGAGATGTGCTCTGGTCTTGCAAAGTATGTAAAAACATTCACGGTCTTTTCTTTGATATCTATTGATTTACTAACAGTGGTCATATATGGGGCAATCTTTTTGAACTTGATTTAAAGCTTTTGCTAATTTTCAAGGATCGAGATGCACTGTAACAAAAACTTGGCATCTTGGAATAATAACAGATTACCATTAAAGTGTAAAACAAGATCTAGTAATATATTGAAGAAAACCCTATTGGAAAAGGACAATGATTAGTTTTCGATTTCTAGTTGTTATGTTTGCGCTAGGATTGGTTCTCTCCCCCATGATACACTATGCAAGTGCTCATGAGGATCTCAACTCTGGAGACGAATCAATTGGAAATTATGAGATACAGGTGGCAACAGATCCTGAGATCCCGTCTGCAAATCAGCCCTTCAAGCTAAGCTTTAGGGTTCTAAACCACGAGTCAGCTTCTAACTTGCTAAATTCATTTGACACCAAACTAAGCGAGGTTGATCATTTTAGGATGGGAGTTAGAATTTATTATAACAACGAGTTGGTATCTACAATTCCTGTACAAGACTTTAAGGGAGGAGAATGGTCTACCCAGTACATATTTCACGAGTCTGGAAATCACGTCGTGTTCGTTGATCTATACGATGTTGGGCCCGCCGGCCAGCCTCTAAACTTTGTATATAACATCAGCGTTCTTGATGTGTTCGGACCATTGTTCCAGTATATCATCTCGGCAGGAGGCATGGCATGCTTTGTCTTGCTTGGGTGGATAGTAATTACAAGAAGAAGAGTAAAATCTAGACCGAAGTCTTGATTGTTGCACCACGAGAGAGCTTGAATGCATAAAGTGTTGTAAGCAGAGTCATTGCAAAAAGCAGGATGCCAATGCCGTTGTGAATTGCAACTATTGTTGCCTTGAGTTGTGTGTTAATCACAATTGCTCCAAGAAATATTTGGGATATTGCAAACACTGCTGCAAGTGTTCCTGTGATTCGAAGATTTCTGTGAGAGCCTACAACTTTCCAGCTTGCAATTGCAGTAGCTATTATCATGACACCAGTTGCTGCAGCAATCAACCTATGGGTCCATTCTGTTAGGTATTCTGCAGAAGGCAAAAATCCACTAGGACACAATGGCCATTCGGGGCACGCCAGTCCCTGTCCACTTGATTCAAGATATCCTCCAATGAACATTAGACAATAAAGAATTACTAGAGAAGCAAGTGCGAGATACTTGAAATACATTTTACTTTTCTACGATAAAGTGTCCATCCATTCCAAGAGCTGCATGTCCTGGGACAGTACAGATGTAATGGTATAATCCTGGAGTTCCTGCTACAAATGTAACATCACCACTCTCGCCTGGCTTCATTGGGCTGTCGGCAGTCTTGTATGCCGCATCCCAGACAACTCCGCTTGGGTTGTTTGGATCTGTTACTATGCCAAATGCATGAAATACCTTGCTTGGATTGGTCACATGGATTGTGACTGTATCGCCAGAGTGTACCTCGATGTCTGGGTTTGTTCCTGTACCACCTGTTCCATTAAAGCCATATTTTGAAAAGTCAGAACTGACATCAAAACTAAGTGAGAATGATTCTTTTTGTCCATTTGCTGCTGCAGTGCCGCCAGTTCCTGCTTGGATGCTAGAGCCACCACCGCTTCCTCCTCCTACGACAATCTTTCCTTCCATACCAAGTTCACGGTGTCCTGGAACTGCACAGATGTAATAATAAGTGCCAGCTGATGCTGGAATAAAGGTAACAGTGCCGCTCTGTCCTGGCTTCATTGGGCTGTCGGCAGTTGCAATTGTTGTACCGTCAATTGCAGGTCCCGGACCACTTGTGGATGCAGTAACTGCAAATGCATGAAATGACTTGCCGCCGTTTGTAACAGAAAACACAATCTTGTCACCAACATTTGCGTCGATCTCTGGATCAGATCCTTGGGCTCCCGAAGGTGCGTTAAAGCCGTACTTTGAAAAATCAGGCGACTCTACAAATTTTAATGAGACATCAATCTCTTTTCCTGAAAATGTTCCTTGTGTAGATGATGGACCACTGCCTGTCTGGGCCGAAGCTTGTTTTTCCATCTGTTCTTCTTGAGTTTTACCTGCATTTGGCAAGTAAGAGTTCCAATAATCATAATGTGTGAAAAATAGAGCTGCACCTATCACTTGAACGCCGATAATAATTGCAAGCATCTTTCCAAGTCTTCTAGATGATGTCCTATAGATTTGTGCATCGTGTTCGTTATGGCTCATATCAGTATCCCGAGTGGCCACCGTGTGGGTTCTTTGCCGCTACTGGATAGTAATACTTGCCACCAAGTCCCCATGGATCGTCCATGTTGGCTGGCTTGCCTTTTGCAGAGTAGTATATCAACGAGGCCAAAAATACCGCAAAGCTTGCTCCAAGTATCCATGCACCAACTGATGCAATCTGGTTTAGCTGTGTCCATGATGTAAATTCTGGTGGATAATCATAGATTCTTCTTGGCATTCCCTCAAGTCCAAGCAGGTGTTGTGTAAAGAATACTTGAACAGTTCCCCAGAACATTCCTATAAAGTGAACGTTTGCCCACTTTTCGCTGTACATTCTTCCTGTGATGTATGGGAACATGTAGTATACCATTGCTACAAATCCAAATCCAATTGTTCCTGTGAGGAACAAGTGCATGTGACCTACTACCCAGTAGGTTCCATGTGAGATAAAGTCTAGTGGCATTGCAGAGTTTAGCACACCGCCTGCACCTGCAGAGAAGAATAATGCAATTCCACCAACTGCAAATTTCATTGGAGCTGCAAACTTGATTCTGCCTCCCCACATTGTTGCAAGGAAGTTAAAGACGTGCATTCCAGATGCTGGAACTGCGGCTAGAGTACCAATCATAAAGACAACTTTGGTTGTAAAGTCCATTCCAGTTGAATACATGTGATGCCCCCAAGATGCAAAACCTATGATGCCAAGCATTACAAATGCAAATACACCTGATGCCTGACTGTACAGTGGCTTTCTTGAGAACCGTGGAATAATTTCATACATCATTCCAATTGCTGGAAGTAAGAAGATGTACACCTCAGGATGGAACGTGAACCAAAACAGGTGCAGGTATGCAATAGGGTCTCCACCTGCAAATGGATTGAAAAATCCTGAGATTCCAAGTCTGTCTGTTAGCATCATGATAAGTGCTGCTGCATAAGTTGGCATTGCAACTATTGTCATAAGCGAAACTGTAAGCATCGACCATGCAAACAATGGGACTCGCCTCAATGGAAGGTCTGGGTGCTTGCACTTGAGGATTGTTACAACAAAGTTAATCGATGATAAAATTGATGATATGCCAAGAATCTTCATGCCAAATATGAACATGTCTGCAGCCGGACCAGGTGCTCGAATTATAGAGTATGGGGCGTATGAAACCCAAGTTGTGTCTGCAAATCCAAGCCAGAGCAATGCGCCACCAACTGGGTTCATCCAGAATGCGATTGCATTTAGTTTTGGATACGCCATGTCTTTGTATCTGACCATGATTGGAACCAAGATGTTGCCAATGCCGTTTGCAACCGGAAGTGCAAACAAGAAGAGCATTGTAAGACCATGAACCGTAAATATTCTGTTAAATGTTGCCGAGTCTGATATTAGGACACCTTGGCCTGGGAAGAACAAGTGTGTTCTGATTATCATGGCCAAGACTCCGGCCATAAACAAAAATGTAAGACCTGTTATTGTATATAGATAACCTACATCAGTGTGATGTGTTGAAAACATTATCTGCCAGACTGGTCTTGGTTTTTGAAGTTCTAGTACCATAAAGTTCCCTCTATCTTTTCAAATGTTTTTGCTGTAAATAAAACGTTTTTGGTTATTTTCAAGACTTGTCATCCTCCACCACAAGCGATCCTCTCATGTTATAGTGCAAAAGACCGCAATACTCCCTGCATTGTATAGGATAGGTTCCTGCTGTGTCTGGTGCAAACCATGCATGGTTTGTGTGGCCTGGGACTGCATCTTCGAAGACCACCCAGTCTGGAATGTTAAATGAGTGCATTACGTCTCTTGAATAGATCTCAAAGACATATGCATGGCCTTTTTTGACATGCAATGTGCTGATTTCTTTTGTACCATCTGCATGCTCAAATGACCAGAACCACTGCTGACCTGTTACCTTGATAACCTCGGCATCAGCCGGGACATCCTCAACTGCTTTTTGGACTATCCAAGAATCTACACCGACATATATCAAAACTGCAATTACTATGGCAACAAAGACCCACTCTGCTGTGTCATGACCCATCTAATGACCCTCCTCTTCGTAGCTCCCAGATGTCGGATCCTCAAGATGCTCCCACTTGGTAGGACTCTTGTTCTTTGGGTTTGATTCTCGAAATCTCCAGACAAGCCAGATCATTGTACCTGATACTATGGCACCGACTGTAAATGCTGCAGTGGTCATTCTGAAGAACTCGTTCCATACCTCTGCCCTTAGGTTGATGTATTGTTTTGCAGATGTCTGTTGTGCAAGTTGTGCATGTGCAAAGTGCAACTGGGAGACCAGAGCCACAGCAACTAATGTTATAATGGAAATAGCAATGAGAGTTTTCATTGGCTGTTTTCACGTGCGCTCCACTTTCTATTTAAGCGTTTTGAAGATTGTCAGCGATCAATTGTCAAGTTTTTAGGACATGCATAATTACTACGATCTTTTAGGAAATTATTTTATTATCTGTTTTTGTGATAGATATGTTAGCATATCGCCAAATTCTTGCCTTGATATCTCTTTGTTTGATAGCCACAGGGCAGGCTTTTCAACCCATTGTGGTATGCTGTTTCCTTTCATATCAAAATCTTCAAGTAGGTTTTCTGTACTATTGTAGTCTTGAGGATACATAATCCAGTTTGCAACGTCGTCTGATAATGTTGTAGGGTCATCTTTTTGTAGCAATAATAGCATTTCTTTGCTTATAAGAAGATGATATTCAGGATAACAGTTTAGCATGGTATAGTTGTTTTTATGATAAAAATTCCAGTCATTACAGGATACATCATACTCGAATCTTGAGTTGTCTGGATTCCAACCAAATCCATTTTTGATATCAACGTTGGGGTAGCCATGACCGTGTACTAGCGTTATAGTGTTGTTGTTATAGTTTACAGTTACCCGTGCATAAAGTGCATTAGGATAGAGAAAAACGACATCTTTGTGACTAGTTATTGCATCAAACTCTTTTTGCGTAACGTATTCGTTGTGCAGTACTATGACTCGTTTGTATTGCTTTAAAATATCTGGATTTTTATCAACATCTTGGTCCTTGACATATGGATAATCAAGCAACTTTAAGATCAATCCCCCAATGATGCTTGATGCCTGAACGCCATTTACTTTGTCAGGTATTGGTACTGTCAGGCAACTGGCATCACATTGTTTGCTGTAGTAATAGTAGAAACCGTGATCCCCATATGCAGCTTGGGTAAAACTTGGATAGATGAACACAATGTCTTTTGATTTATTTGCCAATCCTATATGCGAATACAGATCACTGAGCTCAGGCTTTAATGACAATGAAAGTGATATTTGGTTTCCTTGGTTGTCGTATGTTGGGACAATATTGAAAAGCATTCTATCAGATGGAATTTGTAAAACCTGTTTTTGTCCTTCTGAGTTGGAGACAATCTCCAGATAGCCCTGTGTTTGATTTTGTACATTGAATGCATTTGTATAAGCATATTCTGGAGTCTGCGCAATAGCTACATTTGGTATCATTGAAAATAACAGAGCAGCAAAAAGAAATACAGATAACTCTAGTTTGTGCCCGTACAACCCCATGATGCTGTATATGTTCAGAGTATTTGGGTTTTTAGAAAGTGGGTGTTATGTGGATATGTATCATATGAAAAAATTTGAAAACTATGATATAGGTTAAGAAAAATGTATGCTGAAATTTAATGTTAATAATAGAAGATATCTATTTGATAACTTTCGTTAGGAGTTTATTTTAATAAAAAGGAAAAAGGGGAAAGTTAGTTGTTTTTGTTTGTGTATCTAGTCTACTGTACTGTGATCGTTGTACTCAATGGTGGCGACAGTGCGTTTGGATTGTCAATGCTCTGCCATACAAAGATTTGAGCAGTGTATGTGCCAGCTGCTGACGGAGTCCAAGACTGTGCCGGGTTGAGTGATTGACCTGCAGATAGTGTACCTGTGATCCATGAGAGTGATACAGTCACGCCGTTGCCATCCTGTATTTGTACAAGATATGCAAATGGCTGATCAGTATTCTGGCCGTTTGCCAAATCAGCAGTCACTTGGATCTGCTGACCGACTTTGACGTTACCAGTGATTGCGTTACCAAACGAGTCAACTATTCTTGGGTTGGTAGCCGGCGCTCTTTCGAGTGGAGGCACAACTGTTCCAATGAATGTTGTCGCGGTTAGACGCAACTGATCGCTTGGTGTGTATGGCGGTGGCAAGGTTCTATCCTTGTATTCGCCAGTTACTGTGTCACCTTCTGAAACGTGCAACCTGTTTCCGGATGAACCGAAGTTGGTTGTAAAGTACACAGTACCTTGGAAGATACCGGTATCTTGGCCTGTCTCTGTCATGGTGAGTTTGATACCACCTGAATCAGAGTCTGACCACACGTTGGTGTCGAATTTATCGATAGCCTTTGGATTGAGGTTCATGTCTGGGTCTACGATTTGCAATACTCCTTGACCGTTAGCTGGGTAGCTTGACTGCAACCATGAGATTTCACCAATGTTCCATCTGATTAGAGCAGAACCAGTTACTGTTTGATCTCTTGTGAATTCAAACGATACTGATACGCCGTCAGAATCTTCTGCTGGTAGGAATCCGTCAGTTGGACCACATTGAGTACTAGCTGAGCAGGTTCCTGCCAAATTGCCAATGTTTCCAGTTGGATTCTGACCTGGGTTTCCGCCATCAACACCACCAACGCCTTTTAGATTGGCATCGCCTGTGAGGATGACATAGCCAGTAAAGATACCTGTGTCTACTCCGGTCTCAGTTAGCGTGTAGTAGATTTGGTGGCCTCTTGTAGAGACAATCACGTTATCTTCTCCGCCATTGTTACCGATAGTATCAATCAGGTTTGGATCAAAGTTGTGATCTGGTGCGACTACGGTTATATAGACACGATCAGTCCAGGTGTATACCTTCTGGTCGAGTTCAACTGTTGCACCAAAGTTAGATGTGTAGATTGTCAGCTCAATGTCTTGGCTGTTGCTACCCACCGTTTTGGCACCTGCTGGACCCCAGTCAGTATATTCTAGGTTGATCTGTTCGCCTCTTTCAAGTTGAGTGGTACCAAGTTGTTTTGGAATCTTGATAACTGATTGGAAGATGCCTGTGTCTTTACCTGTCTCTACAAATGTTGAGGGCTTGGCATCAAAGGCTGCCTGTTGACCACCGAGTTGGCCCATGGTACCCTTGAATGCATGCGAATCCCACTCAATTAGATCAAGTGGTAAAGTCTCAGCCTGTTGTGAGTCTAGGTTAAAGTCTGGTTCTACCAAGGTTAAGATCATGTCTGAACCTATGATGTAGACAGACTTGTCTGATTGTAGTACACCGTTTCTTAAGTCAAATGTTGCAGAGTCTGTAACAGTTTGTGGTTTGCCCGATGAGTCACTCTGATCAAAGTATGTCACAGTGAGTACATCACCCTGTCTTACACAGTAATTCATGACTGTTGGATTTGCTGTAACACCGTTTTGTGTGTTAGCAACCACAAGAATTCTGTTTTGGATAAGGTTACTAAATCCAGAGCCTCCACTGATGGTTTGGTCCCAGTTATCTACCTGTGGACAATCGTTGTTACCTGCTACTGGAGCAGGGCCGTCAGTCAATTCTATTGGAAGATCTGTTTGGAAGATTCCAGCACCTGGTGTAATCTCTTGCATTGGACCAAGATCAGGCACAGAGTTCCATGTAGGACTATTCTGTGGTGGTAGCTGAGCTGCTCCAATATCAATGATGTGACCTGGTGTTTTAGTTGGGCCTCCAGCAGTTGCCAATAGTACTGATTGACCAGATCGTGAGATCTGGAATGCCACTGGACCGTGTGTCAGTGATGTCTGTGTTCCTACAAGGGTTCCCATAACACCTACGTTGATGAAATTGGTTCCTGTAGCTGCAGTGGTATAGTCTGGGTCATTGACTCTTGTGTGTACAAGGACTTTGCCTTGTGGCAATACGTTTGTACTGATGAGTCCTGTTCCAGATACATCCCTATGAAGTGGGAATACACCTGACTGGCTTGCTTTTCCTTGTACTGTAGCTGGATTAAAGCTAGCTGTACCTGCAGTGGCACCGACAGTACCAAATGGTACTGGGTACACAGATTTGTCTAGTTTAACTGAACCAGTGTTACCTCTTATACCAGCATTATCTGATATCTCTACTAGCTTACCAGATTCATCACGGAAGTCAACATAGTTGACCTTCATGTTTTGGCCGTTGGCTACGACACCTTGTATAGTACCACTAAGATTCTGACAAATTTGGTCTGGAATCTCGAAGGTACCTGTGAAGATGCCTGAGCCGGCAGCAGTTTCAACTAATGTGAATCCTGTTGCTGCAAAGCCTCCTGGGGCTCCTAGAGGTGTTAGACCACCAGTAAATGTTGGACAGGTGGCAGTTCCAGCAATACCCGGAATGACTGTGTTAGTCCATCGGATGTCTTGCTGGCCAAATTGTATATCAAGCATTCTGCCAATTGCTTGGCCGTTTGAATACAAACCAAGTCCAGACTTACCGACTGTATCGGTGGCTGGATCTATTGGGGCTCCTCCTGTTGCTGGTGCGACTGTGTTGTATATTACAACCAAGTCGTTGTTGGTGTTAAGATCTGGATCGTTAACTGTAACTGTTACAGTGTCTCCTACCTTGTATGTCTTCTGGTCAAATGATACAGTTCCAGAGTGAGTTGGGATATCTTGCTGTGCAGATACCTGTACGTTGACACCATCAGCACCTAAATCAAAGTAGGTTATCTGTGGTGCTCGTGCCTCAGACTGGAGCATATCTTGGATTGCTGGGAACAGAACATCGTGATTGATTGTTCTCAATTGTGAGTATGTAGCTGGATCAAGTATATTCACTTGGTTGAGCATCAAGAACTGTGTAGTTCCTGTGAACACACCAGTGTTGTCACCTGTCTCTTCAAGCTCCCATCTGTAAACTCCGTTGTTGATTCTCTGAGTATTGTCAGTACCGTCACCTACGATACCAATTGAGAAGAAGTCAGTAACCATAGGTATTCCTGTGGTTTCCGATGCTCCTCCGCCAATTGGGAAGTTAGGTAAGGTAAGTGTATTACCAACACCTGGGATGGTGAATACATACAAGAATCCAACGACATCGTTTGGTGACTGCGTTGCAGCTTGGAAGATTCTTCCGTTAACTACTGAGCCACTATCAATTACACCTGGTGTGTAAAAGTCATTGGCAAATGCAGTTTCACCGTGTGATGCCAATAAGTTAGCTGGTACTGGTTGTGTACCGTTTAGGTTCACAAAGTCCTCTAAATTAGTGTCATTTACAAGAGAGAAGCCTACTACACCGTTACCTAGATTTGCTAAGCTTGGTGCAGCGCCACCTACGAGGTTATAGAATGTTGTCGCACCTGTAACGGGGTTCCTAACGTTATTTGCTGGACCGTGTATCAAGTATATGTTTACACTTGATATCGGTGTACCAGTTGCACCGTTGAGGCTAGTGAAAGACCTCAAGTCAAAGTTAAGGAAGTTGAAACCATGGAATCTTGTGACTGGATTCGCGCCGCCAGCGGCGTTTCCGCCTCTTGGGTCGTTAATCGTGTTCAACAATTGTTGCATAGTTCCACCCGTATCAACAAGTATACCACCGCCGCTCTGGAGGGTCAAAAGAGCTGTTGGACCAGAGAATGCTGGTAATACTCTATTACTAAATTGCTCATCTACTCCCAGATCTGGGTCTGTAGCTGAAGTCAAACTAGTAAAGCTAGTAAATCCAGCGAAGCTGACACCTGGCACTACGTGAGTAGTATCACCAGGCGCTGGTGGTGTCAATTGGATAAGGCCGTTTCCGGCTGTACCTATATGTCCACCTGCGACGAGGTTAAAGTTGGGTGATAATGAAGTTGGATCAGATGCCCCGGTAAGACATGTTGGACATCCTGCGTTCAATGAGAACGGAGTTCCAAGCTTCATTGTGCTAATTCTTAACACATTGGAGTCATAGTCATTGAGATGTTCAGTTAGTTTGCTGTTCCTGTTTTGATCCATATCAGTAAGTGTTACTGGAATTCTTTGTCCTGATGCCCATGTTCCATTGGTTGCAGTCATTGTGATTGAACCAAATGCAAAGCCGCCTACGATACTTCCAGATATGTCATTATATTTGAAAGTGGCAGACTGGCCTCTAATGGATCCTTGTGCAGGATATGCACTACCAGTCGGAGGAGATTCCTCTGATGGTGAGAGTGTTACAATTCCTGCAATTCTTGCACCATCCCAGTCACCGAAGACACCAGTGTTTACACCACCCTGTTCAGCAAATGTAATCATCTCAGAACCTTTAGCCAAGTTTAGGCCGTTGTCCTGGACTTGTAACGGAGTACCTCTTGTACCGGAGTTACATTGATTTGCTAGACCAGAGTTACAGACAAGTTTTTCTCTTCCAAAGTTTTGAAAGTCTACAACTCTCACGCCTTGGGCGGTTGGGTTGAATGTGAACTTGCCGTTGTGGTTAAAGTTGAATGATGTAAGGTTACCAATGAGGTTCTGCATTGCAGGTGAAGCTGCTGGTGCACTTGGCATCAAGGTTGCTCCCCCGACACCGCCTGTTATACCGTCAGCACGTGCGTTTGCATTTCTGTCAAATGCTTGATAATACAATGTATTGTTATTTGCATTTGCACCCCATGTCCATACATCATCTTCTGTTGGGTCTACGTTTAGCTGTGGATCGTTCATTGTCAAGAATACTTGGGTGTTCTCTGGATAGGATGTTCTATCCGGAGTAACTGTGATCAGGTTGCTTGGAATTCTGTCAAAAGTCAGGTTGACGATTTGATCGCCACCTGCTGCTGAGTAGTCAACGACTACTGTTTGTGGAATTCCAGAGAAATCGTATAGCTGTATAACTGGCCAGGCTGCTTGAAGGTTCGTAGATGCTGCAAATCCAGCACCGCCACCGTTTAATGTCTTGTTCTCTCGAACTACATTTTGAACAGATGCAGTGTCTGTGTTTGCGGCATACGAGTTACTAGTAAAGGTACACACGTTATTCAATGTACCAACGGTTGTAATTCCGAATGGTGAGATTGGATTAACGGTACCTGCTACGTTAGTTTCAGATGCATTACCTAGTAGTGCTCCATTAAATGGATTTCGTGCAACTGTAAAGCCCTTGGTATCTGTCATAGTCCAGCCGGATCTAAGGCCTGCTGCGTTAGAGGTTGGACCACAGAAATAACCAAAGTTAAGACCTTGACCACCTACTGGTGCGGTCTTGCCTGCAATTTCAGCTTGATTTCTATCAGCAAAGTATCCATACCAGTTACCGTCTGTACCCTGTGCCATTCTCAGTCTTTTACCACCGATGGTTACGATAGGTTCACCATATTGTTGGTCGATCCTGTTTATGTTAGGATCAGATACCACAACTTGGATTACCTGAGGACCAGCAAAGTAGTTATTGTACTGGGAATTTTCGGCAGAGACAAACAAGTTTGGATGTGAAGCTACTTGAGCGTGTGCTGCTGGCATTGCGTTTGGCAATGCAAATGCAGCGGTGCTCAGAAGTAGGATCGTTAATAGTGATAGACTAGTTACTTTACGTAATATGTTGTTGTACATAGTTATTGTATTTTTTGCAAGATTTATGATATATAAGCATAATGGACGATTTGTTCAGTTTTTGTGTGAATACAATTTTATTTTGAATTCATGAGATGAAATCATAAATAATTTGCATAGTGGCATTGCAGATTTTACAATTTAAGCCATTTTTTGGTGATCTTTGGAAGATCTTACTGCCTTTCCCGCATTAGTGTTGCCATGGAAAACAGTATTACTGCAGTTACACAGAGTATTGTTCCAACAAGAAATAAAATGATTGATGCCATAAGTGAGCCCAAAAAGATAACCTGCCTGTTAAGATATGCGTCAAGGAACTGGTAGCCAATTATGGAACCTGTAATGATTAGGATAATCCCTGGAAATCCGTAAAATGGAATCGGGTGTTTTACTGAAATGAACTTTAGTGTGTTCATCAATACTGCAATTCCGTGCGGCACAGGGCTTTGCGTTGATGTGTCATCGCCATATGATATAGTGATTGGAACCTCGGCAAGACTCAGACCCTTGTTTGATATTTTTAATAAAATTTCAGTTGATACTGACATGCCAGTCTCTGTGGGATGGATTGATTCTATTGCTCGCTTTGAATATGCCCTGAACCCAGACTGGGCATCGCTTACTTTGAAATCTGCCCCAAAGTTTGCAGCCGATGTTATTATCTTGATTCCTTGCTTTCGGTATCCTGGAATGCCAGATGCCTTGTCCAAAAATCTTGAGCCTATTACAACATCGACATTGTTTTGTTGTAGTGTGTCAAACAAGAGCGGAATTTGATCAGGGTCATGCTGCCCGTCACCATCTATTGTTATCATGGTATCAGCACTTTCCTGTCTTGCCCTTTCAAATAATGTAATAATTGATGAGCCATATCCTTCATTTTTTTTGTGCGAGATTACAGTTGCGCCGCTTTCTTTTGCAATCTTTGCGGTATCATCAGTAGAGCCATCATCGCAGACAATTACCTTGTCTGCGTGTTTTAGCGAGCGCTTTACTAGATCTCCAATTGCCTTTTCTTCATCGTATGCTGGAATACAGACAAGTTTCATTTCTTGAAAATATTCTGTATCCATTGTTCTAATGTAGTTTCCGGTTGCCAGCTAAGCAGTCTTTTAGCTAGAGAGATATCAGCTTGGCTTGCTCTCACGTTTCCTTGCTGCTCTGTCTCAAATACTGGCATAAGATTCTTTTTTGAGTATTTTATGAAAAGATTAGCAAGATCAAGAATTGATACTGTAACACCAGAGCCTACATTTATGAAAACAGAGCCTGTCTTTTTTTCCATTGCAAATATAGTTACCTGCGCTATATCATCTACAAAAACAAAGTCTCGCAATTGTTTTCCATCACCTTCTATTACAGGCGGTTTGTTTGCAGTTACGTTTTGGTAAAATTTTGATATCACACCAGCTTGCATACTGGAATTGCTTCCATACACGTTATAGTAACGCAGTCCAACAATGTCGTGTTTTGTGCCATATTTTTCTGCCAGCAGTTCTGCCTTTAGCTTTGTGATGCCATACGGGTTTATGGGCTCTAGCTTTGCAGACTCGGGAGTTGGTATTGCCTTTGTATCTCCATAGACACCTGCACTACTTGCAAATACAACCTTGGTGCCAGTCTCGTGCGCTACATCGAACACATTTTCTGTGCCGTGTACATTGACATCAAAATATTTTTTTTCTTTTGTGTATGATTCTGGAACTGATGTAAGTGCTGCATGATGAAATATTCCGTCCTTTCCTGCAATAACTTGCCTAAGCTCTGTACCATTACAAATGTCAACGTTGTGAAACCGTATTTTGTTTTTAATCTCAGCCAAGTTTTCCAATCTTCCAACAGAGAGATTGTCAACGATATCCACTCTGTGGCCTTGCTTGACCAATAGCTTGGCAAGATGGCTGCCGATAAATCCTGCACCGCCTGTTATGACATAATCCAATAGATGGCCTGTCAAGTTATCAGAACATAAACCCTATCGTTTCAATTCTATACCAGTTATGAAGCTGGTTCCATCTGACAAACTAAAACTGGTCTTTTGTATATTGAGGCTATTTTTTTCTGCATAAGTCTTAATGTAATTAAGATCATCGCAGATCGGTTTTTGTTCAAAAGTTGGTTGCAAACAATTGGGAAAGCTTGGATAGGAGTAGACTAGAAAAACATAGTTTGACCTCAAGTCCAATGAATTTACCTCTTGCATTGGTTCTCTGAATTTATTCAACTCGTCGCTTTGTGGAAGTGTCCAACGCATTACTACAGGAATAATTTTTCCATCTGAATAAAATGGCATTACTTTGGCAGTAAAAAAGTCTAGTGAAACTGGTTTCAAGTTATTTTGCAGTACATATGAATTTATTTTGTTATATACCTGGTCTGTTTGTGCAGTGGAAGAACTACCCATGACGTCAAACCCAGAAATTAGTGTAGTAATCTGCGTTAATCCTATTAGCACAATTGCAATCAATATCAAATGATTTATGGTAGTTTTGCTTCTTAGTTGTGATAACATAATGTCCAACCCCCTGCCAATTGACAAAAATAAAAATGGCAAAATAATTGATATTTGAATGGACAAAAACTCTGATATGGTAAACATGCTTGCTACAAATATTCCCAGAATTAGAATCAGGATTGAGCCAATCTGTCGCGAACCTTGTTTTCTCTTACAGATATAAAGTATCAAGGAAATAGTTGTAATTGCAAAAATAATAGAAAATGCGTAATTTACTACATCAAAGTGTGAACCAGAATTATAAAATAAAAATACTACTCCTGGTTTTGACAGGAAACTGAAAAGGTCATTTGAGCGCATCATAGCATTTCCTAAAAAGTTGGTGTTAGAGGCATGGTGGTATTGGGAATTGTTTCCAAGTAGCACATCAGCAGCAAATGACACAGGTGACTGGGTAGGACTCAGTACATATCCAATTATCAGATGACTAAAGCCAAGAATCAAGGCCACTGACAATGTGATTACAAATTTTTTGTCAAACTTGATTTTTTTAATCCAGAGTGGAATAGTAGCAAGTAATCCAATAACAATCCACACAAACCAGAGATACTCATAAACTCCAATACCCACAAGAAAAAGCGAGGCAAAAAGATACAGGGTTTTCTTGTACTTTAGGTAACGCACGCCAAAAATGACAACAAGCAAGGCTACACAGAGATCAGTCCAATCATACAACGATGACTGACGCGAATAGAAGACAAAGGAGGGAAGTATCGATAAGAGTGAAGCTCCTATCATGCCTGTATTTTTTGAAAATATTTCCTTGCCGCAATAATATGTCAAAACTAGAACTGCAATTGCTACTGCAAGCTCGTAGATTCGTACAGCCGCTACATTTATTCCAATAAAATAAAGAAAAGGAACCGTGAGATAGGTTGCCAATACGTTTCCATTGTAGTGTTGCCATGCAACTGGAAATTGTCCTAAATGTGCCCCCCACTGTCTAGAATAGTGATAAAGGTCTGAATCGTGAGAAGATATCAGCGATGTTGCCATTATGAAAGGTGACGTTTCGTCAGCCCACAGCGGGGGCAGAAAAAAATCGTATGTGTGTAACATTATTGTAATCAAGCTGATTACAAGAAGAAAGCAAAACTCTGAACTTTTAAAAAACATAGATATTCTTGAAGCGCGATATTAATAAAACACTATTCTTGTGGTTAGGCTATGAATAGACTAAATCTAGTCATTGTTTATTATATTTTTTCCAAGATCTTGTCATATTCCCAAGGGCCACACTTTGTCTTGGATATCTTTACAGTTCCACTTTTTTGCAGTTCTCCTATGACATGTATTGCAAACGGTAGCGCACCTGTTGCACCAGGCGAGTTGTAGTTTAGTATGTGGATTGATTTTTCTCCTTGTTTTATTACCGCATCTGGTACAAACTTGCCTGCGCTGTCAATTACTGATGCCCTTACTCCTGCCGTACCTCTAGTATGAAACTTTGACTGGTCTACCTTTGGGAGAAATTCCCTTACGCGATTGATCATCACTGTCTTTGATACAGAAGAGAGAAACTCTCCTGACGCAAGCGAGAGAAACTGGGAATCAAATAGCATCTTTGCAGCACCAGACAAGAGCATCTCTACAATCTTTGATGGAAACTCTTTGATGTTTTCTGTAAAATTATACCCATAAGGGCTGAAGACTGGCACTGCATTTGGTCCCACCTCGCAGCGCCCATCATGTCTTACAATCCAGTGCGGGTCAAGAAATGGATACTCGGGATGCTTTGGAACTGAATAGACTGAGACTTTGGTTAGGTTGTTGTAAATATTGTCTGCCTGCCAGTACTCACCGCGAAAGTGAATGTCGGTAAGATCTTGTGCCACACCCATTGCATGAGCAATATCAATTGACATCCCGCCTGCTGCGTTTATAATAAAATCTGTTTGTATGGTGCCAGAATTTGTTTTTATTTCAAGGAAATCTTTTCTGTCTTTGATCTCTTCTGCCCTTGTACTTAGCAGAAAACTGGCACCACTTTGTTTTGCGTCTTCCATAAGTGAAGATGTAAACTTGCCATAGTCTACTGATGCATCTTTTGTACAGAAAATTGCCTTTTGACAGTGTACCTCTGGTTCCTGTCTTGACACTTCAGAGCTGTCTAAAAGTTTCAGCTCTTCTTTTTTGAGTCCGTTTTGCTCACCCCATGACATGTATTTTTCAAGTCTCTTTGTTCCCTCTTCGTCAAGAGATACCTCCAGTACTCCATCTCTTTTGAATGGCAAGTTTTTTTGCTTTGCATATGTCTCCCACATCTCAAAGCCAAGCGCTGCTGCCTTTGCAAAGAACTTCTTTTTTTGCGGGTCATAAAGAAATGGTGCATGAACCTTTCCTGTGTTTCTTGAACTGGTATGAAATGCAACCTCTTGTGCCTGCTCCAGCACTAGAATATTTTTGTCTGTCACATGCGATAGAAAATATGCAAGCGAGGTTCCTAAAATTCCGCCTCCAACTATTGTAATGTTAGATTTCAATTACTTTCTTATCTGGCATTATATTCATAGATGTTTTGATTGGATTGTGTCGATATCTTGCAACTACAAATAGTTTTTGCAAGTAGATCCTTGGTTATAATGGTCTTTCTTATAGTATTACATCAACAGGTCATAGAGTTCTTTTTTTACTCTCTTTATGATCTAATCGTTGACTCTGCCAAAGCTTCGAATGGCGATAGATTTTTCCAAGGTAAATCTGATACTTGCCTTTATTCTGTTGGCTTTGGGAGCAAGTTTTACGTCAAGATTACTTAAAATCAAGTGTAAAATTTAGTTTTTGGAGATTAAAGGAATAAAAAGAAGTTTTCGAGTGATACTTACATATTCTACATTTTTCCACTCTTTCTTGTTTTGTGTTCACAGTTACATACAACTCATGTCTGTGCCCACGCTTTTTGTAGCGCCTGATTCGCAGTGTCACGCGCCTAAATGGTCTTATGTTCCTGCTACTTCGAACGCTTATTCTTCCATGCATTAACTCATGGCGATCATCTTGTCAACCGTGTTTTCACATTTAAGAATTAAGATACATTTGTCTAGTCTTGAAGTTAATTTCAAAGTGAATTTCAGATATGGATTCTATGGTAAAATTTAATTTGTTTTACGATATATAGAAAACAATGAAAATTAAATGGCTAGGATTGTTGATTGTAGCAATATTTGCAGCATCTTCTTCTTCTAGTCCTGTGTGGGCTGCATTTGATACTGATGGTAACTATTACTGCAATGCAAGCAACTTGCCACTAGAGGAGACAATCTACAAGTCATCTGTTGCAAAGATAGACAGCGAACTTGAATCATATCTCTCGCTAAACCCAAGTGCATCAGACCAAGAACTTCACAGCTATCTTATATCAAATCCTGATGTAGTTGGGCCATATTCTGTTATGGAACAGTCAAAGGCATGTCTGCAGTCAAACGGAATCACACCTGGTGCGGTTGCAGCTCCAAGCTCGCTATTGCTTGAGGTATTTGCAGCACCAGAATTTGGCGTGATATCCGGATTGATCTTTGTTGTTACACTGACAAGCGTTGTCGTACTTCAAAGTAGATTAAACAAGTCTATTCTTCTAAAGAATTTTTAGGGTGCTGCTTGGCCCCAGCCTCTTTGTTCCAACATCGACATGACACTCTGGCTTACGCATGCAGGTCTTGAATCAAATTTGTTCAGCATCAGATAGTATCCTAATGCGCACTTGACATTGGCTGGTGCAGTTCCTGATGCTACTTGTTTTGCAGGCGATGGTGTTGGAGCTGGTGGTGGGACAGTGGCTGTATGGCCCATTTCATTTACCATACCATTTGTCATGGTTCTGTTCATGCCTGTCATGGTACCATTTTCCATCTTGTTTGTCATGGTGCCATTTGTAATCTTTGTCGCAGTTACATTTGCAGAGATGCCTATCTGTGTTGTCATGGCTGGTATTCCAGTACTGTTTGCGCTCTTAGACATGGTGCTGTTTGTCTTTGTGGCATTTTGTCCTCCTGCGGTATAGACCTCGCCTGGCTTGCATGGATGGTCACCGCAGATCTTGGTACATGGGTATGATGCAGAGCATGGTGTGCCTCCTCCGGCACCTGCCATCTGGGCTGATGCCAGGCCGTATCCTACAGTAGAGCTTGCAAGTATGATTGATAATATGATTGGAGCTAGCTTCATGGTATACCATCTAAGAAGTTTGAACAGATAAACCTTGAGATTTGTTCTTACTTTATATTCTTAAAAAGAAGTCAGAACTAGGCAGTTTTTCTGCTATTTCTTTTTTGTATGCATGAACCTATTGAGCGTCTCTTTTGGCGATATGGTCTCAAGATATCTATCTGTCATGAACATATCTTACAAGGGGTTGTAAAGGGCATCAGTATATCGTGACAAATGACAAAGAACTAAAGAAAGCCAGTACATAGGCCAACAACTTGACAGCACCTCATCCTCATAACCAGTGCTTGTTTGCATTGATGTATATTTTCACGAACCACTGCAAAAATGGCATCTCGTCATTTATCAAATTGGACCTTTCAAGCACCTTGTAGTATTGGTGCCGTTGTGCATACTGTATGTTTAGCATAGGATATTTGCCTTCATCGAGGATGCAGTTCATCATCAGTATGCCAAATGTTTGTCTTTTTCATACCACACCAAGTTGTTTAAATTTCCAATATTGACACAAAACAGCAGATGAAATATCATACGATAATTGCAATTTTGATCTTTTCATCTATCTTGTGTACCATAATATTTCAAAATGCCAACGCATTGGAAATAGAACTACGCAACAAGAAAGGTGAGCTTGTATACTCTGAGAAAAACATTGCAGGGTATTCTTTTGAGATTGGGCCATGGGCAGCACCACTTGTTATCACAAATGTAATTTTATTTTCATTGGTGTTTTTGTATCATAAAAAAATTCTTCCAAGTATCATTAGGAAATTAATCATGATGATCTTCAAGTTTGAGATCTCACGAAAAGTTGCGTTTGTGTGTCTTGCAGTTCTGCTAATAATGTATGTTGGTTTTAGTGTCAATAGGCTTCTCCAGCCCCCTGACCAGCTACCTGATTATCCCTTGTTTTTGCAGCTGACCAAAAATTGGAAAGGAGCTATTTCTTCAGACTATGCTGTGAATGTTAGGTTTGTTCTATCTTCAATATCATATTATTTCCTAGGAAATGTTAGAATAGTTCCATTTCTTGAAAGCATTTCACTTCTTTTGTTATCTTATTATTTTACAGCTCAACTTTCAGAAAAGAGATTTGCTGGAATAATATCTGTAGTAATTATTCTACAAAGTAATCTTTTTTGGCAATATGATACTACTCCTACTGAAGATAATGCGTGGACACTTTTCTATCTTCTTTCGCTTGTACTTATCGCCAAAAGACAACAATATCTTTCTCCAATAGCATATGTTCTATCATTTTTCTGTAAGCCTTTAATAGCTATCTTTATTCCCTTTACCTATTATTTTATTTATAGATCAGAAAATTCTAAAAAGGAAAAAATTCGGATTTCCATTTTCTATGCTGTTGTAGTAATTTTACTTTTATTAGGCATTATGACTTTGTTTACAGGAGCTTTTACAGGTCCAGGTGTGCAAGAACGTGGACTCAAAATTCATATAGAAAATTTCCTTCCTGAATTTGCTATACTCGGAGATTATCTAAGATCTGATGGTTTGGTGCTTTTGTTTCTGCTACCACTCGTTGTGGGGTTATTTAATGCAACAAGAAAGAATGTACTTCACGCAGATTCATTCATGTTTCTTATTTTTGGCATACTATCTTCAGGACCGCTTCTTGTAACATTCACCGGAACTAATGATGAGCCTTACAGATATGTTCCATTAATTATTTATTTTTCAATTGGAGTAGGACTGTTGTTATCAAACAAATTTATTGATTCTTCCGTCCCTTCTAAAAATCGTCCTTTATCTACTCTAGTTTTTCTTGCTTGTATTGTTATAGTTCTTTATAGTCTTTTCTTGGCATTCTTCCCAGGATTTTATTCAGGACCTGTAACTAAACACTATATTACTGATTTTGGAAGCTAGTATTGCAGTAAATCTTACTTTTCTTGAGTAGTATATCTCTAGATATGTACTTGTTGAGTTACCGACTGTTGAAGTATAGATTGTTATTAACAAATATCAAGAATTGCAAATAGTAAAAAGCTACAATTATCAGATTAATTTAGATGGAAATTGACAAGAATGATTGAGCAAGCATCCTCTACAAATAGGAGTTTTCTTTCGATAAGAAAGATACTAGATGAAAAACATTTATCTCATAAATCTAGTACAATTTTCACGTTAGCCAAATACTATATCAAATTAAAGATTGGCGAGCTTACAAAGCAAGTATATCGTATTGGAAAAGAAAATGTTTTAGATATTCCTCTATTCGATAGGAATAAAAATATTTACAATTTTCTGGATATAACCATTCGTAACTTTATTAAAAAAAATTCATTACTACCTAACGTTATTGATCCTACCAAAAACCAAGGATACGAACATGTTGGTTTTGGTGTCTTTTTAGCAAGATTATTAGGCGATTCCCTATTAATTACACAGGGGGGAGCTAGTTTTTACTTTTCAACGTCAAAAAAAGAAGACATGGTACTTTCCATAACTTTTTTTTCAATTCCAAAAATTTCTGGTACTGTTAAATTTGAGGATAGCAAGATAGCAGACTTTAAGATACCAAGTATAACACAACGTACCATCACATTGCAAATTAGTAAAGACTGGCTACGAGATACGACTTCAAAAATAACAATATCGACTAATGAGTTTTGGTCACCGTATTTTTTTGATAAAAAATTTTATCACATTCCTGTAGGAGTTGGAATTAGAAAGATTATACTCTATTCAAAAGATCAAATCAGTGATTGACACAGGGACTCAAACCTTTGATTTAGTAATTTGAGATCGTATACATTAAGAACTTTTTCTCTTCCTTTTATTCCTAATTTTTCTCGTAGTTCTTTATTGTTGGCTAACTTTTCTATCGCTTTAGTCAATTGAGAGTTGTTACCAAAGTCAACTAGTATACTATCTATACCATCACTAGCAACTTCTCTGATTGCTTCTATGTTACATCCTATTACTGGCTTTGAACATGCCCATGCTTCAAGATAGACAATTCCAAGCGAGTCACTTCTAGATGGCATTGCAAATATATCACAGTCATAGAAAACATTTTTCTTTATCTCATCAGAAACCACTCCCAAATCATGGATATGTTCTAAGAATTTTTTTTCTAATTTTTTTACATATTCAACATAGTCTGGCATCGATGGTCCTATGAGAACTAGTTCAATATCCTTCTTCTTATTCCAGCAATTCTTCAAGGCATCAATTAAACTAATAGTACCCTTATCAAATGATTTTGCACCAGCGGATAAAATAATTATTGCTCGTTCCGAAATTCTAAGTTTTACTCTGATGTTTTCTTTTGGTCTATTCCATAATTCCATGTTCAACCCAGGAGGTATTATTTTTATTTTTTCATCATTGATTTTGTATTTTAGCAGGGCAATCTTTTCTACATTAGTATTGACAATTATCGCATCGGCGTCACATAGCATTCCTAGCCTTAACCCTGTAAAATACAATTCGGGATATTGTAGGTGTATGTGTGGAACAATAATGATAGGAATCTTGTTATTTTTGGCAGCTATGTAAGCTGGTATTATGTGATCATATGGATATGCTGTTGCAATCACCAGATCGTATGAAGAACCAATATTTGCCAATTCCTCCCACATTTGAGGACAAAATGGACCAGGTATTGAAATCGGAAATGCAAAGTCATACATTTTCCTATCAATTTCTGATGGCGTAACAATTTCAAATCGTTTTACTTCATATTTTTTGTTATCAAATGATCCTACTTTTTTTGCTTTTGGATCCCAAAATGACTTCAGTTCAAGAGAGTTAGTAGTAAATACCGTAATTTTGTGATTGTTAGAAAGATAATCCAATATACTTTCGATTGATTTTTCCGAACCACCAATGGCTGGACTAAATCGTTGCACTACACATAAAATTTTCAAATCTTATCAAAATAACAGCTAATGATGTGATATTTCAGTTTTCAGTATGAAAAATTAGTCATCTTGCCACTTATCCCTTGGATTAGTGCAGTTTTAATCTATGAACACCAAAGTTTTAAAATGAGGCGGGAGATTAAAGTATATGATTACAAGAGATTTATTGGGGTTCGCTGAAATTGTGAAAAGATTTTGAACAAAATACTTGTTACAGGCTACAATGGTTTTATTGGTTACAATCTGGTCCAAGAATTACTAAAAAAATATCAGGTAATAGGCATTTCGAATAAACAAGAATCAAAACAAAATATAATTCATATAAAAAAAGATGTTAGAAAACTAACTGAGCAAGAATTACCACGTGATATATCTCACATAGTGCACCTAGCCGCTCTTACCGATGTATCTTTCTGCCAAGAAAATCCCTCAGAATGTATTGATATCAATGTGAGAGGTACTCAGAATATGCTTGAGATTGCACGAAAAATTCAAGCAAAATTTCTTTATCTTAGTACCAGTCATGTATATGGTATTCCAGTTAAACTTCCGATAAAAGAAAATCATCCGCGTAACCCTCTTTCAATTTATGCATCAAGCAAACTAGCTGGTGAAATCATTAGCCAATCATATGCACGGTCATATGATATGAATTTGTCTATAGTAAGACTTTTTTCAATATATGGTCCTCATAGTCCTCCTTATCTTGTTACATCAAAAATAATCCATCAACTTATGAAGGGAAATGAGATCAAATTAGGTAATCTTTATCCAAAAAGAGATTTTCTTCATGTAAAAGATGCAGTTATAGCAATTGAATTGATTTTAAGAAAAACGAAAAAATTCAATGTATACAACGTAGGATCCGGAAAGAGTTATTCAATTCGTCAAGTATGCAACATACTATCTAAATTATATGGCAAGAATATCTCAATCAAGTCTATTAATTCTGAGTCTAGAAAGAGTGAGATTGCAAATGTTGTATCAGATGTGACAAAAATAAAGAAGATGGGATGGAAGTCACATGTAGATATCCATAAAGGATTAGGTATGACCTTAGAATGGTATAGAAAACACTACTCAAAACTTTAAGATAGCTTTTCTTAATGAATTAATTATATGAAACTCTCAAATTAAATTAATATTTGATATACTTGTGAAATATATTTAATTTTTAGTTAACCATGGATAGAGACATATTCTTCGGAATTTTTTAATATTGAAGGTATATCGTTCAATGATATTTCTCCCTTCTTAATTCTGTAAAAATGATCTAACATGCCAATAACATCAGGAGGTCTTTTCAGTATTTTTTGGTAATACACGCCAATTTCTTTTGCTAAGCTTTCCTCAATATAATCAGGTGATTTTTCAACAACGGTTTTGTATTTGTCAACTATAAGCTTAGGATCACCGACATCGCCTACGAATCCTTTATACAACAAGATTGCTCTATCGCATAATCTTAACACATCATCAAGGTTGTGGGTAACATAAATTATGGTTGTATTTTGTTTCTTTATGTCTAAAAACGTGTTAAAGCTTTTTTGTTGAAAGGCAAGATCGCCTACAGATAATGTTTCGTCAATTACCAATATATCAGGTTCAGATTGAATGGCAGTTGCAAAGGCTAGCCTTGCAAACATTCCTGACGAAAAATGCTTCACTTTAGTATCCTTGAAACTTTCCAGTTCTGCATACTCTAGTATTTCAGGAATCTTTTTTGCAATCTTGTTTTTTTGAATACCTAGGATCATTCCATACATTTTGATATTCTCAATTGCAGTTAGATCTCCGTTAAATCCAGAACCAAGTTGCAAAAACGGAATAATTTTTCCTTTAGTTTTAATAGAACCCTGACTAGGAGGCAAAATATGACATATTACCTTCAAAAGTGTGCTTTTTCCGCTACCGTTATGACCTATTATTCCTAGCATTTCTCCTTTTTTAACACTGAAAGAGATATTTGATAATGCGTTAAATGTTTGAGATGGGGATTTCTTTTTTACAGTAGTAACCAAAGTTTCGTAGACAGTGGTCTTTTCTTTATAATTTAACTTGAAAGTCTTGTAAATATTTTTTAGTTCTATTACTACATCTGACATCTATAACTTATCCACCATTGTATCTTCTAGTCTTCTAAAGACGGTATAGCCTATTACAAAAACTATTATACTTACGCCAAAAGTGAAAATGATGCTTCCAAAAGTAGGAATTTTGTTAAAAAGTGTAAAATCATGTACCCAATTTATTACATGAGCCATTGGATTAAGCATTATGATACTCTGAATATTTTTTGGAAATATATCGATCGTATAGATAATGGGTGTAAGAAAAAAGCCTGCTTGTACTATTACATTCCAAATGTAACTTATGTCTCTATAGATGACGTTGAGAGTAGAAAGAGGTAATGATATACCAAGTGTTAATAAAAATAATGGAATAAGAGAAAAAGGAACAAGAATAGCTACTGGAGGAGATTGAAAGTGAAATATTATAACAAAAGCAATGTAAACCAACATTTCAAAAAACATCATTAGAAAAGATGTAATCACTGCACTAATTGGTAATACGATTCTAGGGAAAAATGCGTTGAGAACTATTCCGCCTCTTGCAAGAATGCAATTTGATGACATCACTGTTCCACGGGAGAAAGCGTTCCACACTATAAGACCAGTTAATAAAAATAATGGATAATTCTGAATATTTGAACGAAGAATGAAGCTAAATACCACATAAAGAACGGTTAGCATAAGTAACGGTTCTAAAATAGACCAAAAAAAACCAAGAACTGAATTTCTATATCTTAATCTTAAATCGGTTACTGCAAGTAACCATATCAATGATCTATTATCATAAACACTTTTAAGATAAAACCAACTCACAAATCAGACTTTAACTATGGCATATATTTAACATGTGTTATTCACAATATGCAAACAGACTCGAATAGGTAGTTAATTCAAGTATAAAACTTGTAAGAAGTGTATTTTGGAACCGAGTTATGATAACAACACAATTAATAAAAGATGTTATTGTTTGTGAGATATCATTGGCTGATAATATCGATGTAAAAAAAATCATGGATTCTATAAAAAAAAAGACACAGAATTCTTACGTGAATAACACTTTACAAGGTTCAGAACTCAAAGACTTGCTTACTAAACGGGTTTCTGAAAGAAAAAAATCTTTGCAATATCAAGAAAATAAAAAATATCTTGCTGGCAATATCTACGAAACACATGAAATTGCTTTTGATTGGAAAGAGCTAGAACATAACCTTCATCAGCTAAATGCTTCTTATCAGATTAACCATCTGAGACCCATTTTATCAAACAGAAATAAATTAATTCGATGGCTAGCCTTAAAAATAAGACATATCATTCAAGGAGAAATTAAATTTGCTCTAGATCCAATTGTTCATAACCAGACAATTTACAATTCTTATGCAGTACAAACATTAAATCAAATAACAAAAAATCTGAAGAGCACTAATGCAATAATAAATGACTTTAAGGATCTTATATCAGAGCATTCCCAACAACTATCCGATGACAAGGCAAGACTTACTTCTATA
>JAGWFT010000001.1:67456-164627 GCA_028867755.1 Nitrososphaerota archaeon
AGATCAACAACTATCCGATGACAAGGCAAGACTTACTTCTATAGATCAACAACTATCCGATGACAAGGCAAGACTTACTTCTATAGATCAACAACTATCCGATGACAAGGCAAGACTTACCGATTTCAAAAAAGAGTTTGTAGAAGCTGAGATTAAACATACGTACGATCATCTTTTACAGAGAGAAGCAAAACTGGAAGAAGTACAACTTTATGCCAATACAATCATGGCTACCAATCTAACAATCAAGTCATTTTATGATGATGTGAAAAATTCTCCTGAATATTTAGGATTAGAATATGAAAAAGAGATAGCAATACCAGTTTTAATAAAAAAGATGAATGACACAATGAGATATTCAAAAGAGTACGAAAATCAAATTAAAAGGAATCCATCATATGCTATTTGTTCTATAGATCCTTCAAAAATAGCTTACTATAACCATTTACCAATGAGCGAACGTTTCGATGAATATTTTTGGGTATTGAAGAATCTTGGCATTAATGGAAAAATTTTAGATGTGGGTTGTTCTGAAAGTATTTTTGCTCAAGAATTAAGTAAGATCAAGACTCTTGATGTGTACGGCATTGATATAAGATCTCCAGAATTTACTCCCAAGTTTAAATTTTTTATAGAAGATGCTACAGCAACTCATTTTAAAGATAAATTCTTTGACATTATAACAATTATTTCCAGTATAGAACATTTTGGTTTAGATTTTTACGGTAATAAAAAAATTGATGAAAACGCCGATCTAAAAACAATGAAAGAATTGAAACGCATACTAAAAGATAATGGAATTATTTTTTTAACAATACCGTATGGAAGAGAATGGAAATCATGGTATAGGAGATATGACGATATTCGGCTAAAGATACTTATGAAAGATTTTGAGATCTTAGAATTAAAATATCTGAAACAGACTCATATCGGTTGGGAAGAAACTGATTCAGAAGAATCTTTCAAATCAGACGATTCCATATATTATAAAAAACTAGGAAATCCCGGTGCGGTTGCTTTTATTAAAGCAAAAAAGATCAAACATGCCTAATTTGTATGCATAATTTGTTTCTTAGAGTATAAGATAAAGAATATTAAGTAATAGTTATAGAGGCTTTGAATTATATTAATTTATGACTCAAAGGATACACCAAATTTTACCCACTATCAGTCCACATGATGCTATTGGAAACGAAGCTATTCTTATTCAAAATACTCTCACAAAAATGGGATATGATTCCCAAATATTTGCTGAAAATATTCATACCTCTATGAGTAATGTAAAAAGCATAAATGATTATAATAATTCAAACAAAAATGACATATTCATATATCATCATTCCATAGGCTCTGGCCTTCTTGATTTTATTTTATCTTTGAAGTGCAAAATTATAATGATATATCATAATATTACACCACCCGAATTTTTTGACGGAACAAATAGTACAATTGCTGATCTTTTACGATTGGGTAGAAAACAACTTGAAATTTTAAAAAATAAAATTAGTTTAGCAGCAGGTGATTCTGAATTCAATAGACTTGAATTGGAGAAAATTGGTTATGAAAACACAACTGTTCTACCTATATTACTTGATTTCAGCAAATATCTAATACAACCAGATCAAAGCTTAATTTCTAGATACAGAGATTATATTAATATATTATATGTTGGACGTATAGCTCCAAACAAAAGAGTAGATGATGTCATACGATCTTTTGCATATTTTAATCAGAACATAAATCCAAAATCTAATCTATTCATAGTAGGCAGAAGTAACGGTATAGCTGACAGATATCTTGATTCGTTGCAATCATTGATAGAGAATGCACAAATAAAAAATGTTCACTTAGTAACTGATGCGGATGATAAAAAATTAGTAAATTTTTACCAGATTGCAAACCTATTTGTGACAATGAGCTTGCACGAAGGTTTTTGTGTTCCTTTAGTAGAAAGTATGTATTTTAAAATTCCAATAATAGCCCATAACTCATCTGCAATTCCATATACTTTAGGAGACAGCGGCATCACGGTTAAGGATGAAACCTATGAAGAGATTGGAGAGCTTTTTGATTTCATATTACTCCACCCAGAACTAAAGAAAATAATTGAAAAACAAACTAATAGATTTCATTCAATTTATGCTAAAGATAACGAATCTATGATTTCTGATCTGCTACATCTTATTAAATAAAAAACAAACTGATTTAAATTGAAATTAGCCTTTATAGTTCAAAGATGCGGAAAAGAAATAATAGGTGGTGCAGAAAGCCTTTGCCTCAATTTAGCTCTGAAACTTTCGGAATATTTTGAAATCGAAATACTAACTTCATGTGCATTAGATTACATGAGTTGGGAAAATTATTATCCTAGTGGAGTAGAAAAAATAAATGGAATTACCATCAGGCGATTCAAAACTGATTTTGTACGCAATGTGTCCAAATTCAATTCAATTTCTGACATGGTACTTGTTGGCCATCATTCTCTTGATGATGAAGAATTATGGATGAAGATGCAAGGTCCACATTGTTCTGGACTCATAAACTTTCTAAAGGAAAATAAGGATAATTACGACCTATTCGTCTTTTTCACTTATCTTTATGCTACTACCTATTACGGATTACCTATTGTAGCCAACAAAAGTATTCTTATTCCACTAGCACATGATGAACTGCCATTAAAACTTTCAATTTATAATAAGATCTTTCAAAATGCAAGAGGTATAATATTTCATACTGAAGAAGAACAAAAATTAATTTTTAATAGATTTGATATTAAAAAAATAAAAAGTAAACTTATTGGTTATGGCGTGGATGAATTAACTGATATACCATCCGGATTTTCTTTAAAACATGATCTTGCTTTTCCCTATCTCCTTTACGTTGGAAGAATAGATGAATCAAAAGGTTGTGATGAGTTAATTAGTTTCTTTCTAAAATATAATTCTGAAAATAATTCTCAACTAAAATTAGTTTTAGTCGGTCCAAAGGTATTTGAATTTAAAAAAAATGAAAATATAGTACATTTAGGTGTTCTAGATGAAAAAGAGAAATCCTATGTTATAAGAAAATCGTTGATATTTGTCATGCCTTCTCGTTATGAGAGCTTTTCCATAGCAACTATGGAAGCATGGTTGGCAAAAAAACCAGTGTTAGTAAATGCTAAATCTGAGGTATTAAAAGCCCATTGCGAAAAAAGTAATGGTGGGCTATATTACGAAACATATGAAGAATTTGTGGAATGTATAAACTTATTTTTGTCTAGTATGTCTCTTCTAAAACAGATGGGAGAAAACGGATTTGATTATGTGAAACATAACTATGATTGGAATAACGTCATAAATAATTACCATAATTTTATAAAAGAACTAATCTCAAAACCTTGATAGATTATTAAGTATGTGATTAAAATAAAAATTGGATTTCATGAAAAGTGATCTAAAAAATATATTAACATTTGTGATTCCTTGGTACGGAATAGATCTTAATGGTGGAGCAGAGAATCTGTGTAGGAGAACGGTTGAGAACTTGGCAAATAATGGTATAACCGTAGAGGTTTTTACAACTTGTTCTAAAGAGTTTCTAAGTGATTGGAGTAGTAACTTTTATGATGAGGGAAAATATGATGTTAATGGAATTACAGTAAGAAGATTTTCAGTGGATTCCAGAGATGTATCATTATTTGATTCAATAAATTACAAATTAATTAACAGAATTGCCATCACTGAGGAGGAAGAAAGTCAATTTTTTAAAAACAATATTAATAGTCATCAGATGATGTCGTCTATTCTAAAAGAAAAAGATAAGAGGATCTACATCTTTCTGCCGTACTTGTATGGTACTACATTTTTTGGTGTACAGATTTGTCCAGAAAAATCATTAATGATTCCATGTCTTCATGATGAAAGCTACGCATATATGAAAATCTTTAAAAAAGCTATAACTAATGTGAAAGGTCTAATTTTTAACTCCACTCCAGAAAAATTACTGGCAGAAAAAATTTATGGAAAAATACCCCCAAATCAGGTTCTTGGGATAGGGGTAGATGATATTTCTGGCTGTAATCCTGAAAAATTCAAGAATAAACATAAGTTAGAAAAATTCCTTCTTTACACTGGCAGAAAAGATCCTCAGAAGAATTTGCATACACTAATTGACTATTTTTGTAAATATATGGATAGAAATGGACCAAAATTTGATCTTGTTTTAACAGGTTCTGGTGAAATAAAAATACCAAGCAAATATTCAAATCACATAAAAAGCCTGTTTTTGTCAAAAGAAGATCTTAATGACGCCTATTCTGCTGCCTTTCTGACCTGTCAACCGTCATTGAATGAGAGTTTTTCATTTTCCATTATGGAATCGTGGTTATGTTCTACACCAGTATTGGTACATGGAAATTGTGCTGTTACTACCGATCATTGTATAAAAAGCAATGGAGGTTTGTACTTTACTAACTATGAGGAATTTGAGGAATGTATAAATTATTTTCTTGAAAATCCAGACGAAAGTAAAATTATGGCTTTGAACGGAAAGAATTATGTTTTAAACAATTTTGAATGGAAGAAAATAGTCGATAAGTACATTAGTTTTATCACTAAACTATTTTTAACTTGAAAAATCATTTCAAGTCTGATGTACCCTAATAGGTTTGACATCATAAGGAAAAATATATCCTTATTTTCTAATTAGAAAATCATTAATGATTAATGCATCAAGATCAGAATTTGTAAAAGTGAGGAGTGCATTAGTGGGGCTTTCAACCATTGGTTCGCCAGCAAGATTAAAGGAGGTATTCAAAATAATGCCTCCTGCTCCCTTCACTACATCATAAAAGGAGGGATTAATAGATTTTTCAAGTATTTGTGGCCTGCAAGTTTTATCTATGTGACAAACAGCGGGTGCTTCTTCCGAATTATTCATTCTAAATCCTAAAATCATATAAGGTGCATCAGTGGGATCATTGAGGTAGTAGGATCTCTTTTGATCTATTATTGTAGGGCAAAATGGTCTCCATAATTCTCTTTTCTTCACTTTTTCATTTACTATATTTTTATACCTAATGTCATTCGCAAGAGAAAGAATGCTTCTATTTCCTAGAGCTCTCTGACCCAATTCAGACCTTCCTTGAAACCAGCCCAAGACATTTCCTTTCCTAAGCAATTCAATTGCCATTTGTACTTTATCAACTCGTTCATATTTGAAATTCCATTTCTTTAATGAAGCTATAACCTCATCATTACCATAATCTGGTCCAAGATACAAGGTACTCTTGGGGAAAGAAATATTCCTACCTGTCACTTGGTAGTAATCTTCAAAAACTACTCCAAGGGCATTGCCTAAGTCACTGCTCACAGGATTAAAAAAAATACTATAATTATTACCTAACTGTTCTCTAATTTTCAGATTCATAATCATGTTCATGAATACCCCACCAGTTAACACTACATTTTTTTGGTGTGTAAGTTCTACGGCATTAATCACAAGATCGACTACTATCTCTTCTAATCTTTTTTGTGCAGCCCATGCAATAATCTCGTTTTTGAATAGCTTGTTTATCGAATTTATTCGTTCATCAGCACAGTAAATTAGCTGAGTATTGTGAATATATCTAATAATTAGTTCCTTAATACCACCATTAAGATATTCAAGACCTTTGAAAGTAGGAAAAATTTCTTTTGCATATTGGTATGCTTTATTTTTCACATCCTCCGGCTCTTTTTCACCATACGCTGCAAGACTCATTGTTTTTCCCTCACCATCCTGCATACGAAAACCACACGTTTGTGTTAATATCCCATACGCAAATCCTAACGAAGCATGTATGGGGAAAATTATAACTGGTTCTATTTCTCCACCATTTGCGACAAAAATACCTCCGCAATTTGCTTTTCCATCATCTTGTCCCCCGCCATCAAGAGAGATTATAACAGCGCTGTTAAAACCACTTAAAGAATATCCAGTTCGTGCATGAATATACTGATGATTATAAAAAATTGGATTTTTATTCTCGATTAAAGTTTTTTTAAATCGAGTATCAGATTTGGCAGTAGATGAAAATCTTTGTTTATTTGGCTTTTCAATCAATTCATCTTGCAGGCCAAATCCAACTACCACTCTGTCTACATCAGATAAAGTTATGCCGCATTCATTTAAACAAAATTGTATTGCATTTGATGGGTAACCACCATCATGTTTAATTCTACTAAATCGCTCTTCGCTAACTGCAGAACGAAGTATGCCATCTTGTAATAGAGCTACTGTAGTATCATGACCTATTGGAGATGGTTCAAGATGACTTAAACCCAAAATTATCATTCATTCAATAGTCATTATGAAGGTCAATTTAACTCAATTACCTATTAATTAATGTTCAAGAATCACGATTTAAGGTAAATTTTAATATTTTAAGTCAAATAATTATTTTTTATATTAAAATCAAATAATATATGTATCAAGAAAAGAATTACTTTTAAGTACGTTACATTTGTTTAAAACGAATGACTGTCACAGAAAAAAATTCCTTTGAGAAGCCTAGGTATCCCATATTTAGTATTGTTTCTATTGTTTTAGTTATCTTTCTAATCATTAGGTTTGCCTTTACTGACAGCCCGGTCAACGTGATACTCTTGGTATTGATCACGTTCTTAGTATTCATGTTTGTTTCGTTAATTTTTAAAAGACATAGGTTTGTTGAATTAGTTCAAGTATTTTACGTATTAGCATTAGGTATTTTCCTAAAATTTTATAGTATACAGATGCCAAGTGGTAATGATGTTTTTTGGGGCGGACAAGAAGCTGCAAAGTATCTGTTGAATGGAACCAATATTTATAATGCAACGTATTATGTCTATAATAATCCTGTTTGGGCAGGAGTGCCATTCAAAGTATATACTTATCTTCCTGGTACCACGATCTTTGAGGCTCTGTTTTACTCGATTTTTGCTGATATAAGATATGCAATTATGTTTGCGGATACTGGTATAGCGATTTTATTGTATTTGATCATAAGAAAAAAGAATGAGGATTATGGACGTGCAGCCATGTCTTTTTATCTTCTTGCAATGGCTTTAACTTTTGTCGCTCCTAGTAGAGTCTTTGATACTAGGATATCTGATGGGTTAACTGATCCTATATGGTGTGTTATGTTATTATCTGCCATATACCTCTCTATGAAAAATCAAAAACTCGCTGCTGCCATATTCGTTGGTTACGCATTAGCTACTAAACAATTTGCAATTTTGTTTTTTATTCCAATTGCAATACTATGGTTAAAAAAAGATGTGAATTTCAAGCGGGATTATAGATCTATCGTAATATCTGTCGGAGTGGCTACAGCTATCATCCTTCCCTTTTTCCTCTGGTCGCCTTCTAATTTTGTTAATGGCACAATGACTTCTCTTCCGAGTCAAGGTATAGCAATAAGTTTAGGTCAACCTCAATGGAATATGTCCATACCGGCACAAATGACTTTTTTTGGAATAAACATAGGAGTCAGAATAACTCATATCATACAAATAGCTGTTATTGGAGGACTACTAGTAGCATTAAGAAATAAGATAACAAACATATTCTCAGCCACCCTTGTCTTTGTGGTCATATACACTATATTTTTGTCCTTTAACAATTTTACCCAGTATTTTTATTGGCTTTCTATAATCCCTTACATTTTAATTGCGTTTTCACATAGTTTCACAGATTATGTAAAGAAGGATGATAATCACTCGTAAAGTTAACTCAAATTATATTTTCACGTCACCATGAAAAAAAATTGCCAAGAACTTGTAGTAGATTAAGCTGCAATAGAAGTGTAACAAAAGGTATTCATGTCATAAACATGATAAGACATATTTACTACCATGATTAACCACAGCCTTATTGCTGAAAAAAACGCAAATTGATTACAAAATTTACATAATTCCCATAGTGTTGTTTTGTGTGTCATATATCATATACTCCTTTAATCTAGTAGGTCAACCATGGCATGGTGATGAGCTCATGTTTTTAGGATCGGGCGGAGAATATTTCAATCTGATTTTAGAGGGAAATTTTTCTAGTCCTTGTTGGAATGATTATCCTCACTGTAATCTTTTATATCCTTTTCCAGGTGCATGGAATCTGAATCATAGTCCTGTCAGAGATTTTTTTATTGGATTAAGTAGAACTATAACAACAGGACATAATGATGGAGATTTCTATATCTGGTCATGTATCTGGAATTCATGTTGGGATGCTTCAAAAATGCCATCTCCACAAGTTTTCGCAGCAGCAAGTTTTCTTTCATCAATCTTTGGGGCATTAGCAGTAGTATGTGCGTATGGCATAGGAAAAGTCCTATATTCTAGGATGGCTGGATTGTTTTTTTCATTAATTTTGTTGTTTAATAGCATGTGGTTATGGAATAGTAGAGGAATTATGCAAGAAATATATCTCGGATTTTTTAGTTTGTTGTGTTTATTTTTACTTTTTTACTCGTTCAAAAATGAAACAACGAAAAAATGGACTTTTGTTCTTAGTGCTGTCGTTTTAGGTCTATTATTCAATATAAAACTAATTTCAATTTATTTATTACCATTAATACTAACTACGATTTTATTAAGAGTGCCTCACAACAAACAATTCCCATATTTAACCAGCCTACCATCTAGAAAATCAATCTTACTACTGATGTTATTTGTAAGTGTGTCACTAGCAACAACCTATGCAACGGAACCAAGCTATTGGAAGGATGTAACATATCCTATATCGGATATAGTAAAAGGTTTTCGCGTACATTACCCATTTTTTTCAGCTCCTTCTCTTGATAATAACAACTTGTTTACAACTTTAGCAACCATACATTCTACAATTATACCATATTTTGTAAATTACTATGATCAGCCTAATAAGTCTGCCCCGAATTTGAGTTGGAATGCTCCTGGTACTTATTCGAGTATACCTGTTATGATCTTTTTTATGGTTGGCATAGTATATCTCTGCATCAGATTCAAAACAAAAAAGGCAACCTATGCAGAATTTTTAATGACTGTTTGGGTATCTAGCATTTTTGTACTTTCTTCTTTGACAATAGTTGACTTTCAGATGGAACGATACTATCTTCTCCTCCTATTTCCCATCATGCTCGTTTCAGCATATGGCGTATGGAGGTTTCTAGAACGTCTAGACAAGAAAATTCATCTTGTTCTTTTTGGTAGTTTTCTTATTTCCCATATTTTGACTACAATGGTATTTTGGAAGTACATTTACTTTTCCACAGGAGTACGATGGCTCAACCCGCTTGGTGTCAATCTTCAATCAGCACTACAACATAAATCTGTGATTATCTCAAGTATTATTTTTGTAATAATATTCATAATAATTCTCTCATATAAGGTCAGAATCAATGCTAGATCAAGAACAAAAGATCAAGCGCAATATCAACAACCTTCTTAGGATGGAGTCATTGGAGGGTTCAGTCCTCCAACCTAGTTTGCAGCTCATATCAAAAGTTATTACTTTGGATAATGTAATTAAAATAATAAAACGATCAAAGCATCATATATACTTTAACAAGACTCAGATTAAGTTTTGGAGGAATTCTCAAGATGGTTAAGATAAACTACGATACGCTTATACTAAAATATACTTTCAATTAGTTGATTGAACTCAAATAAGATAATACTTGTATCTATATTTGTTGTCGTTGTATATGCAATAATTATTTCATTATCTGATACCAAATTATTTCTCACAAAATTTTCTACTGTAAATATCAAATATCTATTGATTGCATTAGGATTTTTTTCTTTGGGCTATTTTGTAAGATCCTTTAGGTGGATAGAAATGTTGAGATTTATGAAGATCAAAATTCCAGTTTTAAAAAATATCATAATTTACTTTACTGGTTATGCTTTTTCACTTACTCCAGGAAAAGTGGGAGAAGGAATACGCTCAAAATATCTAAAGGACAGCTTTGAAGTTTCTATCACAAGATCTCTACCCACAGTTTTAGCGGAAAGATATTATGATGTCATTGGAGTTATTGCAATAATTTTCATCACTGTAGGGTTAACACAGACAGGGAGTTTCATGGTATATGCTGGCATTGCACTTTTGGTGTTCTTCTACTTTTCAGTAAGAAAGAAAATTGCTTTGAAGCTACTTTCGCCTTTGAATAGGGTCAAGAGGCTTCAGGCAATACAACATAATCTAATCGAATCGGTTGAGGTTCTTGAAACTCTATTGAAGCCAAAGATATTCGTACAATGTTCTTTTCTGACCATTGTATCTTGGATGGCAGAAGCTGTTGGGGCTTACTTTGTCTTTAAGAGCTTTCACTTGGAGTTTGGCATTCTGAAGGGGGCGTTTGACTATGTGACAACGTCGCTTGCTGGTGCTGCTACATTGCTGCCAGGAGGCGTAGGTGGAACCGAGGCAAGTCTCATAGGTCTTTTACTATTACAGGGTCATAGCTATGACGATATACTTGGAGCAGTTCTCATGATTAGATTCTTCGCGCTATGGTATGTCATAATAATAGGAATTGTTTTTACATCAATCTATAAGATGAACCAGAGGAGGTATATCTCCAAATGACTAGCATGAGGACAATTGTAAGCTTCATCAGGGTTAAACAATGGTACAAAAATGTCATCATCTTTTTGCCATTGGTATTTTCTTTCAAGTTCTTTCTCCTTCCAGAATTTCTATTAACCGTTCTTGGTTTCATAGCTCTTTCTATGATCTCAAGCGCAATGTATGCTAGGAACGATATCAAGGATCTGGAAACGGATAAATCACATCCGTTAAAAAAACAGAGGGCTTTGCCGGCTGGACGGATCAATGTAAAACAGGCAGAGACGATTTTTGGAATACTTCTGGTTATAGGATTTGGAATTTCGATTCTACTTAACGTGTACTTTACTTTATTGCTTGCAATATTTTTTGCAAATACAGAGATCTATTCAAGATGGACAAAAAACATCATATTTCTTGATGCATTTGCAATTGGAATTAACTTCATCATAAGAGCAATGGCTGGAATTGTTTTGTTGCACACTCCTCTTTCTCCATGGATTATTCTAGGTGTATTCTTTGTGGCTTTGTTTCTTGCCTTTACGAAGAGAAAAGGAGAGCTCATCACCCTAGAAGAAAAAGCACACGAGCATCGAGTAACGCTCAAAGATTATTCATCTTTTTCACTAAATTCAGCACTCATAATCTCAGCAGTTATGATAATCGTGACTTATTCACTTTATGCAATGCATGGTCCAAATGGAGATTGGAGGTTAATTCTCACAGTACCATTCATAATATTTGTCATTTTCAGACATCTGTACCTTTCAGGTATAAATGATACACTTGCTCAGACAAATGAGGTTTTCAAAGACAAGCATTCCCTTGTAGCTATTATTGCTTATGCCATTTTCACGATAATTTTGTTGTATATGGGACATTCTGAAATCTTTGGTGGCAATTTTTAAGGTTTATTAAAGAACTGCGGAAGTCACATGGTGTGTCTGAGAAATATTTGGTAACAGGAGCTCCCGGGTGGCTGTGCAATAGACTTGTTAAAGTAATGGGACAAAGTGAGATGAAAGTAAGATGCCTTGTACTGAAGGGGATGAAGATAGAGCATCTAGAAGAATGTGGTGCTGAGATTTTTTATGGTAATGTATTGAACTTTGATTCCTTGCTTGAAGCAACAAAAGGTATTGATAAAGTAATTCATGCTGTAGGAGTTATACACCCAAAGAAAGCAAAGGACTTTTATGATCTAAATACGGGGGGCACAAAGAACATGTTGGAAGCAAGCTCTCAGAACGGGGTAAAGAAATTCTTGTTTGTAAGCTCCAACTCTGCTCAAGGATACAATGCAGACAAGGACAAACCAATGACTGAAGAGGGGCTAGAGAGACCATACACTGACTATGGCAAGAGCAAGTGGAAGGCAGAGCAAATAGTAAAGGAGTATCAGAAATCTGGAAAATTACAAACCGTGATTGTAAGGCCATGCTGGTTTTACGGGCCAAATCCAGGACAGATCTTCATTGAACTTGCAAAATACATCAAAAAAGGAAAGCCCCCAATCTTTGGAGACGGACAGAACCTCCGCACAATGTCCTATATAGATAATACTGTTGATGGTATACTAAAGGCAATAGACTCAGACAAGACTAATGGACAGATATACTGGCTTGGTGATGAAAAACCATACAAACTGATTGACATCTACTATGAGATGGCAAAGAATCTTGGGGTGGAGATCAAACCAACTTACATACCATGGTTCTTGTGCTGGCTAGCTGAGAAAATTGATCAATTTACTGGAAAATTTGGACAATATCACAAACACCTTCATGTTATGGGCGAAACTGGGCATTACATATGGTGTGACACGGCAAAAGCACAGCAAGACTTTGGATACAAGCCAGGAATATCGTTGCAGGAAGGAATGAAAAGAACTATAGGCTCTATGCAAGAAGCTGGTATTCTTGATAAGATCTAAGCGGTGCCTTGTAACTGGTGGTTCTGGATTTGTTGGCACACATCTTGTAAAGAAACTTTTAGATCTTGGTAATGAGGTGAGAATTCTCGATATTACAGAACCTGACAAAGGGATTGGTTCTAAGGTTGAGTTTTTCAAAGGAGATATACGAAATACTGAGAAAGTAAAGACGGCCTGTAAAGATATAGATCATGTCTTTCATGCAGTTGCACTAGTCCCCATTTCAAAAGCTGATAAAATGTTTGATGAGGTCAATGCAGGTGGAACTAAAAATATCCTAGATGCTGCAATAGAGAATAAAGTAAAGTCAGTTTTACACTTGTCATCTACCTCAGTATACAAGATCCCAAATAGAGGTATGGTGATGGATGAGAATTACCCTAGAGCCCCAGTTGGAGCATATGGCAGAGCAAAATATCTTGCAGAAGAGATCTGTTTTGAATATATGAAGAAAGGAGTTCCTATAACCATCATTAGGCCGAAAACAATTCTTGGGCAAAATAGACTAGGTATTTACTCGCTTCTTTTTGAATGGATAATGAATGACAAGCCAATTTTTATTCTAGGAGATGGCAAGAATTTTTATTCTTATATTAGCATTTCAGATTTGGTAGAGGCCATTGTTCTTAGTGCGGAAAAAGGAATAAGAGAAGTCTTTAATATTGCTACAGACAAATACGGAACTTACCGTGGAGACATAGAAGATCTTATCAAATATGCACATAGTAGATCAAAAGTGTATTCTATAAATGCCAATCTCTGTCGTTTTATTTTAAAAGCTCTTGATAAGATGAACTTATCTCCCTTGTCAGAGTGGCATTATTCCATAATAGACAAGGAATACGTCTTTGACATATCAAAGGCAAAGAAGATTCTAGGATGGTCTCCAAGGGATAGTAATCAAAAAATGTTTCGAGAATCATATGATTGGTTTAAGGAAAATTATCACTCACTTCATAAGACTGGTACTACTCACAAGACAAAACTCAATCCCAAGATTTTTGGGGTTATTAACAAACTCTAATTTGAAAAACATCTTTTTCATCTCTAAAAATTCTACAATTTTAACAGTAGGTATATCATAACCTATGACTGAATTCTTTTATCATTTGTAGTTGTGTACGATTAAAATAACAATAGGGTCTAGCCTTTCTTACGGTTTGTATAGCTTCATCTGTTTTTATGCCTTCGGAAATTAGGTACAATACTGCCATCAGTGGACCTCTTCCCCTTCCTAAATTACAATGAATGAATATTTTGGATCCTTGCATACGTTGATTTCTTATCCATGCTGTTGTATTAATTGCTTCATTTAGGTCTGGAATGCCACGATCTTGTACGGATAATCTGATATAGCTCATCCTAAATTTCTCAATCTCCGTAGGATCATCATGATCTTCAGCCCGCATGTCTACTACTGCTACGATTCCCTCTTTTGCAAGGTATTCTATTTTTGATGCTCCTCCAACGCTCAGATTTTGATTAATAAATGATATATCTGGTTTTTTGCCAAGTGTCTTTCTATGAAACCGTACTGTTACGGCTCCAAGAAGATGATCGAAGGTACTAAACATGATTTCATCATAAAATTAACTAGATTTATTCCAAACTATGAGTCGTATTATATACTCGATACATGTTGATAACTTTTTGATACATTGATTCAGTATCAATGAGCATCTCAAACGTGAGTAAGAAAACAAAGACCATAAATCGTTTGGTGAAAAACAATGTTGTTGCCTTCTTAGTTTTCTTGTAAATCTAAATCCATTTTTAAGCAAAATTAAACAATTTTAGTTACTTGTTTTGATTTGTCTTTTAGAAAAAATGGAATTAATACACCAATAGAAAGCATTATTATCATTACAATAACAAAAATCTGGTTGTAAGAATTGAATGGATGATTTTCCGGATGTGATAAAGGACCAATACTTGGTAAAATAAAATCAAATCCTTGATAAATTGTATGGACTAAATTGCCTTTAATTGGGTTATAACAACACTCAGCCAATCTGCCTCCGATAAAAGAAAAACTAAATACAAAAGATGCACCTATAACTGAAAAAATTGATATTAATATTCTGTATATCCAATTTTTTGAAAATTTTTGTAAACCCAAAGCAAATGGTATTGTCATCAGAGGAATTGTGGGTAAAAAGTATCTAAATGGAGAATCTATTGCATCCATAGAGCTGATGGGATTCATCCATGTATATGATCCTATGTCTAATGCTGATATAATTATAATAGTAGTCAACAATAAGCGGTTTTTATTCAATACTGATTTAATCCCTAATACAGATAACATTACCACTGGTGAAAAAATAAATAATCCGTGATATTTTCCAAAAAATATTTCAATCAATTCAGGGATTGCCCAAGTTTTAGTGTCACCACCACCAAAAACTCCATAACCAGAATAACCATTACTGAATGGTGGGTTCAATAGAAAGTGCAATGGAGTAATTGCTCCTAATGAAAGTCTTGCTTCTGCTCCTCCTACGAGTGAATGATACATGTAAATATTATTTATTATTGCCAGACTTGTTAAAATTATGAAAAAACTCAAGAAGACCATGAAATTTTTTAAATTGATTTTATGCGTTAAAAGCAGTAAAAAAACTAGAGGAATCAGTGCTAGATCTAGTATAATAAAAAAGATTTTTAAAAAAAAACCAAATCCTACGAGTGCTCCTGCTGCAGCCATATGGACATTATTCTGATTTTTTTCAAAAATTACATAAAGAATAACAATCAAAAATAATGTAATTACTACATCAGGATAGATTTGGTTAGACCATGTGAATAAAAGCGTAGAAAAACTGAAAATTATTGTAGTAAGAAAACCTATTTTGGGTGTAGAAAGATTAGATGTAAATTTGTAGATGAAAACTGAAGTCAAGCTAGATAATGCCGACATTGTTACTAATGCACCAAAAACACCTGCAACCGCGTAACCTGGAACTAGCATAAAAGACACACCTGGACCTCCTCCCATCATCCAATGCCCATCATCTCGTTGAAAAGATTCCCAATAAGCAGAATTATTGTAATATACATGAGGCCATATCAATTTTGGATCTTGATGACTGAAGTATTCATCCATGTACACATTGTGACGTTGTATTATCTCTGACGTAACGGCTAGATAATGTGGTTCATCTCCTGTCACGACCCCACCGATAACAGGATAATCTAGGTGTATTTTTACCTCATATACGTCCACTGAGACAAATGCAGTTAATGTTATAATAAATACTAGTAGAATTCCTTTTTTTTCTACTATTTTCCAAAAACTGCTAATCTGTATTTTCATTTTAAATAATCCAATTAGACATTTTATAAAATATTCCAATATATAGGTAATAGACTGAAAAAGCGCTTACAATCTCCTGATTCCCATCTCAGAATTAATAGACTTAAGATATTTTTATCTGATAACTTAGAGAATATATTGCATACTTCATGAATTGAATAACTCTTTCCGGATCCTACGTTGCACACATTGAATTTTTTCGTTTTTCTTAAAATTAATTCAATTGCTATAACTGCATCTTTTACATGAAGAAAATCTCTTTTTGGATAAAGTACTTTTAGATTCATTTTGAAAATAATTGTAGTTTTATAAAACAAGTAATTGTGATTTCAGTTCATTCTTTTACTAATTTTGTAGATTATTGAAATATACGACTTTATGTCAATGTCCTAATATCTGAGAATTATCCAAAGAATATTTAAACCTCCCTCCAAATTTTTAAGGAATTTATCAGAACCAACTTTCGATTCTCCAATTCTTTTCTTATATGTCACAGGAACTTCAATAATTCTAAAATCTTTATCCAAACATTTAGTTGTTAAGAATACAATTTCAGCAATCCCCCCAATTGGTATGTCACTATCCGGAAAATTCAATTGATCATGTATTTCTTCAATGACTTTCCTTCTGAAGATTCTTAGCATACATCCTTCGTCACTTATATTAAAAATTCCTAAATAAATAAAGTTCAGATATTTTAATTGAAGTAATTTTGAAAAAAAATAATTCCCCCATATGTGTACTGCTGATTCTCGAAGATTTCCCTTTTCAGTCAGAATTTGTACTCGCCTCGAACCATTTACTACGTCACAATGGTCTAGATATGGTAACATTTTGTCTAAATCATATGCGCTATGAGTTCCATCTGCTTCAGTAAGAGCAATTACATTTGCATCTGTATTCAGAGCTTCTTTTAGTCCGAGTACAATTGAATGTGCCATGCCTCTATTTTCAGTCTTTGTGATTACCTTTGCTCCACTTTGTCTAGCTAATTCGACGGTCTTGTCGCTACTGAAATTATCTATTACAATAACATGTTTGACAAATTTATGTCTAAGATGATCATCGACTACTTGTTGAATGGATAGTTCTTCGTTATAAGCAGGTATTACTACACAGATACGTGGGTTATCAATCCTATCGTATTGAAGAAAATGCTTTTCAGATTCTGTTCGATATTTCATCCTACTAAACAAATAGATCAAAAATAAAATTATCCAAATGAAGTCTATTAATAATATCCATTTCAGATATTGCGTACTAACAAGAGTTATAATAAGACCTTTACCTTGTAGAAAAAATTGTATTCCGTTAGTAATGAGTAGAATAAAGATTGAGAATACAGAATACAAATTTACAATAAAAATCGGGAAAAACGATATTACTAATACTTTAAAAAGTTTTGCCATTAATATCCCAATAGGAACAGATTATTTAACACATACTTTTGGGGTGGTCGTTGCTTTTAGTGGGATGGTATACAGAATGATGGATGCAACTGTTAGAGTGATTGAGATTATGTATTAATTTTAAATGGTTTCTGTATAGCAATTCTGTTACTAACACATAAATAACAAATTTAGTGATAGTAAACGAAATTATGAAATATAGAAAATTAGGAAAAACAGGATTAGAAGTATCTGTCGTCGGTTTAGGAACTGATCAGTTTTATGGAGAATGGGGACAAGAATTTACTCAATCCATTATAGATAAAATAATTAAAAAAGCAAATGATCTTGGCATCAATTTAATTGATACAGCGGAGTGTTATGGTGATCATTTCTCAGAATCGCTAGTTGGAAATGCAATTGAACATAATAGAGAAGATTGGATCATTGCAACAAAATTTGGTCATAAATACAATGGCTTTCAACAAGAAAGAACTCGGCAATTTTCACCAAAAGAAGTGATTGATCAATTAGATAAATCATTAAAGGCGCTGAAAACTGATTATGTCGATATTTATCAATATCATAGTGTCACTAACAAGGAATTTGATAATGAAGAGCTTTGGGCTGTTTTAGAAAAGAAAGTTCAAGAAGGTAAAATACGCCATCTGGGAAATGCACTAGAAGCACCAGCAGTCAATAACGATGACATGTTTCAACTAGAACATGCAGAAAAAGCAAAAGTCGAAATGATACAAGTGGTTTATAATCGTATAAATAAAAAAGCAGAAGAGAAGGTGCTTCCTTTTTGTCAAAAACATAACATAGGAGCGATCGCTCGTATACCATTAGCTAGAGGACATCTTAGTGGCAAATATGACCTAAACGTAACTTTTCCATCAAATGATAGACGATCTTTTGAAGATAAAGAACAAACACTTCGACAACTCAAATTTGTTCAGGAGCTTAAGCGCACCGAAGTACCAAAAGACATGAACATGGCACAATGGGCACTTGGTTGGTGTCTTCAAAATCCAACCATTGCAGCTGTGATACCCGGGTGCAAGAATATAGAACAAGTAGAGATAAACGCAAAAGCTGCAGAATTAAACATGGTAAAGTAAAACCGTTTCATCATAATGGAGCATATCCAGAAACATTTCAGTTCATTTAACAAGCAGTAAACAATATATTCCGCATTATTTGCTCATGAAATAGTTGAATAAATTAGATGCAGTGACTAAATTTTTTGAAACAGACAAAATCTATCTAGATGAGCGTAAAAAACTTTCAGAAAAATATGGGAAGCGTGAAATGTGGGAAGTTATCGATCCTTGGCCTCTTTACTGTGGAATAGCTAATTTAGCAATCAAGTTATCAGTAGCAGATCTTTTGCGTTCAACGTTGGACGTGCCAGGTCATGTTGCTGAATTTGGTTCACGGCGCGGTGATAACCTTCTATTCATGGCTAAAATATTAAGAATTTATGATCCATACGGCAGTAAGGTAACCCACTGTTTTGATAGTTTTGAAGGATTAACGGAATTCTCAAAACAGGATAGTGTTTCACTAACCGATGCAAAGGACTTGTACAAGGCTTCGTATGAAGAATTGCTAGATTTCATTTCGTTATATAAAATGAGTAATGAAATAGTTATTCATAAAGGTCTAATCGAGAAAACACTCCCTAAACTTTTGGAAGAAAATAAAGCTCTATCATTTTCTTTTGTTTATTGCGATACTGATTTGTATAGCTCTACAAAAATAATATTGGAAAGTTTGCATGATAGACTTTCAAAAGGCGGTTTGTTTGTATTAGATGAATGGAATCACGAACATTTTCATGGTGAAGGCGTAGCTGTCACTGAATTTTTAAAGGAATATGGACATAAATACAAAATGCATCATGTAAGAAATACAAGAAGACCCAATTTAGTCCTCGAAAAAATTGATTTTTAATAGGATCTAAGATGATGTGTTTTGGGCCTAGATGGTAATTATCTAGTTACTATATTTTTAAAGCATGACAAAGGGAAGAAGGATGAAATAACTTGAGCAATATACGTCATGTAGGATTAGTTGTTGCAGATATGGAAAAAGCTCTTGGATTTTATCGTGATCTATTAGGCCTAAAAATATGTGGTACAACAGATGAAAAAGGAGATTACATAAATCAATTGCTAGCCAAGGAAAATATCGAATTAAAAACAATCAAACTCTCTGCAGAGGATAATGCAACAAGAATTGAATTACTGAAGTTCTCTAATTCTAAATCCAATCAAACCAAAAAAATTGAATTATCTGACCCGGGTTTTACACACATAGCACTTACTGTAAACAATTTAGATGAAATATATTTACGCTTGCGAAAAGCTGGCATCCAATTCAACTGTCCTCCAAAATCCTCACTAAATGGAAAATTAAAGATTACTTTTTGTAGAGACTTTGAAGGAAACTATTTGGAATTAACTGAAGAGATCTTATGATACCAGATTTCTACTGTTCCAAGAAAGAGTTTAAAATTTCTTGTGTATTACGTCTTATCATTTAACGAAATCATATAAGTTCATAACTTTTGGACCCTCATTTTGAAATTGAAATTCAATCTGCTTTAAACCAATATTTTTCATTTTTTCTATCAGTTTTTGTCGCTTTGACGATTCACAGTAAAATAGCATATGACCACCACCACCAGCTCCAGTCAATTTTCCACCGATTGCACCATGCTTTAATGCCATATTGTAAATTCGATCTATGCGTTCATTTGTAACATTTTTTGTGAATTTCTTTTTTGCAGTCCAACCTTTGTGAAGTAGATCACCAAATGTTGTTATATCTGATTTTTTTAGTGATTTGTACATAATTTCTGCAAGATTTTTTACATAGTTTAATGAATCCATAGTATCTTTTTGATTTTCCTTTATTAGATCAATTTGTGTTGAAAGTATTGTTGAGCTAGTTCTCGTATCTCCGATATAGAATAATACTAAATTTTGTTGAAGTTCTAAAAATGATGCCTTATTCATTTTTATTGGTACAACATTTACGTTACCTTTTGCAAACTTGATGTAATTAAATCCACCAAACGCTGAAACATACTCATCTTGTTTTCCGATGGGCCATTTTAGAATATTTCTACCTATATGGTATGAAATTTCAGCAAGGCTTTCTTTCGTAATTTCTTGTCCTTTCAATGATGATATTGTTTTTACAAGGTTTACTGCTAAGGCACTTGAAGACCCTAGTCCAGAGCCTGGAGGGACATCACTAGAAATTAAAAAATTTGCCCCTTCTCCATAATTGAGATATTTGATTACGGTGACGAACAATTCCATTCCATGTTTAGATAATAGTTTATCATAACTAGTTAGCTCATGGTGTGATTGAAAATCAGATGAAAAAGCTTGAACCAAATTATCATGGCGTGGATTAATTATAACATAAGTAAATTTAGTTATAGCTGTAGAGAGGACGTTTCCACCATGTGTTTCATAATATTCAGGAATATCCGTACCCCCTCCTGCAAAACTTATCCTGACAGGAGACATACCAAGAAACATGAAGTGGGTATTTTTGATGTAGAATTTATTGTTATGGAATTTAGAAACAGATAACTAAATTCTTATAACATAACTCAAAACTAACCAACAGTAAATTATTGACGATCTCTTGATCTATTTGCTATTTCGTCATCACAATTACATGAGATTCCAAGAATTGACTGATAGACAGTAGGCAAAATGGCATCTGGAAAAGATACTTGTGGAAAGAGGCCTCTACTGAATCTGATATATGAGGGCTTGAAAGTAACTCATTATACACTTAACAATATTAATTTATTAATTGACTCATGATATGTTTTATATCAATTTCCATTAGGTCTGATGTCGGATTTAGCCAATCATTAGAAAGTTGCCGTTTTAGAATAATTTTCTTCTTTAGATTGCAAGTGACACAAATTTCGGCAACAAGGGCATCACACGCAAGATTCTGACTTTTACTATCATCTATTACTATCAATTTTTGAGTACTTTGCACATTATCAATTATCTTGCTCCAATTCGTGGGAGTAGCTGAAGTGACATTGAAAATAGATGTATCTATATTGCTTTTTTGCAATTCTTGATGTAAAAGCCAACCCTGAGGAAAGGAAAAGTTAAAACAAACTATTGTTGCATCTTTTCCCAAACTATATTGAAATACTGTATTATTGTCATTTGAATAATAAAGTTTCTCAGGTGATAATAGTTCTTCTTTGAATAGTCGTTGACTTACAGTAATTATCCTAAATCCTGGAGATACAAGTTCAGTTGAGATAATTTTTTCTGCTTCCCATTTGGTCATGATGGAGAATCCTGGGATTCTTGCTATGGAACAAAAATCAGGAAGGTTATTCAAACTTGATTGAGGTCCCTGATATCCATTATCTACCACAATCGGCATAATTGTGAAGGAAGAATTACTTCCCAGTTTCATGTTTCTAATGATATTATATGTGTTGACTAGGTGATCAATACCTAATAACAAAAAATCTAATTGTTTCATAAAAAATATGGAGGAAACGCCATTCATCATCATGCCAAATCCAAAACCGCACAAGGTGTTTTCTGAGTTTGTTGAATTAATTATCTTGCTACTAGGACGTACGGAGAGTCCTTTTGTCAATCCACCTAAACAAGAACCCGCACTGATGTTCTGACCAAATAATATAAGTTTATCATGCTTTGAAACCTCGTTTTTGAGTAGAGTATTCACAAACTCAAGGTATTTCATGTTGATATATCCTTCTTAATTTCATCACGTATCTCTCTCGACATTTCTTCCAAAACAGATGAATTAGCATGCTTATTCAGGACAAATATGGGATCTTCTTCACTTGTTTTTATTAACAATGGCCAATCTTTTAATTCAACGGTAGGTGCTGGACCTGCATGATAATTAACAAATTTACCGTTTGGGTTTTCAGGAGTTTTCATAATCCAATCTCCCATGGTTGTTACCATAACTTCTATACAGACTGGCATGCCATCTAACGCTAATTTCCTTAATTTCTTTAGTTGTTCTATATACTCTATTGAATTGTTTCCTTCTAATCTTACATATTTAATGTTATAGGAGGAAGTTAATTTTTCAAGATCAATAGGGCATCGCCTCTGATCTATACGAGTAGACATAGACCATTCATTGTTTTCAACAATCACAAATGCTCCAAGATTGAGACTCTTTAACATTAAAAGACTCTCGTGAAAGGTCCCTTCCTCTATAGAACCATCTCCCCCCAAGACAATTGTGATCCCATTCTGAGGAAGAATTTTCTGTGCCATTGCCACACCTGTTGCGACTGAAAAATTATTTCCCAAAATACTAGAGCTGTAAATGATTCCTTTTTGAGAATTTATAACATTCATAGATCCCAGTTTTCCCTCTGCAAGTCCTGAAGGTTTCAGAAAATATTCATCCAAGATAGGTTTCAATCTTCCATGTCTTGCCAAATTATAAGCGATGTTTCTATGACTTAGAATTAGCTTATCATCGCCTTCCATGAAATGATTCATGGCAACTGCAATTGCCTCATGACCAAAGGCCAAATGAATTGGGATCTTGAATTTTCCAGCCTTGTATTCTTCATTTACAATCATTTGAGCCAATCTTAACCAAAGTATGTCATGAATAATTTTTTTATTATCTAGTCCCATAGTAATCTACTACACAAATGGTAAAACAGTCTTGAGTCCACTTTTCAAGTCTATTTCAGGGTTCCAATTTAACATTTTTTTTGCTTTGTTGTTTGAGGGGTTTCTTATGTTTATTTGAGAAGGATTTGTTTCTATTATCTTTACTGATTTCCCTAATAGATTCTGACTTGTTTCAATTATATCATGTAATGTGATTAATTTGTTACCAGTCAAATTCAGTATGTTAAATCCACTCAAGCCAATTGATTTCTTTATTCCTCCTGCAATATCAGATACATGAATAAAACGCCTGCCGTTTTTGAGAGATCCTACCTTGATTTCTGATTGGTTTTTTACAGAACTCATCAATGACTCTACTGCCGCCCAGTTATTTTTTCGAGGTCCATATATAATACCAAAACGCAAAATTGTTACTGGACAAAATCCCTGTTCATATTTCTGGCGCAAGTTTGTCTCACTTACTAATTTTGAAAGTGCGTATTCAGAATGATGATTGGCTATGTTTATGAAAGCATGTTCATCTTTGATTTCATCTTCTTTAAATTCGTCATATACCCATTCGCTAGATGCGAAGATGAATTGTTTGACTTTTTTCATTGATACCGCATTAATCAGATTTAGAGTACCCATGACGTTGACATCAAAGCATTCGTATGGCCTACCTCTACAATCTGCATCTCTAGATAATGCAGCCAAATGAATTAGTACATCAGCTTCTTGAGGAATGACTTGATGAATTTGTGGATTTCTGATATCTACTTGATGAAATTCATAACCACCTGATTTTATATTGGCAGAATCGAAACCAATTATTTCAAAATTACTATCCTTTAATTGTGAAATTAATTCTTTGCCAACAAAGCTTTCTGATCCAGTTATAACTATTTTCATGTTTTTTATTACCTATTAATTATACTACATATCAACCTTTAGAGAAACTGGCTTTCACTAGAGTTGTTCGATAGTGGATCGATGACGACAAGTAAACAATTGACAAACAAAGGGCCAATTAAAATCTGAAATAATTAAAATATTGAAGAAATATGTTTCCGAGGTAAATGGCAACTAGTGAATGAATAGATCTTGCTATTCCCATTGAGATCACAAATTTCTTAAAATCATATTTTTTAATTCCTGCAATTATTGTCACAACTTCTGTCAATACGGGTATCAAATTTAAAATAAAGATTATAGTCCAACCGTGTTTGTTTAACCAACCAGAACTTTTTTCAAAATGTTTATTTTCATGTGTTTTTTTTAATAATTTGTAAAATTTTTTACCATCATATCCTATAAAATAGGATAAAATTCCACCCCCTATTGCTCCGACAGTCATAACAAGAAATACTGTTGATGTTTCTTCACCATCTAAAAGAAGGGCTGTTGATGTAATTACAACTGGAATGGGAATAAACGAAGAAAAGACCGAATTAAGAAATAGACCAAGCAATCCGTATTTTACAAATATGGGATTTTCAAGGATAGGTTTTAGCAGGTCAATCAACATGGTTGTCAAGAATATTTTCCTAAATATTAGGGCTCAGTTACACGAAATAATCGCTTGAAAACATGTTCTCGATGCATAAAAATGAAGCCACAATCAGAGAGATTAAAACGTTCATTTTTAAAAATTTATTTTCTTGAAAATTTTCCATGGAATAAAAGGTAAAAGTAATTTAACTAATTTCCATTTTTTGGGGTACGCCATAGTTCCAAAATCTCTAAACCTATTTGAATAAACTACATCGGATAATTTCTTTACGTCTATACGCCTGAAAAAAACTTGGTCTTGACCCCCAAAAGAAAGATTAGTATCAAGATAACCCAAAACATAGAATTGAATTATTACATTAGAATTTTGCATATGATGTCTTAGACTTTCGAAAAAACTTTCTAATCCCCTTTTTGATGCAGCATAAGTTACATTTCTACTTCTACCTCTGATTGCAGCAACACTACCAAAACCTATAATCACAGATTTTCTTTCTTTTAGTGAATTCAAAAAATGATTTATTATTAGACATACGCATATTAGATTGGTATTAAAAATTTCAATTGCTGTGGTATCATCTAGTCCTGGAACATCATTGATATCTGAATATCCAACGGGAAAAAGTATGCCTTCTAATGGAGATATATGGTTTAGTGATTGAATAATTTTAGTAAAATCTACAGATATTTTCTTTAAAGATAGTTCAATAGGTATAACTTTCACTTTAAACCTAATTTCTAAATCAGATTTTAATGGAATTAAATCCCTCATATCGGATGAAATTAAAATTAAATCATTTTTCTCTGAAGCAAATTTTTCTGCAAGGGATCTCCCTAATCCTGCAGATGCACCTACAATAATGAATGTCATAAATTCAGTTGTTCAGAAAGGTAAGATTTAAAAATTCTATCCGGATCAATTTTTTTTAGAAGATTTTTAAATTCCTCATACTGAGGATAACACTTTTCAACAATATTCTTTGGTAGTCTTGAGTCTTTTATAATGTAAGGAAGTGCCTTGTAAGACATTACTAGTTCGTCAATTTTAGATAGAAAGTGGCTAGTTGAAGGTGAATTTTTAAAGTTCAAAGTGATCGAGAGACCATCTCTACAATATTGAAGAAATTTCTGTTCGCCTCTAAAGGGTTTTAGGCCCATGAGATGTAAATCAGGTTTTTCCTTTCTAATTAAACTAGTAAGATCATGAATGAAATCCCTTATGTTATTTTTAGAGACAAGGATCTGACATTCCCTAAATCCTTTTTTTCCATAAAGTACAAAATACCATTGTGTTGAAAATGTAAATGGAAAAAAATTATTGAAAATGTCTTTTTCTATTTTATTTTGACTTGTTTCGATGTTTCTATTAATAGAATTGAACAACGGAATGGTGAATTTTCCCCAAAAGGATATTGGGATCTGAATTTTTTTAATAGTTGTTTTTTTTGGAACTATCAAATTGTTGCCAAGAAATCCTTCTGAAAATGACCCTATTTGTACGACTCCTTTCTCAAAATTCTTCAATATTGACCCATTGTGCCATGCATAAAGTATCTCCGAATTGGGATTTCTTTCAAATATTTCCGCAGATTCTATCATGGAATCTACTTTCCTTGGTTCAACAGTGATTCTGTCAGAAGGTAAATCTCGAAGTTGAATCTTTACTTTTGTTATGATACCAGTCAATCCCAAACCGCCAAAAGTAGCTTCAAAAAGTTCTGATTTTGATTCTAGTATTCTTGATCCATTTTTAGGATGAAATAGCTCTATCCAGATAACATGTTCTTTGAATGATCCATATTTGTGAGGATTCTTACCATGAACATTTGCTGCTACACAGCCTCCTATCGTTATGTCTGGATATCCCGGTTGTACTGGCAGATATAATTTCTCAGTAAAGCTCCATTCCAATAACTTTTTGAGTGTAATTCCAGATTCAACAACCACAGTCTTCTGTTTTACATCGAATTCCAGTATCCGATTAAAGGGAGATAATTCTCTAACCAGAGTATCTTGTCCAAAGCTTGCTGGAACATAAGACAATCCAGAACCTCGAGGAATTTGAAACGTTGTAATGCTTTCTTCAAGCATTCTTGTTCTGTCTGGTTTTTGATGTAGTGTAGTAATAGAAACTGTTTTATCAAAACTGGTAAAAGTTGTATTTTTTGTATAAGGTATTTTCATAAATTACTTCTAAAATTTCTCTATTTATTATATTAACATTAGTATTAAATTGGTTATCAAAAATCATTCTTCAGGCATGTTTTTTTCAAAAATAAATCAGCAGAAAGTTTATTGATAGCAAATACCAGCCAAAATTTCTTGGCAATAACATATTTATCGTAAAGCGAATTTCTAGCTCTTCCAAGCAATTTTTTTTTGAGTAATATAATTAAAAAAGAATGCAGTTATAATTGCTATAAACTCACTAATATAATAGGGGAATCCAATTTTTTCTGTAAAAAAAACCAATACTAACTCATTTACTCCCAATCCCAAAACAGCAAATGAATTGTATTTAATAAAACGAATTATTCCTCTTGTGCTTCTTGGTACGTCAGCAAATGTCCACCTATCATGTGCTACATAAGTCCATATTTGTGTAATTTCAAAAGCAAGTGCTACTGAAATTACATAATAAACATGTAGAATAGACGTAAACAAAACTGTGATGAAGAAGACACTACTTGCTGAACCTGTTGCTACAAGTAAATATTTGAAAAGGATGGGATTCATTATGTATTCGCGCAAAGTACCTATGATATCCATGCTACGTATTTTGTTCATTTGTTTATAAACTATAATTGAGTATTACAAAATTGCGACTGAATTTATAAACTAGTTCTAAACTGAAGCGATGAGTGTAAATCACGGAATTATGGAATTATTTGAGAGGAATTTGTGTGATTTGCTTTTACTAAAGACGTTCATAATCCATAGTTAAAGATTGGAGAAGAATCACAAGTCTTCCTGAATTCTGGTAGCTAATAGTGATTACATTTCATAGAGTCCTTCTTTGAATAGAGGATGAGATTTGTCCTTCTCCGATATTACAGTAGGTTCCAATGGCCAGTCTATTTTAAAGGCTGGATCATTCCACCTTATTCCTTGTTCATATTGTAGATTGTACACTTGAGAAACCTGATAGGTCAATTCTACATCATCTACCAATGTTTGAAAACCCGCAGCAAACCCTTCTGGAGCATAGAGCATCTTGTAATTGTCAGCGCTTAGTTCTACTCCAATCCATTGTTTGTAGGTTTCAGATTTTGAGCGCAAATCAATGATAACATCATATATCCTCCCTCTAACACACCTAAGAAATTTTGCTTCTTGATATGGAGGCAATTGAAAATGCATTCCTCGTATGGTACCTTTGTTTTTACTACAGGAAATGTTACATTGTAGAACGTTTGGATTCAGACCATGTTTTCTAAATACCTCACTATCAAATGATCTAGCAAAGAAACCTCTTTCGTCCTGCTTCTTTTCTGGTTCAATAATGTATGCACCCTTTAACTTTGTTTCAGTAAAAATCATTTCTCTTATACCTCTCCAAGAATCTAATTTAAAGTGTTACGAATTAGTTAGTGGATTTCTTGATACTTTTTGATTAGATGAGTGTAAAAAGAATCATTTCCAAACCTTCCAATATGCCTTACCAGAATTCCAGAGGTCTTCAAGTCTTTGCTTGTCCCTTAGAGTATCTAATGGTTGGTACAGTCCATCGTATTTGTAGGCAGAAAGTTGCCCCTCTTTGATAAGATTGTTTAATGGTTCATGCTCAAAAAAAGTCGAATCATCATGGATATAATCTAGAACCTTTGGTTCCAAGACAAAATATCCTCCGTTTATCCAAGTATCATTTTCTAGTGGCTTTTCTTTCAAGCTGGTTACTTTGTCTCCATCGATATTGACTACGCCAAACCTGTCTGGATTTCTAGCTACTGTGATCGTAGCTAATCTCTTCCTTTCTCTATGAAATTGAATCAAACCAGTGATATTAACATTCTTCAAGTCATCCCCATATGTTAAACAGAAAGTGTCGTCTTCGACATATTTTTTTATCCGTTTTAGTCTCCCTCCCGTCATAGTTTCTAGACCTGTATCAACTAATGTTACATTCCATGATTCCACATGCTTGTCATGTATTTCCATTTTATTTTGCTTCACATTGATTGTAACGTCAGCCATATTTAGAAAATAGTTGGCAAAATATTCCTTGATCATGTTTCCTTTGTAGCCGCAACAGATGACAAAATCATTGATTCCATGTGAAGAATATATCTTCATAATATGCCAGATAACTGGCATCTCTCCAATCTCAATTAATGGTTTTGGTATGTTATATGTTACTTCCCCAATTCTTGTTCCTCGTCCTCCGGCTAGAATAACAGTTTTCAATAACTTCAATCAAACTGTAATTAACAAATATTTAAATCAAGATCAATTAATGACTCATTCGTTTGTTATCTAAAATGTTAATCATTGGTGGTAGTGGCCTTGTTGGAAGTACCCTTGTATCTTATGCCATTCCAGATTATGATCTTCATGTTACAACAAATAAAAGTGAATTAAAGCAGAATAATGTTGCAGTCACTAAAGTTGATCTGCTGAAAAATAGAGAGAAAATAATTGATTTGATAACAAAATTAAACCCTCACGTTGTTGTTAACACAGCAGCGCATGCCAGCGTAGATTTGTGCGAAACTGATCATGCTAGCGCGGAGTTGCTACACGTTGATGTAACCAAGGATATAGCTATCACATGTAGAAAAACTGGTTCCAAATTAATTCATTTCTCAACCGATTTTGTATTTGAGGGATCATCAAATAAAAAATATACAGAAACTGATATTCCTAAACCAGTAAACTATTATGGTAAGACTAGGCTGTCAGCAGAAAAAATAGTCCTAAATGAATCTGAAAATAATGTGGTGCTAAGACCAGCTGTAATATATGGCTGGCATGAAAAATCACGTTTTACCAACTGGATAATAGAGTCATTACGGCAAAACAAGGTTGTTGATCCACACCTAGACCAATATAACACACCCACTCTGGTTGACGATTTATGTAAGGCTATACTTCAAATAATCAAACTCAACAAATCAGGTCTCTACCACGCAACAGGAAAAACATGTTTATCTCGTTATGAATTTGCCCAAGCACTGGCAGACGGATTTAGCTTGGACAAAAATTTTATAAAACCTGTAACATCACAAGAAAAAAAACAACTTGCCCCACGCCCATTTCGTACATGCTTGGATTCAAGTAAACTAGAAAGAGAAATAGAATTTGAATTCTCCGATATCAAAACTGGAGTTTCCTATATTTTCAACAAATCAAAAGAAAGATAAGGATATGTCATTCTGAAATTTGCTCACGGTTACAAAGGACAAGTTCGACAATTTAGATGTAAAAATTGGTTCCAAGTATAATGATATGAAATGTTAAACTTATATAATTTTAACAAATAGGATGACTTGATGTCTAGTACACAAAATAAAGTAGATTCTTTTCTAAGGGAACAAGAGTTGGTTTACGATAAGATTACAAGCAAAACAGATGTGATAACAAAAATTATTGATATACTAACTAAGGCACGGGATGACGAAAATAAAATTTTTACCATGGGTAATGGCGGATCAGCATCTACAGCATCTCATTTTGTATCAGACTTGTTGAAGACATCAATTACAAAAGGAAACAAACGCTTTAAAGCTATTTCGCTAGTAGATAATGTTCCCGTGACACTTGCTTGGGCAAACGATGTTTCTTACGAAGACATATTTGTAGAACAAGTAAAGAACTTTTTTGATAAAGATGATATCATAATTGGATTTAGCGGTAGTGGAAAATCAAAGAATGTCATCAAGGCAATGAAATATGCAAAAGAAAGTGGGGGACGATGTATAGGTTTTACTGGAATGTCCGGAGGAGAATTTCCAAAAATTTGTGACATTTGTTTTGTGGTACCAAGCAATGACATGCTTGTAATAGAGTCTGTACATGTAGCGTTATGTCACTGCATTGTTTCTGCAATCAGAAATCTTGGAAAGCCTCAATTCACATATGAATAAACTTCGAAAAGCAGTCTTTTTCGACCGTGATGGTGTAATCAATAAAAATAGACCAGATTATGTTAAGACAGTAGAAGAGCTTGAAATTTTTCCATATGTTGCAAAGTCAATTAAACAATTAAAGAAACAGGGATATCTAGTTGTGGTAATAACTAATCAATCTGCAATAAACAGAGGCCTTACAGATGATGATAAGGTTAGTGAGATACATCAGACTATTCAGAAACATCTCTTAAAGCACAGTTCAGGTATAGATGCGTTCTATTACTGTCCACATAGACCAGATGAGAATTGCGTGTGCAGAAAACCAAAACCTGGATTGCTACTAAAGGCAAGTCAGGAATTAGAAATTGATCTGAAATCAAGTTGGATGATTGGAGATAACGAATCTGATATACAGGCAGCAGAATCTGTTGGCTGTAAGGCATTGAAGATTAGAGAAAATTTTCAATTAAAACATGCAGTGCAAAGTATATTAAATTCTTGATATTTCTGATTGTTCTAGGTGATAGATTGAAGATACTTGTAAGTGGAGGAGCAGGATACGTTGGATCCGTTGTAATTCCAGAATTGGTAAAAGATGGGCATTACGTAAAATGTCTTGACAGATTCTTCTTTGGCAATGAGTATTTGTCCAGTGAACAGTTTCAGGGCAAAGTTGAGCTTATTAGAGATGATATAAGATGGTTTGATCCGAAGATTCTAGAAAGTGTTGATATTGTATTGGATCTAGCAGCGTTATCAAACGATCCTGTTGGTGAACTGGATCCAAATAAAACATTTGATATCAATCATCTTGGGAGAGCACGGGTTGCTCGCTTGAGCAAGAATGCAGGTGTTAAAAGATACATACTTGCATCAAGTGCTAGTGTTTATGGTCAACAATCTGGTGCGGTTGACGAAAAATCTCCAGTAAATCCACTTACAGCATATTCTAAAGCAAACAGAATGGCTGAAGTTGACAACATTCCATTGAATGATGACAACTTTGTCGTCACGGTAATGAGATTCTCAAGTATATATGGACTTTCACCTAGGATGAGATTTGATCTTGCTGTTAACAGCATGGCTCTTGAACTATACAAAACTGGAAAAATAGTTGTAAGGGGCAAGAGCAATACAAGACCATTCCTGCACATTAAAGATGCTGCCAGAGCATATCTTCTTTTCATAAATGCTCCAAAGGAAAAGATTGGAGGTGAGATATTCAACATAGGCTCTGATGAGCAGAATTACCAGATGGATAGGTTATCTAGAGAAGTAGCAGAATCAATAGGAAAAAAATATGAGATCGAAGTTAAGGATACCAAAGATCATCGTTCGTATATTGCCTCTTTTAAGAAAGTAAAAGAACGTATAGGATTTACGACAAAGCATACAGTAAAGGATGGATCAATAGAGATTTTCAAAGCACTTGAAAGTGGAAATCTGGTTGATTCTACAAAAACAATCACCGTTGAGTGGTACAAACACCTTCAATCAATTTACAAAACTGCAAACGAAGTTAGTCTAAGAGATACCATACTTTGATCAAATAAGTAAAGCAAAATAATTACCAAAAACTTGGTTTCCTACTGACCAAATCTTCTGCCAGATGATCCAATAAATTCTCCTGAGCCTGTTATCAGTATTTTATTCAAATTATACTCAAGTTATTCATACAACATTAAAACTTTGTAATAGAACATCATTGTAGGTTTTTAAGGATCTATCTAAAAAACAAAGAAGGTGAAACTCGATTAAAACTGCACTAATTACAGGTGTGACTGGACAGGATGGTGCCTATCTTGCAAAATTTCTATTAGAAAAAAACTACAGAGTTTTTGGGACATACAGACGCCTATCAACACCAAATTTTTGGAGATTGCATTATCTTGACATTTATGATAAGATTACATTCATTCCAGCAGATATTATTGATTCAAGATCAATATCAGAGACTCTAAAAAAATCTCATCCTGATGAGGTATATCATTTGGCTGCACAAAGTTTTGTTGGAGCCTCCTTTGATCAGCCCTTGTATACAGGTGATATCACTGGTTTTGGAACAGTCAGATTACTGGAAGAGATCAAGAAATATAACAAAAATATTAGAATCTACCAAGCTTCATCAAGTGAAATGTATGGAGATGTGAAATCCCCAATTAAGAATGAAAACACTCCATTTCATCCCTCTAGTCCCTATGCCATTGCCAAGCTTTACAGCTACTGGATGATCAATTTGTACAGGGTAGCATATGGAATGTATGCTGTCAACGGCATTTTGTTTAACCATGAATCACCAACACGAGGTTTAGAATTTGTTACAAGAAAAGTATCAAACGGTGTAGCAAAAATCTCTCTTGGATTAGCAAACAATCTAAAATTAGGAAACTTGGAAGCAAAAAGAGATTGGGGATACGCACCAGAATATGTAGAAGGAATGTGGATGATGCTTCAACAAAATAAACCAGATGATTATGTCTTAGCTACCAATGAATCACACACCATCAAAGAGTTGGTTTACGAGGCGTGCAGAGCTGCTGGAATTTCTACTTCTAAAATAATATCAACAAAGGAAAACTTTCGTCCATTTGATGTATTGGATCTCAAGGGAGATTACTCCAAAGCTAAGAGAAGATTTGGATGGAAACCCAAAACAACATTCAAAAAGTTGATAAAAATCATGGTAGAAGAAGACATTACAAGGTGGCAGAGGTGGCTAAAAGGAGAACATTTTCCATGGGATGCTGCTACCTCAGGAGAAGATTCACATGTACTTAAGAGAAAACCAACCTAAATTATGCCTGCAAATGCGATAGTTTTTCTTTGATAAAATCTATTGACTTTATGGGTGTAGGATCCACATTTGACATAATTGCACGATATATCGTAGAATAATCCAATACATAGATTAGAGAAACTAATTTAGTTATAATGCCACCTTTGTCGGCAAAGACTTCCCTATATCCTATACCATTAACGTCAAAATATTCTTTTATTACTTTCCATCTTTCTTTAGTTGTGATATAATCATCAGAGCCTTCTATTAGGATAGGTTGTACTGTTGATTTTCCTTCCCATGCAACTATGCCATTGTGACAAACTTCTATGACGTTTTCAACCATTGAATGTAGTTTTGCATTTTCTTGTAACGAGTTCTTAAATCTAGTTGCTGCAGGTTTTAGCCCCCATGGATAATATATCACTGGAATTCCTGTGATCCATTCTGCCAAATTAAGCGATGTATTGTCATCAGTTAGGTTAGATGACCAAATTTTTCTTCTTACAACTTCAAGGTTGTTTATTGCTTCAGCCACATCCTTTTTGTCTATAGATAGTATTGGATCCAAGATCTTTAGCATTGAGAACAAAAATGAAGGAAATGATGCTCGTGGAGAGTGAGTTTGCGGTATAATTCTGTGATCAATTTTGTTTCTTTTGCAAAATTCTTTAATTTTACCACCAGATGAGAATGCTACTATATGACAATCCAATTTGCTTGCAATATCCAAAATAGAGAGTGTTTCTCGCGTATTTCCAGATACGCTAGTAGTTATGACCAGAGTTTTATCATCTACCGTATTTGGCAAAGTGTATCCCTTTATGTTACAAACATGAATGTTTGTCCTTGAAAGAATAGAGGTCAGGACATCTCCAATTGCTCCTGAGCCTCCCATGCCTGCAAATACTATATGGTCTATATCTCTAAAATTAACTGGCTCATGATCTGATTCATAAGACTGCTTTGCTATATCAGGCCATTGATCGTAAACTGTACAAATACCACTAGCATCAACTTTTTTTATCGTATCTATGTCAAGCAACCTATGAGATTGAAAATTCGATTTCTATTTAATGCTTCTACCTATCTCAATATCAAAGATATGTTTTAATCATGAAGATCCTACTGTTATCCCAGTTTTTTTCCACCACACGCGGAGGAGGCGAGTATGTATTCAGCCTAATTGCAAAGAATTTAGCTGATAACGGTCATAATGTGTGGGTAATTACTAATAAAATAAATGATGAAGAATACAAAATCCATGATGATAATGTCAAGTTGGTTTTTGTAAAACCGGACTTACAATATAAGGGAGGTTTACCACCATCATTTCTAGACAATATAAGATATCTTGTCAACGCCGTATCCCAAGGCTTGAAGATTATAAAAAATGAAAAAATAGATATCATACACTCTAATAATTTTGCACCAGCCCTTGCAGGTGCAATATTATCAAGTCTTACTTCAAAGCCACACATAACTACAATTCATGATGTATTTTCATTATGCGGTAAAAATTATTGGAAGAGATGGGGAAAACAAAGCGACTTATCAAAGCTAAATGTATGGTTGGCCCCATTTTTTGAGAAATTAATGATAAAGCTAAAGTTCAATTGTATCCATACCGTAAGTGAGACTACCAGAGATGATTTGGTAAAGTTTGGAGCAAGAAAACCAATCCATGTGATTCACAATTCAATTGAAACAAATGTAATAAACAATACAATGCCGAATCCACTGCAGTTTGTATATGTTGGTAGACTAGTTTTTTATAAAAATATTGAAGTTGCAATAAGAGCAATAGAGATTGTCAAGAAGACTGAACCTGAAATAAAACTCACAATAATAGGCAGTGGTCCTCATGAAAATTCTCTAAAAAATCTCGTCAAAAAGATTGGTTTGGAACAAAACATAGAGTTCAAGGGATATGTCAGTGCTCAAGAAAAATCAAGATTGATTACAGAATCAAATGCACTTGTTTTCCCAAGCCTGTGCGAAGGCTTTGGGCTAGTTATTTTAGAAGCCTTTGATCAATCTAGGCCTGTTCTTGTTTCCAATATCAGACCCATGTCAGATATTGTAAGTCATGAAGAGAATGGATTTATTTTAGATCCATATAACGAAAACCAATGGGCAGATTGTTTACTTAGAATAATTAGAAATCCGCAAGAGGCAACAAAGATAGGACAAAATGGTAATCAGTTGTTGAAGACAAAATACAATCAGGAATCCATGTATGAGAAAATTGTTAACATGTATTCTGAAACATTAAAAATGAATAAGTAACTACAAAACTCCTTTTTCTAATTTTTTATTTTAGTTAGGAGAGAGAATACTTTAACAAGAACCTATACAAATGTCGTTGGGAGAAACAATATTACCAGTAAGTCGTATATTTCCAGTAACATCCAGAGTCTGTTGAGGACTAGTTGTACCTATGCCGACGCTGCCACCAAATATCGCGTTACCTGTTATGTCAGAAATTTCTAGTGGGGCATCTACGCGTGATACGCCTGACATGCTTGTAAGACCCTGTTTTATAATCGCAAACTTCCCAGTGTTTTCTTTTCCTACAAACCAAGTGTTAGTGTAATCGCTTCCTGTGTGACCAGGCTGTCTGAAAAATATGGCATTATAGCCAGTTGCAGATGGATCGACTACAACTCCTTCACCCCAACTATTAGATGTAGGATTAACTTCAAATGTAGAATATGGACTAGTTGTACCTATTCCTACAGTACCTGAACTAGTAACAATCAATCCGGTTGAGCTCTGGCCTGGAATTTGGTATGGATAACTTGTTATCGTTACAGTATCTGCTAATACTGTCGTTATTGTGATACTACCTAAGATAATTATCAATATCATATATAACGAGCTTAATTTTTTCATCATTTACAAACTCTATCTGAAAAGTTTAAACTTTTAGTCAATATTATATCTTTTTTGATTTCTTTATCTAGTCATATTCTTTTCAGCTTTCAGACAAGAAACGTCGAAAATTGTCTTTGTCAGATTACCTATGGTTACAGTAGTAGTTTGACAGTTTTCCGTTTGCTTGTATACTGCAACAGCGGCATCGGTCAATCCATTTTTGTATCCGCCCTGATAAGCATTTGCCAATTCCTGCTGTCTTGATTCTGTTATCTTTTCATAGATGATATATTGTGCCGATACAAACAAAGCTACTGAAAGTGCAACTATAGTTATTTTTTGCTTATTCATATCCATCTTGTATCAATCAAGAAATAGTTAATTGTTCCTCCAGCTTTAATCAATATATTGCATCCTAATGACTAGTCTTGCTAAAGACAGGAAACCTAATCAAGCACAACAGGTCCTTCATGTCATCTCATTGTTTTGGTCCATTGTTCTTAAGCAGGTTGGATCTAAATCTTAGTCTGGTCTTTCTCTGTTGTACTGCGTAATCATGCTTTCATTATTTAAGAATTGTTTGAGATTTTTGGAAGATCTAGTGTAGACCTATAGCTCCTGATGTATTGGCACCCTTCAGGTTGGCTCCTGTAAGGTTAGCACCAGTGAGATTGGCATTTTGTAGGTTATCACCCTTCAAATTGGCTCCTTGGAGGTTGGCTCCAGATAAAATTGCATTTTGTAGGTTAGAGCCAGACAAGTCGTCACCTTGCAAGTTGGTGTTTTGCAGGTTGGCTCCTTGCAGGTTAACACCTGATAGTGTAACTCCTTGTAGATTCATCCCACTCAAGTTATAACCTTGAAGATTAGCTCCAGACAGGTTCATGGCATCTGTTGCAGATTCCCAAGCTTGCCTGTAATCATATATAGCCCTGTGGGAGTTGCCGCCTGCCAAGTCTGACTGGGCCTTTTGCATCCAGCTGTTTGCATTGCTTACATCCTTCTGTACTTGTGCGATCAATGCTGGCGGTGCATTATGAGATTGGAGTGAGGCCAAGAACGATGTGGCAGTGTTAACCTGATTCTGTGCGAGAGTGTTATCGATTGATACTAGTTGGTTTATTATAGTTTGAATCGAGCTTGCAGTACCTAATGGTAATGTTGTGGTTATAACAGAGTCGAGATCATGGTCTTTGGTAGTATCATCACCACGTGGATCAACCAAGTCGGTATCTTGCGATGTAGACTGTAGAAGAAGTTTCTTAAGGATATTGACTGCATCTGCTTCCTGATTGAATACTTTATTTCCATTCTTTAGGTCAAGTGTTGTTCCATCAGTATTCCATAGGCTGTTTGTAGCACTATTTTGTATGTGATCTGCTGCCCTTGCAAGCTTCTGTATCATTCCTTTATCAAATATTCCAGATTCAAGACCCTTGATAGTGGATGCTAATCCTGACTTTTGCGATTCTAATGAACCTACTGTAAGAATCACACTGCCTGAGCTCTGTTTGTTGTTAGTATCACCTGAATAGATGCCCATTATCGATACCTGTCCTGACGATGATGAAGTAAATGTAACAGAACATGTACCAGCATTACTAAGAGTACACTGGTTTGGTTGGAATGAGCCAGATGCAGCGCTAAATGATACTGTTCCAGAAGGCGAGAATCCGTTAGTTATTTGGGCTGCTACGGTCGTAGAACCTCCTAATGGAATTGAGGATGAACCAAGTGAGATAGTCGTGGTTGGGATGGCTTGTGAAACTGACAAGACTGCATTATTTGTGTTCTGTTTATTGTTAGGATCACCTGAATATGCTGCAGTAATCTTGTGATAACCGTTGCTTACTGATGAAGGTGCATAGGTTACCGCACACTGGTTGTTGTGTACGGTACATGATGTGGAGTTGAACGAACCAGTACTATTACTTGTAAATGATACTGTTCCCGTGGGTGAGATGCCGTTTATCTTGACTAATACGACCGAAGAGCTACCCACTATAACGGATGATGGCGTGAGTGTGACAGATTCTGTTGGGGCAGTTGGTGTGACTGTCAGGCCTACGCTATTTGAGCTTCCCTGGTTGTTTGCATCACCTGAATATGTCGCAGTAATGGTGTGCGTGCTTGTGCCTACAGACGATGGTGTATAGGTTACCGCACACTGGTTGTTGTTTACGGTACATGATGTGGAGTTGAACGAGCCTGCACCGTCAGATGCAAATGATACTGTACCTCCTGGCAGGAATCCATTGTTTATCTGCACGGTTACTGTTGTGGTAGCTCCCACCGCAACGTTAGATGGCCCAAGTGATGGGGCAATACTTGGAGTAGCTTTTGAAACTTTTAAGAGGGTGCTGCTTGAGCTGGGCAGGTTGTTCAAGTCGCCAGAATAACTGCCAGAGATCTGCACTTGGCCCGGTGCTGATGAAGTAAATGTAACAGAACATGTACCAGCATTACTAAGAGTACACTGGTTTGGTTGGAATGAGCCAGATGCAGCGCTAAATGATACTGTTCCAGAAGGCGAGGACCCTACCACTTGAGCAGTTACAGTTGTAGAGCCTCCAACAATGACTGATGATGGTACAACTGAGACTATGGTATTTGTAGATACTGTTGTTTTAGATGGAGCCACAATGCTAATTGATACAGTAGCTGGGCTGCTGTTTACAAGCCCATCACTAGTCTGGAATGTAAAGCTGTCCTGCCCTGTAAATCCAGTAGCTGGTGTGTATACTAGATTAGGTGCGGTGCCAGACAGATCACCAGATGATGTGCCTTGCACAATTGAGAACTGGAGTGGAGCACTACCACCAGATCCCGTTAGTACTAACGCAACCTTGCCATTTTCTGTTAGTGTAACACTCTGGCTGTTGGCTATAGGGAAGTTCTCTAACTTGAGTAGTATAGTTGCTGTGTTGCTTTGTACGTTGTTTGTGTTGGTTGCATGGAACGTAAAGCTGTCTGTGTTTGTAAAGCTCGAGAATGCGTTGAACATAAGGTTCGGTGCAGTTCCTGTTAGGGTACCATGTGATGGATTGGTGGAAGAGTATGCTAATGGTAAGTTGTTTGGATCTGTGGCCTGCAGTGTTACTGGTGTCGTAGTGATGCCGTTTACGTAAACGGTTTGTGATGATGCCATTGGTGGAAGATTAGCTTGAAGTGAGGAGATGATTCCATTTATTGTTGTAGTCATCTCGTTCTGGGCAATCTTGTCAGTAATCAACGGTGTTGGGCCGTTCACAAGCTCTAGTATTGCTTGAAGCTCAGATATGGCAGCATTAACATTCTTGCTTTGAATGTCTGAGATCACTATACTGATGTCATTGTTGAATATAACTCTGGAAGTTGAGGGGCTTGCAAAGTTGCTGTCTGGCAGGCTGTTAAGACCACTGTTAAGCTTTGTAATTACCAATGCCTCGATTTGTGTGAGAGCTGTAGAAGTAAGGTCTTTGTTGAGTGATACTGGTGTATAGAATCCATTACTGAAAAGTGACGAGCTTCTAAAGTTAAAATTTAGATTGGCCCAGTCATTCCAGCCATTAAGTGTAGTTAGTTGGCTGTTAGTTGATGCATCACAATTTGGAATGTTAAATTCATGAATGTTCGTTTGTACTCCATTCGTTAGTGTAGCATCTCTGGAAAAGGCAACCTGGTTTCCAAATGTTGCACCAAGCGGTAGCAGGTAATTACCTGACGAATCTACGCCACCAATTACAGTCTGAAGTCCTGACGGCGTACTCTGTCCAATTCCAGTTTGTTCATTGAGATTGTTCTCGTTCAGAGAAGCAATTTGGGATTCAGAATAATCAAGTGACCTTCCAGGAATAAGTGTTGGGAACTGGAACAGATAGTTCATGACACTTGGATAGTTTGGCTTGCAGTTTAGACTATCAAATATGGCACCGCCGTGGTTGAGTCCCAAGTTGTGACCAAGCTCATGCATGAATGTTGACTCCTGTTCTACCACACTTCCAACATCATTTGTAAATGCACCTAGAGATACAACAAAGTTATTCCCGCCTATATCTGACCAGCCAGAAGATGTTGGTGTGTCCCTTAGCTGATCGATAAACATTGCATAGTGGAATGCCTGTCTCTTTGCACTGAGTATATCTGAGACATATTCTGACTGTGAACCAGAGAATCCTGCCGGCGGAGTAGCTGAATGTTCTGCAGCTATACCGATAAAGTCCTGTTTGTAGTCAAAGAATCCTTTGATGTACGTACCAGTTGGTGTTGTATATCCATTAAGTGGGATGGTCTGGTTGTGGAATCCAGCTTCGCTAGGGTTTATCTGTATATGTAATTGTATGCCGTGATTTGCAAATGCATTGACAACATCGTTCAGTGCTGTTGGGTTGGGCTGGAATCCTGCCATGTAGTTCACCTCTACAAATAGATCCTTTTTGTTTACATTAGGACATACTGGATCTGGATTTGCCATAGATCCAAGTGGCTGAGTAGAGTCTGTAACTGTGAAACCATCACCTTGACAATAGTACTGATAGTAAGCTGTGTTGCCAGTAGTAGGATTGGTGTATGGGATTTGAAGTCCTGGGCTTACCTTCCACTCGTCGCATATTGCATCACCTGCGGCATTGCTATTACAACTTGCCCTTGTGGTTTTATCAACTGAAGTTCCAGCAATTGAGTTAACATTTGACGCTGCAATTACTGATGCTGTGGGAGTAGCACTTATTCCGCTTGTTACTGGTCTGAAGACACCGACACTCGTTTTACCGCTACCTGTCCAGTCTCCAACTACCGGTACGTCTCCTGATGCACCCCAGCCAGGAGCTGAGTATGTACCATCGTTATGGAGTAGATACCAAGTACTAGTAGATGGTCTGAAGACACCAACTTCTGTTATTGGTACTCCTGATGTGGATTTGGCACCATCCCAGTTGCCAACTACCGGTACGTCTCCTGATGCACCCCAGCTAGGAGCTGAGTATGTACCATCGTTATGGAGTAGATACCAAGTACTAGTAGATGGTCTGAAGACACCAACACTCGTTTTACCGCTACCTGTCCAGTCTCCAACTACCGGTACGTCTCCTGGTCCACCCCAGCCAGGAGCTGAGTATGTACCATCGTTATGGAGTAGATACCAAGTACCACCAGATGGATTATATGTTGCATAAACCGAATCGCCTACTCTTGTAACTAGTTTGGTGAGATGATCAGCAGGCAATGCTGATGAGATGAGGAATTGACTTGATGAATACTGAGATGAAGCAGTGGGGGTCTGGTTTAATGTAATCAACATTCCCTCAGGCTGACTTGTAGATGCAACAAATGCAGTAACAGATTTTGCTCCACTGTTTGCAGCATTCTGGTCTGCCACGCTCATTATCAAAGATTCCTGGTCAATGGTAAACACAGGAGAGTTTAGTGTGGCAGCTGGCGTGGACGAAGTTGTTGCTAGTGCAGTAACACCAATTGCAGGAAGGCCGATGTTTTGAGGAGTAGCAGTATTTACAGTGATAAAGTCATTTGCTGTCACAGTGTTTGACGCGCTGTCTTGTGCCTTGACAGTTATGGAATGAAGGCCAGTTGCCAGAGTTCCTGTCACAAACTTCCAATCGCCAGAGGCCTGGTCAAGTGTTGCAGGTGAAAACGTTCCGCTGTGATCAATGTCAACTCCAACACTTGTCACAGTACCCGAGGAGACAACATGAGATTCTATAGTGATTACATTTTGTGTAGTAGATGTATTGTTGGAAGGAGATACAATTGAAAGTGTTAGAGGAGCAACTGTCACAGATATCGATTGTGTAGTAACAAGCCCTGCAGAATCAGTTGCGTTGACGTATATCGTATGCAGACCGCTTGCAAGATTACCTGTTGTAAATATCCATGCTGTGGTACCTGTTGCTGCAGATACAGGACCATTGTCCACCTTCCATGATACTGCAAACGAGACAATGTCAGACGCGGTACCTGATACGACAGGAGCCTGTGTAGTAATTGTTGCACCATTGGCAGGCGATGTAATGGATAACGTTGGTGGTATTGTAGTTACAGTCACTGCAAATGATTGTGTGCTGACAAGCCCTGCAGAATCAGTCGAGTTGACCTGTATTAGGTGCGACCCTTGTGTCAATGTTGGATTAAATGACCAGCTCACGCTTGGTCCAGGGGTAATAAGCACTGTATTTACAGAGCCACTATCTGCCTTCCATGACACACCAGTAACCGATACGGCATCAGTTGATGTACCGGAGACGGTAGGTGTCGTAGTACCCAGTGCTGCATTGTTAGAGGGTGAGGAGATGTGTGTAGTTGGTGCAGCCGAGTTTACTGTTATTGATTCTGATTTTATTGTAGAGAGTCCGACACCGCTAGTAGCGTTTACTGTAATTGTATGTGAGCCATCAGAAAGTCCTGATGCACCGTAAGACCAGCTAGTAGAGTTACCAATAATTGTTGCAGGAGAGTACGAGCCAAGGTCAATCTTTATCTGAACGCTGCCTATTCCAGATTGTGTATCGTTTGCAGTTCCGCTGATTGTAAATGTTCCTGTATTTAATACTGCATTATTGGCAGGCGATGTTATGATAACAGTCGGTGGGAATGATTGTACATTTACTGAAAAGAATGTTGGAGTAGAGATTATGGAGATGTTGTTGTCGACATTGTTAGTTACATAGAGGTCACCGTTTGAAGGAGCATACGTAATTCCAACAGGAGTATTTCCTACAGGGATTTGTAAGCCGACAAGTGTGTTGGTTGTACCGTTGATTACTGATACTGAGCTACCACCGCTGTTAGTTACATAGAGGTTGCCGTTTGCAGGATCAAATGTGATTGCGTATGGACCGTTTCCAACTGAGATTGGGGAACCGACTATATTGTTGGTTGCACCGTTGATTACTGATACTGTGCCACCACCTTGGTTGGTTACATAGATGTTGCCGTTTGCAGGATCAAGTGCAAGACCAAATGGATTTGATCCCACTGCGATTGGGTTTGTAAAGCCAGTAGCAAGTGCGTTTGTTGTTCCATTGATTACAGAGACAGAGTTGCTGGCGTAGTTGGCTACATAGATGTAGTTGCTTGCAGGATTGTATACCATTCCTTCAGGATGGGTTCCTACTGTGATTGGACTGCCTATCACTGTATTTGATGCGGCATTTATCACCGATACGGTTCCCGCGTTAAAGTTATCTACAAATATGTGCTGGTTTGCCGAGTCATACACAACACCAGCTCCTCCACCGGCACCGATGTTTGTAAGAAGCGAGGTTCCATTTATGACGTTTGTAACTCCGCTAAGGCCGTTTACGTATATCTCACCATTTGCCGAGTCGTATGCTAGACCAAATGGTGTAAAGATTCCGCCAAGCGGGATTGTTGCAACAATATTGTTGTTTGCGGTATTGATTACAGATATGCTGTTAGCGTTATAGTTTGCTACATAGAGATAGCCGTTTGCAGGATCGTATACGCTTTCTTCAGGAAGGGTTCCTACTGTGATTGGCGAGCCGATAACTTTGTTTGAGGCATAGCTGTATCCATTATTTCCTGTATTGTCAGTTGCTCTTGCCAATATAGTATGAATGCTGTTTGTTAATCCATGTTTTGTGAACGACCAAGATGTTGTGCCGTTTGCAAGTAGGAATGGACCGTTGTCAATTGATAATTTAACATGGGATATTGTAGAGTTTACAGCTGATGAGGTTCCAGTAATGGCAACATCAGATGATGTAAGTGTAGTGCCGTTTGATGGGAATCCTATATTGATATGCGGTGGAAACGCGAAGAATAATGTGCAGTTTCCGCATCCCGGAAGGCTTGTAATAATTCTTGGATAGAGTACTAGACCTGGATCAACAATGTTGCCGTTTGCCACTCCATCCGAGTCTCCAAACCCTCCATCGGTCACGTTAAGCAACATCGAATTCCTGTTGTTTACAATTGTAATGTGAGATGTAGCATTAACCCATGTTCCTCCCTGGAGTTTCCAGTATTGGGCATTTGCTGCAAGTTGTGCTGGGAATGTCATGTTGACAATATCATTTGCACCGTGTGCAAGACCTGTTACGTTAAACGCGAATGCACCAAACGGCAGTGTTGCATTTTGAGGAAGGCCGTTGCTTGTAAGGTTTGATGGCGAGATTGCAGCAAGGCTTGCAAAGCCACCAAATAAAGTCTTGAAGTTGACAATGCCTGCACCATTAGAAGATAAGGCGCTTGAGCTTGACGGAAAACTATTTGCAGAAAATTTCTCTACACGGTTGTTGTGAGCATCTACAACATAGATGTTGCTAGAGTTGTCAAGTGCAATCCCAATTGGAACATTAAACTGGCCGTTAGTGGAACCAAATGAGCCAAACTGGGAGAGGTATGTGCCGGCAGAGTTGAATTTTTCGACGCGGGAGTTGCCTTCATCCGTAACATAGATGTTGCCGGAACTGTCAAGTGCTATTGCATATGGAGAGTGAAACTGGCCGGTGCCGGAACCTAATGAGCCGAATTGGGATTGGTATACTCCGGCAGAGTTGAATTCTTCAACGCGGGAGTTGCCTGTATCTACAACATAGATGTTGCCGGAGCTGTCAAGTGCAATCCCAAGTGGAGACAGAAACTGGCCATTGCCGGAACCAGAGGAGCCAAACTGGGAGAGGTATGTGCCGGCAGAGTTGAATTTTTCGACACGATCGTTTTGAGCATCTACAACATAGATGTTGCTAGAGTTGTCAAGTGCAATCCCAATTGGAACATTAAACTGGCCGTTAGTGGAACCAAATGAGCCGAATTGGGAGAGGTATGTGCCGGCAGAGTTGAATTTTTCGACACGGTTGTTGCCTGCATCCGTAACATAGATGTTGCCGGAACTGTCAAGTGCTATTCCATATGGAGTATTAAACTGGCCGGTGCCATTACCCAAAGAGCCAAATTGTGATTGGTAGACGCCGGCAGAGTTGAGTTTTTCGATGCGGTTGTTGCTTTGATCTGTGACATAGATGTTGCCGGAACTGTCAAGTGCAATAAAAGCCGGACCGTTAAACTGGCCGTTGCCGGAACCAGCAGAGCCGAATTGTGATATGTAGGTTGCAAAGTGATTAAATTTTTCGACGCGGTTGTTGTCTGTATCTACAACATAGATGTTGCCGGAGCTGTCGATTGCAATGCCAATTGGGTGAAGAAGCTGGCCGTTGCCGGAGCCTTGTGAACCAAATTGGGATTGGTATACACCGGCAGAGTTGAATTTTTCGACACGGTAGTTGCCATGATCTACAACATAGATGTTGCCGGAGCTGTCGATTGTAATGCCAATTGGATTATTAAATTGACCGTTGCCGGAACCAAATGAGCCAAACTGGGATTGGTATACACCGGCAGAGTTGAATTTTTCGACACGATTGTTGCCTTGATCTGTAACATAGATGTTGCCGGAGCTGTCGATTGTAATGCCACCTGGATTTTGAAACTGGCCGTTGCCTAAGCCTGAAGAGCCAAATTGTGATTGGTATACACCGGCAGAGTTGAATTCTTCAACGCGGTTGCTGCCTGTATCTGTAACATAGATGTTGCCGGAGCTGTCGATTGCAATGCGACCTGGACTTTGAAACTGGCCGTTGCCGAAGCCTGAAGAGCCAAATTGTGATTGGTATACACCGGCAGAGTTGAATTTTTCGACACGATTGTTGTTTTGATCTGTAACATAGATGTTGCCGGAGCTGTCGATTGCAATGCCAATTGGAACATTAAACTGGCCGTTGCCGGAACCAGATGAGCCAAACTGGGATTGATAATCAGCAGCTGCATTTTGTAAAGAAAATAATGGTGAAGGCAGTGAAAGATCTGATCTTGAATTTTGTGTAATAGGTTGTATCAATGATGCAAACATTGTTGATGGCGCAGGAATCATCATTGTTAAAACTACAAAAAATGCTATACCAAATGCTAAACGATTCAAAGACTTTCCACCAGATTCCCAGCATTGTTTCTAATTATCAATTGAATTCCATATTCCCTATTTGCAAGTCTAGATATGACACATCTCCTAGCCCTACAAAATGGAGTGTTATTATAGAATAGTATTATAGAACCCCCTTCAACAATCAACCTGATTATTCTCATAATAAAAACATGATCTTCCAATACTGGAAACGAGAATTTTATGTAAGAATATTTTTATAAAAAGAAAAAATCAGAAATAATGTATATTCATACAAATAAAATTGAAAAATTTGCAAAACTAACCCTTGACTCATCAGGTACAATATAATTGCAACGTATGGCGATGCAATACCAATTCATCCTTAATATATAGAACATGAAAATTTACAGTATACTACAAAAAAGAACAAAAAAAACCATCAGTTTTAGAGTCGATCCCCATGTCATAGACGGATTAAACAAGGCTGCAAAAGATGACAGGATAACACTCAATGCCTTGGTAGATCAGATCTTTGACAATTATGTCACATGGGATAGAAAGGCCACCAAGTCAGGCTGGATCTTGGTAAAAAACAATGTTCTCAAATTATTTATCGAGAACATCGATGAGAAAAAGATAGCAAGGCTTGGAATCCGTGCTGCAGGGATAGTGATGAGGGATACACTGCTTTCCATTTCAGGCAAGATCGATCTAGAGTCATGGCTTTTAGTCACAAAGCACAGGTCAATGAGATCAGACTTTGCCTACCAAGAGTCGAAGAGCAATGATGATGGGATCAAGCTAGTGATCACACATGGGATGGGACTCAAGTGGTCGCTCTTTCACAAATGGTACTATCTACAGATGCTAAAAGATCTTGGCAAAAAGGCAGATGCCGAATATACTGCAAATACGCTTGTCATTAACATAAAAAATGTCACATGAAAATAATTGGCATCTCTGCAATCAGAGATCTACATGTTGAGATAAAAGAAGATGGATGTTAATCCTGTCAGAGTAAAATTTCAACATATCTTTTTGCAGAATTAAAATAAGTCATCTAAAAACTGTCGTGCTTTTCCACGCCGCCAAGTTTTTTCATAAATTCCAAAAACGGCTCCTTTTCTGAGACCTCTCCTAAAAGTCCCCTCATCTTGTTTATTATGGTAATGTACTTGTCGCCACATCTTCTCTGGAGTGTCTTTCGCAAAGATTCTGGATGCTCCAAGCAGTCTGAAAAGTTATAATGGTATTCCGAGTCTAACCACTTTTGTACTGACTCGTGAAGCCCAGAGCCACCCACCTCAATTAGCGCCCTCTCTATTGTCACACTAACGAGTATCTTTTCCATCTCATTTTTGCTTGCCAACAATACATCAGTTTACAAAATGTTACTAGTTGCAGTATATGGATAGAGCTTGTAATACTAGCTAACTAGTTGTGATATCAGCTAAATCAGGTCTATCAATTATTTCTGCAAATATATCATGCATGATAAAGAGATCACCATACCAGATCGCAGTAGAGAGGGGCATAGTGACAGAGCCCTTCCAATACATAGACTCGCTAGAAGGTAGAAGACACATCATACTTGTCTATGATGACCAGATAGAGGGAAAGCTGATACAGTTTAGGTTCATAAGAAACGGCCTTAGAGTTGGCGAGAGTTGCTTCTACCTTACTCACCAAGAGCCCGAAATAATTGAAAGGGAGATGAGTGAATCTGGTTTGATAGATGCTGTAGAGTGGATGAAGAAGGGTCTGCTCTACATACACAAGATTCCAGACATAAGCCAGGATAAGGAGGGCATGCTTGAAGGATGCCAGAAAATTCTCAAAATGGTTCAGAGATACAAGGCACCATACAGGATTGTGGGAAGGGCCATCTCAGATGTGAGTACAGAAATGGCAATGGAAGCCCAGTATGTCTTAGAGAAGGTCTTTCATTCCAAATTTGAGAGAACAAATGGCTCTTTTCTCTGCTACTATGACTGGTCGCAGATTGGCGGCAATCGCCTCAGATGGATAGAGAGACTTTCAAAGACACACCATGCAATGATCTTTGCAACAAAGTTCAAACTCGGTATGGCATTCAATCTAGAGGATGTATTTCCAGATAGCCCCACAAATTATCTTAGATCTCCTCAACGCGATAGTAGCTGTTGAAACAAAGACCAATAAGGTTTTGATTGGGTTGGATGAACCAGCCAATGTGGGAGACATAATGCCAAAAGTCTTTAGAAGCTTTGAGAGGCTGGCAAGTGCTAATATCACATCAAAGATAACAACCGTCTATCAATAGTGCGTCATTAAAAATTACATGATAATAGCAGACTAAAATAGATGCCAAGATTACTATTTCAGGTAACGTATTGCATACGTAAGAGATCACAAATCAGATTGTAGAATAATCTTAACTGCTACCAATCAAACTGGTACGCCTCATAGGCACGAAGGTTGTTCTTGGTCCATGTTATCTCAACCCTGTCGTCAAGATATTTTACAGAGGGCGGTGGAGACGCATGAATCTTGTACCCAGTCTCACTATCAACTTTTAGCACCCGGGTCTTCAGTTCTGTCCCCTTTGGAATGATAAACTTGTACGTAAATTTTTTGCAGTCGGAGGCAAACCTGTAGAAAAATGTCCTCTCAGGTTCCTCCCAATCATACTCTAGCTTCAATATCTTTTTCTGCTTTGGCTTCATGGGCCTGTTAAGCTGCACATTGAATTCTTTGTGAAAGGGCTTGTTTGTGTTGAGTGCAAGTATATCCATCTTGTTTCCCCTGTCATCCATTACTGTGACGTTCATGTCTGCAAACTCCTTTGGAGTGTCCCCATCAAGATAGTAGAATATCTGTGATTTTGGCTCCTTTGATACGTTGATAACATTCCATATCCAAGTATGATGAACAAGCATCATTTTGGGGTCAATTACGTTAAGGTCTATCTCGATCGAGTTGAATGTAAAGTTGTTTACTGTTTTGATGTCATGCTCAAGATTCTTCTTTGCAACTTTTGATTTTCGTGGTGCAATCTTGTTTCCAAAACCGTCTCCATAGACATTATAAAGATACAGCTGTTCGCCGTGCTTTATAGAATAGTCCCCGATTGGATGCATGATGGACTTGTATTCTGGAGACAATTTTCTAATGTCTTCTGCAATTCTTGATGATGCCAAGATCTGCATGTCTGCTGCCAGGTCCATGACACGCCTTGTCAGAATAATTCCAGGGCCCCATACATTGTCCCTGCCAGTGACGTCCTTGATAAAATAGACCGGACCAATATCGATGCCAACCCTGATTAGCAACTTTTCTTTGCCCTTTCGTTGTTCGTTGTATCTGTTTATTGCCTTGTGAATCTCGATTGCAAGGCGTAATGGCTTCTCGGGGCTGTCGGCAAACCCAATTGCCATGCCGTCTCCGGTTGGAAGTATCATGGTAGACTCGGGGTCTCGGTTCTTGAATGTCTCTGCCCTTGAAACAATCTCATTTAGTACGATTACCTTTCTTACCTGGTCCTTTGTAGATATGGTAGGGTTTGAGCCAGCCACTATATCACAAAAAAACCAGTGGTATGTCTTGGTTAATGTCCTGATGTCCTCATAGTCATCAAAGTCCTCTCCCTTTAGGACTCGGAGGACGTGCATCACAAAACTGTCAGGACATGATTTTAGTATCTCAAAACTATTTGTAGCACGCTTTATTGGCAACTTTAGATGAGATTTTTTTATCTCTTGTAAAATCCAGTCCTTTCCCCTATGGGTCTCGTCCAAGATTCCCAAGATCTCAGCAATGCTGTGTATCTTTTCTGGTCCTTGTGATAGTTTGTTGTCCTCAGTCTGCAATACAGGAACTAATCCACATCCACATATTCAAGCCTAGTGGTGTCCTCTCACAGCAAATGCAAGTGTGATGTATTATAGTTTGCTTGTATTGCGATGCAATTATTTGCCATACGAGCTAAGTAATGGTAATCTAAGAAATTCTCCATAAACTACCATGGTAAAACTCTACTGTGCATTTCACTCTTCTAGAAATGTCTATTTTAGATATCTAGTCCTGAATCAGGATTGTCTTAAATCCATATTGACAAAAAGATTACAAACTGTATTTGTAATTGTACCGGTCTTGCTGCTAGTGTTTATCCCGTCTTCCTCATATGGAATGATACAGAGTTTGTCAGTAGTACAAAATATTTGCCTGATGGCAACCAATTGGAGAAGAAATAATCATGCTTAATAACATAGTGACAAAATTTTACATCAAGCTGCCATACCATGGAAAGCTTTTATCTCTTTATCTGTCATACAAACAAGAGTTGGTTGTGGATTTGCTGTTTGTAAAAAATTGCACCGTTATGACACGTATTGGATATTTCATAACTGGAAAGATTTTTTGTATGCCTTACTATGATTTAGAATTTCAGAAATTATTTTACTGTAAAAGAGGAAATTGAAAGAATTGTCTTACTTGAAAAAAACAATCACATCATTACTTGTTGCAACAATCATCATCTTTTCTACCATTCCAATGCATCCCGGATTTGCAACTCCTAGCATAACGCTTGACTCGTCAAGGTACCTGTTAAGCTCCACCGCACATGTAACTGTCAACGATCCAAGCTCAAGTGGTTCTATCTCAATTAATGTAAAATCTACAAGTGATCCAGTTGGAATAACGCTTACACTTTCTGAGACAGGTGCTGGCACCCATACTTTTACCGGCACATTTACATTTACTGGTCTGCCGTCTTCTGGCTCCACACTACAAGCAAAATGCAGTGTAGTATCGTCAGTGTCCTCCTGTGATAAAATTACTGCAACATTTGGTTCTGTCAGCACTACTGCACAAATGGTCTCCATACAGTTTGGAGATACCGGTTCCAATCTCTCTCCAAGTGCACCAGTATCTTATGGTACTACATCATATGATCAAGGAACTGTAGCACACCTGCGAGTTCTTGATCCAAGTGCCAGCAGTTCTGTTTCAGTTAGTGTAGAATCGCAAAACCAGCAAAACACTGTTTCATTGACACTTCCAGAAACGGCACCTGGCTCTGGGGTGTTTACAGGATCCTTTATTTTCATGGCAACTAACAACCTCTTTCCAGCAACAGGAACTGTTACAATTACACAACAGAGCTCTTTGGCTGATCAAGTCAGGTCGTCGTCTGACACTACCGGCATATTGCTCTCACTGACGCAAACAGGAAGCAATACTTTCACTGGAAAATTGGCGTTTAACAGTTTTAGCTCATCAACACAGGGAATAATTAAAGCATCAGGCGGTGACTTTGTGCAAATTCAGGTGGGCAGTACCACCACTGACACAAATGGACTTGTTACTCCAAATTCTGACCTGTCCAAAGGGGCGCTCTTGATAGACATCTCATCTACTTTGGGTGATACAGTTGTTGCCACATACCAAGGAATTACTACCTCTTCAGTCTCTGTGGGATATCTGTTTGGCGAGGGAGGTGGGGGAGGAGGGGTTGTTGCACCAAGCCTAGTGCTTGATGTTACAGCTGCAATAGGAGGAGGAGCACCTCCGCCGCCAGCATTCAGCTTGCATAGCTTTGTTGTAGCAAACGGACTGCCAGAGAACATAGCGTCTGCGATAACAAACCAAGACGCACTGACACCTATCGAACCGACAAACGAGCCAGGCGTACCGTTCTATCCGCTGACAATTGACGGCAATGGCTATCTCCTTGGAGGATACGCAAATACAATTGATACAGTAAAAGAGCAGGTAGGCAAGCCAATGACACTTGCGCTTACCACCATCTCAAGTCCTGTAGTGCACATCAGCCTCTTCACAAACCTTCATAGCCTGTATGATACCATGCAAGATAGCGATACTTACATCATTTACGACAAAGGTGAGCCGTTGCAGATAGTGGACCCACATGGCTTCTTCTCAAATGTAACAATAACCCCAGTAATCAACGGAACAAAGCAGAGCTTTGTGTATGGTATCACTTTTGCCAAGCCAATGAACACGTCAAACATAATGATTCGTGCGTGGGATGATCAGAAGGCATCAACCAACCTGACGATCTATGATGCATGGCAGGCAACACCACACATCGAGGTATCATCACAGAACACAACACAAAATGATGAATTATCAAAGAATCTACTGACGCAAAAGATCATGCCAGTACCAGTAGCCCAGAACAAGACAAGCACTGGTCTACTGGATTCCATAAAAGAGTGGGGAGGCTATTCTCCAACATCGATATCTGACTCGCAGCTTTTAGGCGAGATTGGCATAGACGGCAAGTCCATCCCGCCGTGGTTTATGAAAACTACCAAGTGGATAGTGCAAGGAGAGACAACCCAACAAGAATTTGTAAACGGAATCAAGTATCTATATGAGAAGGGCTTGGTTCACTAGGTTTGAAAAAAGGCAGCCAATGGCCAAGTCAAAGACAACGAAAAAGAATCCTATGTAGAACCATGAATGGTACCATATTCCACAAAACCCCCTACAAGCAATAGTGCAAGAACAATCCCTATCTCAATTCCAGCAGCGCGCATCTGTACTCTGATTCCTTTACGCCTTATCAATAACAATACAAGAAGACAGCTACGTGACATACCAATCGAGTAAGCAACAAGCTCCATCACTCCAAAAGGCGATGACAGAAATATTGCAATTGGAGGAAGATTTGATAGCTGTGGGTTTTCTATCATCAAGACACGAAACCCAGCACCAGTCTCCCACCCAGTAAATGCACCCCATGCAACACCAAAGCCTGGCACAAACATTGGCAACGCAACAGACGAGTTGTGCAAAAATATTCCAATGGCGCCGATTCCTTTTGTTGTGCTGTGAAACTCCTTGAGAAACTTTCTAGCATCGTCTTCTGGCATCCTGTACCAAGTGCCTACTGTATACGCAAGAAGGAATATTCCAAGAAATATTCCAAAAATAAAGATCCTTTTCTTCTTTGACATCTCAGCTACCTATCATAAAACTTTTTGAAGATGATGACCTTTCACCGCACAGAGATGTATGCCAGTTTTTGATAGTATGGCTGAAAGGGCGTCTTCAATTGTACCAGAGTCTCCCATTCCGATAAGAATAATATTATCAACTCCCCTGAAGTCAATCTTGTCAAGATTTTTTTTATAAGATTCTCCTGCAAGCTCAGGCCAGATATCATAGACCTTGTGCATGCCAGCTTTGTCATATTTTTCCAAATCATGATGAGTGGTCAAGATATGATTTAGAAATTAAGGTTCCAATATAATGATTTATGATGATGTGTAGAGCCTAACCCAGACCTACAAAGTCGTTCCATTTGTCTTGTTTGATTTTATTTAGCATCTTTTTCAGATTGCCAACTCTCCTGTTTGTAGAACCAAAACCATACTGATGTGGACTTTTCTAGTTTATTGTACCACCAGCTTTAATCAGTACACCTCCACCGGCTCGTACAAGTAAATGATGATGTACAAAGTCAATGTTTAAGGTTAGTCCATTTGGAATTGTCAATACAGCACCTGACTGGATAATCACGTTTTGCGGTGCAGTTACAGTAGATGATATAGTGCAGCTTGATGATATGGTCCAGTCTCCAGACGATGGAGGACTGCAAGAAAGAGATGAGAGTGCCGAGTCCATCTTAATTCTTGGAAAAGAAAACCCACTGCCAGAATCACTGATAGTAATTCCAGTTGTCCTCAGGTCAGACAAAATTGTAGATACAGATGCAGATGGGTTTTTCTGTTTTAAAATAGCAAACGCGCCAGCTACTGCTGGGGTTGCAAACGAAGTTCCGCTTCCTGTACTTGTCCCCCCGCCAGGTACAGATGATATTACTGATTGTCCTGGTGCCAAAAGGCTAAGAAATGAGGCCCTGTCAGAAAACGACGATACTTGATCAGAGTCGGTTGTAGAACCAACACTTATTGCACTAGAAACACAGGCAGGAGAGTCCAAGGCATTTACAAAACCATCATTGCCTGCTGCAACCACAGGTGCAATCCCTACAGATTGCAATGTGTCAAACTCTGACTTGTACTGGGGAAAAGATGAATCACAGTAACTTGTAAATGGGTCACTGCCAAGGCTCAAGTTTACTGCAGCTATATGAAATGTGTTTCTAAGACTGTAAACGTATTCAAGACCATTGATAATATCGCTGTCAGATGATACAATGCATGGTGTTGAAGAACCACAATCTCCTACATTGTTAGATTCATGAAAGATTTGGACTGCAATGATATTTGCACCTTTTGCAAAGCCAGGAAGTATTGTAGGATCATTTCCTGCTGCAATTCCTGCCACAAAGGTTCCATGGAAACACTCTGAAAATGAACTAGGACATGGTACTGCAGCACCAGAGCCTGTCTGGCTTGACTGGCTGTTTGGACAAAATGACAAGTCTCCAGTGTGTATTGGAGTAGAGTAGCACGCCTCTGAGACCACCTTGCCACTCAGAAAGGGATGTGTCTTGTCAACACCAGTATCAAGTATGGCAATTGTCTGACCTGTCCCATCATATCCCGCTGTCCATGCATTGTTTGTACCAGTTAGAGGGATTGTACTTGTATCAAATGGATGCAGTATCCTGTCTTCGTATATTCCTGCAACTAGTCCAGATGAGTTGAGATACTTTAATGTTGCAGCATCAACTCTCATTGCAATAAATGGTATGTTCTTGAATTTCTTTACGTTGTCAACATGGTATAGCGATAAAGTCATGTTCAGCTGATCCTGGGTTTGGTTAATCGATAGTCTCTGACTTAATACACTGGAAGTGCTTCGAAGATTTCCCTCCGGAATAAAGGCAAGATTTAGTCGTATAATTACTCGAACTTTTCCTTCCTTGTTTGCCTTGGTCATGAGTAATTTGAAGTGACTTGTTGCATTTGTTGGAGAATATATTTTTGGGTGGAATGTGCCAGAAAAAGATTGGTTGGCAAGAACATTTCCAGAACCATTGTTTACAAAAAGATTAGAGCCGTTTATTGTGCTTGGTACAATTTGATTGGTAGCAATTGATGCATGACCTGATACCATAATTAAAAATGCAATCAAGACTAGAGGAATTACAAGCAACAAGAAACCATTAAAATATTTCATCTAGACTTCATCGTTAAGATGAAAACCTAGCTTTTTAATGATTTAGCAATATGACAAAACATTCTAAAGAAGAATAGATGTCGAAAAACAAAGATGAGAACTGAGATATCTTTTGTAATCAAAACAGGGTTGTTATTTTGCGTACTCTCTGCAGGCTTTTCATTTGTTGGGATGCTCCTTCCGGAAAGGGGTCTGCTCCCAAACCCAAGTGGTGGATTAAACCTTCATGAGATTGGAGGTCATATGTTATGGGGCCTGGTTGCTGGCGCAGTATTTCTTAGCGCAAGATACATAATCATTACAGGCATCTTTGCAGTACTCATTGATTCAGACCATCTCATTGCACTACTACACGTAGATGCGCTGTCAAGGATGTCACATTCCTTTGCGTTTAGTGCAATTGCAATAGTAGTACTGATGATATCATTTGGAAGACGAGATTACAAACTTGGCGCAGCAGCGTTTGCAGGAGTGCTATCACATCTCTCCTTTGATACGTTTGCAGGAAATGATGGCAAATTCCCGCTCTTTGTGCCGTTTTACAACCACCAGATCATATTTCCAAACATAGACTGGATTTATTTCGAGATAGCAGCAATAGCAATAGTTGGAACTGTAACACTTTTAGCAAGAAGAAAGGAAACGCAGGTACAAAATTAACTGGATATATTTTGAGATTGCAGTTGTAGGTATTGTGACTCTCCTGTCAGCAAGACAAGCAAGCTTGAGGCAAGTGCCAAGAGATTTGGCTATCTATTGTCTCGGCCGTAGAGATTTTTGTGATCATCAAGATCAATTAACTGAACAATATCTTCATCAGAAAAATACCTGTATAGTAAGCTGTGGCTTTTTGTTACATGGATGCCATAGCAATAACGGTAGATACCGTGTTTTAACTCTCCAATCTTCCGTGGGTCTTGTGTCGTTTTTAGCTCGTCTAATATTCTGGAAAAGCCAAAAAATACAGCCTTATTTGATTTGAATTTCTTTAATTTTTTATCTATTATTGGAGATGCTTGAATAATTCGCAAATCTTATTCTTTGAGAATGTCATCTACATGCTTGATGTATTCATCAACAGTGTATTTCTTCATCCTTATCTTGCCCTTATCAATATCTTCTAAAAGCTTTTCAACCTCTGGAGAAAGTTCTGGTATCTCTTTTTGCTTCTTTGCTTTTGCAGAGGACTGCATATCTTAGTTATGTGCTAAACCTGTTATTATTAGTATTCTTGTCAGCAAGACAAACAAGCAAGCTTAAGGCAAGTGTCTAGCGGGATTTCAATTATTCAGCTATGTCTGTGAGATCAAGTTTGCTGGATTTTTGTTGAATTTAGAAACAATGTACTGCACTTTATCGTCGCCTTCTGGCAGAGGATTTGCACACTTGCCACACTTTGGAAGGGTTACCACTGCATCGTAGTCAATCTCGCCTATGAACCTGTCACACTTGGAGCAACGGACTGATTTTTTGTCATATATGTTCATGGCGTACTATAGTACGTTATCCTTGCTATTAAGAGGGATCATGATTATCATCAAAAAAACTAAAGGCTACCTGTATACAATAAATATATGAAAAAAAGGCCCGCCAAGACACAAAAGAAAACAAGAGCCAGCTCAAATGCAAATACAAAAAACAGTACTACAAAAACTAGTAGAAACAAACCTAGAGCAAAAAAGAGTCAAAAAAATACAGATCCAGAAAGGTTGGCGCTCTCAAAAAATGACATTTTACAGTTCTGCGATCGCGTGCTCAAAAAATGGCAGCAAGATCCGGTATCAAATGGAAGAAACGTTCCTGCAATGTTTGCAGTGCGAACAAGCGTCCTTTTCTCTGATGAGCAGTCGCTCAAGGCAATCTGGTCTGAGATAACATCATGGGTTTACCAGCTACTCTACGAGAATGCCCAGGCCCAAGCAAGACAAGAAAACCTAGAGTGGGCAAAGACATTTTCCAAGATAAAAAACGACAAGGTTTAGAAAATTCCGTTTCGCTTTTAAACCCAGCCACTTTAGGACAATCGTTTGGCAGACAAGAGAAAAAGACCAGAACCAAAAAAGGCGCCGGAGCCAAGACCAAAAAGGAGTTTTTCGATCAAGCCTCATCTGCTTTCATGGGCAGTCTTTATCCCAACTGTCACTACAGTCTTCATCAGCCTTATTGCAGTAGTCTTTCCAGCCCTGATAAGCAGGACAACTAGCCCATTTCAGGACAGTGTCTTTTCCCCAAACGTAGTAAATCCTTTTGAGCCAGGAGTCTTGGCAGCACCGCTTGTTATAGTAAGCATCATAATACTTGTAATAGGGCTTGGATATTACAAAAGGTCCAAGTACAAGGTACGGTTCAATAAGATTGCAAATTTTGAGATCTCACAAAAACAAGCACTGATTGGTGTAATTGCAATACTTGTAATCTTTGTAGCAATAACTGCAAATACGCTAGGGCAAGAAGAGCAGTGGGCGGACTATACAAAGGTCAAGCCAAGAGTCGAGTCTTGGGACATATCACAGTTTACCAAAAGTTTTGAGCCGCATTTCAGATACCTCTTGCTCTCAGTGTCATTGCATGTATTTGGAAGCATGAGAGTGATTCCATTAATTACAAGTGCTGCACTGCTCCTTTTAACATATTTTTTTACAAAAAACATTACAGGAAAGAGATTTGCAGGATTGGTCTCCATGGCACTGTTTTTGCAAAGCAACATCTTTGTCGCATACAGCACCACTGTAAGCTATGACAACTCATGGATACTGTTATACCTCTTCTCGCTTTATCTGATACTAAAGTTCTGGCCGCCGTCTCCCATACCACACTTTCTCTCGCTATTTTCAAAACCGCTCACTATAGCATTTCTCCCAATGAATTTCTATTTCATTGCAAGGTCTACTCTTCCTAAAAGATTCAAGATGTACTCTTTTGCCACATATGGTATAATCATAGTTGCCATAATAGCAGCTTCAGCAGCATACAATACAACTTTTACCGGTGGAATCAAACCATTTGATACATTCCAATTCTGGCAGGGCTTTACCGCAATGGCAATGCAGATGAGATTTGATTATATCGTGATACTTTTCTTGCTGCCGCTCACAGTCATGCTATTTTTTGCGTCAAGGAGAGGAATATTGCATGCAGATTCTATAATGGTATTCATACTGATCAATTTACTAATAGCTCCATTGCTTACTGCGTTTACTATAGAGACAAACCAGCCGTACAGGTTTGTCTCGCTCTTGCTATTTTTTGCAATAGGTGCAGGGGTGTTGCTATCTAACAAAACTAGGAAAGAGACCGAATTATCGTCCAGTACGTAGTTACATTATCTCCTGCTACGACAGGATATCCATCATGGTCTGCTGCAGCAAGTAGCTCTCTGCCAGCTATTGCAGCAACATCTATAAGATTCTGCGATACTATGGTTGGAGACTGGTGTACAATAGAGGCATTTAGCTGGAAGACCTCAAAATCTTGTCCTCCAGAGTTTATCACGGTTCGCTTGAACCTGTCTATGTTGTTATCTATCATTTGGTTGAATTTTGTTGCATTATGCACAACAACACGTGATGTCTCAATATATGAGACCAAGTGTCCTGAAGAGTCACGTATCACTAGCTGTGCATAAACTCCAAGTGTGGTGCTTGTAGTAGGGATGTTGTTCTGCACCACAGGATTTTGTGCAAAAGAATTTCCAGTCGACAGTACCAGAATAGAGCCAATTACTAGAAGAACAAATAATAGTGTACGCATGTTTTTTTGGAACTGTTTTGTACTAATAAGCTTCTCGCACTAGATTTTGGAAATCCATGCAGCGCTTTGTAAGATAGTTTGATTCTACCAACCAAAATGTTTTGTTGTGCTGATTTTATCATTTAACCTCCTGTGATACAAATATTATTAAAGGAACCAATCTGAAGATCCCAACGAAGCCCGGTAGTGTAGCGGTCAAGCATAGGGGCCTTTGGAGCCCTTGACCCCAGTTCGAATCTGGGCCGGGCTACTGATTTTATCACATGTAGTTCATGTGTGATATATTGATTGGAGGCATAAAGTGCGGCAGTATCGTAATGCCAACTAGAATTGGTACCAGAAACAACAGTATTGATATTGCAGCAAGAAGTATTCCAAGCAAAAGACAGCTCTTGGCCTTTTTTGGGTCATCGTCACGAATAACAAAGTACGCAACTATTCCGCCTAGCACATTAAACAAAATAGGCAACAGAAACCAGAGGCTACTCCTTCTTCGAATCTGCACAAGCATAGATACGAGTGTTTTACATTTAAACTAACGTCTGCTCCGTTGCCAATCTCAGTTACAGGTACATCTTTCCTAGTACCTTGTGGACTATATAGAACGGTATTTTGTCGCTTGCTGGTTGCTGAGTTGGATATGGAATTACATCCTCCCTGATCTGTCAAACAACCCCACAAATTTTCCGCACTGACTTGTATTAACCATTTCTAAAGTACGGGACAATCAAAGTATCAAAGAATTATGTTAGAAAGATATGTTACTTGAGATTTAGAAGCCAGACTTGGAGAGAAATTTTTGTTTTGGCCTAGATCTCAAGTCTTGAGAGCAGTTTTGTTGCTATGATAAATAATGTCACTGCTCCTGTAATCAATACAATCATCTCGTATCCAACCGTTTGGGTAAAGTTGTCAAATATTCCTGCACGAACCACGTCAACAAGATAGGTGAGAGGATTTAGGTAAAATGCAATTGCAAGAATTGGTGGGGCACCCTCTGCAGGATAAAATGCTGTGCTCACAAATGCAAAGAACAAAAATACAGTATTGATTACCACGTTAAACCCCTCACTTGACTTAAGCCGTGTAGATATGATAGATGCAATCGAACCAAATAAAATTGCACCGGTGATAGACGCAAAGACAACAAGCGGTATTGTCAGCGCATTAAACTCTATTGACTTGAAAAATAGCGGATACCCAATTGCAGTTATCAGTCCAGCAGATACAAGCCCAATTATTCCAATCGTATATACATTTGATAAAATATACTGTGCACGGGTAAATGGGCCTACCAGAATCTGCTCAAACATTCCGTGTCTTCTGTCGTTCCAGATTATTATTCCAGAGATGAGCGTGCTGTTCATTATATTAAAACCAATCATGCCAGACGCGATAAATGCAGGATAGTTCAGGTTCTTTGATCCAAATGGAACACTATGAATCAGTGAAGTATATGCAAACCCAGCAACAAAGATGTAGATTACAGGAAATATCACCTGCCATATCACAAAGCCCATGTTGAGCGATATGGTAAGATTCCTATTTACCAGACGAAATATTGGATGCATTAGAATTTTTCACCACTGTCAAAAAGATCTCCTCCAGACTTGTCGGAACTACACTCAAGTCTTCCACTGGAATGTTGTTTGATTGTAATGCTTGCAATATTTTTACCAAGACCTGTTCAGAGTCTGCAGAGTGTATCGTGATTATAGTGCCCTCGTCATACCCAACCTCATAGTTCCCAACCCCCTGCAAGACACTTGAGATGTCTTTCACATTTCCTATGCGAATCTTGATTGTCTTTTCTCTTCCAAATTTATTTTTGAGCTCGTCTGGTGTGTCAATAGCTATTATCTTTCCCCGATTTATGATGGCAATCTTGTCGCAGAGATATTCTGCCTCTTCAAGTATGTGTGTTGTAAAAAATATTGTAAGCCCATTTTGCACCTTTCCCTTTATGTAGTCAAGCAGCCCCCTTCGTGCAGACGGGTCAAGGCCAGCTGTTGGCTCGTCTAAAAACAGCAAGTCCATGTCATGCATAAACTCTCGTGCAACCTGGACACGTCTTCTCTGTCCAATTGAGATGTCATCATTTTTCTTTTTCCTGATATCCTGCAGATCAAATGTAGAAAGAAGTTCTTCGACCCTATCTTTTCTTGTCTTTGGGTCAACATCCCACATCATGCCATATTCCTCAAGGGATTTTTCCACAGTAAGGGTTGGCTCGTAGCTTGGCTGCTGTAATACCACACCAATCTTTTTTCGCACAGCAAGAGGATAACGAGACGTATCAATTCCCAGTATAGTTATTGTTCCACTGCTAGGAGAGACCAGTGTAGTCAAGAGCTTCATTGTGGTGGTCTTGCCAGCACCGTTTGGTCCCAAAAATCCAAATATCTTGCCTTGTTCAACTGATAGATCGATTGAATCAACTGCAATAACGTTTCCATATGATCTTGAAAGAGATTTGGCCTCGATGCAGAGCATTTGATGATTTTCATTTTCTCCCACTAATCTAGGTTCTGAAATTCAGGCTTGATGTAGATTTTAGAAAATTTGTGTCTATATTCGTAATTTAGTTTTGGTTTTGGCAAGGATTAGTTCTGTACATTTTAGAGTTTTTGGTTCCTCTGTACTCATAAGGTCAGGTTGATCCTTCTTTGAGATAATAGACTTGCAGTGCATCAAAGAAAAAGATCGCTGCCACTGAAAATTCTTAATAATACACAGATTCTAACTGTGTTTGGTTTGTCCGAATTTGACTCTTTGATGAATAAACTACTTGAACAAAAGCCCGAGCTATCAAGAAAGGATATGGAAGAAATGATCCAAAGAAAGAAAGAAAAGATAGGTGCAGGCTATCTCACAGACCAAGGTGCACTCTTTCTTATCGCGTCAGACCTTGGCGTCTCATTGAGCGAGCCGCTCAAAGTCGAGATGGGCCTCAAAGACATCTACGTTGGTGCAAAGGAGATTACACTTGAGAGCAGAGTCATGAATGTCTATCCAGTAAGACAATTTTCAAGAAAGGACGGCTCACAGTTTCTCTTGCGTAACATGACAGTATATGATGGAGATTCAAGGGCCAAGGTAAAGCTCTGGGACGAAAAGGCAAACTTGCCTGGTATCGAGAACCTAAAGCCAGGAGACCTTGTCAAGATAATCAAGGCATATGTAAAATCAGACATGAAGGGAAACCCGATCATAAATGTAGGCTCTGGCTCTACTGTAGAGCCAAACAATATGCAGAGCAAGATTCCAGGTCTTGATGCAATAACTGACAACGTATCAAGCGTAAAGGAGAACCAGCAGAACTTGGTGGTAACAGGAATCTTGGATGGAAATATTCGCACTACAGAGTTTACAAATTTCAAGGGAGAACCAAGCAAGGCATTGCAATTGCGATTAAAGGGCAGTGATGGCACAATAGTTCGCGCCGTACTATGGAACAAGGATGAAAATTCTGTTCCAAAGGTTGTTTCTTCTGGCGCAAAGGCAAGACTGATTGGAGTGAACACAAAGGTGGGCCAGATGGGTCTTGAGCTTCACGGAGACGAGGGGACAGTATTAGAAATAGAGGGAGCAAAAGAGATCGAGCCAATAGTTACAAGAATATTGTCTGCCACAAAGAGCGATTCTAGAAGCAGATTGCTTGTAGGAGTGTTGCATGACAAGAAACTAGTAAACATCATAGATACTTCATCAATTACTTCTGATCTTAAACCAGGCGATGTCATCGAGATTACGCCATCTAAAGTATATGGAAACTCTCTTACAATAGAACAAGACTCTCCTTTGAAAAAAATTGATGGACAAGATATTCCAACACTATCAGACACCAGAACAAAGATAAGAGATGTCAAGCCATCTGACGGAACATACTGCATCGAGGCCATAATTCTCAAGGCTCCACAAAAAAAAGAGATACAGACCAAGACAGGCGAGACTGTCTTGCTTTCTGAAACATTTGTCGAGGATGATACTGGCCAGATATGGCTAAAGGGCTGGCGCTTGCAATCAAGACTACTAGAGCAGTTCACCCAAGGCGAGATAATCAGTGTTACAGGAGTTACTGCAAAGCCAGGTCTTGAGGGAAGAACTGAGATATTTCTTACTGCATATTCTGTTGTCACAAGAAAGAACTAGTGCAGATATACATAGGAAAAGATTTTTGAACACAAACTCTAGTTCTAGTCAGATCCTAAGTCATTCTTACCAATAGGAATAGCCATATCAGTTAAAAGCAATTTATCACACACCTATCGATGGTTTAGAATATGGAAGAGTTGTCTGTTACAAATTACGTACTCTTAGCAGCCCACCTGATAGTAGGGTTTACACTCGTGTTTTTTGCTGCCAAGGCATTTAAAAGAACAAAATACCCTCCCATGATACTTTTAGTCATAGGTTTCACATTATTGGTGCTCGGGGAAACTGTCGTTGAGTATGGTTTTGCATTTCTTCAAAATGAAGGCCTTCAAAAAATAATAGAAGAGGGGTTTGAGATAGCTGGGTTCATCGTACTAATCATCTCTGTTAAGAAAAGCTAGAGATGGCAAACGACGATGATATTCTTTCCGTACTGGCAGATGAGTACAGCAGAAAGATACTATCCATACTGACTAAAAATGAGCTTAATGCACAAGAGATCTCAGATGCCCTTGGCATCCCTACTTCGACCACATACAGGAAGATAAAAAATCTAGAAAATCTTGATCTTGTAAAAAAGACAAAGGTAATTCGTACACTTGAGGGTCTCGATGAGAGATACTACAAAAGTTTGGTTTCAGGCATAGATGTGCAATTCAAGGATGGACAGGTCTCTTGCAAGATTGAAAAATTTACCATGGATAAAAAGATACAAAGACTCTGGGAGAAATTTTCAGAAAAATAAATGTCTACTTTGCCTCAATCTTTTCTTTATTCCAGTTTCGCAAAAGCAACAAAGATACCACAACTATCGCACCTTGAGTAACTTTACACAAGATGTCTACTATTCCAACATCACCTTGTACTCCAACTATTGGTAGACTCGTAGTTCTTGAGGCCACATACAGCCCAATTAGTGCAATTGATATCATGCTTGCTATCACATATGGAGCCCTGCTGTGAAGATTGTTTTTGATCATCCATATTCCTAGCGGTAGATATGACACTGCAGCAGTTGTAAACGTCATAGTTTGTATCTGGCTTCCAATGTCGCTTGATTCCTGCATTTGAGAATATGCAGTAACAAAATAAATTCCGCTATTTGCAAGCACAAGAACTGTTGCAATTAGGATAAACTGTTGTGCAGACCTTTTCATGGTTTGAAGTATAGATTCTGCATTTAATTTATCTAATTACCGTTCCCACAGATAGAAATGGCAACTATATTGATATACAAAAATGAAACATTTTTTCTTACATCTCTTTGCCATGAGATTACTGATACATAATTGTCCAAAACTAGTCCCAGAATCCTCGAGTAGTGACATACTGCCTTTCTGCCTCGTAAATCTGCTTGTATAGCTCGTCCTCTCCCACCATATTTCGCAGTATTCTTGCACCAGTGTCTGCACCGACACCATATCCTGACAGCACAACAAGTGCTGTGCTTCCAAAGTTTTCCAAAAGAGACGATACCTTCCATGCACGGTTAAACTTGTGATTCTCCTCTGCAGTTATTTTTTTACCAGCTATCTTTTTTTGTACAATTTTTGACAGGTCGTAATCAGAGTAAAACGTTGCACTGACCTGCCTTGATTTGCAGTGCGGACAGACAGGTGGCCCCTTTATCTCATGTGTCTCAACTACTCTTTCCCACTTGCCACAACGCATGCACACAAGCCTGTGCTTTGTTTTCAAAAGTCGCGTCTTGACCAGGTCAAGCACCCCCTTGTCCAGATTTGCAGGAGACGAATAGTATTTTGTTGTGTGATCAAGTATTGGCTCTGCAAGTTTTGAAAAACTATCTACCTCAAACCACCGTAGCCCAACTGCACCATCTCTTATCCTTTCAAGTATGCCAGATGTTCCTTCTAGGTCATACTTGTCATGAAAGAGTTCCCGCATGGCTTCTTGCGCAAGTACAGTGCTAGAGTACCTGTCATAGAGAAACCTTGCAGACTTTCTGTCATATACTGCTTCCCGTCCCACGATTCCAAACTTTTTTGCAACACACCAAGTTCTCCAGTTTACATTGTGTGTGCCAGACAGTGATGCACGAACGATTGATTCCAACTCATACTGGTCTTTTAGTACAGAGACCACCGAGTCCTCGTTGATTCTACCAGTTGAAGATATCATTATTCTGTACGCATCTGATCTAGAGTCGACAAGATAGCCACTCTTTGCAGAAAGCATTGCAGAAAGAAGAGTAGACAGTGTTGCATTGATTCTTGTTCCAAAGCACGCATGAATCACAAGAGTGTTTCTTGCACGTTGTGACTCGACAACCATTGTTTTCTCGTCAGGAATTGTATCAATCGTTAGGCTCTCAATTATCTTGTTTGAGAGCGGTTCATGCTTTGTCTTGGTTCTGTACAGCCCCACCTTTCTTGCAGTTGTATAGTCAACTGGAATGTTCTCCCCCTCCCAGTATGGTACATTTATTCCAGCAGACTGGACAGGCTCGACATTGATCTTAAGTGAGCTATCATCAACATTTAGGATTCTCCACTGCATTCCGCGCAACACAAATACGTTTCCAGGGTCACCATAGTCACCCACAAACCTCTGGTCAAGGCTTCCGATTATTTTTTTAGATACAGTATCTAGTACCTTGAATTTCAGTATGTCTGGGATGGTGGACAGGTTTTCAAAATAATACCTAAACGAGCGCCCTCTTTTCTTAAATTCCATCTCTTCTTTGTCAAAAAATATGATTGAACCATTCTGTAAGATATCTAGCACACCAAAGAGATTCTCAAGTGTTGTCTTTCTAAACGAATAGGCCTGGTTTATCATCTTTAGTGCAAAGTCAATTGGAACAGTCCCAAACTGCATTGTCATGCCAACAAGATGATGTGCAAGAACGTCTAGTGCACCGTCATGCACTATCTGGTCTTCGATTGATTTTTCATGAACACGTTCCAGTATAGCAAGCGCCTCAAACTCGTCGTCTCCATTGTTTGTTACAATCAATCCCTTTGCAGACGATCCCCTTCGGTGTTTGCTTCTGCCAATTCTTTGCACAAGTTTTGATACCTGCCTTGGCGAGCCATAATGAATCACAAGTTCTACTGACCCAATGTCAAGCCCAAGCTCAAGCGATGATGTGCATACAACTATGCCAGGCCTGCCGGACCTCAGTGTCTCTTCTGTCTCTTCTCGCACCTGCTGCGAGAGAGAACCATGGTGCATCTCAATAGACAGAGTTGATCTCTCCTTTAGGACAGATGCGAGATACTCAGACTCGCCTCTGGTATTTGTAAACAAGAGCACAGGAGAATTTGCATAGTATTTTGAGACGTAATCTATGACATGATCAACAACATCGGTTATGGTCCCGTCGATATACTTGACCTCAACATCATACTTTCTAATAGAACTGTCCTCGATTATCTTACATTTTCTTTTTGTTCCCACCACAAACTTGGCAGCCTCTGAGGTATTTCCTACTGTTGCAGAAAGGCCAATTCTTGTCACAGGAAATTTTGTGTTTTCCTGCAGCCGCTCAAGGGATAGTGATAGCTGTGCACCACGCTCGTTTCCCAGAAGCTCATGCACTTCATCAATTACAATCCATTCTAGCTCGTCAAGGGCATGTAACATCCCTAGTTGTGTCAGCAAAATTATGATGGTCTCAGGAGTTGTTATTAGTACATCAGGCGGCTGCAGTGCAATCTTTTTCCTAACTGACTGCGATGTGTCTCCATGTCGAATCTGAATTGTGAGGTTTTCATTTTCTGCATATCTGATAATTCTTCTAAAAACATCGCGGTTCAAAGCTCGCAGTGGGGTAACATAGAGTACCTTAATCTTTCCAGTTTTTTTTGACTTGGCAACTCTATCAAAGATTGGAATTACAGCAGTCTCTGTCTTGCCAGACCCGGTAGGTGCAATAACTAGAGAGTCAATCTTTTGCGATATTACAGGAACAGCTCTTTTCTGGATCTCAGTTAGGTGCTCAAAACCAAGATTGCGAAACTTGTTCTCTAAATCACGCTGTAGAAGAGGATGCAGATGACTCTGATTCTTTGGGTTGTCTTGTTCTAGATCGCTCGTATACCATAGCACCAACTATGCCAGCACCAAACAAAATGATTGTGATAATAGGTATCTGATCAAAAATTCCTGCCATGACTCACGTTGGAACTACAGTGATAAATATCTTAAGGTGTCTCCACTAGGCCCTGAGTTGTTATAGTGTATGCCGTCTCTTTTTTTGTACCAAACGAAGGGAAGACCTGTGCAAAAAACTTGTTGCCCTCCTTTGAGAGCTGAATTTTTTTGTGTGTGAATATGCTAATTGATCTCTCAAGGTTCTCCCTTTCTTGCTCGCCAGACCTCCTGACAACGTTGGTTATAACAACTGGAGTTTTTTCCTGGATGCAGAGTAGGCTAAGCGAGTGCATGTATTCCATGAATTTTACATGTTTTTCAAGCGAGTTTGATTCCTTGGAATATTCAAATGAAAATAGATCTGTGATGTTTTCTATCACAACAAGGCCTGGTCGTACTTGTGATATGTTTTTGAGATGCTCTATTTGTTCTGCAGTGTTAGTAACTCTTGCAACTATGATATTGTCCAAAAGTTCTGGTGCAAGTTGCTTGGCATGCATTAGCTGAAGCATTCTTTCTGGACGAAAGCTACCGCTTGTGTCTTGGTAAATTATTTTTTTGTCAAGTGCATTTACACATATTTGCATTGCAAGTTGCGTCTTTCCAACACCACCTGGACCAAATATGTCAGTGATGATACCTGCAGCTATTCCCCCTCCCAACAGCTTGTCAAGTCTTGGCATACCAGTTGAGATCAAATCAATTACCTAGAAAACACCGGAAATTAAATGGTATAAGTGATGATCGGGAAGGCTTTTATTTACGATTTCAAGCACTGGTGACAAGTGAATTATTGATTGTCGCAACAACCGATTGCAAAACGACCACTAACAACGCTGCAAAAAGGCGTTAACAAAAAGGTCACAGTCCGACTCAAGAGCGATATAGAATACAAAGGAAAGATGAACAATGTAGATTCTTACATGAATCTTATCATGACAGATGCAGAAGAGATGAGTGGTGGTAAGGTGGTTGCAAATTATGGTAGAGTTATCGTAAGAGGCAATAACGTACTTTTTATAAAACTAGAAAACGAGCTGTAATGACCCTGACAATGAAAGAAGCAGGTAGAAGTTTTCTCTTTACCTCAGAATCAGTTACTGAAGGTCATCCCGACAAAGTATGTGACCAGATATCAGATGCAATACTGGATGAATTTCTAAAACAAGATCCCGATTCAAGGGTTGCAGTTGAGACCATGACAACTACAGGAATTGTTGTCGTGGCAGGCGAGGTTACATCAAAGGCAAGGTTTGACATTCAAGATGTAGTCAGAAAAACACTAAAGGAGATAGGCTACAGCGACCCGCAATATGGTTTTGATGCAGACTCGTGCAGTGTCCTGGTTTCATTACATTCTCAAAGTCCTGATATATCCATGGGAATCTCTGCTAATGAAAACAAGGAGCAGGGAGCAGGAGACCAAGGGCTGATGTTTGGATATGCGACAAACGAGACTAGAGAATTTATGCCAATGCCAATAATGCTTGCTCACAAGCTAACCCAACGTCTTGCAGAGGCAAGAAAGAAAAAAGAACTTCCCTGGGCAAGACCTGATGGCAAGTCACAGGTTACCGTAGAGTACGAGGATGGCAAACCAAAAAGAATTGAAGCTATTGTGGTATCAACACAGCATTCACCTGATGTAAGCAATGAAGAGATAAAAAAAGAAATTATTGAAAAAGTTGTCAAGCCAGTCTGCGGCAATTTATGGAATGATAAAATAAAGATTCACGTAAACCCAACTGGAAGATTCGTAATTGGCGGTCCTCCAGGAGACGCAGGACTCACTGGAAGAAAAATAATAGTGGATACATATGGCGGCATGGGAAGACATGGCGGAGGAGCATTTTCCGGAAAGGACCCATCAAAGGTTGACAGATCAGCTTGCTACATGTGTAGATACATTGCAAAAAACATTGTGTCAGCAGGGCTTGCAGACCGTTGCGAAGTCCAAGTTGCATATGCAATAGGCGTAGCACAGCCAGTCTCACTGATGGTCAGCACATTTGGCACAAGCAAGATCCCAGAAGAGCAGATTGAGAATTTGGTTAGAAAACACTTTGACATGAGGCCTGCAGCAATCATAGAACAACTGAAACTAAAAAGGCCAATTTACAAAAAGACTGCAGCCTACGGACACTTTGGAAGAGACGACTCAGAGTTTACCTGGGAGAAGACAGACAAGGCAGACGTGCTACGAAAGGCTGCAGGCCTCTAGCATTTCGTTATATTTCGCAAATTTAACTCCTGATACAATACCAAGTTTTTTGTGGTTGCCTACATAATCACCCACAAGTACGGAGAGATCATCTACCCCAAACTCTGATTCACTTGAGCGAATTGCATCATGATAGGCCTTTTCAAACTCTATGTGTTTTATTTTCGTCTTGCTTCCCACCAAGTCCCTTACAAAGCGATTGTATGTCACAGTTTTTGGACCTACAAGATCAATTGTCTTTTTTGAAAACTGTTTTCCACGTATGGCTTTCATTACAACTTGAGCCACATCAGATACCAAGATGGGTTGCAGTCTATATTTCCCAGAGCCTGGAATGGTGATACAGTCCTTACGTATCTGACCCAAGAGTACCTTCGATAGTGGATCGCCTTTTCCCATGATGTATGAGGGTCGAAATATTGTGTAATCTAATCCCGATTGTATAATTTCTTGCTCGGCCTTGAATTTTGATATGAAATACCCAAGTGTAGATTTTTTGTCAACGCCAAGTCCGCTCAGATAAATTATTTTTTTGATGCCAGATTTTTTGCATAGTGCAATTGCATTTCTTGTCAGGACAACATTTACAGTATCATAATGAGAATCTGCTGTCTGTCTTCCCTTTCCAATAAAATGCAATAGTGCATCAGATCCTTTCACAGACTTTGCAAGATTATTTTCAGTAAGGTCCTTTGATATGACAGATCGTCCAAAGTCAACTGCCTTTTTCCTGTTCTTTCTTATTAGCGCTGTTATGTCAAACCCATTTCTTGCAAGAAACTTGCCCACGTTTCTTCCTACAAACCCATTGGCGCCTGTGATGACTAGCTTATTCATGTATATCCCACCAGATCTCCGACAAATTAATTTTGGTGCCATCCCAATGTCTATGCATACTTGAACCTAGCGGACTGTTACCAGATCCTGGGTGTACAAAAAGGAGCATCTCAGAAGGAGATAAAGAGTGCATACAGACGACTCTCACTTGAGTATCATCCAGACAGAAACAAGGTAGACAGGGGCGGAGAAAAGTTCAAGCAGATTACAGAGGCCTACCAAGCACTCAGACGCGAAGAAAAGTCAAAGACTAGGATTTCTGACACAGATGTTGCAACAAAGTATACACAGTTTTGGAAAAATCATGATGGCAGCAAGATGAATGATGATTTTAATTTTGGGCCAAATTTTGCTGGATTTAAAAATCCATTTGGAGCAAGCGTACAAGAACAATACAGCCATTTTAAAGAAAAAGAATCTTCGTTTAAGAATACTCACGTCATACTTTATGGCGGCCTTGGCCTTATTGCATTATGGATAATACTGGCTGAGATATTCAAGTGATATCACATAAGGATTAATACAGAAAAAAACAATCTCACACATGGAACCTGACTCCAAGCCAAAAGAAAAGATGCGAACAGGATACACTACAGGAACTTCGGCAACAGCTGGCGCAAAGGCCGGAGTACTTGCCATTTTAAATCAAGAAAAGATAGGTCTTATCGATGTCACATTACCAAAAAAATCCAGACTGCAGATAAAGATTACAAGATGCGAGTTTGACGGGCAATCAGCACATTGCACTGTGATAAAAGATGGTGGAGACGATCCAGATGTCACCCATGGTGCAGAGATTCATACCGAGGTCTTGCTAACAAGCAATGTAGGAAAAATTGAGATCGATGGTGGTGAGGGGGTAGGCAGAGTGACAAAGCCAGGCTTGGGCTTGGAGGTTGGCTCTGCAGCAATAAACCCCACACCAAAAAAGATGATAACAGAAAACATTGTAGAAGTTGCGCAAGACCTTCTCAAAAAAAATGGAGTCAAGGTAATGATATCAGTCCCAAAGGGAAAAGATCTTGCGCCAAAGACTGACAACCCACGGCTTGGAATACTTGGTGGCATCTCAATTCTTGGCACAAGCGGCATTGTTGTACCATATTCTACTGCATCGTTTGCAGCTTCGATCAGGCAAAGCATCGATGTCACAATTGCAATGGGAAATGATACTGTAGTTCTGACAACTGGTGGCAGAAGCGAAGACTATGCAAGAAGCATCATCACTCTACCTGATCACTGCTTTGTCCAGATGGGAGACTTTTCAGGATATACGATACAGCAGTGTGCAAAAAAGGCGATAAAAAAGGCATATGTCGCAGGCTTTATCGGCAAATTAACCAAGATGGGAATGGGAGTAAAGCAGACACATGTAAAGGGCTCCAAGGTGGACATGGAGTTTCTCTCAGAGATTGCACAAAGATGCGGTGCATCAAATGACATAGTTCAAGAAATAAAAAAAGCAAACACTGCAAGGCATGTCTTTGAGATAGTTTCAAGCAAGAATATCAAAGGCTACTTTGATCTTGTCTGCTCTGAGGTATACAACCAATTAAGAAAACACTCAGAAGAAAAGTTTGATATCAATGTTATCATGTTTGATTTTGACGGCAACACGATAGGCATGTTTCCGCGATAGTAACAGATATGTTCGCTTGCAAAAAAGACAGTTTGTGGACACTGTATCAATTATTGCCATTACAAAAAATGGAATCAAGATTGCCAAAAACTTGAAGGCCAAGTTTCCAGATTGGCAAGTCTTTGCCCCTTCCAAGTTTTCAAACAATGATTCTGAGATTAACTGGTTTGAGAATTCTACTACAGAAAAGATTGGCGAGCTGTTCAAAAAATACGAGGCACTTGTCTGCATCTTCTCGCTTGGTGCAGTGATACGTCTTGTGGCGCCGCACCTGAAGGACAAAAAGACAGACCCTGCAGTAGTAGTGATTGATGATACAAGTAAATTTGTGATAAGCACATTATCAGGACATCTAGGAGGTGCCAACAAGCTTGCAGAAGACATTGCAGGTATTCTTGGCGCAGTTCCTGTTATTACAACAGCTGCAGATGTAAACAAGACAATTGCAGTAGACTTGGTAGGAAAGGAGTTTGGGTGGAAGATAGATGACGATTCCACGGTAACAAAGATTAGCGCGTTTATGGTCAACGAGGAAAAGATAGGGGTCTTCCAAGATGCAGGCGAGAGTGATTGGTGGATGCCAAAAAAAGAGCTTCCAAAAAATGTCCACCTGTACCAAAGCCTTGAGGAGATGTCAAAGTCAGACTGTAAGGGATTTTTGATAATCTCAGACAAGATACTACAGGATAAACAGATGTTACAGCGTGCAGTTGTTTACAGGCCAAGGACACTTGTGGTCGGCGTTGGGTTGCACTGGGATACAAGCAAGGATACCATCAAAGAAGGCCTGGAGTTTTGCCTCTCAAAGTTTATGTTCAGCTCCAAGTCAGTTGCCAAGTTTGCATCAATAAAAAAAGAAGCCCAGGTAGCAGGATTGCGCGAGATGGCAGATGACATGCAAGTTCCAATAGATTACTTTGAAAAACAAGATCTTGCAGGAATTGCAATCCCAAATCCTTCAGATGTAGTACAAATATTTGAGGGAACGCCAAGTGTTTCAGAGGCGTCAGCAATCAAGAGTTCAGGCGGTACGCTTGTAATTGAAAAGCAGAAATTTCCCCCAAATCTTACAATTGCAGTTGCAAGGATGATAAAATGAAGCGAGGATTGTTGCTAATAGACAGGGGCAGTCATGAAGACGATGTAAGACAAGAGCTCCAATACATATGTGACAAAGTAAAGCAAAAGGGAAACTATCACGTATCAGACTATTGTTTTTTAGAGGTAATACCGCCATATATCGAAGAAGGTGTAAATTCTTGCCTTTCTGCAGAGATTGACTCACTTACCATAGTGCCATACTTTTTGTATCCAGGAAGAAAGGTCAAGGCAGCAGTTAACACTGCAATAAGATTACAGTCAAAGACCAAGGTGAAATTAACCATATCAAAACCCATGAACCTGCACAAGTCTTTGATAAGGCTTGTAGACGAAAAGATACAGGGCATACTTGGAAAAAACAATGTAGTTTCCACAAGAGATGGCGTAGATGTGTTAGTGATTGGACATGGCAGCAAGGACCCAAATGCAAGATCAGCTCTGAAATATGTAGCAGACGGGCTTGCCACATCATATCGAAATGTAAGCTATTGTTTTCTTGAGATCGAGGAGCCAAACATAAAGCAAGGAATCGATGCTTGCGTAAAAAATAATCCAGACTTTCTTGTTGTGGTGCCATATTTTTTGCACAAGGGAGCTCATGTAAAGCGCGATATCTATGAAGATCTCAATCCTGCCATTGCAAGTTCTGGAATAAAGAACGTATTTTTTTCCGAACATCTTGGCATAGATGACAAGATGGTAGACCTAGTGCTTGAGAGGGCAAGGGAGGTTGAGAGATGATCACACAAAAGGGCCAGTCAATAGAGGACAAGAGCATGGAAATAATAGAAAGTGAGATAGGTTCCCATCCTTACAGCCAAGACGAATGGACAATAGTGAAGCGAGTCATACACTCTACAGCAGACTTTGACTTTGCAAGAGACAACAAGATAGTTTTCCACAAGCAAGCAATCAAGAATGCAACAAACGCCCTAAACAAAGGATGCAACATAATTGTTGATGTAAATGGTGTGGTTGGACTGTTAAACAAAGACAACTTGGGCAAGTTTGGAAACAATGTGATTTGTAATATATCAGATGATGCAGTTGTAGCTGAGGCAAAAAGATTGAACAAGACTCGTGCCCAGACTGCGATGCGAATGTCTGTAAAGGAAATGGATGGCGCAATTGTGGCAATAGGAAATGCTCCGACTGCACTCCAAGAAGTGATACAAATGGTAAAGGAAGGAATTACAAGGCCTGCTCTTGTTGTTGGAATACCTGTCGGATTTGTCTGTGCCGCAGAATCAAAAGAGGAGCTACGATCTGCTGATATACCATACATAACAAATCTTGGACGCAAGGGAGGCAGTCCGTGTGCGTCTGCTATTTTAAATGCACTTTACATTATATTAAAACAAAAGTTATCTTCTTGAGAACTTGATACAGCTCTCAACCAAAGTCTTTGCAATATTTGGCAAGGCAAAATGCATGTGCATGTATGATGCAAGTGTGTTGTATTGCATAATGCCATCTTTCTTTTCTCTTATGCCTATGCCAATATCCATCTCGTAGGAAAATTTAGAATCTTTTGATATAGACTCTAGTTCAGAGAAATGAAATTCATGGCCACACAGGTTTCCATTTGCCTTTGACACTACACATGGCTTTGACACTCTGGCTTTGGTATAGTTGAGCTTTAGTTTTTTCTGCATGACAGTGTCTGCCTCATAGAGTCCAATCATCTTGAATTTTTTCTCCTTGTATCTAATTGACCTTGTTAGGTACATCAACCCCCCACATTCTGCATAGATTGGCAGCCCGTCCTCTGCTTTTTCCTTTATCTCCTTTTTCATGGAACTATTTCTTTCAAGCATGTCGCCTTTTACTTCGGGAAATCCACCACCAATATAGAGACCTTCACATGATGGAATCTTTTTGTCATGAACAGGACTAAAAAATTCAAGTGATGCTCCTGCCTTTTGCAGTGAGTCAAGATTTTCCCGATAGTAAAAATTGAATGACTCGTCAAGTGCTACTGCAATTTTTGTCCTTTGTTTTGCAATATTTTCTTGTGGTATGGATGGCAATCTTGGAGCCTTGTTGCTTGTCTGGATAATTTTTTCAATGTCGATGTAATCAGAATATGATTTTGCAATGGATTTTATTTTTTTCTCAAGTGATTTTATCTCATTTACTGGTATCAACCCAAGATGTCTTGATTCCAAGCTTTGGTTGGTATCTCGTGGAATCACGCCAACAATTGGAATCCCAAGTTTTGACAGGGCTTGCCTGCAAAGATCCTCGTGCTTTTTGCTTCCAATTTTGTTTAGTATGAGGCCTGCAATTCTAGAGTTTTTATGAAACTTTACAAACCCCAAAGCAGTTGCGGCAATAGAGCGAGCCGCCTTGCTTGCATCAAGTATTAGGATGACTTGAGATTTTACAATGTTTGCTATGTGGTGTGTGCTTGCAAAGTTAGAGCCTCCTGCAAGTCCATCATAATACCCCATAACCCCCTCTATTACTGATATATCATCATGCGAATGCTGTACAAAGTCTTTGAGCACGCCGCGCTCCCCCATTAGCCATGCGTCAAGATTTCTTGCAGGTCTGCCAGACACTGCAGAAAGATATGTCGGGTCAATAAAGTCAGGTCCAACCTTGAACGGCTGTACCGAATACCCTTGCTTTTTCATGCCATGTATAATTGCAGCAGTAATCGATGTCTTGCCAACACCGCTGCTAGTACCAGAAAGAACTATCCTAGGTATCTTCAACTCTTACGCCTGCCTCAACCTTGACCCAAGCTGGTATTCAATTTTCTTGCGATGGCATACTGCCACTGTCCTTTACCAGACTGAAGAGTTGACGTATTGCAAGTTTTGGATGGTTTGCTGCAAGCTTTATCATATTTGCCAATCCAAACTCTGCTTTTACAAAGTCCAAAAATTCTTCTGCAGAAAGCTCATCAATTATCCCAATTTCTTTGTCCCATTCTTCGTCAGTAAGGCCAAGCCACCTGTACTGCACCTTTATTGCAGAAGCAATCTTGGAACCTATCGCTTTTTTCATGGAATCTTCATATGGTTTCAAAGATTTTTTTGACGTGTCCCCCGAGAAGACAGCGTTTGCAGCTACTTGTCCTGCCTTTCTTCCAAATTCAATTGCATATCTTATTCCTTCTAAGACAAGCGGATTTGCCTGGCCTGCAGAATCTCCCACAAGTATTAGATTGTTATCTATAGTTGAAGGTCTGAGTCCCTCGTTTGGAATCAGGCCATAATGAAATTCAACAGGAACTATTCTGCCAAGCTCATCGAGCGGCTTTGGTCTTTTCTCAAGCAACTCTAAGAGTCGTTGTGTTGCGTCTGCCTGCGACTCTGGCTTGCCAACACCGACACCTATTCGGATCTTGTTTGGCCCCAGCGGAAAGATCCAAGCATATCCAGCAGGAGAATAATTCTGGCCAACCATAAGATACCATGTCTTTTGGTCTATCTTTTCCACATAGGCCTCATATTCTGCTCCGGCCCCAAACCTCTTCCATTGTGATACAAGTCCTGTAGATTTTGCCACAACAGAGTAAAACCCACTTGCATCAATAACAATTTTTGAGCGAAATACAAGATCTTCTTTCAGAGAAGTTGCCTTTACCCCACACAATTTTTTGTCTTCTGTTATGACATCAGTAACACCAGTTCTCAAAAATATGTCAGCACCAGCACTGGCTGCTTGGTATGCAAGAAACTGGTATGTCTTTCTTACATCAAGTACTGCCACTTCGGGCTCTTTGCTTTTTTTTAATATCATATTGTTTGGAGAGTAGAACGCATAGTTTTGTATCGGATTGTAATATTCTGTAGGAATGCCAAAGGACTTGGCTTCCTTTATCCAAGTAACCCCGCTTGTCCTTACACTCTGTCCTATTGCCTCATCTCTCTCAAGTACTGCCACTTTTGCCCCCTTTTTTGCTGCACTCCATCCAGCAGAAAGACCTGCTGGACCTCCCCCAACCACAACTATATCATACTCATAATTTCTCGTCATTGATTGTCTATGGGACCTGGCTTGCAGTAATAATTCTTTTTTTGAAATTCATCCTAAAGCGTCAGATTTTTACTAGTCACAGTAAAACTATTCTTGATGGAAAAAGATGGGCTGGTAATTGTCTATACGGGCAAGGGCAAAGGAAAGACAACTGCTGCGCTTGGAATGGCGCTTCGTGCAGTAGGATACGATTACAAGATTTGTATGATTCAGTTCATCAAGGGCTCGTGGCATTATGGCGAGATGACCTCGTCAAAAAGACTAGAACCAGAGTTTGAGCTTACTGCAGTAGGGAAAGGATTTGTTGGAATAATGGATGACAAGAGCCCTATTGAGGATCATAAAAAAATTGCAGACGAGGCACTTACTATAGCAAAAGAAAAAATAGATTCAAAAAAATATGACATTATAATTTTAGACGAGATAAATTATGCAGTAAATCTCGGATTGGTAAAGCTTGATGATGTACTGAATTTAATCAAAACAAAACCATCAAATGTTAATCTAGTGCTGACAGGAAATCATGTCAAAGATGAGATAATAGAAATAGCTGACCTTGTGACAGAGATGAGAGAGATAAAACATCCATTCAAGTCTGGCATCAGAGCAAAAAAAGGAATAGATTTCTAAGCAGCAACATTAAATTACGTACCTAAAAGTTGAAGACTATGACAACTGCCATACAAGAATTTCCTGAAGTTGGAGAAATTGTTGTTGCCACAATTACTAGGATTATGGCCCAAGGCGCTTACGTAACACTTGACGAATACAACGGTATCCAAGGATTCTTGCATGTATCAGAGATTGCTACTGGTTGGATTAGAAATGTAGAAAAGTTTCTCAAGACAGGGGAAAAAAAAGTACTTTTAGTAAAACGTGTTGACCCAAGAAGATCTGAGATTGATCTTTCCTTAAAGCAAATTTCAACAGACCAGAAAAAGAAAAAGCTGCTTGAGATAAAGCGCGGAGAAAAAGAAAGAGCCCTGATGGATAACCTCAAGACAAAGGCCAACTTGTCCGCAAGTGATACAGAAAAAATTGAAAATATACTAGTAGAAAAGTTTGATTCAGTATACAGTGCCTTCAGCGAGGTGGCTGCAAAGGGCGCCCTAGTTTTGAATGGTCTTGGAATATCAGAGAAGATAGTTGCAGCAATTGCTGAGCTTAGCTCAAAGATGCAGATTCCCTATGTAGAGATAAGGGGAGTATTGGACCTTACCTCCACCAAGCCTGATGGAATTGAGATAATCAAGCGAGCCTTGCTTGCAGCGTCTGAAAATAAGAAAGTAACTGTATCCATAACGTACATTGGAGCGCCCAAGTATCGCCTCAGCATTATCGCACAAAATTTCAAGGATGCCGAGAAAGAGCTAAAGCCTATTCTTGAGTCAATTGAGAAGACTATCGAAAAGAGCGGTGGAACCTTCAAGTTTACAAGAGAAGAATCAAAGAAAACAAGAGAGGGCTAGCATGAAATTTCAGATGCGCAAGTGCACCAACTGCAAGAGATACACACTAAAAGACATGTGCCCCAAGTGCGGAAGCAGTACAACAAGTGTTCATCCTGGAAAATATTCTCCTGATGACAAGTATGCAAGATATCGGATATCTGACAGATACAAGTAAAAATTACTTGCCAGTACTATTAGTTGACAGGGCCTTTATTGTTATTATGCGAGCATCATCTGGATTTGCTGGCTGGCTATTTGAGTTGGTCGGCAGTGCAGCTATCTTGTCTACCACATCTTTGCCAGATGTTACCTGACCAAATAGAGTGTACTTGCCATTTAGGAAGCTTGCATCACCAACTGTTATGAAGAATTGTGAGCTTCCACTGTTAACATCTTGGCCTCTTGCCATTCCAAGAGTATATGACGTAAAGTTTAGGTCGCTAAACTCTGGAGGTATTGTATATCCAGCATCTCCTGTCCCCCAAGTATCTGGAGAGCCTGCCTTGGAGTTAGGATCTCCGCCCTGTATTACAAATCCAGGAACTATTCTGTGGAACAACGTTCCATTATAGAAACCAGAGTTGGCCAGTTTCTCAAAGTTGGCAACTGTCTTTGGTGCCACATCATTGAATAATTTTAACGTAATGTCTCCATACTTTGTGGTAATTACTGCAGTATCACCAGTTGTTGTAGATGAACTATTTGCTATCACAACCTTTGGTATAACTGGTTGCTGGGTGGCAGTAGTATTCTGCTGTTGGCTGGTGTTTGCTTGTCTGATATAGTTTGCATTGACTTGGTAAATCAATACACCTGAGAAGACTCCAGAGTCAGTCCTGTTTAGGCTAGATGACTGGTACACAAGTTTGAGAGGACCATTTCCGTTTTCAGGATACTTGATATTTTTTGCATAGATTGCATCATATCCAGATTGGTAGGTCTGAGACTCTGAATGAGTGGTTGGATCATAATACGTTACGGGAGTAAAGGGAAACATGTGCCCAAGCAATGTATTTTGCCAGAAATAGTCAGTTGGGGTAAACTCGTCAGGCTGGAGAAAAGTTGCTTCGTTCTCGCGTGCAATTTTAATGAACCATTGTTTCTTGCTTTCATCCCCGCCGCCTCCAAGTACATACAGATCCTGGTTATTTGATGTAAATTTCTGCCCAACTACATATACTACAACATAGTCTGCATGCATGTCTCTTAGCATCTTCCAAGCATCGTCAGGGGAGCTTAGAAACATCTTTGCAATTCCTGCAATTTTGCTTGTATCTACTGTAGCGTTATCAACAAAAGTTATTCTGTTTCCTAAAGTTTGTATCCAGTAACCATAATCCCACCATGAAGCTATTACCGAGTTTGGCGGGGTGTTGGTCTTTAGCCAATTCATAGCATCAGGCCAATCAGTTGTTGCAATTGCAAAATTAGAACCTCCGTTGAGTATTGTTGGAGGAGCTTTTACCATGGATATCCAGTTTGCACCTACAGGAAATATTGTAGGAACCAATAGCAAGGCCACAATTACTACTACAAAGGATATCTTTGGAACCCTGCCAAGCAAGACTAGACCCTTTTTTGTCTGGGTTGTTTTCTTTTTTGATAATTCTTTTGGAGCTTCTGTCATTGTCGATTTTGTTTCTTTTTTGAATATTTCTGATGTCATGGCTGTCAGTCCAATTGATGCAAGTACAATTACAGAGCATGCTGTCAGTAATTCTAATCTAGAAAATGTCGAACCGGCATATGCACCTACTATTCCAAGAATGAGAGCAAAGATTATCATCTCATTTTTAATATTAAACGGCAAAGAGTTGATGCGATCATCTTTCTTTCTGAAGATGAGCCATATTCCAAATCCTGCAAATAGCATCAGAATCGAAAAGTAAGTAAAGTTTTGTGCCAGAGTTGGTGTGGCATGTTCTGCAACAGAATCTACCAATGGATCCTCAGAAGTCAGGAACGGATCAATTGCATTCATGTAACGGAAACTAGCAGAATGAAGTACTCCTGATGCAAAGATGGCGCCGCCAATAACTACACATGCTGCCAGAACCAATAGGCTGTTACGTATCTTGACTTGGTCCTTGCTGAACTTTTGAACAAAAATTATTATGGCCATCAGTATGGTCGGTCCAATGAGAACAAAGCCTCTTTCGCCAAATACAAAAGTCGGTCCAGGTCTTGCAAACACACCTCCCGATATGGCCATCGTTATAGCTACAAAAAATGGAATTGCCCACAGTAAGAAATTATAATCTTTTCGTAAAAATGGCAACACAACAACAAAGATTCCCATTGGTATCAAAAAGAACTCTACTCCTCCCCAAGAAGCAAAGCCTAGGCTTAGAAATCCTGCTCCACCAAAGAGTTTGGCAATTGCAACTTTTCGATTCTCAGACCTGATGCCGCTAAGAAATAGGTATATCCCCAATAATCCATAAAAGAGTCCAAGCGGTTCAGACTTGAACCATCCTATTGTTCCTCTCACTATTATGGGCGGAGAGATTGCAAAAAAGAGAGATGCAAAAAGACCAGATGTTGTTCCACCTATGACTCTTACCAAGGCAAATATGATTATAGTGGTTAGGGAGCCAAATACTACAGGAAATATTATCGTGAAATCATAAAGACTCATTCCACCGCCAAAGATTTTGTACATGATGGCATCAGTGAAGTGGAGCGGAACCTGGGCGTTGGTAAAGACATCCCTGCCTTGCGGATACCAACTCATGGTGTCATGCCAGTGAATATATGCATTGACACCATTGTCTAGCAAGTATTCTGTTGCTCTAAAGTTAAAGTAGGGATCAAACTCGTTTAACTGAAAGCCATAGTCTGCAGCCTGCGATCGTATCATTACAGAGATGGAAAAAGATGCTACAAGTATTCCAATCACAAGCAAGTGTCGTAAATTAAAATCACGATTTCCTATCGTGAACAGTTTTCTATCCTGAATCAACTAGCTTTTGATGAAATTCACTCTGTTTATTACTCTTTTGGGCTCCTGATGTTATGACCTAGGATTCTTTTGTAGGTACGTATACCTCACATGATGTCACAGAGTTCTTGAATTCCTGAGCATCCTGCTGGCTTCCCACAATTGTACCATAATGCATTGGTATTGCAATCTTTGGTTTTATTGCATCTACTGCTCTTGCAGCTTCTCGTGCAGTCATGACATATGTCCCGCTTACTGGAACCAGCAACACATCTGGTTGCAAATTACTCATCTCCATAACTAGATCAGAGTCTCCTGTGTGGTATATTGTTGTGCCCTTGATATTAATCAGAAACCCAATCTTATTATCCTCTTTTGGGTGAAATGGCTTTTTTGTGTCAGGATTTATTTTGTCTATGTTATAGGCTGCAACCCCACATATCTTTATTCCATGTACAATCTTTTCCTCCCCAGGGGACAGGCTTATCTTTTCCTTAAATGGTACACCTGTCAGCTTATTTACACATTCTTTTGCTGCCACAATAATTGTCCTCTCAGACGAGACCTTTCCCAGGTCCTCTATGCTCATGTGATCAAAATGCTCATGGGATATTAGCACCATATCTGCCTCAAGCGGCTTTGATATTTTGTAAGGATCAATTATTATCTTAAAATCTTTTTCAAGCAAGAAGGTATCATGGCCAAGCCATTTTATTTTAATGCCTTTGTACTCTAGCATATTTTTAATATTGCTTTTGATAAAATTAAGTCTTACTGGGCTCTAAAACTATTCTATCACTTGACAGCGAAAGTATTGTTCCGCCATTTTCTTTTATCTTCTTTTTGAGTTCGATATCAACTGTAGCTACAATGCCACCATGTTTTTTTACATGTAATACCAACGCATCATCTACAGATGCCCCAGAAATTTTTATCGTTCCAAGATCGTCTATGATTTTTAGTGCATCAAGTGCAGAACTTTTTTTTTACCATTTGTTTTTGATAGCCTTTTCAATTCTCCTACTACAAGGTCTGGCACAACAAGCTCCAAATCCCCTATCTCTGTTTCCAAGCTTGAAATATTTTTTATTTTTTTTGAGGCAAGAATCATTAGAAAACTAGTATCGCAGATTACTCTAACCACTTGCTACACCTGCTCCTATCAATCTCCATCTCTCCCCTATTCTTCTGCTTATTGCAACCTTGCTATTATCAAAGAGGCACACAGGTCTTTTGAACTGCACTTCTACTATCTTGCCCCTTGCACTAGTTACTTTGGAAAGTAAGGGGGCTGTTCCTATGCTCAGCCTAAGGGACTCACCGGTTTGAATCGATGAAACTTTGATCTCATCGCCAGAGCCCACTGCAGTATCAAAGAGATTTACCTCAATTTTTGCATTGTATGAATTGTCAGGCAAAGTTCCAGGCTTGCCTATGATAGAGCCTATCAACGAGTCGCTTCTTGTCATGGATGGATCAAGTTTTGTTCCTATTGCAACAAGACCACCAGGTTTTACTTGCTGGACAATACCTGCTCCTGTACCAAGCGAAGAAATTTGTGTTACGATGGACTCGTATTTTCCTGACTTTTCATTTGTCAGTCCGGGCTTTATCTCGATCTCGTCTCCCACATTGAACGTGCCATGAGTGAGGCTTCCCCCTATTACTCCCCCCTTCATGTCTTTTATCTTTGCACCGGGTTTGTTTACATCAAATGATCTTAGAACATGCATTACTGTTCTTCCAGTCTCTTCTCGCTCTGGAGTTGGGATTGTAAATTCTATTGCACCTATCAATGCATCAATATTTAGTTTAGATTGAGCAGAGACCGGAATGATTGGAGACTTGGCTGCATTTGTCCCCTTGACAAATTTTACTATATCAGAATAATTTTCCATGGCTTCCTCATATGATATTAAATCCACCTTGTTTTGTACCAAGACTATTTGCTTTATTCCAAGTGTTTGCAAGGCAAGCAGGTGTTCTTTTGTCTGCGGCTGCGGTACCTTTTCATTTGCTGCAACCACAAGCATCGCACCATCTATGAGGGCAGACCCAGAGAGCATGTTTGCCATTAGGCTTTCGTGTCCTGGACTGTCAACAAAACTTACAACACGGGACAGTTCACTTTCCTTGCCACAGTTGTTGCATTTTGGAGTGACTGAATATCCTAATGGGATTTCACAGTTTTTGCACTTGTAGAATGCTGCATCTGCATATCCGACACGGATTGTAATTCCTCGTTTGAGTTCCTCGCTGTGTGCACTAGTCCAAACACCTGTCAATGCCTGTATCAGAGTTGTCTTTCCATGATCTACATGGCCTGATGTGCCAATGTTTACACAAGGTTGATGGCCATATTTTTTTACATACCAATCAGGAAGAGTCTCTTTCCAATGCACAATGAAGCTAAAAAATGCGCCTATGTTAAGTTATGCCTTTTTTGGTTTCTCAGTTTCTTTTTTGTCCGCTTGCTCGTCTTTTGGTTTTTCTTCTATCTTAAGCTCGCCGTCAAGAAAACAGTTTATCTGATATACCTCTTCAGTTATTGTATTTCCTCGTATTAGTTTACGTACACGCAATCCGTCTTCTGCATCTCGCAGGCCAACTCCTTGCGACAAAAGTATGTACTTGCGTGCCCCACCGTGAATGTCAGGGCGCAGAGGAACTCCGGATTTGTCACTGCCTCCAGTGATCTTTAGTTTTCCTGCCTCGCCTACCAATGCTCCATCAAGCTCAGAGCCTACCTGCAGTCCCAAGAATGGACTTGCGTCTCTTTCCTTAACCTCTTTTGAGATTGTTTTTCCTTTCTTGTCTGATATGTTTAGCTTGAATGTAGCCAAGTAGTGAAAAAAGTTTTTCTACTATTAATTAATCTTTGTTCCCAAATCTTTTAAAATTTGCAGCTCCCTTCTAGGATTGTTGAGCAAGCAGATCAAGTGCCCAAGATGTGAGAAGATAATGATATCAATGCAAGCATGTCACATGATATGCACAAATTGCGGTGCACATCTTGATTGTTCTGACAAGGGCTCGTTCTGGTAGCTAAAACCCACCAGGTTTGTCAAACTGAAAGTTGTCTACCATCGCTCCAACTCTTTGCTTCATAAGATTTAGGTAGTCTTCATATTTTGCCTCAAAGCCGCAATGAGGGCACTTGACATGGGTTACATCATCGTCAAGAATTGCAACCTTGTCACATTCTGCGCATTTTGCATCCACAAGATTAGTTTGTGGTTAAACTATATAATGTTAGGGACCAGAATTTTACCAAGCGGAGTTAGTCTAGACCGGCATGACGTCAGCTTCCCAAGCTGAAGGCCGCGGGTTCAAATCCCGCACTCCGCATCTAACAAACATAAAAATTTATTTTTGTAAAATATTTTCAGTTTCATCTAGTTCAGCATTGCTTGGCTTGGGTCTTTTTGTAAACATGCTGTGAACTGGTCCTGCACCGTCTTCTTGTTTTCGTGGAATTATGTGCACGTGAACATGCGGTACTTCTTGACCGCTTTCTTTTCCGTTATGCACTGCAACAAGTGATGATGGCGCCAAGCGCTCAATTTTTCCTGTCAAGACCCTTACAGTTTCAAAGAGATCAGCGTTGTCTAATTGCGACATCTCTTGGATTTTGGAATAATGAGTCTTTGGCACTACAAGTGTGTGACCTCTTACCAATGGAAATGCATCAAGAAATGCAAGCGACTTTGAAGTCTCGTGTATCTTTCTTGCAGGAATCTTTCCAGATATGATACTGCAGAAAATGCAATCCATTTACATCATGGTTCCCAGAAGGCCGTTAAATCTTTTTAGAGGTTAGTTCAATTCTGCTATAGCTTGGGTAATTGATACATAGTCCTGAGCATCTGGCATCTGTTCTAGATATTTCTTGAGATCTTCCTTGGCCTCTGCAGTTTTATTTTGTTCCAGTCTTACAATGCCGCGGTTCTTGTAGATCGGCACAAAGCGATATGGATTTATCTTTATTGCATTAGTATAGTTTGCTTCTGCATTAACATAGTCTCTTGTCTTCAGATAATAATTGCCCAGTCCTCTATATGCAAGATAGCACGTATCATTTAGCTTGATGCTTTTCTTGTAGTAAGACACTGCTTCCTGAGAGTTGAGATCATTTAGTATTCCAGCATATAGACACGAGGCAGTAGAGTTGGATTGGTTTAGCTCAAGTGCTTTTTTTAACAATTGTACAGATTCATCAGTCTTTTTCTGTAGTCGCAGCTTTTCTGCATCAAAGCACAGCCTATTTGATTTTGTCTTGCTATCATTTGCAATCTTTGCCTCTGACATAATATCAGAAGGAGCAAGCAAGAGCACTAGCCTGTCATCTTCTTTCCACTGCGCATCAAATTTTTTGTCAGGGATTGCACCTATCTTATCAGGTTCAGGGATATAGTGAAAAATTGTCTTTTCTGCCTCGTCATATCCAATAACTAGAGATGCATGCTGCACAACATCTTTGATTCCAGGCAAAATAACAATTGGTGGGATTCCCATGTCAATGAATCTCTTGAGTTCTTTTAGCGAAGAGTTTAAAATTACACTTGCAAGCCCATGCCTTTCTGCAAGTTCAACGCCCTCAATGAGTATTGTTCCTTTTACTCCAGGATATTTTTTTGCGATCTCTTTTGCCTCTGCCAATGGAAGATCCACCCCCCAATACTTTGACACTGCGCTGATAACAAGGGGTAAGCAAATGTTTTCTTCTTTAACTATTGGCACATCAAGCGAGTGGCCAGACTCCATAAAGTAAAACCTTGCATGAGCGTTATTAATTCTATTTAATGGATGTGAAATTTTTCAACAGGTTCTTTCCGTCATTACTCATCTCTGGGTGAAACTGGGTTCCAAAAATGTTTTGATTCCCATACTGAAAGATCTCAAACTTGCACTGGTCAGAGCTTGCTATCTTGTTAAAGTGAGGATCTAGTGTGGCCACCTTGTACGAATGGCTCTCAAATGCATTCATGATACCGCTGCACAAGGGATTTTTCTCTGTTACATTGATTTTGTGAATGCCATAACGTGACTGGGTCATTTTTTTTATTGTGCCTCCCAATGTGATTGCAAGAATTTCTGCACCATAACATATTCCAAGAAGCGGTTTTTTTGTGCCAAGAGCCTGTCTTATCAATTTAGAATTGATGGCATTCATCATGGAATCGTTTTTTCTTCTTCCCGATAAAATGATAGAAAGCGAGTTTGTAATGTCTGATTCGACTATCTTGTCAAATGAGAGATGCTTGTATTCTACTTTTATCTCCTTGAGGCAATCTATGATTGAGTTCGTGTAGACAGAGCCATTGTCTACAACCAGTAGCAACTATCCTACCTCTATTGAGATATAGTGCAGTTCTGGCACGTTGTTGACAACAATAATGGTTCCTAGGTTTAGTGTGTTATTTTCTTGCCACAGGATTATTCTGTTGCTGCTAGGTTGCACAAAGTCCTTGACAAATCCTGAGATCAGTGTCTTTGCGTTATCAAGATCAGATGGTTGCTGGAACAAGACACTGCCCTCTTCAAATGTAAGTGGTAGTTGTATAGTAGTTGGAGTTACTATGGTTATCTTGTCATCTTGTAGTATTGACTTGATAGCAGATACTCTTGAAGTTGCATCTAGTGTTAGTGTGGCAGTAACATTAGATGGAGCAACACCGCTAAGCTTTGCAAGATATGCCGCAAATGCCTGTTGCGGCGTGTTTCCTAGTCCTACAAAGTATTCTCCATCAAATGCAGCACCAACAGCTGCAATTGTTCCAAGTTGAGTTACAACTCCTCCAGAACCTGCAGTATATACAGGGATAAAGTAGACGTCCTGGGCTCCCACCCTGTACAATATATTATCACCAAGTCTTGGATTTTGTAGTAGTGTCCTAAGCTGCCTGAAATCCGAGTCCTTGTCAAGTGCCTCACTTACCGAAGACGGTCCAAGAAGTTTTGTCTTGGAGTCAAGGGGAACTTCATAGAACTGCATCTTTCCAAGGTTTGGCACGTCATTTTGTACTGTCATAAATCCCGCCAAGTTTCTGCCTGCAGATCCTCTAAGTTCTAGCGACAATAATCCAATATAGGTTGGCTTGTCAAATCCTAACGGTTTTGCTTCCACATAATATGTTCCAACACCATCTGGCACCTCGTAAAAGTCATTTGCCTGGATGAATGTAGATGTGTCTGTAACATGGTAAATGTCAAACATATCTACTTTCCAGTCAAATAGTTCTTCTGGATACCTGAGTTGTTTGTTGAGCCATTGCGGACTGTCTATGAATTTGTCCTTGTATTGACTATAGAACATGTTTGTAAAAAAGTCATTATCTCCTGTTTTGATTAATGTCACGTTTCCATTGTAAACATCGATTAGCGCATAACCAACCAATCTCAAATAGGGATTGCTAACAGACCACGGTACATTGTTTGTGTCAAATCCTATTATCAATGGCATTAGCCAGTAACTCTTGTTTCCGTCAGTGACAGGAAGCGAGCTTACCTGTTTTCCAAATAGATCGTATTGGAAGTATGGGTATAGTAATTGCATTCTGTCATGAATGTCTCTGTATCTCATCATGTGAATTGGCTGTGTTGGATAAGACAAGAAAAAGTTTGGTTCAAAGAGTTGGCTTGCTGGTGGAGCTACATCAAGTCCTCCAGACCCTGCATAAGATGCATTGTTTAGTTCAGCAGTAGTGGTCCTTCCCACTGGATATGCAGCCCAAGTATCAGAAAACAGGCCTCCTTCTCCATAATAGATTACTCTTTGCTTGAAGATCTGGCTACTATCAACTATGGTTCCGTTATGGGCATCAATTGTAAGAAATCCATTGTCAACATGTGTGTATACAAAGTGCTGGTTGTACCACATGTTTTCTACACTGACCGATGATGGAAGAATTGGCTTCATCGATGCGGTCCAGTATAGTGTATCATTGAATCTTAGGATATCATTGTCTTCAAAGTCAACATATGGTATGAGTCCTATTTCCGGCTTTAACTTTGCAAAGGCAGCATCCCAGTCCCATACCCTAACTTTGTTTAACACATCATTGTTGGAAGCAACATAATCTGATATCTGGTCAGGAGGAACAGGTGAGAGTTTTACATTATGAGGTGTGACAGATATCTGGTCTAGCTGCCCCAAGTATCTGTTTACTCCAATCTGTTGCGCCTTGTATGGTCCAAGATATTCTATCTTTCTTGCGTCAGCTATGCTGTTGTTGACAACCATTATTGAGCCTGCTATTATCGCTATTATGACTAGGACCATTATGCGTATGTAGATATCACGTTTTGACGGATGAATGATTACTCTGGCTTTGAATTTATCAATGAAATAAAATGCAATGAGTGCAAAGCCTGCCGCAAAGGTTCCTGCAATCTGGTATCTTGTGTTATAGTCTATTTGGTTTGTGAAAAACATGTTTACTGCGGCCCAGATTATTCCTATTCCGATTATTCCTTCAACTGTCGATATATAATCAAGAAACTTTGGCTTGCCTTTTGATGCATCTTGAATGTAACTTACAGCTACTCTTACAATATTATGAAGCCCTACGTATAGGACAAGTCTTAGGCCAATAGCAGCTAACAATGGCGGCACAAAAATTGTTAATGCAGGAATCATTGGTACCACTTGGTTTACTGCATAGACAGGATCAGATGGCGGAGTGTTAAAGGGAAGAGAGAAGATATTCCAAATGTTTTGGACGCCTAGATCGTTTCCTTGTAAAAGATAAACTACTGCAAAGCCAAAAATGAGATTTGTAAAAAATGCTCCAAAGAGCAAGACCTTTGTTATCTGCCAAATTACAAAGTTTGGGATGTTCAGTTTGTATTCCTTAAAACCAGGAACACTTTCTGCCCCAACATAATTTCCCCTTTTAAGAAATGTCAGTACAACATTAAGCGAATACCAAGAGATTGAAGATCGATTCTTGATATTTACTCTAATCAGACCTATTGATGATAGAACAAGTGCTGATACAAGTGAAAAATACAGAGGTTTTGTAAAGAGTGTACCAAATTCTTGGAAATTCATGTATAAAACGACAGCTTGGTTGCTGCCCATCACAAAAATTACAATTGCAATTATGGCTACAATTCCTATCCTGATGTACTTGCTAGCATCACGCGGAGGTGGGTTGGATTGAGTCGATGAACTATACAAAATCACTTTACCTCCCTGTGTATCAAATTAATGTCTTACCTACATCGTTTCTTGACAACTATTAATATAAGTCAAGGCACGGTTTTTCTCAGACTATACTAGCTAGTCCTTTGCATATCATGTAGACAGCTGCGTATTTTGGTACAGATATTCTCTCATTTGCGTATGGACCGTATTTCTTGTTCTTCAGTCTGATTTGGACAGGACAGTTTGCAATAATGTCTGCTTTTTCCTCCCCAAGCAAACATGCGTCCAAAAAGGGATCAAAGTCATCTAGGTTTTTGCACGGTACCTTTGACAGACCGCTCTTGCTGTTTACAGAACCTTCAAGCCGGAAAATTCTATGTATATCCATTGTTACCTTGGGGTCTACTTTGATTCCTATTGTTTGACGTATCTCATCGAGTTTTACTTGGAATGCCAGATATCCATCTGACACAATTTGCTTTGCAGCTTTGGGGGCTCTAGTTTTTGATCCAAACAGGCTAGTTGCTACTCTGCCACGCCATCCTGATTCTCCAATTTCTGGAAGTGTTGACTTGAAGTTATTCTGCTTTCTTATTCCAAAAGTTTCTGGCATGATTCCATTGAACATGATATAGTCCACTAGATCGGCTCTTTCTTGAGAACCCACCATTTCATAATTACTGTTTATGACTCGAATGTGAAAACCTTCGTTCCCTGAAAAATATACCTCAACCTCCTCATTTTTTATGCCAAGATCTTCATCAAGTATTTGCACTAGTTTTTTAGCTTCCTTTTTAGATTCGTCAATACAGTTCTTGCAAGCAACTGATACAACTTCAAACTTGGTTGACCCACACTTGGGGCAGGCTGAATGTTTTCCTAGTATGGCGTCATGGCATGAGCCACACTTGAAGATGGCGTGATCATTTCTACATGATAGTGTCAGGTCCTTTGCATCTATGTCAAAGATAAGATCTGCCCCCTTCCAGTCCTTTTCTGACATTGGCATGCTTGGAAAAGAATAGTATGCATTGGAACAATAGACATCTGATGGAATCTCCTTCATCAAGAGAAGATGTAGTTCCTTGTTGTCTTTTATTGCAATGTGTCTTATCATGCCACCGTTAATTTTTTGATATCCAAATTCTCTTTGAGTAGGTTTTGGCGGAACACTAACAAGATCAAAGTGGTTAAAGTAGTATTCCTTGATTGCATTTTCTACTAGGCCTATGTCTTTTTCAAGCATTAGTTCTTCCTCTTTTTACCAAATTGAATTGGATTTATGATGCCAGAACAATCAGGAATTGCAAAACACAAGTTCTCGCTTCGCAGTTTATCACACGAGGGGCATTGATATTTTGTGCCCTTGCCTGAAGAACCAGATATATGTTCTAGTTGGTATCGGGTTACGCGCTCATTGTAATCTGGTGCATTTTTGAAGAGCGGAGCTATTTGATCAGTTGTCTGACCCCTTGCAAGTAGATACGTAGCAAGCAAGAATCTTCCCGAATGCGGTAAATTCTCCCCTTTTTCCAATACCTCAATTGCATGCTTTACACATGGGGGATGGTCAGAAGATACTACAATTGCGTCTGAAAACTTTGTTGCCAGCTGAACCAAGTCCTGCACACGGGACTTGAAGGTCTCTGGGATTGATGGTAATGCTATTGATTGGATTTTAGAGTTGATGTATTGGCCAAGTTCTGTGCGTATGAGTCTCACAGTTTCATGTGCTGTCAGATAGACAAGTCCACCTGTTACTCTGCGATTAACCAGCTTCCATTCCTTTTCGTGAAAATGAACTGCCCTTTGCAAATAATCACTAACCTTTATCACAAATTCTTCATTTTCTACAGTGACTTGAACTCTAAACAACTCTTGAATTATTTTCAATGGGAGTTCAAGGTTCTTCTTGTCCTTGTTTGACCAGAGATCCTGTTGCAAGTATCTCTCTGCTCTTCTTGCTTCTGCAAGAGAGAATCTTCTTGTCAGGGTGTTAATTCCTGCAGCTTTTAACAATATGACTGCAACGATAAAAGAAAGTATTTCAATATCTGGATTTTCAATTGGGCCCTTATCTGAACCATAGATTTGCCCTGATGTTGCAACTACAATTCTTCCATACGCCTTTTCTACCAATGGCGCCCAGTCTGGATGAGCGAGTTGCTCAAGGTTAAATCCCTTATCACGTAGATATTCTCCTGCCTCTGCAAGGAATGGATACTTGGCAAGATCCATTATACCTGGATGTAACACATCTATCTTCGTTTTGCACGACTTAAAAATTTGATTGTGTTTTGATTCAGTTACAGAACTCGAGTTTAAATTATCCCCAAATAAATCACTGACATGCAGGTCGGAATGCACGTATCCATATCTGGTTCCATTGACCGTGCCGTAGATAATGCAGTTGCAGCAGACTGTACTGCATTCCAAATATTTACTCGCAATCCTCGCGGCTGGCTTGCAAAACCCTTGGTAGCAAATGACATTACTAGTTTTAAGGAAAAACTTGCTGCAAGCAAGATAGACAGGTTTGCCACTGTTGCACACATGCCATACTTGCCTAACCTCTCATCTCCAGAAGATGAGTCATTTGCAAGATCCCTTAGTTCGCTAATAGATGAGATAAAAAGATGCAGCAAACTTGGCGTTCCGTATATTGTTGCACATCTTGGAAGCCACAAGGGTGCAGGCGACAAGAAAGGAATTGAGAGACTGGTCAAGGCATTTACAAAGGCAGCGGATGATACTACAGACGATATTACAATTCTACTTGAAAATACAGCTGGACAAAAAAATAGTGTTGGTTCTGATTTTGATCAGCTTGCCTCCATACTACAACAACTAAAGCCTGCAAAACGTTTTGGAGTATGTCTTGATACATGTCATGCATTTGCAGCAGGATATGACCTAAGAACAGAAAAAACTGCTTCTGATACGCTTGAAAAATTTCACAAGTCCATAGGATTTGAACACCTAAAGATATTACATCTTAATGACTCAAAGGGAGAGATTGGATGCAACATAGATAGACATGAGCACATTGGCTTGGGCCACATAGGAGAGAAGGGGCTTGCACATGTCATACATACCATAAATTCAAAAAAGATTCCAATGATTTTAGAGACGCCCATTGATGAGAGACGAGATGATGTTGGTAACCTTAAAAAAGTTAAGGAACTGGCATGATCTAGTGCTTAAGAGGAGAATATTCAATGAATTATGATCAAATAATGCAGCTTGCACTTGAAAGGGGATTTTATTTTCCAAGCTGTGAGATTTATTCAGATGCACAAGCCGGATTCTGGGAGTATGGACCGTCTGGAGTTAGCCTAAAGAGCAAATTCATCGAGCTGTGGAGACGTGAGCTTGTAAGACGTGATAGGATGTTAGAGATTGACGGTTCCCAGATAATGTCACAGTCAGTCTTTGTTGCATCAGGCCATCTGTCAAGTTTTGCAGATCCAATAATAACTTGCCAAAAATGCAGATCCATTTTCAGAGCTGACAAGCTGATTGCAGAGATTACATCAGTAGTGGTTCCAGAAAGCGCAGAACTGGAGCAGTTTGATAAAGTGATTGCAGAAAAAGATGTGAGATGCCCCAAATGCAGGGGCAATTTCGATAATGCAAAAAAATTCAACATGATGTTCAAGGTTGGAATAGGCCCTCAAAGCGAAGCAGCATATCTAAGACCAGAGACCTGTCAATCTATTTTTGTTGATTTTCCAAGACTTTACAAAACAATGCGAGGACGACTGCCAATCGGAATTGCACAGATTGGAAAGAGTTTTAGAAATGAGATCTCGCCACGCCAAAGTCTTCTTAGGTTAAGAGAGTTCTATCAAGCAGAGATCGAAGTCTTTTGCAATCCTGATAAACTAAATGACATAGATGGGTTCTCTGAGATCGAAAATACAGAGATCAGATTAATGATTGATGATACAATCATCAAGCCTGTAACATGCAAAGAAGCTGTAGAGTCTGGAATGCTTCCTAACAAGCTTGTGGCATATTACTTGGCCCTCTTGGTAGAATTTTACCAAAAGACTGGAATTGATGTAAACAAAAGCAGATTTAGAAAACTAGGTGACAAGGAAAAGGCCTTTTACGCATCAGTTGCCTTTGACTTTGAGGTAGAAACCACTATTGGTTGGCTTGAGCTTGTTGCATGCAATTATAGATCAGACTATGATCTCAAGAGTCATGGTAACGTAAGCAAGGAAAAATTTGAGGTACTACATGATAACGTTAAGGTTCTTCCCCATGTTTTTGAGCTCTCAATGGGAATAGACCGAAGTCTTTATACAATTTTGGAACACAACTACAAAGAAGACAAGGATAACGACAGAATCTTTCTTTCCTTAAAACCATATCTTGCTCCTATCCATGTTGGAGTGTTATCGCTTGTAAAAAAGGATGGTCTTGCTGAAAAGACAGAAGAGATCTTCTCAAAGATAAAGCGAAAATATGATGCCTTTTTGGATCATTCTGGTGCCATAGGAAGAAGATATAGAAGACTTGATGAGGTTGGAGCACCACTTGCTATAACCATAGATCATCAGACCTTGCAAGATGATACTGTGACAATTAGAATACGAGACTCAATGGAGCAAGAAAGAATCAAGATATCAGATCTTGATTCCCATATAACAAAAGCTACTTCCTATCCATAGAAGGTTCTACATAAGCAGGATAACTCTAGGTTATTGAGATGATAAAGTGATAAGAGATGTGCTAGTGTCTCTATATTTTACTTTCAAGAATATGTCATCTGTGGCATGTGCTAATGGTAAGAGATCCTGTTGTGAGTCAACTCCTACCTTCCACTGGCCAAGTATAGGATCTACTGATGTTATAGAGAAGCGCTCAAGTGGACTATCAGGTCCAGAGTATCTTACTCTGTAAATCTGGTCTCCTATGGTTACTGTCTTAAAGTTGCCTGCAAGTCCATCAGTAGATTTTGTTACAAGGCAATCACTAGAGCCGCCAATGACACATGTGCCGTCAGGAGCAACTACTCTATACCTCATTGTGCCTTCATTCGTAAATGAGGAATATAGTACGACAGGATTTGCTACAGTGTTATTTTTCCCAGCAATTGTTTCTATGTCAGGTGATTGCGAAAGAGCAATTGTCTGAACTGACGGATATGTGGATATTTCTGACGTCTGAGTATCAAGTGATTGTCCATAAAAGTTTGCAACTGCTTGTACTTGATGATTTGTTAGCTTGCCAATTGCTGGCACCTTCCATTTCAGGTCTACTGCTGTCTGTCCTGTTCCAAATACCTGTGAGGGAGATGTATAGGAAACATTTCCGTCAACAATTAGAGATACAGAACCATAGAGAGGTCCTGTACCTTCATTGGTAAAGTATGCAGTTGGGGTTGCTGTCATTCCTTCTGCTTTTGTAGGAGAGATATCCATCTCAAGGTTACCTGAAATACCATATGATGGCTTGACACCAATTGTATACTGGTCAGAGTCAGTTGTCTTGCCTGCATTGTTTTGCGCATCTATCCAGTATGTTACAGCTGGGGCTTGCACCGCATCTGCAGGAATTGTACCCGAGACAGCATATGTGGTGTTTGAGATCTGCAATGGTGTCACATCCATGCTTGCAGTAGTATACATGCTTGCTGGATTGCCTGCCCCGACAAATCGTAGCTGCACCTGGCTTGGCTGTGTTTGACTGCTGATTATGGCATATACTTTTACTTGCTGTGAAGTTACAAAGTGATTTTCTTCAGATGGAATCATGGTGCCATTTCCTGACTGGAACTTTACATCAAATATCTGGGGTGCTCCTGCTGATACTTGCTCTGTAGACTGGATTGTCTCTGGGTTTTCATAATTGATGGCTGATGCACAGTTTGTTACACTCACTGTCTCTCCTACCGAGTTGACATTGTTGTTTACTGCCTGTAATGCAACTACCTCAAATGACTGCTCTTTTGGATCAACATGTGCAAGATAGACCAGTCTTTGTATGGTAGAGTTTTGGTTCTCTTGTGCAAATGGCTGTACCTGGTCTGGTGTTGCCTGGACAGTTCCTGTCAGGGATGTACGCAATATTACACTTGGATTTGCTACTGAATATTCTACTAGTATCTTGACTGTATCATTCTGGCATAGGTTATACGATACTGAATCAATCTTGAGCTCTGGTGCAAGTGTGCCTCCAAACCCTACACTTGACTGGCTTGCAGATGTTGATACTGATGATGGGCCAGTGCCTATAGATACTGTTCCTCCACTGGGGCCTGCTGCTGATGGGCCGGATGGGCCGGATGGGCCAGACGGTCCAGGACCTGATGGACTGGCGCTTGAGCTCCATGTTGCAAATCCAGTAAAGTGCTTTGTCCAGACTACTAGATCAGAGCCTACGTCTATCTTACATGCTCCTCCAACTGGCAAGTTGTTGTTTGTTGTCTGGGTATCATCAGCACACGTTGGTGTAATCTCTGTAACTGCATCTGAATAGAAGAAACCAATGTGGGTATTTGCCTCTCCTGGGAATAGCAACCGTACTGCGTTGTTAAATGCCATTGGGGTGCTGGCACCTATGTTTATGACAGTCTTTATTGTACTAGTTTGGCCTGATGCTGTGGGTATTACCAGAGAGGAACCAGTTTGTACTGTAGGTAGTGTGAGTACGCCATTCCATGTTGATGAGCCTGTTATGACAGTGTTTTGTGGAATTGCTACTTGAATTGGAATATTAGAACTACTGTTGGTATTGACAAATTTTGTTATGGTAATAGGATTGGAGATCTGGACTGTTACAGCATCGTTGCTTGTTGTAGATATTGAGGAATAGTTGATTGATGCGCTAGTCACATTGGCTGGAATTGTTACTGTAGTTAGGGCAGATGTTGTACTGGTTATGACCAACTGTGGTGTGGTTGTATTTACTACGACAGTATTCTGTGTAGCTCCAATAAGTTGTTGAGTAGGAGCCAAATTCTGTGCTTGTACAACACCCTCGATAGAGTTCAAAGATTCAGATACTTTTATCGTTAGTTTTTGAACTGGCACCGGTGTATCTATGCTGGAGAGAGTCTCTTGGAGAGTCTCTGTGTGTTTCTTTGTAGCTGACTGTATTGCATCAGTAGAAGAGAATATTTCTTTGAGAGAGAGAGTTGGTGTCTTGAATACTGCGTCAGAGGAGGAGAGTGTTTCTTTGAGAGTTGTATTGGAGGCCTTGCCTACTATATCAGAGGAGGAGAGTGTTTCTTTAAGAGATGTGGTTATGGCTTTTTTGATTTGATCTGAGCTGGAGAGTGTTTCGGAGAGTTTTGTTGTTAGTGACTTGGATATTGTATCTGATGAAGATAGTGTTTCTTTGAGAGTTGTAGTTGGTGATTTGGATACTGCGTCAGAGGAGGAGAGTGTTTCTTTGAGAGATGTGGTTAGGGCCTTGTTGATTTGATCTGAGCTGGAGAGTGTTTCTTTGAGAGATGTGGTTAGGGCCTTGTTGATTTGATCTGAGCTGGAGAGTGTTTCTTTGAGAGTTAGGATTGGTGATTTGGATACTGCGTCAGAGGAGGAGAGTGTTTCTGGTAGTGCAATTATGAAAAGATGACTACCAGATACTGCGTCAGAGGAGGAGAGTGTTTCTTTGAGAGTTAGGATTGGTGATTTGGATACTGCGTCAGAGGAGGAGAGTGTTTCTTTGAGAGTTAGGATTGGTGATTTGGATACTGCGTCAGAGGAGGAGAGA
>JAGWFT010000001.1:164726-1236148 GCA_028867755.1 Nitrososphaerota archaeon
GATACTGCGTCAGAGGAGGAGAGTGTTTCTTGGAGAGTCTTGGCTGGGATTCGTGATACTGCGTCAGAGGAGGAGAGTGTTTCTTTGAGAGTCTTGGCTGGGATTCGTGATACTGCGTCAGAGGAGGAGAGTGTTTCTTGGAGAGTTACAGTGTTAATCTGGTTTGCTGAATTTATTTCAAGTGCAACTTCAGCCCATTTATCACCAGTAGTACCAGCAGTCCACTGAAAAGTTGTTGAAGTGGACGCTGGCTGCGTGTTAAGGTGATAGCTTGATGCTCCTGCTGCAGTCGTACCCGCGTTTGTTGAGTAACCAGATGTTTGTGTAGGTGAAGTTGGACTAACTGCAGTAGTTGTTACTTCGACGACTCCATCTACCACCATACTATTTAGATTAGTATTGGTAAGTGAGGTTGTAATTGTGCCCGATGTACCCGTAGCAGTATTTTTTGAAGCACCTACCGGAGTTGCTTGTAAAACGCCCGTTAAGGCATACGCACCTGCTTGCATGACAACATTACCGCTTGCTGTAATTAGGAGCGTTTTTGCACCAGTGGTTGGAGCTTTCATGTACCACATTGAAACTTGGCCTGTGTTGGCAAGGGCTGGTCCTGCAGTCATTGCTACAGCATTCCATTTTACACTTGATACAGTACCAGACGCAGTAGAGACAATGACTAACAATAGTGTATTTGAACCACTCGCTGGAACAGTAATTCCCGTACCACCGCTGCAAGAAAGTTGATGGGAGGGCCCACTTGCTGTTCCTTTACATGTGGTTTGTACAGCGCCGTTTAATGCTATTGTTCCAGTAGAAGGATCAACAGCTACAAACCATGGCCTTGCTTCTTTGAAGACTTGACCTGAGCCATAGCTTATCTGAGCTGGGCCCAGTGCATATAGCTGCGGATACTGCAATGGTACAGAGTATGTGTATTGTACTGACGTTGAATTTCCAATCAAGTTCTTGTTCCATGTTATTGTAGTAGTATCTCCCACAGTCTGCACGACTCCATCAGTTGTAACGTTAAAGACAGAAGGCACTGTTTCTTGGATAGTAGCAGAGCTTGCATTGGTAAATGAAGTAATATCCAGTTTTACGTTAAACGAGTTTGGATTGTCCACTGGGTCAATCTTGGAATCAGCTGTTCTGATTATATCAAATGGGTACGAGTTTTCAGCCAAAAATGAGGTGTTGAAAACGGCAGTGCCTGATGGATTTGTAGCACTAATTCCTACAGTATAGTTTCCTTCTGATGTTGTGGCATAGCTTGCATCATAGAGACCACACTGACTCTCTGGTGTAACTCCATTTCCTGTGGAAAGAGTGGTAGGATTGCCTGATGGGTCTACAATATTCATTGAAATGTTAGAGTTGCATACAGAGTGGCCACCATTGTCTAGTACCACTATGATAAAGTTGGCAGTCTCCCCTGGCCTGTAGATGCTTTTCTCCGTGTTAAGGGATACAAGGCCCCAGAAGAACTGATTTTGCGTGGTAAATGTCTGACCATTTCGCGTTAACGTGACTATTACCTTGTAAAGACCTGGATTTGCGCCTTTTAGTGAGGATAGCTTGATGTCAAATTTACCATCTCTGAGTTTTTGGAATACAGATTTTAATGGAATTTTCTTGCCGTTTGGTCCTATTATATCGATCTTGATCTTTCCTTCCTTGCCTGCCCAAGCATTATTCTGTACTGAACCTAATGATTCTTTGATGTCTTTTTTGAACTTCTTCAGGTCTGCCGCTGTAAAGTACTCGAACTTGAATTCAGGGTTTTCAGTTATCAGGTAGCTGTTCTTGGTATTTACTAGAGACGTAGTTACAGGTATGGCAGTATCGTTGGCAGAGGTGTCATTTAGGGATGTACCGTTTACAAGTGATGTACTGTTCAAAATGGATGTGCCATTGAGAACAGATGTAGCATTTGAGAATTGGTTAAAGGAGAGAGAGTTAGTGCTGTTTTTTAGGTTCACATTTTGTACTATGGTTGAATTTATTGTTGGATTAAGATTAGTTAGTTTGGTAGAATTTGATATAATACTTGCATTGATTTGTGTATTCTGGGAAAGCGGGTTGTTTTGATATATCTGAGCGATCTGCAATGGGCTCAAGAGTGAATCATATAGTTTAACATTCTCAATCAAACCTGAGAATAGATTACTTGCCGTATTTCTAGAACCAAGGTAAGCACCAATGAGTACGTCGGCATTTGATGATAGGCTATCAACTGTCTTAGTTTCAAGTTGACCATTGAGTGCAATTGTAGGTACACCGCTTAGCTGCTGACTTGCTTCTTGTTTTCCGTTAACGTAAATTGTAATGGTAGTATCATTGAAGGTGGCAGCAATATGTGTCCAGTCTTGTGGAATAGCACTGTTCGATGTTACCGTATCCCATTTTATTCCATCAAATATTGAAAAGAAGACCTTCTTTACAGGAGGCATGTTGTTGTTGACTGCAAGTATGAAGGTGTTGCTTTTACTGATTACAGTAAATTGTGATGAACCCTGGCTATAGTCTGGCTTTATCCATGCAGATAGAGTGAGGGCCGAGAGATTTGCAGTAGAGGTAACGTTCTGTTTTAGATATCCATTACCATTGAGTTGTAATGAGGGTGTGCCTGTACTATTGTCTAGTTGGGTATCACCTACAGAATTAGAATTCAAACTAGATTGAGTAAACTGCCATGAGTTGGTAGGACTTGTTCCATTTGTAGAGTTTGGGTTGTTTATTGCAATAGAGTTTGAGAACTGATTGGAGAGAGCATTAGTGGCATTAGAGAAATGATTGAAGGAGAGTGTAGAGTTTGTAATGGATGCAGAGGTGACGTTTGAGAACTGATTGAAGGAAAGAGTGCCAGTGTTGTTTGGTACAGTGTTGTTTATTGCAGTAGAGTTTGAGAATTGGTTGAATGAAAGAGAGTTGGTGCTGTTGTTTGCTGTAGTAGAGTTTGAGAATTGGTTGAATGAAAGAGAGTTGGCACCGTTTGATACTCCAGATACAGTTTGATTTGATGATTGCTCTGCATATGCAGCTGCAATAAAACTTGGAGAGAGAGATATAGGAGTAGCAACAGATGATGAAATTAGAACGATGATAAAGAAAAAGGATAAAATTTTTCTGGAATTAGAAATTCTAAGTTTTTCATTTTCAGATTTGACTAGAATATATCCCGAAATGGGTACTAACAACAAAAAGACAAGAGGATCATTTGGATTAATTGCATCGTGAACAAATTTTGAAATTCCATTGTCCAAGATTATACTTTCCGAAATTATTTTTGTACTGTCAGGAATATGTATAGAAATATTCTTGCCAGCATTTCCAATTAATTCCATATATGTAAATTTCTTGAAATTGTTTTCTAGATTTACAATTGCTTGAGTAAAAACTAATTCTTGATTTTCTATCAAGCTAACTGATTTGATTATAGATGTTTGATAATTCGATATAGGATTGTTTGTCATTTCTTTGCCATTAATTCTAATTCGATCAAAATTCCAAATTCTATCAAAGGTTGTTTGAAATTCGGAATTTCGTTTTACAATAGAGATCAAGTTTTGATTTTGACCATCATCAAGTGTAAGTGACATTTTCTCTGACAAGTTAACTTGAATTTCTGTTGATGGTATTTTTTTAATTGCTGAATTTTGATCAGGTGATGATTTGTCATCTGAAACTCCCATATTTTCAGCTAGATTAATCTTGAAAGTTTTTTTGTTATATGAGCTGTCTTGGTTATCAATCGTTTGAATTTTTTTTGATAATTCTTGTTGTCCAGATTGCATTGCAGTTATAGAATCAGCATTAGCAATACTCAAAGAAGTGGTCAATGCAAATATCAGAAAAATGGCGATACTTGATTTCCAGAGTCCTCTATTCATCATTATTTATTGTCCTAGTCTGATAATCTTAAGACGAATGGAATTTTGTAATATGTGCAGGATCCGAACTGGCAGAACAGCCCAGATGTAATGCCACTCTGGAATATCATATTTTTACCAAAAAATCCCGTATTACTAACAAGTGTTAAGACAAATTCCTAATTTTTAACAATTAATAGATATCTAGATTCTACTACAATTAAGATACAAGCGTTTCAAATACAGTTAGAAAGATTTTATTTTTTAAAATATTGAAAATGATCAGATATGTATTTTTGAAAAAATAATACAACACCTGAAGAATATTATTTTGAAATTGTGTCATAAACAGTGTCTTTACTGATTACAAATATGTAATTATTTGTAACAGTACTTTTGTATCGTAAGAAAATATTTTTAATCAAAATCATAAATCTAATAATATTTATCTTCAGACTTAAAATTTCTCAGAAAGTTGCTTTTGTTTGTCTTGCAATACTTTTCATAATGAATATTTTCTAGTATTGACCAAATTCTCCAACTCCTAAATTATCTAGTACTTATCTCAAAAAGACAGTATCTTTCTCTAATATTGTACGCGTTATTATTTTTCTCTAAACTGTTAGCATTTCATCTCTATTCCGATCATCCTACTATTTCATTTATAGATCAGCAATTCCTAAAAAGAAAAAGATTTGTTCTATCTTTTATGTTGTTATAGTAATTTTGTTTTTGATATATATTACAACTGTGTTTACAAAGACGTTGACAGTAGCATACAGAGCAACGAAGAAAATTTTTTTCCAGAATTTTCTATACTGTGTCATGTGGTATATTTTTTCTTGCTGCATTAAATAATCCTATTACATACGAAAGCAAAAACAAAAATACCAAACTGTCAAATCTTAAATAATCACGATTCATTCATGTTTCTGATTCTTGGAATAGTTTTACTCGAGACAATCATAAAACATTACAGTGTTGATTTTGGAAATTAGTACTTGCAGTAAATCTCACTTTTCTTTAGTCTTATAATGACTATTAGAGAAGAGATAGTTACAGATAGAATCAACAAAGGCCATGGAAATTCTGGAAGAGATTGGTCAGGAGATATTAGATCTCCCCATAATTTTGGAGGCGGAATCTCGAATGTGTTTTTAGACGATATATCTTTTGGATATGTGTAAATTTTACCAGTGTGTGACTCGAAAACAGCCATGTAGAACCCATAGTGGTCTAACCTTCCAAGCTTATCGAGCGGTATTCTAAATTCATAGCTTGAATGTGGATCTAAACTATATCGATCGTGTTTATCTGAAACATTACCTATAGCAACAAGCCCATCAAAATTGGTAATTTTTTTGAAATTACCATTAAACCCTAATGTAGATCCTCCCTGCAACGTATACGATTCGGTACCGTTTAAAACATTAACAAAACAATAATCGTTAGAAGTAGATTCTTGTGGTTTTGCATCATTTTTATCAAAACAAATCATGGCATAATCTGATCTCTTTTGGTAATTGGTGTCGGTAAGATCATCTATCATAATATAAATAAAATTGTCTTGATGAGCACTTCTCAATTCAATTTCAGTTCCATCATCATAAAAAAAATTATTGAGACTTGATGCCTTCCATTCTTCTGTAAACGACCATTTTCCATCAAATACAACATTATTCATGTGTGTTGAGAGTGTTATCATTATGGGTTCGTCCGCATAAGCACTTGAGGTACCCAACATAAAGATCAAGATCATTAAGACATAATACTTGACTTGCAAAATTGTAGACGCCATAATAAATTATTAATGAATAGATTTTAAACTTTGGTTATTTCGTTGGACAAGTTTATAGACCATGTTATCTTTTTGGTGATTATGAAAAAACCTGTTGTTATAGGAATAATTGCCATAATAATTTCAATTGGAGTGATAGTAGCATTATCTTATGTTGTTCCTGCAGGTAGTAATAATCCTGCTAATGTTCCAACAAACTCACAAAATACCACTGTTACAGTTACACCTCAGACTGTCAATAATGCGACAACTGTTACTGCTCAAAATACAACTGGTAAACATTTCAACATAACTCTGCAAGAACAAGTTGGTATAAAGACAAAATAATCAAGTTCCAAATTGGAACGTATCATATGCAGTAATTTCCACAATGTCTAATAATGAGAGATTGATCCTAAGAGACAATGAATCATCTAAAAACTATGGGACTGTTTGGCATTGTAGCTATAGCAGTTGGCATGGTTGGGATAAACGGAGTTAATGCAAGCACATTAGGAATTGCAGATACTCCTAAATCCGATTCAGGTGAAAAGACATCCTTGCTTGGCCACATAATTGTGACCGTAACAGATTCGCAAGGACACATCAAGGCATATCGACAAACTGACAACATAGTGACAAACATAGGACATGACTGTGCTGCTAACCTGCTCTTTGGAACAGGATTTGCAAACTGTTCTTCTCCAGCAGTATTCAAGTATATTGCAGTCACAGCAGCAACCAGTGTCGGAACAGGTACAGCTACTGATACTACACTTTCTGGCGAACTTACCACAAACGGATTGGCAAGAACCTCAGGAACTGTCACAGCAAACCAAGTTGCAACAGGTACAACAACAAGTGCTATTGCACAAGTAGCAAATACTTTCACATATTCAGGCACTACTGCGCAATCTGTAGCAGCTGCAGGATTGTTTGATGCAGCAAGTACTGGAAATATGTTTGCTGAAAGGGCCTTTGGAAGTGCAGTCACACTGAATCAAAACGACCAACTGACGGTACAATGGCAGATAACACTTAGTTAATAATTGACATTTTTGTAAAATAATTATTAACTATTTGATTTTTCCATGTCTATCCCAAGACTATTTTTTTAATTATTCCATTTGATCTAATCAACTTCATTTTTGGTTTAACAGCCCAAACCTATAATCCAAGGCAATAACAAGTTCTTGACATGTCATTAAAAAACAAAAAATATGTAGGGTTTGAAAGATTAAACAGAAAAATAATAACCTGTAAAAAATGTTCCAGACTTTCAACTTACATACGTAAAGTGTCACAAGAGAAAGTTTTAAGATTCAGAGATGAGAATTATTGGGGCAAGCCTCTTACTGGCTTTGGAGACATTAATGCCCAAGTATTGATAATAGGATTGGCGCCTGCCGCACATGGCGGAAATAGAACTGGTAGGATGTTTACGGGAGATAGTTCAGGAGATTGGGTGGCAAAAGTTCTTTACGAATATGGTTTTGCAAATCAGCCCACTAGTGAGACTATTGATGACGGTTTTCAGCTAATTAGCGCCTATATCACTGCCTCACTTAGGTGTGCCCCTCCACAAAACAAACCATTGAAGGAAGAGCTTGATAACTGTTCCACGTATTTGCAAAATGAGATCTTATTATTGAAAAATGTTAAAGTGGTTGTATGTCTAGGCAAGATAGCATTTGATTCCTGTTGTAAATTATTACATATCAAAGGTATTAAGTTCTCCCATGGAAACCAATTTACTCATAAAAAATGGATTATCATATGTTCATATCATCCAAGCAGACAGAACACCCAGACAGGTCGCTTGACATGGAAGCAGTGGTCAATGGTATTTGCAAAGGCTAGAAAATTTCTTGATGATAAAGAGATCGCAGTAGATCTTTAATAAAGAAAATCAGGATTTTTTGTAATATAAAAAGAAGACGTTCTCGCCAGTCTCCCCATCCGAGCTTCCCCTACTCGTATGTTGATTGTGACGATACGCCGGAGGGTGATGGAACTGATGGGAACCTGTCGCCAATTTGTTGTTCTGCAACTGCCGATGCCTCTTGGAGTATCTTCTCTGTTTCTTCGCTTGATACATCGGATTCTACATTGAAGTCTCCACCTGCTAGTGAGTCCATCATTAGTCCATTGAGTGTCTGGGTCATTGCATTTAGTTCGGAATCTGCTTCTGGCATGAATCTTCCAAGGGATGATTTTAGTCCCTTCATTGTTGACATTGCAGGAGCAATTGCTACCATTGCATCGCCTAGGTCGTGTATTGTTGTTAGACGCAATTGTACTTGCTCTAGTGCCATTCTAGCATTTCCTAGCATCTTTGTGACCTTTCTTATCTCTGCCAATTCATTGGACAGAACTCTACTTGTGCTCGCATCGTGTTGCTGCATTGCGACTACGATTCGCTTGAAAAGCTGTTCATCTCTTTGTCTTAGCTTTGTCAGCATAGCATCCATCTTCGATATTTGACCCTGTAACTTGTTCACAGCGCCCTCAATTCTTGGTTTGAGTGCTCCCTGTGGTTTTACAGTTTCACGTAATTTTTCGGTTAAACCTACAGACTCGGGACGAGTCCAGGTCTTATCGAAGCCGGTCATGGCTGCTAGTTTTAAAGTTAGTTCTTAATTGCCGGTGTATATTATCATCAACTCTAGGCTAAATTTAGCTCACAAAATAAATCTGCCATAATTAGTTTGAAAGTGTGGCAAGAATAGCAGTTTTTGATTCAGGTATTGGTTCGCTTTCCATAATAAAACCAATCCAAAAAAAAATCAAGTCAGAGATTATCTATTTTGCTGATCAGGATAATTTCCCATATGGCACAAAGTCACCTAGTGAATTAAAAAAAATTATCAGGTTAACGATTAAGAAACTAGAGGAAAAATTTGAGCCAGATTTGATAGTGATGGCATCAAACACACCTTCACTTTTGCTAAATCACAAAAAGCAATCAAAAATTTTGGGAGTATATCCACCATTAAATGATGCTGCAAAAAAAACAATTACAAATACAATAGCAATTCTTGCTACAAAATCAGTTGTTGAAAGTAAAGAATTACGTAACTATATCAAAAAACAAGTTCCTGCAGGGATCAAAGTTATTAAGATTAATGCGTTACCACTTGTAGATCTTGTAGAGTCTGGAGCCTTTCTAACAAAAAAGAAATTTTGCAAAAAAAAGATCAACTCAGTCCTACGTATTATTATAGACAAACAAATTGATGTTGTTACCTTATCCAGCACACATCTTCCATTTCTTCTACCAATGTTAAAGAAGATCTTTCCCAGTGTAGTATTTCTTGATCCAGCAGACTCTATAGCTAATAAGATTGCAATACTATTAAATGAAAAAAAATCAAACACATGTAAATTAAAGATATTTGCATCAGGAGATACCAAGACATTTCAAAAAAAGCTGCGAAAACTAGGAATTAAAAACAATGTACAACAGCTATGAAATAACTTTGGCTTTTCTATATCCATGACTAAAAGTTTTGTCATATAGTCTAGAATATTCATAATGTTTCGGGTTTACAATTTCTCCGATTATTATGATTGCAGTCTTTGTGATTTTTTCATCTCTGATTTTTTTTGCAATGTTTTCCAGTGTACCTTTTATCACTTTTTCATCATTCCAGCTTGCTCTATACACAACTGCGACTGGAGTTGACTTTGAATAGCCTCCCTTGATGGTTTCTTTTACAATATCAGATATGAGATGAACGCTAAGATAGAATATCATGGTGGCTTTGTGCTTTGCAAGTTCTGAGATCTTCTCTCTTGTTGGTACTTTTGTTCGTGATTCAGCCCTTGTTACAATAATAGTTTGAGTGACGCCAGGCAAAGTTAGCTCACAGCCTAACACTGCAGCAGATGCAAGAAATGAGGTTATTCCAGGTACAACCTCAAACTCTATTCCTTCTTTTTTGAGATTGTCAGTTTGTTCTCGTATTGCACCATAGATTGAAGGGTCACCATCATGCAATCTTACAACTAATTTTCCTTTTAGTGCATTATCGTGTAGAATCTTAAAAATATCTTCTCTTACTAGTTTTGCAGCATCATATAGTTCTGCTTTTTTACAAAGCTTGACTATCTCAGGCGGGATCAATGAACCCGAATATACAACAACATCGGCTTTTTGGATTAGTTTTTTGGCCTTGACAGTGATGAGTTCTGGGTCACCGGGACCGCAGCCTACAAAGTATACTTTATGCACGTTTTACCACCATGATTGAAAAATACTTGCTAGTCAGAGTGTCCTTTGTGACATCGCCTAGTGTTAGTTTCTTTACAATCTCTTCGTTTGTTCCTACGTCTTGTGCTATTGCAAAAAGCGAGCTGTCAGGAAAGCCAGCTTCCTTGAGTAGTATAATGACTTGATCAAAATATCTGCCATCTTTTAGAAATATCATAGTGTCACAGTTCTTTGCTGTCTCTTTTACTCTAGAAAGATCATAACATGCAGGTATCACTGCAACTGTTTCATCCCCTTCTGCTATACTGATTCCTACTTTGGAAGCAAAAGCAAACATGGATACTATTCCAGGAATTACTGTTATCTTGATTTCTGGATATTTTGACTTGAGTTCGCGTTGCAAGTAAATCCACGTGCTATATAGCGACGGATCTCCTACTGTAAGATATACAACGTTTTTTCCATCCTTTACTTTACTAGCTATTATGCGTGCATTGGTTTCCCATGTGTTCTCTAAGGTCTCTCTGTCCTTTACCATAGGAAATACCAAGTTTATGATATCAGGTTTTTTGGATTTGTCAATCAGTGATGATATTATAGAATATGCAATACTTTCTTTGCCTTCCCTTGAGGTAGGACACATGATTACGTCAGCGCTTTGAATGGCTTTCACTGCCTTTACGGTAAGAAGATCTGGATCTCCAGGACCACAGCCAACACATGTCAATTCTGTCATTTATAGAAAAACCGCCCACAGTACCTAATTAAAAGTTAGATTTCGACACACATAGGGATGAAATGAAGTTATGATATTTTTTGGAATCGTTACTGGATATACAGATTTTAATTTTTATGATGTTATGTTCAACTTAGATTGGCTGCATTTTCTGCATGTACCCACGCGTCTCTGTAGTCATATATCGCTCTATGTAATTGACCTCTATGTGTATCCATCTTTCCTTTTTCTAGACCGTTAACTGCAATGTGAATTTCTCCCTCGATCTTCTTTATTATTTTTTTATCTGCATGGTGCGACTTGAGATCCATGTAATGTGTCATTGCTGCCTTAATCTCATTGTGAGCAAGTGATTTGTCTATTCCAACCAGTTTGTAGACAATTGTATTTGCTGCACTTGCAAAGGCGGATGATATTTGTTGTGTCTTGAGGTTAGCAAGATCAGCATCATTAACACTATCATCTGCATCCTTCATGTCATGGTCATGTGACGGAGGTGCTCCTATCAGCTTTTCCAGTTCATCCACAGCACCAGCTTCTTCATTGAAAACTTTTCTTCCCGTATTACTATTTAATGTATTTCCGTCAGCATTCCACAGATTTTTTGAAATACTATTTTGTATATGTAATGCTGTGCTGTCAAGAATTTTTAGTGTAGATTTATCAGTTATTCCAGATTCTAGATTTGTAATATCATTTGCTAAAGAACCCTTCTTTGTCTGTAATGTATTTGGTATTGATACTGTAAGTTGTGATACGCCTGCACTTGCAAGGTGTGAGGAGTCACCGCTGTATGTAGCAGTAATTGAGATTGGGCCTACGTTAGATGGAGTGTAAGAAGTAGCGCACGAACCTGTTGATAGAGTACATGTTGGAGGATTGAATGTTCCTAAAGCATCATTATCACTGAATGTTATTGTTCCACCAAGCGTGGATGATGGTGAATTTGTATCCGTGACAGTAACAGTATATTTTATCGTTTGACCAAGTACAATAGAAGATGGATTGGGTGATGCTGAGGTAGTTGTTGAATCTAGTGAATTTGATCCGTCGTTTATTACGGAAACTGTACCGTCATTTTGATTGGTAACAAAGACCTCGCCTTTTGCAGAATCATATGCTATATCAGTAGGATTATTTCCTACTGTGATTGTATTAGTTACTGAGTTTGATACGTCGTTTATTACGGAAACTGTACCGTCATTTGAATTGGCAACAAAGACCTCGCCTTTTGCAGAATCATATGCTATATCAGTAGGATTATTTCCTACTGTGATTGTATTAGTTACTGAGTTTGATACGTCGTTTATTACGGAAACTGTACCGTCACCTCCGTTTGGAACGAAAACCTCGCCTTTTGCAGAATCATATGCAATTTCACCAGGACTATTTCCTACTGTGATTGTATTAGTTACTGAGTTTGATACGTCGTTTATTACGGAAACTGTACCGTCACCTCCGTTTGTAACAAAGACCTCGCCTTTTGCAGAATCATATGCTATGCCAAAAGGCATGCTTCCTACTGTGATTGTATTAGTTACTGAGTTTGATACGTCGTTTATTACGGAAACTGTACCGTCATTTGAATTGACAACAAAGACCTCGCCTTTTGCAGAATCATATGCAATTTCACCAGGACTATTCCCTACTGTGATTGTATTAGTTACTGAGTTTGATACGTCGTTTATTACGGAAACTGTACCGTTACCTCCGTTTGGAACAAAGACCTCGCCTTTTGCAGAATCATATGCTATGCCAAAAGGAAAAGAGCCTACTGTGATTGTATTAGTTACTGAGTTTGATACGTCGTTTATTACGGAAACTGTACCGTCATTTGAATTGGCAACAAAGACCTCGCCTTTTGCAGAATCATATACTGCACCAAAAGGCATACTTCCTACTGTGATTGTAACAATAGGCGATGCCGCAAATGACTGATGTATGTCAATAAAAAGAAAACTAGATGCAACAAACAACACCAGAATAAAAATAGATTTAGAATGTAGCATCTATGTCACAATTTTCCAATTAGCACAATGTGACAAACAATAATACGAAATGAAAAATGATCTGTTCATTGGTTTTCTAGGATCTGTTCCAGGCATGAGATATAAAAACCTTGAAAAAGTTTTTTCTGTTACACAATTAAAAATCAAATTTTGATTATTTCAGAATTTAACAATACAGATTATGTGATTCAGTAATTTGTTGCTACACAAATAAAAAAATAGATCTCCTTTTTCTTATATTGTTAATTCATATTTCCAGTATTTGGAGAATAGCAAATTATTTTAGATAAATCACTATATTTTTGTTGCAGATATTATGGTGACTGGATTTCTAGCAAGCATCATTGTACCAGTAGATGTCTTGCGACTTTTTGATATTGTAACCTGAGTAATGTCAACAGACGAAAACTTGAGTTTTTCCATAACTGAAAGCACGGAATAAAGAGTCTCAATCAATATAGTACCAATTACTATACGTCCTCCTTGTTTCAGCTTACCTTCACAGAGTTTTAGTATTTCAGATGTCTCCCCACTTGTTCCTCCTATGAAAATGGTATCAGCTAAAGGGAGCTCTGAAATTTTTTCCAATGCATTTCCCAGAATTACTGTAACATTTGAGACCCCAAATTTATCCAAGTTCTTCTTTGTGAGTTCTACTGCTTTTGGATCAAAGTCAACTGCAAAAATTTTCCCTGACAGACCTATTTGATAGGCTGCCTCTACAGATACAGATCCACTACCACATCCTATATCATAGACTGTTTGGCTTTCAGAGAGTCTGCCTTTACTAATTTGTACTACACGTATCTCTTCTTTTGTAATTGGTACTTCTTCTATTCTCTCAAATAGCTCATCTGGAATACCAAAAGTTCGGTGTTTCCACATCCGACTTTATAAAATCCTATTTGATATTTAGTGGTACCTAATGGGTTCTGTCAGATCTACAGTTGATCATATCATATCGAGACTAACTTGTTTCCATAGGCTCCAAGGATTAATGGCTGTAAGTTCTCCACGTTCCTGTTCATCGCGGTTCTATTCCCGCAGATTGGGCAGAACCACTTAATGTACAGTCATGATACCGCTGATATCAGAGTGTATGAGTGTATTTATTAGAATCCAGCTGAATATGAACATCAGAAAATAGCTTCCAATACCAGTCATGATAAGTTTTCTCTTATCAGACAACGGCAATGGAACTCTTAGTGCCTTTGCTATTCCATATGATATAATAAATAACACAATTACAATTCCCAATCCTGTATATGCCCTTTCGTGAGCATGCAACATGGTATTTCCAATTATAGCAGAAATAGTTCCGGCTAGTATGCCCAAGCCTACACGTAACCAAAATACCTTGTCAAGGCCTCTCTTTATCTTGGATTCATCAGTATCTGTCTTAGGTACCTCTGGAGGCATGTCCTTTGCAGAATTGTCATTTGGCTCTGGTTTCTTATCGTTATCTTTGCCCTTTGGATGTCTTACCAAGTAAATTTTCAAACTCACTCAGTTAGTTCCCGTTTAAAATGTTTGGCTAAAACCCCAAATAGGAAGAGTATAATTTTGGCGTGATAGCATCTCATTATGACGCTTGCAGGAATTGAACTGTGTTATCTGGTAAACGAGATAGTCAGTAAGACAAAGGATTACTATGTTAGTAACATTTACGGTATAACTCGTAATAGTCTTCTGTTCAAACTACATCACCCTGAAAAACCAGATCTCTTGCTCATGTTTTCTACATTTGGACTTTGGATTACTAATGTAAAGATAAGTCAGATGGAGGAGAATAGACTAGTGAAGAGACTTAGAAATGATCTTCTTCGCGCCAGAATTATTAACGTTGAACAAATTGGCAGTGAAAGAATAGTCCAAGTTACATTTAGCGGTTTCAACCAAGAATTTGTTCTGATTGGGGAGTTTTTTGGTGATGGTAACATACTTTTGTGCAATAAAGAGATGAAGATCTTGTCGCTTCTTCATTCAATTGATGTAAGACATAGAAGGTTGGGAGTCGGCCTAACATATGTTCCTCCACCGTCAAGTGGTCTTGATATTTTTAAAGTAACACAAAAAGATCTTGAAGAGATTAGATCTGCATCTACTGCAACGATCAGGTGGGTTGGCAGGACTCTTGGATTACCCTCCAAATATGCCGAGGAGATAACAAAGAGATCCAATGTAGATAGCCAGAGATTGGGAAATACATTGTCTAGTGAAGAAGTTACCAAGATATATCAAGCAACAAGGGAGATAATTGAAAAAGTTGTCAATGGAAAACATGATCCATGCATTGTTCGCGATGACAAGGGAGCAGATGTGCATCCCATACCGCTTGGAGATGTTTCACAAAAAAATGTTAGTAAAGTATCTAGTTTTATGGAAGGATTGGATTCATTGTTTTCTGAAAATCTTCTAGAACAGGGAAAGACATCACAAACTGATACCGTAAGCCAAAAGATAATTGAAATGGAGCATAAACTTGAGGAACAAAACAAGGCAATATCATTAGTTAAACAAAGAGCCGAATCAATATCCAAGGTTGCCAAAGCTCTTTTTGGTTTGGCATCAGTTGGAGTTACATCTATTGAGGATTCAAGAGTTCCATCACTATTGCAAGAACACAATTCCTCTCTGATAAGAGAAAGTGGCATACTAATGATAAATGTCGAGGAAGATAAAGTGAAGATCAACCCAGAATCATCAATTCAAGCCATAGCCTCTATCTTGTTTAACGAATCAAAACGGCAATTAAAAGCAATTGAGACAATAGGGTCAGAAAAGATCAAGACAGAAAAAAACTTGGATGCATTCAGAAAACAGGCCATCATTACACAAAATTCTATTGTTTTTGCAATACAGAAAAAGAGAGAATGGTATGAAAGATACAGATGGTTTTTCACTTCAGATGGACTTTTAGCAATTGGGGGACGAGATGCATCTTCCAATTCTTCGGTAATAAGAAAACATCTAGGCAAAGATGACAGAGTCTTTCACGCAGAAATAGTAGGATCACCATTTTTTATCCTAAAGGATAGTGAAGATAACATTGCATCAAGCATAACTGAAGTGGCACAAGCCACAGTCTGTTTTAGCAGGGCTTGGAGAGAAGGACTATACGGATTAAATGCCTACTGGGTAAAACCAGATCAGATAAAGATGGGAGCACCCACGGGTCAATTTCTTGCAAAGGGAGCATTTCCAATAGAAGGTACTAGAAACTTTGTTCAAGTTTCAAACTTGCAACTAGCCATAGGGTTGTATCAAAAAGATGACAGTTATACGATCATGTGCGGCCCACTACCAGCAGTGAAGATAAGATGCTTGTTTTATGTAATTATAGAACCATCAGGAACTGACATGACGGATCTTGCAAAAAAGATAAGATTAGAATTTCTAAAACTTGCAGAAAATCAAGATGTTGTTAAAGCATTTAATATTGATGATTTTATACGTGCACTTCCTGCTGGCGATAGCCACATAGTAGAATCAGGTATTGGTCAAGGATATTGAGTACACATAAACCTAGTTTTGTAGTTGATGCAATGCTTGGAAATTTGGCAAGAAAGTTGCGTATTCTTGGCTATGATTCTAAATACGAGTCTTCAATTGAAGATTCAGATTTAATCAAGATTGCAGATAAACAAAGACGTATCATAGTTACAAAAGATGAGAATCTTTCTAAAAATGCCGAAAAAGTAAACGTTACGACAGTCCTCATTAGAGGAAATGATGAAATTGAACAGATCATCCAGATTGCAAAAAAAATCGGTCTTTCAAATTTTGTACTTGATACCAACTCTTCAAGATGCGTCAATTGTAATGGAAAAATTGAAGCAATTGATAAAATAAGGATCATGGAAAAGGTTCCTCTTGGAATTTATGAAAGGCAAGAAAAATTTTGGGTTTGTAATGATTGCAAGAAAATTTATTGGGAAGGAACTCATCTTGAAAAACTACAAGAGTTTGTGCAGAGATTGAATCATAGATTGGAATGAATCCCATATCTGATTATGATGGAGAAGTGCTTGTCAGAACAGCTAGAACAGCTGTTACAGAGTATCTCAAAACTGGGAAAAGGATGGAACTTTCAGGCGAGATCAAATCAAGATTTTCTTTCAACTCTGGAATATTTGTAACTCTTAACAAGGATAAAGATCTCAGAGGATGCATTGGATTTCCTACCCCCGATAGAAAGCTATACCAATCTCTCTTGGATGCAGCAATAGCATCAGCAACAGAAGATCCAAGATTCCCACCTGTAAAACATGACGAGTTGACCAAGATTTCCTTTGAGGTAACTGTTTTGACTCCGCCAGAGGTAATAAAAGTACAAAACCCTTCTGAATATCCAAAAGTGATCAAGGTTGGAAGAGACGGGCTTGTTGTAAGATGGGAGTTTGGTTCTGGGCTTTTACTTCCCCAAGTGCCTGTTGAATATAGATGGAATGAAGAGGAGTTTCTTTCTCACACTTGCCAGAAGGCAGGTGCACCTAAAGATTGCTGGAAACAAAAGAGCACCATGGTTTTACGATTTGAGGGAATTGTGTTCAAAGAAACAAATCCCAATGGTTCCGTAATACGAGTTAATCTATAGAATTTTTCCTTCTATTGCGTCAACAAGAATTTCTTGACCTTCTTTTAATGATTCGTAGTCTTTTTTTTCTGCAACAACCAGTGGAATGTTTGAGATTGCACACCCCGATGCTGTCGTGATATCTGCCTTGAGGCATATTATTGCAAGTGGTGCACATTTGTTGTATTTCAGTGAGTAAATTGTGTATGCACCTACGCTACTACCTATACCTTTTGGAAAGACAAGAATCTTGCCTCCTACAAATTTGTCAAAGAGATCATGATTTTCATCTCGTATCCTTCCTGTCAACTTGTCTACACCCCCAAGGAAATTCACTGGGTTTTCTGCGCAAAGTACAGTACCTTTTGCTTTTCCCCTAACGATTATCTTGACATTCATTTTGTTTCCTCTTGAATAATTTGATCAAGATTTTTTAGATTGACATCTACACCGTTTGATGTTCTCAGATAATATGCTCCCTTGACACTATTTGTAATAACAGAATCAACATCTTCTTTGTCTACAAGCGGAGTCAAACATATACAGCAATCATAGAGTATTTCTGCACCAACTCGGTTTAGCTCTTTGTCATGACCTAGATTTCTAATCTGTCCTTGTATAGCGCGCGGGCAGAAAATCATGCAACGTTTTCTAAATGATCGTCCTTTTAGTTTAGTTGTCAGATCTGATATTTCCTCCAGTCCAAGTTGTGGACTTCCTAGTGCGATAACATCTCCTGATTCTGCCGTATTGAGTTCGTCTTTGACATTGTTCATTTCTTTATCATCAAAGTCTATCTTTTCTCCCTTTTTCCCTTCTCCAAAAGTAAACATGCCACAGCTTCCAGATGTTCCCATTCCTGCGCATAATGATTTACAGCTACGTCTGTCTAGTTCTTTTACACCAGATATGGCAACTGAGCTTCCTGCCTCCTTTCCCGCAAAATATCCCAACAAACCGTATGTCAATTCATCTTTCTGTTTGGCCTTCATTCGTATGGTAAGATTTGGTTTTCTACTTTCATCATCTCGCAAATCAGAATAGATACTCTTTCCAGTGAGTGCACTTGCTAGTGCACTGAATGCACTTTCTTTGTTAGTTTTTAGAGTAGAAATTGAATTTGCATAAATGGCAGCGTTACTTTCTGCAAAAGATACTTGGGTGCCTTTTTTTGGGAGCTCAAAGATTTCATATGGTATGCAAGAAAAAGATGGTATTGCACCCATCTTCTCATATGATTGTCTGATGCTCTGTTGTTTTTTGATAAATTCCTCATCAAGTTCAAACTTTGAAACACTATCAGAATCAAATCCCATTGGGTTTACAGTAGTTTTTATCTTAAATTTTGCATCTTTACTAAGATGTGAGAGAAATGCTTCACCTGCGTTTCCAATAGTATTATAATTAACTCCTGACAGATGTGCCCATTCAACTGGAATAAGTTTGTCTGCTCCAGTAGCTTCTCCTATTGCCACAAGAATTCGATATGCTAGTGCAAGAGTTTCTCCATGTTTTCCATCAAGTGCTGCTGACTCTTCTTTTGTTAGCTCCAATATTACGATCTTGTTATAACAGATATAATACTTGTGTGGTCAATATTATATCAATTGGACAAGATAGAAAAAATTCTGGATGGAATGATAAAGACTATGGATACAGTAAAACCACCACGTATGACTGCATTACGACAATTACGTGAGGCTGAAAATGGAAGTCCTTTGAGCATACTTATTGGTACAATACTTTCAGCACGAACAAGAGACGAAAATACATCTATGGTAGTCAAAAAACTATTCTCCCAATACAAAACTGCACATGCTATTGCCAAAGCAAGGGTCTCTGACATTGAAAAGATTATCAAATCTACAGGGTTTTATCATGTAAAGGCAAAGCGCATAATCGAAGTAGCTTCCATAATAGATTCAAAATATTCTGGCAAGGTGCCACAAACATTGGACAAGCTAGTTGAGTTACCAGGTGTAGGGCGAAAGACTGCAAATTGTGTTTTGGTTTATGCATTTGACAAGCCAGCTATACCTGTAGATACACATGTGCACAGAATTTCAAATAGGCTTGGACTTGTCAAGACAAAAACCCCAGAGGATACAGAGATTGAGCTTATGAAGAAAATTCCAAAAGAACACTGGCTCCGGATAAATGATACATTTGTTATGTATGGCCAAAACATATGCAAACCAATATCCCCAATGTGTTCAGTTTGTCAGATAAAAAAAGAATGCAATTTTTACAAGACTAACGCTTCTTAGTCTTTATTAAAACACCAATCAAAACTCCAGTTACTCCAACTACAATAAATGGCATATAGAAAATCGGATTTTGTGCAGGATCTCCTGAAACTATGCTTATAGCAACATTTCCTGAAGATACAGCTGGAGGATCAGAAGTTGAATCTAGCCCAGATGCCGTAACGTCCCTTACTGTGAATCCTGCTATATCTAAATTATCAACAAGTACCTGCTGACCTATTGTTGCAGAGAGTCCACCATTACTAGAATGCTGTACTGTCACAATCTGACCTGGACTCCATCCTCCAGTTTTTTCCTCGTGAATCAAAAAGTACCCGTCTTCTGGAGTATTGACAGCTATCCATAATCTATAATCTGGTGCTCCGCCCATCCCAACCTCGATGAATTTCTGTTCCTTGGGATCCTCGTAGAGTCTGATTATAGCATTACCATTTGGATTTGCATATGTCAGTTTATTTTCCATGGTAAGCTGCCAGTTAGTAACATGTTCATGTGGTAGCTTGAAAATAGTGGCGTTATCTCTTATAACATTAAATGCGTCAGAAGGTATCTCAACTGTGTCATAACGCACAGATTTGTTCATCGTAGATTCTTGAGCATATACAGGTAAAAGTGGTGTTACCAGTAAGAGTACAACAAGTATCAAGCTACGCATGATATGAGATTGAATCATTTCAATAAAAATCTAGTCAACAAACGGATTATCCCAATTCATGAGGATCTTCGATACCTCTGGTCTAATCATATATTCTGACGGGCTTTGTTTTTCAAGGATCATAGCTCTGAGTTTTGTACCACTAAGCTGCTCCTGAAATTCTGTCCCATGCGGACAATTTTTTTCACTTGCAAATGACAAACATTTTTTGCAATAGAAAAAAGCAGGATAGAATATTGGCTCTATCCCAATATCAGTATAGTCATCAAATATTCTCTGTGAAGCAAATGGATCATAATAATTTCCTACACCGGCATGATCCCTACCTATTATGATATGAGTACAACCGAAATTCTTTCTCATTATAGCATGATGAATTGCTTCTTTTGGACCAGCATATTGCATCTCGGTGTGTAGAGTAGCAAGATAGCATCGATTTTGTGGGTAGTAATATTTTATCAGAGTCTCATAGGCTGAGACTATCACTTCGTCCTTGTAATCACCTGATTTTTTCTTTCCTATTAGAGGATTAACGAACAGTCCATCGTGAGTGTTCAATGATGTCTTTTGAAGCATCTCATGTGCAACATGTGGCACATTTCTAGTCTGAAAACCGACTATTGTCTTCCATCCTGCCTTCTCAAATAACTCTCTTGTTTCTCTAGGGGTCTTTCTGTATCTACGAATTGTTGTTTCTACTGGTCTTTTGATATAGTCAATTTTGCCCCCAACTAGAGATTCTTTCATTGACAGAGTTTTTGCTACTCCTGGGTGTTTTTCATCAATTGTGCCATAGATTCCCTTTGCTGTTGTGTTTTTATCAAATGTATAGATCTCCTCTACATGTAATACAGCGAAATTTACACCGTTAACACTTAGGGCAGTATCTTTTGCATCTTTCATCTTAGTTGCAGTTTCTTTATCAACATCAAGTACTATTGGAATTGTCCAAGGAAGATCATTTGCCAATCTTCCCTTGGTAATTACTTTGTTAAAATCCTCACGTAGAAGAAATCCCTCAAGTGGGCTGAAAATACCATCAGCGATATTTTCAATATCGCTTGCTAGATCAGCACTGACTGGTACTGAAAATAGATTGTCTTGGTTTTTACTTGTAGTTCTGTTTACTAGCTTACCGCCATGTGGTTGTGCAGTACCCATTCAAATTCACTAAAACACTACTTTCCATGTTCCGCGTGCAATCCACATTCTTTTTGAGGATCTGTTTCCCACCACCAACGCCCTGCCCGTAATGGTTCCCCTGATTTGATTGCACGTGTACAAGGTTCACATCCTATGCTAGGATATCCTTTGTCGTGAAGTTTGTTGTAAGGCACATTATTTTTCTTAATGTAATCCCAAGTTTGTTCCCATGTCCATTCGATTATAGGATTTATTTTGACAATATTGTCGTGTTGCGGGTCAATCTCAATGCTTTGGGCACTAGATCTGACTTCAGTTTGGTCAGCTCTGAGTCCAGTTATCCATCCATCTACAGTTGAGAGCATCTTCTTAAGTGGATGAACTTTTCTTATACCGCAGCAAAGTTTGCGATTTCCCATGCTTTGATAAAATAAATTCATGCCATTTACTTTAACCATTTGTTCGACTTCATTAAAGTCTGGAAACATTACCTCGATATTTGTGTTATACTTGTTTCTTATCTCATCCATAACATCATACGTCTCTTGATTCAATCTACCAGTATCAAGTGTAAAGATTCTAGATTTTGGGTTTATTTTCATCATCATATCAATTACTACAACATCTTCTGCTCCAAAACTTGATGCCATAGCCAATCTAGGATGAAGGTTATCTAATGCCCATTTGAGGACTTCTTGTGGGGTCTTCAGTTTTTCGTTTAACTGCTGTATTTGGTCTGCAGTAAAACTATGCATAAAAAAACACCTCCGTTTGGTCATATAATTATTTAGGTTGATCTTCTATTCTAGAATTATAAGTGAGCCAAGATATTGGAAAGAAAATGAGTGAGAAAACTGTACTGGTTGTTTTTCCGTCTGCTTTCTCACTAAATAAGATAGATGCCTTAGAGGTAAGTATCTCAAATATTCTCAAAATCAAAAAACAAAACTTCACTTGTATACGAAAGAATAGTTCAGTTATAGTGATAGAATCTAATGATCCGGTTCTTGCCTCCTCTGCAATTGGATCGCTTTTTGGTATTGATAAAATAGCTATCGCAAAGGAAGTCAAGAACCAATTCAATGTAGTGCTTACTACAATTACAAATACAAGCATGAATTTGTTGTTGAAAGGAGAGAAATTTTACATCAAGATTGAAGGAAAAACTACAGATTACTTGGCAAAAGATTTGGAAGTTGCAGCTACTACATCTTTAATTGAGAGATCAATTGATCTTCAAGTAAAACCTGGTTCGGAATCAGATCATACCAGATTACTTTACACATATCTTACAGAATCTCATGCGTATGTTTGCATTTTTGTAGATAAGGGATTAGGAGGTGCTCCATATAATTCTCAGAAGGAAACCATACTTTGCTGCATTTATGATGAATTATCTGCTATAACATGTCTGCAAAGTATCAAGATGGGTTTTGACCTAAAAATACTTGTGAGTTATTCTGATGATTCAGATCTTCTCAAGATATCTAAAATGATAAATAGAATATTACCGTCAATTGCTCAAGAAAAAATTATTCTTCAATTCTGTAAAATGCCAAAGATCCAAGATCTGTTAACAAAAATCTTGATAGTGACACATCTTATGACATCTATTGCGTCTTCTAGAAATATTAAACATATATCATTATCAATACTGCCTTTTGCATTTCCAATATGGTTTATAGAAGACAATGCGAAGATTGTTTTACAGAAGAATTTGATGCCATGGCTCCCACTTGCTGGTATGGATTCTAGTATTATTGAAAATTCCAAGCAGATAGGATTAGAAAAATATCTTATAAATATAGAGAATCTATGTAAATCAAAATTTAACAAAAAAAACATTTCAAAGGAGAAAATTCAAAAAAATGTAAATGATGCATTAAAAAATCTTGAAATGGTATCACTAACTGTAGGACAAAAAAACGTGTATGATATAATCGATTCTTTGAGAATGAATCATTGAGAATTTAAATGGGACTAATTTAGCTGCATGCATGAAAAAGATAGGCGGGTTTATCAATCCGTGGGGTAATGGCCATTTCACCAGAATGATGGCCCTTGACGATGCAATTCGTCAAAACATGAGAGAAGATGATCTTGACATTCATTATTCAAGTAGTGGAGAGATTTATCAAAAGCTTCTCAAGAAATTCTCTGCAAAAAAAGAAAATCTTCACAATATAACAATTCCTACACCCATTGATGGTAAATGTGGCCCAAGTATTACTTTATCTCTATTCAACATTCTCCTTCCTGTTGCAGGCAGACAACCTCTTGTTTCAGTGATGGCAAAATATCTAATCGCTGAAGGAAAATTGTATGATAAGCAAAAATTTGATCTTGTTGTTAATGATGGTGATGTAGGTTCAAACATCATAGCAGAAAAGAGAAATGTCAAGTCCATCTTTATTACAAATCAATTCAGACCTAAACTTTGGGTATCACGATCCTTTTTTTATCCAGCAGTAATGTACATATCAAAGAAAATTGCAAAGGCTTCAAAGATAGTTGTTGCAGATTCCCCTCCTCCTTATACCATATGTGAGTACAACCTCAACTTTCCTGAAAGATTAAAGAAAAAAATAGTGTATGCAGGCCATTTTTCAAACGGCACTACAATTAATCATGATACAAAGTCAGATCTGGAGAAATTGATTGAAAATGTAGATAGTTTTGGATACTGGATGATAACTGGTAACAAGTCAACAAATAAGGCAACTTCCACCAAATATGAAAAGGTCTTTCATGCCACTGAAATGAATAGTGAAAGGAGGGTTGTCTCACATGCAAAAAATGATTCTTCTTTGGATAAGGTACTTGGTAAGGACGGTAAGACGTACTCAATTTCTGAAGCTGTTGAGAAAAATATTGATTGGATTCAAATGGATGTAGGGTTTCTCTCTGAACAAGAAAAAGATACCGTTTTGAATTTGTGTAAATATGCTGTGATAAATGGCTCTCATACTGCGATGGGAGAGATATTAGGTACAAAGGCAAAGCCAATCATAGGAATTCCTGTCTATGATGAACATACAAATCAGATAAAATGGGCTGAAGAGAGAAAACTTGGCATTCTTGCCACCAACATCAAGCAAACAGTGGGTGCGGTTTCTGAGATACACAACAACTACAACAAGTATCAGGAAAATCTGGTGGAATTTGCCAAAAACTATGATAGAAATGGAACTAGGAAAACTGTAGAGATAATTTCAGAAATGCTCGAAGACTAGAAAGGATTATAATTTTTAAAATATAATTTCAAATTCTGGTACGCGGCATTTTTCGATGGGCGAACTGACCGAAGAGGGATGAAGACATAGACCGCGTACCAGAAACTAGCAAAAGCTTTTATGGATAACTCTAGTGATCGCGTCATTGACTGAGTGTCCTGAGTGTGCATCCAGACAGATTCAAGTAGAAATGAAATTTGATCCTAACACAAAACACTTCATTTGTAAAAAATGCGGATTGTTTGCAACCAGAGAACAAATAAGTGATATCAAATACAAATTAAATAAACGTGAAAAGACACGTGAAGATAAACACGATGAATATCGCGACTGGTGGCAATCAAGTAAGAAAGAAAAGCAGAGTTAGTTAGAAAGGTGAGTAGAAATGGTTAAAGAAATTCCAAAATGGGCACAAGATGAAATAAAGAATGCCAAATTCGGTAAGCCGGAATCTCTTACAAGAACAGGCTACATACTTGAGATATATGATAAGGACATGAAAATAGACGCTCAGATTTACGAAGCTGTTGAGGATGGTAGAAAAATCATAGAAGGTATAAGTCTACCAAAGAAGACCAAGGCATCGGATCTTATGAAAGGAGTTGTCTATGAATTTACAATCAATGCTTACAAGGCGCCTTTAGGTAAAAAGCTCATAGAATTTCTCAAAAAAGAAATGGAGATTGACATGGATGCAATATACCAATTTGAACTTGCAGGTCTTGAGCTAATGGATGTTGATTCTGATTCAGCTAGCTCAGACGAATCAGAAGAATAAGGTATAGAATTTAGTCTGCTTTTGATCTTCTAAAAATTGCACCAATCATAGGATTTATCAGATATGGAAGTGTCTGTTTAAACCATATAGCAATTCTTACAAATTGAGGAACCACAATTTCAAGCCTAGGTGAAGAGGCAGCTCTTACAACTGCTTTTGCTACGGTATTTGCACTAAGAGCAGTGGTATATCTTGGCATCTTGCTAAATGAATTATTAAAAAAGTTAGTTCTTACCATTATAGGACTTACGACTGTTATCCCAACGCCACTTCCTTTCAGCTCATGATATAGGGATTCTGAGAAACCCAGCATTGCAAACTTGGATGCACAATAACTAGCCATACCAGGAATACCAAGACTTGCAGCTACAGAAGCTATGTTGACGATATGGCCAGATTTCTTTTCTAGCATTTTTGGCAAAAATACCTTTGTACAATATATCATACCGAGATAGTTGGTTGACATTTGTGATTCTATTTCTTCTATTTTTAGGTCGTTAAAGTTACCATAAATTCCAAAACCTGCATTGTTGACAAGTATATCAATGGTACCAAACTTTTCCAAGATCTGTTTGCTCATTTGGATTACTTGATCCTTTTGAGATACATCACAAACGCATACAAGAATTTGAGTTTGATACTTGGTTAGTTCTCCTGCTACTTCCTCAAGCTTGTTCTTATCCCTTGAAACAAGTACAACAAAAGCATGCAACTTGGCAAATTTTGATGCAGATTCTCTTCCGATTCCGCTTGATGCACCAGTTATTACAACTACTTTTCCTGAATAATTCATAACAAAAAATAGGATTGTGAAAATAAAGTGCTTTCTATAGTGTTTTTTGATTTTTAATACTTGGATATACGACCTTCATTAGAAATAGCCAACTTATCACAAGACCAACATGATAGGTTGCAATTCTCCAAGCTATAATGATATTCCACTGGAGGCTATCCTTTGTAGCCTCATACGTCAATGTATTCAGATGACCAAGATATGCCCATATAGCAAACTCGGTTAAACCAGAACCACCAATAGTTACCGGCAAGTTTCCTACTGCATTTGCAGCCATCGTAGCCATTAGAGAGTGAAGAAAATCTATGACATAACCTGCTCCATTAGCAATTATCATAAACGAAAGTCCGTAGAAAGACCAAGTTAATGCGGAGATCGCCATTGACACTACAAAGGCTTTTTTGATTTGTTGGTTATGTCGCGTTTCTCTACTCATATCACAAATTTCTTTCATCCAAAGATTGGTTTTTTCAATATACTGCAAAGAACGGCCTTTTCCTACTCTTGCAGCAACTTTTGAGATCCATTTTGGTACCTGAAATGTTCTTTTGGATGATAAGAAAAATAACGAAGCCCAAACTCCTGTTATGGGTAAACTGACTGCAAGTATTGCTATACCAACTACATACGCTCCATAAGCAAAGGAAAAGGCTGCTGCAGTAATAGCAAATATTCCAGATACCAAAACCTCTGTTACGATTTCTACAATTGTAACATAAGATGCCTTTCCAACTGGAATACCTTTCTTGCTTAACCACATGATTCTCACTAACTCACCACCTACAAAAGACGGGGTTGTTGATGTGACAAATTCACTTCCTATTCTTACCGAGATTGTTCTCCAGTTTACATCTACTGGTCCCAAAAATTTCCTAACTAAATAATTAAATTTCAAACCTTGGGTAAACAGTTTACATGCCATAGCAAACGCGGCTCCAATGAATGGTATCATTCCTACGGCAAGCAGATTTGCTAGACTAACGTTAAACGTGGCTGCAATAATCAGAAATGGTATTACACTTACAGGTATTGCTAATAACTTCCAATTCATAGCATGCTCTATCCATGGATGGAAATATAAGCTCAGCATAAAATAATTGATCAAAAATGAAAGCAATTTTTCTTGTAGGAACTGCAGGATCTGGAAAAACTTTACTGGCTTCAAAGATTTTAGATTATTACACTAGAAATGGTCATTTTGTAGGAATGCTAAATTTAGACCCTGGAGTAGAAAATCTCCCATACACATGCGATATAGATGTAAGGGACTTTGTAGATATTGTATCAATAATGAGGCAATATGACCTAGGTCCAAATGGATCTATGATCATGGCAAATGATCTCATCGCTTCTAAGATTGATGAACTACAACGTGAGGTTGATAACGTGAATCCAGATTATCTTATAGTGGATACTCCCGGTCAAATTGAATTATTTGCATACAGAGTTAGTGGTCCTTTTTTTGTACAGAACCTAAACGCAGAACAAAAGACATCAATATTTCTTCACGATGGTTCCTTCATTACAACAGCAATCAATTTTGTATCAGTTGCATTACTTGCAACATCTGTTAAGCTAAGGTTAGGTTTACCTCAGGTAAATGTGATAACAAAGGTAGATCTTATAGAAGACAAAATTAGAGACATAATGAAATGGTCTTCAAGTATGTCAAGTCTTGAAGATGCTATTGCAAGAGAATCAGATGGAGAAAGTTATACTCTAGCTACAAATCTTTTGCGAAGTTTGAATTTAGGTGGGTTTGCTCAAGGATTAATTCCAATTTCAAATGCTACAGGAAGTGGCATGATTAACCTTCAGACTGCACTGAGTAGAATTCTTAACATGGGAGAGGAGATGGAAGACTATGGTTGAAAGCATAACTGTGAAAGCCCCTTGTTCTACTGCAAATCTAGGTCCAGGGTTTGACGTTTTTGGACTTGCATTAGATGCATATTATGATCAAATCCAGTTAAAAAAAGAAGGTAGTGGAATCAAAATTCAAAGTCTTGACTCTGTTCCTATTGAACCAGAAAAAAATACTGCAGGTTTAGTAGTAAAAGAGATGGCCAAGAAATTTAAAATAAAAACTGGCCTAGTTTTAAAAATTAAGAAGGGTGTGCCAACAGGTTATGGAATGGGTAGTAGTGCGGCCTCAGCCGCTGCTGCAGCAGTTGCTTTTGATGCCTTGTTTAAATTGAAACTAGATGGAAATAGTCTGGTACAATATGCTGGAATGGGGGAGATGGCTAGTGCTGGATCAGTTCATTACGACAATGTTGCTGCGTCAGTTCTGGGTGGATTTGTTATAGTAAGAACATCTCCATTTAGTGTAATAACAGTCGATCCGCCCAAAGACTTGATCCTTTGTGTCGCTATTCCAAAAATTCATGTACCACAAAAAAAGACAGAGGTGTCAAGGAAGGTCCTTCCAAAACAAGTAAAGCTCTTAGATCATGTCAAGAATCTCTCAAACGCAGCAGCACTAACAGCTGGATTTGTGAAAAAAGATGTTGATTTGATAGGTAATTCCATAAATGATATAATAGTAGAACCAGCAAGAAAGCACTTGATTCCAGGTTTTGATAAGGTAAAGAATAATGCTCTTGATGCAGGAGCAATGGGAGTAACTATTAGCGGTGCTGGACCGTCAGTAATTGCTTTTACATCAATTCATGGTGATCCTAAAAAAATACTAAATTCCATGAAAAAGGGATTTGCAGCAGCTAATACAGAGTGTATAACAATAATATGCAAGCCAAGTATGGGAGCTGCTGTTATCTAGTTATTTTCTATGTAGAAAAGATTTCATTCTGTCTTCTCTTTCTTTAGTTGAAAAACAAAGAGACCATGAGTAAATTTCAAGCTTGAGCCCAGTATCTAAACTTGCATCCATTCCCTTATTGACGAGTGTTTTTGATACACCAATTGCAAAGGTACTATTTTTTGCAACGCTTTCAGCGTAAGATTTAGTCTCGGAGAGTAGAGTTTCAGATGAAAAAACTTTATTGATCAAGCCCATTGACAGAGCCTCCTCTGCGTTAATTCTTCTACCCGAAAAAATCATGTCTTTTGCTTTTGCAGGACCTATGATTCGCAATAGTCTTTGCGTACCACCCCAACCAGGACATATTCCTAACGTTACTTCTGGCTGACCTAATTGTGCATTTGGCGATGCAAATCTAATATCACATGATAATGCCAGTTCACAGCCTCCTCCAAGTGCATAGCCATTTATTGCTGCTATCACTGGTTTTTCCAGTTTTTCTATCTTGTTTAGAACCTCATGACCTCTTAGTGCGTATTTTTCTGCTTCTGCGGGTCCAATCTTGCTCATATATTCAATATCTGCACCCGCCGAGAACGCTTTTTGTCCAGCTCCTGTGATTATGATCACTTTTGATGAATCTTTCTCCAATTCATCTAGAACCGAAATAAATTCATTCATGACATCAAGACTCATTGCATTTAGCTTATCTGCTCTATCGATTGTAATCTGAACAATATCATTCTCTTTTTCTACCGCGAGGTATTGCATAGCAAAAACATCACAAATCTCCAAATTAAACTTTAGAGTTGAAAGAAAATAGAAACCGAGTTATACTGCACCTCGTACAATGGAACTGCTTTGAATTTGTTGGGTTTACTCTCTGCAGTTGGCGCGGCCACATGTTGGGGTACTTTTTTTGTTCCTGTTAGAAAGGTCAGGGTTGTAGATATTTGGCAGTTACAAGGCGCCACTGGTATAGGTGTAATCCTATTTGCTATTCCAGTTGGTTTTTTGTGGGGATTTCAGATTTTACCATCTGGATTATTAAGTGGAGCAATATGGACAGCTGGAAACATACTTGCTCTTTATTCTGTTAGATTGATTGGACTTTCTAGAACATCTCCATTTCTTGCAGGTTTCAGTGTTCTCGTATCATTTTTGTGGGGAATTTTGTATTTTAATGAAAAATTCAACTACATATTTCTTGCAATTATTGCAGTAGGATTATTGCTTGGCGGACTAGTTTTTATTTCAAATACATCAAAGAACCAACCCGTACAAAAGAAAGGATATCTTATTGCAGTAGCATCAGGACTAGTGGGAGGTTCTTATGTCATACCTCTTCAAGCTGCACATTCACTTCAAGCTGGATTTTTTTCATCCAGTCTTTCTATCTTTGCAATTGGTATACCTTTACTATTGTTCTCAAGAAAATTTGCAAAGAAAGAAATGATAGCAGGAACTCTTTCCGGCTGTTTATTTAACGTGGGAAGCTTGGCTGTTTTGATAGCAGTGGGACTGATAGGAATTACTGTAGCTTATCCCATATCACAAACAGCTACATTATTTGCAATTTCTTGGGGAGTTTTGTATTTTAGAGAAATTATTCATAGGCAGGGTATATTCAGAATCATTACTGGAGCTGTCCTAATATTGTGCGGAGCAGCATTAATCACAATTGCATAGTCAAACATTTTATTTGGTCAAAAGTTATTGAATTCAAATTGAAGGCAGTAGTAGTATTTAGTGGCGGAATAGATTCTGTATGTACCGTGGCTTATTTACAGAAATGTTATGATATTTATGGAATTACTTTTTCATATGGTCAGAAGGCCAATCAAGAACTAAATGTGGCAAAGCATTTTTCTGAAATATTAGAATTTCGCGAACACAAAGTAATTGATATAGGATTTATGAAAGAATTGTACGAAAAGACAAATGCACTGACATATTCAAAAATGAATATACCTTCCAAGTTTGACTATTCGATAGTTGTGCCAATAAGAAATGCTGTATTTCTTTCCATAGCATCTGCTTGGGCATTTTCAAAAAATGCTAACCTGGTAGCATATGGAGCTCACAAAGACGATCAATCATACCCAGATTGCAGACCGAAATTCTCCAAATTACTTACAAATGCACTTAATGAAGGAGAGATTGACGGTATAAAAAAAGGCTTGAGAAAGAAGATTAGAATATGGAGCCCATTTATAGAAGGCCTTTCTAAAAGCAACCTGCTCAAAATCGGTTATGATTTGCTTGGAGATGACATATTCAAAACTTGGAGTTGTTATTCTCAGTCAAAAATACATTGTGGAAAATGTGAATCATGTAATAATAGGAAAATGGCTTTTCGTCAAGCAAACATGATGGACAAGACCAGATACAGATTTAGCTAGCCTAGATTTTTAGTGCTGGTCTTTTTAAAAGAAGTGGGCGCACGATAAGATAGTATAATGGATACGGTATACCAACAATTCCCCAGAAGATCCAATTGGTCATAGATTCATCAAAGCCTAATTTTTTGAAGTAATCCATTGAGGTTGCTGCAATTAATATCCCAACTGCCATTATAATGAAGAATTCGATCGCATACCATGCAAAGGCTGGCCAGGAATCCTTTGGAACATGAACATTGTTATGTACACCCATGCCTGTCATCAATTGGACGTTATTATTTAATTTTTCAGATTAAACTATATTCGTCTTGGATCTTCCACTATAAATTAAACTTAGAACATCAGTTCTTGCTTCTTTTGTATCATAAATACCCCTTGAGGCAATAGTTGTTACCATAGAATCATTTCTTACACCACGCATCTTCATGCAAAGATGTTCTCCTTCTGCTATCACTAATACTCCTTTTACTCCTTCAGAATGCAATTCATCTGCAATGTTTTTTGTAATTCTTTCTTGGATTTGCAGTCTAGCTGAGTATTTTTCTACTAGTCTAACCAGCTTTGATATGCCAAACACTTTTCCGTTTGGAGAATATGCTATTGTTATCTTACCAAAAAATGGTAACATGTGATGTTCACACATAGAATAAAACTGGATCTCTTTTGCTATAACTACATCAGAATCTTCAGAGAATTTAACTGAGAGTTCTGATTCTGCATCATATCCCTTGAAGATCTCTTCATACATGTCTGCGATTCTGTTAGGGGTATCCACTAGGCCTTCTCTTGTAGGATCTTCACCTATCTCGGCAATTAATTCTCGAATTAATTTTTTTACTCTTTCTTTGTTCATTATGGTGCTCCAATAAATTTATGCAACTGAGGTACAATCCGTACTTCTTCGTAATAAGTATAAACTGCATCATAAAATTCAAGAAGTTGTCTCAAATCTGGCTCTGCCATACCATACGTAGGCTGTATTATAAATCCTGCAACCTTGGATTTTGATGTTATGCTAAAAATACTATCTAGGAGCTGTTTGAATTGTTCAATCTTAGTTCTAGAGCTTACAACTATTTTGATATAAGTTACTTTACCAGAATTGGCGGCAAGATTCAAACATTGTAATTCATTTTCCAAAAGTTTAGAATAATGATCTTCATCTACAAATTCAGAATCAATAGTCTTGAACTCGATTTTGATATAATCAAAATGCGGTAAAACTTGTGCAAATTTAGTAGAATCAAAACAAGACGATTCCAAGTAGGTTGGAATATTCTTTTGTTGTACAAACTTTGCCAATTCATATAACGCTTCAGATTGGACAAGCGGATCTCCACCAGTAAAATTTACTTTGTATGTATTTTTTGCCAAGCTATTTTCAATTAGATTCTTTGCTTCATCTATTGAGTATTCTTTTCCTGATGTCATAGGTAATGCTTCTTTTGTATCGCAATAGAAACATTTGAAAGGACATCCAGCTAGCCTAACAAAAAGCGTCTTAGTACCATAGAGAATCCCTTCTCCTTCTACTGATGTAAATATTTCATATAGTCTTACCTTCAAGCATTCAATCTCTGTTTATTCAATATTTATTTAATTGGATCCCATGATGAACAATTTTTACTAAAATGATTTATCTGATTAACGATAAGAATCACACGATGAGAAAAGTAATTCTTCTGCTTGTATTTGCAGTTTCAACAATTTTTGTTACTTATCAACAGGCAAATGCCATAACCATAACTGCAACTCCCCAGACTCTTAATTTTGGACCAAATGACTGGATATCTGTAAGTCTTAAAATTCAAGGATATACTGGTGGTGTAATATCGTGGGTAGCACATAGACCAGATAATTCCACAATATCAGGCAACCTTACTCAAGTTAAAGGAGATGGATCTACTACACATCAAATAATAAGAAATGCATTTGATAATTATTTTGGCAATTGGTCAATTGATTACACATACAACGGTGTAAAACAAATAGTTAATTTCAAAGTAACTCCAATTGTGTTAACTATCTTTACTGACAAGTATCTCTATTATGAGCCTGATATCATGAAAATCAATATCACTACTTCATATTATGTACCTGTTGCAGCTCATGCAGAATTTATTCATCTAAATTTTTATGATCAAAAAGGAAAACTTCTAAATGATATAATACCTATTGACATTAGAGCTTTTCAGCCCAATGTAATTTACAATTTTGCCATGGGGGGACTGGCACACTATCATCCACCAGGACTATACAAACTAAAGGTGCAATACTATAACACAGTAGTTGAAATACCATTTCTTTTAGGTGAATATTCAACACTTATGCAGGTGTCATCACAGACAGACAAAAATACTTACCAAGTTGGCGATGCAGTTAACATGGAATTATTAATCACAAGAGTCACACAATCTAATGGTACACTGAAAATAACTGATCCTTTGGGAGATGTTACCGTTCATCAATTTCATGTAAATTCTGTACACACTTCTTTAATCTTAGACGATATGACAAAGCATATTGGTACGTATAGTTATGTGGTTCAATATGCAGGCATCAGTAATTCAGGTTCGTTCAATGTTATTGCAAATCCGACACCACTACCAAATATAGAACTTGATGTATCTCCGGACAAACTAAACTACAGGCCAGGAGAGATCATTCATGTAAAAATTCACATTTCACAGATAATTACAAATTCAACAAGCCTTTGGGTTGTTGATCCAAATGGGGTAGAATATCCAAGATTGTCTTTACCAATAACAACAACTGATACAATTCTACCACACAAGATAAGTAAAAATTACATGACTGGACAGTGGACGCTCTACATAGATTATGATAGAATAATCAGGGATGTTCCATTCTATGTTAAAGGATCTCCAGTTAATGATAATGATATACTTAATATCAATCAGTTTAGTGTGCCTACTTTTGTTTCAAATTTTGGTGCAACGTCTTTTAATGCTCCAACTGGAATAGCTATAGACTCAGATAATGATGTTTATGTTGTAGATTCTGGTAATTCTCAAGTAAAAAAATTTGATTCTGAAGGAAAGTTATTGTTATCTTGGGGAACTGTCGGTTCGGAAAATGGTCAATTTATTCATCCAAACGGTATCTTTGTTGGAAAGAAGTATGTCTATGTAGCTGATACTGGAAATGCCAGAATTCAAATGTTCGACAAAGAAGGCAATTTCATTTATGGATGGGGAAGCTATGGTGATGCACATGGCATGTTACATACTCCAGTAGGATTGGCTACAGATAGTAGTGGAGATCTGTTTGTTGCAGATTCTGGAAGAAACACTATTCAGATATTTAATACACAGGATGTATATGCCAATGAGATAAAGTCGTTACTAACAGAAGGGGCAAATTTCACATCGCTTAATGGGATAGCCTTCGATTCAAATGATTATTTTTATGTATCTTCTTCTGATAACAAAATACTAAAGTTCTCAGACATTGGAGATTTCATAAACTTTTTTGGTTCCAATGGAACTGAAAATAGTAGATTTATCAATCCAACTGCGATAGCTATAGATTCTAAAGATAACTTTTACGTTGCTGATACTAACAACCACAGAATTCAGAAATTTGATCCTTATGGAAATTTTATTCTAAGTTGGGGTTCTGAAGGAACCTCTACTGGTCAATTTGAGGAACCAGTAGGTCTTGCAACCGATTCTTTAGGAAATATCTACATAGTAGACAAGAAAAATGACAATATACAAAAATTTTCCTTATATGGAATAAGTAGTAAGACTGTACCAAATTGGGTTAGAGAGAGGGCATTATGGTGGTCTGAAGGTGCACTAGGTAAAGACGATTTTGCATTGGTTGTAAAGTTCATGATAAATCAAGGCTTGATAGATGCTACTGCCATGAATGAAACATCATCAATACATGTTCCACAATGGGTGAAAAAAGAAGCTAATTGGTGGGCACTTGGTCAGATTGATGATGAATCTTTTGCCAATAGCCTTCAATATCTTATTTCTATTGGAATCCTGAAAGTTTAGGAAATAATTCGTGGCATCTTTCTGGCAAATAATCCTGCAATAAATATTAAAACTCCAAGAATTCCTATAAGGCTTCCAATAAACTGGACAGTATCACCTAGATCTGGTTGAGTGGGAGCATATAGTACAGCCAGTACCGCACCTATTACAATCATTGGAATACCAATACCTATTGAGATTTGTTTTGAAACCATCTGTTATATCATCCCAGTAAAAATCTATATGAATTTTATGAAATCCTTGCTCATCTAGAGGATGTAATTAGTCATCATCCCAATTGCAAATGATGTTCTGCTAGTTTTGGTGTTGGTGTCCTTTTTCAGGTTTTGTACGTTCATCATGACTTTTTCCATGATCATTATGTCCTGTATTTTGTTCTAATGCTGTAGTATTTGCATGTGGAGTAAGAGGTGGAGGTGTTGGCTGGATAAATGGAATGGTGTTGGATGCAGTTGAGTTGGTAGTTGGTGGTGTAGTTGGTGGTGTAGTAGGTGGTGTAGTAGGTGGTGTAGTAGGTGGTGTAGTAGGTGGTGTAGTAGGTGGTGTAGTAGGTGGTGTAGTAGGTGATGGAGATACAACAGTGGAGTTGGTAGATGGAGATACCGTAGATTTCTCAGCTAACTGTGCTTTTTGATATGCTTGAATTTTCTTTATCAGATTTATTGCCTGATCAATCTTACCTTCTGATGCTAATTGCTTGAGCTCCGTAACCATATCTTTAGGATTGCTTGCTACAGTAACATTAGAATTATTTGCAATAGGTGAGATGGTAGACGAATTGATAGGCATAGTATTTTGAGTCACATTAAGTTTGACAGTATTATTGGATTGGCTTTCATTGTTGAGTTGTGCAATTTGTTTTTCAGTAAAATCTTTTGCTCTCTCAGAAATTCTTTCTTTTGCAATATTGGTAAGAGAATTATGTGTCTCAGCAACAAAGTCATTAGCACTCTGTATTTGTTTTGAGGCATCATCAAGATTTCCAGAATTAAGATCTTGGTTTGTATTCTGGATCATTTCATCAAAGCTTGTAAAATTAATATTTGCGTTGTTTTGTAATGCAATGGATTTTAGAAGACTAATCATGTTTTCTAGCTTAACTATTTCTCCTCGTAGTTGCATTGTCTCCGTTTTTTGTTGATCATTTGGTGCTGTTGCATTAAGCGAGTTTATCTTATCATTTGTCTGCTTGAAGAACTTCATGGCAGCAAGGAAGTGTTGTTTAGCCGAATTAACATCCTGTTCAGATACTGCTTGGGCTAGCTGGTCGGTTTCATTGGAACCTTGATTATAGAGCTGGCTAATCTCATCAGGTACATTGCTGATTTGCGATATTGTTATGCTGAGGTTGTCTCTGGCTTGAGTAGCAATATTGAGTAAAGTATCTAATTGCGGATCAGCAAAGGACTGACTTGGGATACCAAATATCATGGTTCCAACCAGTATCAAAAGAAATGATGATAGTGTCTTCATTCCTGACCCTCCTCAACTTTTTGCAATTTTATGAGATTTTGCTGGTCTACTTTTTCTATTTCAACAATTCCTTCTCGTTCTAATCGCTTTACTGCTCTCCATGTTGTAGTACGTGGTAGAAGGAATTTCTTACGAAGTTCACTTTCAAAAACTCTTCCGCCCTTTTCAGAGATAAATATTACAATGTCTTTGTCTTCCTGGCGTAGTTCTGGTTTGAGTCTAAATATTGTTTCTTTATCTGGAGGCACATAGTTACCCTGTGGAACCTGCGGTACAGATATCTCCTTTGTTGTTCTAGATCTTTTCAATATAATAAACATGGCAGTTATTGCTGCTGCAGAACCACCTGCAGCTAAAATTGGAATAGTATAATTATTATTTCCAGCTGTAATTATATCAGTATTATTGCTAGCTCCAGTTTGTTTTGTAGAAAGAGCTGTTTGTTGTTCCTGAATAGCTAAGTTCTTGGCATCATTAGCCAATGCTTCTGCATCAGAATATCTGCCTTCATTAAAAGCTGTATTTGCTTCATCAAGTTTTTCAGAAGCAAGAGGAGTCGTTATGCCTTCAGAGTTTACTGTACTTGTGAAATCTTTAGCATGTTGAATTGCTAAAGTTGCAGTCTGGCTTGTGCCTAATACACCAAATATGTAACTAATATCTACAGAACCACTTGGGAATGAAATAAGTGATTGACCATTCACAACCTGCAAGTCTGATGGAGTTGTACTCATACCTACAATTACAGTATTTGCAGGCAAGAGTACAGAATAATCAACAAGGGAATTTACATGAAATGCCCAAGTCTTTCCACTTTTGGATACAAGATCAGGAGTGTCATAGTCAACTTTGATTGTAGAAGCCCCGAGAGTTTCGACATCCACATTATTTGTGTTCATTTTGCTTGAAAGTAATGTTCCATTCTGATCTTGTACAACAAAATTATCGGTAGTGTTACCATACAAGCCAAGCGTGAAATCAGGAGACTGTGAATCAACATCGGTTTGATAGAAGACATGTGTAGTACCATCAGTGTAAATAGTAAACTCAAGAACCTTAGACGAGCTTAATGCATATTGAATACAGGAAGAAAAGGCAAGTAAGAAAAAACAGACAACAAATACTGGTGCCTTTAGCATAGATGTCAGAATATAGGTAATCCTTACAAAAAGCATTGCTTCTGCTTGCGCTTCTATTGGGATCGCCAGAGTTTTCTGGTACATTCTTTAGTACCTTAGGTTAAGTCCTTGGACAACACCCTGAAATCTCTGAAATTCCTGAAAGAACCTGATCCCTTTCTCTGTAATCCTAAATAGTCGATTTCTGTCAGCCTTCATAGATTCTACCAGGCCTGCATCTATCAGCTTCTGGCATTTCTCCAAGACTGCATAATGAGAGAGGTTTGCTCTTCTGGAAATAGCAGAGACTATTACTCCCTGCATCCCACCATCCATGGTGACACCCAAGATATCAGCAATGATGCCCATTTCGGATCTGTATTGTTGTTTTGACATGGCATCTTATGGAGTGGATGTTTTATCAGGGACAGCATGAAACATCATAGCGGAACGCCTAGCGGAACAGGTATTTCATACCTTGAAATGGTCTAAAATGAGATATTTACGAAGCGGGAGAGAATATTGTCTTGACAATTATTTGAACAGATTTTATAGGGCACTATGACAGGTCTAATAACAAGGAGGTGCAACGGTGAGCTTTAACGACTCTGGTTTTGGTGAAAGTCCAAGACAAGGATACAGTGGAAATAGAGGTTATGGTGGCGGAGGTCGAAGATTCGGCGGCGGTGGACGACGCTTTGATGATAATAGACCAAAGCCAGTAGAAACTGGTAAAGAGTACGATGTATCCGTAACAGAAATCAGTAGGAAAGGGGACGGTATTGCAAGAGTAGAAGGTTTTGTCATATTCGTCAAAGGTGGACAAGTAGGCCAGAACGCAAAAGTAAAGATTACGCAAGTTGGCGGACGCTTTGCTACTGCTGATGTAGTAGGCGAAGGAACCCCACAACCAGCAACAGAATAAAACTGGTTGCCTAAAAGGCGTTTTCTGATTTCTTACAAATTACTCGTTTTCTTTTTTATCTTCTCTATAATTTCCAGCTTTCTTGTTATATCCATATTTGGCTCCATGGTAACATAGACTGTTTTGTGTTTTGGATAAACAACAATTTGTGTAACCTTTTGTCGTTCTATATGCACATAATTGACTGGACCTAGACTCTTATCAAACTGCTTTCGGATTTTTCTTCTTATGGCTACCTGTTTACAAAAGTGCTCTTCCTCTTTTTGTGATTTAAGAGATGTTTTACCTTCTTTCATTATGGCTTCAGATATGTTACCTTTGAGATCTATAATAGCAGCAAATCTCATCATTGGATCTAGTTCTAATATATCTTCCACAATTGGAATGAATTCTATCTTACGATTACTCTTCAATTAATGAAAAGCAAACCTTGATTCTAAATATATCTTGGTTTCAAGTAACTTTGATCGCTAAATATACCTAAAGGGAGTGTTCTGATAGAAAACACGGACACTTCTTTCATCTATTAACTTTTTATATATTACACATTACAGTAGTCATAAGCAATATGTTTGAAAAGTTCAGAAAGAAAAAGGACGAATTTAAGCCGGATTCCACTGAAAAGGAGGAAGAAAGTGTTACATCTGAAACCATACAATATCAGCCTCAAGAGATCAGACCGGAGGAAACTGATGTTATTGAGCAATCTAGAACCAAACCTACTGAACAAGTAAAAATATCAGAACCTATGCAACAAAGAGCAATGAGTGCATCTGGAGAAGATATAGGAATAAGAGCCCTAATGGACAAACGAACTAAGCTTGAGGAAGCAATTGATTATGTAGGATTAATGATTAAGAATTTGAAAGATAAGAGAACGAATCTGGAAAAGAGCATAGAAGACGAATCTGTGGACATTAAGAATCTTAAGGAGAAACTGATTAAGGTTGGTCAGTATCTTGAAGAGGAAAAACAGGGAATAAAGACATTACAACAAAAGAGAGGCGAGGTTGAAAGAGAAGCAGATGATGTAGCTGCAATTATCAACAACCTGCGTGAAAAATTATTGAATATAGATAGGATAGTAAATGAAGAAGGCAGTAAGATAGAGAAATTTAAAGATACTAGACCCAAGTCTGAATCTTCGTTCGGCTAGAAAGTAAAGCCTTCTTTTAGAATACTGTTAAGATTTTCCTTTATTTCCTCTTCGGATGACAGTGAGTCAAGATCTCTAATTAATACCTCAGTTGCAAGACATTGATTCTTTGAGAATTGATAATAACAATCTAGTTTTTCTTGATAGGTTTTTGCATTGTAATAAATGCTCCAAAAGTTTTCTGTAGAGTGCTGTACGTAAAGTAAAAATTTTCTAATGGTCGTCTCAATTTTAGAGGAAGGATTGTCTTTCATTAGTCCAATTAGAATCTGCTCTAACTTACTGTCCAAGTTTGATTCATAAATCAATTGGTAAATGCCCCCGTCTTTTGTCACGCTTGCTTTATGTGGCTGTATCATAAAAGCTTTCATCAATAATTTTCAAAAAATCATTCATTTACACATAATATATTTAGCTATCTTAAAAAAATTAAAATTTCAAATATGAAATTAGTCATAATGCTTAAATAATTTTCATGCGTATTAATGGTCCCTGTCAGAGGACAACTCCTAAGACAGGAATCATGCAGCAAACATGCGTGATACGGTCAAGGGTAAATCCTGCCGTAGAAGATCCAGCGGAGAAATCTCAAGGAAGTGGTGACAATGGTCATCATGTCTTGGAATGCATGTATTCCCCCGCATGACGTGTGTGAACCACACGTCTGCATGATAGAATTTTTCCAATTACAATAAACTAAGCTATGTAAATTATTCAAATAGATTGTACAATAATAGCAGTTTAGTGATTGTCTGAAAGAATGTAGCCTCAGCGATCAGAGAAATTGATGCGGTACATTCTTCCTAGTCAGATTATCCAGGACAGTCTAGATGTAGCGGGCAGAAGATGATTGACTGCTGGCTGGCATGGAAGGCAGTTTGTCGTTGACTGCTGCCTCTGCAACTGCTGCAGCTTCTTGCATAATCTTCTCTGATTCTTCGTCTGAAACTCCAGAATCAATTCCAAAGTCGCCACCATGGAATGTATCTGTCATTAATCCACCTAGCATTTCAGTCATTCCTGACAACTCGCGATCTGCTTCTGGCATAAACTGTACCAGAGATGATCTTAGGCTCTTCATCAAGCCAATTGTTGGCATGATTGTGACAAGTGTATCTCCCAGATCGTGGAAGGTACTGAGTCTGAGCACTATTTGTTCTAGTGCAATTCTAGCATTTCCGAGAAGCTTGGTAACTTTCCTAACTTCGGCTAATTCTTTTGATAAAACCTTACTAGCGGTAGTATCATGTTGTTGAGTGGCAACTACAATTCTTTTGAATAACTTTTCATCTTTTTGTTTTAATTTTGTAAGCATTCCATCAAGTTTTCCAGTTTGGACCTGGAGTCTTTTTACTGCCTGTTCCATCCTTGGCTTCAGAGGACCTTTTGGTCTTATAGTGTCGTTAAATCTTTCACCAATGCTTGGTGTCTGTGGTTTTTGCCAATTGTTAGTAAAGTTTGTCATGGATACGACTGATAAAATCTGTTATTAATTTCAGGTGTAAAATGTGGTTCACCGTATGCTAAATTTAGCTAACAAAGATGTGTGTGCAAGATAGGCAGGGCTCATTTTTTCATGATTAAAAAATCAAGATTTTTCGGATAACCTACATTGGATATATCCTACGTTCAATCCAACATCTACAGAAAACCTATTGCACTACTTGAAGTGCTATGCTTCTCTGTGGATGGATCTTTTGTATGTGAATCGCAAGCGCACTGTTTGATGCCTGTGGTTCACAGCAAAGTGGACATTTTTCCATTTTATTTATTGCCTGTCATTCCAAAACTAACGTATTTAAGGTTTTGCTTGAATCGTTTTGACAATTCAAAAGTTGTAAAATATTTTTAAAAAATATTTTTTATTTCTAGAGAATATATGAGATGAAAAATATTTTAAAATTAACAAAACGAAAAAAGATTGTTCTCAAAAAGAGAAAATCATTTTCAAGTTTTAATCATTACAAGAAATTCAATAATATGTAAACTTGAATTAAATTCCCTTTACGATATTAGTACATACTAGTTAAAATTTTTACAATTAATCTCATATTAAGGTCGAAAATATATAACTTTAATAGAAAATTCTGCCAATTTTACTAATTTAACTTATAGTTAAACCTTTTTATTTATGTTAACCGAAATTCTTATAAGATATAATATGACACGCGAATCTTTCGGTTCTGGCGGACGTTGTCCTCGTTGTGGAAAAGGTCCAATGGTTACAGATAGCACCACAGGTGAAATGTTTTGTGGTGGATGCGGATTTGTTATGACAGAACGTGTTGAGGAATCTGGACCAGAATGGAGATCATTTTCTAAAGAGGAACATGAAGATCGAAGTAGGACAGGAACTCCAACATCACTTGCAATGCATGATATGGGATTAGCAACAATAATTGGTCCTGCTGACAAAGATGCATCAGGAAAACCACTTTCTGCATCTATGAAAAGTACAATTGAGCGACTTAGAACTTGGGATAGCCGAAGTCAAGTTCATGAACCAGTAGATAGAAACTTTAGACAAGCTTTCAGTGAGCTTGATAGACTAAAAGACAAACTTGCATTATCAGATGCAGTAATCGAAAAGACTGCATACATCTATCGAAAAGCACTTGATAAAGGGCTTGTTAGAGGAAGATCAATTCCTGGACTCGTAGCTGCTGCACTTTATGCAGCATGTAGAGATACTGAAACTCCTAGAACTCTGACCGATGTTGCAAGTGGAATCAACATTAAAAGAAAAGATGTTGCACGATGCTATAGACTTTTACTCAGAGAACTTGATCTCAAGATGCCTGTAGTCGATCCAATAAAGTGTGTAGCAAGAATTGCAAGCAAAGCTGGATTAAGTGAAAAAACAAAACGAAAGGCCCTACAAATTCTAAAAGATGCCGCAGAGATTGAAATTTCTGCTGGCAAAGATCCAATGGGACTTGCAGCTGCTGCTCTGTATCTCTCTTGTGTAATGAATGGAGAGAATAAGACACAGAAAGATGTTGCACAAGCTGCTGGAGTAACCGAAGTAACAATTAGAAATAGATACAAGGGATTAAAAGAATCCCTCAAGCTCTAAATTTTTTTGAAAATAATTTTATTTGGTTAAACGATCAATAACGATTGAAAATCATCGAGAGAAAAAATGTGGAGATGCAAAGGATGAAAATGTATCATTAAACTATTGTAAAACAATTTGGGCGTGGCCCTTATCGCAGACTTGCAGAGATTACCTCTTACGATCCACAAAGTGGATTCACATTAAGATCTGCGAAGCCACGCTCATTTGGCAGTAGATTTTATATCCTTCTGCATTAATTTTTATAGAAGATTAAAGTATTTATCATTTTATGCATATTTTTTGTCTTTAAATTAATAATTATTCAAATTTTTTTAAAAAAGGAAATAGAGGGGTGTGACTACATATGTCATTTATACAATATTTACAAGAATTAAAAGTCAACAAAAAAACTCGATTACAATTTAGTCTAGAAAAACTTTAGCGTTTATTAAGACACATAATATTGAGGAGCTTAATGGCAGTAGGCGAACATGATAGGTCTAGTAGAGCTTCACTTTTTGCTAAACATGCGTTCAAGTATTATGCAGTAGGAGCATGTGGAATACTAGTAAATCTTGGGATCTTGTATGTTCTAAAAGAATATGTTGGATTATGGTATCTTGCATCTTCTGCAATTGCGATCTATGTCTCTATGACAACAAATTTCTTTTTGAATAAAGCTTGGACTTTTAATGATACAGTGGTAAAACAGTCAGTATTTTTTATGTATGTCAAGTTCATCGGAATAAGTATTATTGGTATGTTGATTCAACTTGGATTTAATTATCTGTTAGTGGATGAAACACATTTGTACTATCTGTTGGCAGCACTCATCTCGATAGTAATTGCATCAGGTGTAAATTTTATTCTTAATAGACATATAACATTTGGAATAAAACTCTAAAGATGTAGAATAGATGAAACTTTCTGGAAAGGTTGCAATTATTACAGGTGGCAGCAGGGGGATAGGAAAAGCTACAGCTAGTATTTTTGCAAAAGAAGGTGCAAGTGTTGTGATCACGGCAAAGGATAACACAAGACTCCAGTCAGCAGCCAGAGAGTTAGGAGTGGTTGGTTTTGCTGGGGATATCAGAAAAAATGATGATGTTGAAAATATTGTAAAAAGAACTCTCGATAGATTTGGCAAGATAGACATACTGGTAAATAATGCAGGAATGCTTCCAAAAGTAAAGCCCTTACATGAAATTCCTGAAGAAGAATGGAATGAGGTGATTGACATAAATCTTACAGGACAGTTTCGTTTTACAAAAGCAGTCGTTCCACATATGATGAAAAATGGAGGATGTATCATAAACATCTCATCAGATGCAGGACTCAAATCATTTGAGAATTTTGAGGTTGATTCGTATTCGGCAACAAAGGCTGCTTTAATACACCTGACAAAGACTTGGGCAATCGAATATGCCAAGCATAAGATTCGTGTAAATTGCATCTGCCCAGGTGTAATTGAAACGGACATGACAGAACCCTATCTTAGGACAGAGGCAGATAGGGCTATGATGGTTGCTGAGCATCCAATAGGAAGAATTGGTAATCCAGACGATGTTGCAAAAGCCATACTATATTTTGCATCAGAAGATTCGTCGTGGATTACAGGAGCAATTTTACCTGTAGATGGCGGAGTAACAATAAAGTAAATCAGCCATATAAAATTAATAGAACTAGTCCCTACTTAGGGCATGGACGAGAAGAGGAAGCGATCACTTAAGATAATCATCACTTTAGCGATAGTCTGGTTTGCTGCAGCCTTGCCAGTGCCGTTTATGGGAGCAAATCCCGATCCTCAACATCCAGAACAGTACAAAGTATACTTGGAGATTGCTGCATTAGTTTCGGTTCCCTTCATAGCGATGGGAGTTGTCTGGACACTAAAGCCTGAACTTGCAACAAGAGGCTCTAGTTAAGAAATTCGACTGCACCGTTTCCTTCTGGCGTGATCTTTATCCAACGAGTTCTTCCTATTCTTTCAACTTCAACAAATTTCCACTCGTTTAAAAGCGGCTGGATTATGTTTTTGTCCAGACTTGCAAACCTGGCTTGCTGAAAGTTTTCTTCTTTTGCATTTATCATAATTAGTTTTTTTTCCTCTGCCAGTATTGCCATTTCTTTTTTTGTTATTTTACCACCATGCTGTTTTATTATTTTCAATGCTTGAATCAAAGCTGGTTTTGGTGTATGAATTTCATATGCAGGTAATTTTACCACTGTCCTCAATCCTGAAGAAAGTTGTTCCCCTTTTACACTAGCATAATTTTCTGGTTCTGCATAGTATGGAGTAAGCTTTGTTTTACCTTGAAACATCATGCAGGCCATCATGCATGCAATTGCCTGAATTTTTGAACCAGAAGAACAATTTACAAAGATATCATTATCTTTCTCTTTTTCTACAATTTCTCTAACTGATTTTAATATCTTGAAGAGTTCAAATCTATCAGAATATACTACATGAACTTCGATCTTTTCCTTTTTTAGATGTGCTCTTATCTTTTCCATGTAGCCTTGTGCCCTATCCTTTGTCGGTTCACCATGCATCAAAAGCCATACCCTGTCTGCCTTCATCTGCTTTGCAGGTATTGCAATCCTGTCAATCTCAAAACCTACTGGGGCAATGTGCACTCTGAGATTGGCTATATGTGTCATAATAGTATGTATGGTTTGCATACTATGGTGATGATATATAATAATTGTGGATTTGTATGTGATTCATGCAACAAAAATACAAACTTGACAAAACTCAAGTCTTGTTCTATCCTAAAGTAAAGTCAGTCTTTGAAGAATCTTAGTTTTTCATCCAAGCTGTTTGTTCCAGATAATCTAATGATTTGATCACTTCATCAAGTTTTGCCACAACAGCATTAACTGCACGAAATTCTTCATACATCATTTTTTCCTCGTCAGGCGACAAGACTTGTTTTTCTGCAGTGTCAAAAAACTTGTCTTCCTTTGTCATGTGTTCATTTAGGTAAACTGCATAAGTTTTAAGAAATCTTGCAACAGGTTCCCTTTCATTTTTCCCCTCTTTCCATTTCTGCAAATATCCTGAGATGTTACTTGCAATGCGACGACTAAATTCATGCTCAATCATAAACGCTCGTATCTCTTCTTTTAGAGATCCATAGCTCCCAACGCAGGCAAAGTATGTATCCTCTTCTCTGGAATAATGAATTGCATCAAGAAATTCAGACATTATTGTAACTATTTTTTCCAGATCTGAAAATGGAATGTCTAGTCCAGCATAGAGTTTAGTATAACATTGGATAACTATCTTTTCAAGGCGACGCATTTGTTTGTGGTCGTTTCTTAATGTCTCTGTGGCACTCATGGTTAATTTCAACATTAATCTTAGGTATATACTGTAAACAAAATTACCCTTTTTGGGTCATATTGAACAATCGCAAAATGAGGAACCTCAGAATCTTTTACATAGTGACCTTCAGGCCCGCCAATACCCAATCTGATAAGATAATTATTAGAAGAGTTAATTTCAATTTCCTTACTCTCAAGAATGTGACCTGAGAGCTTTTCCTTTACTGATTTTAAGTTTGGATAAAGCCTGTGAATATCTCCATCTTGCATTATTGTTTCCTCTTTATGTTGATGACCACACAAAATGATATGGTTTTTCACATGTTTGTTAGCTTCATCAAACGCAGAAGATGGCTTGTAATGATATCCAGAGTAAGTAAAGGATTCAAAGTCTTCTTCTGTTAGCCTCTGCCATGACCTTTTGTATAGCCATGCCTCATCTTGTGCAGTTTTTGGGGTTATTTTTTCTGGGTCAAGTGGCCCTCCATGCACACAGAAGAGACCATGTTTTTTATCTATGAACTCTTGACTGCCAAAAGTCCCGTCATTATTTTCTTTGAAAAATGAGGTATCTTCTGAATTTAGTTTTGCATGTGCGTCCATGCTCTCAATCGAGCTTCCACCTATCAACCTATTGTACAAAAATGCTTCATCATGATTTCCCATTACAGAGAAAATAGGATAATTTTTTTCAAGCAATTTTAGTCTAGAAAGCACCTCTTTTGGATGTGTTCCCCTTTCAAGAAGATCGCCTAGATTTATTATTCTTGAGAAAGTGCCATACTTTTTTGTAAACTCTGGATTTGACGCTATGCCAAGTATAGTATCCAGGGCATCAATGTCTGCATGAATGTCAGAAAATACTAGATCCAATAATTTAACCAGATATTTGCCTAATTTGTAATTTTTCGTGTACTCTTTATTACAAAAAGACCTGCGCCCATTGCTGTAGCAGCTAAACATGATGCAACCAGCACCATAGTCCACATGCCATTATTCAGAGCTTGACTTGAACCAGTTTGGATTTGGGAACTTGGTTGTGTTTGTATTGTTACAGGATTTGTCTGTGGTATTACTGGTTGTGTGGTCTGTTCTGTTGGTTGTGAGGTTTGCTCTGCAGCTTTTTGTACTCCTTGTTGAATTTGCTGCATTTCATCTGGGACTGGTGCACCCATCTGGTGTGGAAGCTTGCCTATGACTGCCATTGCTTGTCTTATTTCATCTTGGTTCCATCCAAGTGCAGAAAGTTTGCTGTAAAATTCAGACTGGCTAATCTGTCCGTTTTGGTATGCCTGGATGATAGGATTGCCAATGTCTGCAACCTGGAGTGGGGGCGGTGGAGAACCTGGTGTGACAGTAAATTGTATTGTTTGTGTGATATCGTTTATTTGAGGTGCGTTCTCTTCACCCCAGCCAAATCTTATGTTATAGATACCTGTTGGCTGATCCTTGGCGTTACATAAAGTAGAATATCGCTCTACTGTTTTTCCATTTACTACAACATCGCAGACTGAATTCTCAAGGCCGTTAAGATAAACAGGATTTGGATTGCTGGTACTAAATAACGTAAACGTAACTGTCCTGTCTGCAAAGTCGTGATTTAGTGCGTCATAATGAGTATAGATTGGAAAGCAGTCCTGGCCTCCACATTGGCTTTGTGGCGTTGTTCCAAAAGAGTCTGAAAATGGAAGGTAGATGTAAAGATCTGGATAGGGATAGGACTCTTTGGATATATCTGGAATGTTGGATACCGTAATTGTTATTGGTGTCCCGGGGGGTCCTGATATTGGCGATATTGTAACGTCTGGCTTGCCCAAAGTGCTAAGATCTGATGTTGCCCCGGCAGAATTGAGAAGTGGTAAAATTATCAATCCTATGGCACTTATCAAGAGTGATCTTCTCAATTCGTGTAAAATTATAAATAATAACTAATAAGACTTGGGACTCTATCATCAGTAAGAATCTTCTATGCAAATTGATGTCAGGGCATTTTTATAATTCAAATTCTATCTTCTGGATGGAATTTTTTGGAACCTGTAAATCTTTGAACGTATCAGGATTTATTATCTTTGCCAAGATCTCAAGTCCTGTTACGGTTCTTGGTCCTGGCTTGCTAAAGTATTCGTTTGCATTTACTGCATAAACTTGGCCTTGTTTTACTGCTTCAAGTGATCTCCATTTCTCCTTGTCTGCAAGTCTTTCATATTCTTGCATAGTTCGGTTTACATCAAAGCCGCATGGCATAAGCACAATTATTTCTGGGTTAAACTTGACAATCTCGTCTAGCTCCATTCTTCTTGACTTGTCTCCTGTTGCACTAATTCCGTTTATTCCTCCTGCAAGTTCTACCATCTGTGGAACCCAGTGACCTGCAGTAAACAGCGGGTCAAGCCATTCAATACAGAGAACTTGGGGTCGTGCAATTTTCTGCCTGTATTGTATAATTTTGATTCTAGACCTCAGGCCATGAACAAAAGCTTGTGATTCACCGAGTTTTCCTACCTTTTTGCCAATCTCAATTATATCATCAAGTATGTCACCGAGGTTTTTTGGGTCTAGGATTAGAACTTCGGGTTTGTCTTGCAGTATTGAGACTGCTCTGTTGATCTCTTTGGTATAAGGAGAGCAGACCTCGCAGATTCCTTGTGCAACAATTAGATCTGGATTTACTTTCTTTAGTACCTGCTCATCTAGCACATAGATGTCTTTTTTTGTTTGAACTAGCTCGACTACTTTACTGTCTATTTCTTTGCTTGTCATTTTTCCAGGATCAAACGAGGAGTGGATTACTTTGGGTTTTGATTTTGCTTCTGCTGGGTAATTGCATTCGTGTGTTACTGCAAGTACTTGATCGCCTACTCCTAATTCATACAGTATTTCTGTTGCACTAGGAAGAAAGGAAACAATACGGTTTGGCATGATTTTCATTTTATTTTCCAACTAATAGTGTTAACTAGATTTTGGCTCGTATCGGTCTTTCCTACTTATATATGAGTTTCCAGTAGAAAATTTATCTAACTTAACATGCGTTGGATACGATAACTTAACTTTCGCTAAAACAAGTTTTATCCATGTTTGATTATTTACTTTACTAGTGAATAATCAACACTTTTCACTAATTGTTCTAACTGTTACAATTTTTATGACTGGAATAACACAAACAGCGTTTGCTGATGATGCTCCTGCTCAAGTTTCTGATCCGGTGATTCCTCAGTGGATCAAAAATAATGCTGGTTGGTGGGCTAGCGGCCAAATAGGCGATTCCGACTTTATCAAAGGGATTCAATATATGGTCGAGAATGAAATAATCAAGATTCCCATTACTCCAGGAGGAAACCTGCAAAACTCGAACCAAATTCCATCATGGATTAAGAACACTGCCAAGTGGTGGTCAGAAGATCAAGTCAGTGATTCAGAGTTTGTAAAAGGTATGCAGTATCTTGTACAGGTTGGCATAATTCAGGTAGACCTTGTGAAACAAGTTAGTCCGGCTCAGGCTGCACAAATCCAACAAGCCAACCAAACAAATGAAATATCAACACAAGTTCCATCCTCATGCAACGTTCTTGACAATGATGTCTTACCTGATCCCACATGTACCCCTGGAGTATCTGACCCGCAAGTAACACAAGATAACATTGATTCTACTATCTGCATTAGTGGATATGCATCATCAGTAAGACCACCAGTCTCCTATACTGAGCCATTGAAATTCAAGCTTATGGATGCCTATGGATATACAGATTCAGCAAGCGACTATGAACTGGATCATCTAATTCCTCTTGAGATTGGTGGTGCCCCGGCAGATGTAAGGAACCTTTGGCCTGAATCCCATTATACCACTCCAAGTTCCTATGACAAGGATGGATTTGAAAACTATCTGCATGATCAGGTATGCTCCGGAGCATTGGATCTTAAAACAGCACAGAATGAGATTGCCACTAACTGGGTCAAGTACTGGAATGAAGCTGGAAATCCATGAAGTTTTAGTTATTTTAAATCTGAAAAGTGGGCCCAAAAATACGACTATGATGGTACTCTGGTCCCCTGACCTGAACCATCAGCTAAACATACCCCTCAAAACTTAAGAATGACTCACGGCTCGATGAGTCTGATGGCTAAATTTACTGTTCTTGGAGGACCTTCATCAGAACAGCTTGCAAAAAAAATAGCATCAAGGCTAAAATCAAGATACATCCCATCTGAGCTGCGAACTTTTCCAGACGGTGAGAGCAAGGTAACTCTGAAGGGAAGACCAAGCGGAAAGATAATCGTAGTCCAGTCCATCCATCCCCCCGTTGATTCAAATCTTGTTCGTGCCTTGGCTCTTGTCTCGCAGGCAAGAAAGTACTCATCTCAAGTATATGCAGTAATTCCCTACCTAGGATATGCAAGGCAAGACAGGGAATTTCTCCCAGGCGAGATTGTCACAATATCACTTGTGGCAAAGATGTTCAAGTCAGTTGGAGCATCAAGAATAATCATAGTTGATATTCACAGTATGAAAGCGCTCAATCTATTTCAAATTCCTACAAAAAATGTATCTGCAGTAGAAGAGCTTGTAAGATATTTCAAGAGATTAAAGCTAAAAAGTCCACTCGTGGTCTCTCCAGATATTGGTGGAATAGAACGAGCAAGAAACTTTGCACGTTTGCTTGGAACAGACCATATCGCATTAGAGAAACAAAGAGACAGAAGGACAGGAGAGGTTGCAATAAAACAAGGAGATCATCATGATGTAAAAGGAAGAGACCTAATTCTAGTTGATGACATGATAAGCACTGGAGGCAGTATAGTAAAGGCTGCAGAATATTTGAAGAAACAAAAGTGCGGAAAGATATACGCAACATGTACTCATGCTCTTTTGATGGGAGATGCAGAAAAGAAGATCAAGCAAGCAGGAGTAACAAAGATTGTCAGTACCAATACTATACCTGGCAAGACAGGCATTGTTGATGTCTCTCCTGTAATTGCAAAGGCAATTAGCTGAATGCCGCAAAGCTTTTTCATACTATCTGGTGAACAGCCAGAACTTGCAAAAGATGAGCTAGTTTCCATATCGAAGAGCTACGATCCCAAAGCAACATCGACTAAAGAATCAAGACTTGTAATAATCAAGTCTGCTGTACCGTGGGAAAAAATTGCCAAAAGAGCCACGTTTGTCAGAACTGGCGGCAGCATAGTAAGCACTTTGGATGATATATTAGAAACGAAATTGCATCTGTCAAAACCAAAGACATTTGCTTGCAGAGTCATCAACCTATCTTCAAAAAAAATCAACAAGGCAAAGATAGAAAGTGATGCAGGTACAATACTCAAGGAAAAATGGGGCTCTAACGTATCCCTTTCAAATCCCATGGTTACTGTGTATTTTATCATTACCAATAACAAAAAGTATCTTGGCTATGCAGAAACCATGAGAGAACCAAAAAGGCCCAGAAAGACAATCAAGTACCCAACCGAGCTTGACTGGAAGCTTGCAAGATGCATGGTTAATTTGTCGCAGCTAAAGGAAGAAAAAACTATCTGCGATCCTTTTTGTGGAACTGGAACAATATTACTAGAAGCTGAATCTATGGGGATTCATTCCATAGGAATTGATTTTGATGGAAAGATGTGCAATATTGCAGAAAAGAATCTTGTAGATAATGGATATGATTCCAAAGTAGTCAACTCAACCTATCACGATATACAAAAAATCAAGGACAAGATAGATGCGGTGGTTACCGATGTACCATATGGAGTTGCATCAAGGACATCCATACCACCAAAAAGAGTACTACAGGATTTTCTATCTATAGTACCAAAGACAATGAAGCTTGTTATTGTATACAAGAAAGGTCTCGATGTTGATGAGCTAGGCAAAGCAAAAAAATACGAAATCTTTAGACACAAGAGCCTTACAAGAGTGATCGCTGTTACATGAAGCTAGTATTCTTGGGTACATCAGCTGCACAGCCAACAATGGAGCGCGGCATGACATGCATCTGCCTAGTTCTAGACAAAGAGATCCTGATGTTTGATGCAGGTGAAGGCGCCCAAGTTGCATTTCAAAAGGCCAAGCTTGGATGGAACAAAAAGATGAAGATCTTTGTTACTCATTTACATGGAGACCATTGTGTTGGGATTCTTGGCCTGCTGCAGACAATGTCACTACAAAACAGAACAGAATCACTTGACATCTTTGGTCCGCCAGGAATTGACGAATTTCTTGCAGCTAACCTGAAGATACTAAACTTTGGTCTTACTTTTCCTGTCAGAGTCATCAAAATAAAAGAAGGCCCTGTTTTTGATGATCCAGCATATACAATTCATGTTTGTGAGGCAGAACATTCCATTCCAGCCTATTCATACCTCTTTGCAGAGAAGGATAGACCAGGCAAGTTCTATCCTGAGAAGGCTAAACAACTAGGGGTTCCCGAAGGGGAGCTTTGGCATGAGCTTCAAAGCAGCAAGGAGGTAAAGATCGGTGAGAAGATAATCAGGCCATCTGATGTAATGGGTGAGAAAAGATCTGGTAGAAAAATAGGCATATCAGGAGACACAAGACCTACAAAGAAGCTGGAGGAATTTTTCAAGGGCTGTGACTATATCACCTTTGATTCCACATATTCTGATACATTGCGTGACAAGGCAAAAGAGAATTATCATTCAACATCAGTTGAAGCTGCAGAGCTTGCAAAAAGAGCTGGAGTCTCAAATCTTATCCTGACACACTTCTCAGCAAGATATGATGATGCGAAAGAGCTGGTAAAGGAGGCAGAGGCAGTTCATGGTTCTGTGATTGCAGCAAAAGATCTCATGGAAATTGAGATCAAGTAACATGTTGGAACAAATATCTAACAAGCTAAAGCAGGCAGAAAAAATAATCTTTGTTACCGGTGCGGGAATTTCCCAAGAATCTGGCATTCCAACCTTTAGGGGTAAAGATGGATTATGGCGAAAATATGATCCCATGAAGCTTGCTACAATAGATGCCTTTTACGAAGATCCAAAGCTTGTCTGGGAATGGTACGAGGAAAGAAGAAGGAACATACTTGCTGCCAAACCAAACCCGGGACATCTTGCAATAGTGCAGCTTGAAAAGGAAAAACCAGTTCATGTATTGACACAAAATATTGATGGCTTGCATCAGAGAGCCGGGAGCAAAAGTGTCTATGAGCTTCATGGAAGTATTATTACAATCAAATGTACAGTATGTGACTTTAAGGACAAGATATCAACAAGTTTTTCTGAACTTCCGCCTCTATGTAAATGCGGAAATATTCTAAGGCCAGATGTGGTGTGGTTTGGAGAATCTCTGCCGCAGGATGTTTGGCAGGCTGCTATTTCTCAAGCAAGCTCTTGTGATACCATGATAGTTGTTGGAACATCGCTTGCAGTATCACCTGCAAATCTATTGCCAGTTTATGCCAAGCAAAATGGCGCGATATTAATTGAGGTCAATCCAGAAGAGACTCCTATGTCTGGGACCATGGATATTTCGATTCGCTCATCAGCTGCAAAGGCCTTGCCTGAGCTTCTCACTGTATTTCAGAGATAAACTGTAAAAAATTATTCAAAAAAAGCACTGTTCTCATTGAATTGTTATTATCAATAAAAGAATTATTGAAAATACAATTATTAGTTGTAATAATTATGATCAATTGTTAAATATCATGAAAACGTATAATGATTAATGAAGAAAGACGCAAATTCTAACGACTGAATTTGCGTGGTCCTGTGAAAAACAGTACATAGTAGGTGCACAAAGGTGCGCAAGTGGCAAGAGAATGCTTTTGCCTATACAGGACCACGCCTTTACATTTTCTAAGTTATTTTAAACAAAATTTCTGTACTGGTATCAACTGTTAGTTCAAAAACTGAAGACTCGTGAAAACAGATTTGACCAGATTGTAAGGTACAGCTAAAATAGCTTTAGTGTGCGGTTTCTAAGACTTGCTTGAAATGTCTCGGTTTTTTGTCTCTGAATACATTGATAGCACAATAACGGGTAGAAAATTCTCCCATCTGTTCAAGTATTGGTTTTAGATTTTTACCCTTCTCGGTGAGAGCATATTCTACTCGAAGTGGCATTTCTGGATAAACGTGCCTTGTAATCAATCCATCACGTTCCATTTCTCTTAACCTCAACGAAAGAGTTTTGGAATTTATTTCTTCAACAGAGTCTAATAGTTCATTGAACCTTGTGTGATGGTATAGGATCATATTTCGTAAAATTAACACCGTAAATTTTTTTCCAATTAGATCAAACGTGTTGTATATTGGGCAAACTTTCAAATTATCTTTACTCATTAATTGAGCCAAGTTACTTTTTTCTCACCTGATTACAATTTTGTTACTTTCTGTTTAATATAGGTTACCTTTCTTTATCTAGTTATGAAAGGTAAGGAGGTGAAAAAATGACTAAAGTGGCAGTGTTTGTGTTTGCTGATGTAGGTACACATGAAGGTTTGGGACGTGTGGTAAATGCGTTAGAAGCTGTTAAGCAATTTAAAGAAGCAAGAGATGATGTCAGGCTTTACTTTGACGGTACAGGTCCAAAATGGATTCATGAATTATCCAAAAAGGATCACATAGCTCACGATTTATTTGAAACTGTGAAAGATAAACTCGAAGGAGCTTGTTTATTCTGTGCAAAAGCATTTGGTGCCAAAGATGCAGTACAAGAATGCAAAGTGGACCTCATTGATGAAAAAGATCAACATATAGATGTAAGAAAGCTTGTCTCAAATGGCTTCCTAATAATGAATTTTTAGGGCTTGAAATATTGGAGTAATAAATTCCAAACAATTTCTTTTTTAATTTATTTTGTAGATTCTAGTTCTGTAAGGTTGGACTCACAGGTTTGAGCTCCTGAAGATTTGAGTTTTATCTGATGCAAACAATATCGGATAATCAAACAAATCTATTATGTTACAACCTCAGGGCCACGCTATCACACATTTTCTGATTCATTCTCTAAACAAGGTTTGAACGACAGAAGCATCTTTTTGAGGTTGTAAGGAATTCTAGTTTGTAAATATTCCTGATATTGTTGAATTTTGAATATTAGACGGAGTATAGACAGAAGCATGCAATGTCCCATAGATTGCATTTTGAATTGTCATTTCTATTATGTGCGGAGTATTTGGGACATCGTATACTTCAGTATGAAATTGTGATGCATAAAAAGTGCCAGAGAACAAGATCTTCTCGTTGTTTTTCATAGTTACTATAACTTGTGTGGTCTGACCAGTTGTATCATCATATGAGAGTATGATGCCTGTTCCTTGGTTTACTGCATTTAACTGAATAGTTTGGAAGTAGGCAGGAGTTGATGGGTTTGAGTTTTGATCATTAGAACTTGCTTGACTAGTATTTGTGAGGGATGGATTGGAAGGTGTTGTAGTTGATGGATTGGAAGGTGTTGTAGTTGATGGATTGGAAGGTGTTGTAGTTGATGGATTGGAAGGTGTTGTAGTTGATGGATTCGAGCTTCCACCATTATTTGAACCTACATATGGATTAATCTGAATATTACTTCCCTGATCAGGTGACTGCGTGTAGTTTTCTTTTGGCGTGGTTGTTGTCACCTGTACTGGCTTGTTTACTGGGAGCATACAGTTTGGAACTTGAATTATGTGAGTTAGTTCTGTCTGCCCGTTAATAGTTTCCGCCATGCCTGGAACCGAGACTTGGCAAGTATCATTTGTGTTCTGAAAAACTTGTCCCGTATAGGTTTGCTTAACCACCTCTTGTGGTGAAAGCTGTGTTAAAGTCTGCCCTGCATTTTGATTATGGGTATTGCTTGATTGTTCGCTAGTGTTACCAGCGCTAGAATTTGTAAGTGTACTACCATATCCAATTGAACTTGTGTTGTTTCCTTGTAAATGATTTGTGGCATAGTCAATGTGTTCTTTGATTGTATCAAGTGCAGGAACGTGTGAGTTTCCCTTCACTAAATTAGGTACAATAACAATTACTGCTATGGCTATTATTCCAAATGCGACTAGTTTTCCTATCAACCAGTATCACATATTGGAGTTTTAATAAAAAATGTATAACGCATACAATTTGAGTAAATGTAGAAAAAATTCTAGTTATTCAACAAACTCAGGCGCAAGCCAGTCAACTACTTTTTCCAGATCGTTACAGTGTATGATTATCTTGATTGGTCCCATGGGAGACTCTTCTGCTTCATCACAGATAGCAATAACATCAACATATGCTGCCTGCTTGTTAAGATAGAACCAAGTGGTATCGCCTTTTGTATTGTATCGCATCTGTCTTCTGTATACTTTGTTTACTCTACGTTTTTGTATTGTTTCTTGAATCTTTGACAGAGAATGTAGATCTCTAGAGATCGCCTTTATGCTTCCATCCTTGTATTCATAATCAGTATCCAAGATTACATTAGACACAGCAGTTCTGATCTTTTCCGGATCTTCTGATGGATTGACTGCAGCGTATGTTTCTATCTTACATGCAATATTGGGGACTTTCACTTTGTCCAACCTTTGATGATATCATATGCAGTGTTCACAAGATGTTCTATTGTTAGATTGTTATTAGAGATTGTTTCATCAGCAAGGGCAATCGATTCACTCATACCAACCCCAATTTCCCTAGAGTCCCTTTTTGTAAAATCTTCTCTGTCTGACGGAGCATCAGACCTGCCACGCCCTGTTAAGAACTTGAATCTGGTATCACCTGATGCATGTATTGCAAGAACTTTTACGGTGCCGATTTTTTTTAATACCTCAACTTCTGCAAGCGACCTTACTCCGTCAACTAGCACAACATCTGAACTTGAATTTAATATCTGATCTTTGATTAACTCAGCTACTGCACCAGGACCATTTTTTTCTCGAAGATCAAGCATGAGTTTGCCTAAATTTGCACCGGTAGGTTCAATTTTTCTTCTTGTCGCCTCTGCTCTTACAGCATCTCCCATTGTTATTTTATCAAATCCTTTTGAACTTAGGGCCTCAGCTATGGTAGTCTTGCCGGCACCAGGCATTCCTGTTAAACAGACAATAAGCTTTGTCACATTCGCAAATTCGACTCTCCAGTCTATGAAGCTACCGGAAAATCATTATAGACTCTGGGTTCTGAATTTCTATGATGCGTACATTTGTAGCAGTAGAAGTTCACAGTGAAGATGTACTAGATGCAATAGCTAATCTACAGACAGATTTTGACATAAAGGCAAGTCCTGTTAACAGACAAAACATGCACTTCACGCTGCTTTTCTTGGGAGAGATAATGGATAATGTTGCAGAAGATGTAAAAAAATCACTTTCAGGTATTGCCTTTGAACCAATTGAATTAAGTTTTACTCATCTTGGTGCATTTCCAAATCCAAAATTTCCTCGAGTAATTTGGATTGGTGTGGATGAGATCGCTTCTGAACAGCTTGTGGAACTTGCTACTCAAGTCGAGAAAAAACTAGCACCTCTGGGATTCAAGTCAGACAAGCCATTCAAACCACATCTCACCATATTTAGAGTGAAGAACAAGATGGATGATATTTCAAAAAAGATAGAAAAATACAGGCAGGTAAACCTTGGAAAAGATGTCATTTGTGAGCTAAAGTTCAAGAAAAGTATCTTAACTTCAAATGGGCCGATATATTCTGATTTACAGGTGATAAAGGCACAATGACCCGTATCTTAGAGCAGGCAAGAAAGATTTCTGTTCCTACAAAAAAGGAAGAGGAAAAGATGAAGAAACTAGCTGATTCCCTAGTAAAGAAGGTAAGAGACGAGGCCTCCAAATATTCCCAGGTTGTAACAGTGGAACTTGGAGGTTCTTATGCAAAGGGAACTTGGCTCAAGGGACAGATGGACTTGGACATATTTGTCAAGCTAAAAACCGATACTGATGAGAAGACATTTGAGAATATTGGAAGAAAAATTGGCTTTGATTCCATGAAAAGATATGTGCCATTTGTAAGATATTCTGAGCATCCATATGTAGAGGCAAGAGCGGAAGGAACTCGAGTAAACGTAGTACCGTGCTATGATGTTGAGCGGGGACAATGGAAGAGTGCTGCTGACAGATCTTCATTTCATACAAGATTCATTTTGGAAACATTTGATGAAAATAAAAAGAATGAGGTACGTCTTTTAAAAAAATTCCTAAGAGGTGGAGGAATTTATGGTGCAGAAATTGCCATAGAGGGCTTTGGTGGATATGTTGCAGAGGTTCTGATATATCACTATGGAACATTTATGGGAGTTTTAGAAGCTGCATCAAACTTTGTCCAGGGCCAGACAGTAGGAAACCCGGCAAAGAAATTTGAGACAGCACTTGTACTAATTGACCCAGTTGACAGCAACCGAAATCTTGGTACAGCAATCTCTGGCCAAAATGTTGCAAAGTTTATTCTAGCTGCTAGATCATTTCTCAAAAAACCTTCAATTGCATTCTTTTCTGGCAAGAAAAGAAATCCTAATGCAAAGAATCTGAAAAATACAATAATTATAAAATTCAACTACAAAAGGCGAAGCCCTGATATAATTTGGGGACAGATAAAACGTAGCACAACAGCATTAGCAGGCCAGCTTGAGCTTGGAGGATTTGATGTTCTGCGCAAGAGTGCAGTAACTGATGAAGAATCAGAAGCAGCTATGGTCTTCCTTCTTGGTTCACCTGTAATTGAAAAATTCATGGTCAAAAATGGACCTGAGGTATACAGAAAGTCAGACTCGGAACACTTTATTGCAAAAAATTCAAAGAATATCCTGACCTGGGTTGATGACAACGGAAAGGTCTTGTCTATGCAGGAAAGGGAGTTCCATGATGCCAAAAAGTTCTTGGAATCTCTCTTGAGAAAGGACTTGGCAAACTCTGGTGTGCCAAGCGGCATCATGCCAGACATCAAGCGTGGCTTTAGGATACTCTACGGTGACCAGCCCGTAAGCAAATCCATTAAAAAGGCATTGGCTGTGCTTACCTCTACCGATGGACTCGTCTTTAGTACCAACAAGTAAGCTTGGAAGGGAACCGTATTCTCTTGTTTTAGGATACCCAAAAGCTACAAAAAAAGAACTTGGAAAAAGAATTGCAGAGCTTAAAAAACTTGGAATCAAGAGCATATCATTTGAGGGTCCTACCATTCTAAATAATATCCCTGTCTTGGGCAAGGGCTACGTCGGTGTTGTGGTAATTGCCAAACAAGGCAAAAAAAAGGTAGCCCTGAAAATACGTCGGGTAGATTCAAGCAGAGAAGAGATGCAAAGCGAAGCAAGATTTCTAAAGATGGCAAACAAAGTAAGTGTAGGTCCAAGGGTAATAGATAGCAGTAAAAATTTCATAGTAATGGAATATGTGGAAGGAAAAAAGATAATTGATTGGGTAAAGGAGCTAAAGGGTAAGGGCAGTGCTGCAAAACTCAAAACTACAATACGCAAAGTATTGACGGATTGTCATAATTTAGACATGGCTCATCTTGATCATGGTGAGCTCAGTTACCTGCACAAGCATGTCATTGTAGGAAGATCTCCATGCATAATCGATTTTGAAAGTGCAAGTGTAAACAGAAGAACATCCAATGTAACTTCTGCAACTCAAGGCATCTTCATTGGATCGGGGCTTTCAAACATTGTTAAAAAAATCATAAAAGTTCCGAGCACAAAGCGCATGATTGAATCTTTAAAAAAATACAAACATGTCCAGTCACGTGAAAACTTTGATGAAGTGCTAAGAGTATTGGGGTTGCATAAGGTTTGAGTTTGCAAAATATCAAAATAAATGCTCTGAAGGTTTCTTTGGGAATAATACTGTCTGCATTTGCAGTAGAGATCTTAGTTGGAATTTTCTCAAACAGTCTAGCATTGGTTACCGATAGCATTCATGCAGTGCTTGATTTTGTTGTTACTGCAATACTGCTTGTGGCAGCAAGGTGGGCTACAAAACCGCCTGACAGGGAACACACGTATGGTCACGGTAAGATAGAGACCATGGGAAGTTTCGTTGGCGGTATAATCATACTCATCATAGCTTGTTTTTTCATCTTTGAGTCAATCTCTAGATTACAAGAGCCTCGTCCTGCAGTATTGCCTGGTATGCTTGCAATAGGTGCAGCAGTCTATACACTATTTTCAGATGTTGCAAGAATTGTTATTTTGGGAAATGCACTGAAGAAAACAGAAGGACAGGCACTAAGAGTTGATTTTTACCATGCCTTTATGGATATGGGTTCTACTTCTGTTGCCCTTGTAGGTATAGTGCTTGTCATTATGGGGTTCTACCAAGGAGACTTTGTTGCTGCATTGATACTTGGGGGCTTGCTTGCAGTATTGAGCCTAAAGCTCATCTACAAAAATGCAATGGAGCTTACCGATGCTGTACCTGAGAGCATGGTAAGGACTGTTCATGATATAGTAAGTGGTACTGAGGGTGTTATGAAAACAGAGTCTGTGCAGATACGACGATCTGGTAGTGACATTTTTGCAGAAGTTAGAATATCTCTCAAAGGTACCTCAAGTTTCGAGGAAGCCCATAAGATAAGTGCAAACGTGGAGAAAAACATCATGAACAATATTACAAACAGTAAGGTCACTGTACATTTTGAACCCACTTGGAGTGACGTGCCAATTGATTATGTTGTAAATAATGTAGCCTCCTCGGTACAAGGAGTGGCAGGGATTCACAACATAAGCTACTCCACCACAAAAGATGGAGTCTTTCTCAGTTTGCATGTTTTGGTAGATCGAAACATGTCACTTGAGGATGCCCACAAGGTGTCAGATGAGATAGAAGTTCAGATAAGAAAATCAGTTGAAAATATAAATCACATTACAATCCACCTTGAGCCATATGTATCAATTCCAAAAAGCATTCCTGTCGAGGACCTAACAATAGAGGAACAAGTTGCAAATATTATCAAGAAATATTCAAGTGTTAAAAAAATTGGACGTGTCATTACGTTCCAGCTTCAGGATATTTTCAAGGTAGATATTGACTGCTCCTTTGATGGCAAACTTACAATAGAACAAGTGCATGATATCATCTCTGAAATAGAGTATAAGATAAAGAATCAAATTAAAAATGCCATAGTGACTATACATCCTGAACCAAACTGATATGACACTACATGAAGGTGTGAGGTTTCTCAGAAAAGACCCCATATTAGGAAAAATCATTGATTCCGTGGGCGATTACTCACTGAAGAAACGAAATCACCACTTTGCAGTCTTGGTTGAATCCATAATATCACAGCAACTTGCAACAAGGGCTGCTGAGGTAATCTTTTCTAGGTTCAAGAACATCTATCCAAAGTTTCCAACTGCACATGAGATTCTTGCTACAAGAAAATCAAAACTTCGTTCAGCAGGACTTTCAGGTATGAAAATAGAATATCTCAAGGACTTGGCAAGAAAGATTGACCAAGGCCAGATCAAGATGAAGACACTGTCAAAGATGAGCGATGAGGAAGTAATTTCACATTTAACACAGGTAAAAGGAATTGGTAGGTGGACTGCTGAGATGTTTCTCATATTTTCATTAGGAAGACAAGATGTTCTGCCTGTTCACGATCTTGGATTGCGAAAAGGTGTACAGATGGCATTTTCACTCCCAGAACTCCCAAAACCAAGCGAGGTAGAAGAACTTGGAGATGGGTGGAAACCATACAGAAGTGTGGCTACGTGGTATCTCTGGAAAAGCCTGCAAAAATTTGACGGGATATAATGAGATCTTATTAGGAAGAATGACCAATACTAAGCCACGACGCCGATAAATCCTGATACAGAAGAGGCCATACAACAAAGAACAAAATTCTACAACAGTGATAGTGTAGATAATTTTATCAAAAAACACGGCGTGCCAAAGACTCGACAGTCATTGCGAAACTTGGTGGAATTAGAAATGGGCAAAAAAGATAGCGGTGAGATAAATAACGCAGTAGAATTGTTAGGACATGTCTATTTCCAAGTGCATTCACAGCAGATAAACATCCGGGACAGATCCAATGGAAAGTTGATTGTTTCCATTAGAAAATAAATCAAGACCTATTACAATGAATTAAGTATTGCCAGTCTAGCAAGATTTTATCAAACTGAAAAAATATGACAACAGTTCTAGAACATTTCCCAGAAGAATTTGAACCAAGACAGATACAGAAGGATATACTATATGGAATAGAGCAGCAGCTCAATTCCGGCTACAAGATTGTAGTTCTTTCTGCACCTACTGGAGTTGGCAAGTCCCTAATTGCTGCCACGCTTGCACGATATTATGGTAAGTCATTTGTAATTACTGCCTCAAAACAACTTCAGGACCAGTACTCAAAAGATCTCAAATTTCTCAATCCTGTCAAGGGAAAATCCAATTTTGCCTGCCTTAAGCTGATGGAGCATCAAGGAATAGAAAGATCAGATCTCAAACAAGCTATACAGAAAGGACTGACATGTGAGAAGGGATTATGCGAAGAGACGGTCAAGATAAAAGGAAAAGAGGTAAAGGAAAGTTGCAAATTCAAACCTAAAATTGGCGAATTGCAACCAAATTCCAAAAATCCCCAGTGTTTTTATTACGAACAAAAATATCTCGCCCTCCTTTCTGACCATTCCATCTGGAATTATGCAGCATATTTCCAGCTGATGAGATTTGGCCGCAAAGCATATGCAGATTATATCAAAAAACCGATTGCGATCTTTGACGAGGCCCACAAAATAGAAGATCAGATAATCCAGTTCATAGGTGTAGACATCTACAGTGGACACATAACAGAATGTGGGATTGATGTCAAGAGCTATTCCCTTGATGAACCAAAACTTGTCTTGGAACTGCTCGATGATCTTGCAAAATCATATTCACAGCAAATCAAGAATCTTCAAGAGAGTAAAAAATTTCAGCAAAATCCAGACTACATGCAACTTGCAAGACTCGAATCGCGATACGAAAAGATGGCAAATGCTCATGTTGAACTAGAATTAAACAAGGAAAACTTTGTCCTAAATGATCCTTACTTCGATGAGCGAGGCAACTTTAGATCGCTTTCAATAAAGCCACTTGATATTTCAAAATATGTCAAGGCGTTCTTTGACATTGATATACAGATCTTCATGTCGGCTACCATAGACAAGGCAAGTTTTTGTGAAAATACTAGTCTTGATCCTTCCACAGTTGCGTTTGTTGACACTCCAAAATCACCTTTCTTGCCTGATAAAAGACGAATCAATTTTCTAAATGTAAGAAAGCTCAACTATTCATCAAGCAGAGATGATGAGCTTGCAGTGATATCCAAGATTGATGACATACTAACACAACATGCAGATGAGAGAGGTCTCATACTTAGCTCCTCTGAGAAGAAATGCGTGGACATACGAGATCATCTCTCGGAGAAAAACAAGTGCAGAATCAGAATTTGTCATAGTAGAAATGAAAATGGCATGACCCAAGATGAGGTAATTCAAGAACATGCCATGGATGAAAATGGTGTGCTGTTGTCATCTTCATTGTGGGAGGGGGTTGATTTGAAAGATGATCTTTCCAGATTCCAGATAATAGCAAAAGTACCATATCCAAACTTGAGTGAGAAAAGAACTAAAATTAAGATGCAAAAGTTTCCCTTGTGGTACAAATCCCAAACACTGGTGAAGTTACTACAGGGGTTTGGAAGGTCAATTAGAAGCGAGCAAGACTGGGCTGTGACATATGTGCTTGATACTGCAGCAGATGACTTGTTGCTTCAATGCAAATCAATGGTGCCAAAATCATACTATGATGTCTTGGGATTCAAGAGCTATCCAGGATCCAGTTGAGATATAGTCTTTTTTCTAAAATAGATAAAATCTAATGTGCTATCTCTTGGATAGGATTTTCAAGTTCTGCCAGTGTGAATACAAACCTAGAGCCCTCAAATTCTGTTGTACCCTCTCGTTCCCAATTTACTTGGTAGGTCTTTGTCACATGCCCCCCAATAATTGAAATTGTCTTTGGTACTGCCTCATACAGTTTTTCCACCTTATCTTTATCTCGTGTCATCAGCAGAGATCTACGCCTTTTCATGAGATACTTGATGGCTACATTTTTGTGCTGATGGCCCTCAACTTCTATCTTCTCACTGCCAAGATCTATGGTGAATTTTCTTTTTCCCATGCTATCTAGGTGAGAATTTTCTACAAAAATCGGATTGACAAATCACATCTATCATCTGCATTGAAAATTATGACAAAACTTCATGAGATAGAATGGAGCCGGGGGACTAGGATACCATCTTGGTCATATTTCTGGGCCCACTTTGTTCTAAAATTGAAAATATGCAGTAAGCTAATCTGAGTAACTACAAAACTCCTTCCTTAATTTTTAAAATCTAATCCATCTAAAGTAGATACGGTTTTTCTTTTATATTCAGAATATGGGATAAGCCTGTTTTATCTTGAGGCATATAGCTAGACATACCATATCGATGATTCTAGGTGTGCCGTGTTACCTGAGACAATTACTCTCTTTCCAGCTGCTGTTGCCTTGTGTTTTTGTTCTTTTCCATCTTCGTCGATTATGGTAAGTTCACCAATTCCCTTACTCGTGTACGTAACACAGCCCTCCTTCGGCTCAGATCTTTCCCAGAGATCTACCTCAAATCCGATTTTCTTGAACGTTGTCAGTCGATGGCCACATTTTTTGGATGTCACAATACCTTTATCGGATTCTTCGCCCATTGTCTTCATTCTTTGAATTTCCTTGTGATGAATATATGTTTTCTTGATTCCGCCCCGAGCCAAGAAAGTTTAATGAATGTTAAAACACAAACAGGTTATTGATGATGTGAATCTGGTAAGACTCGGACTCTCATAGGTTTGAGTCCTATAAGGTCCAGTTATCATTGTGATACAATTTTAGTTCCAAAAAGGTCAAATTAACCTCCGCTGTCTTTACCCATGAGACAGACTGGCGGGACCGGCCGGACTTGAACCGGCGACCTCTAGCACCCCAGGCTAGCATCATACCAAGCTAGACTACGGTCCCTCAAGTTGCAGGGAATTGTTGAAATTATTAAATGGTAGGATTAACTTTTGCGCAAAAATTTGGCTTAGATTCTATAACCACTTTTCCAGTCGTTCTTTTTCAAACTTTTCCTTTTCTGAAAAATAATCAGATGATGGTGCTTTTAGCTCAGTTATTGGAGTAGGGCTTGAATACATGTCTACTCGGATGTACCCAGCTATCTTCTTTCCTGTTTCCAAGAAACACCCACCCTGTCCGTCAAAAACAGAGCCTTCCTGTTCTTTCTTAATTTTGGATATGATGTTTCTTGCAACAGTTATTCCTTGTCCTTCTGCAAATATTCCTGCCTTTGGTACTGCTATCTTGTCTGTTACCATTATCTGATTTACATCTCCTATTGCAAAGACATTCTCAAATTTTGTCTTGCAGGTTCTGTCCACTTCGATGAACTTGCCTGGCTGCGCAAGCCCACAATCAACTGCTACAAGAGGCACCTTATGAGGAGGAATTGCGATCAGCAAATCAAAATTTGTCTCTCCAGATTCAAACTTGAGCTTGTTTGGCTCAACTGATGTAGTCTTGTGGCTTCCATGAAACTCTATGTTCTTTGATTTTAGAATCTGCAAGATTTCCTCACTTACTTGCGGGCCTCCGGCCGGAAGTGTGATTTGAGTAGGGCTGTAAAAATCCATTTGAATTGAACTACTAGCGCCAGTCTCTTCAAGAACTGACCTTATCAAGAGGGCTGCTTCATATGGTGCAGGAGGACACTTGTATGGCAAGCCTGTAATTGCAATAGCTATCTTGCCTAATTTCATCTGGCTTATCTTATCTCGAATTTTTGAAACGTCATTGAGATCATACAATATCAGACTGTTTTCCCTCAGTCCTGGAATCTGTTCTGGTGCAAGCTCAACGCCCAACGCAATTATTAGATAATCATAGTGCAGCCTGCGATAGTTTGTTCTTACAATTTTGTTTTCAAGGTCTATCTTAGTTGCCTCTTCATTGATGAATTCAATTCCCTTTTTTGTAACAGCTTCGAGTTGTCTCTTTGAGGTTTCAAACTGTCTTGCACCGGTCAAGATCCAAAGCTTGACTAGGTCCATCATGAACCAGTCTTTTTTGTCAACTATGGTGATTCTAGCATCTTGAGGTAATGCAGCACGTAGCTCGTTGGCAGCAGCAAGCCCTCCAAATCCCCCACCCAAAATTACGATGTTCGTTGGTCTAATGCAAGAACACCATTCACTATCTTTCTTGGGTTGTTGGCCTTATGGTTATCTCGTTTACGTTCATGTGAGGTGGTGATTCTATGGCAAACAGAATAGAATTTGCAATGTCTTCTGACTTGAGAGCTTGCATAGTCTTTGCAGATTTTACAAATGCTTCAAGTGATTTATCAGTAATAGTATTTGTAAGCTCTGTATCAACAACACCTGGCTCTATTGTTGTAACCCGAATGTTATTTCGTGCAGAAAGCTCTTGTCTCAGGCCTTCACTAAATGCTCTAACTGCGTATTTTGTTGCACAATATACACTTCCTGCAGGAAAGACTACTCTTCCTGCAATTGATGAAATGTTTACAATGTGGCCAGAATTTTGCTTTAACAAATGAGGAATTGCTGCAGCAGTGCAATATAAGACTCCCTTGATGTTTACATCAATCATTCTGTCCCACTCGTCAACTTTGAGGTTTTTGACAAAGCTCAATGGCATAAGACCTGCATTGTTGACAAGAATGTCTACTCTGCCCCATTTTTTTATTGCAGCATCAATTAGGCTCTCGCAATCACTACGCTTTGTAACATCGCATGATATCGTAATGCATTCGCCTCCAGCTTTTTCAATTTCTTTTTGCAGTTGTTCTAGTTTGTCCTTTCTTCGCGCGCCAGCAACAACCTTGGCTCCAGCCTTTGCTATTGATAACGCTGTGGCATAACCAATTCCACTGCTCGCACCTGTTACTATAGCGACTTGACCTTTTATCGTCATACAGAAAATCATTTTTCATCAGGTGTACTGCGTAAATAAATTTTGTCAATTAATTCCAATAATTGTAGAAATTAACTTTGTTTCTTAACACTAATTTAGGATCAAGTGGGATCTAAGCCATGGAGCAATTTGACTGTGCGTATTGCGGAGAAAAACAAGATCTGCCGTTTCAGTGCAATTACTGCAATGACAAGTTTTGTGCCGAACACAGATTGCCAGAGGACCATAGGTGTGTCAAGCTGCACCAGATAAGAACAAAAAGATTTGGAGAAAATAAGGTTCAGAGAAGAAAAGGCATTGGGAGACAGGGTTTCATAAAACGTGTATTTGGCAAGTTTGGTTAGTAGAGAGCTTTTTGCGGATCAAGTTTTGATAGTTTTGCCTGATAAAACAGAGCAATTGCCAAAGCTAACAGTACACCTGCAGTAAGCCAATGAGCCACATGCATAACAAGATAGGCAATTCCAAAACCAATGCACATTAGTGCCTGAGTCATTAGTTTTATCCAGCTTGGTATCTTGGCTGCCCTGCTAATCATTTCTATGATAAACAGGCCTGCAACTGGATATAGTATGATTTCAAAATAAACATCAAGGTCTATTCCATTATGCATGATATCTCACGATGTATTGTCTAATTTCTAGTCTTCCCAACTTATCTTTACTGCTACCTTTTTGGTAATGAGTGCACGCGCATTCTCAAACGGTAAGGTCGCAACATCTTCAGCCTCAAATGGCCCATATGTCTGAAGATCTGTTCCCACAATCTGGTCTATGGGTTTGAGAAATCTTACAACAACTGTTCTTGACCTATGATTTTTTGCTACAGTCTCAAGGAGCTTTAATCTTCCATTTAGTGTTGCAGAGAGAATAGTTTCTTTTCTCTGCCTTAGCTCATCTTCAGAATCAAGAATGAATCTTTCTTCATCAAGTAGATTTGAATAATCAATCTCTTCCAAGCCTGTTGCCTTTTCAATTCTAATTTTTAGAAGAAGTGATGTCAGGTCAGTTATCATTTTTACAAGCGAGTCTTTGATCTTCGATTCAGCCCCGTCATAGTCCTGATTTTTTAGATTCCCGAGAAATTCTGCGATATTGTTGTATAATTTTGAATCGAGCTCCTGTACTGAATCATTTTCTACTTCGCGAAGAAGCAAGGCATACAATGAATTTGCATCAATTTTTTTTGTTTCTGACATTTACACACCCAACAATACTTAAATCATAGACTCCTTTGTTTTATGATCAAGGTGCAAAATTGCCATATAAAGTGATTGGTGGAGAGCCAGTATCAGTTTCTTACTCGGCTGATGAAGTTTTTGCAAAGATAAAACACGATCAGATAAAATTCATAGATTTACAATTTACAGGTCTTAGAGGAAGATTTCATCACACGACAATTTCTGCTAACCTGTTTACCCCTCAACAGATGCAAGATGGCTTGCCAAAGCTAGATGGTTCTTCAATCGTAGGATTTGCTTCCATCCAAGACTCTGACATGATACTCAAGCCAGATCCCAATACATATGCGGTAATTCCTTGGATGACAAACTCCAAAACAGCTAGGTTGATTTGTGATGTATACTGGGGTTGGGGAAAAGGCAGGCTGGAATCCGATCCAAGAGGCATAGCACAAAAGGCTGAAAAACATCTTACAACACAGGGTTTTGATACAAGCTACTGGGGTCCAGAGGTAGAGTTCTTTGTTTTTGACAAGATCCAATGGGATGTATTGACGCCATACAAGGGCCAGTCATATTCAATCGAGTCAAAGGAAGCCCCATGGAACCAAGAGGGAAAAGGATACCCAATGGCATTGAAAAAGGGATACTATCCCAGCACTCCTGCTGATACTTTAACAGAATATAGAAACGATTGTGTGGAATGCTTGAATGAGTATTTTGGAATCTTATGTGACAATCATCACCATGAGGTGGCAACTGCTGGACAGTGTGAGATCGATATAAGATATGATACCTTGACAAATTCCGCAGATGGCGCACAGACTTACAAGTATGTTATAAGAAATATTGCTACAAAATATGACAAGGTTGCAACCATGATGCCAAAACCAATTTCTATGGATGCAGGTTCTGGAATGCACACCAATGTAAGCTTGTGGAAGGACGGCAAGAACATGTTCTTTGACAAGGATGACAAAGAAGAGATAAGCCAAGCTGCAAGGTACTATTGCGGAGGAATCATGAATCATGCAAGAGCGTTGTCTGCAATTGTTGCACCGACAACAAATTCTTATCACAGATTGGTTCCTGGATATGAAGCTCCTGTGTATATTGCATGGAGTGCAAGCAACAGGTCTGCAATAATTAGAATTCCGGCTCATTTCAGGGGAGAAAAATATGCAAAGATAAAGAGGTTAGAGTTCAGGGCTCCAGATCCGTCTTCAAATCCATATCTTGTATTTGCAGCAGTTCTTGCAGCAGGACTTGATGGAATTAAAAGGAAGACCGAGCCTGGCGACCCAGTTAACGAAGATATCTATAAGATGACAAAGACGCAACGAGATGCAAAGGGGATCAAAGACCTGCCAGCAACGTTAGGAGAGGCACTTGATGAGCTTGAAAGTGACAGAAAATTCCTCAACCCAATATTTTCAAACGAGACCATTGACAAGATAATTGAGATAGAAAGAGCAGACGACCACGAGATCTCAATAAGACCTCATCCTCACGAGTTTTATCTCTATTTTGATATCTAGGCTCTTCCTATTGCACCGTATATCAAGAATAATGCTGCTGCCATGATAGCTAGGCCAATAGCGAGGTAAGCTTTCCTGTGGCGGTCACCAGTTCCTGCCTTGTAAAGGGAGACAGCACCTGCCAGACCTACGAAGAGAATCAATGTTCCTATTATGACTGGATCCCAAGCACTATGAGTGATAACAGGATAAAAGACTCCAGAGAGCAGCGCAAAGAAAACTGCCAGGTAAATGTATTTTGCACCAGCCAAGATTTTGCTGCTGCCTAGTTGCATAGGATTGCCTATCTAGAATAGTCAAATAAACCTTTGAGAAGAGAAAGAGTGTTTTCTTTTTATTCCATGCCCATAGGTGGCATGCCCATGCCGCCCATCCCACCCATTCCTTCCATACCACCCATGCCGCCCATTCCTCCTCCTGGTGGTCCAGAAGTTTTGGTTACTGAAATCACATCATCAATTCTTAGAATCATGCATGCTGCTTCTGTTGCAGATGAGATTATCTGGTTTTTTACAGATAATGGTTCGAAGATATCTGTTGCATGCATGCTTGCGACTTGGCCTTTCATAACATCAATGCCAGTCCACTTGTTTCCCTTCAACTGCTTTGATCGTAATGAAGCAAGAGTATCAATTGGATCCATTCCTGCGTTTTCTGCAAGTGTGATTGGAATTACCTCAAGAGAATCGGCAAACTTTTCCACTGCTAATTGTTCTCTTCCTTCAAGTGATTTTGCCCACTCGCGAAGTTTTGTTGCAGCATAGGTTTCTGGAGCACCCCCGCCTGCTACTATCATTGGGTTTTCCATTACATCTTTTACAACCATTAATGCGTCGTGTACAGATCTCTCAACTTCGTCAACAACTCTTTGAGAGCCTGCTCTTACAAGAAGAGTTACTGCCTTGGGATGCTTGCAGCCTTCAACGAATACCCATCTATCACTCTCTACTTTTCGTTCTTCTACCAGTTCTGCAGAGCCAAGATCCTTTTCAAATAAATCATCAAGATTTGTAATCATTCTTGCGCCAGTTGCTTTTGCAAGTTTTGCCATGTCACTTTCTTTTACTCTTCTAACTGTAAGAACTCCTGCCTTTGCAAGATAATGCTGTGCCATGTCATCTATGCCCTTTTGGCAGAACAATACATTGGCACCAGATGCAACAACCTTATCAACCATGTTCTTGATCATTCTGTTTTCCTCATCAAGAAATGACTTCATCTGCTGTGGATTATTGATATTGATCTTGGCATCAAATTCTGTCTTGTCAATCTCAAGCGCGTTGTTTATGATTGCAATTTTTGCTTTTTCAATCTTCTTTGGCATTCCACTGTGAACCACTTCCTTGTCAAGTATGATTCCTTTGGTAATGCTGGAATCCTTGATAGAGCCGCCAGCCTTTTTTTCTACCTTGATATCATCAATGTCCACTCTATATCCTTCCTCGGCTTTTTCTGCAACTGCCAATACTGCCTTTACTATCATATCTGCCAAGTTTGCAGAATCTCTTCTGACAAGCTTTGTCTGCATTGAGGTCCTTGCAATTCTTTCAAGAACATCTTTGTCAGTAGGAGAAACCTTGTCTGCTATCTTTGACAAAAGATCTTTTGCCTTGTGTGCAGCCTTTCTGTAACCATCAACTATTATTGTTGGATGAACATCCTGCAAAATGAGAGACTCGGCATTTTCTAAAAGTGCACCAGCAAGTACCACTGCAGAGGTTGTTCCATCACCCACCTCATTATCGGTTGCTTTGGAGATCTCAACTAGCATTTTTGCTGCGGGGTGCTGAACGTCAATTTCCTTAAGAATGGTGGCACCATCATTTGTAATTGTAACGTCACCAAGTGAATCTACCAGCATCTTGTCCATTCCTCGTGGACCAAGGCTGGTATGAATGATTTCTGCAATCAGTTTTGCTGCAGAGATATTATTTTTCTGGGCGTCACGACCCTTGGTCTGTGTTGCGCCGTCTTTTAATATAACAACTGGAATTCCGCCCGATGAGGCTTGAATTGACATATTTTAGCTGGGATCGATTTTCCCTTATTATTTCTTTATGTAGACAAAAACCATGACCTGCTGAAATTTTTGAATGTCGAACGATGTTTTTAAATTAGGAAAACTGGTCGAACAATGCATGTCACGCTCATCACCACGGGTTGCTTACAACGAAGTATTATCTATGCTCAAGACACATAACCAATGGTTTGCAGAGTCAATTCCCCTAATTGCAAGCGAAAACATTCCAAGCCCGGCAGTTAGGGAGGCAACTATTTCTGACTTTGCAAATAGATATGCAGAGGGTTGGCCTGGCGAGAGGGTTTATGCCGGATGTATCTACATAGATAAGGTAGAGTTCAAGTGCATGGAACTTGCCCAGAAGCTATTCAAGGCAGAGTTTGTTGATGTAAGGCCAATTTCTGGTGTTGTTGCTAATTTGGCAATTTATTCTGCATTTACAAATCCCGGAGATGTGATGCTTGCGCCATCAATTCCATCTGGTGGCCACATATCACATGGTAAAAAGGAGCACTCAGGTACTGCAGGGCTTGTACATGGACTGGATATCGAGTTTTATCCATTTGATGCAGAAGAGATGGCAATTGATGTTGACAAGACAAAGCAAAAGGTAAAAGAACTTGAAAAGGCAGGTAGGACTCCAAAACTTGCAATGTTTGGCGGTTCAGTCTTCTTGTTTCCACATCCAGTAAAGGAACTAGCAGATTTTCTGAAAAGCTACAAGATGTTCATAAACTATGACGGAGCCCATGTTGCAGGACTTATTGCAGGAGGTCAATTCCAAGATCCTCTCAGGGAGGGGGCTGATGCAATGACTATGAGCACCCACAAGACTTTGTTTGGTCCCCAAGGAGGAATGATATGTTCATTTAACAAGTATGGTGACGAGATCAAAAAAGCAACTTTTCCAGGCATGACAAGCAATCATCACTTGCATCACATGGCTGGAAAAGCAATTGCATTTGCAGAGATGTTAGAGTTTGGCAAAAAATATGCTCTTCAAGTGGTAAAGAATGCAAAAACCTTGGCAGAAGCTCTAAGCTCATCTGGATTTACAGTGCTTGGAGAGAAGCGAGGATTTACAAAATCTCATCAAATTGTTGTAAACGTTCTTTCGTTTGGAGATGGTGGTACTATTGAAGCTGATTTAGAAAAAGCAAACATAATTGTAAACAGGCAGCTTATCCCAGGAGATATCAAGGCAGGACGCAACTACTTCCATCCAGGCGGAATGAGATTGGGAGTTTCCGAGCTAACAAGGCTTGGCATGGGTAAGTCTGAGATGAAACAGGTTGCAGAATTTATCAAAAATGTAGTTGTAGATAAAAAAGACAAGAAGAAGATTGCGTTAGAAGTGAAGCGATTCAGAAAAAGATTTCAAAAGGTCCACTATTGCTTTGAGAGCAAGATGGGTGGATATGATTATGTCAAGTTGCGTTAGGCATAATCTGTAAGCAAGGCCTGGCTACCATTTTCTTCTTTACCAAATACAAGTTCTAGTTCATCGAGTAAAGAGAGAACCCTGCTCCTAAGGTATGGTTCAATCCTATACTTGTCAAGCATCCTTCTTGCAAGCTTGAGATATTTTTGTACAGATGGACGCGTCATTGTTTGGATTAGCTTGTTCTCGCACTCGAGACATTTTCCCACAAGAGGAATTCTCCTGTAGCTTGCGCCACATGACGTGCACCTAAATGACTGCCCAGAATATGCCCTGAGGTTTCCCATTATGTCAGGCAAAAGGTGGGTGGTCATTACCATAGAGACTACCTCGCTTGGGTCTACAGCGTTTATGATATCAGCAGTCCTAATTTGCATGTCAAGCTTCTCAAGGACTGATCCAAGTGTAGAATACGCACTACGCGATTTTGATGTGGTAAGAGTACTGGTAATATGGGTAAAACCATAACCGTAGAATTGTTTTTCAGTCTCTAGCCTTGACTTTAGGATCTCAATGTCTTTTATCTCACTTGCCTTTTCTTTTTGCAGTGTTGCTTCAAAAAATGATAGCGGATAGCTTGTTACTACTTCAAAGTTGTGAGCCTGTCTTTGTACTTCTTGAGGTATAACAATTGGTTGCACAAGCAGTGGTGCATCCATCAGTCCCCCAATTCGGTCAGATAAGAACAATCTTGAAAAATTGAGTAAGCTATCCATCAATAACATTATCGAGTCGGCATCACCATCAGCATCTCTTCTTTTTGCAGAATGCCAAACGGCAGTACCAAGACAGACTTGGGTATCAGTGTAACCAATGATTCTTCCAACAATTCCAACCGAAGTGTGCGGTGCAAGGCCAATTATCAGATGACCAACCAGGTCATCAGTAGTTTTTGCATTATAGTATGCAGGATGGGCAAATAATTTTACAAGTTCTCTGTCAAGATACTGGCAAACTAGGACAAGAGTGTCCCCACATTCTTTTGGGATTATGACATCCTGAGTTCTTAGTTCAACTATTTGGTCTGGGTTTACAAGTGGCTTGCCATCGATGTCCTGTGTGTAACCAAGCTCTACAAGCCTTGCAGGTGTTGTGCCAATCCATGACGGTTTGAAGTGTGAGATTGGCGCGTTTGTCGCATCAAACCTGATTGTGCCGTCTTTGAATACGTTAAGGTCAAGGCTCTGTCGTATGAGACCTTTTTCCAGCGGCTCTGGAACTCGGTCTTGGTTAATGAGTTCCTTTACTCCCTTGAATGGTACCTGAGCACGAATTCCAGTTCTTTCCTGTGCAGAATAAAGCAATTCCTTGAGAGGAAATGCACGGTACGAGTGGGCATGTGCCTTTACTTTGCATTTTGGACAGCGAGATTCTTCCAATTCGTCACGACATTTTGGGCAAACAAATGTCGTGGAGGTCTTTGTCTTGCATAGCTGGCATACTATGCTAATTGATGGTAGGTTACAGTTTTTGCATGTTCTGTTATTGATGTTACAGTAAAAGTTGGATTGTTTTGATGCCTTGAGAAGATCACGCGATGCACCGCCCTTGCTTCCAACTGGAAAGAGTGTATGCACTGGGGGTTTCATCTTTCTAAGAGACGCCTTTTCAGGTCTTCCAACCCTTACACCAACAGCAGTTGAGAACTTGGGCCTTACCTTGATCCCAGATGATATTGAGATTATTTCCGGAACTGATAGTGTTTTGTCCAGCTGTAATGGTTTTCTGAAAAGCAGGTTGAAAAAGACCTTTGCTTCTGTATCTTTTAACATAATTTTATCACCTGCCAACTCGTGGGGGACACCAAGTTTTTCCAAGATCTCTTTTGTGTCATTTTGATAAACTACAAGATCTGGCTCTATCTTGCTTGGATTGAGGATCTTTTCTAATTCTTCAACTGTAATCTGATCCCAATAATACAGATAGTGAGGGTGTAGTCCGATTCCAAAGTTAAGTGATATTCTAAATGCCTCTTCGAGGTCTGGAACCTTGTTTATGTAGCTTAGTAGGTTGAGGTCGTCTGGCTCGTACTTTGTGATCTTTTCTTTTAGCTCCTCAGCCCAGAACTCTTCAACATATCCAGTCGGGACAAGCTCTGCATTGTTCTCAAGAAAATCGCCATAACTTATGAGAATGTCACCAAGATGTAGAATTTTTACAATATGTGGCTTTAGATGAATTCCATGTGCAGTGTCCCTTATCTTGACTACATTTCCATTGTCTAATCTGACAACTGGGGTATCAATCGAGTCCACAAATGCTACAGTTGAAGCCTTTCCTGGGATGTCAAGTTTTATCTGCGTGCCAACAGCAATTACATGATCCAAAATTTCTGCAACAACAGGATGAACCCCAATGGATGCAAAGCCAGTATTGCATGCACGCCCGTATCGTAGTCTGAATCCGCCAAGTTTTTTTGGCATTGAAAGGACGGATCTGCCTGTAATTACCTCTCTCATTCTATGTGCTGCTGCATCCTCGTCTCCAGTCTGGATAGCACCTTTTAGGTCCTTGAGCCATTCCCATCCATCTAGCTTGAAGAGATCAATGAGTTTTAGCAACTTGCGAGACCTACCAATTAATCCATCGTTGAGCACACGAAGTGCACCTCCACGGACACGGTTGGTGTTTATTCTTACCATGTTTCTATGGCTTACAATCTCTACCGGATCTGTATCTATACCGTTTAGCTCTACTGGTAGATTGGAAATGGTAGTTACCACATCCTCATCGGGAACATGGAATTGGAAATTTCCTACCTCTCTCTCATAGAGACGCAGTTCTTCTACAAATCTGCCTGTCTCATCATCGTAGGAATTTGCCTTGTATTTGTCAAGCCCGGCAATCTTGCGTACATGGTCTGCAATGAGTATGGTAGATGCTGCCTCCGTGCCGCCTGCAGAGCGTATGGGCCCTGCGAACGAAACTGAGAGATAGTCTGAACCGTCGGCATTCTTTTTTATCTTAACCTCGCTTATTCCCTGAAGAGGGGCGATGGTAACGCCTTCAGTGACTATTGCAAGACCTACACGCACGGCTAGGTCAAGCTTTTCTTGTAGATCAGTCTCAGAATCTGAATACTTACCTTGGGCTATCTCTTCTGCAAGCTTAAGAGCGGCCAGTTCCTTTGTTGTTGTCTGGATAAGATTTCTGAGATTATCTGTGACATCTATGTCGTGCATTTTTGATACACGATCAGAGAGGTCAAACGCTATCTTGGGCTCTACCATTCCAGAGGAATCTGCCAGTGTGGCCTTGGCAGCAGCAGCCTTTTCAAAAATAGAAAAGACCTCGTTTGATATTTTACTATAATAATTAAAATATGATTCTGGCATTGGGACTTCCTTGAGTCTCAATGCTACGTTTTCAGACATGCTACTTCCTTACGAACTGGATGGTTTTTACGATATCGGCTATTGTCTTGAAACTTCCGCCTTTTTCAATGAAGGTGCCAATTACTATGGCATCAGCACCTGCCTTGACAATCTCGCCAGCAGTCTTGGCGTTTCGTATCCCTCCGCCGACTATGAGAAATCCCTTGAAGAGTTTTCTAACAGCTGCAACCATCTCTGGCCTAACATTTGATTTTGCTCCAGAGCCTGCTTCGAGATATACAAATCTCATGCCCATGAATTGAGCAGATAAGGCGTACATGGCGGCCAAACTTGGCTTGTCAAACGGAATGGTTCTTGCAGAGCCAACATGCCATACTGTTGTACCTTCACCGATTATAATATAGGCTGTTGGTAGGGGCTCAAGTCCAAATCTGAGTACGTTCGGGGCACCTAGTGCCTGGGCCTGTGAGATAAAGTATGGGTTGTCAGAGTTCAAAAGCGAGCTAAACAGGATTGCATCTGCTCCGGGGACCACACCAGTAACATTTCCTGGAAAGAGTATTACTGGGATCTTGACAGATTTTTTGATATTTTTAACAGTCTCGGCCATGGTTAGCTGATCGGTCGCAGATGATCCTCCAACCAATATGACTGATGCACCGTTCTTCTCTGCTTCCTTGGCAAGTTTTGATGCCGGTATGTTTCCATCATTTTCAGAGTCAATTAATACGAAAAGTAAGGCCCCCCTCTTCTTCTTGGTGGCATTCAGATAGCTTTCTACGCTTTGCATATGACTGGTTAATAGCTATTCATTAAAAGTTTAATTGAATAAGGTTATACAGATTTGTATAGCTTTGAGTACATCCCCAGAAGAAAATTTGAATAACATAATAAGGCAAATTATAGAAAAATCATTATTTACGGAGCGTCAAATTGAAATTATTTTAAAAAGACGGAGCCTATCAGAACATCAGTTTAGCATAACTAAGGGGGCTTTTTACAGGCAGGTCAGACAGTCCCAGGATAAGTTTGAGGCCTTGTGTTATTCCTGGATATTGCTCAGGGCGTTAGGGGTCCTTCGTGAGGAGGATATGGATGTGATAAGTCGTCTCTCAGAACAGGTTTCTGTGATAAAAAACAGTGATGTTTTCCCTGAACGTGAGGAACAAGTCATGTCTGTGATAAAGGAGCTACTAAAACGCATGTGTAAGATGTGATTTTGACCTGTGAGAGTGTTTTTGGCATGAATAATTCGTGATAAACATGTTGTGATTGATGTGCATTGTGTGAAATTATTTTATTCAAATATGATAAATCACGTTGGTTATGATGTGTAGTGATGTTAGTAGACATAGATGTAGGAATGATTTTGACCATAATTGCTTCATTTGTAATTGGTCTTGCATGTGTAGTAGCATACAACAAGATCAGGCCACGCCTAGGTTCACAAAGCAGCGATCTAAAAATTTTGGTAGAACGGCTACAATATTATGAAAATCTGTTAATAGACATGAAAATTAGGCTAGATTCATTTGAACTAGTCAAGGAACCTGAAGAACTTCCTCAGGCGCAAATTCCAAAGCCAAAGGAGCAGAAACATGAACCAGTTGTGGCTGTAGAGATAAAAGAAGAGAAGCCCAAAGAAAGGACACATAACATGAACTTTGGTAGTGCAACAGAGTATGTACTGCGATTAATCACAGAAAAGCCTACGACATCACGTGACATTCAGGTCACAATAGGAAGAACACGAGAACATACATCACGCATGATGAAAAAGCTTTTTGAGGAAGGCTTGGTCGAAAGGGATATGCAAACAAAGCCCTTTACCTACAAGATAACCGAGAAAGGCCTTACTAGAATAGGGACATTAAAGGAACCACCAACAATACAATAGGTTGGCTTTTGATCTTGGTTTTGACTTAAGTTTGAGGTTTTGGTTTTGAAGGTTTTTTGGGCTGATGGAAGGTTTTAGGATTGTTTTTAGTCAAAAATGATGAAAAATCAACATAAATTATTAATCTTATTTTATTATAAAATCTTAAATTAAGGAATTTATAATATACAGCATGTCAGATATGGAGCAGCTCGTAAAGATAACATCCGCGGGCACGATCTCGATCCCTAAGGATTTTAGGAGATATCTTGAACTCCAGAAGGGAGATTATATCAAAATATCAGTCGAGGGGGATCGTCTAGTTGTTAAAAAGGCAACAATCTCTTAAGTCGTATTTTGTTCTCTTTGGGCTAGTTTGAGCACTTGATAGTCCCATTCCTTCCCTTTTCTCTCTCTGCCCATCCTTCCTTTAAGAGCAAACCTTGAGAGATATGTGGAGATCACGCTTAGTTTGATTGGCTCTTCGTACTCGTCCTCATATTTTTCAAGAATCATAGAAGAGGTAAACTTACCCATTGGGAAGTGCTTGTCCACAATATTCCAGATTTTGGCCCCAATCGTATCAAGTTGTGCTGATTCCTCAGGTTCCTCTATGTTCATCAAATCCATTAATTCGAATATCTTTAGCATCTTTTCACGGGTAACATTACCCTCTAGGCTAAGGTTGTACTTGGCGCCTTCTGCGTCCTCTAGGTCTATTCGTATTCGTTTTCGAGCCATCGTGATCGATCAGGTTAACACATCTACACTTGAACAGATCATAGAAGAATTGTTAACAAGTAAGTTTGTTAACATTCACTGCGTAATCCACGCCTAGCCATTTTTCCCATCTTAACAGGCTTCCCTAAGCTTTTATCCAGGGGCAGGCCAAAACTATGCCTAGAGTGGAAATAAAGGGGTCCATTTAGGCATATTAACAATGTTAAGGACCATCTTCACGCCTAGAGTGGAAATAAAGGGGTCATTTTGGGCTCCTTTTAGATTCACCTTAACACCAAGTTCACTAACTGTTAATTTGGTTCCAGAAATACCCACACCCCTTTTCTTCCACTCTAGCTTTATTAAAAAATATTTTTTTAAGAAAATAAAAATAATTAATGATATACTAAATTTGAATTAGTTATTCTATTCTAATCTAATTAGTATGGTAGAGTCCATATGTGGATAGAGAAGAAACAATGGTGTGTGGGTTGATGACAAGAGATCCTATTGATAAATTACTTGATGATGCAGCAAGCGGTAAATCATTATTCAAAAACAGAGAGGTGTTGCATTTTACGTTCATACCAAACATGGTATTGCATAGAGATGATGAACAGAAAAAAGTTACCCAATCACTTATTCCACTGCTGAAAAAGGCCAGGCCATCAAACCTATTGATATATGGCAAACCAGGTACGGGTAAGACATTAGTTGTAAAAAAAGTACTAGATAAGATTCAAGAGCGAGTTAAGGACGGCTCATTTCCAATACAACTGCTGTACGCAAATGCAAAGGAAGAGACCACATTATACGGACTTTTGGTAAAATTTGGCCGCCAGTTGGGACTTGCATCACAAAAGGAGCTGCCAACAACTGGACTATCAATCAGTGAAGTCTTCAATAGGCTAATAGCAGTAATTGAAAAGAACGCCCTCAATACTGTCTTTGTAGTAGACGAGATTGATTATCTGGCAGAACTAGTATCAAAGACAGGAAAGGATGTTTTCTATTCATTAACACGAGCAAATGAGAGACTGAAAAAAGGCTCACTTACTTTGATTGGCATATCAAACGACCTAACGTTCAAAGAAAGACTGGACCCCAGGGTTCTAAGCAGCCTAAGTGAGGAAGAGATTGTCTTTACCAACTATACAGTTAACCAGATCAAGGAAATATTGATGGATAGGATCAAGGAAGCATTTGTTCCACACATAGTGGATCCAGCAGCCCTAAACCTATGTGCTGCAATGTCAGGCCAAGAACATGGCGATGCCAGGCGGGCAATAGACCTACTTCGTGTAGCAGGCGAGATAGCAGAACGAGAGCAGTCTGATATTGTAAAAGAAGACCAAATTCGCAAGGCCTCTTTGAAGATGGAAGAAGATAAGGAAACAACAGCACTTAACTCATACCCCCTTCATGAAAAATTACTCATACTTGCAGTAATGAAGGCAAACGGCACCACGACAGGTGAGATATATCACTCCTACAAGAATCTCTGCAAGATCACCAGACAGAAAGAACTCACACAGCGTAGAGTCACTCAAATGCTAAGCGAGATAGAAATGACAGGATTAATCTCAGGAAAGATAGTCCATCAAGGGATGCATGGGAGAACAAAAAAATTTGCCCTGACACTAAATCCAAATACAATAAAAAAAGCATTCAAAGAAGACTTGGCATTAGAAGATCTACTGTAATCCTTCATTTGTTTCTGTAAAGTCTTTTGTAAAGACCTTCATTGTAGCCAGGTTGATGATCATGGCTATCCCTGGTGTAGGTGTAATGCCAACACTTGCCTGGTAACCAGTCTGGCTCTGCCAAGCCCCAGAGTTTACTATCAAAGTACCCTTGTACATGTCAAGATCAACAACATGTACATGGCCAGAATGAAAAATATCTGGAACCTCATTTATCACCATGAAATCTTCAAGCTCGGGGGCAATTGGCGTTCGTTTTCCATAAATTGGGCTAAGGTGCCTTGTTCTCAATAATGCACGCATTGCCCTTGCTGGTTGTGCATAGCTCAAGCCCGGAGTAGTTCCTACTACATCATCAAGGCTCTGACCATGGAACATCAAGACCTTTACGCCATTGAGATCCAAAAAGGCAGGATTTCCAAGCATAAAGAAATTCTCTCTATTCCACAAACTTGTGTTGTGTTTTTCTGGTATTGCAGGTTGGGGAAGCGCTCTTCTACCTGGATCGTGGTTGCCAGGAATTATGAAGGTCTTGATATGTTTTGGAATCTTGTCTAAAAGCTGTGCTGCTTTTGCCATCTGTCCGTCGATATCCATTATGAGCAACTCCTTGTCCTGGTTTGGAAAGATGCCAATCCCATCAACTATATCCCCACATATCAAGAGAAACCTAACTTTTCTTGCCACTGGATCAGGACTTGAAAGCCAAGAAATGAAATCTGTAAACTCCTTTTCCATAAAATACTGGCTGCCTATGTGAATGTCTGATATCAAAACGGCATATGTCTCAGTCTTTGAGCGATTTGCTATGTGTTCTGGAACATCTGGCACTAGGAGCTCCTTTGCGATAAATCCACCATTCTTGCCGTTTGCAACGCCAACCATTACAAACTGGTCCATCAAGAGCGAGTTTGCAGTCTCCTGCAGCTCTTGGTTCCACACCAAAATCTCTACAGAACCTGTCGGATCGTCTATTACTAACTTGGTGACATCACGTTCAATTTTTCTATCCATCAAGAGGCCTGCAATGAACACCTCTTCACCAAGCTTACCATCTGTCACATTTTTAATTGGTGTAAGTTTCTTTGCCTGTGATCTCTGCATCATTATTTTAAGCAATTTTGAATACCTATCTGAAAAAAGGGCCGTAAAACCATCTATTCCCTCTGCTGATGTGACCTTTTTTGTGGGATCAAACAATATCTCATACCTATCCTCAACACCACCATCCACTTCCGACTCTACAAACATCTTAAGGTCGCTTTGATTTATCAAAAACAAATTTTGTTTTGCCTTTTCGCGAACAATCTGTTTAATTATATTCTGAAGTTCCTTCACGTCTATTTTTTCTAATATCTTAAAAGCATCAGGATGAATCTGAAATCCTTTACTCAATGCATATGTTATTGCCGAGGATACCTCTTCTTTCACAAACTGTCATAATACAACTTTTAATTAAATCTGTTCGAGCTACCAACCCTCAAATAACTCCTCAAAAACAAACTCGATGTTGGTAAAAAAAAGACTCCTGATTTTTCTGATCTTCATTGTAATATTTTCCATTGCATATTCTGCCGGCAGTGCAAGCAATCTATCAGAAGATGATTCCAAATCATTTATCAAAGAGTTTCAGCATGTTGTAGAGGGAATAGACGCAATCGGCATATTTACTCACAACACATCTGTTGCCCTACCCATGTTTGTGCCAGGTTTTGGAATAATATGGGGATCATTTGCAGCATGGTCTACTGGATTGGCTTTCAAGGCTCTTGTGTCTACCACTCCAACACTTGCAAAGCTTCCACCACTTGCCATAATCTATCTCTCGCCTTTTGGCGTAATGGAGTTAATTGCTTACTCAATTGGAATGTCAAGAAGCTTTCTTCTCATCAATACAATATTGAGAAGAGGATCACTCAAGAAAGAGTTACGCCCCACAGCAATAGAGATAGGAATTGTAATTGCATTGTTGCTAGCAGCGGCATTTATTGAATATGCCATGATCCAAGAATTTGGTTCAACACTTACTCAGTCAAAAACGCACTAGATTCGTTTTTATTTTAACATAAAATAATCAAAGACAATGCTCGGTCTTAAGATCCACACACTTCCAAAACTCAACAAACCCACGATGATAGCTGCACTTCCAGACATGGGAAATGTTGCTGGAATTGGAATGGATTTTCTTGTAAAAAAATTAAAGGCAAAACTATTTGCAGAGATCTATGCGTTTTGGCCTCCAGCAGTATCGCATGAACATGGACTGATAAAATATGAACAATCAAGCTACAAATTTTATTATTTACAGAAGGAAAACCTCGTGTTCTTTTCTGGAGAGTTTAACCCATCTGATCCCCGTCGCCTTTACGAATTATGTTATGAGGTAGTTGACATGGCAAAAAAACTCAAAGTAAGTATGCTATATTCCATAGGTGCAGCCTTGCGGCAGCCAAGTCCTACAGAACCTAAACTGTTTGCCGCTACAACAACACAAAAACATCTAAACTTGTTAAAGAAGGAAAAACTAGAGATTCTCAACGGAAAAGGCCAGATTACTGGCTTCAATGGCTTGGTGTTAGGTATTGCAAAAGAAAAACAACTTGATAGCATTTGCATTTTGGTAGAAATAGATAATCCAAATGTCATTCAACCCAAATCAGCTAAGCTCATACTTGCAAAACTATTGCAAATCTTAGAACTTGAACCACTGGATATGAAAGAATTAGAGGAAGAGGAAAAGAGAAAACAGTTCATGGAACAACAGATGAGCTACATGAATGGACTAGCAAAGAAAGACAATCAACCGGGAATTGCCTAACTGTGTTAAGAAATTATACCTATTCGTTAAATACGAGTTTTTGCCTTTGCTAATTAAATGAAATCTGGTATCTTGTCTCTAATGGCAATTGCTGTAATTTTAATTATGTTCTGTTTACCTAACAACGCATATTCTGATTTTGTATCCAACAACAAATATCTGATTCAAGCTACAGGACTTGTATCCGGAACGCAAGACATTCTTGATTCCACAATTGACATACAACTAACTGCAGGTGCCCAAAGTGGCAGCAGCATACTTTCTACACTAGACAATGGCCTTGTTACAATTAACGGAGACAGTTATCTTAACACTGGCAACTGGACTACAACTCTGTTACGCGATGGAAAATTCCTTCTTCTACAAGGAAATGCACAAGATCAGCACGGTAACGTGGTACAACTCAATCTCTTTGGAAGACAGATAGACAGCAGCCAAAATGGTGTTGTTTACAGCATTACTGGTAAGATTACCAGCTCTGAAACCATGCGTGTAATCTACAGTGCAAAAGCAACCGTTGTTGTAAGCACAACACCAACACAAACATCAACCAACCAAACAACAACGCAGCAAACACCATCAAATATTGTTAACATAAGCATCGTTGCTGGAGCATCTAACCACAATAATCAAATCTTCTTTTCCCCCTCGGCCACCAGTGTGGCTCCTGGCACTGTTATAATCTGGACTAACAATGATAACATGCCTCATAGAATAATCACTGGTGTAGCAACTGTCATCGGAGGAAATGCTTCATCGCCAAAATTTACTCCTGACGGAATAATCGACAGTGGTATCATAGCTCCTGGCAAATCTTTTCAATATACCCTAACAAACTTTAACTCCAAAACATATCTTAGTCCTGCAGCAGCACAATATCTGAATTTACCGCAAGATCAAACTGCTGGCGACATAACCTTCTTTGATCCAAATTATACTTGGATGGTAGGAGTGATTAGCCCAACTTCAATTTCAACCCAAACACAAACAGCCCAGATTAACATATTGCAAGGAGCATCTACTGCCACAAATAATCAGTATCTCTCCCCACCCTCTGTTCAAATTACGCCAGGCTCTACAGTTGTTTGGGTAAACCATGATTCTGTTGGACATAGAATATTGAGTGGTCAAAGCAGGCAAAATATTGCAGCAACTGGCAGTATTACACCAACAGGAACTCCAACATCACCATCATTTGTTCCAGATGGAAAGATAGACAGTGGTATCATAGCTCCCGGCCAAAGTTTCAAGTATACAATAACTGGAAGTGGCACCTTTGCATATTATGATCCCTCAAATACATGGCTAAGCGGAAACATCATTTCGGTTTCACAAACATCAACAATGCCACCAGTGCAAGTAAGCATTCTACAGGGCGCGTCAAGGGCACAAGGGTCTGCCTCTCAGCAAAATCAAAACTATGTGAATGGATACTATTCTCCAGACCAAATTCAGATAGCACCAGGTACCACAATAATCTGGACTAACAATGATAACGTGGCTCATTCAATATGGAGTGGTGCTGCAACCTTTAGCACAGTTAATCCATACGTGCCAGATGGCAAGATAAAGAGCGGGTCAATAGCTCCCGGCCAAACTTTTCAGGTTACCATCAACGATACTGGATTGACTAGATTCTACGATCCATCATACACATGGATGAATGGCGTAATTGTTTCACTCCCGTCCACGCAGACTCACACGCTCAATTCTGGTGGCTTCCAGAATGGTATCAACAAAGCCTGTCCTTTCTGTTAAGAAAGACGGAACATAGGCTACGCTAGTTAGTAAAAGTAGTATTAGAAATTTATGTATGATTCTAGTCTTGTTTGATCAAATACCATTACGGAAAGATCAGAAAATTGTTTTCCTTCCAGATCTTTTACTGTTCCAACAAAACAAGTCTCCTTCTCCGTTGTAAGAAACTCAAAGACATGCACTTTTATTTTTGAAGTGTCAAACCCATGATTTTTCAAATAGATTGCAATCTCAGACTGCATAAAGTGCTTTGAGGGCTCTTTTGGCCAGGGGCGTGGCACCAGCACTACACTTAATCCATCTGCCAGTGCTTTTTGGAGCTCAAGCTTCTTTTCTTCTATGCTAGTTGACACATGCATAGTTATCACCCTGCTTTTGTCAAGTGGTACCCTTGCTTTTGATGCAGCAACTTGCACTGAGCTTATACCTGGAACTACCTGCACATCTCCGAAAATTTCAATTAACCTATCAACAACCTCTGATTCAGAAAAGTTTACGTCCCCCGTGAATGGTACAACACAAGTCTTGCTCCCAAGAACCTTGGAGACTTTTTGGTATGCTTCTTCCTGATCTTGCATCGTTATCTCATAAACCTCTTTATTTTTGATGAGCTCCTCAATAGTTTTGAGAGTATACTTGTAACCTATTACAATGTCAGAATTTGTCACAATTTCCTTTACTATATCTGTGACATATTCTGGTGAGCCAGGTCCTACTCCCACTGCAAAAACTTTTCCCATAAAGACATCTTTTGTAATGTTCAATATAATTCACAATTTGGAAACACAATTAGCTTTTATTTGCGAGCTCAAAGTCTTTATCATTGAATAACACAATAATCCCAGTCTCTCTCCTTTTGATTCTGGTTAGTTTTGTTCCAATCTCTTCTGCAAGTATGCAAAACTCTACATTGGATTCACAGGGAAACTATGCAAATCTATCTCTTGGTATAACATTTCAGGCCCCTGCTGGCTGGACAGTCCAAGAACCAAAAAAATCCCAGCCTGATGCACCAGACATTGCCGTGATTGCTCCATACTCTGGTGGATTTACACCATCAATTTCATTTACCATTGAGAAATCAAATGGGACAACACTTGATGATTATATAAAAAATAAAAACAGTCAATTGATTAATGCCAGCCAGTCAAGCAACATATTATTTCTGTCAGAACAAGACGGAACAATTGGTGGAGTTGATGCCAAAATATCATTGTTGCAAGAAAATTTTACTTCGCAAAACAGCAGTAATGCAATAAGATTCAAACAGGCAACAGTTCTGACAAATAATGAATTTTATACAATAACTTATGCAAATAAGGAATCAAATTTTGACAGCGATTTATCAAGCTATGATCAGCTATTGGGCTCTATCAAATTTATGAGCAATGACACATCTTTTTCTTGGACTGGCTATCTTTTCATTGGCATAGCAGGGGCTGCGCTTATTGCAGGTGCGATAATCGCAATTAAAAGAAAATCATCACAAAAAAATATCTCCTCAGATAAATAAAAACAAGTTACTATTCGTGAGTAATATGGTCCATATCTATACAGAAAAAACATAGTAGGATAGATGAGAGAAAGATAAAATACGGTGTTTGGAGAACATAGGGTATGAAAAAGGAGTACATTGTAGTAAGGATTGAGAGCTCCCCTGATGGTGCACCATACGTAGTAGTCTCTCTATCCTCTTCTAAAGATTTCAAAGAGCAAAATAGCACCCCAATGTCTCCCTTTGGCTCTGGCGTCATGGGATTTACCAATATGGATGACATGATAAAGGGCCTTAACAAAATGATGGCAGGAGGCGGCATGGGAGGAATGGGAAGCGGAATTACCTCTATCAAACTAGATATGCATGAATACAAGGAGCTAAACCTTTCAGTGGGAGACAAGGTATATCTAGAAATAACAAGAGCCGAGTCTCTTGGAATTTAGGATTATACTATCGGGAAATTTCTCCGCGCAGGATTTCATATGCCCTTGCGGCGTCCTTTTCATGTAACACTAGGACAATATCGTCTTGTCCAAAAAAGGCATTAACAAGCTCAATTCCGCTATCATGAAGAATTTCCGATACATACGATACTACGTCTGACTCATTTTCTGACTGGGGTATGTGAATGCTTATCTTTGCAAGCCCAGTTTGGAAAAAGTTTTTGTGTGAAGAAAAGGATTCCAGCAATTTTCTTACATCACTAATGTCTTCAGTTAGGAACCTAAACGAGTCTGTGAACCTAAAAAATTCGTAATTTGGATCAGCTCTGGTAAATCCATCCATCAACGCCCTTACATCCTCCATTCCAAAATCTTGCGAGGAAAATTTGATATCTAGTATTCCATCGGTAAGCGAGAGTCTGGCATTTTTTAGCACTGGCTCGCTTTGCACATCATCTTTTTTCTCAAAAGAATCTGCATATCTCTTGATTGCTACCACGATAGTGTTGAGGTTTACAGAACCGCCAACTTGAGTCTCCACCTCTTTTTGGATCTTCACAGCAAGTGCCGTATAGTTTACCAAATCCATCTTGATGCAATCGTAAATTGACCTGTTCTTGGTGATTATCTCTCTGACTGCATCAGGAACAGAAAGATTAACCGTACGCATATAGGAATATGAACTGTCATCTATATTAGCCTATGTAATAATCATATATCATAACCACATAATATTTATATAATGTCATGAATATTACATAGTATAAGTGATTATGACATGATAGAACAAGATGAGTTTGACAACCTCTTCCAAAGAATGCTACGACCTTTCAAAGGTCTAGATAACATATGGGATGAGCTAGAAGGTTCTGCTAACCTGCAGACGTTTGGTCCATACTATTATGGTTACACGGCAACGATAGGACCAGATGGCAAGCCAGTGGTAAGAGAATACGGAAACATACGACCAGGTCTTCTTCCAGCTGTAGAAACAAGAGAACCCTTTGCAGATGTTATCGTAGATGACAAAGAGAAGGTTCTGAAAGTTGTGGCTGAAATGCCAGGAGTAGAGAAGAAGGACATCAAGATCGAAGTAGTCGGTCGTACGATCTTAATTGATGCAGAACATGAAGAAAGAAAATACCACACCAAGATTCCCATCAAGCAAAAGGTTGACGAAAATTCTGTCAAGGCAACCTATGCCAACGGAATTCTTGAAGTGAGGTTCAAGCTAAAGGAAGAGGAAAGACCTCGAGGCAAAACAGTAGAGGTTGAATAACTCCCTTTCTTTTTTATGGTGATAAAATTATGAGCGAAATTATATTAAGAATTGCAGAGGCGTCACAACGACATGTAGGCAAAGGAATTGCCGTAGTTGATCCAAAAGTTGTTGAAGGCAACAACTGGGAAACAGGCAATATCCTGGAGCTAATAGGGAATAGAAAAAGCCATGCAAAGCTATGGCCAGGCTCTGCCGAGCAATATGGGACTGGAATCATAAAGATAGATGGAATCACAAGACAAAACATTGGTTCTGGAATAGGAGAAAAAATTTCCATAAAGAAAGTTGATGCACAGAAAGCTGAACAAGTTACACTCTCTCCAATTGAAAAGCTAAGCGCCGAAGGCCTGCAAGAATACATGCAAGCAAATTACATCGGGCATGTATTGACTACTGGGGATACTCTTATAGTAGCTACACAACTTGGTGGAAAAACCCAACTCGTGGTAACAAACACTGCACCATCTGGTAAACCTGTCATAGTTTCCGAGAAGACTGAGTTCAAGCTAGGATCGATGACAAAAGCCATTGACAACTCAGTCCCTAGGATCACATATGATGATCTGGGTGGCCTCAAAAATGAGGTGCAGAAGATACGCGAGATGGTGGAACTTCCCATGAGACATCCTGAATTGTTTGAGAAGATTGGAGTTGAGGCACCCAAAGGAGTACTGCTTTATGGACCGCCAGGCACTGGAAAGACACTGCTAGCAAAGGCTGTTGCAGGTGAGACAAATTCTCACTTTATCTCAATTAGTGGACCTGAGATAATAGGCAAATTCTATGGTGAGAGCGAGGAAAGATTGCGTGAACTATTCAAGCAGGCTGAAGAAAATACTCCAAGCATAATTTTCATAGACGAGGTTGACTCGATCGCGCCAAAACGGGAGGAAGTAACAGGCGAGGTGGAAAAAAGAGTGGTATCGCAGTTGTTGACACTAATGGACGGAATGAAATCAAGGGGCAAGGTAGTAGTAATTGCTGCCACTAACAGGCCAGACTCGATTGATCCAGCACTTAGAAGACCTGGCAGATTTGATCGTGAAATCGAAATAGGAATACCAGACACTGCTGGAAGAAAAGATATACTTGATATCCATACGCGCGGAATGCCGCTTGATGAAAAGGTAAAGCTTGAACAAATTGCCAAGGTGACTCATGGATTTGTTGGAGCTGACCTTGAGATTCTTGCAAAAGAAGCTGCAATGAGATCTCTGCGAAGAATATTGCCTGATATTGATCTAGAAGAAGAAAAAATTCCAGCAGAAGTTTTGCAAAGAATTGTGATTACTGAAAATGACTTTAAAGATGCACTAAAAGAGGTTCGACCATCTGCGCTAAGGGAAGTTCTAGTTCAGGTGCCCAATGTTACATGGGAAGATATTGGTGGATTAGAATCGTTAAAGGACGAGCTTCATGAGGCAGTAGAGTGGCCTCTAAAACACAAAAATGCATTTGAGTATACAGATGTCAAGGCACCAAAAGGAGTACTGCTTTATGGACCACCAGGCACTGGAAAGACGCTAATTGCAAAAGCAGTTGCCTATACAACAGAATCTAATTTCATAAGCATCAAGGGCCCAGAATTGCTCTCAAAATGGGTTGGCGAATCAGAAAAAGGAATACGCGAGATCTTCAGAAAAGCACGTCAGGCTGCACCATGCATAATATTTCTCGATGAGATGGATTCTCTAGCTCCTAGCAGAGGCTCTGGCAGTTCAGATTCAAACGTTACAGAAAGAATAGTATCACAACTCTTGACAGAGATTGATGGTCTTGAAGAGTTGAATGATGTATTGGTGATTGGAGCTACCAACAGAGTGGACTTGATAGACAGCGCATTGCTAAGACCAGGCAGATTTGACAGAATACTTGAAGTATCATTACCAGACCCAAAGGGGCGCGAACACATCTTTAAGATACACACAAAAAACAAGCCAATTGCAAGCAACATAGATTTTGCAAGATTGGTAAAGATAGCTGATGGATTCAGTGGCGCAGAAATTGAAGGTGTATGCAACAGGGCTGCAATGAGTGCAATAAGGAGATACGTTAACAATGGAGAAAAATCGGTCAAATCAATAAAGATAACTCAAGAAGACTTTGAAAATGCAATAGAAAAATTGCGACCAAGAAAGATCAATCCACTACAAGCTATGACATTATAGCTTATATGATTAAATCAAGTTAAAAGAAACAACGGCAAAAGAAGCAATTCTGTATCAAAAACTACCTGACGACAAGGTAAGGTGTACAGCTTGTGCTAGGTATTGCGAGATTGGAAAAAACCAGATTGGTCTTTGTGGTATAAGAGCAAACAACAACGGCAGACTTGATCTTTTGGCTTATGGAAAAGTAATAACTGGTCATGTTGACCCAATCGAGAAAAAACCTGTAACACATTACAGGCCTGGAACCAGCATATTTTCCATTGCTACTACGGGCTGCAACTGGCTTTGCAAATATTGTCAGAATTATGATATCAGTCAGAGAAGGAAGATTGAGGGAACCGATATGACGCCTGAAGAGGTGGTAAGCATGGCTAAAAGCTCAGGCTCTCAAGGCATTGCATACACATACAACCAACCATCGATCTTCATCGAGTTTGCAAGAGATTGTGGTGTAATTGCAAGAAGAAATGGATTATTCAACATATTTGTATCAAATGGTTACGACACCCCGGAGACTGTACACATGATGAAAGAGTTTCTTGACTGCATAACAGTAGACTTTAAGGGAAATGCAGAGCCGCAATTTACACGAAGATATGTCGGCGTTCCAGATCCTCAACCTATCTTTGATACTCTCAAGGAAATAAGAGACAAGACAACAATTCATGTGGAAATCACTGATCTAATAGTCCCCCAGGTGGGCGATGACTTGGAGCATGCAGTTAAACTTTGCAAATTTATTTATGATGAATTTGGGCCTGACATGCCAATTCATTTTCTAAGATTTCATCCAGATTACAAAATGATGGAATTTGAATCAACACCAATCAAGACACTTGAGAAACACCATGCAGTGGCAAAAAAAGAGGGCCTCAAGTATGCCTATCTGGGAAATGTCCCAGGACATCACCTTGAGCATACGTATTGTCCAGAATGCAAAAAAATTGTAGTAAAAAGATATGGCTTTGATATCCAAGGATGGTATCTTGATGATAACAACAACTGCAAGTTTTGTGGTAACAATATACCAATAACAGGAAAGCTGACAGAAAATTACAAGCAGAACAGATTCCAGTTTGTGTTCTAGAGTGCAACAGCTCTAACAGGGGAGCCAGTAGCGCCCTTTAGCTTGAGGGGCAATACTGTGAGCTTGAAAGTAGTCCTTTTGATCCTGTCAAGATTACACAGGTTTTCTAAAATCAAAACATTGTTCTTCAATAATACATGATGGGCAGAATACTTTGAATCCTTTCCCAAATCAATGCTAGGCGAGTCTATGCCTATGAGATTAATTTTCTTTTCTGAAAGATACTTTGCTGCACTTGCTGAAAGCCCTGGATTTTTTGTGAAATAGTCCTTTCTTGTTATGTTTTTTGCCCATCCAGTCCTGAAGATTATGGTTGAATTTGGTGATATCTTGCCATTTCTTGCCTCAAAGGCAACAATATCGCTTTGGGTGATTGACCCGTTAGGACCCTTTTTTATATTGCATAAAATTGCAGTGGTAATCAACCGGCTAAGGGGAATGCTGTCTATCTTGAACCCTTTTTCTATAAAGTGATACGGTGCATCAAGATGGGTCCCAGAATGAGAACTAAAGAAAATTAATTCAAGATTGTATCCGTCGGACTTTTTATCTGCCCATGAAATGAATTGAGGGCGTGGAGAACCTGGAAAACTTGGAAGCTTGTTTGAAATTTCAAGTGTTAGGTCAATTGGTTCCACCAAATTAATTGGAACTGGTGATAAATCAATTTTGATATTCATAACCAAAGGTTAAATATTGTGCGGCGAGAATTACTTTATGCCAACTACTTACATCTTGATAAATTCTGATCTAGGTTCTGATATGGAGATAATTCAGAAGATAAAGGACATGCTGAGCAAGGAAAGCTCTGTAAAATATGAGGTTCAGGGAGTCTATGGTGTTTATGACATAATAATCAAGATCAGTGCAAACTCGATGGATCAGTTAAGAAGCATGATAACTGATAAGATAAGAAAGATAGACAAGGTCTACTCTACCCTTACAATGATGGTAATAGAAGAGCAGGAAAAGTAACTAGTCTCTTTTCAGCGCGTCAATTACCTGTAAAATCTCTGATTCTGTATTGAAAAAGTGCGGCGAAGATCTAATCACTTTCTTGGAAAATATCTCTCGCACAGCAAGTATCATGTTTTCCTTTTCAAGCCTCTTGACTACTAATTCGGGGTTCTTGCCCTCGATGGCAAAAGAGACTATGCTTGTTCTCCTGTTGTCCTCTTGGGGTCCAAACAGGGTAATGCCTCGCATCCTTGATAGCTCCTCACGCATCATGTTTGCAAGTTTGATGTTTTGGCTTCTTATCTTATCAATGCCTATCTTGAGAAGAAAGTTCACAGATGCCTCAAGCCCTGCAGCTCCTACCCAATTGCGAAATCCTGCCTGAAACCTTGCAGGCATTTCCTTGTGGACTATCTTATTATCATGAAAAATTGCAGACTCACCACCCACCTGTAGTGGCTCTATCAACTCGCTTGATTCTTTTTTGCAAAAAAATATTCCCATGCCCATCGGGCCACACAACCACTTTGAGCCATTAAAAGACATGAAATTGCATTTTATCTTGTTTACATCAACATCATTGATGCATCCAACCGTTTGCGCAGCATCAATAAAGTAAGGTATGTTTTTTTCTGCAAGATAGTTGCCTATCTCTTCCACCGGAAGGATTGCCCCGGTGTTAAACAACGCATGGCTTAGGACAACAAGCTGTGTGTTGTCATCTGTCATCTTCTTTAACGAGTCAAGATCAAAATATCCAGTCTCATCAATAGATATCTCCCTTAGCTCTATTTTTTGACCAGCCCTTACCCAAGGATAGTGGTTTGCAGGATGTTCATGATTTGAACCCCGTGTTATGATGTTGGATTTTGGCTTGAATTTCATACCATTAGCTACAAAGTTTATCCCATCAGTCACGCTTTGCGTTAGAATTACTTCTTCATGGCTGCACTTGATTATCTTTGAAATTGATTTACGCAGGTTGTTAAGCCGCTCTTTTACATAATTGTCTGACAATTCAGAATCAGGGCCATATTCATTATATTTTACCAGAAAATCATTCATTGTTTCTATGCCAGTTCTTGGCATTCGTGATGTGGATGCATTGTTTAGATAAATTCTAGCCCGGTAGGGAAATTCTTGTGCAAAGTCAGAGCTCAAGTTCATTATTATATTACAATTTGGTACCTATTGTGTTGTTTAAAAATCATAACAATGAATCTGAGAATTCTCCAAAATTAAAAGACATTCTTTCACAAGTACAGATTAACTCTGTTTTGTATTCTGATCCATTTCTCAAAGCAGGATTCATATCAAAACTTGTCAGTGAGATGAAAACTGATGTATTGTACTTGGATCTTGATTTGTTGTACAGTGGATATGTCATATCTGGCACAATCCCGTCACAAGAAAATCTTATCTTGTATCAGCCTTCTGAGCATACAATTAGCGATATACTAACAAAAATTTTAGTCAAGGCAAGTACGTCTCAAGTGCTAGTCATAATAGACTCAATCAATGGTCTCTTCAACATATTAAATCACAAAAAAGAAGTTGGAAAGGTGGTAGCCTCAATTGTTGTGCTACTTGCAAGCATCACCCGTGTTACCAAATCATATATCGTCATATCCAGTATGGCAAGATACAAAAAAGAAGAAGGTTGGGTTTTGTCTCCAACTGGAAAACGATTCATCGAGACAAAAAACAGCAAGAAAATTTTGCTTGAACAGGGAAAGGAAGGAATCATTGTAAATCTTTTGGATGATTCAAGCAAAATTTTGCTTCCAGCAAGCTCTATTCTGATCTAGTCAAGTCTCTTGATTATGTGATATCCAAACTGTGTTTTTACAATATCAGAAATTTGGCCTTTTTCCAATGTAAATGCAGCCTTCTCAAACTCTTTTACCATGACACCACGTCCAAAAAGACCCAAATCCCCACCTCTCTTTTTTGAGACATCGATTGAATACTGCTGGGCAAGCTTTGAGAAGCTCTCGCCGCTTGATAATTTTGTTTTGATCTCTTGAGCCACACTCAACTTTTCTACCAGTATGTGCGCACAGTGAATCTTGGTTACCATTATCAACAGGTTGTTGGCAAATTATAAAAAATCCTCGGTCAAAACTAAGTCTCTTATTCTAAGTTTTTAGAATGAGCCGATCAAAATCTAACACTGTTATAAAATTCCCAAACGCCGTTATAACATCGATTTTCTCAGCAAGTTATATTAAGATCTGTTCGCGAAGTACTAAACATGCCAGTTGGAATTATTCCAGATATCGGCGAACAAATGTGCATAGGATGTGCACTCTGCGTAGAGATTTGTACATCACTAGGCCCAGACGTATTAAGAGTAAAACCAGTAGAGGGCTGGAAGAGAGGTAAAGCATTTGTATTTTATCCAGAGAGATGCATCTCAGACGGTGCATGCATCGGCGTTTGCCCAACAAAGGCAATCTTCTGGATGAGACCAATGGACTTTACTCCAGGACAGCCAGTCCCACTATACAGAAACTCTGTATTCGTCAAAGGTTGGACTGAACTAGTCGAATAGGTCTAACATTAACTCCTTTTTATTATTCTCACCCTAACCTTCGGTTTCTAAATATATGGAATGGAATAATCTCTAGCAATGAGCAAACCAGGAAATCTCTGGAGAAAAGTACACGGCAAAATTGCAAAAAAACCTACCAACTTTAGTTGGCTACTTGACAACGAGCTTGCTGGTAGCGGGATGCCAACCACACCATCAGAAATTAACTGGGTGGTAAAGCAGGGAGTCAAATCAATAATTACAATGACAGAAGAATCCTTGCCGGATTCATGGGTGAAAGATATCAAGTACTTGCACGTGCCAACAGAAGATCTCTCAGCTCCTGACATGGAACAAATTGATCAAGCAGTAGAGTTCATCTACGAAAGAATTCAAAATAATGAGCCTGTCATGGTTCATTGTGCTGCAGGGATAGGAAGGACTGGGACCATACTGGCGTGCTATCTTGTAAAGTATAACAAATTATCTGCAAAGGACGCTATAGAAAAAGTGCGAAAAGAAAGACCAGGTTCGATTCAATCCGAATCTCAGGAACTAGCAATCAGCCTGTATTACAAGCATATTCACATGTAGCTACTCTGGTATTGATGTAGTTACCATCTTTCCATTTTCAAGTTTGATGAAGAGGTATCTGTTATCCTTGAAGATCAAGGTTATCTCGTTGTCTTTTTCAGACTTGTCTTCAACTTCAAGCAATTCCTGTCCTCTAACACCGTCGAATTTTGCCATGATGTCACTCTGGTATTTCCATTTATATCCTATTTGGTGATTTCAATCTCTATTTCTTTAGAGTTTGACTTGGTATCAACTTCATCGGCATAATCATGCTTGAACCAGGAGACATAGACCTCTGCTCCAATCTTGTGTTTTCCAGGGCCAAGCTCAGATGCCTTGATCTCCATTTTCTCATCAAAATCAAGAAGCATCTGTTGTGCTTCTGTTTGATTTACTGGTATGTGTGGTTCAAAGTTCTTGGATATCTGTACCCAGACCTTCTTTTCTGCCATCTGGGTAAGCTTTGGATTTCTTGTCCAAAAAAGAGCTGCCTTTTTGTATGTATCAAGCGAAGTTCCTATCTCACGTTTTCTCAATCCGCCTGAGTAGAGCTTGACGCCGTACTTTAGCTTGAATACGTTATCATGCTTGTTGTATGCTCTTTCCCAATTTTTTTCATTGAATGCTTCACGAAGCCCTCCGGTCACGGAGAATTTCACGTTTATTGTTATGTTATCGTCCATGCTGAATTTATCAGCAGTTTTTTCTAACAAAACCTCACCAATTGCGTTCTTTTCGTTTGTCAACTCTTCGTAATGATTTATATCCTCAATAAGTATTTTTTTGACTTACATGGACGTTCAGGTTAAAAAGTCTTCTTCAAGGGAAGTTCTGTTAGATATACAAAAATCTGACATAAGTACTCTATACATCGTCCAACACGAATTGCTCAAGGACTCTGCAGTGGAATTTGCAGGTGTAGTGCTAAGACATCCACTAACCAAAGAATTTGCAATGCGTGTAAATACGTCCAAGGGCAATCCGATCAAGGAAATTGAAAAGGCTATCAAGGCCGCAATAGATTATTCTGATGAGATAAAAAAAGCAATTAATTCAAAAATTAAAGGTGCGTAGATGAAATTCTGCCCCAAGTGTAATGCTAGGCTTAAGCTAGCTGACTCAGAGTCTGAATTTGTATGTCCTAAATGTGGTTATAGCGAGAAAGGTACCAAGGCAACAAAACACGCAAAGGCAGAGGACCGCTCTACAATCAACATACTTGATGAAAAAGAGAAAAAAGAAACATTGCCTGTCATAAAGATCGAATGTACAAAATGTGGTCATAACGAAGCTGTATGGTGGATGCTTCAGACCAGAAGTGCAGATGAGCCCACCACTCAATTCTATCGTTGTGTTAGTTGCAGCTACACTTGGAGAAATTACGCATAAAGTTTAACTTGAACGTACTAGAGATGTGAATAAGTTTGGTATTTTCCGCAAAGACTGGAGGTTCTGATGAATGGAAAGCAGTAATATCTGCCATTTCTACACTTGTAGAAGAGGCAACCTTTGAGGCTACTGGCGAAGGAATTGCTTTTCGAGGAATGGATCCTTCCCATGTTGCATTAATTGATATTGCATGGCCTAACTCTGCATTTGAAAAATATGTCTGCGACGAAGACGTAAAGTTTGGCGTAAGAATAGATGAGTTTGCCAAGCTGATCAAGAGGGCTGATAAAAAAGAGAACATAGAGATTAGCATTTCAGAGGAAAAATTATTGCTTGTCACTATTGGTAAAAATAAGAAATACAAAATGAGGTTGATTGAAAGTTCTGCCACAGACACTCCTTTACCAAAAATCTCTTACAATGCAAAGGTTGCTGTAACTTCAGCTGAATTTGATAAAATTCTGGGCGATGTTCAGGTGGTTTCAGAATATCTTTCAATCAATGCAAGTTCGAGCAAGGCAGAATTTTCTGGCAGAGGTGACTCGGGAGAGGCAGTGGTTACGCTAGAGAAGGGAATGCCTGAGATGCCAGAAATTGAGGTCAAAGAAGACAGTACAGCCACATACAGCCTTGAATATCTCAACAGCATTGTAAAGGCAGTAGGTTCTGCGGCTGGTACGGTTGTATGCGAATTCTCTACCAAGATGCCGCTAAGGTTAGAGTTTAAGGTTGCAAATATAGGTAGAATTCATTTCTATCTGGCTCCAAGAGTTGAAAGTTAAAGATATCCAGATTGAGAGATGAAGCAAATTCAGTAACTCTGGTCAAGCTATGACAGCCGGTAATTGTTCTATTGTTAGTCATTTTTTTACTGATATTTTTCTCAATTCTTCTCCACCCTTTCCGGTTTCTACTGCTTAATTGACACCATCAAGTATTTATGGTAAGAAAGTAAGAATATAGTATGAAAAACACGGCAACTTACGCGGAAAAGGATATCACGGTAGTTAGCGACAAGGGGCAAGTAGTCATACCGCAGTCCGTGAGAGTAAGACTCGGACTCAAGCGCAAGACAAGACTCATAGTGTACGGATACAAGGATGCTGTCATAATGAAAAAGATGGATATTCCTGACGTAATAAAAGACCTGAAGTCACTATACCAAAAGGTAGATGCTAGGGCTGCGAAATACAGCAGAATATCCGATGAAGAGATAAACGAAATAGTACAAAAGTACAGAAAGAAATAATCGGGCCAGTTTCTATGAGGATCGTCCTTGACACCAACATACTGGTATCTGCAATGATAGTGGATGGAAAGCAGAGAGCTCTCTTGAATACCATAATAACCAAAAATCATAAACTAATCATCTCAAAAAAGATCATAGAAGAGTTTGTCAAAGTAACAGCAGAATCTAAAATACGAAAATATGCTACCAAGGAGGAAGTTGCAAGATTCCTACACAATCTTTCCCTCATATCAACACTGGTTCCTGTACGATCCAGGGTAAAGGCAGTAAGGGATGAAAAAGACAATCCCATTCTAGCAACTGCTTATGACGGCTATGCCAGCTATCTGGTAACTGGAGACGACGATCTGCTTACGTTGAAAAAGTTCAAGAGAGTGAAAATAGTGAAGGCCATTGAGATGCTAACGATACTGGAACAGTAAAGAACAAGTTCAAGGTAAAAGAACCCAATCTGTGCATTTTTGCCTTGGAAAGCCTCTCTTGCCAAAATCCATCTAAGTTTCTAGTCTAAATTCCTCAAAGTAGACCTTGCCATTCTCTACTGCCTTCTTAATGCTTTTTTGTCGTGGTGAGAGATCAGCCTCTCCAGTCTTTGCATCAATGAAAGTTATCTTGTCCACCTTGTTCTCATTGAAAAGTCCGTCAAAAGCTATAAAGTCAATTGGTTCTGCTAGAAACCTGCAATCCCTTGGTTGATGGCCAAAATTGGAGACTGTAGGTGCAAGATGCTCTAGCGTCTTTCCAATATAGACCTGTTTTGATTTTTCGATGGATTCTTGGATGATCTTCTTTTTCTTTACCTCGAACTCTTCTTGTGCCTGTCTTAATTGGTCTAACAGGTCTTGAGGTGGTTTTTTACCACTGAATATTTTAAATTCGTTCAATCTGTGGATTGCCTGACAGTCCGGACATTGGGCATAGGTGTTCCTCTCTGCTTGTATGAAGTTGACAAGCAGCTTTGCTGCAGTATTTGGCATTCTGTGCTATATGACTATATATGCATAATTTGGTCTATGTCAAACTATTTTATAATATCAATCAACGGAAAACCATTGTCCTAATATGGCACTCACTAAACACCAGATTAATTCTTAAAATCAACCTACGATCGAAATGTACCAACTGCTAGTTTAAGTGAATGAAGACAATGATAGGTGCATTTGTTATAACAATTTTTCCGAGAGAAACATGTTCTTATTCTGGTTTCACCGATCTCGAATCTGAATGAGAATTTTATTAAAACTCCGTTCATTGGAAACACAAAAATACGATATGGGCTATCATCATAAATTACAAAGCTTTATCTATAAAATGCTAATGACCCAAGGCTTAACTCAAATCCATGACAAAAAAGGTTACAAGTTTTTTTGTTTTTCAAATATTTTTCCCTCAAATAACATGCATAGGGGTGATCTAAAAAGTCTAATTATTTCATCGCCTAATGAAAAAATAATTCGTGCGTTTGAGAGGCAGGCACAACAGATAAGATCCGATCAATCTTCTATTATGATAGGAAATATGACATTTATTCTTGATAGATTTGAAGTTTTCTCATTAAATTTACCTGACGATAATGTAAGAATGATAACAGGAACCCCAATTATTATCAGGATTCCAAGGGAACGATATTTGAAATATGGGATTAATCCTGAAATTCCATATAATTATATCTTCTGGCGTAAGGAACATCCGATTGAAATGTTTATTGAACAGATTGAGGAAAACCTAAAGAAAAAATATGAAGAGTTCACAACAAAACCTGTTGTAGAAGAAACAATACTTAGTAAAATAAAATTTCGAAAGCAGATATCAAATAAGATTCCACTCAAAGGAGATATTCAGACAATAATAGGCACTCTGTGGGAATTCGATTTTCATAAAAAAGAGAACATGGATCTATTACAGTTTAGTTTAGATGCAGGATTTGGAGAGAGAAACTCTCTTGGTTTTGGATTTATGAATTTACAATAGATATTCTTAAAAATTACAATAGGATGCTGTCTTTGTGGAAATAATTTTCAAAAGAACTGGAGATTTTTGGATTGATTTGGGCATCATCTCTCTTTGGACTAGATTGGCCTCACAGGCCTCTAAACGAGGATCATCATATGTTACTCAGGTGAAGAGACATGGGAGATATGGTAAAGACATTCCAGTATTGAAGGTCATACTTTCTCCCGACCAATTATCTTTGATAGCCGAAAAAGAAAATGCCATTGTGGAGGAGTTAGATAAGACTTGCGTGAAGCTTTGCAATGATTATATAAGAAAAGCAAGTACTGGCAGAAACTGGTGGTGGGGAATTTCTAATTTTTTCTTCAAAAATACAAAACCGGAATCATTTTTTAAAAATCCTGAAGATATGGTTAAAGAACAGAAAGGTAAATGGAGTAAAGAAACATGCAATTTTTGTGGCCTTGAAAGAATGGTAAAAGATCTGGGAACTACTGAACACCCATTAGTTGTAACAAGTAAAAAATTCCAAAGTTTTTACTCTGAGTTATCTACTAGTGTAAAGATATGTAATTATTGTACATTTGTAACAAAATTTGTTCCAACAAAGTTATTCTTCAATACTGGCAGAAATGCTATTCTTGCAATGATGTTTGAAAGCTCGGATCTAATTACTTTAAATAATTTATATATTGAATTATCACGACTTTTCGCAGAGGCAAACGAATATGGAAACTTCCCAAACGTCCTTTCTTGGACTCAATATCCTGCAGAAACTTTCATGAATTTTCTATGTGCAATAAAAATAGAAACGACTAATTCAAATATTTTAAAAAATACTCTTGAAAAGTTAGAGAATAGTAAAGCACATGTAATAAAAGGAACACTCGGACAAGGTCTTATAATTGCTAATTATATAATTATTCCAAATCTTTTCAAGACCTATAATTTTATTGAGCATTGTGACTGGAAATCTAAATCTGGTAAAAAGTATAATGCACTGATTAATACTTTGAAATTTCTAATGGTTAAAACATCAACAGGAATGGATACTATTAAAAGAGAGGAATTCTGTCACCGCATATTCTATAGTTATGATGTGACAAATCTCTTATTTGAATTTCTCATTGATAATAGCTTAGGGAAAAGTCAGACAGGCAATTTACCATCTGCAGGCTTTTCAGGATTTAATATAGAAGTATTTATCACTAAGTATGAAAAAATACTCGCGTACATGAACCAGTATCAGATTGACATCTCAAAAGAAATTGGGGCTATGATTGGTGATCTAGCAAAGAAGACTGGGAAGAAATCATTATTGTATTCTCTTCGTAGTGCAAGAAACTTGAATGACCTCTTAGCGTTCATCAATGAGATTCTGAACAGCTATCTGGACATGATAATATTAGATCGAAATCACATAGATGGCCTTCTTAAGGCAATAGATAACTCCAATTGGTCCACATACAAGTCTCTCATAGGAATTCATGCAGTCTTGTCTTTCCTAGAAAATAATGAATTAGTAGAGGTAAAAAGCAGATGACAAGTAAAGCAATAACAATAGGAATACTATTCAAGGTCGAGGTAGGCAATGTTAATGCCGGGTGGACGGAAGGTGTAGTAACCATAATGAAAAAAGTTGAGCTTCCTGATGGTAATTCTCATCCATATATTTCCGGCCAAGCCATGCGAAGATATATGCGAGATACTATGCAGGATATAATAACTGGAACATCAGAACAAATGTCTCCATCAGATCAGGCTAAAGACAAACGAGGAAAATCGCCAATCACTACCCTTGGTGATCCTAGGAAATATATCGATGATGATCTTTTCGGATTTATGAGGGCAGTAAAAAAAGATCGGAAAGAAAAGGGTAAGGAAAAAGATGAAGAGTCTGAAATCGGTTCTACTCGAAAACGAACATCTCCATTAAGAGTATCTGCTGCATTTGGTTTTTTCAAATTTACTGGAAACAGAGATTTGGGAACAAAAAGTTCCATAGAGCATTCAGGTTCGGCTGAATCTGGCGGATCAATTTTTGAAACTGAGATCACTAACAACATTTTCAAAAATAATCTCATGCTTGAATTAGATCGAGTTGGTGTATGGAAAGATTATGAAACAACAGATGAAGAGGGAGAGGGAAGTCTTTCGGAAATTCAAAGAAAAGAGAGAATAAAGATTATGATTAAATCGCTCAAATATCTATGGGGAGGCGGAAGACAAAGTAGATTCCTTGTTGATTTGACCCCACAATTTATCATTTATGCGAGAATGTCTAAGAAGGTTCCAATTTTTCTAAATTCTCTAAATATTACATATGAAAATTCCCAATATTATCTAGGCTCTGCGATACAAGAGGCCCTCAAAGACTATGAACAAGACATTGAGAATGTAATTATCGGGTCCAGAGATGGATTTTTAAAAAATGTTAATAATTTAGAAAACAATGGAAGAGCAGTACAAACCATAGGGAATGCAATAGATATGATGATAAAAGACATTGACACAGCAAAAATCTGAAACTAATCAGAAAAATATACAAGCAGTTTGTCTTACTGTGAGAGGAGATTTTAATTCATATAGAATTTCTACAAATATAAAATATCAACGGAGTTATATTATTCCTACAAAAACAACTCTAATTGGTATGCTTGGTGCTGCGCTTGGGATACAAAATAAAGAACTCGAAATTCTTTTTAAAACAGTCAAGACTAACGCTGTTTTAATTTCACTTATGGGCCGTGCAAAAGATCTATGGCTTGTAAGTAAACTAAAAGTAGATGGTAATCATGAAAAATCTCCAATAATGAGAGAAGTTCTGGTCAATCCAGTATACATGATCTACTATCAGGCAGATAACGACATGATTTTAAAAATTATTGATGCGTTAAAAGATCCAAAATTTGTACTTAGTCTTGGTAGGTCTGATGAAATGATAGAAATAAAAGAAATCCAAACACTAAAACTGACCGAAACAAAAGGTATAGCCAGTTTTAAAAATACAATTATTCCATTCAATTATAGAAGTCTCTTTCTTGCCTATGAAACTATGCCTGTACAAAGAGGAACAACCATGGAATTGCCAGAAGTGATTAACATACCTGTTTCTTTTGAATACGATTCAGCTGGCAGAAGAAAAGTAAGTGAGTCAAAAGATGTTACTATTATTTATGAACTTGGTATAAAATTAAAAGATTCGTCTGGAGCGTGGAGTGATGGAAAACGAAATCTATTCCTTTACTAAAATTCTTGCAAAATCTGAACCAGAAGAGACTCTTGAGGAACACATAGAAAATGTACTCAAATTTCTCATCAAATTCATAAAATGGAAGAAAAAAGAAATAAAAAAAATATCTGAAATTACCGGCTTGCACAGAACTGAAATTCAAGGAAGATTATTTGCAACAGCATATTTACATGATATTGGAAAATGTAGCAATTCATTTCAGAGATTTATAAGAAAGGAACAATCTAACCGCTTTCCTCACGCTCTTTTAGGACTTCCCTTTATCATATCTGCAGTAGATCCGTTGTCAGTAGAAGATACAACAATTTATCCTGAAGCAATTTCAGTAATGTCCCATCATACTCCGTTTTATGATGGTCTTTACGCGTATGAAAAAGATAACCCACCTAATAAATTTTTAATTATAAATAAAGCACTTGAATTTTATAATAAAATCGAACAATCATATTCCAATATATTCAAAGAAAAATATCCATTTCAATTAGGTAACCCAGATCTAGACTCATCGTTGTCTACCCTCTTGGAAAAAATCAAAAACCCTCTAAAATTTAATCGGCCCACACATCTTAGGGAAATTCATTCTTTTTTCGTGAATTTTTTGCATACTGTAGATTGGCTTGGTAGTGGAAAAACGTTTGATTATCAGTATTCGGTAAAAAGCATTTCCGAGAAGATTGCAAATGAATTGAAACAAAAAAAAAGTTTGACTTCTTGGAATGAAATTCAAATTAAAGCATCACATACGTATGGCAATTTGCTTCTTTGTGCCCCCACTGGTCAGGGGAAAACAGAAGCTGCACTATTATGGGCTGATAGAAATATGTATCATGATAAGATAATTTATCTATTACCTACGCGGGTTACAACGAATGCACTCTATAAGAGATTAAAATTCCTTGGAGATTCTGTTGGTGTATCACATGGAACTTCAGCTTTAATTATTGCAGAGGAAGAACAATGGAATAACAAAAGAATTATGGCAAGAAGATTACGTTCTGGTTCTTTTATGGAACCAATTACTGTTGCAACGGTTGACCAGTTATTATTACCACATTTTAATTGGAAGTATTGGGAAATGATTGAACAAAATGCATCTAACGCTGCAATCGTCTTAGATGAAATTCATGCATATGATTACTACACTCTAGCTTTGATCACTGAGATGATCAAAAAATTTCCACGGAGTCGTTTTGCTTATCTCTCAGCCACTTTACCAAAGTATATTCAAAATCATCTTACTAACTTGCATGAAGAAAAAATTACCACTATTGTGGACTATGAACATCTTGATTTATCAAGACATAACATACAATTTATCGAGACTACTATTGATAATTCAGTTGACGAAGTAAAACAATATTACAAAGAAGGTAAGAAGGTGTTGATCATATTAAACACTGTCAAAGAAGCAACTCGATTTTACAAGAATTTTTTAGATCTTAATTCCATACTTTATCATTCTAGATTCATAGAGAAAGACAGACGCAAGAAAGAAGAATTAATTGAAGAAGCAAATGACAAAAACAAAGGTTGTATCGTTGTTGCTACACAGGTAGTAGAGGTCAGTCTTGATATCGATTTTGATATTCTTTTCACTCAGATTGCACCACTGGACGCTCTGATTCAACGTTTAGGGAGAGTGAATAGAAAAGGTAAAAAATCCACAGATATTACTAACGTGAAAATATATGATTTTGGTGAATTTGATTATATGGTATATGGACTAGATAATCTACAAAATGCAAGAGAAATTGCGTCTACATGGTTTTCTGTTAAACATAGATTGAAAGAAAATGAAATTCAGGATTTAATAGAATGGCAATATCCACAAGAAAAAACCTCTGCTAGTTTTCTAGAAGAATGGGATAGAGTTCACGAGGATCTAGAATGGTTTAGAAATCAATTATGGGATATTCAAACTCTTCGAATGAAAGATGATATGAAGGTACTTATGAAGTTAGCAAAAACCAGACAAGATAAATTTCCTGAAATTGCTGTAATTCCTGAAATGTTCAAAGATGAAGTTAATCTCTTGCAGCCGAGTAGAAAACTTCAAGTTATTGAATATCTAGTCAAGGTACCATTTTCTCAGTTCAAGAACGGTATTAGGCCTGCAAAAGATGATTCTGATCTAGTCTTTTGTAAAATGGATTATAGCTTTGAATATGGTGCTGACGCGCTTTGAATCACCATATTGTTCAGTTTGAATCGAACTATTGTAGCCTCATTCACTAATTTTTCAATTATATCTTTCAATCCTACAATAGTTCGATTCAAACATGTTTGACCCAACTGTTTTAATCGTTTGTGTAGCAGTCTTTCAATCCTACAATAGTTCGATTCAAACAGGTTTTGTTAGATCATGTGTAGTTTTTGGTATTGTCTTTCAATCCTACAATAGTTCGATTCAAACCAGAGTAAACGTATATCTGTGTTCTTGTTTCTGCATCCTTTCAATCCTACAATAGTTCGATTCAAACTGCATCCTGGAACTGGAACAAGTTTGGCTATGACAGACTTTCAATCCTACAATAGTTCGATTCAAACTTTGCAGATGACACCAACGAATCAGCACTCTTGATCCTTTCAATCCTACAATAGTTCGATTCAAACATTGAGAAAATTCGTATGGAGCTAGAATCATCTATCCTTTCAATCCTACAATAGTTCGATTCAAACCGTTGACACAACTTTTTGCAACAGATGTTTTGAGCACTTTCAATCCTACAATAGTTCGATTCAAACCTCGGAGATGCCTTCGTAGGCATTGGTATGCTAATCTTTCAATCCTACAATAGTTCGATTCAAACATGGTAGATTATTTCTGGCCGTTGCAATTGTAATCGCCTTTCAATCCTACAATAGTTCGATTCAAACCCATATCCAGTTAATCTAACCATTAATGACAATCTACTTTCAATCCTACAATAGTTCGATTCAAACACATATTCAAAAGGCCAACTGAGACAGTCATAAAGACTTTCAATCCTACAATAGTTCGATTCAAACTCAATATACGCATATCACCACGAATTAAAGAAGATACTTTCAATCCTACAATAGTTCGATTCAAACGTGTCACCAAAATCTCCTGGTGCATTAATGCAAGAGACTTTCAATCCTACAATAGTTCGATTCAAACTGGTGAAAAATTCACAAACACAATGACAGAAAGATACTTTCAATCCTACAATAGTTCGATTCAAACTGGCTCGTTTGCTCCAGGAAGAGAATTGGTATGTAGCTTTCAATCCTACAATAGTTCGATTCAAACACATCTTGACATTAACAGAACTAAACTCAAGATCAACTTTCAATCCTACAATAGTTCGATTCAAACATTTACATTCCAGCAAAACTAGAAAAGAAAGTTGTCCTTTCAATCCTACAATAGTTCGATTCAAACAATTATTGTAATGTTCTTTCTGTATGGATTAGTAACCTTTCAATCCTACAATAGTTCGATTCAAACAACTCCAGCTGGCTGGCGTCCCACAAGATGGAGCCACTTTCAATCCTACAATAGTTCGATTCAAACATGATTGTCTTATTTGTCGGCCTGCAACTACCACTTTCAATCCTACAATAGTTCGATTCAAACTGCCTTTTGGAGAAATGAAAGATTTGACATAGTTAACTTTCAATCCTACAATAGTTCGATTCAAACTTTGACAAGAACCCTCCAGTCTCCATCCTTGGGATACTTTCAATCCTACAATAGTTCGATTCAAACGGCAATATATGTAAGCATTGTATTGCCTTTATCACTCTTTCAATCCTACAATAGTTCGATTCAAACTCTAATCATTGGCTCTTTTTTCCATTTTATGACTAGCTTTCAATCCTACAATAGTTCGATTCAAACTACTGTGATGTCCGAGAATCTTCCAAGTCTGACCTGTCTTTCAATCCTACAATAGTTCGATTCAAACCTGTGTTGTTACAGATCCAACAAACGGTCTCTGCTACTTTCAATCCTACAATAGTTCGATTCAAACGAGATTGTACTTCATTTTTACACTTGTCTCGATATACTTTCAATCCTACAATAGTTCGATTCAAACCTAGTGCAGGCTTTGTTTTCCATCCCTTGTTACCATCTTTCAATCCTACAATAGTTCGATTCAAACCAGCTACTGCATTTACTGTACCCTCGTTTGGTGTTATCTTTCAATCCTACAATAGTTCGATTCAAACTCTATTCTCCCTAGCTCTTTTAGCAACCTTATCTTTCTTTCAATCCTACAATAGTTCGATTCAAACTGGAGTAGGGGCTGGAGTAGGTGATGGTGATGGTATCTTTCAATCCTACAATAGTTCGATTCAAACAGGATTACCAGCAGTCAGAAAGATTTGCCATGTACACTTTCAATCCTACAATAGTTCGATTCAAACGTCTTTACTACATAATAGAAGACAGTTTCCGATGAATCTTTCAATCCTACAATAGTTCGATTCAAACTATCGAATTTCTTCGAATCCTTGTTGTATTTGAACCACTTTCAATCCTACAATAGTTCGATTCAAACAATATATTGTGTCATATTTTTATTATTTTTACTGATCTTTCAATCCTACAATAGTTCGATTCAAACTTATTCTAATATGATGTTGTCGAGGTGTTCGAATCCCTTTCAATCCTACAATAGTTCGATTCAAACCGCCAGTTTTTTCAACGGATTTATGCATACTTTAATCGATAAGCCCTTTTAGTTTTTCGGCAACCTCCAATAGTGCAGTCTACTTATAAAAGCAACTTTTCAAGCGCGTAATGCATCACAGTTAATAATCTAGTCAGCAATTTGTCACCCATCATTCTATAGTTTTTTTATAACATATTGAATAATTGGAGGCGTTCACAGATGCAGGCCTGACCCATACTGGCTCTGAGATTAACTATTATTTTGTATGCAAAAGAAAACTCTGGCTTTTTTCTCATAACATAGAATTAGAGTCTGATTCTGATCTTGTGCTGCAAGGTAAACTTTTGCATGAACACAGCTACAAAAGGAAATTAAAAGAGATTGCAATTGACAAGATAAAGATCGATTTCATAGAGAAAACAAATGAAGTGCATGAAATAAAACGTTCAAGAAAAATAGAGGATGCTCATGTGTATCAGCTGCTATACTATCTGTACTATCTCAAAAAATATGCCGGACTTGACACAAAGGGAGTCCTTAACTATCCGTTGCTTAAAAAAACTGTAAAGGTAGAGCTAACTCCACAAAAAGAAAGAGAGCTGCAAAAGATAATTCAGAAAATAGATCAGATAACAGAACTTGTAAAACCTCCAGAGGCAAAATGGATATCATACTGCAAGAGTTGTGCATATAGTGAGATGTGCTGGGGATGAAAGATTACTATGTATTTAAAAATGGAAGATTGCGCAGAAGCGAAAACACCATAAAATTAGAATCATCAACAGGAGAGAAAAAATCTCTTCCCATACATGATATCTATTCCATACATCTGTTTGGCGAGACTGATCTTAACACAAAACTGATTGTATTTCTAAACCAGCACGGAATCCCGCTACACTTTTACAATTATTATGGATATTATTCAGGAAGTTTTTATCCGCGAGAAAAACTACTCTCCGGATTTCTTATCGTAAAGCAAGTACAGCATTATCTTGATTCTCACAAGAGGCTGGAAATTGCAAAAGAATTTGTCAGAACATCTATACATAACATTCTCTCGAATTTACAACAATACAGCAAGAGAGGCAAAGACATGGGCGAATTCATCTCAAGAATTAAAGGTGAATCTGAGGCCATTGAGGGAGTAACCAATATTCCAGAACTTATGGGAGTAGAAGGCAGATCAAGGCAGGCATACTTCTCCTCCTTTGATTCATTTTTAAGAAAGGGATTCGAGTTTGAAAAAAGAACCAAGCTTCCTCCCCAGAACATGCTTAATAGCCTGATATCATTTGGAAATTCTTTGCTTTATGCTACAATACTTACAGAAATCTACCATACGCAGCTCACGCCAACTATAAGTTATCTTCACGAACCAGGCGAGAGGAGATACTCTCTTTCTCTTGATATAAGTGAGATATTCAAACCTATCATAGTAGACAGGGTCATCTTTAATCTTATCAATAACAGAATCATAAAACCAGAACACTTTGACAACAAGCTAAAAGCCAGTTTTCTAAACGAACAAGGAAGAAAGATCTTTGTATCTGAATACAAGAAGAAGCTTGAAACTACAGTTCACAATACCACCTTAAAGAGAAATATCAGCTATCAGCGCCTGATAAGAATAGAATGCTTCAAGCTAATCAAACACATACTTGATGAACGAGCCTACAAAGGCCTTAGGAGCAAATGAATGTACGTGATTATTGTTTATGATATCGAGGTGGAAAGAATTGATGCGGTCAGGCATATATTAAAACAATATCTGACGTGGATACAAAACTCTGTCTTTGAAGGAGAGATAACAGAGGGTCATCTTGAAGAATTAGGATTCAAGCTGTTTGAGCTCATAGAGAAAGAAAAGGATTCTATAATTGTTTATTCAATAAATAATCCATCGTGGATAAAAAAAAGAGTCTGGGGCAAAGAAAAGAATATGACAACAAATATTTTGTAGATATACAAACATTAGGTTGAACTACACGTAATAGCCTTTTCAACATAAAGCATTCATCAAAACAAGGATTGAAACATGTCTAATAACAATTAAACAACGATGAAAATGTGGGGATGCTTCCAAAAGGAAGCCACCTGAACACGGTTATGAAGACAAACCGTGTAATCTGAGCTTGTCATTGTTTTTCTGATATAAAAGTTATACTCGAGATAGGTTTCCAGCATTCTATATAATTTAATTTGTAATTCTTTTGATAGTTTGTCAGAAACTTCTATGCAGCCTGTCCTCTTTTATTATTTTGTCGATCTTCTCTGCGGCCTTTTCTGAGACAGATAGCTTATCAAATAATGTCATGTATCGTTCCTCTTTTTTGTTGTCTTTCATCCATTTATTCAATTTCATAGTAGCAAGGTCCCACACTTTTCTTGAAGATTCTGTCATACGTGTATAGGTATACAGCACCTTACAATCAATATCATATACCATTCGCTCTAGTGCTAGCTTTTCTTGAAAGGACTTTGTTTTGTCAAGCTGTTCACGTAGTCGAGATCTTTGTATCTCCAATCGTTCAATGTTAAGAATTATGACTTCTTCGGGGTTGAAGATGTTGTAATTCCTGAAAATTTTTGAATACCAGTAATTGATATCCCCATTTATGGTATTCCGGTTTACTTTCATCAACTCTGAGATCTTTCTTGCAGAATAGCCGTATTCAAAATGCAGCTTGTACACTTCCTGCATTCTCTTGTCCCGCTCAAGCTTGGAATAAGGCCCACCTTCTTTCTTTACCGCCTTTTTAGAATCTGGTCTTCTGTTTTGTTCAATAAATTCGGAGATACCACCATCAGATGGTAAATTCAACGACTCTTCCAAAGCCAATTTGCATTCATTTTGTATGGATAAATAATAAACGCTGGTATAATACGGTAGAGCTACCGTATTATACTTTTGTTGACTCGACTGTTTATAACTAAACAATCAGAATTTGCTTCCGATTACTACAAAATGGCATAGTTTGGCATAGTCTAGTACCAGATTCCAATTTTAGAACTTGCTAATTACAAAATCTTGTTAAAATGATATATGCCAAAAAGTAACCAGTCTAAAAGATCACTAAAAGCATTTTAAGGATATTATAGTCAGGTATACTGATTTGAAGCTAGTTCTAAAGTTTGGTGGAACATCAATTTCCTCTGTAGCAAATATTCGAAATGTGGCAAATTTAATAAAATCGCTCTCAAAAGAACACAAGATAATTCCTGTCTTCTCTGCAATAAGTGGAGTCACAGACGATCTAATCAGAATAACAAATCATGTAAAAGACAGAAACGAGCAAGCAGCAAATTCACTTGCAAACAAGATTATCAAGATGCACATGCATGTTTCCAACCAATGTGTAAAAAATCCAAAAATCCGAAAGGATCTAGTAACCAAAATGAAGGCTGACCTTGACGAGCTTGAGGAGTTGCTGCATGGAATGCTGCTACTCGGAGAGGTAACTCCTAGATCTTCTGATTATTTGATTTCCTTTGGAGAAAGACTATCTGTTAACTTGGTTGCTTTTGCGTTAAATGACATTGGCATCAAGGCAGCACCCCTGACAGGAAAGGATGCTGGCATTATCACAGATTCAAATTTTGGAGAAGCAAAGCCACTGATGGATACTACAAGGCTGCATGTATCTCATAAAATTGAAAACCTTTCACAAAAAAAGATAATGCCAGTGATAGGCGGCTTTGCTGGAGCAGATCAGCATGGTAACATAACTACATTTGGCAGGGGAGGGTCTGACTATACTGCCACCATAATTGCATCAAGCATAAAGGCAGATGAGGTGTGGTTGATGAGCGACGTAGATGGATTGATGACAACAGATCCAAAGATTGTAAAAAATGCCAAACTCATCAAGGAAGTATCATATGTTGAAGCCATGGAGATGGCGCTATTTGGGGCAAAACAGATTCATCCAAGAGCTCTTGAGCCGCTAGTTACAAAAAAAATTCCACTCAGAATTCGAAGTACGTTTAACATAAAAAATCCCGGAACGCTTGTAACAGCAGATCCGCAGATTGATACCCAAAAGACAGTCAAATGTGTAAGCGCAATAAGACACACAGGACTAATTGATGTAAGGGGAGGAAGTATGGTAGGCGCCCCAGGGACTGCAGCTACAATATTTTCTACTCTTGCAAAAGCCGGAGTCAACGTAATGATGATTTCTCAGAGCCCGTCAGAATCAAGCATTTCAATTATTGTAAAAAAGAATGACATGGATAAAGCTGTCAACACACTTGATATGAACTTGCTTGGTAAAATAATCAAAAAAGTAGAGGTCACAGTAGATGTATCCATTATAGCGCTAATTGGGTCTGGAATGAGAGGAATAGTTGGCGTTGCATCCAAGGTATTTACTGCAGTGGGAAAGAAAGGTGTGAACGTGATAATGATTGCACAAGGTTCCTCTGAGCTCAACATTGCCTTTGTTGTCAAGGATTCAGATTGCAATGCTGCAGTGCAAGCATTGCATGATGAATTTGATTTAGCAAAAAACTAGTACATTTTACTGAAAAGCATATTTATGCTGATCAGACACCGTAACACTATGAACCGATTCCTTATTGTAGGAATTATTGCAGTTGTTGTTGGTATAATATTACTGGTTCCTCTGTTATCTAATAATCTGGCCACTGCGGGAAGTGTTAAAAAAATACAATTTACTCAAACTGTGACATCATCGCAGGATCCAGGACAGGGACATGACAACGAACAACTTGCAATGATATTGCTGCCAAACAACGGAACTCTTTATGATGGTACGCTAACATACACTGCAAGCGAGCCTGTTCAGGTAGTAATTCTTCATCAAATTGAAAAAAGCGACTCAAAAGGCCAGCCTGTATGGACTGTAGATAATAATACGATTTATGCTGAGACCATAATTAATTCCACCACAAACGGCGGAACACTCGAGTTTGCAGGATCAGCTGTTGGTCTACATTACACCAATTCTTCACAATTTGCAGCAACAGTGAGCGTTGATGGATGGATAAGGGGCACTACACCAGGGTTCCTTGAAAATAACACGCAGGTAATTTCTGAGAATAATCTGAAGCTATCTAGAGCGGAGATTCCTGTGAACATACCTTTGCATAAGGCGTTGTACAATGGAAAATCAGTCTACTATATCATAACTGATTCAAGCAATAGCATGGATGCTAATGATATATCATCTAAACAAAACTGGAAGGTGCAACAATCTCCTCTCTTGGCTCAGGCTCCACAAAAATTGCTAAGCAAGATGTACATATTTACAAATGGAATAACTGGAAATGGAACAAAAGGATATCAAGATGAAATATTTTCAAATACGCCATCAAATAGCAACTATACCCCACTCAGCCTGGTAGTGCAAGTCACGTGGAATGTGGGAAGAACCCCAAAAATCCTAAACTCTACACAAGATATTCTTGACGGAAATACGACAGGAAAACTAAAACTAACTGTCACCGATGATGTCATGAACACGCCACAAATAGTTTGGCCAGACGGTCAAATGAGTATCAGAAATAATACAAAACTATCTGATCAAACATCTTACGTTGGGGGTCAAGTGTTCAACATAGACACGACAAACAAACTTGTTACATTTGTAGCCCACAGGGGATGGGGACCAGATGGCAGTACTATTTACTATATCATTACAAGCGGTACACCTCAAGGACCAGCCAAAATGATGGGATTGACAAATAATCCTGCACTCTCGATACTTTCGCCTGTATCACGAGATCTTTACCACTTTGCTAATGGTATCAGGAGCGGGGGACCATTTGGTTTTCAGGAGGGAGTTTCTGGCGCGCAACTAGGTGATGTCAAATATTCTCCTATCTGCAAGATCTCGATGATAACGTGGACAAATCCTCAGAATGCAACATTATTGGAAAACATAAACGACATTAATTTTGAAAAATCTCAAGGAAGCATAACTGTACAACCTGCATTGGCATTCAATAACAACTACTTGGTTGATTGTCCTATTATTGAGATTTCAAAAAGCGCTCATGAAAAGGGATAAATTTACTCTAAAAATTTCTTAATGTGATAATGATGCTTGGTAAGTTATACATTGTAGGAGTTGGACCGGGTCATCACGATCACATGACTTTTAGAGCTAAACAAGTAATTGAGGAAAGCAATACAATTGTAGGATATGAAACATACGTAAATCTGGTTGAAGATCTAATTGAAGGAAAAGAAGTTCACAGATATGCCATGACACAGGAAGTTGAACGTGCTCATCAATGTATAGATCTTGCAAAATCTGGTAAGATAGTTTCTCTGGTCTCAAGTGGGGATCCAGGAATCTATGGCATGGCTGGTTTGATTTATGAAATTCTTGCTGAAGAGAACTGGGACAGAAAAACTGGTCTGTATGTTGAGATAGTTCCAGGAGTCTCTTCTCTTAACTCATGTGCTGCACTGGTTGGCTCTCCATTGATGACTGATTTTGCAGTAGTTAGCATGAGCGATTTGCTTGTACCGTGGGAAATAATAATAAAAAGAGTTGAAGCTGCAGCGCAAGGGGATTTTGTAATTGTGATATACAATCCTGCAAGCAAGAAAAGGATTCACCAGTTACAAGACACAAGAAAAATTTTGCTAAAATATAGAATACCAAATACTCCTGTAGCAATAGTCAAGGGGGCATACAGAGAATCGCAGGAGGTTGTTCTAACTGATCTGGAAAATATGGAAAGCCATCAGGATAAGCTAGGAATGATAACTACTGTGATAATAGGCAATTCTTCTACATTTAGATACAAGGACATGATGGTTAATCCTCGTGGATATACATCAAAATACAATATAGTAGAGCCACAGAAAAGCCGAAGCTAAGACAAGACCAGTTCAGGTTCTTAGGTAGTAGATTTGATTGATTCAAAGAGCTCTGGAGATAATACTATTTTCTCTCTTACCGGCCTGATTATGTCAGACACATATTTTCCTGCACTGGTCTTCAAGTCTGAGGGATGTATCTTTTTTTCTGAAAAGTCCTTTTCTAGCTGTTGGTAACTGGTATAGCTGACGTTACCTCCAAATTTTTCCGGTCTTTCAATAATGATTTCACCAAATTCATGAAACACGACATATCTGAAAATTTCAAGAATGGGGTTTTTCTCTATAATACCTTCAGGGCACCAAGCTTTTTTGAATTTTGACCTGATCTCCTCGTCTGAATCATGGATGAATATTCCTGATGCTGATTTTGATTTGCTCATTTTGCTTGAGATAAACTGTGAATCAGAATCAGTGCCAGTCTCTGGCTCTCCTAGGCCTGCAAGTATGTGGTGATGAATTGCTACTGGCACCTTCCATTTCATTTTAGGAAAGATTTCTCGCACTAGCATGTGAATTTTCCTTTGATCCATTCCTGCATGCACTATATCCAAATCCATCGAATGAATATCTACAGCCTGCATGGGTGGGTAAAAGAGCTGGCCTAGCTCAATCTTGTCTTTGTCTGCACTTCTTCCCATTATTGTAAGTGAACGCATGGTTCTATCAAGTGACATGTTTTTTGCAAATTTGACCAGATCCATCCAGTATCCCTTCCTTGATTCGTAAAGGTCTGAGCCCTCTACAATTTCCACACCTGGACAGAATAGTTTGAAGGCATCGGCATAATATTTTGAGACCATCCTGATCTTGTCCCAGTCTCCACCTAGCTTGTTATTGATGTAGGTGTGCCAGTCTGCCAAAAATACGGTGCATTTTACTCCAGCCTTGATAAGATCATTTATTTTAAAACCAGTAAGTATCAAACTTCCAAGATGTAAAAACCCGGAAATTTCTAGTCCGATGTAATGTTTTGGATGGTCATTTGTGCTAAATAGATTGACCAGTTCTTCCTGTGTGACTATTTCCTCAGTAGGTTCTCTTGTAACAAGTTTGATTTTTTCTGTAACATCCACTTCGAGTCAAATCTTCTTTTGTGATCCTATAAAGTTACGCATCAAGATCATCCAATTTCTTTCTTGGTCTTGTGCTAAGATATAGTGCATGTGAACTTATGATAAAGGCTGCAAGAAATGATTTTGTAGCAAAGTTCAGGTTCCATGGCCTGGTGGGGTCTGGGTATGCCACTGTTAAGGAGTCAATATCTGGAACCTTTCCGTTAATAATTCCAGCCGTGATTTGTGCATTGAGAACTATAAAGTTGTAAATTACCTCATACAGGGTGATTGCTGCTAGCCCAGCCAACATTAGCTGTACCAATGTAAGTTGCCAGGAAGGAACTTCGACTGTTCTCTTCCAACCAATTCTTGTGACACAGTACCACCCAATTATGGTGGAAAAGAAGAACCATGATGTTAGCTTGGCGAAGTGAGCCGTAGGAAATTCTGTCTTTTCTAATATTTCACCCATTACATATGTGCCATTTTTTTGCCATTCTTCAGACATCTCATAAATGCCATAGAAGGTTATAGATCCCATTATGAATGCGCATGCATAGAAAATGTACAGAAATATCTTGTATCCTGACTGATCCCTGTGCAATCCAATCTTCATTAAACACGATTGATGTTACCTGAAATATAAAAATTGGTTTTAATTTCATTCGGAAGTTTAATTATAGTATAAAGTTTGATAATATATAATTGAAAATTCCTATAAATTCCCCAGTAATTGGAAAGGAGGAAATCAATGAAGTACGATCTGTTTTACTGGAAAAATCATTAACCACTGCTGCAAATTCTGGAGGCAAAAGAACCCAAGAGTTTGAAAGACTTTTGTCATCGTATACCAAATCAAGATACGCAATAGCAGTAAATTCAGGTACTGCAGCACTGCAGGCTGCGCTTTACACTCTTGACATAAAAAGTGGCGATGAAGTCCTGCTCCCATCATTTACTTTTGTAGCCACTGCAAATTCTGTTGTATCAGTTGGTGCAAAGCCAGTGTTTGTGGATGTGACTCCAGATAATTATACGATGGATCCTGACGACCTGGAGAGAAAAATCACAAAAAAATCAAAGGCAATAATGCCTGTCCATCTGTACGGAAATTTTTCATACATGAGTGAAATTTCTGAGATAGCAGACAAGCATAATATCGATGTAATTGAGGATGCTGCGCAGTCACTGGGAACTACATATAAAAATAAACAATCAGGAACATTTTCACGATTAGGTTGCTTTAGCATGTATGCTGCAAAGGTAGTGACATCAGGAGAGGGTGGGGCAATTGTCACAAACGACAGAGATCTATTTGAAAAACTTCGTAAAATAAGAAACCATGGAATGCTTCATGGGTACGACACCAGAATTTTAGGATTAAATCTTAGGCTTCCAGAAATATCTGCTGCCATAGCCAAGGTTCAAATGAAAAAACTTCCAAAGTTTCTCAAAAAAAGAGAGAAAAATGCCAAAACTTTAACAGACCTCTTATGCGACCTGAATTTCATTCTACCAAAAGAAAGAGCTGGTGTCAAGGTAAACTGGTATCTTTATACAATTTCCACAAAGAATCGAGATAGATTATCAAAGCAATTAAATGAAAAAGGAATTGGTGCAACAGCATATTATTCCATCCCAGTACACAAAACTCCATTTTACAAAAACAATACAAAATTACCGATGACTGATTGGGCTGCTTCTGCAGTACTGAGCTTGCCTGTACATCCTCTTGTAACGGAAAATGATCTTCATTACATCTCAAAAACCATTCACCAATTGATCAAAAAATGAATCTTATAGGAGAGTTTGCAGGTGAATTGTGCAAAATACTGCTTCCAATTGAGGACAGGGTTTACCTTGGGAATTCCGAATCTGGTATAGCCATATGCACTCTGTCTAGCATGAAACTGCTCACTGAAATTGTAAATTCTTCATTTATGGTCAAAATCAATATAGCTGGGAGACTGCTTTCAGAAAATAAAGGAATTGATTTACTTGTTAGATATGTTATATCCAATAGAAAAATTCACACTATCATACTATGTGGTAACGATGCAGTAGGACACAAGCCTGGACACTCGTTATTTTGTTTATACAAAAATGGAATAAACCAAGACAGAAGAATAATTGGTTCTCAAAGTCCAGATCCATTTTTGTCATTGACAAGTGAAGAGGTGTTAGAGTTTCAAAATCAAGTAAGAATTATTGATAAGATAGGGCAAACCAATATTTCAAATCTCAGTATGGAAATCAACAACAAAAGCTAAGCTCAATAACCGTCAAGCTGTCTTTGTTTGTTGACTTGGTGTTTCTTTTGATATTCTTTTAGTATGTCCTCGGGGGTCATGTTCAGTTCCAGTGAAGCTTGTACCACAAAGTGCCATATATCGATAAGCTCCTCCCTGGCAGCTGCCTCGTCAAACTCTGTCGGTTTTTTCCACCACTTCCAATTCGTTGTTCGCTGCAGCTCTACTGCCTCGTGAATTATGGCAGTACACAATGAAGAAATTTTCCCTTGTGTATCTTTTGGATAACGCTCTAGGTTCATCATTTTCTCCAAATTCTTTTGAAGCCTGAAAATTGTATCCAGCCTGTCTTCCATGGACTTTTTTTCTATTTGATATCTATAACCTTTTTTAGAAATGAACTATTTTTCTATAATATCTGAATCTGTTTTGTATCTGGGATTTTCTCAATTTGACTAGGCCAGCAATTCCATATCTTTCGACTGCAAATGAACCCATTACATTTCCATACGCAGCAGCCTCTCTGATTGTTGATAGTTTTGTACTGTTTTTACTAGCCATGTATCCAATCATGCCACCTGCAAAAGAATCTCCAGCTCCTGTAGGGTCAACGATATTCTCCAAGGAAAAGGCAGATGAAGGAAATACCATATCATCACAAAATAGCAGGGATCCGTGCTCTCCCTTCTTTATGATTACAATTTTTGTTCCCCATTCCATGATCTTTTTTGCGGCTTTGATTAGGTTGTGAGTTTTTGTCAGCAACTTGGCCTCTTCGTCATTTATAACAACAGAATCGACCACTCCCATCATCTTTATGACATCATTTCTTTTAGTTGAAATCCAGAAATCTATAGTATCACACATGGAAAACTTGACCTTATCAAACTCCTTGATTATCTTTGCATTTTGGGCAGGATCATTGTTTGCAAGATAAACAAATTCTGATCTTCTATATCTTTCAGGAACTGTAGGCTTGAAATCCTTTAGTACATTTAGCTCAGTCTTGTTGGTAGTCCTTGAGCTTAATGTCTTGTCATAACTTCCATCATATCGGAAAGTTTTCCCGTTTGCATGTACTACTCCCCCAGTGTCCAAGAACTTGTTCAAGATTTTTTGATATTGTTTTGGAAAGTCATAGCCTATTACTGCAATAAGGCTAGGTTTCTGAAAAAAACTTGCAGATACTGCTGCATATGTGGCAGCACCACCTAATGCATTTTTAATAACTCTAGATGGAGTCCTGATGGTATCTATAGCAACAGATCCAAAAACAGTCAGCATACTTTGCTGGTTTTACGTGCCGTCTATAAATGCTCTAGCTTCGTCTTGTGTTGGGTAGTATGTGAATGGGACACTTACAGTTGTAAAGAGGACGTTATACTGACTTGTTCCTGTTAGTTTTAGGCTGGGGATGTTGTCACTCTTGTTGTACTTGTCCAATATTGTAGTGTCGGCAAGAAATGGAGTCTGAGCAACTGTTTTTCCCATCGCAGGAATTAGTGATGGCTGTAATACTCCAGTACCAAGATCTTCCCCATTGGCAGACACAGAGAAATCAGTCTTTCCAATGTTTAGAACTAATAGTGAGGGATTGTTGAATTGCAGCTGTAGACTGTATAGTGTGCCTTGATCACTCTTATCTACGATCTTACTTTGAATAATAGAAACATGAAGATTAGACACTGATAGATATTGAATATAGCCAAATATGCCTACAGCGGCGACAATTATGCTTATGACAACGATTTTTGTTCTTTTTTCCACGCTGGTGAATGGTAAAATCCCTTTTTAGCACAGGTAGAAAAAAAATCCAAATAACTTGTGTAAACTTTTTGATCTGTTTTTAAAGCTACTTAGAGCTAACAGAATAAATCAAAATAGTAAGATTGAATGTTACAAAATGGCTAAAATAAGAATCAGATATGGACAAAATGAAATTGAGATCGAATCCAAGGATTTCTATATAGATAACCAAAGTGTAGATGAGGTAGTAAACAACCTCTCAGTATATGTCAAAGATTACAGCCCGAGCACACTTCAGCATGACTATTCGTACGGACAGCCTACTCGAGGTACCGAAGTTTTAAGCATGCTAGATGATGCAGAAATTCACGAGCCAGAGTTTGCCAGGCCTACTTTCCTTGATAAGCAGCAAATAAAGAGCAAGGTTAGAACGCTCGTTGAGGATGCGTTCTTTGACCAGCCACGAACAGTCTCTGAGGTTGTTGCCCAATTACATGAATATGGCTGGACAGCAGTTCCGCTTGATGTATCCAAAGCCTTGACAGATATGGCCTTTAGCAATGAACTACAAAGAGACTTGCGGGAAAAGCGCAGTTATTACTCAATTGCTAAGATTGAACAGTGCCTTAACTAGCCTTATAGTCACACTTGCTGCAAGAATCAAACACATCCCCTTCCAAGTGATCAAAATGAGCGTTGCACTTTAGGCACGTGTGATGCATATCAAAATAGCCGTCATTTTCGACTTTTCCTACACGATTAGACTGCAATTCCATGCTTCCGCATTTTATACAATGGCATCCGCATTGCATGGAATTTGATGAATTTCTACTGTTAATAACCTGAGTGGAAATTCAACCTATTTGCAAATCTCAGGGCAACAACTGATAAAATTGCAATGGCTAGCGGCACAAAAACTGGAAACTCTGGAATTGCAGTTGTTCCTGTGATCTGCAGTGTTCCATTATGAGCAGGTTTCATTCCTATCCAAGCATACGTACCGTTGTCATTAAATGAGCTAGCAAGAGTTGAATTTGTGTTTATTGTTGCTTGATATGGACCCCATAAAAGTGCCTTAGGCATTATCACTACTACATTAGAATTTGCCTTGTCAATATTGAATGCATATGTTTTTGCTGATTGATCAAAAACATAAGATCCGGCATTTGCCAGAGTCCTTATTCCAACATTGAATGTCTGGTTTTGCCACTGTACAGTTTGGACAGTTTCAGGTTCATTGATGATGTATGTAAGATGCATGCCATTTCCAACTTGCCTGAGACCCTTTTCACCAAGATACACAGGCCTGTCTTGGGCCCAAATCATATCTACTCCTTTAGGAAAATAAAAATCAGTGAAGTATGAGTCACTTGGGGCATAATAATTCCAGCGCCAGACTCCGTTATCATTGGTTACTACGTTAGGTATGTCATATCTGATCAGTGTTACATTTCTTTGAGTAGGCAATAATAGAACAGACATTGGGCTTTGACTAATTGTGGAATATTGTACAGAATTGCCAGCTTGATCAGTAACTGTCAAGTTAGCAAGACTGCCGGAAATCATCTCAACATGAATAGGAGTGGTACCGTTTCCCTGCACTTCATGAAGCACATGAGCTGTTCCGTTCCCATCAATTGCAATCTTGATGTCTTCCTGAGGAGGGCCTCCAATTGATAGCTGGCCAAACGCAGCTGTAGTTGAAAAAATTGTTACGGCTATTATGCAAGCAATGAAAAGTTTCAACATAGGCATCATCTTATTCTGAGATCGTAACGTGTAAAATTTTGGCTTCTTGATTAGGACAGTCATTTTTATCTCTTGGAAGATTCACAATCTTATCTGCAACATCCATCCCCTTTGTAACCTGCCCAAATACGGTATATTGTCTATCAAGAAACGTGCTGTCTGTGGTAACTATGAAGAACTGTGAACCTGCACTGTCTGGGTCTGTTGCCCTTGCCATTGAGACGATGCCTCTTAGGTGTGACTTTGAGTTAAACTCTGCCTTTATTGTATAGCCAGGTCCTCCCATACCCCATTTCTTTTTGTCAGAATTCTTGGTATTAGGGTCACCTCCTTGAATCATAAATCCAGGTATTACTCTGTGAAAGAGGGTTCCATCATAAAAATTACTTTTTGCAAGTTTAGTGAAATTTCGTATAGTTTCTGGAGCGTTATTTGGTAATAGCTCAAATACAATGTTTCCAAAATTAGTTTCTATAGTAGCCTGTGCCACCTTTCACAACCATCCATTTTATCATAATAACCTTTCTACACAATCTTACTTTTTCAGTAAAGGGTTTCCTTTGATTATTCTATTGTAACCGCTCAAGTAAGATAAAAACATTTTAGCTGAATAAAATCAATAGTCAAAACTCTGGAAAATTTTGAAAATTATGATGCAAACAGAAGACTATGTTAAAATGTAAAACCAATTTTCCAATATGCAATATTATTACCAAAAATATAGTAACAGTCTTATATAGAAGATCTGAAAAATAAAAATCGTGAATCGTACTACTCAGAGCACAAATATCAAGCAAGCAATAAACAGTCTGCTTGACAGAGGCTTAACAGATAAACAAGATATCTACACAAAAGTTGTAGAAGAGCTTGGGGTTCCAAGACCAACAGTAAGGCGGGTTGCAAGAGATCTTAGAAACGAACTTTTACAGAAAATTAAGATTTTGCAGTCTGAAGTTCCAGAATTAGAGGGTAATTCTAAGGCTGCTGCTGAAAGCAGTGACTAACAAAACCCCTCTATTTTTATAAATATATTTTCTAATTTGGAAATTTCCATTACTGTTATATTCTGCTATTTGAAGAATAAATTCATGGGAAATATACCCACCATTGTAACATCCTGTCTTGCAGTGGCTCTGACCATAGTGTACTTCTTGGTCTCAGATCAAGGCAAATTCACTTTCATAATCTTGGCAGCAGCAGCATGGTTTCTAGTTATAATATGCTGGCTGGCCGACAAGAGTCAAAAGTACATGCACAAACTTGAGGGTCATGAACAGACACACGATGAAAAAAAAAAGCTAGCTAATTACAATCAGCAACAACATACCGTCCAGATAAGCTCTAGTGAACTAAGCCATGTCAAAGCAGAACTTAGTGCTGACTTGGAAGAATTGCAAAGCTCACTGAAGAACAAAGACACAGAGATTGAAAACCTCAAGGCAGAGATTGCAAGCCTTCACACTCTCGTAGAGATAGAAAAACTAAGAGCAGAATTAGCTAACCTCAAAGCTCTTGCAGCAAAACAAAGTGCCAAAAAGAAATAACAGATTATTTACAATGAGGACATTCGTGCTTTCCGTGATTTTCTTTGCAAGAAGGACAACTAATGGCCCCCCCATAGTGGCAGTCACATCTGCACCCATCATTTAGCTTTTCTTCTGTTATCAACTGATTAATGAGAATCATACGTCATGTTAATATTTAACGATGTAAAATTACGAAATGTGAGGTATATCACAGCAATACTTGCAATGGCTGCACTTTTAGTTTCAAGCTTTGCACTTCCAGCTTCACAGGCAGTTGTACCTACGCAAAACTATGTACCTGAAAGTGATGTTACAATGCAAAAATCTGTTGTAAATATGAATATCCCATCCAATCCAAATCTACCGTTTGGCTGTGTCTGGGGAACAGTACAAAATGCTGCACCGGGTTATCCGGTTGATATTGAAATTTACAAAAACGGTAAACCAGTTTACTTTGCTCAAGCTAATGTGACTTCAGACGGTTCGTATCAACAATATTTTAGAGTCATGAATGTTGATCATGGGCATGAAACTAACATTTTTGAGGGAGATTACACCGTTGAAATTTTCAAATATATTGTAAATTCCACATCAAGCGCTGCTTCGACCTAAAACCTAATTATAATAAAACGGGCTCGGAGGGCTTCGATCCCTCGACCTGTAACTTAGGAGGCTACCGCGCTATCCATGTTTCGCGTCATTAAGACTCTGCGCCACGAGCCCAGCAAAAATCAAACTTGGTAACAATTTAAGCGTAATCGAGATTCGAAATTATCATCTCTCTGATTTGCTGCCAACTAGGATCACTGTTATTGTTCCATTTCTCATAATACACGACGTCTTTCAAGGCAAGTCTGTTAAGCCAGCCGGCTGTCTCTAAATCTGGTTTTTCAGCAAAACCTGTAACATGTCCAAGACACAGGTATGCAACGGGAACAACATGCTCAGGAATCTCGAGGTGTTTTTTGAGGTCATCATTTGAAAGTATGCTGACCCAGCCTACTCCTATATCCTCTGCTCTTGCAGCAAGCCAGAGATTTTGTATGGCACAACAAACACTGTAAATTCCAGTCTCTGGTATACTGGACCTTCCTATAACAAAAGGTCCAAACTTGGAAGGATCATAAGTGACACAAACATTTAGTGCAGAACCCAAGATTCCTTCAAGTCTCAATGAAAGATATTTTGATCTCTTGGGGTCTTCGACTAGATTAGAAGAACGAATTCTTTCTTTGTCAAAAGAATCCTTTACTTTTTTTCTTGTTTGCTTATCTTTGATTAGTATAAAGTTCCATGGCTGTGAAAATCCCACAGAAGGTGCATGATGAGCCGCATTGAGTATTCTTGACAGGACTCTTTCATCTATTGACTCGGAAGTAAAGTGAGACCTTACATCACGTCTTGAAAAAACTGCTTTGTAAAAGCCGTCTTTTTCCTCTGGTGAAAATTCACCATTCATACGGTATCCATTTAGAGTGTTCGCATATTACTCTTCTTTTCTAAAACGTTAATATCGTGTACAATGAGGTCGTATTTCATTGGGCCGATGGTCTAGCCTGGTTAGGATACCCCCCTGACACGGGGGTGGTCGAGAGTTCAAATCTCTCTCGGCCCATTTTATCTCACTTTACGGGCAACGTTGCGGCCCGAACTTAATCGAGAATGAACAGGTGACTGTTTGAATCCTCTGCGCGATCAGAAATTATTTTTCCAGTACAACCTTTCCGTTTGGCAGTACTGCAACAAATCTCCAACCTTCCAAGATGAGATTCTCTGTCTGCTCGCTAGATGCTACTCTCTGACCTCGGACTTGCAGATGCCATCATCTTGAGCATCTCTTGCACCTGTTCAGGGGCAGCTCTTGCAATCAAACTTTGAAACTCTTCTTTCTGTTTTTGCAGTGGATCTTTTACGGTTGTTTCCAAATCAAGCAACTCCTCACTTCTCTTGAAAGCTTCTTGCATTTCTTTCACCAAGACTTCGGCCAAGACTCCCTTGTTTGTCGTGTACTTTGCTTCAATGGATCCCTTGTGTCCCATGAAGAAAACACGAAAGTCATGTGCAATCTTTCCCCTTGCTTCTGCGATTAGGAGCTGCGTGTCAAAGTATGCACGAAGTACATACGGTCTCCATGTGAATCGCGGTCTGAAGGTATTTCTGACCACATTTGAGATGCGCACCGTGAGTAGGAACTTGTTTCCATCTCTTCCTTGTCTTCCGTAATTGTAATCCTTGTTTGGTGCAATCACGGCTGACTCGGAATTGAGCATCTCGCCTTTTGCTAGTCTATCATTGAGGTATGCAAGTACTCTTTTTGCTCCTCCATCTGACAGAAAAGTAAAGTATTGGTGTCTTGCTTTTGAGAGAGTTCTGCGCACAATTATCTTTGCAGGTTCTTGTCGAAAGGTTGCAATTCCATTTGTGATAGCCAAGTCGGGCAGGTCCTTTATCAAAAGGCCGTCTGTTCCGTCATGATTTCCAAGAACTTCGGGTCTTAGTCCTGCTTTTGCCATCAGTGATATGATTGCACCTTCTCGAAGAGCTGCCCTGCTTAGTATCTCTGACATCTCGTCTGCATCAGGCACCCGTTCGTTTTCCAGTGTCGGAGTGCTGTCTGCATCTGCTATCTTTAACCTCCGTTTTATCTGGATGTCAAAGTGCCTCAGCCATGACTTCAAAGCTGTCATCATTGCCTCTATGTATTGTGGGGCATAGTCTTCCTGCTCCATCCACGTTATGTGGTCTTGGAGCAAGTCAGTTACCGCCCTTAGATCCCTCATGCCAAGTTCTGCAAGCTCCATTGGTGTCATCTTGTGCACCTCGCAGAAGCGAATCAGCCTGCGTGATCTTGTCTCGGCAGTTATCGGGCTTCCTCTTGCAATGTTGTCATACCATCTCTTTATGTCAGAGTTTTCAAGCAGCTTGCGCGTCTTGTTTTCTCGTTGCTTTTTGGCAGTGGTTATGATTGTGTTGTGTGTTGTTTTTCCCATATCAGACTGCCCACTTGCTTTGCGCAAGCAGTCCTCATCGAGAATTTTAGCAATTGTATCATTATTTAGCTTTGTTACAATATTGGTAGGATCCATTGGTTCTACATTATTGTCTGCGCGGAGGATATATCTGAGGTCTGGCGCCCTATCCTTATATATTCAGGCACGAGGTCTAGCAGGAACTTATTTTAGGACATTGGATCTTTTGCGGGGGAGAAAATAAACTCCATTCTGTTTTTGGAGATGGCTCAGTGAGTTTTATCTGTGACACGCCCTCACTCTGTACGGTGCACCATAATATTGAAAGAGTGATTCCTGCAAAAAACTATTAATCGTTTTCATCCTCAACAACCTCACAAAACTCCAAACTCTTGACCTCTTTTAGGTTGTCATACTGCCTGCACGTCAACTTTACGCGATATTCGTCTTTTTCTCCCCTAAACTTGAAACGAACAAGAATTTTCTTGCTAGAAGAGTCTGGTTGCTCATCTTTCATTGGTGGAAAGTGCATAACCGTATAATTTTAAATGTACCGGACAGTTGTACATAGATAACAATTAATCTCTCTATCGGTTCGAGTCAGATGTAGCTAGATTTTAAAATCATTAATTTACTATTTGTCAATGCCTGATTTTAGTAGCAATAAAATAATTGCAATGATCACATTTCCAAATACTCATTTCTTTACCGGATGAAAAATACATCTGACCTTTTTTACACATGGAACAAACTTCCCCTGCTGTTATCGTGCACTAGTCACCCCCTGATCTAACCTTTGAGGAAATGAGATCTATCTCCGCTTTGCTGAATCTGGAAGATCGTTGTATCTCGTCTATCATTTCCATGTATTTTGAATGAGTTATTTCAGCGCCAAGTTTGGAAAGATGATCGTTGTAAATTATTCTTCCAAACATGGTATGTCTATACACGTTTTGATCTTTTGTCACAAGACCTAGCTTGACAAGATGTCGGAGCCGTGAATAATACTGCTTCTTTGAAAGTCCCATTTCTGAATGGGTGCTGGTTTGGGATTTCATCCCATCTCTTGTTGCAATAAAGATTTTCAGTGCGTCTGGTTTTGATATGAGTGATAACAAATCAATTATCTTCTGTATATGCTCGTCACTTTTGGTGGGCAGTTTACTATCATAGAAATTATAATTATCCTTACTTTCCAAGACATTACCTATTCTCCTTGGACACCTTAATGAAGATTCCTTTCTTTCCTTACTATCAAGGTAAGATTGTCATGTCAAAGGAATCAAAACGTGAGATACTTGGAATGAGTATGATTACCTACAAGTTTCAGGTTACTGTACCAAAGAAGGTCAGAGAGAAACATAGGCTCAAGGAAGGGGACACATTGGCATTTGTAGAAGAGCATGGACGAATTTACGTTGCAAAGAGTACCGAGGTATAAAGGACAATCTCAAATCTATGGCTATTGTCCCAATTTTTTATTTATGATTAAATTTCAAAGATGTTTTAACTCCTGCCATTTCAGAATCTGACTTGAATATGTAGAGTTTTCATTTCTATTGAATTGACGCTGGTGCAGTTATCTCAATTTGTGACACACCATATTGAAATGGAATACTAATAATCCTGCTCTGAGACGTAGTTGTTTGATTATATCGAACTTCTGCCCCGTCTTCTAGAACAATAAATGCACTGTCCTGACCATTAATTTTTGAATCTATCAATGCTCTTGGCAGATCCGCTATCAGCGTTCCATTTCCTGTGGTTTTCATTGATAAAATAAGTTCCTTGTTTATTATGTCAGCCTTGGCTTGTTCAATTTCACCTCCTGTAATTGTATAACTGAAAAAGTAGGTAGAGTTTTTTCCATTAATCAATAGTGAAATTTTCTCAAGTTGTGGTATTGATGTATCCAACCCGACCAGTCGAAGTATTGCAAGATCATCTGGGTTTGTGCAAGAGTTGGCGTAGGTTGGAGGATAGAAACATGTCTTGTTTGGTTTTATGACGGCATAATTGTCAACACCATTTCCAGTCACTTTCTCAATATAGATATCAGAGCCAAACCTTTGTGCTGTAAAGTTGTAGTTGCTTGAGTGTAATGGACATGGCATCCTAAATGTCTCGCATGGGTCAGGAACTCCGCTGCTTGCATTGAGTGTGACTGTCTGAATTGCATTTTCTGTGGACTGTGGAAGTGCCAAGACCCAGCCATACATCCAAGGGTGTGGTTCTGTGTCATATTGAAACTCACCTACCTTTGTAAAGGTGAAATTAAATGACTTGCCAGGAAGTAGTAACATGCTGTTGGCAGAGCGGGTTACATTCCAAAAGAGGGGATCATCATGATTGTCAGCCACGATGGTATGCGCAGCGCTTGGGGACTCGTTAGTCCACTTGACCGTATTATTTATGCCAAGAACAACCACTAGATACCTTGGCTCGTAATTTTTTCCTGAGCTTGGATCTTCAGCACCTGCTGGAATTATAATATTTGAAATACTTGTAATGGTTTGGTTTATTTCTGTAGATGCATTTTGGATAGAGCTCGTGTTAGCCAAGGGTTGACTTGGAATCATTGGGCAGAATGTGCACGGAGATCTGTTCTCGTGCAACGTAAAAAGAGAGATTGAGACAATCACTGCTATTGCCATCGAAGCAATTATGGCAAAAACTAGAATCTTCATATCTATTTCACCGGGATGTATCCTACCTTGAATCCAGCAGTGCTGTCAATGTGAAAATCATACGGTTCTGCAGGACAGAACCATTGGTTATTATTTTCAAGCCACGGAAAATCATTTTGCTTTAGTGTGGAATTTTCATATCCTACGGCAAAAGGCATTGGCACGCAAAATATTGTCAGTCCATAAAGTCCTTTGTGATTTCCTGTTTTTATCCAGTAAACGATAGTTGAGTCACCTGCAGAAATTGTATTGTTGCCAGAATCATTCCAAGCTGATACATCTTTGGCACTCTGGGTCAGATTATTTGCCTCTGAGATTCCAATCCCTATTCGTACTGGAAAATCATTTAGGTTGTGATACCTTACACAAATCTTTCCAGTAGAGTTTAGAGGCATGTAGAGTGTTGGTATTCCTTGGTACTTTTGCGGGTATGGATCTTGACATGGCTCAAACGAGGCAGGCAAGGTCTGGTTTCTTTGATTTGTCACTGTGAAACTTGCTTGTGCTGTTTTGTTGTCAAGCAAGACTGTCATCGTATAGGTACCAGTCTTGTTGATAACTGGGCTTCCCGCAGGTCCTGCTACAACGTAAGTAAAAGTGGAAAAGGCCAGCTGTGGATCTTCAGAGTGTACTATACAACAGTTGTTCCAGACCTGTGTACCATTTGAATCAAGAATTGTCACATCGGGAATGATGCCGCCGAATTCATATCCTGTATATCTTACTGTTGCGTTGATTGGTTGGCCAGCAAAATAATTTTGTTGCAATCCAACTATACTCATATTCTTGATGAGAGGCTCGGGATGGGTTGTCCCAAGAGCCCATCCCCACATAATGAGCTTGGTTGCAGCAAGTGGATGTACACAAGCCGGAGTAAAATCTTCTGCCTTGAGAATCAACTGAAAACCTCCCCTACAATGAAAATCCTGAGGCAGTGTACCTGGAAACATTTTGCGTTGTTGTAAAGGACTTAGAGATTGCAGATATTGATGGATATCAAAATTAAGAATAAAGTGCGATGTCGTATAGTTCTCTCCGTATTGCGCTAATACCGTATAGTTGCCAGAATAGTAAAATGCGGCTGGTGGGACTGTCCATGCATAGCTCTCATTTGACCAGAGCGGGAAAAGTTTGGAAATTACTTCTTGATGATGAGAGTCAAATATCTTGATTACCAGTGGCAATTTGCTGTTGGGGTTGGCGATATGACCTGAAATTATTATTTTATCTTCGGCGGTGTAATTTTGAAGATTAGTGGTCACGGAGATTGCAGGAGAGGTATTGGGAGTCGTTTGATTTTCTGCAAGTATGGCAATCTCCAGAGGCTTTGACCATATTGATTCCATATGAGCGGGTATCCCTTCAGAATTAATACTTGCAATAGAATAGACCGTATAATTTCCAGGCTTGTCAAGTACGATTTCAGGAAATCCACCATACCCTGATACCCACCGACCAGTGGTAGACATGTCAGGCTTGAGAGACTCGTCGATACCTACTGTGGCAGTGGCGTCTGGCCAAATAAAAGAGGTGTCGCCATTTTGATCAAGAACCTCTATCTCAAAAAGTGGTTCGCCGTGTGTTATTGTTGCAACATTGTTTCCTGCATTTATCAAATGTGGTATAACTGAAAATTTTTCACCTGTTTTGTATTCTGTTTTGTTTATTTCCTGAGTCACTATTAGCATGGTCCCATTGTATGCAAGCCCAGTTTTTATGGCATTATCACGTTCCTGCAATATTTCTTTTGCAGTCTGTTGTGCAAAAACACTTTGCGATACAATTATGGAAGATGCAATAAGAATTACAATTATTGAGAGGTGTAGAGTTTTCACGCTTGATATGGACGGTACAGACATGGTTTAAAAAAGTGGCGTAGAATTGCAAATATCAACGGCATAGCTTAACTAGTGCATATCATTTTTTATTGTCATGAAAAAGAAATTTGTGTATCTTATTGTTGCTGTGATAGCTGTAGTGTTATCTTTTGTCCCTGTTTTTCCATATCTTCCCCCATGCCCTCCTGCTACAGAGCCTTGCATGACACCGATGGAACATGTGTCACTTGTAGGGTACGTCTTCTCATACCTATAAAAAACTGATCTAAATAGAATTCAAATCCCTACATTGTAATTAATGAATTTAGTTATGTGATTTTAACTATCCATTCCTAGTCTGGTAAGGCCCATCTACTGTATCAGATAATCTCGACCCCACAAAACACGGCTAGATTATAATACCAAATCCCTGTATCTTGACTGGATGCCTGACAAATTTTCGAGAGAGACGAGAAGCAAGATAATGTCATCCATAAGATCCAAGAACACAAAGCCTGAAACCACAGTAAGGCATCTTTTGTGGTCAATGGGAAAGCGTTATCGTATACATGACAAATCAATTTTTGGCACCCCTGACATATCCAGTAAAAAAAACAGGGTTGCAGTTTTCATTGATGGTTGTTTCTGGCACGGCTGCAAATTGTGTTATCAAAAACCAAGAACCAACACAGAGTTTTGGAGCAACAAAATTGAAACCAACAGGAAACGAAGGAAATCTGTCATGTCTAGACTGAAAAAGGATGGATGGCGTGTGCTAGAGATATGGGAACACGATGTTGAATCAAAACCCCAGAATGTGGTCAGGCGAATATCGAAGATGCTTTAAAAAAATCAATATGACGTTTTTACCCAACGGCTAGATTTCACTTCCAGTTTTATTTCCAACAGTTCTTTTATGGATTCTGCTATTGCTTTTGCAAACAGTGGCGGAACGGCGTTGCCTATCTGTATGAATTGTTTTGTGCGTGGTCCTTCGAAAACATAATTGTCACCAAATGACTGGAGTCGTGCAGCTTCTCTGGGTGTAATGCTTCTGTTTTGTTTTGTGTCCGGATGAATATGCATCAGTCCGTCCTTTGACAGGTGTGCGATTATTGTGGACGATGGCCTGTTCCATGGCATCTTCTTGAACCTGTCCTGGAAGATGTCCTTTCTGTAAGGATTGTATCTTTTTGGCAGATCCTTTATCCATTGTCCTGGCTTCAGCAGATGAAAGATTTCAAGATCCCTCTCGTTGTGTGTCCTTGCCACATGACCGTGTACACCATCAGATCCTTGTCTCATTTTTGTTTGATAATGGCTTTGATTTTCAGTGTACGGATAAGCAGAAAATTCTCTTCCTTCCCCCGCATGTATCTTCGGAAGATCAGACAATGCTGAACATACAGTCTCATATGGTTTTCTCCCTTTTGGATCTTCCTTCAGTGGATCATAATGTGAATGCTTCAACACAGGATTTTGTAGACCCAGCTTGTTTCCTATTGCCAACACCCTTGTCCTGAATTGCGGTACGCCAAAATTTGCAACTTCCTCAAGATAAAAGGTTACATCGTATTTTCCCGCGAGCTCGTTTTCTATCTCATCTTTGATAGTACCGTCACTCATGGAGAACATTCTTGGCACGTTTTCCATCACAAAAAATTTTGGTTGCAGCCCTTTTACCAATCTGAAAAATTCTCGGTATAATGTGTTCAGTGGGTGTCTGCGATTGGTTGATCTTCCCATTGATCTGAGTTTTGCACAGGCAATTGTGCTAAACGCTTGACAAGGAGGCCCACCTGCAAGAACATCTATTTCTCTGCTATTGATTTCCCTTAACACATTATCAACTGTAAGATTTTCGATCTTATACTCAACTGCATTACCATGATATTTTCTGAAAGTATCTAATGACCATTTGTCACAGTCAACTCCAAGAAGAGTCTCAAAACCTGCTTGCTTGAATCCCTCTGAGAGACCACCTGCACCACAAAAGAGATCTACTACCGTATGTTTTTGCTTCAATTCTATATGATTACAATTTGAGATCACATGTCACCATGTGATCTAAATTAGACAAACTGATAAAAATTAGAGCCATGACCTAATTTATTCCCCAAGTTGTCGAAAATTATGAGGATGTCCATCCTCAGGAATCATATTTCTGTTACAAATTCCAGTCATAAGATCCTTCAACTCATTTTCCTCATCATAGGTAAATTTTTTCTTAAACACATCCCCTAACCATTCTCTGATTTTCCTTGTAGACCCATTGTAGGTAAGATATTCATTTTCTAATCCTAAGGATGTGATTTTTTTAGTTACGGGATAAAATCTCTTCTTTCTGTCACTCAAGATTTTTAGTGCTGCTGATTCTAGTCTCACATACAGTTTTTTAGGTTGACCTGTTTTGTGAACTATTTCCTCGATTCCAATTTCATTAAGGATATTCTGTGTTTTTTTATTCACTTCAAACGCTGTGAATACAATCCCCGGAACAGACTTCCCCTTGAAAAACAATTCCCTGAAAACTTCATACCCTTCCTTGCCTTTGGCCAGTTTTATGTCAGCCACAATGAAGTCAATTCCACCCTTAAGTAATTCTTTGATGGCCTGCTTAACCGTAGTTACGCCAACTACTTCAAATTTGGTTATTGTCATATTCAAAATCCTGAGCATAGATCCATCATTTTCTACTATGAGCATTTTTCTCTTATCCACGTTTGATTTTCTCCCATGGAATGGTAATCACAAATGTAGCACCACGTCCAAGTTCACCATCTTTAAGAATTTCAACCTTGCCTCCGTATGATTCCACTGTCTCTTGAACTATACTGAGTCCAAGTCCGGTGCCATTTTCATATTCTGAGAATAATGGTCTAAAAATTTTGTGTCGGATTGAATCACTCACCCCCTTTCCATTATCACTAAATTTCATCTTTATTCCATGTGATTCTTTGGTGCAAGTTACTTTGATCATTTTTTTATTAGTTTTTTCAAGGGCCTTGACAGAGTTCGTTAGCATGTTAAGCGCTATAGATAAGAAATCTGCCTTGTTCATGAAGATGGTAAGATCCTTTGGATATGCTTTTGCTTTCGCATCTATCTCATAGTCCAACACAGTTACAAAATCATCAAGTATGTCATTCATTTCCTTTTCAATCTTAATTGGTTCTTTTATTCTAGATTCCACTGAATGACCTACTCCTTGAACAAATTTTCTTATGAACCATGTAAAGTGAGACACAGTTACAATTTTATCATCCAAATCTTTTATCACGGCATCTAATATTGAGTCGTTGATGCCAAGTTTTTTAAGATATTTTGATATGGCATCTGGGGTGGATTCTATTCCAGCAATAATGTTGAAAATTTCGTGGTAAGAAGCAGCTGACGAAATTCCCAAAGATGCAAGATTTCTATATGTACGTTCCCGGTTTTCTAGGTCTTGATATTCCTCTGTCAAGTCATCTCTATAACCAGTAAACACTTTGCTGATTTTGTTCAGAGATTTTTGAATGACCTTTTTATCAGTTTTATCGAGTTGTGGATTTTCCTCAACCAACTCAGAGAGATATTTAATTTCTGATTCTAGAACCCGTTCATGTTTTACTCTGGTTCCTTTTTCTTGCTGTCGTTTGCGTTCTTCACTCCTAAAGTAAAAGAATTCTGTAAATATGTCATTTACAAAATAAACCATGTTAAGATAAGCATCATTTTCTACAAGCTTTTCCCTAGTAGTAGTATCTATCAATAACGGATTTTCTTCTCTCGATATTTCGACAAAACCTATTACTTGAGAATTATAGACCCTGAGGGTAGATTGAACTCTTTGGGCCTCTAAACTAAGCCAATCATTACCCAATGCACCGTATGGACTAACCCAAAAGCCATCTCGGTATATCTTAATGCCATGGTGATCTCTAACAATAGACGTTATCTCACTCGATTTCAGAACATCGCGATAATATTCATCCCAGGGATCATATCTAGTTGAATGAGGAAAGAAGTAGAATACCACCTTGCATAGGCCGAAAGATTTCCAAGGAAGCCCGTTTGATTTCATTATGTCTTCATATGATAATGATCTTTTCTCTACAAATTTTCCTTCTCTCCAAATTGTCATGGTGGTGTGATTAAAACCTGAGGGAATGGCAGCACTTACTTTGTAGGGAGCTTTCTTAAACATTAGACTTTCAATTTCTGAAGTAACACCTGAACCAAATTCGTTAGCAATTATCTTTACTCCAAATTTTTCTTTTTGGGATCGTCTCAATTCAGGTGGAAGCAAAATAGAAGCTATAGACAAACGTAGTTTTTGGATTTTCTTTTCGTCCCATGGTTCACGAATATTTTCAAGCATTATTGTTGTGCCATGTTCTGAAATATTATCGCGTTGAGGATTGATTTCTACTGGATTTTTTATTTGAGTAAATTCCACTGTTTCATCCTCGTATTTGTCCCAATCAATATGAAGGGTTATTTCTTCTGTGCTAGATACCGGCCGCGAAATTATTGTTGTTTTCTTTGATAATTTTTCTGTTGAAAATCTTCCAATACCTTTGTTTCCAAGTACACGACGACCCATATTGGTTATTTTTTGTTTTTCTTTTCCATAGGTGCCGATCACCATCCATTTATTTTCGATGTCAACATAGGTCATTCCTTCACCATTATCTTTCAGGATGATTCTTGCATTGATTCCACCACCTTCAAGTAGATTTTCAAATGTAATTGTTAATTCAGTTGCATCTGCATCATATGCATTTTTTACCAACTCAAACAGGGCTGCAGTATCACTAGAAACTGATTCACGTCCCAAAAGACGTGCCACTTTGCTGGTAAATTTAAAACTTAGACTCTCAGGCTCCATCTTGTTCCTGCGATTTCTTACAGTTTCTTGTTTTTAACCTTAGTTAGAAAGGTTTGAATCTGTTGGGACACAATATAATTTGATCTAACTAGAGATCCAAGCGATCATTTGTTAGAAATTGTATAATGTAGTTTTCATCAGGCTCCCATGACAATCAACAAATCTGTACCGATTTCCACCTTCCAATCTCTGACACTATGACATGATTATACCTATTCGATTCAACTAATGATGAGCCCCAACATGACCCAACACATGAAAACCTGCAAAATATGGTTACCTGCCACGTTTTGCCTTGGTAAAATAATCCACCATGCACTCTTTATGTGCATATTCGGCAGTATTGCACGAGGTTTGACAAAACCAGCAAATGCCTTTGCGAAATTTCGGTGACTCGACCTCTCGCACTTGATAATATTTACGACATTCTTGCCCTTAACTCTGATCGTAGGATAGGATCGTAGAGTACTGGTGCTATAACCCACTGGATTATCTGGCCTTCAAAACTATAGGTAGTTTTTTCCAGTTACTGATTAGTACACTTACGATCATTCAGCTATCAATAGCAGTTTTTTCAATCAGTCAACTACTATAGATAGCAGTCAGTAGCAGTAGTTGTTTTGACTATAGGTAGCAGTCAGTAGCAGTAGTTGTTTTGACTGCTATAGGTAGCAGTCAGTAGCAGTCGACTACCTATGGACCTTGACTGCTATAGGTAGTTTTCAAATGACTGCTACTCGTGATTTTTGTCAAGTTGGCAAAAACTGGTGATGACTACCTATAGTCATTTAGTTGATAGAAAAACTAGCAGTTTTTTCAATCAGTCAACTACTATAGGTAGTAGTTATCAATACTGGTATCGATACAAATGGTCTGGGTTTTGAAAAACTATAGGTAGTTTTTTCAATTCATGTTATCGATATAGGTGTATTACGCAGATGCGTAGTATGCGCGTACTCTTACACCTTGCGTACTACGAGTATGTTTTTTCTGCATTTTTTAATGCATAGAAAGATTAACAAATGTGTAGTTGTATAGATATAGTAAGATTTCTGAAAAAAAAGAAATGGGGTAGGAACTGCGAAGCTGTTCCAATAGCTTACTGCCAGTGTCTACAACCTCTGTGTCAGTCGACCTCTCTCGGCCCATTTCTTTTTATTTTAATGTATGTAACACAAGGCATGGTAAAATTTACTCCAAAAGAGATCAAGTTTCTAAAAGCAAATGAAGGATGCAGGGTTGCAACAAGCTTAGATGACAATCCGCACATAGCTCCTGTGACATATTACTTTGAGGATGGATACTTTTATTTTGCAACCGATTATGACACAAAAAAGTATGCGAATCTAAAAAAGAACAACAAAATTGCAATATCTGTTGACATTTACAATCCTGGAAAACACAAGGGAGTGGTGGTACAGGGCTTGACGACCTTCATTGAGAAGGGAAGTGAGTTCAAGCGACTGTATGACATATTTTACAAAAATTATGCATGGGTGAGAGCCATACCATGGAAAGAAGAGGAAGCTCCTTTTGTGAAAATTGTTCCTAAAAAGAAAGCAAGCTGGGGTATAGGCTAGCCAAGTGTTACGTCAAAGTCTTTAGTGATCAGGGTAAGAGTTGACTCTATTGTTACCTGACCCTTTGCCTCGTACTTGACTGAATCTCCTTTTACTATTGAATCATACACGTCAGCTATACTAGGTGAGTTGACAAGCTGGAAAGTATCATCAGGAACTGTCATGTTGCTATTTGGGAACAATTCAGGCCTTCCAGCCATTGGGATGTCCTCTACACTATAATGGCCTTGACCAATATCTTTCCCGTTTGCATACAATTCATAATTAATTGTTGAAATGGTAGAAGTGATTGTTGTTGGATTGTATAGAATATAGTCGATCTCAAGATTTGCACGGTTGTTGATCTTGTCTACACTGAGTAATTTGATAGTTTGAATATTTACAGTTACTTGGTTTAGTTGAGGTTGATATGAATTTGCATATAGATAGAAGAAAAGCATAAGGCCACCTAAACCAACAAAAGCTGCAATTAACACTGCCTTTCCCTTGCTAACCAAATCTAAAAGCTAGCGGTCTGACTGAATTAAAAACCTTCTCAGATGAACTTGCATTAATTGTAAGAATAGAGATATTATTGCGTTAACTATGATATAGAAACATGGCAATTTCTGATGCGCTAATTATGTGGGCGCATCTTGTTGCTGCATCAATATGGGTTGGAGGTTCCATATTCATAGGAATAGTTCTAGCTCCACTTCTCAAGACAATGTCAGACACTGCGGAGGGAAGACTCTCAATTATGATTCGTGTGGGAAGAAAATTCAACAAACTTGCCGTTCCTTCTTTAATCATACTCATTGTAACTGGAATCTACAACTCTAGCAACTTATTGAGCAAGCCATCATTGATACTTTCGACAACCTATGGGCAGATTCTTGTGATAAAAGTCATTCTTGTCATAATCTTGCTGATAACATTTGCAGTACACGTAAGATTGATTCGAACTGAAATAGAAAAGAAGATTGAATCAAGGCAATTTTCTGAGGAACTTGTACAAAAACTCCGCTCAAAAATCATTATTTTAGGAAGGATAACTGTAGTAGTATCTGTAGCCATACTTCTTATGGCTGCGCTACTGCATTCCGGGGTCTGAGCTTCCAACTATTCGCACTTCAAACCCATTATCGAGCTTTCCTATTCCATACTTGCAATTGGTTATCTTTGATGCAACAAAGAGATTTGTCTCTAAATGTTTTGTAATCTGGTTTACTCGAAAGATCGAAGTCTCGGGAATCAATGAGAGTGGAACCACAAGCATGTCTGAGAGAGAAGGATCTGTTCCCATGTTTGATTCAATGAACTTTCTTGCTACTGCTTTTCCCATTCCTGACATGCTTTTGTAATAAATCATGTCAGAGCCAATTACTGAAGAATCATCATGTGAAAATACCATAATTGAGCATCCGATGTCCAGGGCATCATCCTCTTTGACATGATGCTCAACCTCGAAGCCGCCATCTTCAAGAATTTTCTTGGCATCACTGACTTCTTGTAGTACAGTTTCCTCTTGTATGTCATGATAAGAACAGACCATCTTTGCAGATTTTGTTGTGCGTTCAAGAAATGATATGGCTTTTGCATTTTTGCAAGGAAGAATTTTTGTCTCTATTAATCCGCCGCCCTTTGGATAATACCCACGTTTTTTGATGTCAAGCGAAAAATCAATGCCAATTCTAGAAAATGCTTCACCTAGCACAAATTTTGTATAATCTGCAGTTGGGCTCCATGGGACATCTGTTCCACCTGTAATGGCAATTTCTAGCCTCTTTTTGAGAAGTGAAGCGGCAGGGATCAAGACTTGTAAAATTAAAGGAATGCTTCCAGCAGTACCGACATCCTCTCTAAGCTGCATGTCTACTCCCTGCGATGGGTAGAACTTTAGGCTGGTAGAACCAACATGTAATCCATCGACTTTTGCCTGGCAAATCTTTGAAAGAATTTTTACTCCTAGCATATGCTGTGGCCTCAGGCCAGGAATCTTTCGATTACTGCGAATGTTTTCTATCTCTACAGGCCTTCCAGTTATTGCAGACAGTGTTACTGCACTCCGAATTATCTGTCCACCGCCCTCTCCAAAAGAACCGTCTATTTTTATTGATTCCACCAGTTGGTGTAATCTATGAATTTAATTAAATGATGGTTTAGACGTTTGCAGTGTCTTCCCTTATGGCTGACCTGACCCTCAATAGCAGATCATCTGGCATCTCAAAGTAACCATGGGCTTTTGCATGGTTTTCTACCATTACCATAAGCTCTCCTTCTGTTTTTGCTGCAGCACGCCATTCGCAATCGACTCCTACATCTGAACATCGAATGCTTTTTGTCATTGAAATAATTTAGTTCACAGTACGATTTGTCCTTATGGTACATAGTTCACATAAAAATAGATTAGATATGAAAAAAATCACAAGATATGTTTGTACCTGTCATCTATAGGTGCCATAATTTTATCTAGACAAATTATAGGACAACCGTAAAAACCATTGGAAATTTTTACATCGATAACGAGTATAAGAAAATCACGCAAGAACTATCACAAGTTGATCATACTCATAAAATGGAAACAGCTCATCTCATGATAAAATGTACGTCTGGGGAAGAAAATCATGTTATTGAACAATTAAAAAATATTGAAGGTGTCAAAATTGTACAGAAGACAATTGGAGAGTTCGATATTTTAGTAAAAGTAGAGTCTGATAATTCTGATTCATTGCGAAGATTGATCACGTGGAAAATTATGAAAAATGACAAAATCAAGTCTGTTACCACTTTGATGTGCACAAGAAAATCACTCTGTGTGGTTGTAGAGTAGTATGAAAAAAGAACAAAAAACCACTGGTACAAGAAAACTCCATGACAGACCACGCTTTCTTGGTTTACCGACAGCCAAGTGGGAATCTAGTGATCTTTACATAAAATTCGTTAATTATGCAGTGTCATAATAACAAACGTAAAAGCCAATTTTGAGAAATATGTCTATTATTTTCTATGTTCTGAGGAGCCAAATTTGATTATGATTTGTGCAATTTTTGTAGCCAGAGATATGGGACTGATGTTTTTCATTGTTGTAACAACAACACAATTTTCATTGAGAGGAAAGCTGAACATGGCAAAATTACCCTCTGAAAAATGATATTGGATAGGACCATAAAGATCATCCAACCTTTCTCCCAACGATATATCAAAAAGACATTTACCTAAACTTCTCCTGCTTTCTTCTTTGTTTGAATTTATCGTCTTGTCAGAACCAAGTCTTTCAAGTATTAGGCCAGATTTGCTGATTATTTCTACCGACTGGATGCTATTGCTTGAATTGATTATTGATCTGCATAATTTACCAAGATTGAGTGTTTTTGTAGCAGAATACACGTGTTTTCTATCATTCTACTCTTTAAAAAAACTGATCATGATGACATAGGATAACGTCCTCTATCTTCCTGAATGCTAGCGTGACTTGGACCATTTTTTCATCCATTGCAAAAGATCTATCATAGATTTTACAAGTTCTTGTCCCTTACTAGTTAGCTTGTATTCGACTCTTGGTGGAATTTCATTATACGATAACCTTTCCAATACTCCACTCTTCTCTAGCTCCTTTAATCTGGTAGCAAGTGTCTTGCTACTTATTCCCTTCAAAGTATCTCTGAATTGTTTATACCTCACAGGTTTTGTGGTACAACATAAAGGAATTAGAATCTCAAGGGTACCTCTTTTAGTAATTATTTTTCTTAGTCTTGATGTCTCTGACATCAAAGATGAGGCATTGTATCCCTCAAAACTGCAACCATCTTGAATCATTGGAATTGTTTTCTTTTTAGTTTCCATCTTTACACCAACTGTAATTATTTCTCCTTAACAACTTAAATGGTTTACTATCTAAACTATTATCAGAATTAAAATGGGGTTGTTTGGAAAGCCAAAAAAGAAAATACTATTTGCATGCATAGAAAATGCAGGACGAAGCCAAATGGCTGAAGGGTTCTTTAGAAAATATGCTCCAAAAGGATGGGATGTAATAAGTGGTGGGACAGAACCCAAGTCGTACGTAAATCCACTAGCAATAGAGGTAATGAAAGAAGTTGGAATTGACATTAGTAATCAAAAGGCAAAGATGCTTTCTGAAGATCAAATTCGTACTGCAAATCTAAAAGTGAATATGGGTTGTATGGATACAACCAAATGTCCTTCTCTTGTTCTAGGAAATTATGTAGACTGGGGAATTGAAGACCCTAAAGACAAGCCAATAGAGAAAGTTCGTGAGATAAGGGATCAGATAGACACAAGAGTAATGAGACTTTGCAAAACTCTAGAATAACTGACAAGTTAACCTCTAATCAAAAGAGGTTTTTTGCTGAATTAATTGGTACTTTCATGGTAGTTGTATTTGCAACTGGATCAGTAGTCCTTGATGTAAAATATGTAGGAACATTTGGATTATGGTTTGTAGCTTTAGCACCTGCTGTTGCAGTAGCTCTTATGGTTTATGCATTTGGAAAAATATCGATGGCACACTTTAATCCTGCTGTAACAGTTGGATTTTTGATTACAAAACATATGCCAAAAAATCTGCTGCTGACATATTTAGCTGCAGAAATAATTGGTGCCCTGCTAGGAAGTGTCTTTGTAAAATATGTGATAGGAACAGAAGCAAATCTTGGGGCAAATGCACCAGACTATCATTTTCCAATTCTGCTTATAGTTGGTGTTGAAGTTCTGGCTACTGCATTATTGATGGCAGTGATTTTGGTAGTTGTCCATACAAAGGAATTGAAGGGCTTTAGTGGGATTGCAATAGGTGGTATAATAGGACTAGACATCTTCTTTTTGGCGTTTATTTCAGGTGCCTCGATGAACCCGGCAAGATCTCTTGCACCAGCTCTGCTATCTGGATATCTCAATGACTTGTGGCTATATCTGACTGCAACTTTTGTAGGCTCTGGTATAGCAGCATGTATATACAGAATAAAATTTGCAAGATAGAAAACCGAAAATCATGCTCTATAATCATATCCAGACGACCTAAATCTTGTTAATAATGGGGAGTAGGTCTACCTTAATCATAAAATGGATAAGTGACCACGGTAGACCATTACAATTACTACAACAGTGAAATTATCTAAGGATATGCTATAGTTTTTTGTATACTTCATAGATCTATGTAACTGCTATAAATGAACCACATTCTATACGGTCAATCCTTTTCATAGCCAAAATCAATTCTATGGTATGACAACAGAGACTCTTGAACGTAACCAATCATTAGATATCCTGTGCAAACAAGTTTCAAGCATCGACAATCATATCGAGCTTGTAGCCATTTTAAATCGTAAAGGTCGAGTTGTGGAAATGATTGCTAAAGACGATGGAGTAAATAGAGATCTGCCAGCTCAAAAGAGAGAAATGTTGTTTATGGAATTTGTACTCCAAGCTTCCATGAATACAGAATATGATAACGAATTTGGTAAAGTCAAGGGTTTGATTCTGCAAAGAGAAAAGATCTCTGCATTCTCATTTCAGATATATGATCATGTTTTGGTAGTTATAACCAGACCAATGTTTGAACCAATAGTTGTACAGCAAAGAATTACTGAAATAATTTTCAATCACGCCAAATTAGAGTTAACAGTAAACTACTAGAAATCAAAATAATCCTTGAAAACATAAACTAGGTCTAGGACTCGAGAAGAACCAGTGAATAAGTATTCGTCAATTTTGTAACCTATTACAGAATCAAATTTAAAAATAAAGAGAGAGGGGGAAGTTATTATGTTGATGGACAGAGGCCACCAGATGGTGGAACTACTTGTCCAGTTGTAGGGCTTATGCACACTTTTGGAGTGCTACCATGGTTGTCAAAGTCAAACATGCTATCTAGCGAACCAGCCTTGTCATCAAATGATTTCTGGCCTAATGTATCAGGAATACTGCCTGTGTGCCAGTTGTCCTCAATGAATTTGAGTACTGATGACTGGTCTGATACATCATGGGAGATGAAGTTTGATTTTGCATATGGTGATACTACTAGCAATGGCTGTCTTGGACCGTAACCACATCTGTCATCTGCACCACCTAGGCCTGCTTTCTTGTCACCACATGTTGGGGCAAAGTCATTGAGTGGGTCATTAGAGTGGTTTACTAAAGGAGGCACAGCATGATCATACCACCCATCCGAGTCATCATATAAGATGAATTCGGCGGTGCTTGACCAATCTGGGCTATTCTCCAATGTATTTGTGACATTAGCTAGGAATACTTGCTCGTCAAGTGGATCAGAATTTCCTGGATGACCATCTTGAGCTCTAGGTGCTTTTAGGAAAGTCACGGCTGGCAAGTTGCCATTATTTACTGCCGCATAAAAGAGACTAAGGTCATACTGGTGATTTGCCTGACCATTGTGTCCTATCTCAGCAAGAGATGCAGGGGGTAAATGATGGATGTTTGCAGTTGAATTATAGTATTCAAATGGCTCGTGATGTGCACTATATGCTCCAACTGCTGCATTGTCGGTTGCAGTTCTGTGGGTTGTTGCACCGCAAACAGCCTTTCCACCGCTAGTTGCTGTTGGTGTAAATCCACCTTGGAACCAACCCCATGTGATACCTTTGTCATTGAGAAGGTCTCCAATGTTCTTTCCGCTCATAGCTATTGTAGTACCGGCTGAACAGTCATCATATATTGGATCTGCATCAGAAATAGCAGAACCGCCACCAACTGCACCTTCAGTAGCACCAAACGTCTGACCAGAAATCAAGTTAATCGCTCCTGGTGTTGACGGGCCCCACATTGTGGAAAATGAGTTGTCACTCATTGCAAAGTTTTGAGCAATATTCCATAGTCCAGTAACAACGCTTCCATCATAATATGCCATTACAGTACTTCCATCTGGTTTACAATTTGTTCCGGTCTTACCTGTGAATTGAACAAACTTGTCGGCCAGTCCTCCATCATATGCTTTCTGTTCATCAAGGTAACCGTGATCAAAATCACAGGTTATTGCTTGAGATGCACTCAGAAGGAATGGATTAGCCAGGTTTGGATTGGCTGTAAGCAGGTTAGGATGTGAGATGTAGTTGTTAGATGATGGGGTATTTGGCTTTGCAGTAAATCCTGCAGCGTTAGGATATGTACCAAAGTAGTGATCATAAGAAATATTTTCTTGGAATATTACGACCACGTGTTTGATTGGTGTTTTGCTGTCTGTATCTAGATCTGGTCCGAGCGCCCAACTTGAGCTGCTCATGACAAGAGATGTTATAAGAAGTCCTACGAGAGTTGTTGTTAGAATTTTCGTCATTGAGGCACAAAACAACACACATCAATTTGATCATGTTGTAATTAGATTGCGTTGGACTACTTGTCAAATATTGTCACAATAAAAATTTCTATTTTCTATGTATCTTATTCGATCAAACTATCATAATATGTTTCAAACAAGATCAATATAGAAAACCTTTAGATGGAAAAAAAGTGTGTGATTACACAGGTCTACTGTGATCACATTATCCATTCTTATGATCCAGTAGGCAGCTCCCCGCATAATTTTATGGATCATTTTTAGTTGACTAGGTTGAAAAAAAATTTCATTTTGTTAGATCTTACGCGATCATGTAGATCTTTATAATAATTTTACAAATAAAATTCTGTATTGATGTTGGCGGTCTACCCAAAGTGACTTTGGCCTGGAGAACCTGCGCTAATACAAAACGGTAGACCGCATTTTTGTAATGATTTTTTTCTATCTAAAGGTTTTCTATGATTTCTTGATTGCTTACCATTAGCATTGGTATTTTATGAAATCAATATAGATATGAGATAAATGCCTGCACTACTATCTTTACAATAAAAAACTCTAAAAGGTTTTCAAAAAATAAAACAAAAACAATTAGCAATATAGGTATATCCCATGTTAGACACAGAAAATCTCGATCACGTTTTTATTTACGAATGTGGCATCTTTATCAGGTTAAAAATTTGGCCGCAACTATAACAAAGATAGTTCGATATAAGGTGAAGAAGAAAAAACTATCAAAGCTAAAAACTGCTCTTGTAGCGTTTGTTGAGGATATAAAAAGGCACGAGTCTGGCATAGTCCTTTACGAGGTATTCCAAGAAAAGGATGATTCTACCACATTAGTACACGTGATGACATTCAAAGATAAGAAGGCCGAGACTGCTCATGTAAAGAGTACACATGTCAAAAAATGGATCAAAACATTACACTCTATTTGCAAAGAAAATCCCGAAGTTACAGATCTTAAACTAGTTAGATCGATCAAGGACTTGAAAGAACCATCCTCAGATACTAGTACTGTTCAAGAGCCTCAACAATAAGTGTGGGTTATTTTGATGATTTTTTGAGCAGTCTCATCTATGTCTACATCTGGTTCCGCGGTTACAAGTAATACTCTTCTGCCAAGCGGAAAACTCATCATAACAGCTTTTTCTCTTCTAGAGGCAGAATACATCACATGTCCCAAGCTATAATCAAAGTCTTTTCTCAAGGATACACGTAGCACAACATCAGAGTACATCTTTTTTTGTTCAGCTTCATCTTCGATTGGTACTATTCCATGCTTAAAACCGCCTGTCACTAGATTTCCCATATGATCAATTAGCCCTGCAAATCTTATCTCCGGCTCTCTAAGCAATCTAACACATTTTAGATCATAAGAAAATAATTCTTGATTGCGTTCCATTATATTTACAGATAATGGCCCTTTGTTCATAAGTCTTGAATCTATATTTTATGAATCCTATGTAGATTATGTATATGAAAACTAATAGTCCAGTAGAACAGATGGCCTGAGGATATTCTATGTGTATTAATAATGCATTACACGATCAAGGAATTGATCTATTCTATGTTGCAAATCCTTGTTAATTTCTGCAACAGCCCTGTTTCCATTGATAGGTATGAGACCGTATATCTTTTGCATCAAGTGAAATTCTCGAGAAATCTTATTTTGATAAATGAGAAAAGACTCATACATATCATTTGAAAGCCCTATGTCGGCACCAGACTCGTAATGATCTAAAGACAAATTCTTTTGAAATACTCTATGTATCAGGACTTGGGGTTCAACATCTAGATAAAATACTAGATCAGGCTTTATGGCAAAACCATAGAGACTGTGACACCAATTCTTATCGAGGCCTCGTACCACGTTTCTTGCTATGAGAGTGTAGATGTATCTATCAGCAAGTACTATGTATCCAGCCTGCAATGCAGGTATGATCTTGTATTCAAATTGGTCTGCAAAATCTGCAGCGTAGAATAAGGCTAGTGTTTTTCTACCTAGATCATAATGTTGTTTTGCCTCTAAAATTCCCTTGCTTACAAGCTCTGATCTTTTGAGACCTGTATTCAAAACAGCATGACCATCAGCTTCTAGTTTTGCCGTAATTTTCTCAATCTGGGTACTTCGGCCAGATGCATCAGGTCCCTCGATGACAATTAGCCTACCTTTGATTTCTACATCTTGAAGATGTTTTATACCATGTCCGTAAAACTCGACAGTTCTGTTGTCTAATTCTTTCTTGTGTTTCATGCTTGTACTTTCCTGGTTTTTACACTCGATGTTTTATGTGGAAGTAATGGCATGATCATTTTTCTTACCATTTTCTGTTGTTCCTCAATGTTCAATGTTCCATCTATTATGGTAAATCCCTCTGGCTCTGCCAGAGCATCATACTGTTCAATTATTCTTCCTTGAAATACTCTATAACTCTCATAAGGATCATTACTCAAGTTCAGGTCCATTCCTGCTTCATAATACTTTAGTTTGGGGCGGCCTACCAGTATTCTGTCAACTGCAATATCTACTGGAACTCTAAAGTAAAAAGCTAAATCTGGCTTGATAGCAAAATCATAAACCTTTCTGACCCAATCCGGATTGCAGCCTCTTACAATATCTCTTACAAAAGCAGTGTAAACATATCTGTCTGCCAGTACAAAATATCCTGCACGAAGCAAAGGCAGAATGTTTCTTTCATATCTATCAGCAAAATCTGTTGCATGTAAAAGACTAAAGGTAGTAGGTGTAAGCAGTCCCTTTTTCTTTCCTTTCGAAGTTATTTCCTTTACCATCTCTGAAGAATTCCACTCTGACTTGAAAATATTGATTCCCTTGTAACCAAGCCATTTTTCTAAAAGGTGAATCTGGGTTGATTTTCCTGAACCATCTATTCCTTCTACAACAATAAGTTTCCCTTCCATCTTCGATGGTTTTGTTGCTTTCAAGGTAATCTAATAACCCCCCCATCCATTTTTAGGTCTTCCACTTCTTGTACTCATTTTGTATACTGTAATCAAACCTCTTAACAATGTAAATTATGTTTGTAACTACAATTATGACCTTGATCTATATAGTCCTCATAAGCATATGAAAGATAAGAAATTATAGTCACATATTAGATATCTCACTAAATTTCACCTTTACATGTGAATAAGATAATTTGTAACTTTACAAAAGTTCTTGTATGAATTAAGGTGATGATATCAGAATGGACTTGTTTATCTTAAGACATGGGGAGGCAGGCAGAAGCTCTGCCACGGTGAGGGATGATTCAAAAAGAACTCTATCCGTTGAAGGAGAAAAGGAAGTCAAAGACATTTCAAAAGGAATCAAAAGCCTTGGAATAGAATTTGATTATATCTTAACTAGTCCGCTTTTGCGATCAAAGCAAACTGCAGAACTAGTCTCAAAAATTATAATGCCTAAAAACCCAATTAAAGAATTAGATGAGCTAAAGCCTGAAGGCAACAAGCTACAATTCTACAATAAACTATCTAATCTAAAACAGGACTCCTCGGTGCTCATTGTGGGACATGAGCCATATCTGAGTGAACTGATAGGAGAGGCGATATCACATGGGGAATGCAAAATAGATTTGAAAAAAGCAAGTCTTGCTCGTATCAGGATAACAATCACGCTTCCAAAACTTAAAGGAGAATTGAGATGGTTGCTTACTCCGAAACATTTGAAGAGAATGGCTCGATGATCTGTGTATTCTATATTTTTCACTTGGTAAAAAAATGTAAATCTAATCTAGATTAATAGTGATATGTCTATATCGAAACGAGGTAATGTTGGCTGAAAATATCAGTAATTGATTTAGGATACAACTCGGCCAAGTTAGTTACATACAACGTAAAAGATGACGACTTGTTTGACGTTTCTCAACAAGAAGGAATGAAAGTTAAGCTTGGTGAAGGGCTAGATGAAAAGGGAAAACTGGGCAAAAAGCCAATGTTGCGTGCCATTGAGACTCTAAAGCTGTTCAGAGACATAATCCAGTTACAGCCAATAAAATCTGTTTTGCCAATAGCCACAAGTGCAGTAAGGGAGGCAAGTAACAAGGACGAGTTCCTAGACGAGGTTTACAGGGAAGCAGGATTCAGATTCAAAGTACTCTCTGAAAAAGAAGAAGCGCTATACTCCTATGTGGGTGCCATCAAATCTCTTCAAATTCCAGATACGCTGTTTTTCGATATAGGGGGAGGTAGTCTAGAGATAGTTCATGCCGAGGGATTCAAGATAAGAAAGGTAATATCCCTACCACTAGGAGCTCTGAGATTAACACAACAATTTGATGGGGAAAATGAAAGATTCAGTGATAGAAATTATAAGAATATGAGGAGATTCATCTCAAGTCTTCTACCTGAAAAAAAGGAGATGGGTCTTGGTAAAGATGTAAAACTTGTTGGCGTTGGTGGTGTATTGCGAGCATTAGCTAGATATGATCAAAAAAATTCGAAATACCCACTAGACAAGATGCACAATTATACAATGAATCTCAAATTTGTTAACTTTGTTACAAAACAGCTTTACAAGATGAAATATGATGACATTGCAAAGATCCCAGTCATTGGCTCTAGCAGAGCTGAAACAATAGTGGCTGGTTCTTGTGTGATAGATATACTGATGGAAAAATTTGGATTTGACAACCTGCATGTTAGCAATCATGGTCTAAGAGAGGGTGCGCTTTCAGTATTTCTTGAAAACCCAAAGGCATATCATGCAAAAAATATCACAGCAGAACAAATTCGCCAAACAATAGGGTCCAAGATCTCATTTCAGATATTCCAACATACCAAGAGCTTTGTAGAAGGTTTGGTCTCCTCAAGACTACTAAATAAACGCGAACTTGAGATCCTCTCATATGCTGAAAAGAAAATATCAGAAAAATTATCATTCAACAATCCACAAAACCTGTTCTATTCCATAATGGATGAGGACATGGCACTAAGTCATGATAATCAATTAGTTTTGGGATTAGCTCTAGTTCATACAAGACATGTGAAAACATCCGACTGGCTATTTACAAGATACAAGTCAATTCTATCTCAAAATGACAAATCTACAATAAGAAAAATCTCGTCATTGGTTGTACTGTTAAGAGTTTTGGAGCAGACTAGGTCAAAAATAGAATTGAAGCGTTACACAGATGGAATAATGGAATTGCATGTTATGCAGTCAAAATCATTGCCAAAGCTATTGCTGAGAAATGCGCTAAATAAATTTGAAAATGCATTTGATGTCCATGTTATTTGCATGTTAAGAGATAACCAGAACATGCAGAATTCTGTTCTAGAATTATAAAATTAATTTTCTAGGGTTATCCAGTCCCTCATTTTTAAAAACTTGAACAAATCTTTGATATTTTTCCCTTCTCTCAAGAATTTCCTCTCTTATTGTTTCTGACAATTCATGAGGTCCCTCTACTCCCCTCAAATAATCTAGAAACATATCGCTATCATGAATTGAGCCTAGTTCATCTTGGATCTTTTTCAAACTTTTAATTGATTTTAGGGAATCTATCTTATCGGAAGTTAATTCAATTGAGTAGCGTAGTTTCTTGAAATCTTTTCGTAGTTCATGAATCTCCTCTATTTTCTTGTCATCATTTAAGACAATGGGAATGTTACGATCTATTTCATCAATTAATTCCGATATGATTTTTTGAAATCTTTTACGAAGTTTTGTTTCCATAACATCTTTTTCTTTCAGTCTGGGCGGGGAAATGCTCTTTAATTTTAAGGCCAGTCTATGTCCTGCATTTAGCTGGTGTTTGCGTTTGCCATTTATAGAATCTATAATCTGGTTGAATTGAGTAGGATGACGTTTCTTTAATTTGGCACAAATTATGTCAAAATCCCTCATTTGCGTATTAATATTGAATAGGGCTTTGGCTTGCTTTACATAGCCCTGAATATCCTCGGCTTTTCTATTCTTTTTAGGCAAAATTCTGTAAATTGATCCCATACGTCTAATTGCTATTCTTATATCGTGAATGTTGGCCTCGTTTGGGTCTTCGATATAGTTATCTAATTTTTTGGTAAATGTCTTGATAATTTTTTTAAATTTTTTTACAAGTAATTTCTTTCTGGGATAGATTACTTGTTTTGTTCTCATTATGATTTCATCTCCAATGACACGTCTTTGGATCTTCTAATTTGAATTGTTATGACAAAAAATTAACATTTTAATCGACTGGAACGTATTTTTTATGAGCCATTTTCCGAGATTACATCTTGCACTGTCTCGTTAATTACTGCTTCTGCAATATCGCTTGAATACTCGGCCGTTCTGCGAATATCTTCCAAAACAAACTTGATTACACTGGAATACTTTTTGGATTCTTCCAGGCTGTCTGTGAATTCTTTCTCTTTTTCAGCTATTCTGCATGCATTTGTTGCAACAACATCTGCTAGTGTATAATCTCTTTTGTTGAGAGCGGCAATTGAATCCTCGAAGACTTTGAGCGATTCCTCGCTTAGTTTTGTAATCTTTTGTAGAAGAGCTGGTTCAAGTGTAGATTTGAGAAATTTTACTCTGCTTGCTATTGAGACTGCATGGTCTGCAACCCTTTCTATTGATTTTACCACTATCCTATAGCTTATACAATCAGAGGGTTTCTTTAATCCAATATCTCGTAATATTCTTTCATGTTCTACTGCGAGTGTAAGGTTTCGTAATATGTATAGACTAAAACGATCAACCTCATCATCCAAATGAGTGATCTCTTCTCCAAGCTCTACATCCATTTCCTTCAAGGCATCAATGGCCTGTCTGTGCATTGTGATTGTTAACAAGGACATACGTTTCAAAGCATCATTTATGGAAAGCTCTGGCAGACTAGTCAAGATTTGAATTGTGATGGATTCTGGTGTTGACTCGACAATTTCTGTACCTATCATGTTTCTTCTCACAAGATCTCTTATTGCCTGCTTATGCTCTAGTTGTATCCTTCCTCCTTTGGAGTGGATCTCAATTACTTGATAACCAGACAAGTACATCGCTATCACCTTTCGTTGAATGGATTCAACTGGTTCTTTTTGGCTTATGACAGTCTTTGATTTTGCTACCTTGGATGACTGGGAGCTTCCTGTTGGTAAGATTGAAAGAGATCTATTAACATTTTTTACAATAGAAACTGGGTCTCCTGTTTTAAGATTTAACTCATCAATCCATTTCTTAGGAAGTGAGAGTACGTAGGTAGATCCACCTACAAGCTGTAGCTTTCGTACCTCTTTCTCGTTTAGTAGTTCTGCCAATGTTTTTCTCTATATCTGTATAATTAAAGCGGTTATGACCGCGTTCTATGTAGTACTATATAGAACTATATTCAAATATGAAACTTAAGAAATCACGGTCGAACTTCTGATATCTTTCTCGACGATCAGACAAATTGTACTTGATGGAAACTGTTAAGCTAAGGGGAGGCTCTCCTCTATATGATAAGATTTTCAAAATTGGAGCTGCTATTGCTGCCACTTATGTGCTGGCAATCATAGTTCTGATCGTAGTTCAGCTAGTTACTAACTCGTATCAAATATGGGCTCAGGAGGGGATCTCGTTTCTGATTGGATCAGATTGGAATGCTGTAGAAGGCAGCGAATCATATGGTGCAGCACCTTACATAATAGGCACGTTTGTGACTGCCGGGCTTGCTATGCTTATCGGAGTGCCGTTAAGCATGGGCATTGCAATGTTTCTGTCAGAACTTGCACCTAAATTTCTGCGTTCTATACTCTCATTTATAGTTGAGTTGCTAGCTGCTATTCCAAGTATAATTTACGGGTTATGGGGGCTGTTCGTGTTTAGGACTTACCTTCTGAATTGGGTTGAAACCCCACTTAACAATGCTTTTGGCGGTAGTTTCTGGCTCTTCTCAGGAACTCCATTTGGACTTGATATCTTCACTGCAAGTGTAGTACTTGCTATTATGATAATTCCAACAATAGCTTCTATTTCACGAGAGATCATGATTGCAGTTCCAAACAGCCAGAGAGAGGCTGCATACATGCTAGGTGCAACAAAGTGGGAAGTATTCAAGATGGCCGTAGTTCCATATTCCAAGTCTGGTCTTGTTGGCGCCTCAATACTTGGACTTGGACGGGCAGTAGGAGAAACCATGGCTATTACAATGTTAATTGGAAATGCCACAGGACAAAGTGCATTCCCCTCATCTTTGTTCTCACCAGGTCAAACATTGTCAAGTATAATTGCAAATGAGTTTCCAGAAGCTTCCAGTGGAAGTCTTCACATGGCAGCACTAATTGGATGTGGATTGATACTTTTCATTATTGCAATAGTCATAAACATAGTTGCACAACTCCTAGTTTCTAGAGTACTAAAAACACACCAAGGAGCAGTTTTAGTATGATCACAATAGAGCAACGAGCAGAATTTAGGAAACATTTTAGAAATAATATCTCAAGTAGGCTAATTACCGATAAGATAGTAAAGGGAATTGTATTTGGCTGTGTTCTACTAGCCATAATTCCTCTAGGAAGTATTCTTCTTGAAATTGTAAGAAACGGAGCTCCTGTATTGAGCATAGAATTCCTTACTGCTCCTCCTGGAGCAGTAGGATCAGATGACCCTGGTGGAATTGGTCCTGCGATTCAAGGAACTTTAATGTTAATTGGTATGTCAAGCTTAATTGGAGTACCAGTTGGGGTCTTGGGGGGCATATTTCTTTCAGAGTATGGCAACAACAAATACGGCCAGATGATAAGATTTTTCAACGATGTCTTGGCAGAATTTCCTACCATCGTAATAGGACTTTTTGCATTTGCGGTCATCGTACTTACACTTGGTTACTTTTCTATTGTTGCAGGAATGTTTGCACTATCAGTTATAATGTTGCCAATTATAACAAGAACAACTGAAGAATCACTGAAGCTTGTTCCTGTGACATACAGAGAGGCAGGATATGCACTTGGAATCAAAAGATCGGTGGTAATATTTAGAATTCTGTTAACAAGTGCCAAAAGTGGCTTGATCACGGGAATCATGTTATCAATAGCAAGAATAGCAGGTGAGACGGCTCCTCTAATTTTTACAATTCTTGGTAACAGTGACTTTTTTTCAGGTTTTGATCAACCGGTGGATGCTTTACCGCTCAGAATCTACCGACTCGCAAATCTTCCTTATGACACTGCAACAGCTCAAGGATGGGGAGGGGCGTTAATTTTGATATTAATAATACTCACACTTAACGTAGGAGTAAGATACTTGTTCCTAAGAAAACGTGGAGGAGGTGGCAGATTTAGAATCGCAGCAGGTGGATAAAATGGAAACGCTCACAAGAACTCCGACTACACAGAAATCTTCAGAAGAACCACGATACAAGCTAATTGCAGAAGATATTGTTGCAAGCTACAATGGTATTCAAGCTGTAAAGAAAGTTAACATGAAATTTAGAGAAAAAGCAGTTACTGCACTAATAGGACCATCTGGATGTGGAAAAACTACATTCCTTCGCTGTCTTAACAGAATGCATGAATTGACAAAGAGTGCCACAGTGACTGGAAAAGTTTTGCTGGATGGTCAAGATCTGTATTCAAATCGAGAAGATGCCATTATGCACAGAAGAAAGATAGGAATGGTCTTCCAAAAACCAAATCCATTTCCTACAATGTCAATTTATGATAACGTAGCTGCAGGACTGAAGTTAAACGGTGTAAAAGACAAAAAGGTCATGGATCAAATAGTACAAGGATGTCTAGAAATGGTATACCTCTGGGATGAGGTAAAGCATGATCTGAAAAAGGCTGGAATGAGCCTTTCAGGAGGACAACAACAACGTCTGTGCATTGCGCGTGCCCTTGCTATACAACCCGAAGTTCTCTTGATGGATGAACCTGCATCTGCACTTGATCCAATTGCTACTCAGAAGATTGAAGAAATGATAAACGAGCTTAAAAAAGAATATACCATAATCATAGTAACACATAACATGCAGCAGGCTGTGAGAGTGTCTGATTATACCGGCTTTATGTATCTGGGAGATTTGGTTGAGTTTGGGGAGACTAAACAAATCTTTGAGAATCCAAGAAATGAGATTACGGCCAAGTATGTCCAGGGGCAATTTGGCTAGTTGACAAGACTAATAGATCCCCATCTACAAAAACTATCTTTCCTGATGGGGAAAATGGGTACAATGGCTCTTCAATCCATAAACTTGTCCTTAGATTCTTACCTTGAGGGAAAAAATGTGCGCCATGAAGCACACAAGTTGTCTCAGGAGATAATGAGCCTGTATGACGAGGTAGGCAACTTGACGTTTGAAATGATACTGAAATACCAGCCTGTTGCAAGCGATTTTAGATTAATCAGGTCATGCATTGAGGTTTCCTATGGTTTCACTCGTTTTGGTCGCTATGCATATGACATTGCAGCAGTCAGAGACATGTTCGGTGATCTTTCAGAATGCAGAAACGATGTCATCTACACGCTTTCAGGCGAGATAAAACATATGATAAATCTAGCAGTAGAGTGCTTTGCAACTTTGGACTTGGAAAAGACAAAGCAACTTAGAACAGATGAGGACTTGGTAGACAAGTACTATAACAAACATCTTCCAATGTTGATTAATTCCAATAATGTAAAATGCGCCCTTGCTGATGCATTGGTTCTTAGATATCTGGAAAGAATAGCTGATCACGCTGCATTCATGGGTGAGTCGGCAGAGTATATTGTCACAGGACAACGACGTTTTCACTAACTATTCTTCATAACTGTATCATATCTATATAGTTAACATAGCTTATGGGTAATTATGTAAACTATTCTGAACATATGTAAATAACAAATCTTTTGCCATCCAATCATGAAGAAAATTCTTCTTGCATTAGTTTTCATGCTAGTGCTAATAATGCCGGCAACTATGCTACATGCAAGTGCACAGACACAGTCATATTCAATCACAGGAGCTGGCTCGACCTTTGTATTTCCACTAATGGATACATGGCGAGTGCAATACAACAATCTGCATTCCAATATACAGCTAAACTACCAATCCATTGGAAGCGGAGCAGGTATCAAGCTCTTGGAACAAAAGACTGTAGACTTTGCAGCGTCTGATGCTCCATTGCAACCATCTGAACAAGCAAAGGCGCCAGGAGTGTTGACCCTCCCAGAATCAATTGGGGGAATAACAATATCCTACAACCTTCCTGGAATAGACAAGGGCCTTAAACTGACAGGTCCAGTAATTGCTCAGATCTTCATGGGCAATATCACTATGTGGAACGATCCTGCCATTGCAAATCTCAATTCTGGAATCAATCTCCCAGCACAGAAGATCGAAATAGCTCATCGTTCAGATGGATCAGGAACAACCTATGCATTTACAGATTATTTGTCCAAAGTCTATCCTCAGTGGAAAACGGTTGTAGGTCAAGGTAAAACAGTCCCATGGCCAGTAGGTACTGGCGGTCCAGGCAATGCAGGTGTAGCCAACATTGTGAAAACTACGCCATATGCATGTGGATATGTGGAGCTTGCATACGTGTACCAAAACAACATGACATATGCATTTGTACAAAATGCTGATGGAAATGCATTTGTTGAACCCACACTAGATTCAGTAGCTGCCGATGCAGCTGCTGCATCAACAAATCTCCCAGCAGCTGATGGCGATTGGAGCAAAGTCTCTATCGTAAACCAACCTGGCAGTAATTCCTATCCAATATCTACTTTGACTTATGTAATGGTCTACAAGGACCTAAGCCAAGTAAGCGGAGAGACACAGGACAAGTCACAAGAAGTGATAAACTTCCTAAATTGGATAATACATGATGGGCAACAATATTCTTCGACGTTATTGTATGTGCCATTGCCTAATTCAATAGTAAAGGCAGATGAACAAGGTATTGCACAAATACAGTTTGGCGGTAGCACAGTTCCGGAGTTTGGTCCAATCACAGCTCTAGTATTTACAATTGCAATTATATCTATAATTGCAGTTTCTGCTAAGACTGGTCTGCGACTTGTGTCAAAATTCTAAAAAACCCCTTTTTTCATTTTTAAAAGATCATTTAATGAAACATATCATACACATGTGTATGCCTGCAAAACTATATAGATTTAGTTGGTCTATGATTTTAGAAATTATTTTCTGTTGTAAACATAACTTATAGCTAATTATGTATTCTATACCGATCACTTAGAAATAACTGAGAAGATCCCATAGCCTTATGGTACGAAAAACAATCTTAGGTTTAGTTTTGACACTAATCCTAATAATGCCAACCACAACGATGGTAGCACACGCACAACTAGTACAAACACCACCAACCACACCTCCAGACACAGCAAACATCAAGCTTACTGGTGCAGGTTCATCATTTGTATTTCCAATAATGGACAAATGGAGAGTTATGTATCACGGGCTATATCCTGGAGCAACTCTCAACTATGCTTCAGTTGGAAGTGGTGCTGGTATAACACAAATGACCAAAAAGACAGTTGACTTCGGAGCTTCCGATGCCCCATTGTCACTGAGTCAACAAAAGGCAGCTCCAAATACGCTAACCTTTGTAGATTCAATTGGTGCAATTACGGTGTCGTACAACATACCAAGCGGTGTGATCAAGAATGGTGTTAACCAAATCATACCTAGTGGACTAAAATTAGATGGTCCAACTATTGCAAACATCTTCGAGGGCAAGATAATATATTGGAATGATCCGGCCATACAAGCCAATAATCCAGGAATGTATCTGCCACCGGCAAAGATTACAGTAGTTCACCGTTCTGATGGTTCAGGAACAACATATGCATTCACAGACTACTTGTGCAAGGTTAGTAGTACTTGGAAACATGATATCGGAGAAGGAACCGCAGTTCCATGGAGATCTGGAATTGGAGGTCCTGGCAATGCAGGCGTTGCACATTATGTCCAAATAACTCCATATTCAATTGGATATGTAGAACTTGCATATGCACAACAAAACCATATGTCATATGCAGCTGTTAAAAATGCCGACGGAAACGCATTTTTACTACCAACATTAGATGGAACAAAGGCAGCAGCTAGCACTATAACGAGTCTACCTGCCTCAAATGGAGATTGGAGCAAGGTTTCAATCACTAATGCACCGGGAGCTAATTCCTATCCAATTGCTTCATTGACCTACATCATGGCATATCAGAACCGCGATACAATAAAGAACACTGACTTGAACAAAGCAAATGCTCTAGTCTCTTTCATATATTGGATCGTAACAGATGGGCAGCAATATGCTACAAATCTCTGGTATGTGCAACTTCCTCAAAACATCCAACTGGTTGACATCAACGGACTTCAAATGTTCAAGTACAAAGGACAACAGTTGTGGAACGACACGGCCAATTCAGGCACTTAAATGCCCTAATTTTTTCATTTTTTTGAATTATATCACTAATGTAAATTATGATATAGTTTCTCGATAACTTGGCAGTACCTAAATTATGAACTCAAAAGAAGAAATCATGCGCATATAGAAGCTATGATAACTATTTGCGCTGGATTAAAGTTGCATCTAGAATATCTATAGTGTAGTGATAGAATCGTGCCAGACAAGATCTGCAGAACATGTGGTGAAGAGTTGATCGGATATTCACAGTGCTTTGAATGTAAAAAACCAATACAACATATCTGTATAAAATGCGGAAAAAGAACTGTAGAACGACTCCATTTGAGATGTTTTACTCACATAAAGTATGACTTTTCAGTGCCTGCCAATATTTCCTTGGCGGAATGATTGATCTTTGACCCTACAGGTTAACTATAGAATACGTTAATTCAATTTTTTTTCATAGCATGATTGTTTCTATGAAATCTATTTTCTACAAAGAAAAATACAATGTCTTTCCATCACAATCTAATGACAAACAAACTGTTTATTCCATCTGGAATCATAGCAATTCTTACGCTACTGTCAATAATTCCAGTAATGCCGGCATCAGCAGGTGATGCGACAATGCAACAAGTCATCTCTACGAGCATAAACGGATTTGCGTTTACAAATGACAATGGTTGTTGTCCAGACGTGTCGGTTTATCTTGGTGGTAACATGGTAACAGGTACAGACGGAACAATAACACTCTCACAACAAAGTGGAAGTATTACAATAGGCTCAACTACCTACAAACTACAATTCATACCAAGTGACAAACTGGGAACAGAAATAATTAATGACAATAACTGTTCTTCGGGAATCACTTATCAACAAGATGGAAAGGTTGACTTGATTGGAAACGATGGAACAGTAATCAAAGGATCGGGAGTCTATTCTTGGGGTACAGGGCCTAGCTGCTCTGGGGAAAAAAATTCCTTTACTAACTTTAGTGGAAAGATACAAGACTCTGTAGGTCAGACTTCGGAATTCTACACTGGTACAGATCTATTACCAAACATTCAGTAAATTTCCTACTTTTCTTTTTTTCTATACAGATTCATGTTACAACTAACGAATTGTTCCATTAGTGATCTTTTTTAAAGAAGCAAGTGAGATCTCGACAGTGGACGGACTCTTAATTGGCAGATTCCAGCCATTTCACATTGGACATCTATCGGCTGTCAAATTTGCCCTCTCAAAGGTAGAAAACCTCTGGATAGGAATAGGAAGCTCAAACAAGAGCAATGAAAAAAGGAATCCATTTACTGCAGACGAAAGAAAAGAGATGATTCTCTCCTCGCTTGACCCTCAAATTGCGAAGAAGATCCAAGTGTATTATGTTCCAGACACAGGAGACCATGATAAATGGACATACCATGTTGATTCAATCGTACCAAAGTATGATGTTGTGTTTTCAAATGATGACTTTACCTTATCCCTTTACCAAAAAAGAGGAATAGAGGTAATTCCCGTTCCATTGTTGCAAAGGGAGATGGTTTCTGGCACAAACATACGGGAAATGATCGCTAGGGAAAAAGATTGGTACAGTCTGGTTCCAGAAGGAACCAAGAATGTTCTAATGAAGATAGGCACCAAGGAAAGACTATCCAAAATCCTGTAATTATAAATAATGGTCATTAATTTTAGGGAATAGAGAATTTATTTGGAATATCTAGTAATGTTGCCCGGACCAACAAATGTCCCGGAAAGAGTAACACGTGCGATGTTTACTCACATGATAAATCACAGGAGTAAGGATTTTGTAAAATTATACGCTGATGTAGTTGAAAAGACCCAGAAAGTTTTTGATACAACAGGCGATGTTGTTGCACTGAGTGCTTCTGGTACCGGTGCAGTCGAGGCTTCTGTTGTAAACATGATCAAAAAAGGCGATAAGGTAATCATTCCAGTTAACGGCGAGTTTAGTTCAAGGCTTGCAACCATGCTAGAATGGGCAGGTGCAACTGTTGTACGCCTTACCACGCCATTTGGACAGAACGCAAGCTTTGATCAAGTAAAAGAGGCATTTGACAACAACAAGGATGTCAAGGCATTCTATGTGGTATGGAACGAGACCTCAACTGGAACAATGGTAAAATATCTAGACAAAGTTTCAAGTCTTACTGCAAGAAATGACTCGTTCTTTGTAGTTGACGGTGTATCAATAGTTGGTGGCGAGGAACTACACATGGACAAGTGGGGAATAGATGTATGTGTTACAGGAGCACAAAAGGCTCTGGCAGCTCCACCAGGAATTTCACCAATTGCAGTAAGTCCAAAGGCAAAAAAACACATGATTGCAAACCAACCACCTACATTCTACTTTAACATGGCACGATACTTCAAGTATTACGACGAAAACAAGGAGACTCCATTTACTCCTGCAATACCTCTGCTCTATGCATACAAAGAGGCACTAGACATGATCTTGGAGGAGGGAATGGACAAGAGAGTACATAGGCACAGAGTTTGCTCTGATGCATTTTACAGCGGCCTTAGTGCACTTGGTCTTACGCCATTTGCAAAAGAAGATGCACGATCTACAGTTGTCATTGCACTAAACTATCTGCAAGGACTGGATGACAAAACTTTCAGAGGAACATTATCTGAAAAATTCCGAGTTCTAGTTGCAGGTGGATTTGGTGAATTGAAAGGAAAGGTGTTCAGAGTTGGTTGCATGGGAGAAGTCAGCAAGTATCATGTCATGAGAACTATTTCTGCAATTCACTCAACTCTTGATATGATGGGCTACAAGACAAATCCAGAAGCACTCAAAGTAGCTGAAGAGAAACTAAAAGCATTTGCTGTATAGAACGAAAAATAAATTACCCAAACCACTCCTTACCACCATTAATTCGTAATCTACAAAACGTTTTTTCATTTAGAATAAGGCAAAAATAAGATAAATTTTTTCTTGTCTGATATAAAATCAGTAAATTACATATTTTATAATCTGATATATATTCAAGAATATTGCATCCATGTGGGTGCCACAAACAAAGCCAATAGTGGAGATTGTAAACGTAGTTGCTTCTGCATCAGTTGATCAAAAAATTGATCTCAATGAAATTACAAGAAAATTTCCAGAAGCTGAATATCATCCAGAACAATTTCCCGGTCTTGTCTTCCGATTGAAATCTCCAAAAACTGCCACTCTCATATTTAGTTCAGGTAAGTTTGTCTGTACGGGTTCAAAATCAGAAAAAAGCGCGATTAATGCAATAAAAACTGTAGTAAAATTGCTTCGAGAAGCCAAAATAAAGATAAAAAACGATCCAACTATAACCATTCAAAATATTGTTGCATCAGTAGATCTTGGTGGCGGGGTCCATCTGCCTCTTGCTGCAAGAAGCCTCCCAAGAAGTATGTATGAGCCAGAACAATTTCCAGGTATCATACACAGGATGCTTGACCCCAAAACCGTAACTCTAATCTTTGTTTCTGGAAAACTTGTATGTGCTGGAGCGCGAAATGAAACAGATGTACACAGGTCAGTTCATTATCTGCATACATATCTTGAGGAAAAGAAGCTGATGAGATATCAGGATCAACCTGCTCAAATTCTAAAAACCTAGATCAAGCAAGAAAAACATCTGCAAATATATCTAAACCCTCTTTTGGTGCATAGTTGACAACTGGGAATCTCTGATAACTATACTGTGTCCATAAAATTCATGCAAGCCACAATACTGATTTGCAATTTTTGCAAGTGATTTTTCATTATAATATTTTTCATTGTATAGGCCAAATGACTTGTTGCAATTGAGACAGAATATCTCCTTCAAATCAGAATCAGCTCATTTCTTTTTTGTCATCAGGCCCAAAAGAAATCTTTCTATGAACTCTTTTCACAATTGGTTACTCCAATTGCTCCATGAACTCCCATGATGTAATTTACAATAGGAATAGGTTTGATAAATTGAATTGTCTTTTTTGGAAAATTATCTACTGCGATATCAAATTTAATATCTCTCAAGGTCTCAGGTACTCCAATTAAAACATCATTCTGTGTTAAAACCTTTGATGAGTTATTTGTTATGTTAGAATCTGATCTTCTTGATCTAATCTCGCTTACAAGATAAGCGCAATAAGCCAGTAAAGCCTCATGAACATTTAGTCTGAGATTTCTAGATAGCTTATTCTTTATCATTTCTATTACATTTAAAAAAATTGGTTCATCTTGATCTGAGAATTCAAAAAACTTGGTAAAAGGAGTAACGTCTGGCTCTCCTTTTACCAATACTTGGATACTGATCAATTTCTTTTTGGAATCTTTGCTTTTGGACCGTTGCCAAAGTCATAGGTGTGGTTTTTGCCACGATATTGCCTTGGTCTTACTGGGCTGCCATTTTGTACACCCTTCTTTGTAAGAGATAGTCCAGCCAATAGTTCTACTATTAGTCGGTTTGCAAGGCCAGAAGTGATTCCACCGTTATAGGAATTACCGTCACTTACGTCGTAGTTGGGAGCTACTTCCACTAGATCAAATGCAAACTTGTCGGGGTCAAATGAGGTGGAAAGTAATCTCATCAATCTCATTCCTTCCCTAGATGTCAAGCCGTTGGGTTCTGGTTCTCCAGTTCCTGGAGCATATGCGGGATCAAATGTGTCTATATCCCAGCTAATGTAAACTGCGTCGACATTATCATTTGCTCTGTCTGCAGCTTCTTTTGCAATTTGGTCTATACCAAGTTCTTCTACATCAAGCATGGTAAACCATTGAAAGTCTTGGTCTGCCATCCATTTGTAGAGATCTGGGCCTGGCCAGTATCCACGAGGTCCTATCAAGGTGTAATTCTTACCCTTCAAACAACCTAGTTCCATAATTCGTCGTATGTGTGCCCCGTGATCATACTTGAAACCACATAGGCCTTGTGGGGCACAATCAGCGTGAGTATCAATGTGAATCATTCCGATATTCTTGTATTTCTTTGCAAAGGCTCTTACATTTGCAAAGGTAATGGAATGATCACCGCCAAGCATGACTGGGATGCCGTCTATGTCTAAAACTTCTTTGACCTTATCAGTCATCCTTCTATGGGATTCGACCACATCGCCTGGCGAAATGTTAACGTCACCATAATCAATTGTTCTAAATACTCCAAAAGGATCAACTCCTGTTTCAATGTTAAAATGCTCGTATGGTGGAGATGGCACTGTAGAAGCTGCTCTTATAGCTCTGGGTCCATATCTTGCACCTGGTCTAATAGTCGTTCCAAAATCAAAGGGCTCTCCTATTATTGCTACATCTGGTCGTATCTTTTCTAACTCTGCCTTGCTTCTTAGCCAGGGCAATTTCAAGAACGTAGGAATACCTACAAAAATTGGTTCGTCATTGCCTCTGTATGAATCTCCATAAAATTCCATTCCCATGTTTATCGCATTAGTAATACGTTAGTACATACTTAAATTTGTCTAAGTAATCTACGTTTTTAATTTAGTTCTACCGTCGAACTTTTTCCTGTTTGACTCTTGGATTACAACCATAGCTACGTAATCTACGTGCAATAAACAAGAAACACCACAAGAATCATTTTAACATAATGAAAATTTATATCAAAATAAAATTTTAAATATATTAGAATTAATAATAGTTGGATGGCAACTGATTTAACTGAAGTTTATGCAATATTTGCAGCAATTCTTGCTGCCTCGGGATTCTTCTTGTTCTTGGGAACAATTGGAATAAAAGGAGACAAAAAAGAAGACCAATTGCACAAATCAGAAGAAAATACCTAAAATTTTCTTATACATATACTATTTTAAACTACATCTGCAAATGATAATGATATGATATTTCACTGGTTCAAAAAAAATCAACCAGAACTTCCGCCTACTATAGAATACAAGAAAGCTTCTTCTAAAAAAGAAGCCTCTGAAGATCTAGTAAAAATGGGTGAAGATGCAGCAAACAAAGCCAATTACGAACACGCTTTGAGGTATTTTGAGAAAGCCATAGAGATGAACTCAAAAAATGATTTTGCCTGGGGAGACCGTGGGCTCATGCTAGATAAGCTAGGCAAAAGAGATGAGGCAATTGAATCATTTTCCAAGGCATTAGCGATAGATTCATCCAATGCCATAACTTGGCATAACAAAGGATTGATGCTCATAAAATCAAATAAGCTTGAGGAGGCCATAGAATGTTTTGATAAATCCATTGAATTAAATGGAAAATATGCAAAAGCGTATTATAACAGAGGCCGTGCCCTGGCCCTCTTAGGAAATGAAAAGGAGGGTCAAAAGAGCTTTGATACTGCAAAAAGGCTAGATCCTCTGCTATATACCAAACTTAAGAAAATGAAATCGTAAATTTTTTTGGCAATAATAAGCATGCTCTTCAAACATCAAGAAATTTTTAAATAAAAACAAATCTAAAAACGCACAATTGTTTGGAAAAAGCTATGGATGTGGTGCATGTGGTATGCGATTCAAATATCGTGATGAGTTGGTCAAGCATGCACAAGACATCCATGACAAAAAGACCACATATTTGTGCATCACATGTGATGAATCTTATGAAAACGAGTCATCTTTTATGTTACACATGGCACGCGAACATAGAGTTTGAGCATTTTTTTGTTTTTGAAAGATTGGATTATTTTTGATATCAACACAAAAAATGATTTCACATTAAAAAATTAACCCGTGTTAGAAGCTTCTCTGTTCGACTGTCGAAATTTAGTGCAATTCCGACATATTTAATAATATATATTTACTAATCATGGGGGATGGGAGACATTCCAATCGCGTATCCTATAGTGGTGCTCGCATTTGTAGCAGCAACTGCTGCTATTGGAGTTCTCGCAGTAAAATTCGTTAAAAGAAGTAGCAAGCGCTACATTGTGGCAGGCAAAAGCTTGCCACTATTTTTTATCGGTACAATGCTAGTGTCTGAAGCTGTTGATGGAAATGCTTCGCTTGGAAACGTTTCAGCTACTTTTGGAGGCGGATTCTGGGCAGGAGCGACCATACCGCTTGGTTTGGCTATTTGTCTTGTCTTAACTGGGGCCTTTTTTGGAAAAAGATTCAATAGAATGTCCATGATCACACTTGCAGATTTCTACTATAGGCGATATGGAAACACGACCGAAGTAATGTCAGGAACACTCATGGCAGTAAGTTTCATTGTTCTTGTTGCAGGAAACCTGGGTGCAAGTGGCTACATTTTGTCTGTGTTACTTGGAATACCTTTGATTTATGCAATGTTGATTTCCACTGCTGTAGTATTACTGTATACTTATTTTGGAGGTTTGTTCTCCTGTGCTTATACCGACATATTTCACATTTATCTTGCAATAATAGGATTTTGGGCCGGCTTTCTCTACTTTATCGGCCCATGGTCGCCAATTCCTGGAGGACTAGAGACCATAGTTGCAAATGCACCTGGTAACTTCATGGACATGTCTGGTCTATACGATCTCGGTAATGGCGCGTTACCAAATTGGGCAACTCTAATATCGCTAGGGGTTGGGGACCTTGTCGCATTAGATTTCATGGAAAGAGTATTTGCAGCAGATGGTGGAAGGACTGCTCAAAAGAGTTGCTATTTTGGAGCAGGCTTGACGTTGTTATTCATAATCCCTACTACAATGGTAGGAATAATTGGAATGACTTTGGAGCCAAGCCTTACTGATTCCTACACACTCTTTCCAATTGTAGCAATAAAACATGCACCTATGGTTATAGGCATCTTGATGCTTGTAAGTACAATAAGTTGCGGCATGTCAACTGCAAACGGAGGTACATTAGCTATTGCTAGTGTACTATCAAGAAACTTTTTGCAACGCAATATCTTAAGGCTAATGAAGAAACAAAAATACAATGATAGGCAGTTGTTACTTGCCACAAGGCTTCTTGTAATTCCTATGTTCTTTACCGCTTTTGCCCTAGGCGATCTGATTCCAAGACCTGGCTATTACCTCATACTTGCATTTGATATTGTGTTAGCAGGATGTCTAGTACCACTAGTTTTTGGAACGTATTGGAAGAAATCTACAGCTTCTGGTGCAGTAGCATGTATCGCAATAGGCACTGGACTGAGAATATTCCTATTCTTCCTCATCACAATCGCACCAGCTGGTAGCCCCTATCTAGCCTATTCGGGACTTGACACCATTATTCCACCATTGATATCGTTACCAATATTCATACTCGTAAGTCTGGCAACACAAAAGAAGACACCGCCACGACACGATGTAGTGTATCTCATTCCAAGCGACATGGATGTAGTTACTGGTAGTGATGTGAAAGACTGGGTCAATCCAATAGACATGAGAATAGTTGACAGCAAGGGCGGCGCTAAGAGAGATCCGGTATAGGGTGTTTGGAAAAATGAAACAAAGGAGGCTAGTAAAGTAAAACATGTCAGAAAAAAACAATGTTAAAGTAAACAAAATACTTTTGGCAGTTGACAAATCAGGCTACAAAGACAAGGCAACAGGATATGCTATTACATTGGCAAAATCTTTGGGCGCTGAAGTTATAGCAATTCATGTAATTGGCAGTTCATCATTGGGTGCAACCAGAGATGTCTTGGGCTATTACAGAGGCGGCAAACTGAAGGGGTATCAAGATGCGTTAAAGAAAGATGCTGAAAAATTTCTTGATAAAGTAGTGGACGTAGGAGAAAAAGAAGGTGTGACGATAAAGTCAGATGTCATAGTAGGATCTCCTGTCAAAAAGGCGATAATAGACTATGCCAAAAAACAAAAAGTAGATCTGATCGTGATTGGATCAAGAGGTATGACCGGCATGGAAAAATTTGTTCTGGGAGGAGTAGCTCATGCTGTTGTATCATATGCACATTGCCCTGTACTGGCTGTAAGATAACCTGTTGAATGATAAAGTTCGATTGTCGAACTAATTGAGATGCTTTATCAGGAGATTTTTGACAAAGTCTGTAACTTCTAATCCATTCTGAGATGCTTTTACGTTTAATTGATCCCACATTTTTTTGTCGAATTTCTTCTTTGGGTTGAAAACAAGACGTACAGTCAAGAGGCCTTTGGGCGCTCCGCGTTTAACCCCAGTTTTTATCATTACTTCTTGGAGTTTTCCATCAGATACTGCATTTACTAGCTTTTCTTGAATTGCTTTTGGTTTTCTTGCTATCTGTATTGCCTCATATAGCGTAATTTCCTCACTCTCTATTGCTTGCTGCAAAGGCTCTGCCAGTGTCAAGATACTCAGCCATTCGCTAACCGTACTCTTTGAGAGTCCATATCTCCTTGATACACCTGTAATACCTGATTCAGTAGAGTCAACTAACTTTCTTACCATTCTTGCTTTTTCAAGCGGGGGAAGATCCTTCCTTATCAGGTTCTCAAATAATGATGCAGCTTCTGCTTCTGCACCTTCAAGCTCGGTTACTACTGCAGGTATCTCCCTAGTTCCCTTTGCACTCAGTGAAAGAAATCGTCTACGACCAATCAGTAGTTTGTATCTCTTACTTGCACTATCAAATCTGACAACTACTGGTTGTAGCAGCTCAAATTTTGACAAATGATCTTTGATAAGTCTGTCTCTGGTATCTTCACCAAAGGGATGATCTTTTCTGACATTTTCATCTGCAATATCTATGAGTTTAAGCGGTATGTTCTTGATCTTCACAAATATTTCTTAATTAGTAAATGTATTTATGAATTTCTTTTCTTTTGTTCTAAATATTTTTTTGTTCAGGCACGATGCAATATTTACAACAAGTTTCAAGTAAAATGTAGATTACGTATCATTTTTCGGCTGTGAATCAGTAGTTTACATTTTTTACCCCAATCTTTAAATCATTTTTGAAGGATCTATCTAAAACTATGGAGAGAGCGAGTATCAGGTTTGACACGAAAACTGAAGAATTTCTGAGCAAAGCGTCTGTCCTTAGTTATTACATCGCAACATACAATGCCGTAAACGGCGAATTAGGACTTGATAATGAGCCTGTCACAGTAGATGAAATATTTGATTTCATAAATGATCTAAAACATGAGGGAGGCGCAACAAACATCCAAAATGTAACAAAAGCAGATATCTCATTAACTTTCAGAATACTGCTAAAAGCAGGGCTAGGAAGGCAAAATCCTCTCGACCTTGCTTCTCTATCAAATTAGATAACTGACCTTACATGTTCCAGTTATGGAAAAACCGATAATCGCTATAATGTAAGCATTTTTTTTGCAGAGTTGATTCTTTCGAGCAAATCTTTAAGGAAGACATCAGCAAAGTGCTCGAATGTTTTTACACCGTGCTTTGTTTCATATTCTTTTTTTCTTTGGTCATATTCTGACTTGAGCCAGGTAAAGTCTGCTTCTTTTAGATTAATAATATTGTCTCTGGAGACTGCTTTTGATTCAAACATGTTAAGCATGAAAATACTTGCAAACTTGGTGAAATTGTTTGCTCTGTATTTCTTTTCATATTTTTCCTTCAATATTTTGTAGTTCTCTTCAAACCATTCTTTAACATCGGATCTAACTGTTAAGGAAGTGTATCTTCCAGAGAAATCGATTTTAATGTTATGCATTCCTACCGCATAATATTCTCGCTTTATTTCATTCATCATAATTATCAAAGCGCTAGGAAGAAACATTCCTGGATAATACTCGTCAGTTGCATTTTGCAGTTTAGATATGATGGCAGGCTTTAGCCCTATGGTTGCATACCCTTGACTAGGCATGAAAACCGATCGGTAGGTTACGTTAAAAATCTTTAATTAGTATTTAAATAAAATCTGCCTTTTTGGTTTTTGTATATAGAAAATTAAATGACTAAAAAATAATTAAAAATATTATTTTACAATGGGTCTACAAAGGAACCATTGTATCAATCAGTCTTGAATTGGTTATGTTACCGTCTTTCATTTGAATAACCAAATCGACTGTATGTTTCAACTTGTTCAACAGAAAAGTCACTTGTACATCCCAAGAGTCTTGAGGACCTTTTTCTGGTAATGGAAAGAGCTCTCTTATCTTGAAATCCTGGATTTCAGTGCCATAGAGTGCCTCTGTTGCTTTCTTTGAAGCTTTTTCAACGTCGTCACGTGTCTTTACTGGTGACATATTTTATTTTATACTTAGTAAATATAAAAATATATTGATTTTCGATTGTCGAACTAGAACAGGTGGTATAGTCTGGTCATCGATAGTTTTTTTGACGGTTCAGTTGTAGCCAACTTTCCATCCACCAAAACTTTGTAGGTTTCAGGGTCGATCTCTATCTTAGGCAACAAATTGTTGTAAAACATATTCTTCTTGCTTATCTTTCGGCAATTTTTGACCGGAAGTAATTTCTTTTTTAAACCTAATTTTCTTGATAAGCCATTTTGTATTGCTAGTTTTGAAGTAAAAGTTACCGAGGTAGAATATACTGCCTTTCCAAATGCGCCAAACATGGGACGATAATATACTGGCTCTGGGGTTGGAATTGATGCATTTGGGTCTCCCATAAGAGAATAGGCAACAAATCCTCCTTTAATTATGAGTCTGGGCTTTACACCAAAGAATTCAGGTGACCACATCACAATGTCAGCTAATTTACCTACTTCTAAGGAACCAACGTAGCTAGAAATTCCATGAGTTATTGCTGGGTTGATGGTAAGTTTTGCAAGATATCTTTTGACTCGAATATTGTCATTATCTCCTGTTTCTTCCCCTAGACGACCAGACATCTTTTTCATTTTGTCAGCAGTTTGCCATGCTCTGATGCCTACCTCTCCAACTCTTCCCATTGCCTGACTATCAGAAGAATACATGCTTAAAGCTCCAATATCATGCAGAACATCTTCAGCAGCAATTGTTTCGCCTCTGATCCTAGACTCTGCAAATGCTATGTCCTCTCTTACAGACGGATTTAGGTGATGGCAAACCATCATCATGTCAAGATGTTCCTCTAACGTGTTAACCGTAAATGGTCTTGTTGGATTTGTAGAAGAGGGAAGAATATTTTTCTCACCAGCTATTTTCATAATGTCTGGTGCATGTCCACCGCCGGCTCCTTCTGTGTGATATGTGTGAATTGTTCTTCCGCCTATTGCTCTGATTGTATCGTCAACAAAACCACATTCATTTAATGTGTCTGTGTGGATAGCCACTTGAGTATCTGTTTTGTCTGCAACACGCAGAGCAGCATCAATAGTTGCAGGAGTAGAACCCCAATCTTCATGTAATTTCAAACCGCAAGCTCCCGCAGCAATCTGCTCCATTAGTGCAGGTTCTCTTGAGTCATTTCCTTTTCCAAGTAGCCCAAAATTTAGAGGAAACTCGTCAAGAGACTCAAGCATTCTATGGATATTCCATGGGCCAGGTGTACATGTTGTTGCTTTAGTGCCATCAGCAGGCCCCGTACCGCCGCCAATCATAGTTGTGGTGCCACTACAGATTGCATCTATTGCCTGTTGAGGTGCAATGAAATGAATGTGTGTATCAATTATTCCAGGAGTGCATATTGTATGCTCTCCTGCAATTACTTCTGTGTTTGCAGATATTACCATGTCTACATTGTCCATGATATTTGGATTGCCTGCTTTTCCGATACCAGCTATTTTGCCATCTTTGATGCCAATGTCCGCCTTGATGATACCAAGGACAGGATCCATGATAACGGCATTTGTTATTACTAGGTCAAGTGAATTTCTGCTAATGACACCACTTGCCTGACCCATCCCATCCCTTGCACTCTTACCTCCGCCAAAAACTATCTCATCCCCATAGGTCTGAAAGTCCTTCTCGATCTCAATTATGAGATCCGTATCGGCAAGTCTAATTTTGTCGCCCTTGGTAGGACCGTAAAGGTCAACGTATTGCTTTCTGGGAATTATTAGTGTCATTTTTGATCACTGTCCTTGAATCCTAGTTTTTGTGCTTTCTTGATTGCAATTTGCTTTCTGGTGGCAAGATCTCCATTGACAAGACCACTGAATCCGTATACTCTTTTCAGTCCACTGTACTCTGTAATTTCTACTTCCTTTGTGTCACCGGGCTCAAACCTCACTGATGTCCCAGCTGGGATATTTAGATGAAAACCATAAGATCTCTTTCTAGAAAATACTAGAGCCTTGTTGGTTTCAAAGAAATGCGTGTGAGAACCTACCTGTATTGGCCTGTCTCCAGAATTGCTAACTTTGATCTTTATTGTGTTTCTGCCTTTATTTGCAATAATGGGAACATCATTTATGAAATATTCTCCAGGGATCATATCTATACGATAGGATCATGAACAGTGACAAGTTTAGTTCCGTCTTCAAATGTTGCCTCAGTCTGCACTGTCTTAATCAACTCAGGCACTCCAGGCAAAACATCATCTCTTGCTAAAACTCTCCTTCCTGAACTCATTAGTTCTGATACTGACTTGCCGTCTCTTGCACCCTCAACTATGTGGTCTGCAATTAGTGCCAAAGCTTCTACGTAATTAAGCTTCAAACCTCTTGCTTTTCTTCTTCGTGCAACTTCTGCTGTCATAAAAATATAGAGCTTGTCTATCTCTCTTGGAGTAAGCATCATATCTGTATCTATCATGACTTCTTGTATTTATTATTTATAACAAATTACTAAGACCTTGATCAAAAAATATAATTTCATAGTTTAAGCTAGGTCATCATGCTTACTATCACGTCAATAATAGGAAACATTTTTCACGACAAAGAATTGATGGACAAGTTCAAACAAATGGAATCTCAAAAAAGATGTGAAAGGATAAAGATCTCGCGCCTTGAGTTGGAAAGAGGCAGAATTAGGAAAACAACAGACCTTGGAACCGATGTTGGTCTTGTTCTTGATTCCAGGCTTTATCATGGAGATGTCATACTGTCAGATCGGGAAAAATTCATTTTAGTTGAACAATTGCCTGAAAAAGTGATCTCCATAAAAATAAAAAGTCTAAACGATAATCCTGTTGGTCTACTTACTCTTGGCCATATTGTGGGAAACAGACACAAGCCAATCGTGATAAATAACGATGTTCTCTCATTTCCAATCCAGGCAGATTCAGAGGCTGATGTGTTCAAGAAGCTGTTGTCTGGAATTGTGGCTAATCTTGAGTTTGATGTAGAGGAGCAGATTTTTCAACCACAACATGGGATGTATATGCATGAGCACTAGCCATGAATTTTTTTTAATGCAACTATCAGATTCTTTCTTTCCGTCCGGTATGTTTGGATTGTCTAATGGTTTAGAGTCGCTTGCAAAGCACAAGAAAATAAAAACTGATAACGATGTTCTAAATTTCATTGAACAGCAAATAGAATTTCAGCTAATACCATGTGATTGCATGATTTTTCTAATAGCAATGGATGCAGCAAAGAATGAAAATATCGAAGAACTCGTTGAAGCAGATAAAAAATTCTACTCGATGAGGCTGATAAGAGAGGCAAGAAACACTTCTGCCAGGTCTGGTTCACAAATATTAAACTGCATAATCCAAATGGCATCTGACAAGGAAGAAAACAGAATTGCAAAGCAATTTCAAAAGAAAATATCGTCAAACGAAACTCCTGGAACATATCCAGTTTGTTTGGGAATAACTGCAAGCCTATTTGGAATTCCGCCTGAGAGTGGAACAAGAATGATGCTTTATTCATTTAGCCAAAGCATTATTGCTGCAGCAATAAGACTAGGAATAATTGAGCACGTTAGCGGTCAGAAAATTCTCACGTTGCTCTCAAGCAAGATAAACAACATCTCAAAGAATCTCAAAAAAGAACCCCTGGACAATCTCTGGCAACTGACACCCATAACAGACATTTTCCAAATGATTCATGAGCATGATAGTTCCAAGATGTTCATAACATAGATCTAAAGTTGTTTTTCATGTCAAAAAATAAAAAAATACCAAAAGTTGGAATCGGTGGACCGGTAGGATCAGGTAAAACTCGCCTAATAGAAAGAGTGGTGCCAGTCTTGATAGAAAAAGGCTACAGGTGCTGTATCATATCAAACGATGTCATATCAAAAGAAGATGCAGAAAGAATGCAGAGAGTGCTATCTACAGAGCTTAAAGTCATGCCTGAAAACATGATTATAGGAATAGCTACTGGAGGCTGTCCACACACTGCAATACGTGAAGACCCTACAATAAATCTGGCAGTTATTGATGAAATAGAAAAAAAAGATCCCAGCCTTGATTTGATTATCATTGAAAGTGGTGGTGATAACGTTATGACTACATTTAGCCCGGCTCTTGCAGACTATTTCATTTACATAATAGACGTGGCAGGAGGCGACAAGTATCCAAGAAAAGGTGGGTTAGGAATAGAAAGCAGTGACTTGCTTGTAATCAACAAGATTGATTTGGCATCACATGTGGGTGCAGATCTTGCTATCATGGAAAGAGATGCAAAAAAAATTCGAGGAGAAAAGCCCTTTGTGTTTGTCAACTGCCAGACTGGTGAGGGAATAGAACGTGTTGCTGAAAACATAATCAAGTCTATTCTGTTTGACAAAAAACCTATTGCAAAAAAGGATAGAATAAGATGAGCTCTCACATCCCAGACATTTTCAAAAATTTTGTAAATAAGGAAATCAAAATGCCAGGACAAAATGGTACAATAAAGATAGAGATTCGATCAGACGAAAATTCTAAAACGTACATCAAATCATTGATGTCAAAAGCTCCATTTCTGATTCAGAAAGCCATATACCCAGACTCGGGCTATCCGCAATTTGCGCATATCTACATGATGTCATCTTCTGGAGGTATATTACAAGGTGATGAACAGAGAATTGACATCATAATGGATTCAAATTCTGCAGCAAGAATCACTAACCAATCCGCGACTAAAATTTACAAGATGGAAGGCGGCTATGCCTCACAATACATCAACATACGCGTTAAAGAAGGAAGCTATATGGAATTTGTTCCACACCAGATAATTCCATTCAAATCATCAAGATTCTATCAAGAGGTAAATCTTGAAGTTGACGAGAATGCAGTACTGGTATATTCTGAGATCATATCTGCAGGTCGCATAGCGTCGGGCGAAAAATATGATTTTGATCTCTGCTTTCTTCGCACTTCGGCCCATAGAAAAGATCAGGTACTCTTTACAGATGTCATGAGCCTGAACCATAAAGACAAACCAAATCTTGAATCAGTATTTGGCGGGAAAAGCATCTTTTCTACTGTTTACATAATTGGTAGCTCTATTGCAACAGAAAAAATTGTAGATGAAATCAATTTGGCAACAAAAAATACGTCTCTTCTAGCAAGCTGCTCATCCCTTCCATATGATTGTGGGATAATTGTGAGAATGCTTGCAGATTCTGCTTCTGAAATCATTGTACTAACAGAATCTATAGCCAATATCTTGAGAGCTTATGTCAAGACAGAACACAAAATAGAACCTGCAATTAGCAACCATCAATAGATACAGCATAAAAATATTTTCTAATTTTTCTTGTAAAAATTTCTGGAGATTTGATGATCAGAAGTTTTATAATTACTAAATATGTCATACCTGCGTGGATTCTGCAAGTAATTTGCTTGGTGAAGGGACAGAATTTTCTGTAGGCGAAGAGACTCGTAGATATAATTTACTTGCAGGAAAATTAATTGCAGATCTCATCAAGACATCGTTTGGACCACGAGGATTTGAAAAAATGTACATTGATCTTCTGGGCGAGGTCACTTTGAGCAAGAATGGCTCTACCATATTGCGCAAGATCGATGTTGACCATCCAGCTGCTAAGGTAATGATAGATGCATCAAATTCCGTTGATAATGAGGTAGGCGACGGAACAATATCTGTAGTTGTTCTGACCGGTTCTCTTCTTGAAAAAGCAGAAAAAATGCTGGATTCAGGAATCTCCCCTTCAACCATTGAAGCAGGATACAAGGAGGCTGCCGAGATGGCACTAAACATTGTAAGATCAATTGCAAAATCACCAAGCTATAAGGATAAAGAAGTGATGGCCAAGCTAGCTGAAACATGTCTGAGCTCAAAAGCAATTTCCATTTTATGTGAAAGTAAATCTGTATCAGAGCTAGTCACTGAAGCCTTTTGTACGATAGCAGATTTTGCAAACAGAAAAGTTGAAACAGATGATATCAAGATAGAAGAAAAACCAGGCAATACAGCAGACATTGAACTAGTTAGAGGAGTAGTCATTGACAAGACAATCGATAATTCTGCCATGCCTAGGATGATAGAGAATGCAAAGATCCTTCTAATTAATCATGAACTTGACAATGAAAGAACAAAGACTGATGCAGAAATCACAATCAACTCCCCAGAAGAAATGCAGGCATACATTTCAAGAGAAAGCAAAGATGTAAAGGAAAAAACCCAGAAGATAATTGATTCAGGCGCAAATGTTGTAATTTCTCAGAAGGGAATTAGTCTGCTGGCTCAGCATTATCTATCGCGTGCAAACATAATCTCTCTTCGCAGGGTAAAGGAAAATGATCTCCACTGGCTCAAGAAGGCAGTGGGCAGTGAGATAACAAATGATCTAGATAACATAACTGAACAACACCTGGGCTTTGCAGGCAAGGTCTATGAAAAATTTATCGGCGATGATAAAATGGTGTTTGTAGAAAAGTGTAAAAATCCAAAATCAGTCACTATATTATTACGAGCAAATTCCAAGAGGTTGCTAGATGAATATCATCGTACGGTGCTTGATGCTATCGCAGTTCTAAAAGACTTTTTTATCAATCCATCAATAGTGGCAGGCGGAGGTTCAACTGAAACAATTATTGCAGGTGAACTACGAAAAAGATCGCTTTCTATAGAAGGCAAGGAACAGACTGTGATTCAAAATTTTGCCGAGGCTCTTGAGGAAATTCCATTAACAATAGCCAGAAATTCTGGAATGAATGTAATTGACACGCTTGTTCAGCTAAGAAGCAAGAATGCTCAATACAATAATGGAACAATTCACTCTTGGTACGGCGTAGATGCAATCGAGAGAAAAGTAAAAGAAATGTATTCTCAAGATATCATTGAGCCGCTTGTAGTCAAAGAACAAGTAATAAAGACAGCATCAGAGGTTGCATCACTACTTTTGCGCGTAGATGAAGTCGTTATGAAACAACCTGTAATGTATACACATACCCATGCAAATGGTACTAAACACTCGCACAAAAAAGGAAACACACCACATGATCACTTTGACAATCTTGGAAAGATGCAGAGACCTTCGCATCATTATTACTGATTGGATAATGTTTTACTGTTGTTAGAGTTTCAGCTATTTTACTCTGGCAAGAAGGGCAGAATAAAGAAATGGTAGAATCGTGGTTATCTCTGCATGTATTGTAGTTTGTTTTGCATTCTGAGTTACCTTTCCCCATGAGATTGCTTCTTTTACAAGTGCACCGCTCAAACTACCGTCAAACTCTTGTGCTGTAGTGATGTAGACGGCATAATCTAGACCATCTCTATATTGGTTCCACCAAAGAGTGTGATGCTTTGATATGCCTCCACCTAGCATGAGAGCTCCTGATTTTTTTGCCTTGAATATTAGTCCAGACAACAAGTCCCCATCAGCTGCAACATTTAGTTTGAAATCCTTATGTTTTTGTGTAAACATCCAGATCTGGCTTCCTACAGCACCATCCACTATTCCAGGTACAATCACTGGAATGTTATTTTTGTATGCCCAGTACAGGAAAGAACCTTCACCTAGGTGTTCGCCAATCATTCTTGTAATGTCTGCAGTGGACATCTCTCTTGTACCAGCTTTGTAAGCTTCCTCTAGGAATTGTTGCATTTTTTCTTCAATTATGGGTCCATAGCTATCCATTGGAACAAGCACGTTGCCTAATCTGTGAATGTTTTTCTCCAAAAGCTCTGAATCATCAAGGGTAAAGGATCCTTCTAAATAATTTGAAAAATATCTTGCAATGTCATGATCAAGAGCACCACATGTAGTAATGGCAACATCGAACATTTTCTTTTTTAACATATCTACAATTATTCCACGAAGACCAGTTGACGTAATTGCCGCTACAAATGAAAGAAATTTTACACACTGCTTGTCGTTTATCATTGTTGAGAGAATCTCAAGACCGTCAGCAAGATTTCTTGATTCAAAACCGCCAGACTCTGACATCTGTTTGAAGATAGTCTGTAGATCGGTGTCACTTTTTATAGAAATGTCTCGTACTGGTCTGCCCTCGCTCATTCTTTTATGGCTTGATCAGCGGTATAAATTTCTTGTATTGCTTTTAAAAAATAGAAAACGTAATATACGAATCAAAGACCAATTTTTAAATAATAACCGCTTAAGAGAGACATGAGATAATATGCTTGATTTAGTTCCAAAAAAATTATTCCTCACTAAAGGCAAGGGTGTACATGCAGATCAGCTTACAAGTTTTGAATATGCACTAAGAGATGCAGGTATTCCAAACACGAATCTAGTGTTAATCTCAAGTATATTTCCTCCAGGTGCAAAAATAATCTCGCGTCAGGAAGGATTGAAGTTGATACGTCCTGGCAGTGTCCAGTTCGTAATATACGCAAGACAGCAATCTAATGAACCACATAGATTAATGGCAGCATCTGTAGGATTGGCAGAACCATCTGACAGGAAAAGATGGGGATATCTGTCCGAGTATCACTCTTTTGGAGAAACAGAAAAGGAAGCTGGTGATTATGCTGAAGACATTGCAGCACAGATGCTAGCATCATCAATTGGAATACCATTTGATGTAGACAAAAACTGGGACGAGAAAAGACAACAATGGAAAGTATCTGGACAGATATACAAGACTAGAAACATAACCCAGAGCGCAGTTGGAGATTCCAAGGGAAGATGGACAACTGTTTTTGCAGCAGCAGTTTTAATTCTTTAAAAATATATTTTCTTGTAACAGCAAAACACACTGTTTTATCGTCTAGTTGGCTTCTTTTTGCCAGAATAAATATCAGATATGTCTTTATAATACTGACCTAATTTTTTGTAGATGCGTTTTGGTTTTCTTGGGGCTTCATTGCTCAATGCATACAAGCATAAAACTGGAAATGCTATTGTGGCATCAGCATATACAACTATCACATCCTCGTGAGAATCTTTTACCTTTCCCCAGCTCTTGCCTTCCTGGAGTGTGGCACCAGACAGTCCCCCTGTGTCTGGTCTTGCGTCAGTGATCTGAATAATGTAATTTTGTCCTCCATGACCCATGCCTAAAATCTGATCCAGTAGAGGGCCTGTCTGCTGGGCAGTATTCTTAGGCACTCCACCACCTATCTCTACAATTCCTGCCTTTTTGGAATTGTATAGAATTGCTGCTTGTTCAATTATTTCACGCACAAAATCCAATGAAAATTGCTTATTTGCAAGCCTAAGAGGAGCTAGATCCAGTGCTAGCGACGAATCTTTTAGTGTAGAGATGTAAAGTGGCACATCATAATCATAGGCAGAGACTACAAAGCTTTTTTCAGGATACTTGGAATGTTCTTTAGAATATTTGCCCATCCAATTTGCAAATTCAGCTGTCGTAAATGGTTTGTTAATTGGATTATTTTCAAACATTTTCTGTACTATCTTGTCTTGTTTTTTCAATGTCTCCTCGCCTTTGATATAGACATCTCTAATTCTGACAATGTCCTTTTGATAGAGAATCATGTCATCTACCTCATAATGCCCTTGCTTTACTGGTAGGTTCCAGGCAAAATGATCCTCATGGTACAAGTTAGAACCAGTAGATATTATCCAGTCTACAAATCCATTTTCAATAAGAGACTTGAACAGTCCCCCAAACCCAACAGGTGTCATTGCACCAGCAATTGTAAGGCAAATTGTGGCGTCATCTTCAATCATCTTACGGAATAGCTTTGCAGCCTCTCCAAGCTGTCTTGCATTATACCCTGATCTTGAGTAGATTTCTACAAGATCGTTAATCTTCATATCAGGTCCGACCTCGATATGAGGGATATTTTTTCCATGAAAATGATGGTAATCCATTGTTCTCTAGTCATTTACTGCCACTAGATAATTTTTTCTAAACGGCATCAAAAAATACAAAAGTTTTGTAGTTTACGTTTTTTTAAGGCATATTTTTATACAAAGATTTGACAAAACGCTTGTGCAAATAGTATTACTCTTACCAACTTTTGTAATACTAGAAAAAATGCCTTACGGGGGCTATTTTAGATGATGGATACATCTTGGGCCTTTATCTTGTTATCAATACCCACCATGATAGTTCTAGGAATGCGTCATGGTCTTGACGTTGACCATATTACTGCAATTGATAATCTGGTCAGGTTACACAATGCTACAAAAAAATCCCGATTGGTAGGAGCAGGATTCAGTTCTGGCCACATGATATCAGTCCTGGCCGAGATGATTCTCATAATTTACGTGGTAGGCAGTCTTACCAATACAGGAAATCTTCAATTTTGGGGTGGTGTAGTGGGAGCAGTTGCACTGGGAGCAATTGGTGCTATCAACATCTATGCCCTAAAGAAATGGGGCAAGAGCGGCTCTGCAATACTTGCAACAAAGATTTTGCAGAGAACAGGAATGTTGGGGCCTATTGGTTCATCTTTTGTTACTGGTCTAGTTTTTGGTCTGGGCTTTGATACGGCCACGCAGATTTCTGCAATCACACTATCTGCTGTTGCATCGGCAACAACTGGAATTCAGACAGCATTGATTCTCTCAGGGTTCTTTGCACTTGGGATGATTCCTATAGATACACTAGACAGTATCTTGCTCCGTTCTGCATTTTCCAGAATATTTAACACCAAAGGCTTTAGGTACATGGCTTATGCCCTAAGCGGTGCTGCAGTGTCAGTGGCATCTCTTGAGTCATATGGAACAGTTACCCACACAGACATTTTGCCACAATGGGCAGGGCCGGTTCTTGCCGTAAGTATTGTCTCTATATCATTTGCATATGCCTTTATGACAAGAAAGAAAAGTGTACCTAGTCATAATGTGGAAAAAGAGACAGAAGAAAAATAGAATCTAATCAAATTTTACTTCTTCTTGTTGTGCTGACGCATTGCAGTGTGCACATCTCTCTGATGGAGTTTTAAAGTACACCATGTGGCAGTTTTTACAAGCCCTAAGATCACTTAGTTTAACCATGTGATCCTAACCTGTAACCATATAGAAAAATCTTATTTTGTTGTCTTTTTGCATGACGTATCACATAGTGACTTGATTTATGTGCAACATGTTAGAAGAAAAATCATGAAAAAACACTATAAGGAATATCTCAAGTTAAACAAGAACATTCTATTTGGTTTCTTTACGTCAGTTACAGTTTCTGCTATAGTATCACAGATTCTGTCTGTTCAGGCAAAATATCTCAATAGTTCGGCAACCCTTGCAGTTGATTTATCAGTATATTACGCAGCTTTTTCAGGTTTTTTTTATATCGATAACAGGAAAAAATACCTCCTAGAATCAGGCAAGCTGGACAAATCTAGACTGAAAACAGATCTCATAAAAATAATCACATCATTAGGAACAAGCGAGATAATTTACAGCATTTGTAGATGGCTAGTACAGTACTACCTGTTAGCTAGCAATTATGAAGCGTATGTCTCATCTATCTTGGCCCAATCTATATCGTTTATAGTATATCTGATTAGTGTAAACCTAATCGCAAGATCTGTGAGATTATACAAAGACAAAGAATAGTCAAACCTATCTCTAAACTTAATATAAGGAACAAAAAGGATCGTTGACGTTGGCTTTCCAAAAAGGTACCTTAGTTCTGGCAGACTATACTGCCAAGGTAAAAGACACAAACGAAGTCTTTGAAACTACTAGAGAAGCTGACGCAAAGTCTAGCAACATCTTTGATGCAAACATCAAGTATCAGCCAAGACTTGTCTCAGTGGGAGAGTCCTGGGTGCTCAAGGGGTTCGATGATGCACTCTTGGCAGCAAATGCAGGTGACAAGCTCACAATAGAGGTTCCACCAGAGAAGGGATTTGGTACAAGAGATCCAAGCAAGGTAAGAATGATTCCTTTGCGAAAACTAGGAGATGATGCAGAGAAAGTTTCTGTCGGAGATGCAATTGAACTTGATGACAGGACTGGAATCATTAGATTCATTGGCTCAGGACGAGTCCAAGTTGATTTCAATCACAGGTTTGCAGGTAAAACTATTTTGTATGATGTTAATGTAATAAAATCACTTGATACTGATCAGGACAAAGTCATGGGGCTCCTCAAAAGGAGATTCCCAATAGATGACTCGAAATTAAAATTTGAGATAAAAGGAACACAGCTTGATGTCAGCATACCAGATGAAGCATTAATGATGGAGGGTCTTCAGGTAGTAAAGCGAGCAATTGCAAATGAGGTCTTCAAGTTTGTGTCAAGTCTTGACAAAATTAACTTTGTAGAGACCTACACCAAGGCAAAACCGCAGGAAAAGCCAGCAGAACAAAAGGCTGAGGCTGCACCGGCACAGCCAAAAGCTGCCTAGAGAACGCCAGTACTTTTTGCAAGAGAGACAGCTTTTTCTTCAGTCATCTTTACCTCACTGAGTATTGTGTATCTCTCTGGTCTTAACGACTGTGCAATGGAAAGAGCCTCTGCTAGAATCTGGGCTGAAAGCCCAATCTCTTTTGCAGTAGTCGGTGCACCGACATTTTTTAGCATCTGAATTATTTTCTTCCAGTCTTGGCCCTGAAGCTTTGCAATCAATATTGCCCCAATTCCGCACTTTTCTCCATGCAATCCAATTCCTGGCTGGATATAGTCAACTGCGTGGGAAAACAAGTGTTCTGCACCAGAGCAAGGCCTGCTAGAGCCAGCTATGCAGGCAGCAACACCTGAGCTTATCAGAGCTTCAACAATCATTCTAACATCAGGTTTTTTCTTGAAGTTTTTTGAGTTGTCAATCACTATTTTGGCGCTCATAGATGCCAGATTTGCGGCATATGTGCCAAAGTATTCCCCAACCTTATCTCTTGCAAGCTCCCAGTCTCGTACTGCTGTAACCTTTGCCATGAGATCACCGCAACCGCTTGCAATAAGCCTGTGCGGCGCCTTCTTTAGTATCTCAGTGTCCACAAAGACCCCAAGCGGTGCAGTAGCAATTATGGAATATGGCTTGTCACCGCGCAGAGAAACAAACGGGCTTGCAATTCCATCATGTGATGCAGAGGTTGGGACACTAACAAATGGTTTTTTGATCTTAAATGCAATCATCTTTGCAATATCAACAGACCTGCCCCCGCCGATTCCAACTATAAGATCACACTTGTCTTTTTTTATCTCAAGCAGAATCTTTTTTGCAGAATCTATGTCATTACTTGTGCTGCGATGCCAGACATTTTTTATCTTTGATTTAGAAAGTGATCTGGATACTTTATCATAAGTTATCTTTCTTACCTGATCGCCTGAAACAAGAGAAACTTTTCTTGGATTGGCAAGGCCCTGCAAGAAACGTCCAATATCGCCAATGTTTTTCTCACCGACAACTATCTGCCTTGGCAGTTCCATGACGTGGTAAGGCATGAACTTTTCTTCAAATCTCGTTATTTATCAATTCCCAAGAGCAGTCCAAAGTTTATTAAACGGTGAAATCCTATTCAGGATATCTCTAGTTAGGGAGAATAATTATTTGTCAGACTACATTGAACAACACACATTTCATGGAACAACTACAGTAGGAATAGCCTGTACTGACGGTGTAGTCTTGTGCGCTGATATGAGAGCAAGCGCTGGCTATTTCATAGCAAACAACAACACCATGAAGATTCAAAAAATAGACAACCATGCAGGCATGACAATAGCCGGTGGAGTTGCAGATGCTCAAAATGTCACTGACATGTTGAGATATCATTGCAATCTTCACAGAGTGGACAAGGGAGAATATCTTCCAGTCAAATCAGTTGCAAGGCTTGCTTCGCTAATATTCTTCCAAAATAGATACTATCCATTTATCGCCGACATTCTTGTGGGCGGATATGACAAACTAGGACCAGCGTTATACAATATCGACATGTTTGGTTCTCTTGACCAGAAAAAATATGTTACAACAGGAAGCGGTTCGCCGGTCGCATATGGCTTGTTAGAAAGTGAATATCGAGATGGACTCACAGTAGAAGAGGGCAAGACAATTGCTCTCCGAGCTGTCAAGGGTGCGATAACAAGAAACATTGGAACAGGTGACGGAATAAATGTCGCAATCATTGACAAGCAAGGATACCAACTTTTAACAAAAGAACAGAAGAAAGCCATCATTACGCTCTAAGTGATTTAATGCAAAGAAAACAGCAACAACGAGAAGTGTCGCCATTACCCAACATCATGGGCACCATACTACAAAGTATACCAAAAGAAGCTGAAGTTACCAAGATAGAGTACGAGGGCCCAAGAATTGCAATCTATACAAGAAATCCCCGTTACCTGATGGAACACAACGAAGTAATCTCCAACATGGTCAATGTGATAAAAAAAAGAATTGTTGTAAGAACAGAAGATTCTATTAGAAAAACCGAGGAGGAGGCAAGACAGATTCTTGTCCAGATGCTCCCAAAGGACACTGATCTGCGCGGCACGTTTTTTGATACTGCAATAGGGGAGCTTACAGTAGAAGTAAAGCATCCTTGGCTACTAAACAACAGCGAGTCTTTTAACATGGCAGACCTTGTCTCAAAAACAGGCTGGCGTGTAAGAATCAGAAAGGCAACTACCATCCAGTCCCAGACTATTCAGACAATAAACTATAACCTCAAGATATCATCAACTGAAAGAAGCAAGCACCTGCGACAGATAGGAGAGCAAATATTTCGTCCAAAATTATCCGAAGATGCCGAAGTTTCATTGACCACACTTGGGGGATTCAGCCAGGTAGGCAGGTCATGCATGTTACTTACCACACATGAAAGTAAGATACTCATTGACTGCGGTGTAAATCCAGGTGCCCGAAGCCCGCTGGAGGCATTTCCGCGACTTGACTGGGCAAATATTACACTTGACGAGCTTGATGCCATTGTTATCAGCCATGCCCACCTTGACCATACCGGATTTTTGCCTGTTCTTTTCAAATATGGCTACAAGGGGCCAATCTACTGTACAGAGCCTACCCTGCCAATGATGAACTTGATCCAGCTTGATGCCATCAAGGTGGCTGCCGCACAAGGCAAGGTTCCAATGTACTCTGAAAGGGACGTCAAGCAGGTTATGAAGCAGACAATATCGCTTGCCTATGGCACTGTTACTGATATATCGCCTGACATCAAACTGGTCTTTTCAAATGCAGGACACATACTTGGCTCTGCATCGTGTCATTTTCACATTGGAAATGGAAACCACAACTTTGTCTACACTGGAGACCTAAAGTATGGTAAGTCAATGCTCTTTGAGAGTGCGTCATGGAACTTCCCAAGAGTTGAAACATTATTGATAGAGAGTACATATGGTGCAAAAGAAGACATCCAGGCAACAAGAGAAGAAGTCGAAGGCGCATTTATCAAATCAGTAAACGAGACACTGCGAAACGGCGGCAAGGTCTTGATTCCAATTCCGGCAGTTGGACGTGCACAGGAACTTATGATGGTAATCGATCAATACATGAAGGCAGGGCATCTGATGGAGGCACCTGTATTTACAGAAGGAATGATCGCAGAGGCAACTGCAATACATGAGGCATATCCGGAATATCTGGCCAGAGACTTGCGCGAAAAGATCTTGAGCACAGAAGAAAATCCATTTGATTCTGAATATTTCACAAACATCGAGCACTCTGATGCAAGAGAAGAGCCGCTCCGAGATGGACCTTGTATAATAATGGCAACATCAGGTATGCTAGAGGGTGGACCAGTGCTTGAATATTTCAAAAACATTGCACCAGTACAGAAAAACAAGATCTTGTTTGTATCATACCAGGTAAATGGTACCATGGGAAGAAGGGTGCTTGATGGCTCAAGACAGGTCTCAGTTGTTGGAAAGGACGGAAAGATTGAAGTTATCAACATAAATTGCTCAACTGAAAAACTTGATGGGTTTTCAGGACACAGTGACTATAACCAATTAATGTCGTATGTGCACAAGCTAAGACCAAAGCTTAGGCGAGTAATTGTAAACCATGGTGAGAGAAGAAAGTGTGAGAACCTTGCAAGCTCGATTCACAGGATGTTTAGAATTGCAACAACGTGTCCACAAGTGCAAGAAGGCATAAGACTACTTTAAGAAAAAATTATTTCAGATCGTATTCTGCTCTCCAGATCTTAACACCTGAAGGAGTAACAATGATTCTTTCTTCTCCAAGCCTTGCAATATCTGCATCCTGTGTCTTTGCAATGCTGTAAATCTCTTCTACCACCTTTCTTAGCTCGTCGACATTTTTTTGCGCAAGGGGAGTCACTCGCAGAACCAAAATCATGCCCTTTTTGATATCCTCCTTTACAGTATGTATATCACTATGGTCTCGAAGCGTAATCGCCTTGAGGTAGGTCGGGGTCTTTTGTGTCTGCATGTCATTGGTATGCAATTATCTCCCTCAAAAAGTCTTTGCAGTCAATTGCAATTCACAGACTGGGTTGATTTGACTAGAGTCTGTATTTTAGGTAGTCTGGCTCAGAAATGGTACCAGCAGCAATCTCGGAACTGGCATTGTCCTTCTGTACTAGTATGACACCTGGCAAATCTTTTGGTGCATCAGAGTATCGAAATGTAATGTCTGAAGATAATTTTAGATTGTTCTGGGAATCGTCTCCGCGCAAAAGTGATATTGGTCCCATGTGATCTTTTGTCTCAAACAATGTATCTCCTGGAAGGGCAAGGGCCTTTAGCATCTCGTTTTCGTCCTTGTTTCTTCCAACAATTAATTTTGTTTTTGCGTCAAACCTGAAATGTCTTCCAATCTTTAGCAGATCAATATCATTTGTTGTTGGGGTTTCAGTATGCTTGAAAAGATCTTTTGCTCTGATTGCAAATCTTGGATCTGTAAGCAGGCAACCGCCACCTGCATTTGGAGGATCGACAAACCCAAACTCTTCTGCCATCTTTAGCTGTTCTTTTCTTGATCGCCCGCGAATCATTCCAAGATTTTCCCGCTTGATGATGCCGTTCTCTTCAGGCTCTGTCTTTGGCAGTAGTGCACCAGAAAGTGGCCTTACAATTTTTCCCTCAAGACCTGATTCTTTTTCAATTGTTCTTAATGCCGGGCCATGCTGTGACATTGGTCGCTGCCCCAGGACCTCGCCTGAGATGATAAACTCTGCACCAATGTCTTCCATGACTTGTTTTCCGGCCTTGAACATCATTGCACGACAATCGATGCACGGGTTCATGCCAGAACCAAATCCGTGCTTTGGATTTTTTAGCATCTGGATGTAATCGTCTCCAAGATAAACTGTTTTGAGGTCAACGCCCAGCATATCTGCAGTACCTCTAATCTCAAAACCACAACCTCTCCCACAATCAAAATCACAAAACGGAGTCTTTATTGCAACCGCAGTAACATCAAAGCCCTGCTTTTGCATCATCTTGACAGCTAGTCTACTGTCTAGTCCTCCTGATAGCAATGCTACAACTTTTTTCTTTTCTTCCACGATACCAAAATTCTGTTTTCCATTATCTAAAGGTACTGTCATTGTTCCAGCAAACATAAATTGAGATGTGCCAATATTTGAGACTGGATGCAAAATCGCAGAAAAAATCTCTTGAAATTTTGCAATAAACTAGAATGCGATACGCTTGTTGCCTTTGAGCCTGAGAACCTCTTTTACATGACTGGATTTTGGGGAGAAGCTATAGGGATACTTGACAAGAGTGGTGCTACGATAATTGCGCCAGAGCTTGAGGTGGGACGCGCAAAGGAAGAGTCGGTAAACTGTAGGGTGGTAAAATCCGAGCGCGGCAAGGGGTCTATTTCCACTCTTATTGATGTTATCAAAGGCAGAAAGATCTGCACTGACACAAACAACTATGACATGGTATTATCTCTCAAGAAGAGCCTGTCGCGGGTAAGGTCAACAACTGAGCCATTCTACCAGGCACGACAGGTAAAGGACCAGGATGAAATTGGTATACTCAAAAAGTGTTCGTCGATACTAGACGAGATGTATGAGCTCTGTGTGGATGAAATCAGGATAGGCATGTCAGAGATGGAGCTCCAGACCATATTGATGTCGTATGCGATGGAACGCGGTGCATTTGCAACAGGATACAAGTCCACACTCCAGCCGTTGATTATAGCTGGAGGACCAAACAGTGCACTTCCACATGCACAGGTAACAGAGCGTAGGTTTCAGGATGGTGATATGATTGTGGCAGATCTTACACTACGACACAAGGGGTATGTCTCTGATGCGACAAGAACATTTGGATTGGGCAATGTATCAGCAGAGGCAAAAAAAGTATATGATATTGTAAAAAAATCACAGGAGGCAGGTCTGCGAGCAGTAAGACCTGGTGTTTCTTGCAAGTCAGTTGACGATGCATGCAGAAAGGTGATATCAAAAAAAGGATACGGAAAATATTTCATCCATTCGACAGGACATGGCATAGGTCTTGAGGTGCATGAGCTGCCAAACCTTGGGCCATCAAGTCAAGCTGTATTGTCAAAGAACATGGCAATAACAGTAGAGCCTGGAATCTATCTTCCAGGGAAATTTGGTGTGAGAATTGAGGATTCGTTGATTGTTGGAGCAAAACCTAACGTGATGCACAAGTTTACAAAAGAATTGATTGTTGTTTGATGATCCTTTTCAGATTGCAGTAATGCTGGTCAAATAATCAGAATCATTAAAAATTGTCACTAAATTTTTTCATGCTGGCATTAACGTTGTCCTGAGCAGATGGGCTTTTGGGCTTGTACTCATTTTTATGAATGCGCCTTGCCATCTTTTTCTGGTGTTCCTCCCTAGAATGTGCCAGCCTGTCTGTCTCATGTATGAATTCCTTCCCGCACTGGTCGCATTTTACAATGTCATGGTGGTGTACATGGCGTGCATGATGTATCAATTCATCATAGCTTGAGAATTTTTCCTTGCATTGCTCGCATTCATTTTTCTCTTTATGAAAAAGGTTCACTTGTTTCATATTCTAACTGTGTCTATTAAATCGGTATGATGATTCTCTTCAAATGACAGGCAAGCAGAATTTTTTAGTTAGCTTGTGTATATGATAACATGAATTTTGGCCTTTGTCCCTTTTGCAACTTGCACAGGGAACTTGGCTCATACCACTCCAAAAAATATGGCAAGACAGTTGAGATATGCAGTGACTGCTACAAATCAAAACAGCTTGATTAATCAAAAAAAATTGGAAATGAACTAATTTATACATTTGATTAGAGAAATATTGTTCATGCGTGATATTGCATGAGTAGCACAAATTCTGCCTCAGAGAGTCCACTAAAAAACACCCTGTATAGATTTCTATGGGTTACAATGTTTGCATCAGACATAGGCGCTGCCATGCAAACTGTTGGTTCTGGCTGGCTGATGACGTCACTTGTCCACTCTCCTCTCATTGTAACACTTTTACAAATGGTTACAAGCTTGTCAATATTTCTGCTTGCACTTCCGGCAGGAGCTCTTGCAGATATTGTTGACAGACGTAAACTATTCCTTGCCACACAATATTTCTCACTTGCAGTAGCTGCAACCTTGAGCATCCTTACCTTTGGAGGTTTTACCACGTCTTCAATTCTTGTTGTGTTTACCTTATTGCTTGGCATGGGTAATGCAATGAGCTTACCTGTAAATATCGTAATTCAAACTGAGATTGTGCCAAAGAAAAAAGCTCTTGCCGCATTGACTTTGTTTAGCGTGGCAATTTACATCGGACTTGCAGCAGGTCCACTCCTTGGTGGCCTGGTAGTTGCTGCAGCAGGACCATGGGCAGTCTTTACGTTAAATGCACTCTCCTTTGTTGGAATCATTGTTTTTCTTCACAGGTGGCGTAAACCGCCAGAGCGTAAACTTCTTCCACCTGAGCAAGTAATCGGAGCTATTCGTACAGGATTGCGGTACATGCGTCATTCATTGCATGTACGTGCACTATTTGTTCGCGACTTTTCATTGACAATTTGTGGCAGTGCATTGGTATCGCTCTTGCCTCTCTTGGCTCGTAATGAGGCAGGTTCAAACTCAATTCTTTTTGGAATTCTGATTGGTGCATTTGGCATAGGAGGAATGATCAGTGGCCTACTGATAGTACCACGCATAAAAAATACCTCAATAGAAAAACGCGTAACAAGTGCGACAATTTTGTATGCGGTTGCAATGGCAGTCTTGTCATTCCAGCATAACATCATCATTGTGTTTGTTGGAATATTTGCAGTTGGAATTGCACTGATTGTTATAACATCTAGTTTGAATTTTGTTGCGTACAATTCTGTAGCATCATGGGTAAGAACACGTGTAGTCTCAGTTCACCAGATGATGTATTGGGGCGGGGTGGCTTTTGGTAGTATTGTATGGGGAATTGTTGCAGAAATTTGGGGAATTCCAACTGCATTGCTTGCCGCAGCAATTGGATTAGTAATAGGTCTTGCCATCTCAACTCGTTACAAACTAAAACCACACACTGACGTAGACATGACTCCATCAATGCATTGGTCTATGCCACGTGCGATGATTGACATTGATGACCACGAGGAGGGATTAGTATTAGTAGAGATGGAGTTTCAGATTGATCCAGCACGTTCACACGAGTTCGAGTCTGCAATGAACGACGTACGTTCTCTAATATTGCGTGATGGTGCAATCAATTGGGAATTGTTTCATGATATTGAAAATCCAAGTCGCTATGTTATGATGTTTACCTCAGAATCCTGGACTGAACATTTGCGCCAGCATGAACGCATAACAAAGGCAGATTTAGCCATTGAGGAACACGCTAGATCATTTCATATAGGAAAAGATCCTCCGCGTGTTTCCCACCTCATTAGTGAGAATACTTTCAAACCAAATCCTAGGCATGAAAAAGAATAGAAAAGCCCTGTCTATGTCGTACAAGTGAGAAATAAAAATGAAAGAAAATCAAGATGGCACAGAGCCAAGCAAGAATAATTCTGTGGTTCCCGTCTCATCTTCTGCATGGCTTTCCCTTGCTATCATTTGTGGGCTTGCTCTTGTTACAATGTATGGCGAGACGATGGTCCTGCCGGCTATTCCTGACTTTATCCGAGATTTTGGCATCTCGTACAATACATCGTCTTGGATTCTTTCTTCATATCTGATAGCAGGCGCGGTAATGACGCCTATTGCAGGCAAACTTTCAGACATCTATGGCAAAAAGAAGATACTCCTAATTGTGATGATGATATATTCTGCAGGAATTTTAGCAGGAGGATTTTCAAACTCATTGCCTTTTTTGTTATCCGCTAGGATTGCACAAGGTGTAGGAATATCGATGTTCCCAATCGCATTTGGTATAGTACGTGATATTTTTCCAATTCAAAAGCTTGGAATGGCCCAAGGAATATTTACTTCAACATTTTTTGGAGGCTCTGTAATAGGCCTCATAGCTGGTGCAAAAATAATTTCTGATTATGGCTGGCATGCAACTTTTTTTTCTGTATTTCCTATAGCAATAGTATTGGCTTTTATAATGAACAGGTTCATTAATGTAAAAAAAACAGAACAAGAAGATACAGAGGCAACGGGAATAGATGTCAAGGGCACGTTAGCGCTATCTTTTACGGTAGTCTTGTTTTTGATGGGCCTGTCTTTTCTTCAAGACATAGGCTCTGGGAATCTGGATTCTCTGGGCTTTTTTGCAGGATCCGCTGTATCGCTGATAATTTTTGCAAGTCTTGAAAAAAGAGTTGCCCATCCACTAATTGATCTAAAGGTGCTTTCAGACAAGGTACTTTTGCCATCCAATATTATCATGATTATAGTTGGAGTTTCCACATTCATGGTATACCAAACCATACCAATACTGATACGCAGCCCAAGCCCCCTTGGCTTTGGCGGTGACGTAATAACAGTAGCAGAAGTTCAGCTACCGTTCATGATTGTCTCCCTTGTAGTATCTGCAGCAGGAGGCTTTTTCCTCTCAAGGATAGGAAATTTCAACCTCACAGCACTTGGAACAACAATCTGTGCAGTTGGATTTTTTAGCATACTGGCATTTCACTTTACCGAATCTACAATATCTGCTACATTGGCAATAATCTCGGTAGGACTGTCATTTGCAATTGTAGGTGGTTTTAACATAATTCTAATGTCATCGCCTCAAAAGGTACAGGGAATATCTCTTGGCATGTCTGTATTGTTAATGCTTGTAGGAAACTCGCTTGGGCCTTCACTTGCAGGCATGTATCAGCAAATGTATCGGGATACAATACCAAATCTTTCTGGCAGCTTTCCGTCTGCGCAAGCATACGATCAGATATTTCTAACTGCCGCATTGTTATCCGTAGTTTCAGTTATTTTTGCAATCTCATTACGAAAAAAGATGGGAACAAAAACTAGCATGGTCTTAGGTTGAGACGCAAAGGTTGTATCAGCAAGTAAATTGTTAAAATATTAAAATAAGAACCGTTTGAATACTATCCAAAATTATGTAATAGTACTACAAAATTCCAGGCAATCGATAGTTCTCAAAGCATCGTATTGCCTATAAGTCAACCACTCTAGAAATTCTGTGCCTACATATTTGAACTTGAAGCGAACCAAAATTTTCCTTCTACTTGATGATTTTGTCATGGTTTGAAGAAATGCATCTAGTTGTGCCTTGTCAGCAGATTTTTCATCGATCAAAACTTTATCCGTACTCACACCATCTGGTCTGTTTTTCGAATTATTTGTACACCAGTATGTCGCATTATACTATGACACAAAATCTGACAGAATTACTTATAATCTGATATTCTTCTAGGCAAATTTTCTAAATCGATGTTCTATTTCACGGCAAACAAATCTTGCAATCTTTTCCTTGTCCTTCCATCCTGATACTGACTCCTTTTTAGAGTCAACCACAACTACATTGTTTTTCTCTGGATTTTTTCTATATTTTTTTCCAATGTCATTTGCAATTATTACATCAGCACGTGATTCCTGAAGCTTTTTGCGCGATAAAGCAATCAACTTTTCCTTTGACACGTCAGTCTCTGCCTTGAATCCTACAAGAAAGACACTTTTCTGAATCTTTTTTATCTCATTTATGATCTTTGGCACTTTTCTTAGTTGTATAATCATCTTGTCAGGATCGCTCTTGACCTTTGTCTTGCTTGGATTCTCTACAGTATAGTCAGAGACTGCAGCAGCCAGCACAACAATATCAAATCTCTGCCTCATCTCATGTCTTACTGCTTCTAGCATCTCCCTGCTAGTTTTCACCCTTACAACTTTTGCCCCCTTGGGAGCATGCTCTGTACCTGGGCCATAAACAAAGGTGACTTTGGTTCCAGATGAGACAAGCTCCCTTGCAAGCAAAACGCCAGTCCTGCCTGTACTCTGGTTGGTTATGACACGGACAGGGTCAATGTATTCAATGGTAGGCCCTGCAGTAATCAGAACTTTTTTTCCTTGCAAGACAGATGATGCACCATATTTTTTCAATATAAAATCCAAGATTTTTTCAGGCTCGGCAGCCTTTGCTTTTCCCTCGACAAACTGTGGAGAAATAAACTGCACCTTGTCTTTTAGGAATTTGATGTTCTTTACAACGGCTGGATTCTCGTACATTGCCTGGTGCATGGCAAGTGAAACCATGATGGGAATCTTTGAGCCAAACCCAACACTAAGTACAGTAGAGATTGGAGTGTCATCAATACCGTTTGCAAGTTTTCCAAGTGTATTTGCAGTGCATGGATACACCACAATCAAGTCAGACTGCTTATAGTCTGCAACCTTGATGTGTTCAAGATCGCCTGTAAGTTTTGTAATCACTTCGTTTCCAGTTGCCCACTTGAAGTAACTTGGCTTTATCAAGTCAGTTGCGGCCTTGCTTGCAACACATGTAACATTTCCGCCATGTCGCATCAAGAGCCTTGCAAGCTCTATTGCTTTGTATGCAGCAACACTTCCTGTTATGCACAAGACAATTTTTTTCCCGACAAGCTCAGAGCCGTCAGAGCTTACAATATCAAGTGACGGATGTTCACGCAATCTCTTTTCTCAACCTTTCAAGTTCTGCTTTGTCAATAGAAAACGAATGTTCCTGTGATGGAAACTTGCCAGACACCACATCGTTCTTGTAAGATGTAACAGCCTTTACAATATCTCCAGCAAGCTCAAGGTATCGCTTGGCAAATTTTGGCTTTATCTTTTCATACAGGCCAAGTACGTCATGAACAACAAGCACCTGTCCGTCGCAGTCAGGCCCAGAACCAATTCCTATTGTCGGAATACTGATTGATTCTGTTATTATTTTTGATACCTCTCTTGTTACCATTTCAAGTGCAATGCTAAAGGCGCCGGCCTCTTCGAGTGTCCGGGCATTCTGGATTAGATTGAGAGCGGCATCCTTTGTCTTTGCCTGCACCTTATAGCCCTCCTGCAGCGTGGTAGTCTGCGGCTGGAATCCAATATGTCCCATGACAGGTATGCCGATATCAACAATTGACCTGACAGTATCTTTTATCTCAATTCCGCCTTCCAGCTTTACTGCATCGGCCCCCGCCTTGACAAGCCTGCCAGCATTCTCAATTGCCTGCGACTTGCTTGCCTGGTATGACATAAACGGCATATCAGCTACAACCATTGCGTTCTGCCTACCCCTGCCCACTGCCTCTGTAAAAAAACACATCTGCTCCATCGTGACAGGTATGGTGTTATCATAGCCCAGCATCACCATTCCCCCGCTGTCTCCCACAAGCAGGATCTCAATTCCAGCTTTATCGCAAAGCTGTGCAGTGGTGTAATCGTATGCAGTAATTACAGTAATCTTCTTGGAGCCCTTCATCGAGGTTATGTCTCTTACAGATTTAGGCATGTGCCATTCTCCCAAGATTGTTTTTTATTGCAAGTATGGACTGGCTTAGGTTCTTCTTGTTGTCAAACTTGGAATTTTTATCCAGCCTAGATTTTTTCATATTTTTACAAACTAGAATTAAAATCTGCATTCCTCTTGTTACATTATCAACGATGGTGATATCAGCAGTCTGTGCAGTGCGTGACATTGGGTTGAGATCAAATGTTATCACTTTTTTTCCAAATTTTTTCAGAGCAGCAGTTCTGTCGCCATCTTCCAGTGGTACCAGTACGACATCTGCAATGAATATGCCACGCTCGTCAACAACTCTTCTTTTGCTGTCAAGGTTTGGAATCTTTTGTGAAAACTTGGCATCAAGTCCCAGAACCTCTTTTGCGCCATTTTTTTTGAGTTCTAGTGCTATTGCATTTTTTCTCTTTTTGCTTGCATAAAACAGGTTGACTTCGATCTTGGCTCCAGTCACTTTTGCAAGCAGGACAATCTCTTTTGGGCAAAGAGCTGCAAGGTTGCCATTTACTGATATGACAGGCCTTTTTGCCAAGAGCAGCATGCGTGAGGCAGCTTTTATTGCCTCATGAGAGGTTTTCAAGGTCTTCTCGCCTATGATATAGTCAAACATCTCACCTCTGCCATGGGCCAAGAGGCCTTCTTCTACAACCAAGCCCTCTCTGTATCCGCGAACCAGCTTCTCTCTTATGTGCAGGGATGCAGCCCTGGGATGAGATCTTGGAATAAGCACTAGGATGCTCTAGCTCCGCTCTTGTCAATCTCTGTCTTGATAATTATTCCATCATGATATTTTTCTAAAATTTGTAAAATCTGTAATTCTTTTGTCTTTGGTACTAGTGTAAACACGGTCTCTCCAAACATTGCAATGCCGCACTTGAACCCATGTTGTTGCAGGTCGTCAATTACCTGTTGCATCTTTGGGGTAATCACTCCAACATATTTGGCAAACTCAAGCGACATGTCCAAAAACTCCATCTGGTCCCTTGACTTGAGAAGTTTTGTAACCATCTTTCCGCCAAGACCGTTTATCTTTGAAAGATGTGTGCCGATGAATTTCTTTGTAGATATTGGGGAAAAACAAATTACAATTGCAGAATAATCAGTGTGAATCTTTTTCAGACTGCCAATTCCAGGTGCACCATGTTTTGTTCTTATCTCAAAGCCCCCATGATATGATGATAACACAGTGCCAAGCCCCGTCTTGCAATAAATCTCTGCATTGTGAGCTATCTGTCCGACCTGTGTTCGAGAAAGATTTGTTTCAAGTGCCTTGTTTAGTGCAAATGCCAAGCTTAGTGCAACAGCACCGCTAGAGCCCAACCCATAGCCCACCGGAATCTCGCTGTAATGCTCTATGTCAAAAAAATAATTTTCTTTGACAAGTTTCAAAAATTCTTTTGCGACAAACTCTGACACCTGTGTGTTGTCAGACTTGTAACCAGTAACAGTTACTCTAAAACCAGGTTTGTCAGATGTTGTGACCTTTACTTTGGTTGTAACGCCTTCCTTTATGCAAAATCCTGCACCGATAGAGCCTTTCAGCTCCGGTCGTGTTGGCTCTACTTCTGCCTTGAAAAAGCCAGTTATGTGACCCGGTGCAAAGGCTGCTGCCTGCATGATGAGTTTAAATTTTGATAAAAATATAAAAATGACGATTATATTATTTATACTAGTATAAATTGACTAAATTCATTCGACGCCTGCAAAAGATAGGCAGCAGCATCCTGGTATCATTGCCAATAGAGTGGATAGAATCAAACAAGCTTGAAAAAAGCGATGAGGTGGAAATTGAGACTGGAACCAATAGCATCTCAATTGCACCAATTGGAAATAGCAGATCTCTCAAGGAGGTCGTGATACAATATCCAGTATCAAGGGAAGAAAACATCAGTGCAGACATTACGGGTGCCTATCTTCTTGGATATGATATAATCAAGATAAAAGGAAAATCCTCAATCTCAATTGGAGACAGGGAAAGAATCCGTGGCCTCATGCGCAGGCTGGTTGGCATGGAAATTGTTGATGAGGACGCCACAAATGTTAACGTACAGTTTCTCTTGGATGCTACAACTCTCAGTCCTGACAAGATCTTAAAGAGGATGAGCTCAATTTCACTGGGCCTATTTCGAGATACAATAAATTCTCTTACATCTGACGACAAGACTGTACTGCAGACAATCTCAAGCAGAGACGACGAGATAGACAGACAGTATTTTCTGCTTGTCAGACTAATTCGCAGCGCAATGGTAGACAAAAAACTTGCAACAGCATTTAATCTTGGAAACATTGACATCTTGGACTATAGAATTGCAGCAAACTTGATGGAAAGTGCAGGCGATACGATTGTAGAACTAGCAAATTCCATACCTGAGCTTGGAGACTCCAAGATAGAGTCAAAAAAGCTCCATGCACTGGCAATGGAAATAGAAAACATTCATGAGAAATCCATTACCTCGTTTATAGAAAACAACAGGTTGCTTGCAATCGAAGCCATCAAGTTGTTTAGAATATATCAAAAAAAGATCTCCGACATACGATCTTTGGTAGAACCAAAAAAGCAAGTGTCTATACAGTTTCTGGACTTGGTGTATACGCTTGAAAAGCTTGCACGATGCTGGTCTGATACTGCAGATCTGGTAAAACCAGTCTACACGTAAATTTTCTTTTTCATTGCATATGTAAGCACTGCACAGATAGTTTTTGAATCTGTAATTTTTCCTGATAAAATCATCTTTAACACTTTTTTAAAATCAATCTTTACAACAGATAGTATCTCATCCTCGTCTAACTTTAGTCCTGATACCCTCTTGAGCCCAGATGCCACAAAGCAGTGGATTATCTCCATGTTATACCCTATCGAAGGGTAATACTTGACAAGCGGGATCATCGTCTTTGCCTCATAGCCTGTCTCTTCTTTTAGCTCCCTGAACGCACATTTTCTTGGTTTTTCGCCTTTTTTCAGTGTACCAGCAGGAATCTCAAGAACAAACCCATGAGGAAACCTGTGCTGTTTTACAAGGAGCAACTTGCCGTTTTCTATAGCAAGCATGGCTGCAGCACCTGGGTGCTCAATTACCTCTCTTGTTACCTTGCGTCCCTTGAGTGATATTTTGTGAACGCTTAGGGAAAGAACTCTGCCTTGAAAGATTTTCTTTCGCATTGAATTAGTGATGGATATATTATGTTATGAATGTATCTCGGGTATCAGATGCAATTTTTTTGATTTCTTTGTATGTGCTATTGCATTTTTTATCCATTTTTGCAAAAAGTTGATTTGTTTTGGAATGAAGAGATCAACTGATTGTACTTCATCAAACTCATGAATTTTTTGACTAACCTCATCAATCTTGTAGATGTTGTCGCTATAAAGAAACATTACTATTTTATTTAGATGCACAAATGGATTTTGTAAAAATGAGCCTTCAAACTTTTTCTCTAGTTTAGCCAAAGTTTTTCTAATGTCTCCATCAACTGAGACAAGGATTGCAAATGGAATGTATTTTCCCATGTTTCTTGGATCATGAATCAAAGTAAACTGAATTGCCTCGTCATTTTGTAGTTTGTCAAGTGATCTTGCTATTGTTTTTGTAGAAAATCCAGAGATCTTGGAAATCTTTTCTATCTTCAGTCGCGGATCTTTTAACAAGATATCAATTATCTCAATGTCAGTTTTTGTCAAGTCAGATCTTATCTCAGGATTTTTTGCCTCAAATATGCTAAGCACTCTGACATCTCTTAGAATGTTTTTTGCAATTTCCATTGCATGTTCCGGATTTTCCTTCACAACAATGCTGCATACTGTGATTCCGCCAACACATGGAATAACAAAAAACGGTTCTCCAACAAGTCGTATCTTGTCTAAAATATCATCGAGCTCTTTTCCTATTACGACGAAATAAACAACACTGTAACCCAAAACTGGAGGCTCAATTTTTAATGTAAATTCTTTAATTATTTTCTGTTCTACCATCTTCTGAATTCTATATTTTACAGCCACCCCTGAGATCCCAATCTCCTTGCCTATCTGGCTGTCAGGTGTCCTACAGTTATTTAGCAAATGGGATAGGATTTCTATATCTAATTTGTCCATTCTCTATATCTGCATCTCACTATTCTTTGAATTTAGAACATCTTGTATATATAATTGTCTTGTTCCTAAACAAAGACAAGGTAAAATATTAAATATACGACTATTTCTTGATCCTTCGTGGATTATAGAGCACAGATAGGCATCAGATTTATCACTAGACGCAAGGGCAGTCTTATTGCTGCAAGCCTTGCTGTTGCAATTGCAATCTTGGTGGTTCAGGTAAATTCTGTCATTTTTCAGGGTCTTTACAATGCAATCGTAAGGGATCAGATCAATTATCGATATGGTCATGTTTACATTACAAGAAACGAGGACTATATCACAAAATCAGATTTCATGCTGATAAACTGGCTGGAAAGAATTCCCTGGGTTCAGGCAGCAGCTCCCCGGCTTGATTCTGTTGCACAAATCAACTCTACTGTGAATGGCCAGCTAATACATGACTATAATGTACAAGTGACAGGAATAGACCCAAACTATGATGAGCGAGCATCAACACTGTATCAGACTGTTGGCTCTGGCCAGTATGTTTCATTTAGAAATTCTATAGTGTTAGGGGCCATGGTGGATAGAGATCTTGGTTATCCCCAAGTAGGAGACAGTGTGAAACTAAAATTCATAGATCAATTTGGCAATAATGTTCTAAGAAGATTTACAATTGTTGGCATTACCCAGACTGCAGGTTCTCAAGGAGTAGATAGCGGTGTCATAATAGATATAGATACACTGCGTGAAATTCTTAACAGACCTCACGAAACTGGATCAATTCTTGTACGATTAAATGATCCAACAAAGGCCGATGATGTAAAGCAACTCTTTCTTAGTGCATTTCCATCAAACGATGACAAATTCAAAGCTCAGACCATAGAAGAATCTGCAGAAACAACACTTAGTGGGTTTAGATCAGGTATTGCACTGATTAATCTAGTCGGATATTTTGGAATGATGTCATCAGCTTTTGCTGTTGTTACAATTCAGATGATGCAGGTATCAAGCAAAACTCGTGATATCGGTGTAATGAGAGCAATTGGTGCAAAAAGAAAAGATGTGTTATTGGTATTCATATTTCAGGGAATGGTGATAGGTGCAATTGGCGCAGGCCTTGGAACTGTAATGGGTGTGGGATATACAGAATATGCCAAAGAGACTCATATGACATTCCAAGGAAGTCTTGCACTAGAGGTGCAGTACAACTGGATGGGAATCATTCAGACAGATATTATGGCATTTATTCTTGCAATAATTGCATCAATCTATCCTGCATTCAAGGCTACAAAGCTCGAACCCGTGGAGGCCATGCGATTTGCCTGATAATGTTCTTGAAGTGCACAATGCCGAGAAGATATACGGTGAAGGAGAAACTGCCGTAACAGCATTACAAAATATAACCTTCACAGTCAAAAAGGGAGAATTCATACTAATAGTTGGAAGTTCAGGTTCTGGCAAATCAACTCTACTGAACATGATAGGCCTGCTTGATAGGCCAACGCAAGGAAGCATACTTGTTGACGGTGTTGACACTTCTACACTTGACGACAATCATCTTTCTTCTTTTAGAAATTCAAAATTGGGTTTCATATTCCAATTTTCAAATCTATTGTCAGACCTTACAGTTTTAGAAAATGTCCTTCTTCCAAGAAAAATCCAAGGAACTGTGGATGGTGCAGCACAAGAAGCAAGAACACTCCTTAAAACAGTAGGATTAGAGTCTCAGATGCACAAGTTTGCAAATAAAATTTCAGGTGGCCAGGCACAAAGAGTTGCAATCACAAGGGCTTTGATAAACAAGCCAGCTATCGTCCTAGCAGACGAGCCGACAGGAAATCTTGACTCGATATCAGCAGAGACTACAGTGCATCTCTTAAAATCACTGAACCGAAAACTCAACCAGACTTTCATAATTGTTACACACGACAGGCCACAGTTTGGTGAAGTCGATAAAATAGTAACAATAAAAGATGGTAGGATTGTCGAAGGAGAATTGGAGACAAGTCTGAGATGATTTACAAAACTATTCTTCTAGCAACAGTAATTCTAATGGGCTACTTGGTGGTTCCAAGTTATGCACAGAGTGCACCAGAGCAGTCTCTACCTGGAGAATCGCCTTTTGCACATGACTTTACTAATATCAAACTTCTTGATTCATACTTTGGATATCCAAACCAAAAGATCGAAGTCCAGCCAGGAGACAAGAACGTGCCGTTTACAATGGTATTTTCAAACGTTGGCACAGAAGACATTTCTGGAATTGCAGGATTCCTGTCCCTACCTGCACAGTTTACACCGGCAACTTCGGCAGGGGGAGTAATCGAGGCTGATAACACCCAGGTTGCACCAGCTGGCAATTCATTTACACTCACATTCTACCTAAACGTGGACAAGTCACTAGCTATACATGACTATACAGGAACAGCCAAACTAACCTATTCACTAGTCAGAGAAAATGGAATCCGCCAGGTCTTCTTTGACTTTGATTTCAAGCTTACAGGAAAGGGACTGCTCAACATGAAGGCTGACAATCCATTCTTACAACCAGCAACAAACAACCAAGTTACAGTAGAAGTATCTAATTCTGGCACTGCAGGCCTCAATAATGTAGACATTGTACTAAGCCAGTTATCAAATTCCACCAGTATGGCATCTAATCTACAAAATGTTGTAATAGATCAACATCACTGGAATGTAGGAACGGTTTCATCAGGGTCATCGAACTCATATTCATTTAACATATTTGTGCCGCAGGATCTTGCAGGACAAACACTGCATATACCGTTTACATTGAGCTACTTTGATGGCCAAGGAAACCAAATATCTGATACACGAACAGTTGATCTCATTGTAGGGCCGGCAAGTTCTACTTCCATAATAAAACTCTCAACGCCATCTTATCTGATGATGGGAGTCATGCAAAATCTTACTCTTGGGTTGCAGAACACATCTCCATCAAAAATTTCTAACATCTCTGTTAGCATAACTCCAAACTCTCCAGACTTTAAGATTCTACAGGACAACAAGTGGTTTATTCAGGAAATAAATCCATTAACAAGTGGAGTTTTGCAAATACCAGTCTTTGCAGATCAAAACATCGAGGGCCAAGCAGTAAACTTTGACGTGAACATACAATACACAAAAGATGGTTCAACTGTAATTGAAAAACAAAGTTTTGCATCTTACATACGAGGAGTAATTGATGTATCAGTTTACGGAGTCCAAGTCTCCGAGATTGCAGGCAAGCAGATGATAATCGGAAATATTCTCAACCAAGGAAACATCAAGGGCCAGTTTGGACAAGTTACATTGGATCCACTTGAGAGCTCAACCATAAAAGAAACAACACAGTACATAGGCGACCTTGATATTGATGCCCCAGTTCCATTTAACGTGCCAGTAGATTCAACTAGTGTACAATTGTCAGGGGACCAAAAGGTCATGGTCACGTTAACATACAAAGACACACTTCTCCAAACTCATACAATTACTCAGGTAGATACTGTATCATTTGGAGCTCCAGCACCGCAATCTGATGGAAGTTTTTCACAGTTACAACTAGTGATTCTTGTTGCCATTGCAGCAGGAATTGGAGGAATTGTCTTTAAGATAAAGAAAAAACCAAAGATTCCTGTAGAAAAGACAGTCCAAGAAACAACCTAAACTTATTATTTAGAGATAGCCGCTTTTTGAACATGGCTTCGGATGAGATCGAAGTCCCAAAAGAAGTTCGCCCTTTCATGCTAGATGATGCTGAGGAAACAAATTTGGGCCAAAAAAATGGAGCCACCAGACAATTTCGATATGGCAATCTACACATTAGAGAATATGAAGACAAGTATCTTGTCCATGTAGACAAGGTAGACCCCAGAATTGATCCGCTGGGACATCTGATACGTGATGCACCGGAATTTTTAATCGGCATGGCAAGCGCTTATTGGGGAGGAAAAAAAATTGCCTACGAAGTTTACAAATTACAAAAGAACAAACCTTTTGCAGCACTTGGGGCAAGCGTCACAGGACTTGTGGCCTCAGTTGTAACTGGATACATGGGATATTCACTAGTAAAGAAACTAAAGGGCCTCTAGGAGGGACCTGTCATTTCAAAATCTCGCACACTTCGAACCTTCCTCAAACTTTTGCCCCTTGTCATAGCTTTGCGAAAGGACAGGAGAGAGTGGGTTAGAAGGGAAGGAAAAAATGTAAACGTGTCAAGATACCAAAAAAATGCTCGCAAGGCACTAGATACTTTTGTCTCTCTTGGCCCAGTCTACATCAAGCTTGGACAGTGGCTTTCATCAAGAGCCGACATACTTCCTCAGCCATACATGGAAGAGCTTGCAAAGCTTCAGGATGAAGTGCCAGCAGCTCCGTTTGATCAGGTAAAACCAATTATTGAAAATGACTTGGGTCCAATTGAAAGAAATTTTGATTATATTGACAAAAATGCAATCTCCGGTGCATCTCTTGGCCAAGTGTATCGCGCAAAAGTAAAAGGACAAGATGTTATTGTTAAGATAAAGCGTCCTGGCATAGAGCAAGTGGTAGAAAAGGACATCAAGGTTCTAAAAAAAATCATTCCCTTTGCAATGAGGTTTGTTGACCCAAACCTGAGATATTCTGCTGATGCCATGCTTTCACAATTCATAGAAACAATTCACGAGGAAATGGATTATCAAATGGAATCACAAAACCTAAAGACAATTCGAAGAAACTTTCACAGCTATCCAAAGGTAATAATCCCTTCAGTCATGGACAACTATTCCAGCAAAAACATACTCACCATGGAGTATATCCCAGGAATAAAGATAACAAACGTAAAGGCACTCGATGAGGCTGGAATCAACAGGGAACAGCTCGTAGTACGTGCCCACAAGGTCTTTTTTACAATGCTCTTGCGCCATGAGATGTTTCATGCAGACCCACATCCTGGAAATATCTCAGTCACAAACGACGGCTCTCTGATATTGTATGATTTTGGAATGGTGGGAAGACTTGACAGCAAAACCCGCCTAAAATTAATACGACTGTATCTTGCGCTTGTTGAAAAAGATTCTACAAGGACGGTAAGTGCCATGGATGACCTTGGAATGCTTATGCCTGGCTATGATAGGGGAATCATCGAACAGGGAATTGGCATGTCAATTCAAGCAATGTATGGAACCAAGGTTGATAGAATGGAAGTCAAGGCACTGATGGAGCTTGCAAATAAAACAATGAGCAGGTTTCCGTTCAAGCTTCCAAAACACCTTGCACTCTACATGAGGATGGCATCAATTCTTGAGGGAATCTATCTTACACACAAGGTGAACTTTAGGTTCATCAGTGTTCTGCAAAATATCTTAGAAGAAGAAAATATTGTAAAAGACGCATATGTCGAAGAGATCAAACTTGCATTTGGCAGACTAGTAAAATCAGTTGATGCTGCAATAGCAGTTGTCCCTGAGATTAGAAAATTCCTAGAGGACACAAAAAGAATACGTGAAAACCCCCCAAAACCAAAAAATGTTTTGCTTGCAGGAAGCATCTTGTCAGCAGCAGTGTTTGTTGGCGCTACAATTCTTTATGCGACAAATCATCTTGTTGGAGAGGTAGGTATGGTAGGTTCTGTAGCTATTATGGGAATTTCTATTGCAATGAAAGAACACTAGCTATTCTATTGTGATATTTTTTCCAGTCTTTATCGGAATTGTCAGCGTAAGTACGCCATCATGATATTTTGCAGATGCACCAAGGTCTTCCTCGTCTTTTACCCTCATCGGCAGCCTAATTTTCTTGTCGATAACATTGGGTCTCTGGTGCCAGATTACTGTCCCCTCTTCAACTGTCTCTCTTTTTGCGTTAATAGATAGTATATGGCCATGAATTCTAAGCTTGATCTCCTTTTTGTCAAATCCAGGCATGTCTATTGACACAACAAGGCTGTCATTTTGCATGACAATATCTACTGGAGGAAGAATAAACTCGTAGAATTCCCTTGACTTGTTTCCTATCTCTTTCATTACTTCTTTTACCATATAGTAACCCAAGCCCATTTTGTTACTTTTAGCACTTTTTTGGTTATTAAACGTTAGTCAATTTATAATTTATCTACCGCCCCATTCAATAGGATTTCATGATTATAGTTATAGAAGGTTTTGACCAGGCAGGAAAGAAAACGCAATCAAAACTTTTGGCAAACTTTTTGAAGACCAAAAACATGAAATCAAAAATATTTAGTTTTCCAGATTATTCTACACCAATTGGAAAAGAGATTAGGCGTTATCTTGGAGGGAAACGATCATTTCCGCCCCAAGTAATTCATTGCCTTCTTGCTGCAAACAGGTGGGAGAAGGCAAAGGAAATCAATGATGCACTATTAGAAAATTATATTGTTATAATGAATAGATACTACCAATCAAATCTTGTCTACGGCACAGTAAACGGACTTGACATGAAATGGCTTGAAAATTTGGATGACGGACTACCAAAAGAAGACCTTGTAATTCTTCTTGACGTAAATCCCACAGACTCGTTTTCTAGAAAAAAAGAAAGACGTGACAAGTTCGAAGAGAACATAGAGTTTGCACAAAAAATAACGGGAACATACAGAAAGCTAGCAAAAAATCTTGGTTGGCATGTTGTAAGCGCATCACGCCACAAGCAAGCAGTCCATCAGGATGTCAGGCAGATTGTTCTAAAACAGATGATAAAGTAATATGGAAAAAAAATATCTCCAGATTGTAGATCCGATACATGGATTCATCAACGTATACAAACATGAGACTAATGTTATCGACAACCCAATCTTTCAGAGACTTAGAAGAATAAGGCAGCTTGCTGGTGCCCATCTTGTTTACCCGGGAGCGCAACATTCTAGATTTGAACACTCGCTTGGTACAATGCATATTGCAAGCCAAGCTGCATCGATACTGGAAGAAAAGGGTCACCTTGGATCTGATGACATAAAAAATATCAGACTTGCAGCACTCTTGCATGACATCGGACACGGCCCGTTTTCACACCTGTTTGAGGAGGTACTTCAGAAACAGAAAAAAATTTCTCATGAAAAAATAGGCAAGAACCTAATCCTAAAATCAGAAATTGGTGATCTCATATCAAAAAATGGCTTTGACAAGGACTTTATCAGCAAGCTATCATTTGGAAACTCAAAATACCAATTCATGAACGAGATCATCTCAGGCGGCCTGAGTTCTGACATGATGGACTATCTTCTTCGTGACAGCTATTTTACCGGAGCAGAGCATGCAAGAATTGACTTTAAGAGAATCATAAACTCGTTTGATGTTCATGAAAAAAAGCTCTCCCTTGACAAGTCTGCCCTCCATTCATTTGAGTCAATGATGATTTCAAGATACCAGATGTTCAGGGCTGTCTATTTCCACAAGACTGTTAGATCAGCAGAGGTAATGCTGATCGAATCAATGCTTCTTGCAGACAAGGAGCTTGGGCTTGCTACCGATAACCTAGAAAAATACGTCCAGTTCACTGATGAGTTTATCATTTCAAAGCTAATCTCTCTGCCAAAGACAAGCCCAGAGCTTAGACGTGCAAGCAAGCTCGCACTAGACTATCAAGAGCGCAGGCTGTTAAAATGTGTCTACGAAAAAATTTTCATGAAACCTAGGATGGGCAATGTCAATCGATCTGAACTACAGCGTGATATAGCAAGAAAAGCCAAAGTAGACGAGTCAGAGATATTTGTAGATATATCTAAAACTCCATCAATTCCACTTACACCGTCAAAAAAAGAATCCCAGTCAATAATTCTTACATCAACCAGAGGGCCAGGACCAAAGGAGGCATATGAATTGCCAATCTCAGAAATTCCACTAGTGTCTGCCATCTCGGGATTTATGGATATTTTACGAATATACACAAGACAGCAATTTAGAAAAAAGGTTGAAATGTCAGCAGAAATTATTCTTGGTGAAAACAGATAATGAGAAAAAGAATTGTCATAAAGCTATCAGGTAGTCTTTTTGGTCTTGAAGACACAAAGACATTGAAGCAGTTTGCAGAGTTTTTTGTCAGGTCAAGCAAGATTTGCCAGCCAATCATAATTGCAGGCGGAGGAAAGATAGCAAGGCATTACATCTCACATGCAAGGTTGTCGGGTGTAGACGAGTCCACGCTTGACGAGCTTGGCATCGAGGTATCTCGACTAAATGCAAGACTGTTGATCTTTGCGTTACAAGACAAGGCATATCCACATCCTCCAACCAACTTGAAGGAGACAGCAAATGCAGCAGACAGCGGTCTGATAGTGGTTACAGGAGGACTACATCCTGGGCAGAGCACAAATGCTACTGCAGCACTAATTGCAGAAAAGGTAAGAGCAAGCGCATTTCTTAATGCAACCGATGTTGATGGTGTCTATGATTCTGATCCGCGCAAAAACAAACATGCAAAAAAATTCAAAAAAATTCCACTCAAGAATCTTCGAAGTATGCTTGTACACCAAGATTCTGTTGCAGGAGGCTATGATCTGATGGATATCGTGGCGCTAAAGGTAATTGAGCGCTCCAAGATCAAGACAAGAATTCTAAAGGCAGACATCAAGACACTGGAAAAAGCCATCAAGGGAAGTCCAGAAGGTACAGAAATTACACTAGTTTAACAGGATCAGTATACTCTAAAATTCCAGCAGCAATTACTTTTTGTAAGATCTCTCTTGCTTGTTCTTCGGACAGGGTCTTTGACTGTGCCTTGGCATATCCCTCCTCGTCCACTATGACAGTAACCCACCCATCCTGCTTTTGAGATATTGCTACAAATTCTTTTTCTCCAACTGGAACAAATATTCCTTGAGATTTTTTTACTGTTAGAGTAAGCATGGCAAAACCTGCATGTTCAAACAGAGTCATCTGAGATTTTCTTGATCTGTCTTGGCCAATTCTTACGGCTTGGTGATACTGCACAAGTTTAGATCTTGAAACTTTTACTATAAGGGTTTTCAACTAACTCAAGGTTTAATTGAAGAATGAACTGATTGTATGCTGTACTTGGATGCAAAAATCATACTTTATGGCGCGGTTGCAGTAATTATTGCAGTTATTATCGGGTTTGCAGTTCTGCCAGGTTCTGGTATGATAAAAAATTTCATACCTCAGGGTCCAAACGTGCCTACCTCAATGACAGCAGTTTCAACTCAGATCAAGCCCCTCTCTATACAATATAACGGAACCTCGGTTGTTTCATCTGACCAAAGAAACGCGACACTACAAACTAATTTCTACGTTACAAACCCAAACAACACCACGATAATTCTTGAATCCATAAATTATGTCATCTATTATGGCCCAACAGTCATTGGACATGGAGAGATAGGACAAGGATACGAAGATAACTGGCAAAGTTCCTACTATTTTCCACTTGTAGCAGGTACTTCGTCAAATATCCAAGATAATGCAGTCATTGTAAATACTGGAAACTATCCAGACATCTGGTCTGCAATACAAAAAGGAACATCAAAGATTACTGTTTCAGGAACAGCATACTATGCGGTAAAGACTGCCTTTAGTGGCAGTGACTATACAACAGATTTCAACTTTACAAAATCCTAGTTTATTGCAGTGCAGGATTGTATCTTGATCGCATGAATTTCACCAGATAGACAAAGCCAAGGATTATCCATGTTAGTATCATCGCTCCCCAAGCAAACACAATGAGTTGATCTAGGTTGAGGCCATACTGATCCATGATTGCAGTAACCTGTGTTGGTATTACCAGATTAAGCTGGTATAGAGGAAAAAGATACTGGTTGATATTTTGATTATTATCAAGTACATTGTATCCAAGCAACTGTACCACTGCATGCCACCCAAAGAAGAACGTAACAAAAAAGAAAACTGCCTTTCTTCCTATTGCCTTTTTGTATCCTCGCTTTTCATATCTTTCAAGCCTTTGTTTTACTCGTGCAAGCTCTGTCTTTAGTTCTTCAACAGTTTGATGCTGTCCACCTTTTCTTTTTTTAGACGGTTCAATATACGCAGAGATTAATGATTCAAGATATTTTCTGTCAGAAATGTACAATGGTCTTTCTTCTTGAAGCATGCTTAGGATGTAGGTTAATCTACCATTGTCTCCCTTCTTTGCATCAATCAAGTGCACTACATGTTCAATTAGCTCATCGTCCATCGTAATCACCTATGCCTCAATACGATTGAATTGCTAGGTTCAGTTTTAGATAACCTTATCAATATTATCAAGCTCCTTTGGAAAAGGATTTTGATTATTCATGAGAGAGGTTAACCTACTTTCTTTAGGAAATTCATGATAGGCTCTCTGTCCGTATCTGATAATGATGAGAATCCCTCCAATAACTCGCGATGAATCATCAATGATTCATCAAACGCCTTCTTTATCCCATCGCTATCAAATGGAATCAATTGTTCTATCTTCCCCTTGCTGTACGACTCGACATATTTTCTTAACAACGAGGAAACAAAATTGGGAGCAACATCAAGCAATGTGAGAATTGAGCTTTTCAGATCCTTGTCTTTTGAATTAGAGTTTTTCTCAAAAAAATCATAAATGATTTTTGGTCGCTCATTTATCATCTCTGACAAAGAGGCGGCAACCAACAAACCTCCCTCAGTTAACTGGTAATATGGAACTCCTTGCTCCTGAAGAGCTTTTGGTCCTCGTTTTATTGGAAGTCTACCAGATTCTTGAACAATGCCCAAAGGCAAAAGAATCTCATCCAGATCCCTGAAAATTCCAGAGTAAATGTTTTGCCAAGTAGTCCCATTTTTTTCTGCCAGTTTATGTGCTATTGCAGTTCTAGTTTTTTTCGTTGGCAAAGTTTCTAGAGCAAGATGCATAATAATTCCGCGCTGACGCATCGCCTCTCCTGTAAACTCCCCGTCCTTTGTCTTGAAGGTCTGAAAAACAGATAACCTTGGAATAGCCTTCTGCGACTTGGTCATTTTACTAATTGATCTCCGTAGATTTTAGAAGAGTTACAATATGGAAATTAATATCTTTATGATTTATTATCATTGTTTTGTGATAGTATCATACTTTGCATGGATATAAGAATTTACGATTTTGAAAGAATTGTAACAAATTATGACTTTTTCAGCTACAATACATAATTTGGTTACACGGAAATTCCAAGAAATATGACAGATATCCCATATCAACATCGCATGCCTATCTCTAATCAATTGATACAATATTATGAAATGAATTTACGTTGGATAGTGTAGAGAATCCCCATGTTAAAGTCTCCAGAAGAACTTGTAAAAATGATAAAAAAACCAAACTTGGTTCTAGTTGATTGCAGATCTTACAAAGAATACTCAGAAGAGCATATCACAGGTGCAGTTAACGTTGATCTGTTCTATTATCACTGGCTTGATACAACAAGTGCTGGTGTCAAGGCGTTTGAAGCACAGATGAAAAATCTCCTCTCATTTATGGGTGTGACAAAGCAAAAGACTGTGGTATTCTATGATGATGTTGCAGGAATGAGTGCAGCTAGAGGAGTATGGCTTTTGGCGTATTTTTCACATCCAAAAACATTCATGCTAAATGGTGGATTTAAGAAATGGAAGAGTCTTGGATTGCCAATTGAGACCAAGACAAATGGTTTCAAACCAGCCAAATTCTCTGGCAAAACCAATAAAAAAATTCTGGTCAGCTTTGAATACATCAAGAAGAACCTCAATAAAGCAAAGATAATTGATGCAAGAACACCAGATGAATACAAAGGCAAAGTCATGCGTGCAGCAAGAAAGGGCCACATACCAAATGCTGTCAACACAGATTGGACATTGAATATCAAAGAAGATGGTACCATGAAACCATTAAAAGAACTTGGCAAGTTATACCGCTTTTCAAAAAATGATGAGATCATAACCTATTGCCAAGGAGGTTATAGAGCAGCAAACTCATTTGTGGCGCTAAAAATGCTCGGCTTCAAAAATGTAAAGGTCTATCTTGGTTCCTGGGGTGAGTGGGGAAACATGTTAGATCTCCCAGTTGAAGATTAGGCAATTCTAGATATTGTAATACGGCAAAATGATGTACGATGATCGCACCATGAATTTTCATATTTTTTTGAAAAAATGAACCGAGGCTTTGTAAGAATTAGCTTAATATACCGTCGGCAAATGAGCCTTAATTGATGGTGCTGAACAAGCGTTCCAAATTATCGCTTATCATCATAACAGCGGGGTTGACGATCGGATTATCAACCTTCTTTACAACTCATTCTGCCTTTGCTGCAGACACTAGTGCTACAAGCAGCGGTTTGACTAAACCATTACTTGCTATTGCTGCAGCTATTGCAATTGCAGGTGGTTTGATAGGTACTGGTAATGCACAGCAAGGTATTGGTGCTGCCGGTATGGGTATCATTGCAGAGAAGCCGGAGAAGTTTGGTCAGGTGCTATTCTTCTTCGTCATTCCCGAAACATTATGGATCATCGGATTCGTATTGGGAATCATCTTACTGCTAGGTATCCTGTAGTGGTTTCAGTAATGAGCATAGAGACTTTCCTCCTTGAGATAGAGAATAGAAAGAAAAGAGAGATTGACACCCTTGACAAAGACCTAGCAGAAAAGAAATCAAAACTTCAAACAGAATTAAATTTCACTGTTAAGGACATCCAAGAAAAGTTTGCAAACGAGGCAAAGGTCAAGTCAGAAAGAGAATATGCAAGAATAATTGAAGCTGGAAAGCTTCAGGCAAAAAAGATCATGTTTGACGCTATCAACACAAACATGCAATCGGCATTTAACGTTATTACAAAAGAAATTGAAAATTATACCAATAGTCCTCAATACAAAAAAGCCCTTGAAACCATGGTAAACAGCTCAAAGAAAAAACTAGGACAAAACATTGTTGTCCACTGCCGTGATGCAGACAAATCATTATTGAAAGACATGGGAATAACAATAGGCAAGTCAATTAAAACTCTTGGTGGCATAGTTGCAGAAAACAAGGAAGGAACAAAAGAACTCGATCTTACTTTTGAAGAATTACTCCGAACCAATGAAGACCAAATCAAAAGTTTTCTCTCGGAGAGAATCTAGTTGCCAACATCGCAATATGCATCATCCTTTGGCAGACTACAAGCATTTTCCCTGAACCTCCTCTCAAAAGAAGCAATACAGAATCTGATGAAGGCAAAAGACGAAGGAGAGATGGTAAAGATTCTCGAGTCTACTTGGTATGGCCCGGAAATTGAAAAGGCTGCCACTCTATTCAAAGACACAGACCTTTTGGAGGTTGCACTAAACAGGCAGCTAGTTCTTGTAAACAAGATTGCCCTAGAGGCCACACCGTTTAATGGCAAGTCTGCAGTACGTGCATATCTTTCAAAGTGGGATATTTACAACATAGAACTAATATTGTCATCAAAAAGCATGGGTAGAACAATCACTGAGGTAGAATCATTTCTGGTGTCAAGCAGAAATGTACCAGCAGGAATCTCTGCAGGAAATATTCCTCATGATGACATGAAGGTTATACTTTCACAGAACAATGTGGAAGGAGTTGTAAATCAACTAGTCAAGTACAATTATGGCACTATTCTAATGCAGCATCTTGAGACATATCAAAAGACAGGAGATCAAGGACCAATGATGTCAGCCCTGCAGACTTACTATTATCAGAATCTATTAGAATCACTCAAGTTCTTCCAAGGAGATGAAGGAACAATTAGAGATCTCTTTAGGACAGAAATTGACAAAAAGAATGTTCTAAGCACTCTAAAGGCAAAAGAATCCAATCTTGACAAAGACCTGCTAGGAAAACACATTGTAGATGGAGGAAAGATCTCAAAAAACGAACTCTTGGAGATCTATAACGCAAAGGACGTGCCAGAAATCATAGGCAGAATAGAAAATCGCTTTATGTTAGTTAACGCATTGGCTCAATACAAGAAATCAAAAAGTCTGATTGATTTTGAAGTTGCTTTGGATAAATTCATAAATTCCGAATATGTGAACAAGTTGAAAAATATTGCATTATCAATTGGAACAATATTCTACTTTATTCTCAAGATGGAACAGGAGCGAGAAAATATCAAAAGAATCGCATATGGAAAACGCTATAACCTGTCTGCAGAACAGATCAATTCATTATTGCTAATAGAGTGATACAATGTCAACACAAAAAACCCAATCAAGTGGCAGAATCGCAGTAGCAGGAGAACGTGAGCTTGTGATAGGGTACAGACTGCTTGGGATCGAGGACACCTTTGTAGTAAGTGGCGAAGATGCTAGCAAAACTATCCAAGACCTGTATTCGTCAGGAAAGTTCAGTCTCATAATTGCAAGCGATTCTGTAAGAAGTACACTTCCAGCAATATTTAGAAAAAAGATCGAGGCATCAATAGAACCACTAGTTTTGTTCATGCCAGCTCTGGAAGGAAACATTCAAGAAGAGTCAATTGCGGCACTGGCAAAGAGAGTGTTAGGAATAAGTATCCCTACAAGTTGATGATATTAAATGAGTGATGGAATAATTTCAAGAATTTCAGGTCCGGTAGTTATCGCTAGTGGACTTGAGGGCGCTCAAATGTTCGATGTCGTACGTATAGGTGACATGGGACTAGTCGGTGAAATAATCAGACTAGAGGGAAACAAGGCAACAGTACAAGTTTATGAGGATACCACAGGTTTACGCCCAGGCGAGAAAGTAACCAACACAAAAAGACCACTTTCCATGCAGCTTGGCCCTGGCCTGCTTACTTCTATTTATGATGGAATTCAAAGACCACTTGATGTTCTAAGAGAACAAAGTGGTGACTTTATCAGCAGAGGAAAGGTGATCCCTGCTCTTGATCAAACCAAAAAATGGGACTTTGTTCCATTGAAGAAAAAGGGAGATACTGTTTCTCCAGGTGAGATAATTGGTGAGGTTCAGGAAACTCCGCTCATCATGCACAAGATAATGGTACCATACAATATTGAGGGCCAGTTATCAGAAATTTCTGAGGGCAAGTTTACAGTTAACGATATTGTTGCAACTATACAAAACAGTGTCAAAACTGACATTGGTCTTTCAAGCTGGTGGACTGTAAGAACTCCAAGACCAGTTCTCAGAAAGCTAGCGCCTGAAGAACCACTGCTCACAGGCCAAAGAGTACTTGATACGTTCTTTCCTGTTGCAAAGGGTGGAACAGCTGCAATTCCAGGTCCATTTGGAAGTGGAAAGACAGTAACTCAACAGCAGCTTGCCAAGTGGGCAGACAGCAATGTTATCGTGTATGTAGGTTGTGGAGAGAGAGGAAACGAGATGACCGAAGTTCTTTCAACTTTTCCAAAACTCGAAGACCCCAAATCAAAGAGACCTTTGATGGAACGTACAATTCTTGTAGCTAATACTTCTAACATGCCTGTAGCAGCAAGAGAAGCAAGCATCTACACTGGAATCACAATGGGTGAATACTATCGTGATATGGGTTATGGTGTTGCCTTGATGGCAGACAGTACTTCCAGATGGGCAGAGGCACTAAGAGAAATTTCAGGTAGATTAGAAGAGATGCCAGGTGAGGAAGGATATCCAGCTTATCTTGGAAGAAGACTTGCAGAATTTTATGAAAGAGGAGGAAAGGCAATTGTTATCTCTCCAGAAGAGCGTGTTGGTTCTCTTACTCTTGTCGGTGCAGTTTCACCTCCAGGCGGAGACTTTTCAGAACCAGTCTCTCAGAACACACTTAGAGTAACTCGAGTTTTCTGGGCACTTGATGCAAGCTTGGCATCAAGAAGACACTTTCCATCAATTAACTGGCTTACAAGTTATTCATTATATGCAGATGGCATGGGCGATTGGTACAAGAAGAATGTTGCAGCAGAATGGGTTGCATTAAGAAAGGAGGCACTTGAAATATTGCAAAAAGAATCCGAGTTGCAAGAAATTGTTCAGCTAGTAGGTTATGATGCATTGCCAGAACCAGAAAAGGGTGTTCTTGATACGGCACGAGCAATCAGAGAAGACTATTTGCAACAAAGTGCATACGATGACGTGGATACATACACATCAATTAGAAAACAATTCCTAATGTTAGCTGCAATCATAGATTTTGGCAAAAAGGAAACAGAAGCAATCAAGAAAGGAATTACATCCACAAGGATAGGGTCATTAGAATCAAGAAAGATGATATCAAAAATAAAATGGACAAAAGAAGATCAAGTTGAACAACTAATCAAGGACTTTAGAAATAAAATGGAGCAAGAATTTAACAGTCTCTTATTGGAGGTTACGCATTAGATGTCTACCATATCATACAAGACAGTAGACAAGATTGCAGGTCCACTGATGTTTGTACAAGGGGTAGATAATGCTGCTTATGGCGAAATGGTAGAAATAAAACTTGTAAATGGAGAAAGAAGACAAGGACAGGTTCTTGATACAAGACAGGGACTTGCAGTAGTTCAGGTATTTGGCTCAACCATGGGATTGAATATTGGTGGAACTTCAGCCAAGTTCCTTGGAGAGACTGCACAGATGTCAGTATCTGATGATATGCTTGGCAGAGTCTTTGATGGTCTAGGAAATCCAAAAGACAATGGTCCGAAGATCGTCTCAAAACACAAAGTCGATTTGGTCGGCTCTGGTATCAATCCATATTCAAGAGAAGAACCATCCGAGTTCATTCAAACCGGCATGTCCAACATAGATGCAATGAATACCCTTGTAAGAGGTCAGAAGCTCCCAGTTTTCTCAGGTGCCGGTCTTCCTCACAACCTACTTGCATCACAAATTGCAAGACAAGCCAAAGTTCTTGGTGGTTCTGAGAACTTTTCAGTAGTCTTTGCAGCAATGGGAATTACAAGTGAAGAGGCAAACTTTTTCGTAAAACAATTTGAAGAAAGCGGTGCACTTGGTAGAACCTCACTTTTTCTGAACTTGTCATCTGATCCATCAATGGAACGTTTGCTTACTCCAAGACTTGCATTAACTACAGCAGAATATCTAGCATATGAAAGAGACATGCATGTGCTGGTAATCATGACTGATATGACAAACTATTGTGAAGCATTAAGAGAAATTTCAGCTGCAAGAGAAGAAGTTCCTGGCAGAAGAGGATATCCAGGTTACATGTATACTGACTTGTCATCTCTCTACGAAAGAGCAGGCAAGATTAAGGGCAGACATGGTTCTGTTACACAGATTCCAATTCTAACCATGCCTGCAGATGATATCACACATCCAATTCCAGATCTTACAGGTTACATTACTGAAGGACAAATTGTCATGAGCAGAGATCTTCACAGAGGAGACATCCATCCTCCGGTGGATGTCTTGACCAGCCTTTCGCGTTTGATGAATCAAGGTATAGGAAAGGGAAGGACAAGAGAAGATCATCGAAGTCTTGCAGACCAACTTTATTCCACCTATGCACAAGGCAAGGATGCAAGATCACTTGCAGCTATCGTAGGTGAAGAGGCATTAAGTGATCTTGACAGAAAATTCCTAAAGGTAGCTAACAACTTTGAAAGAAAGTTTGTCAATCAAGGGATGGATGAAAATAGATCAATTGAACAGACTTTGGATATTGGCTGGGAACTGCTTGATGAACTTTCAGATTCTGAATTGAATCGTATCAAGCCTGAATTTATCGAGAAATACCGAAAGAGGACTAGCCCAGGTGGAAAGTAGGATTGCCATCAGCAATTAACATCAGACCCACTCGACTTGAATACATCCGCACAAAAAAAAGAATAAAGATAGCACAAAAAGGTCTAAAGTTACTAAAACTAAAAAGACAAGCTCTGATTTTAGAATTTTTCAATACTAGCAAAACTGCTGCCTCTCTGAGAAGTGCCTTGCAAGTAGAACTGATCAAGGGTTATCAGAGTATAAGGATGGCAGAGATGCTGGCAGGCTCCATGAGACTGGAAAATGAGGCAATGAAAATTCCACAGCTTAGCAAATTACAAATCACTTCAAAAAATGTAATGGGCGTTAGAATTCCAAAGATTGGCGGGGGCCAGAGTAATCAAGCTCTCACAGAGCATTTGTTAGAATTACCACCATCAATTAACGAAGCAATAAAGGCTTACCAAAATGTCCACAATATGGTACTTGAGGTGGCAGAAAAAGAAACTGCATTGCGCAAACTTTTGTTAGAGATAGAAAAGACAAAACGCAAATCAAATGCAATTGAAAACGTATTCATACCAAGATTACTTGCTGCTGTCAAGTTCATTATTTTCAGATTAGATGAGATGGAACGCGATACTTTCATTATGCTAAAGACAGTCAAGCGAAAGATGGGAGAAAGAGAACAGGAAGCAAAGCTCAAAAAGGAGAAGGAGATAGTTGCCTAGCTTTAAAAACGCACAACAAAGAAAGTTTTACTTGATAATGAGGTTCTTCAAGTTTGGAAATATTTTTGGAACTGTCGCTTTGGTATTGTACGCAGGCAGGCACTTTCTAGGAGTTTAAAATGTCAACTGCAGAAAAATACGTTCATTCTCTCAAGCAGATAAAAGAAGCAGAGGATAGAACGCAAACACAAATTGAGGAACACAAGAAAAAAGCTTCAGAAGAATTTAGAAATTTTGAAAGTCAGATATCTAGAACAATCACTACTGCAAAGGTTGATGGCGAAAAATTGGTGGAATCAAATGTGGAACAATCACGAAAAAAATCCACAGCAGAGACAGAAAAGATAATTGATGATGCGACAAACAAATCAAAAACAATCTCTGCTAGAATTGACGCAAAAACCGTGCAAGAAATAATAGATATTTTGTTAAAAGAGGTATAGATTTTGGTTCTAAAACCTGTACCAATGGCACGCATTGCGGTGCTTGGCCTAAGAAAAGACAGGCAAACCATAGTCTCAATTCTTCACGATCTAAATGCAGTTCAACTCGAACCACTGTCAAAAGACGTTGCATCTTTACTCAGAAATGAGCGAGATGACGGCGTATACAGACAAGTCTCAGATCAACTTTTACGAATGAAGTCTTTGAGAACCATTCTACCACCAATCCAGGCTACACAATGCCAAAGGTTTGGTTCTATAGACCAGCTTCTAAATGAAACAAAATCTATCGATATAGACAACAACGTTGCATCACTAGAGCGAGAAAAGGAAAGCCTTCTGACACATCTCAAGGAGACTGAAAACCATATCAATCTAGTTGAAGAGTTCTCGTTTTTCCCAGAAGACTTTAACGTATTACAACTCTCGTCAGCACATTCCTATTTTGGCAGAATAGAACCAAAGAAGTTTCCTGGCTTTAAGCAGGCACTAGAAGTAAACAGCCAGGATGTGTTCCTTTATTCAAAAGAGGGAAAATCTACAACACAAATTATTCTAGTTACTTTTCCAAACTTTCCTCCACATGCATTGTCTACTGTGGTTCAAGAGTACAATGTCAAACTTGAGGCAGTTCCAAAATTAAAAGGAAAGGTAGCTGAACTAAGCCAAAGTCTAAAGAACAGACAAAATGAGATCACTCAGAAAATAAATGAAATTAATAAAAAGCTAGGGGAAATCTCAAAGAATCATTATGTAAACATTGTATGCCTCGAAGAACAACTCGAAATTGAGAACAAAAAACTTGAGATCGCAGATAATCTGGGAGTTACTTCAGACTCTTTTGCTTTAGAAGGCTGGATTCCAAAGTCAAAGGTAAACCAACTAAAAGATGGTCTTGAACAGCATGCCAAAGGCACGCTACTTTTCGAGCTGGAAACAGATGAGAATCCACCAACATTATTTGACAATCCAAAGAGATTCAAACTGTTTGAGGCCTTTATCAGGTTCTATTCATTGCCGTCAGGAAAGGAATTTGATCCCACACTAATCTTCGGAACTCTCTTTCCAATATTTTATGGACTGATGATAGGAGATTTTGGTTATGGGCTTGTTATACTGCTTGTCTGCAGATGGGTAATTCGAAGAGTAGAGGGCGGAAAGAGGAACTTTAACATCATGCCAACGCCATTGCGCAAGTTTGCATTAACAATACTAAAACCACGACAAATGGTAAAGCTGGCAAAGGCAATGACACCTGGCGCAATCATTGCAATGGGATTGGGATTTGTGTTTAACCTGTATTTTGGATTCCATCCTAACGTATACCTGTTCAGCTATCTCAACACTACACTTGGAATGCACTTGCCTGCAAGCGGAGCATTCTTTGATCCTATTACTGGACTGCGAAAACTATTGCTTATAGCTGGATACATCGGACTTGGCATGGTAACGTTTGGATTGATTCTTGGTATACTCAATACCATAAGAGAAGGTGCAAAAAAACATGCAATAGGAAAGATGGGCTGGCTGCTCTTTGGATGGGGAGTTGTCCTCACCGGACTGGCGCTATTGCATCACCAACATATCAATCCAGTTCATCACGTGGAGGGAATTGGCTATGTTGGCCTAATGCTTGCTGGAATTGGTCTCATGTTTTACGGTGAGGGTGTAAGGGCAATTATGGAACTGCCGTCCATAGTGAGCCACATTCTGTCATATACCAGACTTGTTGGAATCTTACTTGCGTCTGTCATCTTAGCTGATGTGATTGACTTTATTTTTATCAAGACTTTGCATCACTCGATACCTTTCATTATACTTGGAACAATCATAATTTTCATTGGACACATATTCAATATTATAATAGGTGTCTTTGAGCCTGGCATTCAGGGAGCAAGATTGGTCTACGTGGAATTTTTCTCCAAATTTTACCATGGTAACGGAAAATCATTCCGACCATTTGGAACAACAAGAAAATATACCTATGATCAGTACGAGCTAAAGGCCAAAGAAAAGTAATTCTAAAATTAATAGTATTTTAATTCGTTAACATCAAGTATTCTGGTACAGAATCTGCACCTTAGAACAAGTCCACTCTTGTCCACAACATCCATCACAGGCTCGATGTCTTCATCACTATTTGAAATACAGTCAGGATTTGAACACTTGAAAATTCGTTCTATCTCATTTGGTAATGTTACGCGTCTTTTTTCAACTAGCTTGTATTCCTTGATTATGTTCACAGTTGCCTTTGGTGCAATGAGTGCAAGTTTGTTGGTGTCAGAGTCTTGAAGAAATCTATTCTCCACCTTTATGACGTCTTTTTTTGCAACCTTTGAGCTTGGAACGTTGAGTGCTATTGTAATTACATTGCCGTCCTTTCCGTCTATACCAAGTGCACTTAGTACCTTGAGGCCCTTCCCGGATTCAACATGATCAATCACGGTGCCATTTTTGATTTTTCGAACGATCAGGTCTGATTCTGACATTGGAATAGTTTTTGTACTACTCATATATAACAGTGAACTAACAATGAGCAATACTTTTTTCCAAAAAGATATTGTCTCGGTACGTGATTTTGATAAACAAAAGTTTGAAGAAATTTTCCAAGCTACAGATAAAATAATTAACATGAATCCAAACGAAAGAAGAGAACTTGCGCGAGGAAAAACTCTTGGCTATCTCTTCTTTGAGCCAAGCACCAGAACAAGACTGAGCTTTGAGGCCGCAATGGCCTCTATTGGTGGTACCTCCCTTGGTATAGCTGATGCTTCCTCCTCTTCTGCAAAAAAAGGTGAAAGTCTTGCTGATACAGTGAGAATAATGTCGCTCTACTCTGACGTGGTTGTTTTACGACACCAGCTTGACGGTTCTAGCAGATTTGCAGCCGAAGTATCAGAAAAACCACTGATTAATGCTGGCAGTGGAACAGAAGAGCATCCAACGCAGGCAATACTTGACCTCTACACAATCAGAAAGGAAAAGAAACGAATCGATGGTCTTAAAATTGGAATCGTTGGTGACCTAAAATATGGAAGAACTGTTTACTCGCTTTTGTATGCACTGAGCAACTACAAGATAGATGTTAGATTGATATCTCCTGCTGCGTTGAAAATCCGCTCAGACTCGACATACGAGATAAGAAAAAGGCTCTCATACACAGAAACAACAGACCTAGAAGAGAGTCTAGATGACCTTGATGTGGTATATGTAACCAGAATTCAGAAGGAAAGATTCGCCGATATGGAAGAATACGCCAAAGTAAAGGGCAGCTACAAGATCGGACCAGAACTTCTAAAGAAGATGAAAGAAGATGTCATAATAATGCACCCGCTTCCTCGCTTGGACGAGATCTCTCACAAGCTTGATTCCACAAATAATGCAAAATACTTCAAACAGGCCCAATATGGTAAAGAAACGCGTGCAGCGCTGCTTGCACTAATTCTCAACGAAAAAGGAATCTAAGCCTACTTTACTATGCCAGATTGCTTTAGATATTTTATCTCGTTTACAATGTCATCTGCTGGAACATTGTTGTATATCATGTAACTGACAGTATTTTTCACCCATGGTGGAACATAGCTACCATGTATTCCAAGCACGTCTAACAGTTTTGAATCAGATATGGTAAATGTTGAAAAACCTGCCCAAGACACAAGCGCTGATTTTTCATCAAGATAAAAATACTCATCAGTGTTTGGGACATAACTTGGATCAAAACCTGCAATCATTACTTTGTGCTGACCATAGCCTATGTTGAATGCAACATGCCAGTTTTGTGTATCGTTGTCTTTGCTTATCAAGGGATTAATCTGGTTACCATCTACGAGCACCTGGAAGGCCCCATTACTTGATTCGCTAGGAAACATGAAATTAGCATAATATGGCATCTGCCAAGGATTTGATGCGTCAAAAGAAATTGAATTACTGTTTTCATCAAAATTTTGGTTAGTAAAATAGACAATTGATAGGACGCTAAAATAAAATGTCTTGTCTTTCCATTGTGTTGACATTTCTATAGAGCTATCAGTTCCGGGAATAAAACAACTATAGTATGCAACTTGTTTTGCAATGGTTTGGTCTGGATACATCACAAATTCAGCCTTGTTTCCAGGGTCAATCTTTGGTATGGTCCAGGTGTTCTCTACCTCATCGAGATATTGATTATTTTTGCTATGTACTAGCGCATAGACGTCAATATTGCTTACAGTATAGTTTCCAGTATTTGTTATAAAACCTGTCAAGTGACCATCAGGATATTTCATAAGGGTTTTGTCGTAGTTTACTTCTATGTTAAGCGGATTACTGTTGGTGGAAAAAAATGAAACCAAGGGTTTTTGCAGAACAGGATCTCCACTAGTTATTTGTGGAAATATGAATTTGAAAGGCATGTCCTTTGATGGATAAATTACAGGAAGTATACGAGACTCTGAAAATGTAGAATCTCCATTATTTACTGTAACCTGAACCTTTGCAAGAACAGTCTGGTTATCAGTATTTTTCACTGAACCATACACAGCATACATTCCATCATGATCAAAATATCCAGCATACTCACTGTCAGGTATGTAGACTTGGGCACCTGCAACATGAAACAAAACGCCAAGTAACACAAAGACAGGAATTATGTAAAAAACTTTCATTCTAATATTGCACTGTCTCCATCTAATTTGTACTTAGCTCACATTGCCACAAGCTTGACATTTTCCATTTTTCTATTTGTCTTAAAGTCTTTTGTCATGGTGCCGATCTTTTCAGCATCTCCGTGTAACAAGAACAGTTCCATGCATTTGTTGCCATCTACCTTGCTATGAAGATGAGTTCCAATGAGATCCTCGTGATTGTGCTTTATGCCAGTAACTACCTGTTCTGATTCTTCATCATGAACAACCATTAGAATAGCATGTATGCTGCCAGAAAGATTTGCAGTCTGTTTTTCTTCTGATACAAGATTTCTGATCCCAGCGCGAATAATTTCTGACCTGCCGGAAAATCCCATCGTCTTTTGCAATTTGTCTATTTCTGACAGGATCTCGTCATTTAGAGAGATTGAAACAATTGGCATGGTGTGAATATTATTAACTATCTTATAAGTTTAGCAATAATTGTTATTAATATTTTATAAATTTATTAATAACATTAGATTCATGTTGGCTATTGAGTTCTAGAAAAAAAATAGCAGCAACAGGTGGGGGAATTGCAGCTGCAATTATCATAGCTGTAGTTGCCCTGTCAGGTGCAAATGTCTTTGTTCACAATAATCCTACTCAAATTCAGAATATTACATCAAGTTCTGCGGCTCAGAGTAACACCGTATCAACTAGTCAAGTCTCAACATCCAAGTTGCAAATAGTAGCTGCTGAAAATTTCTGGGGCAGTTTAATATCTCAACTTGGTGGAACACACGTCCAAGTGTTGAGTATCGTTACGGATCCAAATGCAGATCCACATGAATATGAAAGCAACACTGCGGATGCTCAAGCTCTTACAAATGCAAACTATGTAATTGTTAATGGCGCCGGATATGATGACTGGGCCATAAAAATTATTGGAGCAAGTAATAACCCAAATCAAAAAGTTTTGAATGTAGCGAAACTTCTCGGTAAAAAAGAAGGTGATAATCCTCATTTCTGGTACAGTCCAGTTTATGTGAATCAAACTGTGGCCCAAATGTATTCGGATCTTGTTTCTATCGATCCTAATAATGCCGCATATTACAAACAACAGTATGTTAACTTGAATGCTTCCCTCGGACAATATAACGCTAGAATAGACGAGATCAAGCAGCAATTTGCAGGCACACGCGTAGCAGCAACGGAAAGCATCTTTGTATATCTAGCAAATGCTACAGGTCTTGATCTCATCTCTCCTCCTGAATTTATTGACGCTGTTGCAGAAGGAAACGATCCTCCTGCACAAAGTGTTGTACAATTTCAACAACAGCTTCAGGGTCAGGGAGGAAATGTGACTGTGTTGGTATACAATGAACAGACGGTGACACCACTTACACAAAACATCAAGGCACTAGCAGCCCAAAAAGGTATTCCTATTGTTGGGGTAACAGAAACCATACAACCATCTGATGTCTCATTCCAAGATTGGATGAATTCAGAATTGATCTCTTTACAAAATGCTCTCAATGCAAAGGCTTTAGGTCAATGAGACAAGATGAATAGCGTAGATACTAATATGATTACGGATGCAGTGCAGCAGGAAATTGTTAAGGCTGAAAATCTAGCGGCGGGTTACCCAGGCAAAACTGTTTGGCAAGGTGCAAATTTTAGTTTTGTTCGGGGTGAGTTTGTAGCAATTATCGGCCCTAATGGAGCTGGCAAGACGTTACTGATGCGCTTACTTCTTGGACTGCAGCAACCTATCAGGGGAACAATCAAGACATTCAATTCATCACCCAAGCGCGGTAATCCAAAGATTGGCTACGTGCCTCAACGTCATCTTATTGACAATGATACTAACATTGAGTGTATTGAATTGGTGCGATTGGCTTTTTCTGGGAACAAATGGGGCTTTAGCCTGTCCTCTAAAAACGAACGAAAAATTGCTTTTGATGCACTCGAGGCAGTTGGAGCTGCCGAGTTGGCTCATCAACCACTCAGTGCTTTGTCAGGTGGAGAACTGCAGCGTATATTTTTGGCAGAAGCATTGGTAAGTAATCCTGAAATTTTATTGCTTGATGAACCATTGTCAAACCTTGACATCAGACGCGCAAAGGAACTAGTGCAACTTGTCAATAAAGTGGTTCGGTCTCGAAACGTAACGGCATTGCTTGTTGCCCATGACATAAACCCTCTCTTACCATATCTTGACAAAGTGGTTTACATGGCAAACGGTAAGGCAGCAACAGGAAAACCAAAAGATGTCTTGACATCAGAATCTCTCACTGCATTGTATGGAGTTCACATCGAGGTTATTCAAGATTCTCGAGGAAATGTAGCAATCATAGGAATTGAAGATCATCATGGTGACGAATAACAACATCTTCAGTCCAAATCTTTTGGCAGATTTGCAACAAATGTTTCAATATCAATTCATGCAGCATGCTTTCGAGGCTGGTACAGTAATAGCAATCATCGCAGGAATAGTCGGCTATCTCGTGGTATTACGTCGCTCGGCGTTCGCATCTCATGCACTTTCCCACATTGGTTTTGCTGGAGCAGCAGGTGCAGTGCTATTAGGAGTCAATCCAATTTTTGGTCTGCTGACGTTTACTTGCGGAGGCGGTGTTGGTATGGCAGTACTTGGTCCGCGGGCTGTCAATAGGGATGTTCAAATTGGTACAGTTCTTGCATTCATGCTTGGTTTGGGCGTATTATTCATCAGTCTTTATACTGGTTATGCCACAGAAGCGTACTCTATTTTGTTTGGAGAAATACTTGGCATAAGCAACAATGATGTTCTTGTAACAGTTGCTGCTAGTCTGGTAATCTTGGCCGCCGTAGGCATTATGTATAGGCCACTTTTGTTTGCATCACTTGATGAAGACGTGGCAGAAGCAAAGGGACTGTCTATGCCTTTGCTTGGCATAATTTTCATGCTTTTGGTTGCAGTTGCAGTATCGATAGCTGTTCAAGTTGTAGGTGTTCTCCTCATCTTCTCATTAATGGTAACACCAGCTGCGATGGCGCGACGACTGGCAAAACGACCTAGGAATGCAATCATCATCTCTGTTTTTATTGCTCTAATGGCAACATGGTCAAGTCTCTTCATTGCATTTTATGAACCATATCCTGTGAGCTTTTTCATAACAAGCATAGTGTTTGTTTCTTACTTGTTTGTCAGGTATGTTTATCCTAGCAGGATCTGCTTGGAATGTCGTGAAAAGTTCAGCAGTCTGTATTTAGCAAAACACTTGCAGAAAAAACATCACAATATTTAGTGTATGAAGACAAGTAGTGAACTCAAATTGTCAGCGATATCAATTTTTGTCAGGGGACTAGTTGCGGCCTTACTGTACTAAGTGATATTGCATGATCATCAATTAGCACACCTACTCCCACATTGATATTACTTATTCTTACAACCACCTTTGGCAGATCGTCGCTGGTAAGATTGTATTGTTTGGCAAGAATCTGCTTTACTTTATCTCCTGTATTGGATAATTCATTGAGAGCAGATGGGATAGAAATATCAAGTGTTTGTCTCATCATGTTTGGCGGAATCTTGCCTGTTCCATCCTGAATTATGTAAAATGAGATCTTGTCTACAATCACCTCATGAGGTAGTGTGTCTAGAGCATTTGCAGTATAGAATACCTGGACCTCTAAAGGATCGGTATCATAGCTTGCACTTGATGCTATGATACCTTTTGATGGTTGCAAAATTGAATCAAATGGCACGTTAACTATGATGAACCCCTCCAGAAAATTATCATTATAATCACCAAGGATTTTTCTTACGTCTTGACATGTTATACTAGTAGAATTCTCTGAACCTAAGCTAACTAATTGTGCATTAGAATTAGGCCCGTTATTTACCACGACATTCCAAAACATGGTTGATTCAAATCTCTCTTTATTGAAAATGCTCAGATCTGTATCGTAATGGCCTGGTCTGAGCGGACCCTCTCCGGCAAAAATAGAACCGCACTCAAACTTTGCAGTATACATTATTCCAGTTGGGCTTGATGTAGAATTATTCTCTAAACTATTTGATGAATGTGTAGCTAAAGTAGAATTGTTCGTTTCTGATCCTGCAGATGAACTCTGAGCAGACACAAAATTGTGTTCTTGGAATAAAAAACTAATTGCAATAATGGAAATAATTCCTGCAGCAACCAAAACTATGGATGATCTCTGCCAATTTTTCACAGAGTCAACTACTTCTTCTAATAATATAATGTTAGTGAGAATAAGGCTAACGTTAAATATGCAGCTGGATCATTGTGGATCAGGTACTGTCGTTTGAAAAAAATTTTCAAGTTTTCGTTGTTTGCATTTTTGCTTGTTTCTGTAATATTTTCCTCGCTACCGCGTAACGCTTTTGGTGACGGCTTTGCCATGGAAAATCTCCCACCAGCGTCAGTTGGAAATAGACAAGTACAACTTTTCATACAAGTTACCCCGACGATACTATATTCTGGTTCTGGTCAACAACCAACAGTATTTTTCAGGTGGTTTGATGCAAAAACTAACCAGACGTTATCCCACATATCATTTTTCCTTACTATTACAAAACACAACCAATTACTGTTCAGAGAACTTCTCCATACCCACGACGGCATACTCAATATGGAGATTAACCCCACCAATGGTCCTAGTTGGACAGTTTATGCAGACAAGGAACCAATTTTGAATGGATGGGTTCCCGACAATGGTGATGATCCAATTGTTGTGGATGGCCCAATTTTCAATGAAGGAGGACTTTATCACTTTAACATACAGATGTTTTCAATAGATTACGACAACAACATATTTGATACGACTGACAACCCCGCATCTGTACCAAACTTTGATGCATATCTTAGTGTTGGAGATGTCTCCAGCCACAATCTTACATACAAAGGAAATACCTACAACTCTACTGTAATCTCTTATTACGACAAGATCAATGATGACTTTAACTTTGACCCGTCAAAACTACAGGTTTCATATTCAATGCCTTTTGACTGGAACATGACAAGAATATCCACCCAGCCAATTTTTGTACACGAAGAGATCCATATTCCAAAGGCCTTCAAGGACTTTACAAATACTCCAACATACTCTGCTACAATGAATGGCTACCAAGTAACAGGCCGCAGACTTATTGTTGACCCATATACATCAGGAAGCACTGTCATTGCTCACATATTACTAAACAAGGTAGACATTCAAGATATGTCAAAGCAAATGCCAAATGGAACTAATACAATGAACTTTACTCTTGCTCCGGCAAAACCAAACGTACAGACATCAAACAGTGTACTTACCGATTTCGGTGGATGGGGAATCAAATTAGGATGGAATCCAACTCAGATCGCACCAAACTCACAAAATAGCTTACAACTTTCCTTCTTTGATGCATTTACAGAGCAACCGGTAAATGGAGACGTACATTATGACTTGAAACTACTGGACAGCAGCGGTAACACCATTCTTTCCAAGCCACATTTGACTGCAAAAAATGCAGTAGATACACAAACTCTGAACCTACCCGGTAACGGAATATACAGTATACAAATGAACATCACTTCTATAGTGGGTCCAACTGGATTGCCTGATACCTCTAGACTTGGTATGGCAAGAGGCAACTTGGTTATTCCATCCACAGTTACTGCAGATACAGGAGTTGTTGCTATAGGAAATCAATCTGGAAGTCCAGGTGGACCAACACAAACAAGCAATCAAACCTCTACTAGTCAAATTTCAATTCCCTCATGGGTAAAGAACAATGCCAAGTGGTGGTCAGAAAACTCCATAGACGCTTCCACTTTTGCCTCTGGAATCCAATATCTGATAAAGCAGGGAATAATCCATATACCTCCAACAACACAAGGCCAAGCTACACCAGGTGTCCAGATACCACAATGGGTAAAGAACAATGCAGGTTGGTGGTCTAGTGGTCAGATAGATGATAAAACATTTGTTGTTGGCATACAATACCTCATAAATGTCGGAATAATTACAGTCTAGCTCACAAATGCTATTTATACAAATTAGCTGTGAGCTCATCGTTTCATGTTACCAATAAGAGATGAAAATCCCAAACCTCCAGGCTACAAACCGTATGTAACTTATGCACTAATTGCTGTTAACGTACTTGTATTTTTCTGGGAGATAGCAGTAACTCATCAATTTTATGAATTTACCAACAGCAGCGCAGAAGAAATGCTGTTGAATTACGGAACGGTGCCTGCAGTGATAAGCAATGGACTAGCTGAACACCAGTATGGAGTAATTGCAACTATTTTTACATCCATGTTTTTGCATGCTGGAATAATTCATATCGGAGGAAACATGTTATTCCTGTATATCTTTGGGGACAATATAGAATACAAGTTCGGAAGGACAAAGTATCTTGCACTGTACTTGTTCTGGGGGCTTGTAGCAGGTTTTACTCACATAATATCTGATCCATCAAGTCAGCTGCCAGCAATAGGTGCATCGGGGGCAATCTCTGGAGTGCTTGGTGCATATCTCATTTTGTTTCCAAACGTAAAAGTCGTAACACTTCTGTTCATGGGATTCTTTACAAGATTTATTCGAATATCTGCAAAATGGTATTTGCCATTCTGGTTTCTCTTCCAAAATGTATTGCCAGCATTGGTGGGATCAGCAGGTTCAGGTGTAGCATTTTTTGCACACATTGGAGGATTTCTCATTGGGCTATTTTGTGGATTTCTCTACAAGAAAACACACGGCTCAGAATCTATGTATGGAACACGATACGGCTGGAAAGGATACACCTAGGTAATCGTAATTCCCAAGAAATAAATCTCATAAATTTAGCAAAATAGTATGCCACTGATAACTATCTCTATGTATCCTGGCAGAACTGAAAAACAAAAAGAGGAATTTGCAAAAGCAATTACAAAGTCTGCAGTAGACATTCTCAAAACCAAAGAGAACCACGTAATTGTAGTTTTCGAAGAAAATCCAAAAGAAAACTGGTACATGGCAGGAAACCCTCTTTAAACACATTTTTATTTTATATAAAATTAGAAAATCTGTGACAAAGATTGCAGTAGTGCAGATGAAAGCTTATGTCGAGAAGGAAAAAAATCTTAAAAAAATTCTTGGCTATATCACACAGGCAGCAAAAAGAAACTCAGTATTATGTGCATTTCCAGAGTTCATGATGTTTTACACACCATACAACCAATCAGCATCAGAGCTTGCAAGTTTGGCAGAAAAAACAAATGGTGAATTTGTAACTGCAATTTCACAAGCAGCAAAAGAAAATTCAATCCAAGTTATAGGAACATTTTACGAAAAAAGCCCAAAGGCAAACAGAGTTTATGATACATCATTTCTAATCGGCAAAAATGGGAAAATGATATCAAAGTATAGAAAGATTCATCTCTATGACGCACTTGGCTTTAAGGAATCAACAAAGCTCTATCCAGGATCTTCAGTTGTAAAGCCAGTCAACTCAGCTGCTGGCAAGATTGGAATGATGATTTGTTATGACCTAAGATTTCCTGAGATGTCTCGCATACTTGCATCTTCAGGTTCTGAAATCCTAGTTGTCCCTTCTGCATGGGTGAAAGGAAAAATGAAAGAGGAACATTGGATAGCAATTAACAAGACAAGGGCAATAGAGAACGGATGCTATGTCATCGCACCAGATCAGGTAGGAAATATTTACAGTGGACGAAGCCTAGTAGTAGATCCTTTTGGGAAAGTTCTTTTAGACATGAAAAAACGAGAGGGTATAGGCATAGCTGATGTCTCACTAGATCAGGTAAAACAAGTACGAAAAAAATTACCTCTTTTGAAAAACCGCAGAACTGACATATATACAGACTTTAAGATTTAGCAATCCTGCTTGAGCATTGTATGTTACAGCACTGTCTTGTCCATTTTTGTTTCATTGAATATCTAAACAGAATCATGGGCCAAAAACAAATCTTGCATGGAATCTTTGTTGCATAGATCATTCCCCTCTGGATTAGTGGAGAAGATGCCCTGCATCCATTGTAATAGTTAGAACATCCCATGAAACGTTTTCTTGTTTGCCTAGAGCGTATGACTAAAATTTTCCCAATTCCGCATTCTGGGCATCCAACTAGCCCGTTTGCAGGGGTGTTTGTTCCAAGAATAATGTATTTTCTCTTCCTTTCTGACCAAGAAAGATAACCATTTTTGTCATAGTATTGTCGTATCTCATCTTTCATTCTTACAACTTTTTTGTCTGTGATTCTAACAGAATTTCTTGAGCCTGATCTTTTTTTGAATACGACTAGCTGGCAAACATTTTCTTTCATTGATATCATACAGATCGACTGACTAAAGAATAGTAGTGAAGAATTTTTATATGGAATCTAGTCAGCAAGATTTGTGGAAAAAGTTTGCGTTATTGGTGCTGGCAGCACAAAATATGGCAAGCTGGAAGACAGTATTACTGATATCGCACTTCAAGCATCTGTAGATGCAATAGAGAATGCCGGAATAACACCAAAACAAATTCAGGCTGGATACATATCAAACGTATTTGGCATTGCAGATAAACAAGTTCACCTGGGTCCAGTGATAATGAGTAACCTAGGTATTCCTGAAGTTCCGTCACTATCAATAGAGTCTGCATGTGGAAGCGGCTCGGTATCATTTAGAGAAGCATATGCAAATGTAGCTGCAGGATTTTATGACGTAGTTCTTGCAACTGGAGTTGAAAAAGTAACTCACACTGGTACTGAATGGACTACTACGTACTTTTCTTATTGTTCTGATTTCTTTTATGAGGGAGGAGCTGGTGCATCATTTCCAGGATTATTTGCATCCATGGCAAGAGCATATCTTGCAGAGTTCAAAGCAACAGAAGAAGATCTTGCAATGGTTGCAGTAAAAAATCACGATAATGGACTTCTCAATCCAAAAGCCCATCTTCGAAAAAAAATTACTGTCGATGATGTATTAAAGTCTGCAGTAGTCGCAAGCCCGTTAAAGCTATATGACTGCTGTCCATTTTCAGATGGAGCAAGTGCAGTAATTTTGTGCAGTGAAAAATTTGCCAAAGCCCAATCAAAAAACTATATTGAGGTAATAGGATCAGGAAGGGGTGGCTCACCTGCTGCACTGCAAGGAAGAGATCATATTACTACAATCCCAAGTACAAAGATTGCAGCTCAAGCTGCATACAAAATGGCTGGAATTACTCCAAAAGATATTGACTTTGCAGAGGTTCATGATTGTTTCACAATTGCCGAACTAGTTGACACTGAGGATCTCGGGTTCTTTGAAAAAGGAAGGGCTGTAGAAGCAATCCGAGAAGGGAGAACAAAACTCAATGGGGATATTTCCATAAATCCATCAGGAGGCCTAAAGTCAAAGGGACACCCAATAGGGGCAACTGGAATAGGGCAGGTAGTTGAGGTCTTTGATCAATTGACCGGAAAAGCAGGAGAGAGAACTGTTAAAGACGCAAAAATTGGCCTCACACACAACTTTGGTGCAACTGGTGCTAGCTGTGCAGTTCATATTTTCAAAAGTGTATAATTTTGCTATCAAAAGAGGAATTCATCAATAACACAAAGATAGGAAAGATAGTGGCAAGAAAGTGCACCAAATGTGGGCATTTACATCTAGTTACCACATACTTTTGCCAGAATTGCGGAAATAAGGGATTTGAAAATGTAATAGTTGATGGCAAGGGAACAGTAGCTACCTATACCATCATAACCGTCCCACCAGATGGCTATGAAAAATCTGTTCCGTATGCCTGGGTTGTAATGCAGGTAGATAATTCTGAATTGCGAATTTCTGGCTTTATGGAACACATTACATCACCAGCAGATTTGCCTTTGGGCACAAAGGTAAAGATAACAGGTCATGACGAACACGGAATAATAATTGAAAAACAGTAAAGCAAATTTATTGAATTAATTAAAAAAAACTGCAAATATTCTTTTATAGCATCATTTCGAATTTCTTCTATGTCAGTAGATGTTGTATGTGACAAGTGTGGATCTAAAATAGCAAGTATGCGCATGTTAAAATCGATCAAGGATGTAATGCGACCATACAACAACAAATGCCCATCCTGCGGTCAAACATTATCATCGTCAGAGTTTGGCGTAGACGTCCAGAAGAACTGATCTAAAAAGTTTGTGTATCGATCAAACTAGTCACAAATCTTATTTACCGAGGCCAACTAGGAATCTTCATGGAACTGAGTGAAGACTTTGGCGAGCAAAAGCGAGGGGGAATTTTACAGTCGGCGTCTAAACGGGTAAGAATGATCTTTTCTGTAATGGCAAGCCCTAACAGAATAGATATTTTAAGAATCTTAAACTCAAAAGGTCCACTCACATATTCAGAGCTAAAGTCGCTTGCTGGGTTCAAATCAAAGAAAGAAAGCGGCAAATTTGCATATCACCTTAGAAAATTATTACGCCAATCTCTTGTTGCTCTAAACAAGTCTGAGAGAAGGTATACCATTACAAATTTGGGCAAATTAGTTCTAAGTCTTGCTAGACAGATTGAGGAGCGCTCAATTATTGAGAGTGGCAAGATGTACGTACGTACATCTCACGAGTCTATAGAGGAATTTAATTCTCATAAAATAATTCAATCCCTCGTTCGGGAGGGTAGCCTGCCTTTAGAACTTGCACAGAAGATAACAGAAGAGGTCGAAAATCGCATATACAAGTTCCAGACGTCATACCTGACCTCCGCATTGATACGCGAGATGGTCAATTCGGTCCTTTTGGAGCAGGGTCACGAGGATTATAGGCATAAACTAGCACGATTTGGCCTTCCTGGCTATGATATACATGAAATGCTAACTAATGTGGATGGTATCCATAACGGAGTAGAAGGTCTGCTATCTAAGACAGGTCAATCCGTTTTTGGAGAATATCTGGTATTAAACACACTACCCAAGGATGTTGCTGATTCGCATCTTTCAGGGGATATTCATATTACAAATGCTGGCCTATGGTCGCTTCTTCCTGATACCATATTTGTAAATATCAAGGAGCTAATAGAAGACGGCATCGACCTGCGAGGAAAATTCTTGGGAGTGACAAGAAAATCTGCTCCAACCTCTCTTGACGACTTGGCATCTTCTCTTTCCATTGTAGTATCACTTTTAATCAAAGAAGCGTCCCAGGAGATTGTTATTGACGGACTGGTTGGATTATTACAAAAATATTCAAAGAATACTTCAGAAATTGAAGAAAAAATTGTAAATTCTCTTGCTAAAATATCTACCGTATCTAGATATGGAAAGAATGAAGCCCTTGCATCGTTTAGACTTTCACTAGGTACTGAATCAAAAATTGTTGGACTGATTCTCTCTGCCTACAAAAAATATGTCAAGACTACACCTATGCCAACCATAGGTGTCATAATAGATTATGAGAAAGGAAAGATAGGCGAATTCTCCGATATCTTGGCTGACATTATTGCTTTAGGAGGACGTGTAATGTTCTCAAAGGGATTAGCATCAAGCAAGGGACTCTCAAAGGGAGATGCAAAGAGCACTTCAGCCACCTCGATCAACTTACAATCTTTGTCAATTAACATGCCACGACTTGCGTTTGAATCAAACAAAGATGAAACTTACTTTAGGGCAAGATTAGCATTGTTAATGAAGCCTGCTCTAGCTGCAATGTCAATACGAAAAAAAGAGATCTCTGATCTTACTCGTAGGGGACTTAATCCAATTCTTGCAAATAACACCCAGTATATGCAAAAGGGCTCTGTTACACTAGTTGTTAACTTGCTAGGATTGAAAGAAGCAGTTCATGGAATTCTTGGCTATGAGAATAACAAGGCTGGACAGGAAATACTGGCAAAAGTTGTAACAACTGCTACTGAAGTTGCAGCCAAGAAAGGAAAAGAGATGGGCGATAATGTTACAATTTCTATAACTGAAAGTGATGCAGCTGCTCGCTTTTCTTCATTAGATGGTGAAAAATACGGTAAAATGTCTATTCATCCGCACATAGAAGGCGAATCTTACTCAGAAGGGGTCACTATTGACGCCTCAGAAATCGATGGAATGACTCCTAAGAGCGAAAAGATAGCCGAATCAAACCACCTTTCAAAGATGCTCAACGGTGGATTGTTAGTACAACTTAAGATTCCAGACACGATGGATTCTTCGGGAATCAAAAAGACAATAGAAAAGGCAGGCGATCTATTAGGATCATTTAGGCCAACTAAGAAGGTGCCTATTTGTAGCAATTGTGGCCTCAAGGAAGAAAAGGTTGCAGAAAAATGTCCTGTCTGTAAGTCACCATACATCCTAGCATAGCCAGCAAAATTCCTAGAATAAAAAAATTAGAAAATATTGTTAATTTTGCTCATAAATTTTCATGATGATCTTTTAAGATTATATTAGCACTTGGCGATCTATTATGAAAATCGTAATGGTGTCAACAAAATTGATGCAAAGCTCAGTAATGGAAAAAAAAATTTTGCCGCAGGCTTTATTTAACTCCCATTTGATACTGATGAGGGGAGTGTAAAATGACAGATTTTTCGCAGATAGAGAATTCGATCATTGATGTAAAGAAGCGTGATGGTCGAGTATCGTCTTTCCAGAAGGATAAAATCTCTAATGCAATCTATAAAGCATTAGTAGCTTGCGGTAGACCCGATCATGGATCAGCAGATAAACTAGCAAACCGAGTTATGGAAAAACTTGTAACCCATGGTTATTCTTCCTCAGAGTCACCTAGCGTAGAAGATGTTCAAGACATGGTTGAATCTACCCTGATTGATGAAGGATTAGGAGAGATTGCAAAGGCATACATCTTGTACAGGCATGAACGCAGAAGGGTAAGAGAAGAAAAATCAAAGGTACTTGAATCTAAGACTCTTGATTCTGTTGCCAAGAAATTTGATCTTAACTGTCTTCGAGTTCTTGCATCTAGATATCTACTTAGAAACAACAAGGGTCAGATAACTGAAAGCCCAAGCCAGATGTTTGAAAGAGTTGCAATGCTTGTTGGAGTCTCAGATGTACTCAAAGATCCATCTATCTTTAGTGTAGAGGGAGGTAATACTCAAAACACGCAGGAAGCAGCAAAATACCTAGAAAAACTAGACGATTTTAACTACAAATTCAAAATAGGAAAATACTATCTTAACAAATATCACTTTAGGTCACTCATACAGCACTACATTGACCTTGCCAAACGTGGTCAGATGAAGGTTAGCATCAAAGAATTCCTTACGATGCTGGCTGCAAACAAGTTCGAACAACATGCTGAAAGAATCAACGAATACTATGAAATGATGGCTTCACAAGACTTTCTGCCAAATTCTCCTACTATGATGAATGCAGGAGCAAGACTTGGACAACTTTCTGCCTGTTTTGTGCTTGCAATGCCTGACGATATGGAGAGAATAATGAAATCGTCCTCTGATGCTGCTTTGATATTCAAATCAGGAGGTGGTGTTGGCATCAATTATTCTGATTTGAGGCCAGAAGGAGACATGGTTGCATCAACGTCTGGAGTCGCATCAGGCCCAGTTTCTTTCATGAATATAATTAACACTGTTACAGAAGTGGTCAAGCAGGGAGGCAAACGAAGGGGCGCAAACATGGGAATCATAGAGGCATGGCATCCAGATATTGAAAAATTCATTACTGCTAAAACAAAGCCAGGTGTATTAGAGAACTTTAACGTAAGTGTGGGAGTATGGGAAGACTTTTGGCAAGCATTAGTAGATTCACAAGATGGCAAGTATACACTACGAAGTCCATTGGACAAGACTCCAGTAAGAGAAGTAAATGCACACCATCTTATTGATTTGATAGCACTCTCTGCATGGAAGAGTGCCGAGCCTGGATTGATCTTCTTTGATATCATTAACAAGTACAATGTATTTGCAAAGGCTCGTGGTACACCACTACGTGCAACAAATCCTTGTGGAGAACAAAGCTTGTATCCGTACGAATCATGCAATCTGGGATCAATCAATCTAGCTAACTTTGTAAAGAGAAAAGCAGACGGACAATACGAATTTGATTGGCAAAGATATGAAGAAGCAATTAGGAAAACAACTAGATTCCTAGATAACATAATTGATGTTAACAACTACCCAATTCCAGAAATCGATCAGGCGTCTAAAGACTCGAGAAGAATAGGGCTTGGAGTAATGGGTGTCGCTGATTTGTTATTCAAACTAAGAATTCCATACAACTCACAAGAGGGATATGAATTCCAAGAAAAATTAGCTGAGGCATTAACCTATTATTCTACAGAAGAAAGTATCGCACTTGCAAAAACACGAGGACCATTCCCACTATGCTCAAAAACAGAATATCCAGAAGGGAAGATTCCAGTGGCAGGTTATTATGAAAAACCAAAGAATACTCGTACCTATGACTGGGATGCCTTGATAGCAAAGATCCAAAAACACGGAATCAGAAATGTCCTTACTACTACAGTAGCACCTACCGGAACTTTATCTATGATTGCAGATTGTTCAAACGGAATGGAACCAATGTTTGCACTTGTCTTTGAGAAGAGAGTAACAGTGGGAAGATTCTTCTACACAAACAAGATCTTTGAAGCTGTACTCAAGGAACATGGCCTATACAATGACCAGCTGCTCGAAAAGATTGCAAATAACTATGGTTCAGTAAAAGGAATCCCAGAGATTCCAGAATGGATGCAGAAAATCTTTGTTACAGCAATGGATATTCACTGGGCTGATCACCTAATGGCTCAGGGTGTATGGCAAAGATGGATTGGAAATGCTATAGCAAAGACAATCAACATGCCAAACGATGTGTCATCTGATGATGTAAAAGCTGCATATTTGCTAGCACATGAGCTAGGACTAAAAGGAATAACTGTATACAGAGACGGCTCAAGACATGAACAAGTACTTCACATGACGGGCGATAATGTGCAAAAGACATTCAGTGTCACTCCAAGTGTCTATGTAACTGATTACATTTCAAAGAACATTACAAATGCCTATCTGAAAGTTCAAGTAGAAAGAGCTCTTCAGATCAAGATTCCAGACGATGCAGTAATACAATCGCCACCAAAACTTACGGCTGAACAAATTGAAGAGAGACTGTGTCCAACATGTAAAAATACACTTGTGTTCGCAGAAGGTTGCAATATCTGCATTGAATGTGGATACAGCGGATGCACATCTGGATAGGCCCAACTTCTCTAAATCAAAACTCTTTTAGTATCATCACTTGCTGAAAATATTGTTGAAAAGAAAATCTATTGGCATTGCTATAGGTGCAACAGCTGCAGTTATTGCTGTAATATTTTTTCTTGTTATGCCAAATCAAACACAAACACAAACTCAAGTTGTACCAAATCCAAAACTTGGTCTTGTTATCATGCCTCTCACTGCAAGACCAACCTTTAATGAGATACACAATGCCTACATCCAAGCTGCGTCAACAGGAATAGGTAGAAGCAATGTCTACATGCTGTGGCCAATCGTAGAGTCGCAAAAAGGAACCTTCAACTGGCAAACCTATGATATTCTTATGGGGTTAAACAGAGAGCAGCATCTTAATGCTACACTCTACTTTTCTATAATAAACAACGATCAGCTAGGCCCATTTCCAAGTTGGCTGGGACAACCAAATATTGATGACAAACTTGCTAACGAGACAGCAAGTGCACTTGATACAATCTTGTCAAGATACTATATTGTAGATTATGTAATCATAGGAGGAGATATGGACATCTATTTCAGAGATCATCCAAATGATATTCCAAAATATGTAGACTTTTTCAACTCTGTTTATTCACAACTTAAAGCAAAACACCCTAACGTCAAGTTCGGAAACTGGTTTTCTCTAAACGATCTGATAAATCACCATGATGGTGATATGGTGGCAAAACTCAATCAGGGAGACTTTGTAGCGTATTCCTACGCGCCAGTTGATTTATTATTTTACCAGACAAATAGCCCAGATAGGGAAGTACAAGATCTTCAAAACATGATGAATTTTTCAGGTGGAAAGAACATTGCACTCATGGAGATTGGCTGGAGTACAAGTAAGTCAATTAACGGAACAACAGAAGATCAGACAAAATTCGTGAAATCTGCATTTGACTTTTACAGAAAAAATGAATCTCAGTTTGAGTTTATGACATGGTACAGGCAATATGACAGGCCATTTGATACATGTTATAGTAGTCTGAACACAAACATACAAACTGGATTTAACAGCGATATTCTAGCCAATAACACTGCTGCATATCTTTGTAGCACTGGATTGATTGATGATAACAACAATACAAAACCAGCTTGGGATGAATTTAAGAATCAGATACAAATGAGTCCTAATTCCTAATTGCAAAAAGTGAATTTTCTAGTTTGAAAAGTCTGCTCCTGACAATTATTGCTTTGTTTCTGATTAATTTTGTCTCAGCATACGCTACTTATGATCCACCAACCAGCCAAGAACAGAATCTTTTCAGCCAACTGCTTTCACAATTTGAGAAGACCGATGTTTCCAAGAAAGATGTAACAGATGTAATCCAGACATTTGAAAAACCGCTGATCATAAGCTTTCCTTGCAATAGTAACGACACAAATAATTTTGTAGTATCTGTGATCACTACCAAACTAGCTAAATTTGATGAAACAACTGTTCATGAAGATCAGGTTATAGGCGGAACCTACACATGGAATTGTCTTGTCACCACAGAAGCAAGCAAGGTCACACTTCAATGTAACAACGAGTTGCGACTTAATCCAACAATTTTATTAAATGCGACAGGTGTGTCTCCCACAGTCCATCAAGTAGAAAACCAGGTGGTTTTGTATCATGAATTTCTTCATGGTCAATTAATGATTGACGCAATAAAATTTCCCAGTCCTTGGAGACATGAAGTTTGTAACAAAGCTCCTCAGGAAACAATAGATTATTCGTATGCCGATCCTGATCACAAAATAATCAATCCACTGCAAACCAAATTTGCATCTGAGCTAATGGAAGAGCAAGGGGGAGCAGTAATTACTAAAAATATAACACTCAATGAAACCCAAAATGGAAGTTTTGCAATCAAGGTCTTCAATATCAACGATTATCCTCAATTTGTAAATGGGGGAGAAGCGACACTTAGAGCGGTTAACATAAACAGTACCAAATTTGGCTCTTTTAACAACACTGTCTTTTTAGAAGGCTATCTCATCAATAAAACGCAACCCGGAATAGCATGGCTTTACATATTTGCTAACCAAACTAGCAAAGAGCCAACGTACAGTTCTAATCCATTATGGGAAAAGAGAGTGGCAGGCCTTTGGGTAAATGCAAAAGCAAGTGACTCTGATTTTTATAATATGATACAAAACTTTACTGGACAAAAAATTATTCCAACAAACGACGAAAAATTTGCTGTAGGCACAGTCCCCAACTGGTTAAAGAATACTGCCAATTGGTGGTTTGAGGGAAAGATAGACGACGCAACTTTTCTAAACTCAATTCAATACCTCATATCTAGTAAAATAATTTCATAAAAGCAAAACAATGCGGTCGCCGGGATTTGAACCCGGGTAACGGGCTTGGAAGGCCAGTGTACTAACCAAACTATACTACGACCGCACCACTCTGCCAATCTTATACCTACATAATAATTCTTTTTTCGCACTCGTATAATACACGAGAAATAATTATGTGAGCTTCAAGTGGGTTCTTGTCAACTGATCTTGTTTTGTCAAAATGTTTCTTGATATTATCAGAAAATTCTCCCTTTGCAAAACCTCCTACTATTATGCACGTATTTTCATCTATCTCTTCTGCAACTTTTTGATATGAAGATGAGTCGCCTTCGCTTGAAAGTCCAATTATCTGCCTGGGGTTAATTTTTTTTATCAGGTCTTCGAAACTCATTTTCTTTATCTCAAGTAGTTTTGTACCTTTTTCTTCAATACTTCCTTCAGAATATAGCTTCTCGATAAGACCGGCAAATCTATGATAGGATTTTGGTAGTCTTACGGATTTATCAAAGAATATGACTTTGTTATCAATTGTGTGTACAAAGACCTGTAGTTTGTTTTCAAAATAGATAGGTATGCTACAAGATTCAAGAAGACAAAAATGAATCAAGTCTGGCCTGCCACGTTTTATCTCGTCTTTTATGTTCTTCATTGCAGCAAAATGCCATGATACATCAAGTAGAATCTCAGATGATCTTTTGTTAAACCTCCTGGCTGATGCACGAACAGAGTTATGCTTTTGAAGTTCTCTAGGTACTATCTCTAAAGCTGACTCGGCTATTACTAGTGAAAGCAAGATTGTATTTTAAGGGTGGGCATTATTTAACTAACATGAAGGCTAGATTACGGGATATCGTACTGGAAAGGATGCAAATCTTAATTCAAAATGCTTTATCAAATGCAAGATTAGATCCCGAGATAGCTCAAAGGCAAGCAAGCTTGGCAAAAAGGTTGAGTACAAAATATCGCATCAGGATGCCATATGAACTAAGAATGAACTTTTGCAAAAAATGCAAGAAATTCATTGTTCCAGGATTTACTGCAAGAGTTCGCCTGGGAAGATCTAATGTGAAATCAATACGTGTGACCTGCAACTTTTGCAATCATACATACAGAAAAATAATAAAAAAACAATATCCTAAGGTCAATGATTTATAAGACGAACTTTGAATTTCGGATTTCATGGCAAAAGCATATGATGTACCGGCAGATTTACTGATTAACCGACTATCAGCGATTCTAAAGACTGAAGACATTGTACAGCCTCCTTGGATTCCATTTGTTAAAACAGGTTCCCATGCAGTAAAACCTCCACATCAAAATGATTGGTACTATACAAGATGTGCTTCTCTTCTGAGGAAGATTTACTTACACGGTCCAATCGGCGTACAAGATCTAAGGACAATGTATGGTGGAACAAAACCAGTTGGATATGGTGGAGCACACCATAGAGATGCTGGCGGTGCCATAATTAGAACTGCCATACACAACTTGGAAAAACTAGGATATCTTGATAAAGTTGAAGGAAAAGGAAGGACAATTTCACACGACGGAATGAAAAAGATTGATCGTGTCTCAACTGAAATATTAAACGAACTGGTTGCAAAAAATCCAAATCTAAAAAAGTATTCCTAGTGGTCTTATGAGTAACCAAGATCCGAACGATGAGAAAAATCCTACTGATGCAGAAGTTACAGCCATGAAAGAGCAAGCCATGAGAACTCTCCTTGCACCAGAAGCAAGATTAAGATTGAATAATGTACGGATGGTTAAACCAGAACTTGCAGCCATGGTAGAGAACTATCTACTAGGTATGGCATCACAAGGAAAATTGCATAACCAGATATCAGATGATCAACTAAAGCAGATCCTGCTTTCTATCCAGCAACCAAAGCGTGATTTCAAGATAAACCGAAGATAGTTCTAGGAAAATATATTAGGGGTAAATTGGTCGAAACCATCTATGAAAGCAGTCGTTTATGAAAAATATGCCCCAAATGATGATTACAAATCGATTTTACAAGTAAAGGATGTACCAGATCCAAAACCAAAACCAAATGAAGTTGTCTTTAGCGTAAAGGCAGCAGCACTAAATTATAATGATATTTGGGGAATGAGAGGCCAGCCAGTTCCTGTTCCATTGCCACACATATCTGGTTCCGACGCGGCAGGAGATGTAGTTGCAATTGGCGAGGATGTTACAGGTTTCAAAGTTGGTGACAGAGTTGTTTCTCACTCAAACATGTCTTGCAGAATATGCCAGGCGTGCACTGACGGACGTGAATTTGATTGTACAAAAAGAACCATCTGGGGATTCCAAACAGGACCTCTATGGGGTGCATTTTCTGAGCTTACTCATTTACCAGAAGTTAACGTAGCAAAGATTCCTGAAGGTGTAAGTTATGATGAAGCAGCAGCAGCTTCAATGACAATACTTACTTCTTGGCACATGTTAGTAGGTCGAGCAAAAATTCGACCAGGTCAAGTAGTCCTTATCATGGGAGGAGGTTCTGGTGTAGGAAGCTTTGGAATTCAAATTGCAAAGTTGTACAATTGTACTGTAATCTCAACTGCAAGTGGCGATAAACTAGACAAGCTAAAACAGCTTGGCGCAGATTATGCAGTAGACCACAGAAAAGAAGACTGGAGCAAACAAGTAAGAGATATAGCAAAACCATACGGCGGCATCGATATTTCATTTGATCACATTGGTCAGACACACTGGAATGCTCAGCTCACATTGCTAAAGTATGGTGGAACACTTGTTTCATGTGGAGCAACAACTGGATATGATGCCAAGACTGACTTGAGACACATCTTTTTCAAAGGAACAAACATCCTAGGTTCAACACAAGGAACAAAAGCTGAACTAGAGCAGGGTCTATTCTGGATGGGTAAAAAGAAGATAAAATCTATAGTTGATTCTACATATAGCTTTGAAAATGCCGCAGAAGCACACACCAAAATGTTAACCGGTAAGGGGCTCTTTGGCAAAATCTTATTGAAACCATAGTCCAACCAATTTTATGGCAAGACTCTTACGTAGTCTTCTATTTGTTCCCGGTAACAACCAACGTTTCTTGGAAAAGGCAAAGACACTTTCTGCTGATGTTATTTGTTTTGATCTTGAGGATTCTGTACCTCTTGAGGAAAAAAAATCTGCAAGAAATATCATCAAAGGAGCGCTACAAAAACGAGCAGACTATCAAGCTGAAATCTATGTTAGAACAAATTCTCCAGTGTCTGGATTAATTGCAGAAGATCTTGTTGCAATTGTCCAGAAGGGAATTAACGGCATAGTTGTACCCAAAGTAAATAACATAAGTGAAATAAAAAAAATAGAAAAAATATTGGTAAATTTAGAAAGAAAACGAAAATTGAAGCCAATAGAGCTTATGGCATCAATAGAGTCAACTGAAGGAGTAGTAAATGCATATTCTATCGCATCTTCCAGTAAACGCGTATCTGCCTTGATATTTGGGGTCTTTGATCTGCTCAATGATTTGGGAATAGAATATACAAAACAAGCAGAGGGTGCAAAATACGCCAGAGCAAAAATTCCAATAGATGCTAGGGCAGCAGGAAAATATGCGCTGGACGCAATCTGGCAGGACCTAAACGATGAAGCTGGCCTTGAACAAGACTGTACTATGGCAAAGGACTTGGGATACGCAGGAAAGACCATCATCCACCCAAATCAGATTCAAGCCACTCATAGGGTATTTTATCCAACAAATTCTGAGATCATGTGGGCAAAAAAAGTGATTGATGCATATGTCTTAGCAAAAGAAAAGAAGAAGGGTGCAACAAAGGTAGAAGGCAAAATGATAGATGAGGTACACTTCAAAAGGGCACAGACTCTGCTTCAATCAATTGGCTCTGCATGATTGCTAATCCATGACAATGCCATAACGATTAGCATAAATCACGATTAGCCCATAAAACCATGTTGTTTCATGTTTACGGGAATTATTGAAGGTCTAGGCACAATAGTCAGATTTGATAAGAAGACAAAAACTCGCAGCGAAGCCAAGATGAAGATAAGTCTTGGAAGTCTTGCTAAAGGATTGCAAGTAGGAGATAGCGTTGCAATAAATGGCGTATGTTTAACGGCAATAAACATTGTAAAAGGTATGGCAGAGTTTGAAATGGTCGGGGAAACAATAAAGAAAACCAATCTTGGTTCTTTGGAAAATGGTGATAGGGTAAACATTGAACGCAGTCTTAGACTTGGTGATAGACTAGAAGGACATTTTGTACTGGGTCATGTTGACGGGTCAGGAATAATTTCAAAAATAAACAAACAGTCTAACCAGGTGCAAATATGGATAGAGCTTCCAAAGGAACTATCAAAACATGTTACAAAAAAAGGATCCATAACAATTGATGGTATTAGTCTGACAATAGTTGATAAAATAAAAAACAAATTCTCAGTTTCTATAATTCCACATACAATGAAAATGACAAATCTTGGATCTAAGAAAGTTGGCGATAAAGTTAATATTGAAACTGACATTCTTGGAAAGTATATCTTATCTGAAAACTAGACTTCTACTACTTTTGTGGTAATAACCAATTTTGTAGTAAGATTTATAATCATATTTTCAAGCTGATCGTTTATGTCCTTAGAAGAAGCTTTAACCTCACTGAGAAGAGGAGATTGTGTCCTGCTTCATGATGATAATGCACGAGAAAATGAGGTGGATATAGTAGTGGCAGCAGATTTTGTCACTCCTGAGCATGTTGCAAGAATGCGACAGGATGCAGGCGGACTGATATGCCTGTCGTTAAACCACGCTTTTGCACAAAGCCTAGGCCTCCACTATATGCATGACATACTATCTAATTCTCAAAATGTTGACACTGAATCAAAAAAGATGGTTATAGGAAAAGCGCCATATGGAGATAGGCCGTCTTTTTCAATCTCGATTAATCATAAAAATACCTATACTGGAGTCACAGACAGAGATAGAGCACTAACAATGTCGGAAATATCACACCTATACAAAAGTTCAGACAAAAACAAAAAAGAGATCTTCAATTCAAATTTTAAAACACCTGGGCACGTTCCAATTCTTATTGCATCCGAAGGATTGCTGTCAAGCAGACTAGGGCACACAGAGATGTCAGTTTACTTGGCTACTCTTGCAGGCCTATCTCCTGTAACAGTAATCTGTGAGATGCTTGATTCAGAAACATATGGAGCGCTTTCTACTGAAAAGGCAAAAAAATACGCAAAGCAAAATGCAATACCATATTTTGATGGCAGTAAGCTCGTAGAATACGCAAAGGAGCATTGATTTTGAACATTGCAATTGCTGTGGCAGAATTCAACGATGAAGTAACTTTGAAGATGCTCAAAGTGGCACTTGAAAAGTCAAAATCTCTCAAGATGAATATAACTCATGTCTGCAAGGTCCCAGGTGTATTTGACATGCCTCTTGTAGTAGATGCCCTGTTGAGAAAAAAAGAGGTTGATGCGGTAGTAACCCTTGGTGCAGTAATCAAAGGTCAAACAAAACACGATGAGCTCATAGCAAGCGTTGTAGCAAAGACGCTAACTGAGCTGTCATTGAAACACCAAAAACCAGTCTCGCTTGGAATAACAGGACCTGGAATGAGCGATAGACAGGCACACCAGAGAATAAGACCTGTTTCAGAAAGAGCAGTAGAAGCAACTCAAAAAATATTTGATGAATTAAAGAGGATTTGAAATGATTCAGCTTACCATAATAAAAATAACAGGATATGGCCCATGGACTCTCACACTGGGAAGTGACAGAGAACACAGACTTCAGATGCTCCAGTCGTCATTATACAAAGAGATCCAAAACTTGTTCTCAGAGAAGAATTGTCTAGCATTTCCCAATCGGTTTGACGAGGTTTTTGTCATCACAAATGGGCTTACGGTAAGAGATCATGTGGAAATTCAAGAAAAACTCTCAAAACTCTTTGAGCTGAGCTTCTCAATGACGATAGGACAAGGAAACAACCCCTTTGAAGCAAACTCAAATGCAGACAATGCCAGAAGAGAAAATCTTATTCTGGATAAAGAACACAATATTTTTGGTCAACCCATGCAAAATGGAGGAGACCTAGTGCAGATAATACACATGGATGTAGACGGCTCGACATCTATTTCTGCCAAGAAATCGCCATATGAGGTCTCGTCACTAATCATCAAGCTATATTCAGACATGTCAGAATTTTTCCTAAGAAAAAATTCCCTTGCATTCTTTATGGGCGGAGATAATTTCATGATAATCAACTCATCTGTTGACAAAGCAGACATTGCCAAATTCCTTGAATTGATAAAAGAACATCATGGCATATCATTTAACTGCGGTATAGGAACAGCAAAGACAGGACGAGACGCCGCAAAGCTTGCAACAAAATCACTTGATACAATACGGGAGATACGCGATTCTGGTAAGAATGAACAAAGAATTCTTGAGCTCACATGTTAATACGAAATGTTAGTCTTCTTTATGGCAAAGAACTGGATTACATTGTTAAGACAGATGTAAGAATTTCTGGAAAATATATAGAATCTGTCGGGAAACACTTGAAACCTAACAGCAAAGAAAAAACTCTTGACTGCGAGGGTCTCTTGATGATGCCAGGCTTTGTTAACTCACATACGCATATTGGAGATTCCATAGGAAAGGATGTGGGAATAAACTCTGACGTAGAATCAAAAATTCATCCCGTAAGTGGATTCAAGCAAAGAATACTCAAAAATTCAGAAATTTCTCATCTAACAAATTTCATTAGAAATTCCTGCATATCCATGGTTAGAAAAGGAATAACCACCTTCATTGATTTCAGAGAGGGCGGGCTGGAAGGAATCCATATGCTAAAAAATGCTTCATCTGGAATTCAGATAAGGCCAGTAATTTTAGGGAGAATAAACTACTATCAAGATTCCAAGCAGATCAGGCAGAATGTCTCATTGCCAGACTCAAAGAGGGCCGATCTTCAGGTTCTTCTAAAAAACTGTGATGGTCTTGGAATAAGCGGACCAAACGAATTCAGCGATTCTGTTCTAAAACATTTCTCAAAGCAAAAAAGCATACGAGCGATTCATTCAGCAGAAACGGAGCAAAGTAATGAGATCTCAAAAAAAATAACACAAAAGACAGAAACTCAAAGGGCTTTGCTTACAAAACCTAATCTTCTTGTTCATATGACATATGCTCCAAAAAATGATCTTCTGAATGCTGCAAGAAATAAAGTTGGTATAGTGGTCTGTCCGCGTGCAAATGGAGCCCTTGCAGAGGGCATACCAGATGTGAATCTGATGATGAAGGCAGGGTGTAACCTGACAATTGGTACGGACAACGTTATGGTAAACTCCCCTGACATGTTCAAGGAAATGGACTACCTCTGGAAAGTTTCTATGGGCATGCACAAAATACGAATACCGCCAAAATCTATATTAAAAATGGCAACAACTAACGCTGCAAATATGTTTGGTAACAAGATTGGAATTATACAAAAAAATAGCTATGCAGACTGTATCTTTATAGAAAAACACGCAATTGATCTAGAACCAATGCATAATCCTTATGCAGCAATTGTCCATCGTACATCGGAGAGCACGATCAGAGCAGTAATGTTTGAAGGAGAATTAGTACATGGAAAATTCTAAACCCTATGTTATACTCAGTGCGGCCATAAGCATAGATGGAAAGATAGCTACACGTACGGGAAAATCAAAACTTTCTTCAAAAAAAGATCTCACTAGAGTTCATAGGCTTCGCAGCGGCGTAGATGCCATAATGGTTGGAAAAAACACAGTGTCTGTAGATAATCCGTCTCTCACGGTAAAGTATGTAAAAGGCAAGAATCCAGTTCGAATAATTCTAGATTCCAAAGCAACAATCTCTACCAATTCCAAAATTGTAAAGACTGCCAGAACTACTCCCACCATGCTTATTGTATCAGAAACAGCCCCAACAAGACGTGTGTCTCTTCTCACAAAAAAAGGACTGGAAGTAATCAAATGTGGAAAGGCCAGAATTGAGCTCAGAAAACTATTGTCGATATTATCAAAACGAGGTATCAAAAAGATACTTGTTGAGGGCGGAGGAATAACTAACTGGCATTTTCTAAAAGAAAAACTGGTCAATGAAATTATTGTAACCGTAACCCCATACATGATTGGAGGAAAAGATGCTGTATCTCTAGTTGAGGGAAATGGGTTTGATAACATATCGTATTCTTTCAAGCTCAAACAAGTCAAAAGAATAGGTGACGAAATAGTTCTAAGATACGTATTTTAATGCTTTAGGTCGCCGCGTAGCTGATCAATTTTCATTTGCAGTGATTTTTTCAGCTTGTCATTTTTTGAAAGGTTAACAAGCTTCCCGCATGTGGGGCATTTGAATGACAGGTCCAAGGCTTTTTCAAAAGTCATCTTTTGGCAGTCTACGTTGCCACAATGATAGAAATCTGCAGAATTCTCATAATCAAGTCTTTGTTGCAGTCTTTCGACAATCTCTTTTTTCTGATTTTCTATAAAATTATCTACTTCATCCTTTCTGGCTCTCCATCTGTAAACAAACCATCCCTTTTTTTCGTCCTTTACCCTTATTCCAGTTATCAGAGCTTTTCCAAAAAGATCGTAAAGCACCTTTCTGACAATGTTGATTCTAAGACCAGTAGAGCTCGCAATCTCCTCATCTGTTGCATCTTCTGTATTTAGCAAGGAACGTGCCACCTTTAGATATTCATCGCCACCAATTAGGGCTGCTATTTTCACAAAAGGATCTTCGTGCTCTACATTCATGTTAAAATCTCCTTCTTTTCTCCATATTTAATCAATGGTTTAAACCTAGGGTTTTAAATATAATACCGGATTTTTTTCAAGAATTAGAAATAAAGTCATGGACTCGGTATACAATCACGCCGTCAAGATCTACTTCCAAATGAGATTGGAAATAAAATTGTATCAGCTGTTACCATTTCCTTAAAACACTTTATCAGAGTGGCGACAAATCTGTAACCCAATCTACACTTATGTCTGTGGTCTGACTCCTCTTCTAATTACAACCTTTCCGTTCGGTAGGATTCCAATACACTGCCAACCAAGATTACAATAGTCGTCAACCTCGTATGGCATTACAGTTATCTCATTTGGTGTCAAATCCGTTTGGTGGTATCTCTTGCTTACATTATGTATCGTATCTCGTACTGTTCTAATAGAACAGAATATCTCTCTAAAAGAGACGCTTAACTCGCGCAGATCTTGACCTGTGTTGCTAACCAAACTCATGGTATTTTTGGTAGACTTGATTAGCTCCTTGGTCTCATCGATGATTCCAGTCTCTTCCATCTTATGTAAGGTATCTTGCAGCTTGTCAGTCACATCGTTTATGTTTTCTGAAATCAGACGGAAGTTTTCAATGTTTTTTACCATCTCTGGGTTCTTGAGGTCACCTATTATCTCCTTAGCAACCTTAACAGCTTCCATCGCCTTGCCAAAGGACTCCTGAACTTCTCGATCTTTTACCTGGTTCATTATCTCTACTACGCCAAGTATGGTCTCTTTTATCTCCCCAAGCTTGCTAGGTTTTTCTGTTGTCATGTTCATGGATTCCCAAGAAACAGACAACAGAGAAGGATTTTTCCCAAGGCAATAAAATTTTCTTTTCCTTCTATGAACTGCATTATATGATTTGCATATTCCAGACATTTTGTCACTATTTCATTATTCATTGTTTCTCACTTGTTTCATGGTATCACTTGGTGGAAAAATTATAAATCAATTCAAGATGTTTTTGCAACAAAAATGTTGGATTGTGCCTGTGATGAACCCATAGTATCTGGTCTCATCAAAATCAAGCTTTGGGTAAAGAAGGTAATAGGCATAAATATAAAAAAATTAAAAAATAGTTAGAAAAATGGTGTGCTAGTTTCTGGGAATGTTCCCCCACTGGTCAAACAGGCTCTGTACTTTTTGGTCTGCAAGGCTGTACTTGACATTAAGATGGTTATTGACACTTACAAGCTCGGTCTTGTGGAATGTTGCTGCATTATTGAATGCCTGTACGGCCTGATCAAAGGTACCGCCGTTTTGTAGTATCTGGTCCTTTGCGTCTATTGCTTGCTGTACCTTTGCTTGCATGTAGTTGAATTCATCCAAGAAAACACCCTGTGTTGGTGAATTTACAGTACTTGCAAAGCTTGCAAACGCATTCTGTGGTGATGTACTGTTGTTGTCTGACATTCTTGCAAGATCATTTTGCAGGTATTCATTTGCAAGTGTTCTTTGTTGTTTGATGAACTGGTCTTGTTGGTCTTGAAGTTGTTGTGCTTGTTGCTGTGTTGCATATTGCTGCTTGAACAGCTCTATTTTTTGCAGTACATTCATTGTAACTGGGTCGTTTTTTATTGCATCAGTTGCTTTAATGGCAACGTTGTTGGTGTTCACACCAGTGTCTGCCCAAGCAAATCCAAGATTGCCTGAGATAAACATCACGGCTAACGCGCTTAAGACAAGAATTGGAACCATCTTGTTAAGATTCTCATTCTTGATTTGTCTTGCGCAACCTTCTTCCTGTTGTATTAGTTTCTCGTTCATTTTTTCACCTCCTAATTTATCCCTACAAATATGTTGTTTCGTCTGGATTTCACAGACTCGTCAGGGGATTTTTGCGATATCACATGGCTCTCAATACTATCTGTAACAGATGATTCATGTTCTGGCTCATCTCTTCCCAAAGTATTGCTCCTACTACATGACGATAGTTGTTACAGACTTGGGAGTGCAAGAGCGTATGTCTTATGCAAAATGTTTCTCTGCATATTTCACACATTCGTACGCAATCGCACGAACATATGTTGCATTTTGAGATCTTGGTTCTTTCAAGGGTTGGCATTTCTGTCATAACTTCACTTGTACGAAAAATTATAAATCGATTCAAACTGATTTTGCGGCAAAAAATATGATGGTTTTTTGTGCCTGCAACAACTATATCATATAGTAAATATGGATGATTACAACATTTTTGCGGCAAATATGTAGAAATTGTTTTTAACAAGATCCTGACCCATATGAGCTATGGTAGGACGAGGAACGGACAACGAATCATCACACAACGATGTACCAATGAAGAATCTTACAAAAAATAGAATCAGTCCGCTAGACCTGCTAATCTTGCATGCCTTACAGGGCGGGGCAACCCCTGATACTGCGTCACGGGAGCTAGAAAAGATGGGTTACATTTTATCACGTGACAATGTCAAAAACAGGCTAGACGAGCTTGTAAAAAAAGGAATAATACTTGAGCACAATAACTCTGAAGATAGCAAAAAAGATGATAGAATAAAGTGGATAGTAGTAGATCCGAGCAAGTTATTTGATCACCAATGGTATACTTTTATCAAAACACAAAATCCACTCTTTGAGAGAAGAGTAATTCCGTACTCTGAGATGTATGGCAATCTAGTAGAGATTAGCAGAGAATATGACATTGTAACAGCGATTGATCTGCTGCAGGGAGAGGGACAAAATTATGATTTTCTTCTTAGAATCATAACAAATGAGATCGAAGTATTCGAAGAGATGATAGAGAAGATAAGATCCCTTGGATGGGTACATTCGGTAGATAGCAAACCCATACACGTACTTGAGGGAGTAGGAATCTCAAAGAATGCCTTGACAAAGGTCCATTCACATTACTACTATGATCCAGTAAAACTTCCTAACTTTGAAAGATACATGAAGAAGATTAGAAATGTATACCATGCCTATGATACATATCTAAAGGAAGAGGGTTCATCAAAACAAAAGACCGCCAAGAAAAAAAATGAGGAGACCTTTGATGTTGAAGGTACAAAATGATGACATCTACACTTTACAAAAATTTGTTAATAGCACAATGCTCAGTATGTGACTCGCCTCTAATTTTTAAAAACGACAATTCCCACAAGCAAACAAATCTTTTGTGCAGCAAATGTAATTCCACTTTTACTTCTAATAATGGATTATTGAATCTACTACCGCCAAAGATAAGATCTGAGATTTGTGCCAAGGGAATTCTTACACGAAAAATAAAAGACAAACTTCGCATGGGCAAGCTAACAAAAGATGAGCATGATCTTGTGATGGGAATTTTGGCAAGCAATAATATGGCAAAACAATATTTCAAAAATGTTGTTCATCCTACTGACGCAGCATGGTCTGCTCGTTCCTATGAGCGATATGAAGACATTTTCATAGTGCGATATTTGGACAAGTTACTAAAAGACAAAAAGGTGGTTTTTGTTGATGCAGGGTCTGGACCTGGAAGATATCTATTATTACTTGGCTCCAAGATCAACCCAAATTCATGCAGAGAATTGAAAAAAAACCCAGAAACTAAAACACTTTACAAGCATGAGACGTCTTATGAAAAAAACCTTTGCTACGTTATCGGAATAGACTATTCTGAAAAAATGACCCTGCACTCTGCCACGTTATTGCAAAGATATGGTCTTGGCAATTATCTTAACGAGAGAATATTTCCCATCACGGCAGTTGTGCAAGACTTTCATCTAAATGATACAATATTTGACAACGCTCACAAAGTAATAGTATGTACTTTCCAGACCCTTGGCAATCAGGAAAATAGAGACTTGCAAGTTCAATTGCTCAAATCTATGAAGAAACTTGCATCACCTAGCGGTACCATTATCATATCGGTTTTCAACAAGAAACTTTTCAAAGATTTTGGATTGAAGACTTTTTACGGAAGAGAGGTCAAAAGAACGGTAGGAAATATTATTGCCTCTAAAGAGGATGAAGAAAATTCTGTTCTTCGAACAACAAAGGGCGTCTATTCAAAATGGTTTTCAACAAATGATTTGGAATCACTCTTCAAGGAAGCAGAGATAAAAAATTATACCATAATGGACGAGGATTCACTTCAACCTATCACAGGCTATGAAAAATATCTAAAAGTAGATGAACAAACAAGAGAGATCTTTCCAAGGACTATTTTTGGATTGGCCAAAATTAGCAAAAGTACAAAACGTACATATTGTTAGGAGATCACGAGATGGATACAAAATCTAAAACAGTCTTTGTCTTTTTATTATTTGTGGCCATCTTTGGAGTCTGTACTATAGATAACGCGTATGCACAGAACGGACCCGGTACCATAACTCCAACAAAACTTAATGCTACTGCAATATCTCCAACCCAAATTACTCTCTCTTGGCTTCCTCCGATACAAAATTATGGGAAAATAATCATTGGTTACAAAATTGATAAGATGATCGGAGGTGGGGTCTTTGATACAGTTGTGGACAACACAGAAAGTACGTTTCCTACATATTCCATGACTGGACTCACTACTGGCACTACATATACCTACAGAGTCTCGGCCGTGTATTCAGATGATTCTTCTACTGACCCATCAAACTGGGCATCTGTAACGCCATTACCAACATCTGTTATGCCTGCAAATACCACTCCTAATTCGTCTTCAAAAGTAAATGAGAAATTGGATTTTACACCAGCTGATGGAACCACTCTGTACGGGGTTGTGATAACACAGATAGACTATCAGCAGTTACAGGAAAGAAAAGAATCAAGAAGCATAATTGCTAATGGCATACAGACTGCCCAGTCACCAAATACTGATTTGAATGGACTTTTAAAATACGAAAACAATCATCAAACCTCATCTGATATACCTGCTCCACTTATTGTAACTGCAGTATCGCCTACACAAATAGATCTTTCGTGGCTTCCACCGGAAGAATCGTATGGACAAGTAATAATCGGATACAAAATTGAATGGAAACAGGCTCCTGGTTTGTACGTTACAATAGAAGATAACACACATGATGTATCTACAAAATATTCTGTCCTCGGACTCACTACTGGAACTACATACACCTATCGAGTCTCTGCCGTTTTTACCACTGATACAATAAGCAATCCATCAAACGAGGCTTCTGCGACCCCACTTGCTTCTATAGCGACACCTGTCTCTCAACAATCCGAATTGAACTTGACTCAAACTAACACTACAACACCAAATAGTGCACAATCACCTGCTCCAGCACCAGCTCCTACCCAAACCAACATACAATTTGATTTTACATTATCTGATGGAACCACATTGTATGGTGTGATACTAACTCCAAGTGAGTATCAACAGTTGATTGTGATAAAAGATCCTAGAAGCATAATCGCCAATGTTACTCAGACTACAAGTACCATAAACAATGATCTAGCTGGCATTCTCAAATATCAAAGCATTCACACTACACAACAACTGCCTTCACAACAACCTCCGACAAACTACACGCAACCCCCAACAACTCCGCCAAGAACAGGCCTTGACGTCACAATATTGTATGGAGTGATAACATCAGTGGTAGCTTCAGGGGCGGTTGGAATAATTACCTGGCTTGTGAGGACAAAGATTGCAAAGAAGATAGCAAAAGAATACAATTTTACAATTGAAAAATTTACTGATGATGGAATTGAACACGTAAGAATAAGAAACAGAAGTCAAACAATTGAGGATTGTACCATATTGTGTGATAAACAAACCTGTGTCTGGATGGACACGGACATGGACAAACCAAGGCATATCTTTGATGGTAGTAATTTTGTTGTAAGGCTACCAACAGGTTCTGAAAATATCAATCCCCTGATTACTGTATTGAGTGGCAAAAAGGTGATCAGAAAGACAAGATATGGCGATATGGCACATGGAACCAAGATTGATGAATCTGCGAACTCGCTTTAAAGTAAATAATTTGGATCTTTGTACAAACTGCTAAAACATGCAATCTTACAAAAAAGTTGAGGTTTACTACGGGCTATTGCCACGTGTAATGGTCTTATCCATCATTCTTTTTCCCTTTTTTGTAGGAATTATTTCACGCTGGGCATTGGAATGTTTCTTTTGTAATTGCTTGCCACCTAGTATTCTGTCAAGCAGAATAGCCAATGCTGATATCTCTGAATGGGGCTGGTTTCCTATTGCCACATTGTAATCTGCAATATCGTAAACCTCTCTTGGTACCTTTTCAGCTCCTACAACAATCAAAATCCTATCCTCACTTTTCAATTTATTTTCTATCGCGTTGATATTTTCTCCATACATTGTAAGGTGGACAATTTTATATGATTCATCTTTCTTTGATTTGAGCACTTTCTTCCAATTCTCTATGATCTCTACCTGAAAATCGCTTCCCCACATTTTGTTTACCTTGGAAATAGTATCTTTAATTTCTGGATTGGCGTCATACATCAATATCTTTGATGCTCCAAATGCTCTTGATACCAAGGTAACATGAGTAGTTACTCTGTCATCTCTTACCAATCTCTGACCTATTCGCAAAACTTCAATCTTCATGGTTGATTCGTATTTCTTGCTTTACTGTTTCACTTTTCTCATTCAACAAGGGCTGGTTTTCAAGCATGTGGTAAATCATGGTCTTAAGAACTGAAATGTTATGGGTTGTTGTAGCCGATACGGGCAGCCATCTATTTCCCGTAATGCCAAGCTGTTCTGTTTTCTCTGCAATCTCTTCTTCTGAAACTAGATCTGACTTGTTTAGAACAAAAATTATTTTATCTTGATTTACACCAATTTCATCAAGAGTAGACACACAACTTCTAAATTTTTTCTTTAATTCTGGGAAGGGATCGCTTGCATCTACTACAACCATCACAATGTCCGTGTAAACTAGCTCCTCAAGAGTAGATTTGAATGCCTCAATCATGTATGCTGGAAGTTTGCTTATGAATCCGACAGTATCTGCTATCAGTATCTCTGTACCTTGTAACACTATTTTTCTTGTGGTTGTAGAAAGAGTGGTGAAAAGTTTTGGGCTTTCTTCCTTTTGTTCCCCAGTCAATCTATTGAATAATGTAGTTTTTCCTGCTGACGTGTATCCTGCAAGAGAAATGGTCTTAAATCCAATTCTTCTTCTTGCTTGCCTGTGGAGCTCACGTTGTTTTGATGCTTTGACAAGCTTTGACTTGGTATTAGTCATCCTGTTTTTGATATCGTTGTGGTAAACATCCACTTCGAATTTTCCAATGCCCATAAAGCCGGGCTGTTCTCCCATCTTTGCAAGTCTTACACGTTCCTTGGATCGTGACATCTCATATCTTAGCTGAGCCATCTTGACTTGCAGCATTGATTCAGAGCTTCTGGCTCTTCGCTCAAAAATTTCTAAAATCAACATCTCCCTGTCTAAGATTTTTAGTTTTAGAGTGGAGGCTAGATTGTAATTCTGGCTGGGCCTGAGTATCTCATCGTATATTATAACATCTGGCCTAAGGGAGCCAACGAGATCCTTTAGCTCCTCGACCTTTCCCTCGCCTAGTCCATACTTGGATCTGTTAAGGAACTTTTGTCGTATTATTTTTTTCAGCTCATAACCTGCAGAATCACAAAGGGCAATAGCTTCCTTGACAACGTCCTCTCTATCATATGTTATCAGAATTGCAGAATCTCTCAATATGTAACAATCTTTCCTTCGTATCTTATTGCTTTCGCAGACTCTTTTCTATAGTCATATTCATTACAATTTCCCCAATATCGCTTGCATATTCTGCTATTCTGCGTATATTTTCGTTCATTCGCCTAACACGATATATCTCTTCGTCATCTCTGAGCGACTTGATGCTGTCAAGAACCTTTTTTTCATACTTGGAGATTTCTGCACTCTTTTCTATTGTAAGTTCCGCTTGGTTGAAATCCTTCTTAAAAAGTGACAGGCATGATTCATCAAGTACAGTCAATGCAAAGGCGCTCAAATCTCGAATGGGCTCAAGCATAGATTTTTTGATGGGTTTTTTAAATTCTAGAAGGTCCTTGGCTAATTGTGTCGCATGATCCCCAACACGTTCTATGTTTTTAACGATTAGTCTGTATCCCAAACAATGGTTTGGATTCTCTATTCCCATTTCCTTTAACATGTGTTCATTTTGAATCGCAATCTTTAGCTGTCGTATTATGTAAAAGCTGAATCTGTCAACCTCATCGTCGCTGTTGACTACCTCTTTTGCCAAATCATAGTTTGCCTCTTCTAAGGCAAGTAACGCATCATTTTGCATGGATTTTGCAATTATCAACATTCTCTTCAATGCGCCATCAACTGAAAGCTCAAAGAGATTTATGAGAACCTGGATGGTCAGTCCTTCTGTTGAATCTGCAATAATTTCGGTGCCCATCAAGATTCCCTTCACTGCTTCTTTGACAGCATTTCTTTGAGTCGGTTTTAATCTTCCAAGTTTTGGTTTAACATTTATGATGTTAAAGCCAAGCAAGTAAAGCGAAATAAGTTTCCTGATAATTATGGCGCCTTCATCTTCTGGCTTTATCTCGATAGTTGCATCTTCAGTAACAACTGGTTTGTTGTGATGTTTTAGCGGAACAATCTGTAAGGTGGACATCCCCTGTCGAACTACAGCTACTTGGTCTCCCTGTTTTAATCCCATATCTGCAATCCATTGCTTTGGCAACGAAACAATATAGGAAGACTTGCCAGTAAACTGTATTTTCCTCATTTCCTCTGTATTTCCCATATAGCATATGCTACAGTTGATTCTATATAGTTCTTCGGTTATACTATATAGTACTGCACTCATTGTAAAAATAATTAGGGGGCCTTGCAGATGACAAGTGAGATGGACTCTGTTCTGAAGATCAAGTATACACTTGATGCTCTTTTTGGTGCCGGCGTATCAAAATACCTACCAAAAGATGTCAGATTCACATATTCAAAGAAAACAGGCAGGATACAACATGTATATCAAAATGAGATGTTATTGTGCACACTGAGAATTGACGGCGGTCTTGCAATCACGCCAAATTTTGCTCAAATGCTCATGAAAAGCAAGAAATTTCGAGAAAACTGTGTAGAAGTTGACGATGACTCCAAGCCATTTGTTGAGGATGGCAACTCGGTCTTTTGCAATCATATTACATGGTGCGGCAAGAACATCTTGATTGGCTCTGACGTACCAGTTTTACACGGGAACAAAGTCATTGCTGTTGGTAAGGCAATCCTTTCGTACAAAATGATGAGTTCTCTGAAAAGAGGGGTAGCCGTGAAAGTCAGAGATAGTTTAAAAAGTCTAGACTGAGAAAAGATGAGTAGAAAATGATGCGTGGCGGAAACCGAGAAATGCGTAGAATGCTGGACCGAATGGGTCTGGAAATGAAGGAGATCAGCAATGTCCAGGAAGTAATAATCAAGACAGATACAAAGGAGATCATAATTGCAAAGCCTGCTGTCACAGAAATGAAGACCAAAGACAATTCGATCTTTCAGGTAATTGCTGAAAGTTATGAAGAAAGAGAGCTAGAAGTGCCTATATTTAGCCAAGATGATATAATGCTCGTAGCACAGCAAGCCAATGTTTCCCCAGAGGCAGCAACCAAGGCATTAACTGAAGCCAAAGGTGATCTTGCCAGAGCAATACTATTGTTGACAACTAAATGAGCCCTGTTGATCAACAATAGGATACAAAAAAACTTTAAATTTTCAAAAACGTCAGATTAGCCATAGCATATCAAACCCAAAGTAACATTGCTGTGGCAACTGTATATGGGAGGTCTTATTTTAAATTTGTAAATATTCTAAAGAACCTAAAACTAGATTATGATTCTGTACTTCCAGAAGAGATCACAAGTTCTGACAGGAGATTAATCCTTACAACAGTCAGAGAATCATCCAAAATACCAAGCAATCTTGTTTTGCTTGACGATGAATTTGATTACGATCCTACCATAGTAAGGGGTAGAATAGCACAAAAACTAGAGTCAGGAATTCATGGTAGTTCACTGATTATAGGAATTGATCCAGGTAACAGGATAGGGCTTTCTGTATTTTATTACGAAAAGGAAATAGAGAGTTCCATATACACATCAGTAGATGACCTGATTTCTCATATAGTAAAAATTCTTGTTGGATTAAATGCAGAACGTAAAGTAGTCAAGGTGGGAAACGGGAATATGCAAATTGCAAAACAGATAACCAATTTGTTAAATCTCCGCTTTTGCTCGCATTTTGAATTAGAATTTGTTGATGAACGCAGGACATCGCTTCGGGTCAAGAACTACAACAAGCGAGGTATACGCGACAAACTGTCTGCAAGATATATCACACAGCGGGAAGGATATCGCCATCTTGTGTTGCCGCTTTCAAGGATAGGATAAATAAAATCCAAAAAGTAACTAAAAATCTTTAAATATTTGCTCGTAAAAATCATGAAAAATTTAAAAAATTTCAACTTTTAAAATACCATACATATTTATAGAACATTTCATCGTTTTTCCTGAAAACTGTTGATATGATCTTGGAAGACTCGTATAATTTTTGGAAAAAATAACACTTAAAATTATAGAAATTTCTGATCCATGCTTAAATTATACTATTACTATATGAATTACACAAGGTAAAAAGTGACCATAAAATGACATGTAAAGGAATATGCACAAGATACAAGGCACAGAAGCCAGTAGGTACGGGACGTTACGCATCAGGACAAAAAAGATGTCAAATCTGTGAGATCTTCATAAAATGGGAAGGTCTTTGGTGTCCTTGCTGCGGATACAGACTCAGAACTAAACCACGAAACCTCAAGTACAAAGCAAAACTACGAGCAAGAGTCGAAGCTGATCAATTAGAAGCTGTCGCTGGAAGGGCCATGGAAGTAGAAGAGATAGCACCAGTAGTAGCAAAATCTACGAGAAAAGCAAAGACGACTAAGGCTGTAAAGAAAGTAGCAATAGAACCTGTAGCAATATAGGCGTAGTTAGCTGTTGATATCACAAGCCGGGTATAAGAAAAAAACCGTCACCGTGAATCAACGAGAATTTTTGGTTCAAATAGTTCCCTTCGATAATGGAGATTTTATTTCTATAACTGAAGGAAAAGAGAAGATTGGAACACTTGTTGTTTCAATTGGTTCGGGTGGGCGTACCAGCACTGCTACAGTAGTGCCATCAAAATCCGAAACACTTTTTCTCAAGATGGTCTCTGAGCGGGTTGCACTAGCTATAAACGGAATTTGTATTTTTTCACTAAGCATACAAAAAGAGTTAGATCTTGAAAGTATGAAAACTCTAATGAATGAGATAATGGAGATTATAAAACAATGACTGCAGATCTCAGAGGATACCTAAGCCAAGTCTCAAAGGCAAAAGAGCTAGCAATTGTAAAAAAGAAAGTCTCTACAAAATATGAGATTGCAGCTATTACTGCAAAGCTTGATGGTTCAAAAGCTGTCTTGTTTGAAAATATCAAAGAAAGCAAATTTCGTGTCGTATCAAATCTTGTTGGTACAAAGAAAAGATTTGCGCTTGCAGTTGGAGCAGCTAGCAAAGACAAGATTCACGACAAAGTAAGCTATGCGATAAACCATGCATCAAAGCCCAAAATAGTAAAAAAAGGCAGATTCATGGAAAACCACTCAAAAGACCTCTACGATCTTCCAATAATAACACACTTTGAAAAAGAACCTGGCGCCTTTATCACATCCTCCATAATTTATACACAAAATCAGAAGACAGGTACACAGAATTCATCTTTTCATAGGCTCCTTAGGCTTGACAAGAGTCATTTTGCGGTAAGAATGGTTGAGGGAAGGCATCTTCACAGATCATACATGTATGCCAAAGAACATGGCGAAGACCTACGTGTAGCCATCACTGTAGGTGTGCATCCTTCTGTTTCAATTGCAGGTGCGTATCAGGCAGACTGGGGAAAGGACGAACTTGAGATAGCAAATGAACTGTTAAACAAGAAACTAACACTTGCAATGTGTCCATATTCTGGTATGCTTGTGCCATCAGAATCAGAGATTGTTTTAGAGGGACGCATACTCAAGGACAAGACCCACAAGGAATGGATGGTAGAAATGCTTCGTACATATGACTTTAAGAGAGAACAGCCAGTCTTTGAGCTTGACAGGATGTACTTTAGAAACAATCCAATATTTCATGACATCTTGTCAGGATATGCAGAACACAGACTGCTTATGGGAATGCCAATTGAAGCAAAGCTGAACAAAAATCTCAAACAGGCAATGCCACAGATAAGAAAAGTAGTGCTAAGTGATGGAGGCTGCAACTGGCTTCATGCTGTGGTGCAAATTTCAAAGAAGAAAGAGTCCGATCCAAAAAGGGCGATCACTGCAGCCTTTGGTGCCCACAGGTCTCTCAAACACGTGACTGTAGTAGACGATGATATTGACCCATCAAACCCTGTAGAGGTTGAATACGCAATGGCAACAAGATTTCAGGCAGACAAGAATCTTGTAATAATACCAAAGGTGCGAGGCTCAAGCCTTGATCCGTCAAGTGATCAAAAAAATTTACTGACAACAAAGATGGGATTGGATGCAACCAGGCCTTTCTCAAAACGCCCAGAGGGATTTGAGATTGCAAAGATTCCAAAGTCAGAGAATATATCTTTGAAAAATTATCTCAAGTAAACTATCTTAGGGCAGAGTCTACCATTAATGCAATAAACAAGATTGCAAGATACGGGCTTGAGAACTTGAACAGCGTCCATGATGCCCTCTCAGATGGCTTTACAAGAAGCCATATGCTCAATGCCACCATTATTGCACCTGATGCTATTGCGCTGTAAAGATATGTTTCATGGAACAAGTGTTTTCCAGAAGCATCTGTCATGAAAAATGGCAACACGCTGAACAATACCATCATCAGGGTGGTGCCAGCTATTACTCGGACCGATGTCTTTTCAGATTCTACTGCAGTAAGCATTGGTACCTTTACTTTGTTATAATCGTCTTTTACATGAAGGGTCAGGCTCCAGATGTGCATTGGAATCCAGACAAAGACCAATCCTGCCATAACCAATCCGAGATCCCACATACCAGTTGTTGTCACTGCCGCATAACCAATCATTGCAGGAGCACCTCCGGAAAATCCTCCCAAGACAATGTTTGTTCTGCTTCTTCGCTTTAGCAACTTGCTGTAGACTAGTATATTGTCTGCAAGGCCAAATGCCATGAAGATTCCGGCCCACATGTTAATTGCAAATGCACAAACTAGTGATATGCCAGCAAGAATTAATCCAAAATGCAAAGCCTTCTTTGCAGGATATATTCTTCTACTTGGAATAGGTCTATCCTTTGTCCTTTCCATGATGGCATCAATATCCCTGTCATTGTAGTTTGTTAGTGTATTAGCTGCGGCAGATCCTGCTATGACACCAAAAGTCACAAGCAGCCATGTCAGGGCAGATACTGGAATGTGATATAGATTAGAAACAGTATATGTCGCACCCATTGCGGTAAAGACCAAAAGGTACCATATCTTTGGCTTGGTTACTTCGTAGTATGTTTTGATTCTTGAACTAGCTTTTGTTGTTAGCAAACTCTGTCCCTTTTTGGAGGCTTTTTGTTATTTATAGGTTGAAAATATTGTATTACTTGGCAGGCTTGTAGGGCATTGGCTTTGTGGTCCTTTTCATCTCTATGAAGCTCTCAGAACGCTGAACTCCCTGTATTCGCCCGACCCTCTCTGATATGAGCCTGTGCATCTCATCGAGGTTCTTGGCATACATTGTAACGATAATGTCAAACCTGCCTGTTACTTCAGAGATCTCCCTTACCTCACCTACCTTTAGCAGTTCTTCAATTACGTGGTCTCTCATCTTAGAGTCCATGTTTATGCCAGTCAGGGCCTTGACGGTGTATCCAAGTTCCCTGTCATTTACTACGATGGTAAAACGCTCAATCAGTTTTCTTTTGATGAGCCTCTTGATTCTGCTGTAAACTACAGATGAGTTTACGTTTATCTTCTTTGAGATTCGAGGTACTGAAATGTTTGCATCCTGTGACAGCTCTGATAAAATTACCATATCTAAATCATCAACTTTTGCCAATCAAAACACCATTTATTGTGAATAAATGGATCTTAATAAACTTGTTATTATAATTTTTTTATAATTTGCTGTTGACTAGATGTAACCTTTCTTGTATAGCATTTCAGCTAACAGAACAGCCCCCTTGGCAGAGCCCATCTTCTCGTTATGTGAAAATAGTACATACTTGATGCCATTGTCAAAAACCGTGTCTTCTCTGATTCTTCCAACAACTGTTGTCATGCCATCATTAATTTCACGATCTAGTCTTGGCTGGGGCCTTGTTGGATCTTCATGAACCAAGAGGTATTCTTTTGGAGCTGATGGAAGACCGATAACACTTACCTTGCTTGAAAAGTCTTGCATGGCTTTCTTTACGCTTTCTGGATCAGTATGATTTGTGGTTTCCATAAAGACAGTCTCGGTATGTCCGTCAATTACTGGAACCCTTGTGCATGTACAGCTAACCTTCATCTTGGCTGGATCTATCTTACCGTTCACCATTTTGCCAAGAATCTTTCCTGTTTCAAGTCTAACCTTGTCCTCTTCTTTTGGAATGTATGGAATTATGTTGTCTGTGATATCAAGAGCAGAAACTCCAGGAGACCTTCCGGCTCCGGACATTGCTTGCATTGATGTCATGATTATCTTCTCTGCGCCAAACTTGTCCAAGAGTGGCTTCATTGTAATTACAAGACCTGTAGTGGTGCAATTTGGTAATGGTGCCACAAATCCCTTCCATCCCCTATTTTTTCTCTGCTGATCTAAAAGTGCGATATGATCATCGTTTATTCCTGGAATCAAAATTGGTACATCAGCCTCATATCTGTATGCGGCAGATGTGCTGATTACAGGTATGTCCTTTGCAAATTTTGACTCGATATCTCTTGCAGCTTCGCTTTCAACAGAACTAAAAATTAAATCAAGATTTTCTGGTTTGATATCATCCACTGATTCAATAATCATGTCTTTGACATATTCAGGAATGGGCTCTCTGAGATGCCATCTGAGTATGCCGCTATTTGGGTCCCTTATTGCTTCAACAAATTTTTTCTTTGTGGATCTTTCCGATGCAGCTATCTGTTTTACTTCAAGCCACGGGTGATTGCTTAGGGCTAGCACAAATTCCTGTCCCACTGCACCAGTGACGCCTATGATAGCTACTCGTTTCTTCATATGAAAAAATTCTGTTCATACAATTAATAATCCTTTAGCAAGGATCCAAAACACAAGTAAATACCCATCTGATATCTCAAGATGGTGTGAGACTCAAAGTAGACCCCTCTGCTGTAAATCACAAGGCTGTATCTCATGGAGGAATTTATTCTGCAGGACTAGAGTTCAATTCAAAAATACTAGACTTTAGCTCAAATGTCAATCCTCTGGGATTTCCACCTGCAATTAGGGGCGACCTGAAAAAAAACTCTACCTTGTTTTCTGTATATCCTGACTCAGACTCGACCAAACTACGAAACCATCTGGAAAAATATACTGGAATTGCAAAAAATCAGATTATAGTAGGCAACGGTGCAACTGAAATAATTTATAATTTTTGCAAGGCATTTTTGAACAAGCGCAATGTGGTAATTTCAATACCGACATTTGGGGAATATGAATCGGCAGCAAGACTCAATGGCGCAAGAGTCTCCTATTTTAAAACCATGAATCTAAATTGTGACATTGATAATTTTCTAGACACAATTTCAAAAAACCACTGCGTTTTTGTCTGCAATCCAAACAATCCTACCGGTGTTCTTGTCAGCCAAAAAAATATGTCCAAAATACTATCTCTATCCCATGCTAGGTCAGCTCTAGTCTTTGTGGACGAGTGTTTCATCGAGCTTGCCTCAAACCCAAAAGAAAGCGTTGTGTCAAAACTATGCGAGTTTGATAATCTTTTCATCTTGAGATCCATGACAAAGTCCTTTGGGCTTGCAGGACTACGGGTGGGATATGGGCTTGGAAGCAAGAAGATGATTGAGGTTCTCAACAAGATCAAGATTCCGTGGAATGTCAGCGGAATTGCTCAAAGCATTGCTACAAGGTCGCTATCAAACAAGTCACATCTGACAAAGACAAGAACACTAATTAAAAAAGAGAGGGAATTTCTGAGAAAATCGATATCCAAAATTGATGGACTGCAGTGCTATGACTCTGATGCAAACTTTGTCTTGATAAAATCAAAAATTAACTCAAAGCAACTGCAAAAGAAACTATTGAAAAAAAACATACTGATAAGAGACTGCAGCTCATTTAGGGGACTGGACAACAGGTTCATCCGAATTGCAATACGAACCCACAGCGAAAACCAAAAACTTGTCAAAGAGTTGGAAAGACTATGACAAAGACATTGATGATTCAAGGCACCTCCTCTGGTGCTGGCAAGACTACACTTGTCACTGCTCTGTGCAGAATTTTTGCAGACAACGGCTACAGTGTAGCTCCATTCAAGTCACAAAACATGTCGTCATATTCTTATCAAGGAACTGATTTTGAGATCTCGCGAGCTCAGGCAATCCAGTCCATTGCAGCTAGGGCAAATATTTCTCCACACATGAATCCAATCTTACTAAAACCTCTTGGAGATTACAAGAGTGCAGTCTATGTCAGGGGAAAATTTTACAAAAAATTCCATGCCGATGAATATTATAAAAAATTCTCCCTTACAAGGGGACTTGATATTGCAAAAGAGTCACTTGACTATCTAAGACATAGATATGACATTGTAATTCTAGAAGGAGCAGGCTCTCCAGCAGAGATAAACGTGCAAAAGTACGACATTGCCAACATGAGAATGGCAAAGCATTGCTCATCGCCAGTAATTCTGGTGTCTGACATAGACAGGGGAGGAACCTTTGCCAGCATTGTAGGAACGCTGGAATTGCTTGAGAAAGAATACAAGAGACTTGTCAAGGGTTATGTGATAAACAAGTTCAGAGGAGACATTGATATCTTGCGTCCAGGATTTTTGATGCTAAAGAAAAAGACAAAAAGGCCAGTGCTTGGGACAATCCCACTCTTGAAATTTAATATTCCAGACGAAGACTCGTTGCATGCAAATCCAAAACAAGTATCATTTACTAAAAAATACATCAAATCCCTTGACAAAGAGATAGATCATTTAAGTCAAGTTGTGAGATCAAGTTTGAATATGAAAGCTATTGGAGATCTTTTGAAATGATGCTAGTACTTGCTCTCTCGGCCGTGTTTGCAATTGCACTTGATCTTGCCATGGGAGATCCAAAAAACAAGTATCACCCAACTGTTTGGATTGGAACCATAGTGGGCAAGCTTGCACCATCTGTTAGGTCTAACAACCCAGTATCAGAAAAATTGGGCGGAATAATTCTTGTTGTTTCTGTAACTGTGCTTGTTGCTGCTGTAATGTTTTACATTGATCATGCGCTTGCATATCTTAACAATCTGGATTTATCTTGGTCTCAAAAAATTCTGGTCTTGGCAGCCTCAATACTTGTAATTGGGTTGCTGTTAAAGACTACAATTGCAATCAAGGGAATGCAGTGGCACGCATCGCAAGTCATGGAATCCCTGTCAAAAAATGATCTAGACGGTGCAAGGACAAAATTATCGATGATAGTAAAGAGAAATACAAAGAATCTGGACAAGCAGCACATCATCTCTGCCACACTTGAGAGCCTAAGTGAGAATACTGTTGATGGCATAACTGGTCCCCTTTTCTACTTTGCATTTTTTGGGCTTGTAGGGGCCTTTATCTACAGAACTGTAAACACCATAGATTCCATGATTGGATACAAGACTGATCTTTTTAGAAACTTGGGATGGTTTGGAGCAAACTGTGACAAGGCATTAAATTTTGTTCCATCACGATTGACAAGCCTAGTTATGATACTTGCAAGCACAATTGTAGGCGGAGACTGGAGGCATTCGCTTGAAATAATGAGGCGAGACGGCTCAAAGACTGAGAGCCCAAACGCGGGATATCCAATGGCAACAATGGCAGGTGCACTTGGAGTAAAATTTGAAAAACTAGATCATTATGTATTAGGTGACGGTAGTACTGAATTTACAGAGAAACATTTCAAAACTGCCATATTGATAATGAAGGTTACAACTATTCTATTTGCAGTATTGTTTACAATTCCTATGATTGTGATCTTGTCTTACCTTGGATGGTGGAGTCTTGCTTAAAGGAATCTCTTCAGTAATTTCATTTCTAACAATTATTCCATCAAAAAGTACCGAGCTTGATATTGTTGCAAAAAATATGTATCTCTTTCCAGTTGCCGGCGCGCTGATTGGACTGGTGATTGGTGGTGCAGGTTACGGACTCTCTTTGTATGTTCAACCGCTAATTGTAGGACTGGTTCTAACAGGATCACTTGTAATCATTACAGGAATACATCACACAGATGCCTTGTGCGATTTTGCTGATGGCATGATGGCAAAGGGAACAAAGGAAAATAAACTCAAGGCAATGCGTGACCCAGCAGTAGGCTCGGCAGGTGTAGTCACTGTGGTTCTCTACATTGCCGGAATGATAATGTCAATTTCCATGATGAAGGGACTTGTCCTCTTTGAGGCAATATTGGTAAGTGAGCTTATGGCCAAGTTTGCAATGGTTCTTCAGGCAAATCGTGGCTCTTCTGCATGGCAAGGGCTTAGCTCTCCGTTCACCCAGTCAATGAAAAGCCCAGCCAAGTTGGCTGCTGCAGCAGCACTGGCAATGGTGCCAACCATAATCTTGGGAGGCATTACTGGAGTAATAGTGATAGGAGTTGCTACTGGGATGTCATTTTTGCTTCTTGCTGTATCTAACAGGAGCTTTGGGGGCATCTCAGGTGACGTCTTTGGTGCAAGCAACGAACTTGTAAGACTTGCATCACTACTGATTTTTGCATCAAGATGATTGGCCTTGTAATGTGTGGAGGAAAGGGGACCAGGATGGAATCAGCACAGGAAAAACTCCTCATCAAATACAAAAAACCTGTCATCGAGCATGTCATTTCTGCACTAGAAGAATCTGGATGTTTTTCTAAAATAGTATGTGTCACCAGCCGTCATGCCCCAAAAACGTCAGAGTTTGTAAAAGATCTTGGGATATCGACAATTGAAACAAAGGGAGAAGGATATGTCGAGGACCTAAACGCGGCTCTGAAAAGTTTTGACGAAAATGTATTTGTGGTATCTGGAGACTTGGCACTATTGGATTCTGAGATTGTAAAAAAAATTGTAAACAGTATTGAAGACAAGACATTATGGACAAGCGTTCTTGTAAGCAAGAAATTCTTGGATCTGGTTGGAACAAAATCGGAATATCTTGTAAACTATAACGGAGAAGAATGCGCGTTTACAGGAATATCTGTTGTAAACCCAAAAGCAATTGTAGATATGAAACATGTCAAAGAGTCCTATGTTTTAATTGACGACAAGCGTCTTGCGATAAATCTTAACACAAAAAGAGACTATGATCTACTCGGCACTGCCTAATACTTTGCCGTTAATCTCTGCAACAGAGCCTGTTGGCTCAGACAGTGTATTGCCACAAGCCTTGCATGCAACCGTTGTAGAAACATGAGAATAAACAACGCTTTCTTCCCCGCATTCTTTACACTGGACTCTCTGGAATTTGCTTCCTGGCTTGGGGATGAGAATATGTGCTTTTTTCATTGTGCAACCAACTCCAACTTTCTTAGTCTTATTCCTGGCACGTTAAATTTCTTTTTACATTCTGGACACATGAATATTGGTGTCATCTTCTTTGTAGTCTTTGCTGGCTTGGCCAACTTGGGGAACTTTTGACCGCCATATCCTTTCTTGTCTTCAGCGTGTCTTCTTTCACCAATGGCAGAGCCTCTTCTTTTTCCTGCCTTGTATAAGGAAACCTTCTGCAGTGTATGCTTTTTACACTTGGGACAGTATCTTCTGATCTCCTTTGGCATGTTCATAAAAGAAGACGACCCCTGACCGTAATTTAAACATCGCTTTAATATTGTGTCATCTTAGAATCGTTTGTGAAGGCCAGCTCCCTTGCCTCAATGATTAGTCCATTAAATGAAGTTGCGATGGGCGAGAAAAAATCAGACATTGTGCTGAAAAACTGCAAACTTGTCAATGTCTATTCAAGGGAGGTCATGCCACAAATGCAAATTGCTATTCTAAAAGACAGAATTGCATATGTTGGAAAGGATGCATCGCATACAATTGGCAAAAATACAGCAGTCATTGACCTGGAGGAAAAATTTGTCACACCAGGATTTGCAGACTCCCACATACACATAGACCAGTACATCTTGCCTTCTGAGCTTGCAAAACATTCTCTTCTGTGTGGAACCACCACATTGTTCTCAGATCCAATTGATATCGTAAGTGTTTGTGGATACAAGGGATTTCGGGAGTTTGTCAAGATGACAGAAAATCTTCCGATAAGGGTATTTCATATGGTTCCAGGGGGCCTCCCAGTTGACAGAAAGTTCAGTCATGCAAGAACCATATCCAAGACAGAACAGAAGAAGGCTTTTGAGTTGGAAAATGTTCTTGGTATGGGTGAAGTGTTCTCTTGGACCAAGGTTACAACACGCGATCCAAGCACAATTCAAAACCTAAGATACATGCTTGAAAATGACGGAATCATAAACGGTCACACTGCAGGTGCAAGCGACAAGAAACTAAATGCATACATTGCATCTGGAATATTCTCATGCCACGAGCCAATTGATTATGATCAAGTGATGGAAAGACTACGGCTTGGAATGTGGGTCATGATGAGGGAGGGCTCGATACGAAGAGACCTTGACAAGATAATACCAAACGTATTGTCTCAGAAGACGTATTTTGATAGGTTGATGTTTTGCACCGATGGAGTGACACCAAAGGATCTACTAGAGTTTGGCATGATTGATCACTGTATAAAAAAATCAGTCTCTATGGGCATGGAACTAATAGATGCCATAACAATTGCATCGCGAAATTGTTTTGAATATTATCGTATGGGAAAAGACTTGGGAGGTATTGCCCCCGGAAAGCTTGCAGATATTCTAGTTTTTGACGATATAAACAAGTTAAAACCTGACAAAGTGTTCGTAGGTGGACGACTAGTTGTAGCTCACGGCAGACTAGTATTCAAAAATCCAAAACCAACAATACCCAAATGGATTACAAAAACAGTAAGGACCGGGCGCAAATTTGCAGAAAATGACTTTATAGTTAAAAGTGGAGGCTCTTCTGTTCAGGCCCTTGTAATCAAGCTTGACACTGAGATCATAACAAGAAAAGATCAGGAAGAACTCCATGTAAAAGACGGAAATGTAACTGCCTCACTTGACAAGGACGTCTGGAAGGTAGCAGCAATAGACAGGACATATGGCACTAGAAAGCAGTGTGTTGCATTCCTGAAGACCTTTGGTGGAAACATTGGGGCCTTTGGGTGCACGCAGAGTTTTCATGAAAATGATCTAATGATAATTGGCTCTAATGAAAAGGACATGGCCTTTGTAGCAAACGAACTGGTAAAAACACAGGGCGGAATGGTTGCAGCAAAAGATGGAAAAACCATATGTAAGTTTGAAATGCCTGTGGCAGGACTAGTCTCCAAGCTTCCCCTTGAGGAGGCTGTAACAAGATATAACGAGATTGACGAAAAGATAGCTGAGACAGGCTGTAAATTCAAACAACCACACCTGATCCCGCTCTTTTTGCCATTTCTTGCACTGCCAGAGGTTAGAATTTTATACACCGGTGTGATCGATGTCAAAAACAGAACATATCTTAAAGTTTTGAATGGATAAGGTATTAAAAGGGGCAACAAAATTACGAAAGACAGGGAATAATTTTGGCTTCAATTCAACAAACACCACAAGGTCCTGTTCTAGTGCTAAAGGAAAGCGCCTTACAGCAGAAGGGACGAGATGCCCAGAAAAATAATATTGCAGCAGCAAAACTAGTTGCTGAACTTGTGCGAACAAGCCTAGGTCCAAGAGGAATGGACAAGATGCTTGTAGATGGATTGGGCGATGTTACAATTACAAATGACGGTGCTACTATTCTTAAGGAAATTGACGTTCAGCATCCGGCAGCAAAGATGATGGTAGAGATCTCAAAGGCAGTAGATACCGAAGTAGGGGACGGAACAACATCTTCTGTTGTCTTTGCAGGGTCTCTTTTGGCAAAGGCTGAAGAATTGCTGGAAAAAGACGTTCATGCTACTGTAATAATTGAGGGGTTCCAGGCAGCTTCAGAGAAGGCACTTTCTCTTCTCCAAGAGCTTGCCAAATCTGTGAGCCCAAATGAGAAGGAAATTCTTTTAAAAGTTGCAAAAACAAGCATGGAATCAAAATTAATCTCAGAGGACAGTGACATGCTCTCAAAACTTGTAGTAGACGCAATAATGCAAGTCATAGAAAAAGAAGAAAATGGAAACAAAGTTGATCTTGATAATGTCAAAGTTGAAAAAAAGGCAGGCGGCTCTATTAGAAATACACAGCTAATCAAGGGAATCGTACTTGATAAAGAAGTTGTCCACAGCGGAATGCCTTCAAAAATAGAAAAGGCAAAGATTGCCCTGCTCAATTCTGCTCTTGAGATTGAAAAGACTGAGATGAGTGCAGAGATTAGAATCACCGATCCTACTCAGATGCAAATGTTCCTTGAAGAGGAAAACAGGATGCTCAAGTCAATGGTAGACAAGATTCACGAAATTGGTGCCAATGTTCTGATTTGTCAAAAGGGAATAGATGACATTGCACAACATTACCTTGCAAAACAAGGAATTCTTTCAGTAAGAAGAGTAAAGGAAAGCGATATGACAAAGCTTGCAAAGGCTACTGGAGGACGTATCAGCAGCAATATCGATGATATGACTACAAAGGATCTTGGACATGCTGAGCTAGTAGAGCAACGAAAAGTAGAGACAGAAAAATGGGTATTTGTCGAGGGATGCAAGAACCCAAGAGCAATTACAATATTGATTAGAGGAGGTTCACAAAGAGTTGTCGATGAAGTAGACAGATCACTTCATGACTCATTGATGGTAGTAAAAGACGTAATTGAAAAGCCAGCAGTTGTAGCTGGAGGCGGGGCACCAGAAGAATTTCTTGCATCAAATCTAAGAGACTGGGCAGACAGGTTTGAGGGAAGAGAGCAGCTTGCAATCAAAAAATATGCTGAAGCATTAGAGATAATTCCATTAACTATAGCCGAAAACGCCGGCATGGACCCAATCAATACGATGGTTACTTTGCGTGCAAAGCACAGCCAGGGCAGGAAATGGACTGGAATTGATGCGCGAAACACAAGAGTAGCTGACATGTACACTCTTGACATCATAGAGCCAGTGGCAGTAAAGGAGCAGATAATCAAGTCTGCAACAGAAGCTGCATGCATGATTCTAAGAATTGATGACGTGATTGCATCTTCTGGCAAGGGTGGACGAGGCGGTGGTCCTCCAATGCCGCCAATGGGCTAGAACCGTTTCATGCTAGAAAAACTAGAAAACATTAACCTACTAGGTCCAGTTGTTGTTCTAAACGACTTTTTTCTTGATAGAATAATCTCAATTCCTGATCTGAGAGGAATATACGGTCAGCTTCTTGAAAAAAGCAAGCTTGGTGGAAGCATACGGGGAATTCCTCAAAAGGATCTCAAAGGTGGCAATGCTACAAACGTTGCATATGCACTTGCAAGACTTGGATGCCCTGTCTCTCTTATTACGGTGGCAGACAAGGCAGGCACTGCTCTGCTAAAGGAGACGTTCTCAGAATTTAGCAACACATCGCTTTTTGTAGTTGATGGCAAGCCGGGCAGAACTACTGCACTTGAATTTCGAAACGGCAGAAACATTGTAAATGTAATGCTCTCAGATCTTGGAGACAATGAAAATTTTGGCCCTGAAAAGCTAGGGGCAAAGGAACAGCAAGTGCTGAAAAACTCCAAAGCTGTAATTTTGACAAACTGGGCAAGCAACAAAAAGGGAACAGAACTATCCAAGTTTGCATTTGAAAACTCTGGTACTGCACTTCACTTTCTAGATCCTGCAGACATACAAACAAGACACAAAGAATTCAAAGATGCATTAGATGAACTCCATCCAGGGCTGCATTCTCTCTGCATCAATGAGAACGAGTGCAACGCACTGCTAAAGCAGTATGGCCTTGGCATAATTTCTGATATAGAGGGGACAAAAAAATTGGTTCAAGAACTATCAAAGAAGATACCAGTATCAATAGATCTTCATACATCTTCTGGTTCCTACTGGTCAGATGGAAGCAAGGTTGAATTTGTGAAATCCTTCCAGGTGGAGCCAATCATTGTTACAGGTGCAGGAGATGTATGGGATGCAGCAAACATTGTGGGATATCTTGCAAATCTAAGTGTGACAGAACGTCTTGCCTTTGCAAATACTGCTGCTGCACTTTACATAAAAAATACACAAGGAGTTCCTCCCACGTTAAATGAAGTATTGTCTCTTGTAGCAAAAAATTAGCTAGCTCAAAAATGGACTAGAAAACTCTCTTACAGCAAGTTACTGTACTTTTTATAAGACAATTCCATTTTTTTGTAACAGTCTGTTTTATGTTTTGGAAGTTTTTCAAGGCATAGCTCACAATAAACCTGAGTAGTTGGCTTGTGGCAACGCCTGCAAACTAGAGTTTTACATTTGGTACAATGGACAGTATTGCTACTTCCGCAAACTATGCACTTGATTGCAGGTCCTGCTTTGGAATCAGGATGTACTTTGTGCATGTTATTTGATTTGAATTGGCGCCCATTTTAAATTTGGCTAGTCTTTGTCCCAGAATTCCTGCCTTTATATAACCGCGAAAGTCGTACTAGACATGTTAAAAGAATTAATTGCAAAACTGAAATCTTGCTCTTGTAACAAGAAATCACCTGATGACATAAACGCAGTAAAAAAATCTGAAGAATCAAAAAAGTAAGATTCTAAACTCTTTCTTTTTCAGTACAATATTCTAATCTACAACATTACGATGTGCTTTCCTTTGTGAAAAAAGAATCAATAAGAGAAGAACTGAAAGCTGTTTGAATAGTCAAAATTAGTTCAAACAAGTAATATTATTAACTTATAACTAAACATTAATAATTATTATTAAAAATATCCTATAATTTAGCACTAAATTAATAACATAGCGTGAGTTGGTGAGAGTATGCAAGTTCTGTGTGTTGATTGTAAATGCTCGCCTGAACTTTGCAATGATCAGTATTACGTGAATTGCAATAATTGCATCCAAGACAAATGCTGTTGCATTTCTCTACATCAAACTAAAAAATCAGCATGGTTTTTCTCTAAACTAAAAACTATCTATCCTGCAGCTCTTGGAATTGAAATTCTATGTATTATGTCAGCACAGATAGGGCAAAGCATATCCTTTCTACTGTTTGGATACCATGATCTTTTTGGAATAATAACGTCTTATGCCATTGGCTACGGTCTTGCCAGTTTTACTACATTTTGCACAATCATTGGAAGATACGATGTGAAAAACGAGCTAGATAGTTGTTGTTCTGCACTTGAACATGAAGACACACTAGGACTTGTTTCAAATCTAAAGACAACTTTCAGAGATTTTGCGATAGGTATCAAAAAGATTCCGCAATTGCATAACATACACGATCTAAGACATGTCATCAAAGCAAGTCTCTACATACTGATAACAGCAGAAAGTGCATGTATAATTACTGCCGAGACTGTTAACCTTGCATTTTTTAGGCATGCCTTATGGCTATCAATCCCATTATCCCTATTTGCAGCAGCCTTTGTTATTACCTTGATAGAGTCTTACAAGATAACCAGAAAAACAATTTCTAACAATTCTTAATCTTTACGAGAAGCGTCATGTTTTTGTGTGTATTTTTATGTCTCTAACGTTTTAAACACAGTTTCGTATTCTCTTCCTTTACATTTTGGGCATCTTTCAATTCTTCCTCTTATTGCCCAATATACAATTCCACCCACAAATGTTAAAGCAGTCAACCAAAATTGTATTCCTACAGATGCATGATATCCTATTACGAATACTTCACCACAACCCTTGCAAGTCTTTACTGGGATGTTAAGTGATACCATTCTGTTACTTTGGTGGTATCATTATGTAATAACACTTCTGATCTAGAAAATGAAGCTTTACGATATCTAGCAGATTTTCATGAGTAATTGAGGGGGATTCTATTTTTATTGTGGTTCAATAAAAACAGTTTCCCCCTCCTTTGTTCGTGATTTTGTGCTGTCTTCAGACATAAGCTAAGGTTATGATTTGTTGGAAATCCCTTAAGAATCTGCGATAGCAAACGAAACTCATGCCCAATGAATTTGTTAATGAATGTAAAAAGAACGCATTTTTCTGGTGGGGTATAGCTATGTTTTTCTTAATAACCTTCGACGCAATTTGGATTTTTAATATTATTTTACAATCTATTGTCACATATAGACTGTATATACCAATTCTATTTGTTGCGGTTACTCTCTCTATGATAATTCCTGTATATCCAATTATGAAAAGTTTGAAAAGATACGCAAAAGAAGTATCTAGAAAACCAGTAATTTTGTTTATTGTTGTCCTGTTTGGCATTATTTATGCAGATGCGATTTATTTTCTATTTGATCTTCCGATAATCTTCGGCAAATTATCTTCATGGGTACTTCCTGAAAAGATTCTAGAATATGCCATATATGTACAGGCATTAGCCGAGTTTCTCTGCATTCCAATTCTTTATGCCATCATTACTATTATTATGAAAAAAGAATTGGTAAGAAAGAATTTTGAAATAAAAGATGAATTTAAAAATAATCGTCGATTTGCTGGAGAAATCGTATTAATTAATAGCGCAATGTGCGTTGTTGCTCTTTTGATTGTAAAATGATATGACTCTAAAAGGCAAACAAAATTGTTACAACATAAAATTCCTCTATCTAGAAGTATCACAATCACAACCAAAAGAGGAAGAAAAAGAAATGATGCAAGACCCAACGCTCAGACAATGCGCTTTAGATGGATGCGATGTCTACTTTGATATTTGTCACAGGGGCAGAGTTAGAAAATACTGTTGCAACAAACACAAGGTAAAAGATGACAGAATACAGCGAAATAAGAAGATACAAGAATATGATTTTCTAAGACTTCAAAAACAAAAACTAGTAGCATTATTGACACCACAACAGAGGAAAAAGGCACATGATTGGGGGTTGCTTGATTGAAATCACTCTTCCTTCATGGCTATGGTCTTTCAATTAAGGTAAAAGACACAAGACTAGTCTTCTCTCAAGGAAACATTCCATTTTCTGAAAAAAAAGAAGTGTTTGAACTGCCTTCAAGTGCATGTCCTTTTGATAAAGTCGTAATTCAGGGAAATGGTTTTGTCTCTACAGAGGCACTACAACGTCTATCAGAGTCAAACATCAATGTAGTAATGCTTGACAAGCGTGGCAAGCTATACAGTTATTTTCACAAGATTGGTGGGCATCAACCGTTAATCAGGCAAAATCAATATGATGCATTTCGAGATCCAAAGAAACTAGAATTTCTTCGCAAATGGATTTTATCACAAAAAATAGAGTCGCAAATACAACTTTTCAAGGAGTTTGTAACAGAGCCAAAGAAATTCTACAGTGAATACAACAAGGCTTGGCAGATATCCAATAACCAAAGATCTGGAATGAACTACTCTCTCAAGGCTAATCCAGATGCCAAGTTGAGGATCAGAAAAGCGATTGTTTCCATGGAGCAAGCCTATTCACTGTTAGCATCTGTTCGTGAACTACGCGAGATAATGAAGATAGAAAGCGATGTTGCAAAATGGTACTATCCAACTTTTTGCTTGTTATTCAAGTCTGAACTGAGATTCAATTCTAGAAATAACGCTAGAACGTTCAGGCCAAAAGACGCTTCAGATGTCATTAATGCTCTTCTCAACTATGGCTTTGGAATCCTGTATACAGAGGTGACAAAGCAACTCAATATCCTAGGCCTTGATTGTTATGTCGGATTCTATCACAAGAACCACGAATCACATCTTGCCTTAGTCTATGACATGATAGAGCCTTTCAGGCACTTGGTAGACAGGAGTGCCTTTGAGATTCAAGATCAGATACGAAAGAAAGACTATGTTTACTCACGGGAGGGAATTGTCGTCTTGTCTGATGAGCTGAAGCAAAAATACATTGAATTGCTTTCTACAATATTTGATAGGAAAAGAGATTACAAGGCAAGAACAGGAATTAGAAGAAAGGATGGCTATCAGAGGATGGAAGAGATTACTATTATGAAGATGAAATGTATTGAATTGAAAGATTTACTTGAAAACCTCTAACTTCAGTTGTCGAGAGAAAGAAACTCTGTCTTTTGATACTTCTACCAATCCAACGTTACGCTGAATCCATTTGAACCACGCAAATATGGTCTGTGTCCTTCGAAGTAGCGTCGAACCTGTCAGATCCGAATTTTCCTTCAAGATATTCACTATTTCATTCTTGATAACTGGCTTACTACGCTCTATGCTCAGATTGAGAAATATCTGATTTATTACAGGAAATTCAAGGAGTAGCTTACTGAAGTATTTCATTCTCACTTCTGTAGGCAATTGAATGTATTGTTTACCCTTGTCTGTAAGAGAATAATGATTTCTGTTCAGCTCTACTAGCCCCAATATTTCAGATGCTTCCCTATAATACGAACTCTGTCTTTTATCAAATTGAAAATATGCAGCCATTTTATCAGCAGTGTCTATTCCATCTGCCACTCGGAAAGGCAGTTCTACAACTTTGTTAAGGTCATCTGCCTGTGGAATGCGAATCTTTTCTGTATCGGGGTTTACCTGTTGATACTCTTTGATCTTTAGCGGTTTGTAAACTACATTATATTTTCCACCTCTAACAAAATTTATTGAATCGTATCGTAAGGGATACTGAAAATCATATTCATAAAAGAGATAAGCCTGTTCTTGAGGTTCATAACAAAAGAAAATATTCCTTACAGATTTTTTATCTGTATGTAGTGTTCTATATGGATAGTAGAGTTGACGCACTATGAAAGTTGTAGGAGTTCCAAGCTTAGCTTCAACTAAAACAATTTGTTCAACATTTTCATAGCTTCCATCGATTTCTATTTGTGCACCATTTACAGTTAGATTGTTTCTGCCAACAGAAAAATCAAATTCCGGTGTAGTTCTCCTTCCTCGAAATGCGCTAAAAAGATTCTTGACCCCAGAGAAACGACCTAAAAGTCCAGTGGCATATGCATAATCCAAGTAAACAGATTCACTATGTACTCCTTCAGCAGATGTAGGAAATGGATTTTCAGTAAGATGCTTTTCAGGTGAAGATTCCATAGGTTCTAGAGCATGATATCCTTTACCTTGCAGTATGGCATATGAGCGACGGTCTACTGGTAAGATAAATACGCCATTTTTCTTGAAGACAGAGGGCAAATCTTCAGCTTGATCTATCTTTGCCATCAATCTTGGTTCTTCATTTGTTATGTCTTTGATTTCTTTACTTTGAATGAGATTCACGCCTTTGGTAAGATCAAGATTTAGTTTTGATATTATATCAGACCATTTCTCTAACTTTCTTTTTTCTTGTGTTTTTCTAAGCTGTATAGTTTCTTTTCTTACCAAATTGGAGTTGTAATATCAAATTCATATTAATAAGTGTGGATCTGGATGTAAAAGATACAATCTTGTGGTCTCATGCTGTTCATTGTTATAATTCGCTCTCAGGCTCATACTTTTCATCATCACAAAACTCAACTTCCTCTTTTGAAACCAATTTTCCTACTAGATCAATAGGCATAGAAACTGAATCGCAAAACGATCTATCGTTTAATGACTTTAATTCCGACAGCCAGAATCTCTTCTTGTCTGAATTTAGGTTAATTTTCTTCTCATATTCTTCGATTTTACCTACCTTTTTGAGCATGTTATACAAGATACCACTCTTGATATGCGTCGTACGAGTGGTTTTGACACCTATGTAGAGACTGCCATCTCTGTCTATTCTAGTTAGTTCATGTTCGATTTCCTGCTTTTTCTCATTATCATATCCTATGCCACGTTTCTTCCAGATTCCATTGAATAGATAGAATCCATTTGAGAGAAAGATCACATCATCTGCTTCTTTATCCAATTTCATATCGCCTAGTTTTTCACTATCCAAATTTGGAATCTTTTTTCGTACTGCAATAGAATCAGTGGCAAAAGCTACTACATCATTTTCCAATTTATTTTCCTTCATAAATCTATACAAGTATGCTCTAGTAAACCCAGTAATGTAAGAAGCAATAACAGGATTGAACAAGTTTCCCATTACTTTATTTGTACGTTGTGCTGTCTTGCCATAAATCGAATTTAAAATAATTTTAATTGCCTTTTCTAGTTTGTTCCCTGATTTCTTTAATTTCATTCTTCTATCATATTGTTCTTCAATGAACTTCTTGAATGGATATCTACAGTTTTTGTTTGGAATAAACTGATACGATTCCAAAATTTTGTACTTGATTCTAGGATCTCCTTCTACCATTTTTAATTCATCTAAAGTGACATAGGTTCGAAACTTTCCAGATGGATAACATATAGTTCCATTCTTTTTGATAAAAGGAAAAGGAGCTATCTTTACAGTCGGATCGATATCTGCAATAATATCAAAGACACCAATCTTAGAATCAGGATGAATTGATTTTCTTCTAATCCATCGTCCATCTGTAATATCTGGAAGTGTCGTTAAGGCATAAGGATACGCAGAATTGATGTCATAAAGACAGCAGTATCCTATGAAACCACGCTGGATTAGCTCAAACCTTCCGCCATAGAAACACTGCCTTGCTAGTTCCTGAATTTCATACGGTATTTCATTAAACAGTGGTATGTAGATACCATTCTTGATCAAGACCTTCTCGGCTAGGTATCCTGATGAAATCCAGTTTGCCACGTAGAAACCAAAGGTATTGTAGAACGTCTCAAGCCAGTTTTCAGCAAGTTCCTTTGTAAGAATACAGTCTTGGATGCAGTAGTTTCTGACCTCCTTTTTATGCCTAGAATAGTAATGTTTTGAGAGGATTTTTCGTTTCTCTTTCATGACAAGATATTGAGGATCTAGAGGTTTTGATATGGAATCAGAATATGCGCTAGCTAAAGTCTTGCCTTCATAGTATTGTGCAATATCATAACACGTTATGGTATGATGACCTTTTGATACTGTTAGTTTCTTTCTATCTATGTAATGTACTTTGTATCCTTTGTACTCAAATTCTAAAACTTTTTTCCATTTGTATCTTTGAAGGATTTCTTTTGGTAATAGTTTTAGAATACATTCAGCATCATATTGCAAGTTGTAGAAGAATATCCAGTATCCTTCATACCTTAAAAGAAACTTGGCAATCTTTTCAAATGAAATATCATCAAGATATTTGCTATCAGATACTGCAAGTAAGAAGATGTCACCTTCATCTGTCTCTGTATCCATAGCAACAACAGGTCGTTTTTTATCAAGGCAGTTAGGATCTCTATTCTGTTTTCGTATCCTGATATTGTCTAGAGTTTTACAATTAGAAGTAGGAAGAAAAAAAGTCATGGGCTAGGATTTCTCCAAGCCACGTCTGGAATGTCAGTTTCAAGACCTTGCCTATGTTTCTTTAGTAATGATCTGATTTCTTTTGTTGTCAGATTAGGTCTGTAGTTTTGTTGTATTGATTTTACATAATTCCAATTTCGTTTATTTTTGGAACTGCGATTCCTGTTTGCTTTGGATACTCTTTGTAGCCGTTCCTGATTTATTGATTCTTTAGATCTTGTAATTTTGGATATGTTTGATAGAATGACACTCTTTTCGCCTTCCAATTGTCGTCTGAATCTACGTGTAAATGTAGTATCACGAAAGTCAGAAAGCTTCTCAATTTCTTTCTTAATTGCTTCTAGATGTTTTCGTAGAGTTTCTAGATTAGGCATAGCATAGTAGATCATTGTTATAAATATGAGTAAACGATCTAAATCATGACAAAATCTAGTGGTTATTCACGAGATTTAACAAAAAAAGAAATCAAAGATTTACAATTAAAATATTCCTCACAATTAAAGAGAACAAGAAAAGGTTTCATAGAGGTTCCAGTAAAACAGAGGCTTTTACACATCACAAATTGGGAAGAGGGTACTACACGTGATGATGTTCATAGATATTTTTATGAGATAAGAGAACACGCAGAGTCAGCACTTGGAGATTTTCTTTTACTGTGTGATACATTAACTGAGAAACAAATTAAAGATATTTTTGAGTTTAAAGCAAAAGGAGAATTGAAAGACAAGCTAAGTGTCACAGGTGATTCTGCGGAATCTCAGAAATTATGGTATTTTGTACCGTCTCTTGAAAATATTCTAAGAGCAGTTTTAAAATCAGAGGATCCAAGAGATGAAAAGCCCAGTAATCCATGGGAAGATATGAAACTATCAGAACAACCTGATACTTGGAAATTTATGATGGTGAATCATTTAATTGGAATTTGTTTTGAGTTTCTTAAAGAAAATAGATTCGTCACATCAAAATCTCATGAAAGATTAGTAGAAGAGGTCTTGGATATGATTAGCAGTGAATCACATAATACTCTTATTCCAATTTTTTGGAGAAAATCATCATTAGTCTAATTAGAAAAGAACTTCTAATCATTAAAACTACTCGAAAGAAACATTTTTAGCTCGATTCGTGCCTAGAATAACATATGCGGATATTGAACCGAAAGACGTCTGAAATAGAGACAATACAGGAGAAAAAACGAGAATTAGAGTGCGAAGAGGCAATAATCAACGAAAAAGTGCAGCAGCATGGAAGAGTAAGAAAGACCTTCATGGAGTATATGAGAGAAGAGTATGGCACAGGCGTCGCGGATAGAACATTAAGGAGAATTAACAAGAGAAGGACTGAAGGTTATTTTAAGAAAACCTAGAGATGTATGTTAATTCTTTCTGATATTCTTCCAAATTCATTTGTATTGCATTATGCATAATGTCCACGAGAGTATGAGGCTCACATTTTCTGAAATTTGTAAAAGTTGTGTTATGGAGTTCTTTTTTAGATGTTAGACCAAGTTGATTAATCTTGATATTTTTCATTATCAGTAATGGATTTCTGTCAAAACCAAATCTGTGTGGAAATAACTCTTCTTTCCATTTACTATTTGGGTTTGTCTCCCAAATCTTCGTAGTGTCATAAAAGTAAGATTTAGTTACCCTGAAAACATAGATTTTTTCAAAATAGCCTTTGAAAGATTTTTTATTCCATTCGTTTAGTGGAATTCTCCCGTTAAACATTTTTCCCTTGATTATGAATCCTATGAGGTCGCCTTCCTTTACATCAGAGATTTGGTTATTAGTTGTTGGATTGTAATTTTTCTGAACGCCCCAAACCTGATGTTTTAGAGCAGGTTCAAAATGCTCAATTGCGTCTCCTTTTTGCCCTATGTAAGTAAACCACAATTTTGGAAGTTTTCTTTTTTCATCTATTTCATGAAGACTCTTAGTAGTCTCTTCAACAAGGCTTTTAGAATTTCTTTCAAACCATTTTTCAAAATCTCTTAAATCTATCTGCACTTGTTTTACAGAGCCTACATCTACATCAGGTTCTACGATTCCTGCAAAAAGGTAGCCATTTTGATCAAGGAGAATCTGAGGGTCATGATCAAAATTACCTGTCTTCCATTCTACTTCTATTGGTATCTCTTGTTTATTTTCTAAAACAAAGTACAGATCAGGATATTTATCGATTGGCTTATTGTATCTTGCATATGAAATTCTCACATTGAATCTACTTTCAAATTCCTCTTGAAATTTCTGAAAATTTTCTACTATGTATCTCTGTAATACTTTTTCAGGAATCCATTCCATATGTTAACTTTGATCATCATTATCTTCTAAAGTTTTACGACAACTAACAGATTCTACAGCATAAAGAGGGGGTAAACCATTTTTATTGTGGTTCAATAGTTGCAGGAGGTTTGCTTGATATCACATAGCTAACCCATGCAACATCTTCAACCTCGTTTGTTATCCTGTTGCTTATCTTCTCAAGTATCTCAGAAGGTAACCTAGTCCAGTCTGCAGTCATTGCGTCAATCGAGTCAACCACACGAACAAGAACAACATGTCCGTATTTTCGCTCATCACCCACTACGCCGACTGCCCTGTCATCTCCCACCGCTGCAAAGGCCTGCCATACCTTGTCATACAAGCCTGCAGCTAAAAGCTCATCTTCAACAATCTTGCTTGCATGCTTGCATATCTGCAGCTTTTCTGGTGTGACCTCATTCATTATTCGAACAGCAAGACCAGGACCTGGGAAGGGATGACGGTTCAAAAGCTTGTCTGGAACACCGAGGATCTTTCCCACCTTTCTTACCTCGTCCTTGTACAGGAACCTTAACGGCTCTAGCACCTGAAGGTTGAGCCAGGAAGGAAGTCCGCCAACATTGTGGTGAGTCTTGATTACAGCAGCAGGACCCTTTGATACGCCGCTCTCAATCACATCAGGATAGAGCGTTCCCTGGGCAAGCCACTTGAATGGTCCGCTCTTTTCTGCAAACTCGGTAAATATTCTAACAAACTCTTCACCTACAATCTTTCGTTTTTGTTCAGGATCTGCTATCCCCTTTAATCTAGAAAGAAATCTTTCCTTTGCATTGATTGCAGTAAAGTTCATGCCAAAATTATTTTTGAACATTTCATCTACTTCTTTTTCTTCATTTAATCGAAGAAGTCCATTATCCACAAAGACACAGCTGAGCCTCTTTCCAATTGCTTTTTGAATCAAGAGCGCAGCCACGGTAGAATCTACGCCACCGCTGATACCGCACAATACATTTCCGTCAATCTTTGAAATCTCCGAAACGGTACTATCGATGAAATTCTCTAAAGTCCAGTCTTGCTTTGCCTTGCATATGTTTAAAACAAAATTCCTGAGAACCTGAACACCTTTTTCAGTGTGAACCACTTCGGGGTGGAACTGTATTCCATAGATGAGCTTCTGTCTGTTTGCAATTGCTGCTGCAAAAGAGCTCTCGGTATGTCCTATGACCTCAAACCCACTTGGCAGACTCTCTGCAGCATCACCATGGCTCATCCATGCCCTTGTAGACGTACCTATTCCAGATAGCAGATCTGAGCTGTTATCTATCTTCAGAGTAGACGAACCATACTCTTTGTTTGCCTGCTTTACCTTGCCTCCAAAATTATTTACAATCAACTGATGACCATAACAAATTCCAAGTACTGGCAATCCAATCTCAAATATGCCAGATGATGGCCGAGGAGAGTCTTTACTGTAGACGCTTGCAGGCCCGCCGCTAAAGACAATCCCTTTTGGATTCATCTTTCTTAGTTCTTCAAGTGATATGTCATATGGTACAAGTTCTGCGTATACTGAAAACTCGCGAATTCTTCTGCAGATAAGGTGACTGTACTGCGAACCAAAATCTAGTACTATAATCTTGTCCATCTATTCACTTTCTTGAATTTTCTATCATGCGTGAGAATGACCATGTTGCAGTACTGATTATCTCATTTACTCTTTCCTTTTGTCGATAGTTTTTAATTAAAATCTCAATGATCTTGTTTCCCTCCTTGTTTACCATGCAGCTTATTGCAGAACCCTGTGAAATCTTGCCACTTTTAACATCAGAACTATCTTGGCTTTCCATGCCGCCAATTATTCTTCCCAAGAAAAATGACTTGAACGGTTGCGTTTCAAAGTCAAGTGATATCTCTTCTGATGGTATTATCACAAGCTCGTCTTGTGTGACGTGTGCATTTGCTATTATCTGATTATCAGGAGCCTTCATTGGAATCACGCCAGCGGTTTCTTGCATCGACTGCTGACTTGGCATTTTAGATGAAGATGATGATACCAGATGCGATGCCTTGCTAAAACTTGACTGTTTTACCAAAGAATCTAAAATTCGAAGATTCTGTGTTAACTTTTCTACCTCTTTTTGTCGCTTGTCTATCTCTTCTGAGATCCATTCTCGCAGCTCCAAAATGTCGCGAATCTCATCTTCAGAATTATAGTCCATGTCTTGTCTATTGATGAACGGATAATAAATATTAAAACAAGCTTTACTCTCTAACCAACCCTGGAAGATCCCCCAATCCGATCTTTTGGAATCCCTCCAAGTATTCAGAAGTGGTATAAAATTTGTGCCCATTCTTTGATGCAAGCCATTCCAAAAGAGATCTTGCTTTTCTAAGTTTTTGCAGTTTTACTGCCTTGTTGTATCTTCCTTCCTTGGAATACGTTCCTACTCTGTTGCCAAAATCCATGCCAAACATGATGATTCTTTTTGCCCCAAAGTGTCTTGCAAGAAAGACACACCTGTCACCATCTGTAAATCCTCCAAAGTTTTTGATCTTCCCAAATGGTCTTCCTTCTGTTGTGCCAATGCAGTTTGCAAAAAGAGAGGCAATTGGAAGCATCCCAATGTTGTCACCATGTGCATGTACCACCATGATAGATTTCATCTTCGAAGCTTTTTTGAGATATTCCAAATTTCCATCAAGGTCGGTTACCACTATGTCTGGCCTGATGCCGTTCTCAATCAAGGCCCTTGTTGCCCCGTCTGCAACAATCTTTGTTGCTTTTTTGAACTTCTTGATATATGAAATCGATGAAGAAAGTGACGGTCCTGCCCCAATAACGAACACTGTCTTGTTTTTTATCTCGCGCTCTAATTTCTTCAAAGAAAATCCAGTCCTAACAAGCAAGTTTAGGAGCTGAGCCGCATGTGTGTCATCTTTTCTGTCAAAATCAAATTCACGCAAAATCTCTCTGTACTTTTGTTCCCATCCGCGCAGTTTCATGTAAATCTAAATGTAACGAGCTAATCATAAATCATATGAACAAGCTTGGCCCTGTGCCTGTAGGTAACTCAAACCCAACAAAAATAATGGGCATAATTAACACCAGTCCAGAGTCGTTTTATAAAAAATCCGTATACACCAAGCAAAACGATATTGCCAAAATTGCAAAGCAAATGGAAGAAGATGGCGCAGATTTTATTGACATTGGAGGCATGTCTACTGCTCCATATCTGAATACTATGATACCTGAAAAGGTGGAGATTGATAGGGTTACAAAGGCAATCTGCACAATTCAGAAGGTATCAAAACTGCCAATCTCGATAGATACGTGCAGAGCAAATGTTGCCAAGAAAGCCTTTGAGCTAGGAGTTGAAATTCTAAATGATGTTACAGGACTACAGTACGACCAAAACATGGTTGAGGTGCTGGAAGAATATTGTCCATCAGTTATAGTTTGTGCTTTTAGCAAGAAACTAACATCTGGAAACCAAGTAACGCAGACAAGAAATCTTCTTGCAAAAAGTATATCGATTGCAAAAAGATCCGGAATATCAAAAAACAAAATTGTAGTAGACCCTGCAATAGGATTTTTTAGAAAAAGCGCCAAGGGAAGCCTATTTACTAAAATAAATTCCGACTGGCTCAAAAGAGACATTGATGTTATTCGAGATCTCTCATCTATAAAACATGGACATCCACTTCTTATCTCTGTTTCAAGAAAATCTTTCATAGGATCTTTGTTAAATGAGAAAGATCCCGACAAGAGACTTTATGGATCTATTGCAGCAGAAATTATTGCAGTTCTAAATGGAGCAGACATTGTACGGACTCATAATGTCAAAGCAACTTGTGATGCAATAGAAATTGTAAAAAATCTAGCTCGACCCAAGAAAGGCTTATAACAGATTGCAAGTCTAATCAAGAAGGTTTCATTGGATATCAGGGAAGGGTTAACTTTCGATGATGTACTCCTTGTCCCCAAACGCTCCAGTGTAGCTACTAGATCTCAAACTAATTTACAAACAAAGCTCTCACGAAACATCTCGCTTAATATTCCAGTCATCAGTGCAAACATGGATACGATAACAGAATCTGCAATGGCAGTAGCAATGGCAAGAGAAGGCGGCATAGGAATAGTTCATAGATTTCTTACAATATCAGAACAAGTTGGGGAGGTGCTCAAAGTCAAACGCTCAGGTAGCATCCTAATTGAAAACCCATACACCATAGGACCAAACCAAACTGTTCGAGAAGCAATTGAATACATGCGAGAAAAAGGCGTTTCAGGCCTACTTGTGACAGATCCTCAAGGCAAGCTAGTAGGAATACTGACAAGAAGAGACATTATAATGCTGGAATCAGCAGACGAGAAAAAACAAGTAAAAGAGATAATGACAAGCGACGTAATCACTGCCAAGTCCGGAGTGGGCGTGCAGGAGGCAAAAGACCTTATCAGAAAAAACTGTATAGAAAAACTACCACTTCTTGATGAGCGAGGAAATGTAAAGGGACTGATAACAAGCAAGGATATACTAAATGCTGGAAATTATCCGCACGCTTCCAAGGACAAGAAGGGAAGACCACTTGTGGGTGCAGCAGTAGGGGTAAAGGGAGATTTCATGGAAAGAACAGAGGCGCTACTTGATGCTGGCACAGACGTAATTGTAGTTGATATTGCTCATGGTCACAGCGATAATGCACTCAATACAGTGCGATTAATTAAAAAGGCATTTCCAAACTGTGAGCTTATCGCAGGTAACGTCGCAACAGCCAACGGCGCTGAAGATCTCATAAAAGCTGGTGTTGATGCAGTCAAAGTCGGAGTAGGCTCTGGCTCTATCTGCATTACAAGGGTGATTACTGGCTCTGGGGTACCACAACTCACGGCTGTAGTGGACTGCGTCCAAGTTGGCAAGAAATACGACATTCCAATAATTTCTGATGGAGGAGTTAGAAATTCAGGAGATGCAACAAAGGCACTAGCGGCTGGGGCATCATCTGTGATGGTAGGAAGCCTGCTTGGAGGAACTGATGAAAGTCCTGGCTCCTATGTCATGAAAAATGGCAAGCGATACAAGATCTACAGAGGCATGGCCTCATTTTATGCAGCACTTGGTAGGAAGACAAAGGAAACAGGTTCGACAGTTATGAGCGAAGACCTCAACGATTACGTAGCAGAGGGTGTTGAAGCGATGGTTCCATACAAGGGCACTGTTGTGGATATAATAAAACAACTTACTGGTGGCATAAGATCTGGTCTTAGCTACTGTGGTGCAAATACGATACCACAAATGCAACAAAATGCAGAATTTATAAAAATGTCAACTGCCGGTTATGCAGAAAGCCAGCCTCATGACGTAGAATTAATGTAATTCACTTTTAAATATAGTATGGCATTTAGTTTTGTCTAGTGCTAACAAAAAAGACTGTAATAGGAATTGGCATTGGTGCACTTGGAATTGCGCTAGGATCTTTTTTCCTGATACAATCAATCATATCCAATGTTAATACAGTAGATGATACTGTCGATATTGCCAAAAGCGACGTATTTCAATTTGATGCACAAAAACACTTTCATGAATTTCTAAATGTTACAGGCAGCTCTTTTCATGTAGTAATGAAGACTCCAAGTGACGGGTTACAGGTAGACAGAGATTTCCAAAATGAGATAAGCTTTGACTGGTACAGTCTTCAAGACGGGAAACACTTTATCAATATAACAAATACTGGTGGTACGACATTGCATGTTACCGGAAAATTGCAGGCAGTTCAGAGTCCATTGATCTTCATGTCACACCTAATCGTAATCTCGTCAGGAATTCTAATAATTGGAATAAGTGCTGCCTTTTCAGTTCGAAAGCCTAGAGGCTTTTAGCCAAGCTCAGCTCTTGGATAGGAACCTAGAATCTTTAGAAAGACTGTATTTGGTCTGATTTTCTCAAGCGCGTCCTGAATGTTCTTGTCACTCTGGTTTCCCTCAAAATCAACATAAAAATTGTATTCCCAGGGAGTTGCCTTTGTGGGACGGGATTCAATTTTTGTTAGGTTTATCTTGCTTGTATGGAATTTTTCAAGCACGCTGTAGAGTGCACCTGGGACATGCTTTATTGAAAAGATTATGGATGTCTTGTCCTTTTGTGTTCTTTCCTGTTTTCCATTTGAAAGAACCAAAAATCTGGTATAGTTGTTGGTATTGTCTTCCACACCTTCTTTTATCACCGGAACATTGTAAATTTCGGCAGCTCTTCTACTTGCGATACATGATATGTTATCTTTTTTTAGTTCAAGAAGAATCTTGACACTCCCGGCTGTGTCGTACGTCGGTATGGACTTGAGATGATGCTCCTGAATAAATTTCCTGCACTGGCCCAGCGCTTGCGGGTGAGAGTATACTGTATCTATTTTTTCAAGGCCTTGGAAACCAATGAGGCAGTGTCTTATCTTGTGATAAATCTCTCCAATGGCATTAAGTTTGGTAGTCAATAACAAGTCATAACTCTCCCCCACACTTCCTTCAAGAGAGTTTTCAACAGGTAATACTGCATAGTCAGACCTTCCGGTCTCGGTAGATTCTAAAACTTCATGAAATGTGGGATAGGGTACTGTTTCAATTGCATTTTTGAAAAAGGCCATGGCGGCAGCCTCACTGTAGGCCCCGCGTTCTCCCTGAAATGCAGCTTTGAGCATATTCTTAGTTGGAATCGAATTTTATAAAATCGCTGTTTCCGAATTTATTTGATAGTTTTCTCTCTTCAATATAGCCGCAATCCACGCATTTTACATTGCTACCAAGCGGTACTATGTGGCCAGCACATTTGTTGCACATGGAGAACAATACCCCAAGTTCTGGCTCACTAATTGTGGCGTGAATTACACCATTTAGCAAATTGATTACCTTGGCCATTGCAATATCGCTAACTCTCACAAGGATCCTCTTCTTTGCACCCCTTGCTTGGCAGATGACCTCAAGACCAGAGTGGTTTGGTTTTCCGTTTATGTATAATACGTTTATTGCAAACATGTTGTTCATCAATGCCGATATGTTTCCCACTACGACATCGCCTTGTTTTGGGACCCCAGGTGTCTTGATCTCGTTAATTTTAGCCACTCGATTTGTTTTATCAAATTCAGGTACTCCAACTACTGATGATCTTATTGAATGTCCATCATCAAATGTATTCTGACCAGTCTCAAATTCCTCAATTATTGCAATTTTGTCTCCGGGAAGAGCTTGTTTACTAGACAACGGTATGAATTGCATTTTTGATGATTATAATTGTTTATGCACGCTCTAAATCTTTCACATGCAAATTACATCTATAGCCAATGGGGAACTTGGAGAAATTCATCCACGTTCTCCTTTTTTAGTATCTTGATCAGTGCATTGGCTTGTGGAGTGGACAGTACAGGCTTGTGGAAATGATTATCAGTTGAGATTCTAGGACAAGCTACCTGTATGAAAGAGTCTATCCCCTTCAAATTGCGAAGCTTGTCGTCTGTTATATCGGTCAGAGCAAAAAGCTGCACTTTTTTCCCCAACCCTTCTAGCTCTTTTTTGAATCTAAGAGCTGTAACCTTTGAGAACTGCCCTTCCTTTAGGCCCACTATGATTCCAAATGATTCTGTCTGGGCTGCCTTGTATACAGAAAGTATGGCCTTTTTTTGGAGTTTGTTGGCAAATTCAGTGATCTCCCTTATCTCATTAAAATATGGATCAAGAACGTATGTCGGTTTGTTTGTTGATAATGCAATCCCAGCTGCATGAAAATTACTCTGACCTAGGAATATGTTTGCATCCACGTTCTCCCTTGTCTCCATTACGGGATAAAATTCGCACCCAAAGACTTGACCGTCATTTAGCTGGCCCTTTCCCTTTCCTATCCTGACTTTGACTCCTCCTTCTTCAAGTATGCTCTTTACCTTGTCTATCTCGTGTAGATGCTGGCTATCTGTGACTAGAGATACAATTTTTCCTTTAAACTCCTCGGCACATTTTTTTGCTATCTTCTCAAATGAAATATCGTCAAACGCATCTACAAGAATTATGTTGTCTCCAAAACTAGTGGAATTTATGGTATGACCTATGTGAAAAAGGATCTCAGCACCCAATACCTTGGCCCCATTTGTATTCATGTCACATGTTCCAAAACAACTATCTGCAAGAACATAAGCTGGAATGCCGAATTTTTCCATTATCCTAGATGCTGTATCTTGTATTTTTGGCAAAATTCCATCAGGCCCATTCAAAGCTACTGATACAGGTTTTCTTTTCTGAATTTCATCAAAGATTATCTTTTCATCTATTACTATCAATCGTTTTCCAAGATTGCTTTTTTAATTTAAATCAAACGAACGCACAATACTTAATATCGTAGATCCTCAAGACCAATTGATGCCAATAGCATTTGTGTTACTTAATGCAGAACTAGGGGCCGAGAATGAACTACTCAACCAAGTAAGGTCCATTGAGTATGTCAAGTACGTGTATGTTCTTTATGGAGCATATGACCTTGTAGTCAAGATAGAGGCACCTGACAGTGAGACGCTAAAAAAGACTATTTCAAACCAGATAAGGCAACTCAAAAATGTGCGTTCTACCCTTACGATGACAGTAATAGAATGAAACAAAATGTGCTTCATGTTGGCTTTGATGATACAGATTCCAGAAATGGAATGTGCACCACATTTCTTGCCTACAAAATTGTAGAGTATCTAAGAAAGGAAAAAGTCAAGTTTCTGGATTATCCGTATCTGATTAGGTTTAATCCAAATATTCCATGGAAAACCAGAGGCAATGGAGCAGTTGCACTCAAAATTCAAACAAAAAACCCACATCTGATCAAGAAGAGCATAATCGATTTTGTAAAGAGATATTCAGCCATACGTGATGGAGCAAATCCAGGGCTTGTTTTCTATGAAAACAATGACGTCCCAAAAGAATTTTCTGATTTTGGAAAGATGGCACTATGTACTCTTGTAAACAGAAACAAAGCAAAGGAATTTGCAACACAAAATAACATTGAGACATTTTATCTGGGAAATGGTCAGGGATTGGTGGGGGCAATAGGTGCCATAGGGTATAGCTTTCGTGATTATACCTTTGAGCTTATCTCGTATAGGCATAAATCAAATTTTGGAAAGAAGAGGCTGATTTCCAAAGACAGTGTAAAAAAGATGCAGGAAATGACTTTTCCAAAGACATTTAACAATTATGATGATTCAAAAAACCGCACTCTTATAGCCCCCCATGGCCCAGATCCAGTCTTTTTTGGAGTGCGCGGTGAAGATGTACGGTCTGTTGTTAGAGCTGTGTCTCTTGTGAAATCGCCGGAAAAGTTTTCAGGTTACATGGTTTTTCGCTCAAATCAAGGAACAGGTGATCATTTGCAAAATGAGTTGGACATTGACAATCTTAGGCCATTTTCTTCCGGATACATGGTTGGCCATGTTGTTGAAACGCCCAAAATTAAGACAGGTGGCCATGTGTTGTTTGTAATTTCAAAGTCTGGCAAAAGGGCAAACTGTGCAGTCTACAAGCCAACAGGTCTTACAGGTATAGCATCGAATCTAATCAAAGGAGATCTAGTAAGAATTGGTGGAGGCATACGAAAGGCCTCAAAAAACTATGACAGAGTGTTAAATGTAGAATTCCTAGATGTTATCAAACTTGCTACAAACTCAGTGCTGGTCAACCCCTTCTGTACAAGATGCACAAAACGTATGAAATCAAAAGGAAAAGGCCAAGGCTACAAATGCGAAAGATGTGGTAGTGTCTCACAAAATAAGATACCAGAAAAAATTCCACGCAAGATACAGGAACAACTTTACGTACCAATATCGTCAGCTCATAGACACCTAACAAGACCACTACAAAGAATTTCTAAATTCAACACAAGGGTTGAATTTGACAACTCAAGGAAATGGTTTTTCAATACAGGCTAAATTTTTTGAAGGGATAGCGGGGAGTAGATTTGAACTACTGACCTGCGGGTTTCTCATCTGAATTGATTATGAGCCCGCCGGGATGACTTAGCCCCAAAGTCTGGCTTCCCCACCCCGCTAAGTGAAAAGGAGTCTCAGGGTGATATATACGCTTTATCTAATTTTAGAAACGTTTTTAGAAATAATTAATAGGATTTCAAAGGTGTCAGACCTGTGGACAAACGAACTAGAATTTTAGCAATATGTGCTGCAGTAGCTGCTTCCATTATTATAATTGCATCTCCTTCCAACTCAATTGTAATTCCACCGCCAACTACAAGTCCAACTGGAACAGATGCAGTACAAATTGTTGCAACAAACCTGCAAAAGCCATGGGCTATGAGTTTTGGTGATAATAAAATATTTTTTACAGAAAAAGTAGGAAGAATAAGAGTGATCGATAACGGCACGCTTGCAAATGAGTCAGTGGCAGATCTTCATGTTGCAGATATTACAGATGCTGGTCTTCTTGGAATAGCAGTGCATCCAGACTTTGAAAAAAATCATTTCATTTACGTGTATTATACATACAAGGACGGTGATAACTTGTGGAACAAGGTATTGCGGGTTACCGAATCCAATGATAAAATAACTGATGCAACTACAATTTTAGACAAAATACCTGGAGCGGAATTTGATGATGGAGGGGTAATAAAATTTGGCCCTGACAAAAAACTCTACATTGGTACTGGAGATGCTACTGATCAAAACTCTACACAAGACTTGAAATCTCTTGCTGGAAAGATTCTACGGCTAGATGATGATGGCTCAATTCCGCAGGATAATCCTTTCCCAAATTCACCAGTTTATTCTTATGGTCATAGGAATCCCCAGGGACTATCTTGGGATGATAAAGGAAACTTGTATGAGACAGAAGAAGGGCCAACAAGAAATGATGAGATAAACCTAATCAAACCGGGACAAAATTATGGCTGGCCTAACCAGGAATGTACTGGGGCGCCACAATCTCAAGCAGCGTTAGTTTGCTACAACCCAAGCATTGGTCCTGCCGGAATCACTTATTATTCAACAGGCAAACTTGACATCAAAAACAGTCTCATTCTGGCTACACTAATTGGACACAGTCTTTACCAATTGCCTGTTCAGAATGGGACCATACTTGAACAAAAAATCATATTGGATGGAGTAGGTAGGATTCGTGGTGTTAGTGAAGGCCCAGATGGATATCTATACATTCTTACATCAAACACTGACGGTAGAGGATTTCCTGATAGTGGCGATGACAAACTTTTGAGGATTGTAAAATAAATTGCCAGACTCATCCATACCAAAATTTCATGAAAAAAACAGAGAAGAGAGAATCAAGATAGTAAAATCTTTTGCTGGTCTATCAAAAGAAGACACAGAGATTCTCAAGAACAACGGCGGAATCTCATTTGACGAAGCAAACCATATGGTAGAAAATGTAGTTGGAATATTGTCACTTCCTCTTGGAATTGCAACTAATTTCAAGGTAAATGGAAAGGACTATCTTGTTCCAATGGCAATTGAAGAGTCATCAGTTATTGCTGCTGCATCCAAGGCTGCAAAGATAGCAAGAAAACATGGTGGCTTTACCATGAAATCAGATGAATCATACAGCATAGGACAAGTTCAGGTACTGGATGTGGATATCAAGTCTGCAATACCAAAAGTAATGAAGGCATCAAATAAGTTACTTGAGATTGCCAATTCAAAGAGCAAAACATTGTCCAAGATGGGCAAAGGTGCAAAGAAGATAACGTGTAAGAAATTAAAAACAAAATCTGGAACTATGTTAATAGTTGAATTGCTCATTGATGTAGGTGACGCAATGGGGGCAAATATCACCAATACAATGTGTGAGGGAATAGCTCCATTTATTGAAGAGATTACAGGCGGAAGAGTTCTACTTAGAATCTTGTCAAATTATTCTACAAGAAGACTAGTGAGGGGAACAGCTGTTTTTGATAAAGAGGAGATAGGAGACAAACAAGTTGTTGATAATATAATACATGCATACGAATTTGCAGCAAGTGATCCATACAGAGCAGTAACTCATAACAAAGGAGTAATGAACGGGGTCATTGCAGTTGCAAACTCAACAGGGCAGGATACCAGAGCAATTGAAGCTGCATCACATGCTTATGCCTCCAGAAATGGCAAATACACCTCTTTGACAAGATGGAAGAAAGACAAACAAGGTAACCTAGTGGGCGAGATCGAAGTACCAATGTCTGTCGGAATTGTTGGCGGAATAGTAAATGTACATCCAATGATCAAGGTATGTACAAAGATTCTCGGTGTAAAATCAGCAAAGGAGTTGGGCTGTATCATTGGAGCAGTTGGCCTTGCTCAAAACTTTAGTGCGATAAGGGCTCTTGCCTCAGAAGGAATACAAAAGGGCCACATGAAACTTCATGCAAAAAATATAGCATTAAGCGCTGGTGTGCCAAAAAACAAGATGAATGAGGTGGTATCAAGGATGGTAAAAGAAGACAGCGTCTCAGTTACCAAAGCCAAAGAAATACTCAAGGAACTTTAGCGACTAGATATATATCCAAAAGGCTTGGTAGGACTACGTTGACCAAAGTAAAATTTGCAATACCCAAAGGCAGCATCGAAGAATCTACCTTTAAGATCTTGGAGAAATCATGGACTAGGGTAGTTCGAAGAGAGAGAACTTATCGAGTAATGTTAGATGATCCAGAGATTTCAATTAAAATGCTACGCCCACAAGAGATTCCAAACTTGGTAAATGATGGCTTGTATGACGTTGGAATAACTGGCAGAGACTGGGTCGCAGAAACAAAATCTGACGTGGACGTTCTTCTTGATTTGGAATATGGAAAAATAAAACTTGTAATTGCAATTCCAGATTCTTACAGTTTTAAATCTCTTGATGAGATGATAATGGCTTATGCAAAGAAAAAGAAAATTCTCAGAATCTCTTCAGAATATCTAACAACTGCAGCCAAATTCATCACACAATGTAAAAACTACAAAAAACTTTACGGTTCAAAACAACCACTAATTGTTACTCCTTGGCTAAGATTGGGTTCTAACAATAATGTGCAAATATTTCTTTCCTTTGGAGCAACAGAAGCAAAACCACCTGAGGATGTAGATGCTATAATGGATGTAACAGAGACTGGTACTACACTCACACAGAATCAACTGAAAATAGTAGATACTGTCATGGAATCAACTGCTGTTCTAATAGCAAATAAGGCATCACTTAAGGACAAGATCAAGCGTGAAAAAATCTATGACATTGTAACCATGTTACGTGGTGCAGTTGAAGGTAAAAAACACCTACATCTATTCCTAAACGTAAAGGAAGAAAACCTAAAAAAATTACTCAAAGAATTACCATCTCTTAAACGCCCTACCATAAGCCCGTTAAGCGAGAAGGGTTGGTATGGCATAAACACCATGATTCCAAAATCGGAATTCCACAAACTAATTCCAAAACTAAGGAAGATAGCCCAAGGCCTAGTTGTACACGAGCCAAAGCAGATTCTCGCACTAGAGGAGATAAAGCGTGATGAGGAAAGTTGATGCGAGTCATAAACATTCAAGATATAGATTCTACCATAGAATCATTGAGACCCAAATCCAATAAGGAACTAAGGAAAAAGGTAACTTCTATCATTTCAGGTGTACAAAGACGAAAGGACAAGGCACTAAGAGAATATGAACGAAGATTTAGCAAGGCAAATATAAAATCATTCAAGGTTACTCAAGCAGAGATAAAAAACGCCTACAAGCAGGTTTCAAGGGATCAGATTGAAGCAATAAGGTTGGCAAAGACAAGGCTTGCCAGATCTGAAAATATAATAAAAAAACAACTGCAGAGTGTTTCAATCTTAATTGATGGAACAAAGATAAACAAAATCTTCTCTCCTTTAGATAGCATAGCGTGCTACATCCCAGGTGGCAAGGCACGTTATCCAAGTACAGTCGTAATGTCAGTTGTACCAGCAAAAGTAGCAGGAATAAAAAAAATAGTAGCAGTATCTCCTGCAGATCAAAAAGGCAAGATTGATCCTCTAACACTTGTAGCAGCTGATATTTGTGGTGTAGATGAGTTTTACAAAATAGGAGGAGCTCAGGCAATTGCAGCGCTTGCATATGGCACCCAATCAATTCCCAAAGTAGACAAGATAGTAGGCCCCGGAGGAATGTTTGTCACGTTAGCAAAATCCCTTCTTAGTGATGTTGTTTCAATTGATATGATTGCAGGTCCTACAGAGCTTGCAATTGTTGCCGACTCATCAGCAGATCCTGATCATGTTGCAGTCGACTTGATCTCACAAGCAGAGCACAGCATTGATACAATGTGCTGTTTGATAACAAACTCTGTTTTGCTAAAGGATAAAGTATTAAGATCGCTCAAACAAAGAATCAACTTCATATCAAGATCTAATATCGTAAAACAAAGCCTTCTTGATAATGGATTTATCGCTATTTGCAAAACAGAGGCTCAAATGATAGATCTTGCAAATAAACTTGCTCCAGAACATTTGGAAGTTATGACTAGGAACTCACAAAACATGGCTAAAAAAATGAGTTCTGCAGGACTTGTGCTTGTGGGACCAAACACTCCGTCCTCTGCAAGTGACTATCTTCTGGGCTCAAACCACATCTTGCCCACAAATGGGTTTGGCAAGACAAGAGGATCTCTTGGAGTTCTGGATTACATGAAACTACAGACTAGAGTGGAATCATCTAAGATATCGCTTGAGAGGATTTCAAAATATATGAAGGCCTTTACTGACGCAGAAGGACTTGCAAACCATTACGAGGCAGTAAGGAGTAGGCTATGAGAAAAAATTGGTTTGAGAAAAAGATAGACAATCTATCCAAGCTTAGTGGATACAAAAAGCCCGACAAATACTCAAACGTAATCAAGCTTGACTCTAATGAAAATTATGCAGTAGATCCATCTTTCTTTCAAGATCTGATAGACCAAACTCGAGATAAGATGGATGTCCGAGAATATCCTCTTGGAGGAACAGAAAGGCTTGTTGCAGCACTATCTGATTACATAAAAATGCCAAAGGAGACAATAGGTGTAGGCAACGGCTCTGACCAAATAATTGATCTAATTCTTGGAAATCTGGCTTCAAAGGAAAATAGAATTCTGACATCTGAACCAACCTTTGGATTCTTTGAAGAAAGATGCAAGCTATACACTATACCCACTACAAAGATCCCATTCAACGGAGAAATGAAACTGAATCTAGAAGATTTTCTTGCCAGCTCCAAGAAGGCAGATATATTATATCTTGACTCGCCAAACAATCCAACTGGATTTCAGTTTCCAAGAAACCAACTTGAAAAATTGATCCAGTCATTTAATGGGCTTGTAATCATAGATGAGGCCTATGTAGAGTTTGCAGACTATTCTATTGTTAGCATGACAAGAAAAATGGACAACCTAATTGTATTGAGGACATTATCAAAATCATTTGGGCTTGCAGGACTACGAATTGGCTACTTTGTAGCAAACAAGAAGACTGTGGATGCATTTTCCCGAGTTGTTCAATATCCGTATCCTCTCAACACTATTGCAATAGAAACAGGAATTTTAGCCTTGAAACGCTCAAAATATTTTGCAGATATAGCAAATTTTGTGAAAAAGGAACGTACTAGAATAATTAAGAAACTCAGAGAAATGAAGGTTTTCAAGGTCTTTGACTCTGAAGCAAACTTTGTCTTGTTTGCAGCAGATGGTGCAGGCCAGAGAATTCACAAGGCACTCATAGAACAAGGTATAGTAATAAAGAATTTGGGAAAGGTAGGAAAGCACAATGGATGTCTCAGGGTTACTGTTGGTACTCAAGAAATGAATTCAAGATTTCTTACAGCAATACGTGATTTGTTAAATTGACACTAAAAAAAATGGATGATGGCATCTATGTAGATGCGCAAAAAATAGACAAGATCAAAAATCTAGATGGTATCATATTTGACTGTGATGGAGTGCTAATTGATGTATCTAATTCATATGATCTTGCAATAAAAAAAACAGTCAATTTTGTAGCAAATAAAATTGCTTCAATAAACAAATCTACACTAGTTACAACTGAAATGATTGACAGTTTCAAAAAAACAGGTGGTTTTAATGATGAAGTCAATGTAGCATATGCACTCATACTTACTGTTGTAGCATCAGAAAAAACTACCAGAAACTTTTCTGATCTTGTATTTGATGTTGCAAAAAATGCAGACCAAACTGGTATCAAATCAGTTGAACAATATTTTGATTCAATAAAAATAGATCTGACAGATATAAAAAAGAAGATTGCCTATCCTGCAAAAAGATTTGAAAGCACACTTTCATCTATTTTTGATGAGATCTTTTATGGAAAGGAACTGTATGCTCAACTTTACAAAAAATCTCCAAAGTTTTTCAGTGGAACTGGATTAATTGAAAATGACGCTATACTTGTAACAGAGAGTCTTTTAGATGAATTGCATAAAAGATTTGGCAAGAAAATTGCCATTGTTACAGGTAGAGGCATACTCTCAGCAAGATATTCTCTCAAGAAACTGTTTGATGAATTTGACTTGAAAAACTCAAGATTTCTTGAAGATGAACCGCGAGAGATGGCAAAGCCAAACCCTCAACCATTGATATTGTCAATTAAGGGAATTGGCGCCTCTTGCTCAGTGTTTGTAGGCGATTCTATGGAAGACCTTATCATGGCTTGCAAGGCAGACGAGTCTGGAAATCCAACTTTGTTTTGTGGTATATATGGTACCAGTAAGGACTCTTATGCCAAGAGAGACTTTTTTGAACAAAAAGGTGCAGACATGGTATTAGAATCGATCAGTCTATTTCCGAAGGCATTAAATCTAGTTAGGGCATAAGCCACTTCTCTCTGGGGGAATTTCATGAAATCTAGGATAGGTCGCATTATTAGAAAAACTAAGGAGACTGAGGTATCAGTATCAATTAATTTAGATGGTAATGGTACGATTTCTACAAAGACTGGCTTGCCATTCCTTGATCATCTTGTTACCTCTTTTGCAAAACATGCTGGATTTGATCTCAAACTCAATGCAGTTTCAAAAGATGGTATAGATCATCACCTAGTTGAAGATACTGCGATTGCTCTAGGTAATGTCATAGACGAATCGCTTGGAAATAGATCAGGAATCACAAGATTTGGATATGCATCAATACCAATGGATGAGGCACTTGCAGAGGCATCACTTGATCTTGTGAAAAGACAGTATCATAAAATTGAACTATCCGTAATCCGAAATCAAATCGAAGGAATATCAAAAGAAGATCTTGAGCACTTTTTCAGATCTCTAGCCCAGAGCTTGAACATATGTATGCACTTGTCAGTAAAATATGGAGAAAATGATCACCACAAAATCGAGGCTGCCATTAAGGCCCTAGCAGTAGCACTAAGAAACGCAGCAAGTCAAGATAAAAAGCAAAAAGGAATGCCTAGCACAAAAGGTGTCATGTAATGGTAAAAGTGGCAATATTTGATTACGGTGCAGGTAACATATTCAGTCTCAAATCATCTCTTGAAAAAAATGATGCTCAAGTAGATATCATAACTAACCTAGACAAAATTAATGGCTATTCTGGCCTCCTACTACCAGGGGTAGGAAATTTTGATCCTGCAATCAAAAGCCTTAGCACATCTAAAGTTGCCTTTCAGGATCTTGCCAAGAATCAAACTCCCATTCTTGGAATATGCCTTGGAATGGAGATGTTCTTTGAAAAAAGTGAGGAAGGAAAATTGAATGGATTGGGGGTTCTTGAAGGCGAGGTTGTAATACTTCCAAACAAGCTCAAGATTCCTCATATGGGATGGAATGATTTGCAGATAAAAAAATCAAGCATACTCTTAGAAGGTGTAAAGGAAGGCTCTTGGGTTTACTTTGTGCACTCGTATAGAGTCAAGCCAAAAAATGACAATATAGTAAAAGCAGACTCTGACTATGGAATAAGCGTACCTGCAGTCATTGAGAATGGAATTCTTTTTGGTACTCAGTTTCATCCAGAAAAGTCTGGTAAAATCGGAGCTGAAATGATTAAAAACTTTTTGCGGACGTGCAAAAAGTGAAAGTTATTCCAGCAATTGACATTATGGACAATAAGGTAGTGCGTTTGGTAAAAGGTGATCCAAAAAATAAAACCATCTATAGCACCGATCCAATAAAAACTGCCAAGCGCTGGGAATCTGCAGGCGCAGACATGTTACATGTTGTAGATCTAGATGCTACATTGAGTCTTGGTTCTAATTTACAAATAATAGAGAGAATTGCAGAGGAAACCTCAATACCAATAGAGGTTGCGGGAGGATTGCGTACCGAAGAAATAATAGAAAACGTATTAGATTTTGCACCAAAAGTAGTGCTTGGAACAATGGCATTCAAAAATAAAAAAATCTTACAAAGAGTATCAAAAAAGTTTGGGAAAGATAGAATTGTGATATCGACTGATCAGTTAAATGGAACAATAGTTGTAAGTGGCTGGAAAGAAAATACCGGAGTAGATCTTATACGGGGAATTGAAGAGTTTGTTAATCTAGGATTTTCAGAGTTTCTTATTACCAGTGTTGACCGTGATGGTACTCTCAAAGGGCCCGATCTTGATTCTCTAAGAAAAGCATGCAATATCAAAGGAGCTCAAGTCATAGCAAGTGGAGGAATTTCAAAACTGCAAGATACAGTAGAAGTAAAAAATATTGGTGTCTCAGGAGTCATACTTGGTAAGGCATTGTATGATGAAAAAATTACAATTGAGGAGGTCAAAACTATAGCATGACTCTTACTAAGCGAGTCATACCATGCTTGGATGTAGATAACGGTAGAGTCGTCAAGGGCATGCACTTCAAATCAATACAGGATGCAGGAGATCCTGTTCTGCTGGCTGAAAAGTATAGCAATGAAGGTGCAGATGAATTGATATTTCTTGATATCACTGCTTCTGAACAACAACGAGAAACCATCAAAAGTCTTGTTAAGAAAGTTGCACAGGTAATAGATATTCCTTTTACGGTGGGAGGTGGAGTAAAGACACTTCAAGATGCAAGAGATATTCTTCTTAGCGGTGCTGACAAGGTTGCAATAAACACAGGTGCTGTAAAGAATCCAGACATAATTACTAAACTAATGGAGATTTTTGGAAAACAATGCGTTGTTGTTGCAATGGACGTAAAACACAATTATGAGATCAAAGAAGGAAAGAACATCTTTACTTTAGATTCCAAAAAATTCTGGTTTGAAGTCTACATCTATGGAGGAAAAACTCCCACAGGTCTTGATGCAATAGAATGGGCAAAAGAAGTAGAAAGACGTGGTGCTGGAGAGATATTGCTGACTAGCATAGATATGGATGGCACAAAGGAAGGATACGATATTCATCTAACAAAGGAGATAGTTAATGCAGTAAACATCCCTGTTATTGCTTCTGGCGGTGCAGGAAAGCCAAAGCATATGCTTGACGTATTTCTGCAAACTAATGTGGACGCAGCTCTTGCTGCTTCGATATTTCACTACAAGACACATTCTGTAGATAGAGTAAAAGAATACCTTAAAGAAAATGGTGTTCCTGTAAGAATATGAGAAATGAGGCTTGAGTAAATAACCATGAAAATGAAAATTTCAAACATAGACTTTGCAAAAGGAGATGGCCTTATTCCTGTCATAGTTCAGGATATTAACACAAAAGAAGTACTGACCTTGGCTTATGCAAACAAAGAATCTCTTGAGCTAACCCAAAAGACTGGAAATTCTTGGTTTTGGAGCAGATCTAGAAATAAACTATGGATGAAAGGCGAGGAATCTGGAAATACACAAAAAGTAAAAGAGATCTTGGTGGACTGTGATTCTGACTCGGTAATATACCTCGTTGAACCGTCAGGTCCTGCCTGTCATACTGGGGATAGGGTCTGTTTCCATAATAACCTGGAAAAGTAACTTAACAAGGACTGGGAATTGGCTGCATCTCTGCACCTGCTTGAGCACCAGGTACCCATTCATTTATGATTCGAAAAGTTATTGGACTATAAGAAGTTCCCTGAAAAGATATTGTCCAGTTTCCTACCAAGTCCTGTGGTGTGCATAATTTTTCTGGTTTTTCTGTAACAGGCTTGAAAAAGTAGTTAAAATCAGATTTCATCGTACCATTAAATGGTACATGTGTGAATACGCCACCTTTAGGATCGTATATTACCATTGTACCTATGTCAGTTGGCTTCAAACCTGTGACTACCATAAAGATATTGTCTCCTAGTCTGTACGTTCCATTGGTAACTGAAAACGGTCCTGAAGTAATCCATTGTGAAGTATTTTCTCCAGACATTTTTTGTTGGTTGTATAGATAGATAGCAGCTGCAGAAATAGATACTATTACAATTACTGTAATTATTGCACTTGTAGTGTTCTTTTTTCTACTGATTGGTTTTTTCAATTTTTGTTTAATGTCTATCTCATATCATTAATATCTCTTCTAATTGTAAAAAATTCATAAAATATCTAGTTCGTAATAACTTTCAATATTGTAAATCGAATCTGAATTGATCTTTTTCATATTAATCTATGAATTTATGTTAATTTTTACTGAATTAGATAGCCACTAAAGTTAAGTATTACTTAAATTAATATTAGGATTTTTTATGTACTATTTTACAAAGTCAGAGTATCTTGGCAAAGATAAAATCATTACAATGTAGAGAATGTAAGAAAGAATATGCTCCTACATTCAGGTATATCTGTGAAGAGTGTTTTGGTCCTCTTGATGTAAATTATGATTTCCCTGCAGTGAACAAGAATACATTTGCAAATCGTGAACATACCTACTGGCGCTATCACGAGTTATTGCCAATTGAATCAAAATCAAACATCATAAGTATTGGTGCTGGACTCACTCCACTCATTAAAGCCGACAAGCTGGGTGAGAAACTTGGGCTAAATAATTTGTATATAAAAAATGATTCTGTAAATCCAACTTTTTCATTCAAAGACAGACCAGCAGGTGTTGCAGTATCAAAAGCAAAAGAATTTGGTCTTTCTGCTGTAGGATGTGCATCAACTGGAAATCTTGCCTCAGCTACTGCGGCTCATGCTGCAAAAGGTGGTTTTCCATGTTATATTTTTGCACCAAGTGACATAGAGCGTGCAAAAATCACACAAGCTCTTTCATACGGTGCCAATTTCATATCGGTTGATGGAACATATGATGATGCAAATAGAATTGCAGCTCAGATAGGTGATAGTAAGGGAATAGGAATAGTAAACATTAACATGCGTTCTTACTATGTAGAAGGATCAAAAACTTTGGCCTTCGAAGTTGCAGAACAACTTGATTGGCAAGTACCAGATCAACTCATCGTACCTGTAGGGAGTGGAGCCATGTTAAATGCTATCTGTAAGGGATTTGAAGAGCTTGAAAGTCTATCTCTGGTAAATAAGGTGTCTCATATGCATATGATTGCAGCTCAACCTAAGGGATGTGCCCCTGTCGTGGATGCCTTTAAGAAAAATAAAACTGAGGTTACACCTGTAGAGAATCCAGATACTATTGCAAAGAGTCTTGCCATTGGAGACCCAGGAGATGGTCAATATGTACTCAAACGATTAAAGCAATACAATGGATATGCTGAAGAATCTTCAAACCGAGAGATTCTAGATGCTATACTATTGCTTGCAAGAACTGAAGGAATCTTTACAGAGCCTGCTGGAGGAGTATCGGTTGCAGTTCTCAAAAAGATGATAGAGGAAGGAAAGATTGACAAGAATGACTCAGTTGTATGTTATGTAACAGGAAATGGTTTGAAGACTACTGAGGTGATGATGGAAGTGCTTTCAAAACCTCAAACCATGCAAGCTGATATAACTAAAATCGCAGCATTAGTGAGATAATATGGCCAGTATTAAATTCACCATACCATCAGTACTAAACAAAGGCGGAGGAGAAAAAAAAATTGACATCTCAGCTGTTACACTAAACGATGCATTCAACAAGATCTCAGAACAATTAGGAGACGAATTCAAACGAAGGGTTCTAAATCCTGATGGCACCCCTCGTTCTCTAATTAACATATACGTAAATGGTAAAAACATGAGATTTTCAGGGGGGCTGGAAACTACCTTAAAGGATGGCGACGAGATTTACATACTTCCAGCAGTAGCAGGCGGTTCCGAACTATCTAGTAAGGAACTTGAACGATATTCTAGACAGGTCATGCTTGAAGAAATAGGCTATGAAGGACAACTAAAGCTTAGGAATGCAAAAGTGTGTGTTGTAGGAGTAGGCGGTCTTGGCAATCCTATAGTAAGCAGACTAGTAGCAATGGGAATTGGTACAATAAGGATTGTAGATAGGGATGTTGTAGAGTTATCAAATCTACACAGGCAGACCATGTTTGATGAGTCAGACATAGGACAAGTAAAAGTAGAAGCTGCAGCAAAGAAACTGAAAAAAATGAATTCTGACATAGTAATTGAAGCTCTACCTGTATCTGTAAACGATTACACTGCTTTAGATGTTGTAGAAGGATGTGCTGTAGTAATAGATGCTCTTGATAGCGTTAATGCTAGATATTCACTCAATAAAGCATGTGTGAAAAAAAATATTCCATTTGTAACAGGTGCGGCTGTAGGTGTTTCAGGACAGGTATTTACAATCATACCAAATCAAACTGCTTGCTATCATTGTGTTTTTCCGTCACTTGATGAAAATTCAATGCCAACATGTAGTACAGAAGGAGTGCATCCATCAATTCTTTCTATAGTGGGAGGAATTGAAGTTGCCGAAGCTGTTAAAATATTGATTGGCAGATCTCCAACTTTAATAAACAAATTACTCTACATAGATCTAGACAATTTAGATTTTAGTACAGCTGAATTCAAAAAAGTTGATGAATGTTCTGTTTGTGGAACAGGCAAGAAAGAAGAACTACCAAAACAAGATCTAATAATTGAAGAGCTCTGCGGTCGTAGCAGAGGTAAGAGAACTTTCTCAATCACTCCTACAAAGATGTTTGAGATTGATGTGCCAAAAATTACAAATGCTGCATCAACAAAAGGATTCAAGGTTCAAAATCAGGGAGACCTTGGTCTTTCTGTATCGACAAATGATATATTCATAAGCTTTCTAAAACGAGGCTCGGCAGTTATTGTAGGGGAAAAAGATGAAGATTCTGCAATTGCATTGTATAAAACATTAGTAAATGCTTAGTGTTACAATTACAAAGTTTTAATCACAGACATTAATCGTACAAAAGGATCTTCCATGGAGTCAAGTATTCTTCGTGCTTTCTCTTTATTCCTTGGTGCGTTCCTGAGCATCTCATTGACTGTCTGAAGAACATGTTTAGGATTTGTTTCTCTTCGCACTAGACCAATTTTGACCAAGTATTTTTCAATATAGTTAGGTACTGCATCATAAGAAATGGTAGGCACTCCCATTAGAGCAGCCTCAGCAGTCATTGTTCCACCGGATCCTATGAAAAGATCAATAGCAGAAAGAAGCGATTTTCCATCAACAACTTTATTCATGATCTTTACTTTGCTTCCAAATTCTTTTTTGAGTTGATCTATCTGAGGTTTGTATCTAGCTAAAACTATTATATTGTATTTTTCTTCTTCCTTACTAAATTCATAAATGATATTTTTACTTATGCTAGTTTTCCCAAAAACATAAGCCGCTGATGATTCTTCAAGTCTAATAACTATAGTTTTTTTGTGTTTACTAGTAGCAACTGGTTTGATGTTAGTTCCATTCTTTACTATAACGGATGCATCTATCGCTTTGTATTGGATGATATTACTTTTTGAGATTCCATATTTTTCAAATTCTTTTTTTGGTATTATCCATGGGATCAAAAGTTTTTGCACAAATGGCAGTGAAAGTCTCATTACAGCTTCTGCATGTGGGGAATCAGAGAAAGCTATGTGTTTAACGCCAAGACCAAATGCAATTCTTGAAGCCTCGGGAGAACAGAAACTAATGACCAAATCAGGAGAGAATTTCGTTATTATATTGAACAGGCGATCAATTCTCTGTGTACTAGCTTTTAGCTTATCTTTTCTTCCTGATCCACCGTGTTTTCCTACCAGTAGAAGATTAACGTGTTTTATCCTTGCAATCTCTACAACTTCACGATAATTCCTAGAAGTACATAGTATTTTGTGATTTTTACCTAATTTTTGGACTATTGGACCAAAAAATAGTAACTGCTTCGGAGTAAGGATATCAAACCAAATTTTCAAACATTTTGAATAGAATTTGAGGATGGAAAAAGTTTTTCTTAGCCTATACTCCTAGTTCGCATGATTTGGTTGCTACAAAAGTTGTTGTTTACGGGCTTAGTACGGAAGGATACTCGATTGCATGTCAAATGGCGATAAAGGGGGCAGATGTCTTCATTGTGGACGAATCAGCACATATGGCAATTTCCCTCAAGGCAGAAATAGCTAAAACGTATCCGAATGTCACTTCCCTAAAAGAGGACGAACCACTACTTGGCGTAGAACCAATAGATGTAGCAATATCGCACTCGGAATATCTTTTCTTTGCTCCACGAATTAGAAAAACTGGGCAAGAAGCAAAAATGGAAATTCATTCAAAATTCAAAGACGCTACATCTCCAATGAAAAAAGGCGGATCAGTAATTTACAATCTTCCGACAGGAATAGGTGGTAACAATGAAACCATATCACTTTTGGAACATATCACTGGACTTGAAATGGGAAAAGGAATATCATATTTCTATTACCCTCTATCAAAAGGACATGTTCCTGAAATAATTGGTGCCTTTAATGGAAAAGCTGATGACAAACTTGGTAAATTACTAGAATCTGAAAAAAAGATAAAAAAGTTTGCTTCCATATCTTCAGCTGAGATTATTCATGCAATAAAGGTATTAACACAATTTTCAAGCTTGGCAAGTATTCTTGAAGTCTGTAAATTTGCACAAGATTCAGCTACAAGAAATGATCTCATATTCACTGACTACAAAGATCTATTTCTGGATGATATGACTAACGGATTATATGATTTAAGATCACTCGGAACATCTGTTGAAGGTGCAGGTACCATGATGTATCTGGTAAATGGAAGCATAAAGGGAATTGAGGGTTATGTCAAGAGGCTTATTGACGAGATTAGGTCTACTCTGAAGAAGAATGAACTTAAAGCAAGCAGAACTAGAGTAGTCCTAGTCTGGACGCAAGATTCTTACGAGATGAGAGGGGATAAGGTAGACATGTTAAATTCTCTTGTTACAAAACTTCGTGATTATATAGGAGATGTGGAGGTGCAGGAGGGTCCTGGTCTTGATCTTTTCCATAACGATAAAACCACCATAATAGTGGCATGCTCAAAATCTGACTATGACAAAGTCGTCAAAAATGGAAAAGATTCTGAGGTAATAATAATCAAAACTAATCCACTCTGTGAGATATTATAATAAAGGTATACGATAAAAGAGACGATAGTCTTGTCTGAAAATGATAATGAAATTGAGGGTGAGGAAAAAACTTTGCAAGAAGCAGAAATGAAAAAAGAAACTGGAGTTATTGAAGAATTAACAAATAAATTAGAACTAGAAAAAGAGAAAGTGAGTCTACAAGAAAAAAAAATTCAATATTTGCTGGCAGATTTTGAAAATCTAAAGAAAAGATCAGAATTAGACGTTCAGAATAAAGTGAACTCTATTAGTGATAATATGATTTTAAAATTTCTGTCCATTTATGATGATTTTATTCGTGCAAGAGATGCATTATCCAGACAAAATGCAAATACAGATGGTTTAGATGCCATTTTGAAGAACATGGATTCGTTCTTGTCTGAATATGGTGTACAACCTATTGAAGCGCTGGGTGAAGCCTTTGATCCAAGGTTACATGAAGCCATTTCAATAAAAAATGACCCAGAACTTGATGATGATACAATTACAACAGAACTACGTAAGGGATATGTTTTGAAAGACAGAATTATTAGACCCAGTCTAGTAGAAATATCTAAAAAACATATCAAAGAGATGAACTAAAATGGCTAAAATTATTGGTATTGATTTAGGAACTAGTAACTCTGCAGCAGCAGTTATGATGGGAGGGAAACCTACTCTTATTCCTGCGGCTGAAGGTACTACTATTGGAGGCAAAGCCTTTCCATCTGTTGTGGCATTTACTAAAGATGGCCAACTCATAGTGGGAGAACCGGCAAGAAGGCAGGCAGTAACAAACCCAGAAGGAACTGTGGTAGCAGCAAAAAGGAAGATGGGAACCGACCATGCCTTTAAGATTTATGACAAAGAATACAAACCCCAGCAAGTTTCTGCTTTCATTTTACAAAAAATAAAAAAAGATGCAGAAGCATTCATTGGCGAAAAAATCGACAAAGCAGTGATAACAGTTCCTGCCTACTTTAATGATAATCAAAGGCAGGCTACTAAGGACGCTGGACAAATAGCAGGGCTGGAAGTTGTTAGGATAATCAATGAGCCTACTGCAGCAGCACTTGCCTTTGGCCTTGATAAATCAAAACAAGACATGAAAATAATGGTGTTTGATTTGGGTGGAGGAACTCTAGACGTAACGATAATGGAAATGGGAGGAGGTGTCTTTGAGGTAATGAGTACCTCTGGAGATACACAGTTAGGTGGAACGGATATGGACAAAGTTCTCATTGATTACATAGTTGATAATTTTAGAAAATCATCTGGAATAGATCTTACCAAAGACAGTGCAGCCATGGTCAGAGTGAGGGAAGCTGCTGAAAAGGCAAAGATAGAGCTCTCATCTGTATTTGAAACTGACATTAACCTTCCTTTCGTATCATATGATTCATCTTCTGGACCAAAGAACCTAGAACTGAAAATAACACGAGCAAAGTTTGAGGAGCTCATAAATCCTATCGTTGAAAGATGTAGGCCTTCTATGACAAAGGCACTAGAGGATGCAAAACTATCACCATCTGATGTCACTAAGATCATCCTTGTAGGTGGACCAACAAGAATACCTCAAATCAGAAAATTCATAGCTACTGTGATGGGCAAGGAGCCAGAGGCAGGCGTAGATCCAATGGAAGCTGTAGCATTAGGTGCTGCTATACAAGCAGGAATCATTGCAGGTGAGGTAACAAGCGATATTGTTCTTCTAGATGTAACACCGTTAACTCTTGGAGTAGAAGTCCTTGGAGGGTTGCGAGAACCAATAATAGAAAGAAATACTACTATACCGGCTTCTAAAAGCAAAACTTTCACTACTGCGGCCGACAATCAAACTGCTGTAACCATTCACATAGTGCAAGGCGAAAGACCTATGGCTTCAGATAATGTTTCACTTGGAAGTTTCAACTTGTCTGGCATTCCACCTGCGCCACGGGGGGTACCACAAATCGAGGTTAAATTTGATATCGATGCAAACGGAATTCTTAATGTTACTGCCAAAGATCTTGCAACTCAAAAGGAAGCCAAGATCACAATTACAGCAAGCACCAAACTTTCAAAAGATGACATTGAGAAAATGAAAAAGGATGCTGAAACCTTTGCTGAACAAGACAAAAAGAAGAGAGAAGAGGTAGAAGTAAAAAATGAAGCAGAGCAATACATCTATGCCACTGAAAAACTGATAAACCAAGATCTCAAGGATAAAGTATCTCAAGATCAGGGAATAAAAGTAAGTAACGCAATAAAGGAGCTCAAAGATGTTCTTGATAAGGAACCTGCTGAAATTAAGCCAAAGCTTGATGCCTTGAAAAAAATAGTAAATGACGTTACTACTGAACTTTACAAAAATGTAACTCCTCCTCCAGGAGCTGGCGCACAGGGGGCTACAGGATCTGGTGCACAGGGAGATGCAGGTTCTTCAGGCCAAGCTGCTGAGGGAACGACAAATTGATGTTATATCTGAGAATAAATAATAATGTATAATCATGAGTACAAAACGCGATTATTATGAAGTCTTGGGCCTTCAGAAAAATTCTTCCCAAGACGAAATAAAATCTCAGTATAGGAAACTTGCTCTCAAATTTCATCCAGATAGGAACAAATCGCCAGACGCATCAGAACATTTCAAGGAAATATCCGAAGCTTATGCAGTATTATCTGATACTGAGAAACGCAAGATCTATGATAATTATGGACATGCAGGGGTTGATGGTAAGTACAGTACTGAAGATATATTCCAAGGATCCAAAGTTAATTTTGAGGATATTTTCGGTTCTGGCTTTGAATCAATTTTTGAAAATATCTTTGGTGGGGGCGGCGGAGGTTTTAGGTTTGGTGGTTTTGATTTTGGATTTGGAAGAGAAAGAGGAGCAGATCTGGTATATGACACAGAAATAACACTTGAGGATGTTCTTAGGGGAAAGAAAGAAGAAATTGAGATTCCAAGTGACATTCAATGCAGCGATTGCAAAGGTACGGGCGCTACTCCAGGAACATCTATGAGAACATGTTCTGTTTGTAACGGTCATGGGCAGGTAAGAACATCTCGAAGTAGTGGCTTTTCCACATTTGTCACGGTTCAGCCATGTAATACATGTAGAGGACAAGGCAAGATAATCGAGAGACCATGTTCGAAATGCAAGGGATCTGGAAAGCAGAGAGGAAAGCGACATTTTTCGTTTGAAATTCCTGCAGGTATTGAAACTGGTGAATATAGAATTAAAGGCGAAGGAGAATCAATGTCAAATGGAGTAAGCGGCGATCTCATTGTTAGAATTAAAGTCAGACCTCATGATAAGTTCAAGCGTGATGGTGCAGACATATTCTATGATGAAAATATTTCCATGATTGATGCTACTTTAGGAAAAAAATTAACTGTACCAACATTGGAGGGAAATGAAAAAATTGATGTTGAAGCAGGTAGTCAACCAAATACAATAATAAAGCTAAAGGGAAAAGGCGTACCGCACCAAGGAATTCGAAGCAGGGGAGATCAATATGTCAGACTTGTTGTTAATATTCCAAAAAAAATAGACAAACATCAACGAAAACTGCTTGAAGAACTACGAGACAACCTACATCAAGAGGAGTAAATTTTGAGAATTGCATTAGATGTTGATGGGGTTCTTGCAGATGTCATCCATGCTTGGTTGATATACAATAACAAAGTCAGGACAACTATATTGAAATCTGACATATCCGAATGGGATTTTTGGAGGAAATACAACATAAACAAATTTGATTTCTATGAAGAGCTCTCTAGATGCTGGAAATCTTGGAAGGATATTCCTCCCACCGAAACCAACATTTCTTATGCATCAGGAGAACTCTCAAAGATGGGAACTGTGGATATAGTTACTGCAAGAGAAAATTCCACGCATGATGATGTAAAGAATTGGCTCAAAATGCATGGTGTGATGTTTAAAAATTATGTGGGGGTGGCAGAGGGAACCGAAAAGGCAAAACTCGATTATGATGTATTCATAGACGACTCTCCAATAAATGCAGAAAGCATGTTGGCCAGCGGTAAATCGGTAATACTATACAATCAGCCATGGAATCTCGACTTTCCTGACCCCAGGGCAAAAAGAATCTATGAGCTAAAGAATGCAATAGACATAATCAGTGAAATTAATCGTAATTAGCCTCTATAGCTTAATTCTATAGTATATTTGCAATAGATTCAGTATGGATTAGAAATGATAGGTTTTTTCTTGTCATAAAAAAGACACTTATTCTGGAGTTTTAATTTCCACGTTGCGGGGGTCGCCTAGCCTGGTCAACGGCGTAAGGCTCAGAACCTTATCTCTTAGGAGTTCGTGGGTTCAAATCCCACCTCCCGCATTAAAATTTTTTTCATCAATCTTCAAAAAATTTGTAATCTATTAATCAATTGTGCGCCTTCGTGAAAAGAATCGAGTGATAATATCACATGATAAAATCAATTCTATGGTTGATGCCAAAAAGGAGTTAACACTATGTGATGTTAACTTTTCAAGTTTTTATTAATCTGTAATTTTATTTTGGTCTCTAATAACTGATTTATTCTCTGACCGTCTACTTTGCCTCTGAGATTCTTCATTGCAAGTCCCATCAACGGACCCATAGATCTTAATCCTTGCTGCTCTATCATTTTCATATTGGATGATACCAATTCATCTAATATATTATTTAGATCTATATCCTCTACTGTATTGATTGCATTTTTTTGAATTGCATCTTCTATAGAACTAGATGTTTTATTCATTATACTTTCAAAGATAATCTCAAGTGATTCTTTTGCAATCTTTCCTTCTGCCAAAAACTCAAATGCTTTTGAAATATCTGAATTTTTCAGTAATTTCGAGTCAAGACCACGTCTCTCAAGATTGGTAATGGTTCCACATAGAACTGATGATACGAAATTAGGAGAAATTTTTTTATCTTTACATATGGATTCAAATAAATCCAGATATTCAGAATCAAATATCTGTACAGCAAGTTGTGAATTCAACTCATATTGTTTCTGAAGCTCCAGTAGGCTTTCTTCCCAAGATCTTGGTATCTTCTTTTTGACTCCCTCTAATTCGCTATTGCTTACCACAATTGGTGGTATGTCAGTCTCTGGATACATTCTAGAGGCACCTGGTCTTGGTCTGAGATAGACTGTTTCCCCAGTGATTGTAGCTACCCTTGTTTCTGCAGGCACACCAATTTTGGCATCTTCTATTCTTTTGATTATGGATTCAATCACGATATCCAGTTTTTTTGACTCTCCTGCAAGAATCAAAAAGCCATCCTTTTGTTGACTTTCCAGAGTTTTTCTTACTTGTTGTATCTCCATTTCTTCAATCCCATAGTTTGGAAGCTCATCTGAATGAAAAACGCCTCCCAAACCAAAGAATCTAACTAGTTCTCCTACTTGCTTTCCAAGTCTAATTCCGGAATATGGTTCAAAACCAAACATACCTGAAAAATTCTTTATCTTTATTGCTTTTACAACAGCACCGTCAACCAGTGCTTTCTGAATGGTTTTTGATTTGCAATTTCTAAAGGCATCTGTTACATCCTTTACATCCCTTTCCTTTGCAATTCGTTCAGTATCTAGACTTTTTAATTTCTCAGCGATTATCTTAAGACCATGTTGCCTTTTCGCTTCATATTCAACCACTTTTTCAAGCTGATCAAGTTTTTGTACTCCCTTTACTTCCACAATCCCGCCTCCTTCAATAGAAACATTGACATCTTGTCTTATTGATCCCAGTCCTCTCTGAACCCTTTTAGTTGCTCGCAATAAACGCCCCAGAGTCAATGCAATTTTCTTGATTTCTTCTGGCGTTCCGCTTACTGGTTCAAGCGCTATTTCTACTAACGGTATTCCCAATCTATCCAAAGTGTATTCTCTAAACTCAACTGAATCATTGAGGAGCTTTGCTGCATCTTCTTCTAAGCAAATGCTCTGGACGCCAATATTTTCACCGTCTACTTCAAGATTTCCACCCAACCCAATCAACATGGTTCTCTGAAAGCCAGATGTGTTTGAGCCATCTATGACTAATTTTCTCATCACATAAATCTCATTGAAAATATTTGTCTTTAGCGCAGAAGCCATTATCAAGGCAGTTTCTTTTGAGTCAGAACTAAGATCATGGGGAGGTTCTTCATCCTGCTCAACAAGACAACTACTCTCAGGATTAGCATAGTATAGTATGGTTTTCTGTTTGCTAGATTCAAATAATGCGCTAGGATCAACTTCTCCAAGTTCACTTCTTGCTATTCTTAATCTTCTGAAGAATTTTAGAGGATAATCAGTTGACTCAATCGAAGAACAATTGCAGAATAATTTTGTGCCTGTTGCAAGCTGTTGGTGCACCTCAAGACCAACTTTCAGACCTATTTTATCCATCTGAATTTTAGACATTTCTAATTTTATCACTACACTTGTTTTAAATCTTAGTCTGAAATTTCCAAGGCAATGTTCTCTTGCATGATTTTTTCCATTTCGTTGATGTCTTTAGTATTGCCTAGTGCCCACATGGCTTTAACAAGAGCAGTCTCTGGAATCATATTTCCAAGTGGAATTACACCCAAATTCAACAAATCTCTTCCACTATCATAAACTGTCATACGAACAATTCCATCTATACACTGTGATGTCATTCCTATGAATAGCCCCTTTCTCTTTGCACGCAGAATCGATTCGTACATTACCTTACCAACATGACCAAGTCCAGTTCCTTCAAAAATAATCGCCTTGTAGCCAGAATTAATTGCATGATCTACTAACTTTGGATCAAAACCTGGATAATATTTCATTAGCATGACCTGGCTGTCGAAATTGATCTTCGGATTGTATGGCTTCTCTGAAGGACAAAACAATGGATTTTTTTCAATAGTATCTTTCTTTACAATGAAAACAGGAGATCCCCCTATTGTCTGGAATGCATTTCTTTTGCTGGTGTGATTCTTCCTTACCCTTGTCCCCCAATGGCACGCAATTTCATCATCACTTATTGAATTGTGCATTACAACAAAAATACCATTAGTATTGGTCTCTACTAAGAACCTAGCTGCTGAAATGAGATTTAATGAAGCATCTGACGAAGGTCGATCAGAAGATCTCTGTGAACCTACCAACGCTACAGGCTTTGGAAATCCAGACAATGAAAATGAGAGTGCTGCTGCTGTGTATTGCATAGTATCAGTACCATGAGCTACTATGATACCCTTGTATTCAGACCTAGAGTATGAGTTTAGTTTTTCTGCAATTTTTCTCCAGTGCTCTGGCAGAAGATTTTCAGAATATTCAGAGAACAAAACTTCTGTATCTATGTTAGCTATCTTGGATATCTCTGGTACGCTTGCATTGAGTTCTGCAGCTGTTAGAGCTGGAGATACTCCGCCAGTTCTATAATCAATTCTGCTTGCAATAGTTCCTCCAGTTGATATCAGTAAAATTTTAGGTAACTTGGGATCTGTTTGCGGTTGTGTTGTATTCTCTTTCTTTACAGAAGGATGTGATTCTATCTCTATCTGAATAATTTTTTCAATTTGTAACCCTATGTTGTAACCGTTCTTTAGTTTGAGAACTATATGATCATCATCACTATACTCGTATCTTGGCATCAAAATTCCTGAATACGTTGAATCTGCTTTGACTCTGACCATATTTCCTACCTCTATCTTGTTTTTCTCTAGGAACTCAAGGCTCTTTCCTTTGTATCCACTATGCGACATTTGTTAGAGATTAGAATTGTTATTTTATTAAAATTACCTGTAGTAAGGCACTGCTACCTTTTCGCCTATCTTGAGTTCCTTCTGGGTTCTTACTTTTCTAACAGCTTCTTCAAAGTGTCTCATAGTTACTTTGGCGTCAGCTGCCTGTTTTTCTGCCTCTTTTTGGTCAGGGTATTTGGCAAGAAACTCATGTATGACAAGGGATACGGCTGTATTGGCAATAGATGCCACATCTGCACCACTCATTCCATCACTTGATTCGGAAATCTTGTCTAAATCTACATAATCTGGATTCTTTACACCGTCTATCGTTGGCTCTCTTACAACTGGAATATCTTTTGCATTAATTTCCAATATCTTCTTTCTTCCCTCTTTGTCAGGTAAAGGTACCAAAATGATTTTATCAAATCTACCAGGTCTTAGCAGTGCGGTATCAATCATGTCTGCTCTATTTGTAGCTGCCAAGACAACTACTCCGCGAAGGCTTTCTATGCCATCAAGTTCCGTTAGTAACTGGCTAACTACTCTTTCTGTTACAGCTGTCTCTCCTCCAATTCCTCTGACAGGTGCTATTGAATCAATTTCATCAAAAAATATCACACAAGGTGATGCCTGTCTTGCTCTTCTGAATATCTCTCTTATTCCACGTTCAGATTCCCCTACCCACTTCGATAATAATTCAGGACCTCTTACTGATATGAAGTTGGCTTCACTTTCAGTAGCAACAGCTTTTGCAAGTAAAGTTTTTCCAGTTCCACTTGAGCCATGCAATAATATTCCTCTTGGCATTCTATGTCCAAGTTTTGAATATAACATTGGATATTTCATAGGCCATTCAACCGCTTCCTGTAATTCGCGTTTGACTGTTTCTAATCCTCCTACTTCGTCCCAGCTTACATCTGGATTTTCAATAAAGACTTCCCGCATTCCAGAAGGTGTAACTTCTTTGAGTGCATTCTGGTAATCCTCATCATTTACAATTAACTTGTCAAGAGTTTCAGGAGGAAGTTTTTCATCTTCTAAATTGAGTTCAGGTAATAGTCTTCGTAAGCATTTCATTGCTGCTTCTTTGCACAAATACTCCAAGTCTGCTCCTACATATCCGTGACTTATTGAAGCAATCTTGTCTAAATTTACATCATCACTAAGAGGCATGTTTCTTGTGTGGATCATGAGGATGTCTTTTCTGCCCTTCTTGTCTGGCACTTTTATCTCAATTTCTCTATCAAATCTACCAGGTCTTCTAAGTGCAGGATCTATTGCATTAGGTCTGTTTGTAGCAGAAATTACTATGACTTTGCCTCTTGCCTCAAGACCATCCATAAGTGATAACAATTGTGATACTACTCTTCTTTCTACTTCTCCTGTTACTTCCTCTCTTTTTGGTGCTATCGAATCGATTTCATCAATGAATATTATTGATGGGGATTTTTCCTTGGCCTCTTTGAAAATCTCTCTTAGTCTTGCTTCACTTTCACCATAGAATTTACTCATGATCTCTGGACCTGAAATACTTATGAAGTGAGCATTACTTTCATTTGCAACAGCTTTTGCAAGTAAAGTTTTTCCTGTTCCAGGAGGTCCATACAAAAGTACACCCTTTGGAGCTTCAATACCAAGTTTTTCAAATATTTCAGGATGTCTTAGTGGAAGTTCAATCATTTCACGGACTTTCTTAATTTCATCTGTTAGACCACCAATGTCTTCATAGGTTACTTGTGGAACACCACGCAAAGTTTCTCCTTTCTCTGCTATGTGAAATACAGTCTTTTGAGTTACAAGTACTGCATCAGCTGCTGGTGTGACACCTATTACCTGAAAAGTAAGTCTTCCACCAAAATATGGAACCATTACATTATCTCCTTTTATTAGAGGAACGCTCTCCAAAGCATCTGCTAGATATCTTTCATCAATTGGTGGTATTGCTTCAAGTGGAGCAACTACTACCTTTTCTGCAGCAACCGCCTTGATCTTACGTACAGCAACAGTATCTCCTATCGCAATACCGGCATTATTTCTCACAAGTCCATCTACTCTGATTATTCCTTTACCCTCGTCAGATGGATAGAGTGGAAGACATTTGGCTACCGTTCTTCTCTTACCTTTTATCTCAATAACATCACCAGTAGATGCACCAAGTGAATCCATAGAATCATAATCGATACGTGCTACTCCTCTTCCCACATCACGTGTATATGCCTCAAGTACCTTAAGGGAAAGAGTGTTCTGACTCATAGTTTAAACAGCCTCAAACTAATTTTTATACCTTTGTTGTCTTTGATCCAGAGCTACAGATCAGAAGATTAAAATTTACAAGAAAGGGCACATTCGATACTTTGGGTAAAAGACCACTAGTGAGAAGGCGAGGACGAGGCGGAATGCAATTTCGTGCAGCTTCTACTGGTAAGTTATCTCCAGCAAAATACCCAAGATTTACTCTATCTGAACAACATGAGGCTGAAGTAATAGATATAGTCCATGAGACCGGTCGTGACGCACCTCTCTCCAGAGTGAGATTCGAAAATGGAACTTGGTCTCTTGTTCCATCTGTTTTAGGCACTAAGATAGGCTCAAAATTAAAATTTGGATTAAAGTCTGATATATCTTCTGGAAATGTCATTAGCATACAAAACATTCCAGACGGAACCTTGGTCTGTAATGTGGAAAGACATTTTGGGGACGGGGGTTCTCTTGTCAAATCTGCAGGTTCATATGCAACTGTATTTTCTCACGGTAACGAAGGTGTAACACTGAAACTTCCATCAGGCAAGTTTACCACTCTCCATCCTCAAAATAGGGCTATGATTGGAGTCCTTGCTGGGGGAGGTTCAGGTGATAGGCCTTTTATGCGAGCAGGTGTAGCTTGGCGCAGAATGCGTTCTAAAGGACACAAGTATCCTATAGTAAGAGGTGTTGCACAAGCAGTATACGTTCACCCACACGGTGGTGGAAGACATCAGCACGTTGGTAGAAGCTCAACTGTTTCAAGGAACGCTCCTCCTGGACGCAAGGTTGGTAGCATTGCAGCAAGAAAGACAGGAAGAGCAAGAGTAAAAGAAAGAGCATAATTTCTTAAAGCTAATTAATAGTTAAAGTAAAACCAAAGCTGTGACCTCAAAACGAGTTCATCTTTATGTTAGTGGAAAGGTTCAAGGAGTGTATTTTCGACAAAGCATGAAGGAAACAGCAGAAAAAAATAATGTTAAAGGTTGGGTAAAAAATCTTCCAGACAAAAGGGTGGAAGCAGTTTTAGAGGGTGAAGAATCTAATGTGTATGCTGTAATAGATTGGAGTCATTTTGGTCCTCCTGGATCTACTGTGGATGAAGTAAAAATCATGAATGAAGATAACGTTGAAAACTTTTCAGATTTTGAAATTCTTCCTTAATGTATGTTTGAATAAGCATCAACGAGGAAACTCTTGATCTCATCCAAGTTTTGATCCGCCTTTATCTCTATCTCTTTTATTGGTTCTTTTCTGTCTTTTCTGATTTTTGCAATGACAGATTCTCTCTGTGGTTCAATGTCTGCAAAATACCTAAATGTCATTGACTTGCAAAACACTATCCTGTGCATTCGCACATCTTCTAGTACATTACTGCCCAATGAGAAGCAAAAATTCCGTAGTTCGTCAAATAACGGTTTTACTTTGGGTGACAATTGTTTCTTGAAATCGTCATATGTTCTTGTATGACCAGAAATTAGACCGTCCATATTTTATCATTTTATCATGAAGTATTTAGAGGTAGTAGATCTGCTCGTTCCAGTCTAGGCAAATGACCTCGTCTCAAGTCAAGCAAGATCCGCCACGTAGACGACGCAGCGTGAATGCTCTACCTTAGGATTGCTCCCTCCCGGACCTCATCCCTTTCGGCAGTTAGAACTTGAGAACCCTCCCTTCGGACAGTCTCAGTCCTGCATCCACCCGCTTCGGCGTGATTTCATCTCCGCAAGTCAAGTGAGTATCATCCATCTAGAGATTTACCCAGCAGTTACTGATCTCTGCATATAGCCGGTTTCAGAGACAGGGCACGGCTAGCGCCCCAATCCTCCCTACTACCAAAATATAGTTTATGGTAAGATCTTTATGTGCATTAGGGTCAATTTAGCCCTAAATTCAATAGTGTACTGCACACGGAACATACATCACCCGTGCATTCGGATCCGCACTTTGAACAGGTTTTCCACTTCTTGCCTGTTTCATCTTTTAGTACTGAGGAAACTTTCAAAATCGATCTATACATGTTATTCTTAATCCCAATATGATTTTTTTCTAACAAATTGAGAAAATTCCTTATCTCAGTTCTGATCCCCTCATTCATGTGTGGACATTCTTCTGATTGAAATGGAATCTTATTTGTAAAAGCATAGAAGACAATCTCGTTTTCATAAATCTCACAAAATGGTTTTATCTTTCTTGTTTTATTATTTGATAGTTCAGGATCCATCCAACTTATCTTGTTTACATCCCCCGAAAGAAGATTAATAATAAAAGTTTGAATAAAATCATCCAGATTATGACCCGTAGCAACCACATCTACTCCTAACTTATTTGCACCAAAATCAATGGCACGTCTTCTTAATATGCCGCATATGGAACAAGAAGAGATCTTTTCTTTTTCTCTTATCTCAAGTGACTGTTCTAAAGTAGTACCGAAAAGCTTCTCGTACGAGTAAACATTATGTTCTACCTGAATCTTGTTACAAAAATCGTTTACAATTTCTAATGCCTCATCTCTATATCCTGGAATGCCTTCGTCGATTGTAATGGCTTTAAGCGTGAAATTATGATTCAATGAAATTTGTTTTAGTATGTATAAAAGAGATAGTGAATCCTTCCCACCAGAAACAGCAACTCCTACTACATCTCCAGAATTAATCATCTTGTACTTTGAGATAGTTTTGATAGTTTTTCGTACAATTGATTTTGAAAAACAACTAGAACAAAGATTTTCGCCAGAATATTTCCTAGAATAAACTACGGTATTTTCACACCAATCGCATTTCATGGTCGAGTTTTTCTCCTTCCTTAATTTAACTATATTTTGCTTGTCTTAAATTGTGATAAAACCAGATTTGAGCGCTGATAATGCTATGTTTAGACCAAATAGAATGAAAGTAAAAGTGTATAGTGATAACATAGTACCTTTTAATGCTTTTTCGGATATCCTCTTTTCAATTATACTGTGAACAAATTTGCCACCGTCTAGTATTGGTAAGGGTAGCATGTTGAATATGCCGATGAAAAATGATAGCATCCATAGCCACAACAAAAACATGAATATTTCTGGACTCCAATGTATGTAATATGGTACGACTGGCTGATAGGAAGGTAATGCAGCTCTCATAATACCAAGCATTCCTTTTTGAGGATCATCTTTTGATGGGGTTACTGTCACAGAAATCTGAAGAGGTTGTCCTGATCTGGTCAAAGTCACATCAGCAGTATCTCCAGGTTTTAACTTAACTTTGGCAAAATCTTGTGGCAGAGATATGTGAATTCCATTGATCTGAGTAATGATGTCGTCTTTTTGTAGTCCAGCTTTTTCAGCTCCTGATCCAGGCTCAACTGCTATAATTGGAACACCTAGAGGTTCGCTATAGAGAATGTTTCGTATACCATCTGGCATAATTAGGGCAAAAGATGGATTGAACAAAAGTAAACCTGCAATTATGAAAGAGAATATGACATTTGATGTTGCACCGGCTCCTATCACTCTAAGCCTGGATATTCTTTTGGCTTTTGCAAATTCTTCCTCATCTGGTTCTACAAAGCCTGCAAATAGAGCAATAAATACAGCAAAACCTCCCGTTTTGATCTTTATCTTTTCAAGAGTTGCTACTATTCCATGTGCACCTTCATGCATCACAAGTACAATTGGAACTGAAAGAAGAAAGTATGCTATGTTAGAACTTGATTGAATTGTAACTCCAGGTATGAGCACAGTCATCTCTGCAAATGATTCTGGTTTTACAAAGAAGTTAGAAAGATTAGAAATCAGATACCAAAAACCGGCACCCATCATTATGAATCCCAATATCACGCTTGCATTTGAAAAAATTCTTGTAGCACGTTCTGTTCTACCTAAAAGTCTGGTCAAAAGTAACTGAACATCCTTATTTTTATAGGTCAAACTGTAGGGTTTTATCTCAAAACCACGTTTATCCAGTTTTGAGGCCTTTGCAATTGCAAATATGATGACCCATGCAATTAAAACATAAATGATAGAGTTCTGCTGCAAAAATCCAAATGCCAAATTAATTGATACTCTTTTTAGTCAGGGCAAATTTATCAGTTGCTATGGGGCTTGTGATAGTTTCAACATATCCCGACAAAAAGTCCATATCTAAAATTGCAGATATTGTAGTAAACAAAGGATTAGCAGCATGTGTAAATTATACAAAAATTCATTCTGTATACGCATGGAAAGGGAAACTGGAAAATACAGAGGAGTTTTTGGCGCTTTTCAAGACCACAACAAGAACAAAAGATCTACTCAAAAAAGAGATTGCAAAAACTCATCCATACCAAGTTCCAGAAATTGTAGAACTAAAAATGGATTCTGTAAACCTATCATATCAGAACTGGCTCATAAACTCAACTCGTAAGAGCAAACCTAAGAAGCGAAATAATTCCACCAAGTGACGATACCCTAAGACCCACATCTGTTGTTGGATCTACGGCATATACCTCTACTCCCTTTCCTTCGGCTTGATTTAGGAATGTGATGATCTTCTCTTCCTCATGATCTTCGAAAATCTTATCTGAGAAGACTAGTGATTGTACAGCACCTGCCTCATTTGCTCTAGATGTTTCTTCAAAACCCATTGTGAATTTGTTAATTTTCTTGTTCACCATGAGCATTATTTCATCTAAAATAGAAGATACTTTTGCAATCTTACTCTTAGTTAGAGCCTGTCTCATTGTTTCTGATTTTATGAATGTGTAGATGCCATCTTCTCCACTTGAATCAATACCATCTATTACACGAATTCCATGTCCTTTGATAGATGGTAGCTCAGAAAGAAAATTTCCCAGTCGTTTTTTTGTTTCTCCTGGACCGAATATTATGATCTCATCTCTTTCCCTTATTGTAGATGTCATTGCACTTTGAATATCTTTGAAAAAATCTTCTATATTGAATTTGGATTTGTATCTTTTTCCACTTGCTCCAGAGTACATGTTGGGCATAAGATTGAGATGTGTGCCAGTCAACCTTCCTATACCACAATCTGTAGTATCTATTGCAACAAGTAAGAAGCTGCTAGCATCTCTTTTTTCAAAAATTAACTTATTCTCAATATCACTCCAACTTTTCTTAATCAAAGTTATGGGTTCGCCAATTTTTAGAGTTAGAGAATGATGCGATCCCTTGCTAACAGATTCATTATCTGATTCTGCTATGATCCCCTGCACTTTTAATCTATCAACAACATCATCAATAGAAATCTTTTCCACATCAAGTGCAACTCGAATTTTAATTCTTTCTCCTCTGTCTGGTCTTGCAAAGTCTTTGTCTTGTTTTACGACACGTGTGGTATCTCCTACGATCCTGTCTCTATTACGTATAACTCGTCTTAATGTGAAAAGATCATCAGACTCTTCAGGTATTAATGCAACTGAATTTTCATCTATTTTTTTTGCAATCAACTGTGTATCCTATAAGATCTACAATAATAAAAAAGAGTGATCTAGTTCGTTAATTCACTGTTCTTGACCTGCTTCTCTTCTGCCTTTTTCCTTAGATAATTTTGGACCCATTCCTGTGTTATTACTCCGGCTTCAGTCAAGTTTACTAGTGTGTTGGTTGATGCCTCACCAGTTACCTTTCCCATAATACGTCTGATCTGTCTCCATTTTAGATTCGTATTACCACTTTTCGATGAATAAATTATGCCGAGAACCTCTTTTGCGTTGACAAAAGTCATATCGCGAATCTTCTTGAGAGTTACCTTATCTGCAGCCTCTACATAGATTAGGCCAGGCGAAGTTTCACGCTCAGGAAATACTTCATAATCCTCCAAGTAACTCTCTGGAACAAACGAGTTGCAAGTACTTAGGACTACAAATTTCCTAAAACTTTCAAGCGAACAGGTAGCGTCAATGGTTACCATTTGTCTAGATTTCGCAACCGCCTTTTATCAAGCTTCTTGAAAGACTCAATTAGGAACATAGAAAATTACTTGTTGCAGGCGTTGATGACCAAATCCCTTTGATATGATGAGAAGGATCTTGAGTTCTGAGCCTGCACTTGATTTTTATAAAATAAGAAATTCCATTATGCTGTGAAATCACTTACTGAATATTTGATGTTTAATGTTCCATCCAGAAGAGGATTTGTGAATATTACTCCTGATATACGTAAAATAGTTCAGAAGAGTGGAGTCAAAGATGGCATTTGTCTAGTTAATGCTATGCACATTACAGCCAGCGTATTTATCAACGATAATGAGAGTGGCCTTCATCAAGACTATGAGAGATGGCTTGAAGAATTGGCACCTCATGAACCGATATCAAAATATGAGCACAATAAAACTGGAGAAGATAATGCTGACGCACATCTCAAAAGACAAATCATGGGAAGAGAAGTTATAGTTGCTATAACAAACGGTCAGCTTGATTTTGGACCATGGGAACAAATATTCTATGGTGAGTTTGATGGAAAAAGACCAAAGCGTGTACTTGTAAAGATTATCGGTGAATAACTAACTCAAAGAACCACGTTTTTGGATTCCTTCTGTGAGTGGCTTGATCTTAAAACTTTCTTCATGATTCTGAGGACCATGACTGCATTTGACACAGCCAACTTTAAAACCGTTTGAGTCCTTCACATATGTTTCACAACCACAGAAACAAGTCATACTTTCTACAACACTAAGCCATGATATAACTTATTTCACAACTAAACCTTACAACACTTTCCACGTGGAATTTCGTGATCATGTGGACATTTTCTTGGATGTTTTAGCATTGTACATAGTGCATCTGTGAATTGCTCATTCATGTGATGCTCAATTCCACAAACCATCTCTTCATCAATGTCTACCTTAAGTGCACTATCCATCAAAACTTCAAGCAATCTACTATTTCGCATCATATTGGAGCCAATTTGTTCTCCATTCTTGGTTAAAGAAACTCCGCCTTTGTTGTAGTTCACAAGTTTGGTATCATTTAGCTTTTTTAGCATCTGAACCACACTTGGCTGTCTTACATTTAGCATCTTTGCTATTGTGCTTATCTTTACGGGGTCTCCGCCTTCCTTTATGTGCCAAATTGCCTTTAGATACATCTCTACATGTTCAGCCTCTGCAGTTCCAACAAATAGAACTTCTTGATCTTTCATATTCTGCATACCCATCACCTTACTTTACGTCTTTTGATTCTTTCAACAAATACTCAAAGTATTCACGTGCGAATCCTGCAAGACCAGAATGGTCAGCCCATATGGCAACAGCTTCTTTTGAACCAGATGTTCCAAGTTCCTCTCCAAGTAATAAAACCACATATCTTTTGTCTGAGATAATGCCACCTCCAAAGAGCCCTTTTTTTAATTTGACTTTGGCTACACGTGACAATGACTTTAGTGTATCATTATCAGCATCTTCTGATACCAGAATAGTGATATCTATCCCTCTGTCGTGCAATAATCTGAGCTTTGGTAATGCTTCTTTTGCCAAGGACTCGGCTACTTTGGGTATGGCAATCATTACCTCATTTCTACAAGAATCGACCATCTCCAGAATCTTAGTTGCTATGTTCATGACTCCTGAAATAATCCAAATATCTGGTCTTTCACTCGTTCCGCTTTGTTCGTAAAGTGGTGTAAGTTCCTTTAATATGACATCTTCATTATTTCTAAACTCTGTCTCAAATTGCTGCCTTGACGTCTGCATTGCTGTAGCTGGAGACTTTGCAAAATACTGTGTAGGGCGTGAATCATCAGAACCTATCCATCCCTTTTCTTCTAACGTTCCTAATACCTCATATATCTTGGAATAGGGGACTCCTGATTTCTGGCTTAGGTCGGATGCTGTTATTGGACCTGTCTTGAGAAGAGAAGAGTATGTCTTTATCTCATAACTAGTAAGCCCTATCCTCTCAAGGGACTTTCTAGCCTTATCAGAGAGGCTCATGTAATATCAATCGAAGATTTCAAGGTATATATGTCTAGGATGCACCGTTTGCTTGCTAACACGCACAAGTTCTACCTATTCATCTGGTGTCTTGTTGGAAATGGATTAAATACTCTTTCCGAAGATATGCCATTAATAGACATGGAACTAATTCAGATATCTAATCTAAAGACTCCTACTATAGGTAAGAAGTCTACTATTCGATTTACTCAAAGCATATGTCCAGACTGTAACATGATACTAGATGCCGAGGTCTTTGAAAGAGACAGCAAGGTCTTCATGACAAAGACCTGTCCTACACATGGTGAATGTGAGGAACTGTATTTTGGCTCATATGAGATGTACAGGAAGTTTAGCACATATTGGATGGACGGCAAAGGTGCTCATGCTCCCAATGTAATGATTGACAAGTGTTCTTGTCCAAACAACTGTGGACTATGTTCTAACCATCTTTCACACAGTGGACTTGCAAACATGATAGTAACTAACAGATGTGATCTGACTTGTTGGTATTGCTTCTTTTATGTAAAGAAGGGCCTTGAAGGCGCATACATGTACGAGCCTACACAAGATCAAGTAAGAGCAATGATGAAAACTCTAAAGGCAGAAAGGCCAATTCCAGGCAACTCTATGCAAATCACCGGTGGTGAACCCATGTTAAGAGAAGACATCGCAGATGTTATCAAAATAATGAAAGAAGAAGGCGTGGATCATATACAGATGAATACAAATGGAATCAGGTTTGCATTAGATCCAGAAGCAATGCGAGAGGTAAGACTTGCAGGTGTAAATAATTTGTATCTTAGCTTTGATGGAGTTACCCCAAGAACAAATCCAAAGAATCACTGGGAAATTCCATATGCATTAGAAAGCGCAAGAAAGACCGGAACCACTGTTGTCTTTGTTCCAACAGTTATCAAATCAATTAATGATCATGAGTTAGGTGGCATTATCAGATATGCACAAAAGAATCTCGATGTTGTACATGCCGTTAACTTCCAACCCGTCTCACTCACAGGAAGAATGGGCAAGAAAGAGCGTGAGAAATACAGAATCACAATTCCAGACTGCATACAAAGAATCGAAGAACAAACAGGTGCTGAGGTAACAGTAGATGACTGGTTCCCAGTTCCAAGCTGCATGCCATTGACAAACGTCATTGAAGCATTTTCAAGCAAACCAAAATACGAGTTATCTATTCACTTTGCATGTGGTGCCGGAACATACATCTTCGAAGATCAGGACACCAAAAAGTTTGTTCCATTAACAAAATTTGCAGACATTCAGGGAATGTTGGAACTATTTGAGGATAAAGCAGAAGAGATTCGTTCTGGTAAAAACAAGTACTTTACAATGCTGGAGGTTGTAAGAAAACTCTCAAGCTTTGTTGACAGAAAGAAACAACCAGCAGGCCTTGACTTGGCAAAGATGTTTGGTAATATCCTAATGAAGAGATCATTTGATTCAGTTGGTTCATGGCATGTCAAGGGACTCTTCTTAGGTATGATGCACTTCCAAGACAAGTACAACGAAGACTTGGAAAGACTGCAAAGATGTGATATTCATTATGTGACACCAGATCTTAGGATAATTCCATTCTGTGCGTTCAATGTAATTCCAGAATGGTATAGAGACAGAATCCAAAAGAAATATTCTACAACAGTAGAAGAATGGGAGCAAAAAGTAGGTGCAAAATTAGAGGATGGTCTCTATAGGGGCATAATGAGAAGAGGTTCAGGCGACGAGCTTGCTGCAGGTTGTGCAAAGAGCCAGATGTTCCACGAGGCATCTCAGGCTCTAATGTAAATTTTATTTCATCAAATCTCTCATTTTTAAAATTCTAAAGATTAATTGTAAGAGTACCACATCACAATTCTAATTGAAGATAGGAATCATTCATGGTTTTGTGGGTGGAGGTGGAGGAACTGAAACAACTCTGCTTACTCTAATTGAAGCCTTGCTAGAGCATAAACACACCATAAACCTATACACAGTTTCTAAACCAACAGTTCAATTACCAAAAGTAAAGATCCAATCAGTTTTTCCTTTTCGTTTGCCAGCTTTTGGTTTGTATCAAAGATATCTTGAATCAAAACTAACAGAAAAGGCAAAAGACGACGATCTAATAGTACAGGTATCTGGAGGATTGTCTTTACCATACAGAAAAGATCAAAAAATCATAATTTATTGTCACCATGATTTCAGAAATGAAACTGAAAAAGATATTACAAAGTACAAAGGCATATGGTCTGCATATTACAAACCATACTATGTTCTAAGTCAAAGATTTGTTGATCAAATAGGAGATGAAAATATAGTACTTGTAGCAAATTCACAATTCATACAAGACTCTCTTAAGAAAAGATTTGGAAAAGATTCTGTTGTAATTTATCCTCCGGTCGATGCTGATGTATTCCAAAATAGTGTGAATAAAGAACAGAGAATACTTACCATATCAAGGTACTCTCAGGAAAAGAATCTAGAATTTGCAATAGATGTATTAAGTGAGATAGAGGTGCCATATACCATTATAGGCAATACCAAGACTAGAGTAAACGAGCTGTATTACGAAAAACTAGCCACAAAAATTAAGAATCAAAAATCAATAGGGAAAATATTTCTTATGAAAAATATAGAACGTAACAAAGTGGTAGAGAACTTGGAGAAATATAAGGTGTATTTTCATGCATCGCCTGAAACCTTTGGAATATCAATTGTTGAAAGCATAGCTGCTGGATGCATCCCAATAGTCCCAAATAATTCTGCTCATAAGGAAACTGTTCCATTTGATGATTTACGCTATGAAACAGATGACAAAAAAGATGCTCAGGAAAAAATCAAAAAGGCACTCTCAGGGAAATATGATAACCTACTAAATCAACTCAGGAGCTCTATTGATGTTTATAACAAGACGTCATTCAAGAATTCAATTGCAAGTTTTATTGAAAACATCGAGAACTGATTCTTATTATTCTGAAATGTGATATTTCTTCCATCGTTCCGTGTCAAGACTCATGTCCATGGTCAATCTAGGCCCAGTATAATCATTAATAGTCATAGGTTCAATTTCTGGGGTGGTTAGTTTGGCCAAATCAAACATTGAAATTTTCTTGTCTCCAACAATGTGTACGTAGCCATCCAGGTTTTCTTTGTAAACATCCATTATTGCCTTGGATACGTCTTGAGCAAAGAGATATGTCCCAAATCTATCTACAAATGCACGTGGATAGGGCCATTTCTTCTTTGCCACAAAATTGGTTCTTATAATCAAGTATTCAGTGAGTCTATTTACTTCGTATTCTCCTATCAATTTTGTCAACGCATAGAAATTTTCAGGATATGGAATGGAGTTTTCTTTGTACATTCCAGTATGCCCATCAAAAACACAAGCAGTACTGATATAGATGAATTTAGTATTTTTTTTCTTGTCAAGAACTGCGTCTACCAAGTTTTTGGTGCCGTTTACATTTGTATTCCATGCAAGCGGTTTGTTTTCTTCACACGGTCTTATGTGAGTCATTGCAGCAGCATGTATTATGGTATCAAAACCATGATTTTTTATATAATCAATGACATTTTTCTTGTTAGATATGTCAAGCTCTTGATGTGAAGGTGCTAGTGCATTTGGGAAAATCTTCTTTAACTCAGTGCCCAGAGCCCCATTTCCGCCCGTGATTAAAACATTCAACTTTCTTCTGATGGTTTAAGTAAACTATATTGTAAACCTTTCCCGAAAATCTTAGTATTGTAACCTGTCTATTTTTCCGCTCAATATGTTGGCAACTCTCAAGGCAGTCTTGCCATCACCTAGTGATCTATTCCACTCTAGATCATTTTCATGTGAGGTAATCACCTTTACTGCAGTTTCTACATTTTTTGGATTTAATCCTGCAAGTATGTTAGCTCCTTCTTCTATGTATTCTGGTCTCTCTGTGCTTTCACGTATTGTAACACACGGTTTCTTAAAATATAATGCCTCTTCTGGAACTGTACCAGAATCTGTAATGAGACAAAATGCATTCTTTTCTAATTTTGAAAAATCAAAAAAGCCAAGAGGTTTCATTAATTCAAGATTGCCTGGTATCTTTCTTTTCTTTATCTTGCTTAGCGTTCTTGGGTGTATTGGATAGATGACCCTCTTCTTGAATCTCTTGCCTATTGCTTGCAAAGAAGAAAAGATTTTTTCCAACGACTCTGGAGAATCAACATTTTCGCTACGATGGGCAGTAACCAAAAAGTAATCATTTGGTTCTAAATTCATTTTTTCCATAATATTGCTGGATTCTATCTTAGGCGAAAAATAGTTTATGACATCAATTATTGGATTTCCTACAACGTATATCTTACCTGGATGGATATTTTCTCGAATCAGATTTTCTCTAGAGTATGTTGTATATGGAAGTAAGAGAGAAGAAAGATGATCGATTATGATTCGATTTTTTTCTTCAGGCATACGAAAGTCATAGCTACGCATACCAGCTTCAAGATGAACTATCTTTATTTTGTGATGAGCAGCGGGAATGGCAGCAAGTCCGCTATTTGTATCGCCCAAAATTAGTAAAACATTAGGCTTTTCCTTCAGTAGGACTTCTTCTGATTTTGTTATAATGTCTGAAACTTCTGGACCGTACTTGCCTGTCTTTATTTTCAAGTCATAATCGGGTTTGCGAATCTCAAGTTCATTAAAAAAGACAGAATTTAGCTCGTAGGTATAGTTTTGACTCGTATTGATCATCACATGATCAAAATTCGCATCTAGCAGGGAAAAAATCCTGCTTAATCTGATTATCTCAGGCCTTGTTCCAAAAATGGACATTATTTTCATAAGATATGGCATGATGTTATTGCCAAATTTAAAAGGTTTTCAGATGACCAAATTAATTTCATGGTTTGCACAATTGAGCAATTAAGACTTATTAACTCAATGTCAATCATTGCATTTGAGTTGGACTATTCGTCGGTCATAAATGACCAAAATATTCTGATAACTGGTGGTACAGGAAGCTTTGGCCACCAAATGATAAAGGAACTGATGGTATACAAACCAAGACTTATCAGAATTTTCAGCAGAGATGAAGATAAACAACATCTTATGAGACAAGAGTTCGCAAATGACATTATAATTAAGAGAATGCAGTTTGCCATAGGGGACGTTAGAGATTATGATAGGCTTTATACTGTAACAAAAGACATCGATATAATATTTCATGCAGCAGCACTAAAACAAGTTCCTACTGTGGAATCTCATCCTTTTGAGGCTGTAAAGACTAACATAATTGGTGCATACAACATAGTCAAGGCTTCTGTTGTAAGAAAAGTATCTCAAGTAGTTGCCATAAGTACTGACAAGGCAGTCAAGCCGGTTAATGCTATGGGTATGACAAAAGCATTGCAAGAAAAAATAATTCTCTCTGACGATCTATCAAAAGACGATACAACATTTTCTTGTGTTAGATATGGCAATGTACTTGGCAGTAGGGGGAGCGTTATGCCATTATGGGATATGAAGATAGAGAAAAAAGAACCGCTTCCTATCACTCATCCTAATATGACTCGATTTATGCTAACTTTGAGTCAAGCCATAGATCTTGTCTTTTATTCTATAAAAAATGGAAAAGGGGGAGAGATATTTGTCAAAAAAGCACCTGCTGCCAAAATAGTTGATCTTGCAAAGGCATATGCACAATTGAAGACAAACAACAAAGACTATCCTATAAAATACATCGGTATTAGGGCAGGTGAAAAAATTGATGAGATTCTAGTTTCCGAAGAAGAGATGAGACGTGTAGAAGAAAGAAAGGATCATTTTGTGATAAAACGGGAAGAAGAATTTGATATGCAATCACTGAAAAGACCTGTTAAAGTAAAGGAATATGGTTCTGCCACTGTCAAGCATTTGAACAAAAATGAACTAATGGAACTCATGAAAAAACTCAGATGGATTACTTGATTTTATAGGCATTTTGTAAATATGGCATACATTAGAGGTTCTGCCCAAATGGATTTCTATTCATTATGGGAAATTCTGACTCGAATTATTTCATAGATCGGTTAACAAAAACTATCAATAACTGTCAAACATATAACTACTGAGAAAGTAATGAAAAATACAATGAATAGAAAGAAGAAAGGATTTAGAGGGTTCTATTATTTTAGGATGGGTTATACCACTTACTTTGCTATACTGATGGGTGCAATTAACACTTTATCTTCAACCTATTTTCTTTCCATAAAAAAATCACCGTGGTTGCTTGATATGTTTCCAACCTTTACAGGTTATGTGATTCTTCTAATCTCAATTGGTGTACCAATAGTGATTTTGACTGGATGGTTACATCTTAAAAGAACTGGTACATATGCTGCAGAAGCTGATATTACTAATGAAGCTCATCCATATAACTATAAACTAGCACCTGGTTATCTGAAAGAAGTATTTGGTCCAACTTATCTAGCTATACTTAAGATTAACATAAAAAAAGTCAAGGGTGAAAAATTAACCAATGAAGAAATTCTTGAAATCAGAAAATTAGAAGATCAGCTTATGAAGCTTATAGATGGGGAACATGTAGGTAATCCTCCAAAAGGTGCATTTTAGAAATGAAGAAAAAATTACCATTTAGAGCTTGGTACTACTTTCGCGTAGGATATGTTCAATATTTTACATTTATCTTAGCACTTGCTAATATGTTTACAATTACATATTATCTTGTAATCACACATGATCCATCTCTAAAGATTGTATTTCCAAGCTTTTCAGCATATGTTGTTATATCTACATTGATTGGCATTCCATTATTGGTACTTGTGGGATTTGTGCACTTGAAACGCTCACACGCATTCACATCGGAAATGGACATTTCAGTTGAATCAAACCCATATAACTACAAACTTTATCCTGGTATCCTAAGAGAATGTATGGCACCATTGTATTTAGAATTGCTAATACTTGGACGAAAGTCTCTTTCTGATGAAAAAATGACTGAGGAAGAAATTGAAAAATTGGAAATATTGCAGAAAAAACTCGACTTCATTTCTCAAGGTGGAAGTCTCCAAACTCTGAACGCTAAAAACAAGACGTTATGAAAGTATCAATTATTATACCTGTGTATAATGCAACAAAATACATTGATGAATGTATTAAATCTGCATTGGATCAAACCTATGAGGATATTGAAGTTATCGCTGTAGATGATGGTTCAAAGGATGACTCACTTCAAAAACTACAAAAATATACTGACAAAATAAAAATCATATCTAAAAAAAATGGAGGCACACCAACAGCTCTTAATTCTGGTATCAAAGTTATGACTGGTGAATGGTTCAAGTGGCTAAGTGCTGATGATTTATTGGAAAAAAATGCGATTGAAGTTTTAATTAATGAAACAAAACAACTTGGAAATAACTCGAAATTGTGTATCTTATACTCTAATTATGATCTAATCGATCACGACAGTAAAATTGTGGGTGAGTTCATAGAACCAAACTACAACCAACTAGGAAGCTTTCAACAAAGTGTAATTCTACTTGATCATTACTATGGCAATGGAACTACTAGTCTTATTCACAAATCTCTTTTCGACAAATTTGGTCTCTTCGACGAAAAAATAGGATTCCAAGAAGATTATGAGTTTTGGCTCAGATGTTGCATTTTCCATAACTGTAATTTACATTTGATTCCACAAAAACTAGCAAGATATAGAATTCACGAAGGGCAATTAACCAAAAAGAAGATAAACGAATCTTTAGTACATGCAAATCTTATAAGAAATCTTATTTTAAATAAATTACCTATCGACAAGAAAAATCTTTACCTAGAAGCATTAAAAAAATATCGAAAGCAAAAACCCATGAGTATAAGAGTCAGAAGACAAATTAGAGATATTATGATTCGAGTCTTGCCAAAAAACATGTCTAGTTCTATTATCCAATCTTATGTGAATGGAAAAAAGACTAATTGATGGATTCAATCTCTTTCAATAATTCTTTTTGGAAATTCTCCACAGAAAATTTTTCTATATATTGTCTCAACATGGGCTTCAAATGATCATATTTACCTCCTAGCGCATCCTTAAGCTTATTGACAGCATCTTCTTTATCTTTAAATCTCAAAGCATCTATTGGAACTGTTTCTGCAAAAGCAGAATTGTTTGGTACTATTGGGATACATCCTGCAGAGATTGCTTCTACAACGGCTATTCCAAAAGTTTCTTTCGATGGATGAAAATAGACTTTTGCTGAACCTAATGAATTTTCAATCTCGATATTAGATAGATTATAAAATAAAGATATGTTTTTTGAATCTATATTATTCTTTAAATCATTACATAGTTTTATTTGAGAACCAAGTCTAGCATTACCAATTAATTCGTAATCAAAGTTGCTTGATTTTACTACCTGTATTGCAAATTCAAGATTTTTCTCTGGAGAAAATCTTGAAAGAGTAACTATTTTATTTTTTTTGAGATTATCAAAATACTTTGCAAATTTTTTTATATCTACTGGTGGATAAATAACCTTTGATTCTTTCTGAATTATTTTATTTATTATATTTTTAGTATAATTTGAGTTGGACACAAGTTTAACTGAAGAACTTTGTAGGACTTCAAAAGTTCTCTTAACATTTTTTTGGATTATCTTGTAATACTGACTTTTCAATCCATGGAATTTTTTATGTAAGAATTCATAATCTGCCTCAAAAGTAGAATGACAATAAAGTATAACCTTCTTTGTAGTTTTTTCTAATGAAAGTCCACCACTGCTAATAACTAGGACGTCTTCTTGATTTGCATTACTAAACAGTCGTTGAATTTCTTTCATTCGTTGATATTTCCAAAAAGATGGAAAATTATGACGGTTAGTTCTATGTACTTTAAAATTTTGTGTCTCTTCAATTACGGGAGGTTCTACTGTATATAGAGTTGTGAAATGTTCCGTTTTCTTCAAGGCATCTAAAATATGCATGGTAGTATTCTCTGCGCCACCAAATACTTTGAATGAAGGATGAATTATACCAATATTCACTATGGATTAAATTTCAGAGCTTGATATAACTCATTTTGACTTATGTTAAATTTTTGTAATAATATAATAATATTTTTTATGTTAAATTTTTTACAATGGGATGGTATATTTAGGAATAATTTAATTAAGGTGTATTGAATTGGCTTGGAAATATAATCCAGAGACATGTATCTGACAATGATACAGTAGTTGATCTTGGATGTGGAATAATGCAAGCTACTACAGACATACTTGAACAGATGTCTGAAAACCAAAACACCAAATACCGCATCAAGAAAAAATTGTTCAAATCTAGTAATTTAAAGTGTAAATTAATTCTTGGATGTGACTTGTGGGAAGATTATCTTAAGGTTGCAAATAGATATTGGCCAGTAATAAAACTTGGAATGAATGAATTGAACAAACTTGTTGACAATAGTTTTGACATTGTTCTTTGTCTTGATGTTTTAGAACACTTGGAATTACAAGAAGCGCTTTACGCAATAGAACACATGAAAAGGATTGCTAGAAGAAAAGTCATAATTTATACTCCTTCAAAGTATATTACTAATGAGGAACATGTTGATAACGCATGGGGATTAGGCGAAAATCCATATCAAATACACAAGTGTTTCCTTGAACCTGAAACATTGACAAATCTGGGATTTGATATATCGTTTCCAGAACCAGATAAAAATACCTTGGGAATATTCAATAAAAGTAGTACCACTTAATTCTCTAGTTATGAAAATATTAGTCTAGGTAGAATATATCCAAGACGATTCAGACCATGTATTAATAAGATCATTTTTCAAATGGATAAGGCTATTATTTGTCCATTCATAACAAAATGTGTTTGATGTTAAAAGATGTAATCTGTGGTCTTGGAGAAATTGGCATGCCAATTTTCAAATTAATATCTCGCAATATGAAAATTATAGGATATGATATTAATCTACATTTATCGAATGAAAAAAAGCTTGTAATGTATTCATCAATTCCAACAGAATTACTGCATATATGTATTCCATATAACAAAAAATTCGAAATAAATGTTCTTGATCTGGTATCAAGATTTAATCCTAGAGCTATTGTTATTCATAGTACAATAAAGCCTGGTACTACAGAAAGGTTACAAAAAAGACTTTCCATTCCTGTTATTTATAGTGCAACTAGGGGTGTACATAAACGAATGATAGAAGATCTTAAGAGATATACAAAATTTTATTCTGTATACAACTGGGCTCCAAAGTCAAGATGGGCAAAAAAGATTTATCAAAATAGAATGAAAAAAGCAGGAATAAAAACAAAAACAATGTCAAACCCACTTACTCTTGAACTAGCAAAGATTGTTGTTGATACATCATACTATGGTTGGTTGATAAACTATGCTCAACTTAGCAACATGATTGCTATCAAACATAAGATAGATTATGACGAAATGTGGTCGTATGCAGATGAGATTCACAAATATTTGGGAAACAGACCAAAGATGTTTCCGGGATTTATTGGGGGTCATTGTGTTATACCTAATCTTGATTTGATAGATGATGATGCTATTAAACTGATAAAAGAGATCAATTCTGACTATGCCATGGTCTTAAAAAACAGACAAGCACTTGACAAGAAATATTGAAAACTTTTCATTGTTATATTGAATGGTATATAGTATAGTTACGGGAAAGAGACTTATGGAAACCAAGATTCATTCCAGTCTTAGAACAGTGGAATGGAAAGATAATGTTGTTGTAATGATTGATCAGACTAGGTTACCAAATGAATTGGTCTACGTAAAATATACAGATTACAAAGATGTTGCTGATGCAATACGAAATCTTGTGGTGAGAGGTGCTCCAGCCATAGGAGTTTCAGGTGCTTTTGGACTCGCCTTGGCTGCATTACAAAGTAAAGCAACAGATAAGGAAAGTCTTCTCAAAGATCTGGAACAAGCAAAAAAAATTCTTTTTGAAACAAGACCAACTGCAATTAATCTGGCGTGGGGACTAGAAAAGATAATGAACATTGCAAGATCAGGAAAAGATGCCTCTGAAATCAGAAATAATGTTATCAAAGAAGCAAAAGCTATGGCAGAAGAAGATATTGAAATAAACATGCGCATGGGAAAACATGGATCTCAGTTGTTTCATGATAATGATACCATAATGACTCATTGTAATGCTGGTGCTTTGGCTACAGTAGCTTATGGTACTGCCCTTGGAGTAATAAGAGCTACAAAAGAAAGTGGAAAAAAGATCAAAGTCATAGCCACGGAAACTAGACCTGTAATGCAAGGTTCAAGACTTACTGCATTTGAGCTAAAGTATGATGGAATCGACGTAAGTTTGATTCCTGACACTGCAGTTGGATATTCAATGGCAAATGGTCTTGTTTCCAAAGTAATTGTTGGGGCCGATCGAATATTACACACAGGACATGTCTACAACAAAATTGGAACCTATCAAGTAGCAATGATGGCAAAACAACATAACATACCGTTCTATGTTGCAGCACCTCTTTCTACATTTGACATGAAAAGTGCTCCAAGTGACGTCGTAATAGAACAACGAAAAGCAAGTGAGGTCACTAGAGTAGCAGGTAAAAAAACTGCACCTGATGATATTAATGTGATAAATCCAGCCTTTGATATGACCCCCCCCGAACTCATAACTGGAATAATAACAGAGGTCGGTGTGGCAAAACCTCCTTTTGAAGAGTCAATCAAAAAATTGTTTGAGCCAAAGCTGTAAGGTATTTATTCTATAGGCAAGTCAAATCAGTTCATGGCAACAGTAACTGCTACACAAGTATTAGAATCTCTGAAACAATGCATGGATCCAGAAATTCCAATCAATGTCGTGGATATGGGACTCATTTATGGAGTAAACGTATCTGATGATAACAAAGTAGATGTCAAAATGACAATGACTACACGTGGTTGCCCCTTGCATGATACGCTTGTAAGTGATGTAAAAAGATATGTAAACAAAGTTTCAGGAGTATCTTCTGTTAACGTAGAAATAGTTTGGGATCCTCCATGGACTCCAGAAAAGATGTCAGATGAAGGAAAGAAAATAATCAACTACGGAAAACAAAAAATTGTTGCCCCAATAAACTATGAAACTGCACTACCGCAAGGAATGGGTTCTGTAGTAAAACAGGAAGATGGATCTCTTATCTTGATGGATGAAAACCAACAAGGATTCATGGTAAATCAAGCCATAGTAGATTTCTGGCAGCTTTGCAATGGGAAGAGAAAGATAACAGAACTGGTGGATGCATTTGCCCAAAAAATGGGCCTCTCAAGAGGACAAGTGGAAAAAGAGGTTCTACAATTGATCCAACAGTTAAGAGATGGAAGATTAATTATAATAAAAGAACCAGAAGTCTCTAACGTCCAATTTAAGAAATAGATATCAAATTTCTGTAATCTCTATTATTGTACCTTGAACAGAATCCATCTTTACAATAGCTCTTTTTTTTCCAAATCCTAAAGCAACATACCAATCTCCACCATCATCATCATATTTGGTTTCAAGAGTCTTGATCTCTCCTGCACTTACGCTATATTTCTGAACTATTCCAGATATTGCTAATGGTATCGCTTCTTTTTCAGTAGGCAGTCTTCTCTTCATTAAGCCAATTCCAGGACTCATGAACTCACTAGATCATAGAAGTATAATAATTGTAGTCTCACAGATCTTATTTTTTATAACCAATATTATAAAACCTGACTAGTAATTCATGTATCTATTTATTTCTAAGGGCCCGGAGGGATTCGAACCCTCGACCTGGTGGTCCGAAGCCACCCGCACTATCCTGGCTATGCAACGGGTCCAATCAAGTAAGAATTTAACAGGGCTATAATGATTCTGTATTTATTTTATTGAACTAATTTAAGATTAGATGTAAGAAAATTTTGTTGCTGTATCTAAAAGACAAAAATGCTGTATAGATGTGAAAATGTTACAAATTCAATAATACCTTCTGTTACACCTTTTCAGCCTTGAACACATAATATGCTTCGTAAGCAGGGTTTTTTATATCGTAGTATGTAATTCTAAAATTCTTCAAAAGCTCGGCTATTTCCTCGTCTTTGTAAGCATAAGTTTCATCGTTATAGAAAGACATTCTTGGTATCTGTGCGTAAAACAACCCACTGCTTTTTAATATTCGATGTATATCATTCACATATGATTTTTGAATCATTTTGTTCATATGTTGAAAGGCTATTTCACAATAAACCACATCAAATGTTTTGTCTTCTAGAATGCTTAGTGTCTTGCCATCATTTACGTAGAATTTAGCATTTGGATATTGTTTATTATATTCTTTAGCTTTTTCTATCATATCAGGAATGAAGTCAACTCCTACGTATTGTTTTACCTTTGGAGAGACCCATTTGCATGTTCTACCTATTCCACAAGCAAGATCTAAAACAACAAATTCAGGAAGTAGTGGTATATCTAAGAAAAACAATATGCTATCTTTCTTAGTTGCAAATGTTTCTCTATCAAATCCATCACAAATTTTCTCTATTGTTTTTTCTAATGGTCCCTTAGCAGCTTCAGCCCAATATTCTTTAGTTCTATCAGTTGGATGTTTCTTGAAAAATCTATGTAAAAAACCAGTCATTTTGTAAGCGTTTTACATTTTAACCTATTAAATGTTATAGATTCAAGAATGTAATAAACTCTCAAAATTACGTTTACACAGGATCATTATCTAAGTCCTGATCTAGAAGTATTTGCAACACACAGTAATGGTATTGGATATGCTTTCTTATGATTATGTGTCTTTGTGTATAAGTAGAGTTTTCTCTACTCTTTATCTGCATCTTCGTACTGAAATGGGATTTAAATTCTTACCTTGAAAGTATTATACGTGGCTAAATATTTGTCTAGGTAATTGAAAATATCACAAAGAGTAGCGGGTGTAGAATATGCCATTCGCGATATTGCACTTGAAGCACGAAAATTGCAGAAACAGGGTAAACAGATTACCTATCTTAACATAGGAGATCCCTTGCAATATGATTTTCAACCACCCGAAAATGTCAAGGAAGCACTGATAAAAGCAGTCAAAGATGGGCAAAACTATTATGCTGTTTCAGAAGGATTGCCAGAATTACGTGAAGAAATAGCAAAAAAAGAAAAGAAAAAAGGCCTTGAAATTTCTGAAGATGATATTCTTGTAACAAATGGCGTTTCAGAAGGCCTTGAGATGATCACTGCATCAATAGTAGAACCAGGCGACGAAGTTCTCATACCTGGGCCGTATTATCCGCCTTATGCTTCCTATGTTAGATTATTTGGAGGAAAACCAATTGAATTTGCAGTAGATCTACACAAGTCTACTCCTGATTTGGACGATATTCGAAGAAAGATTTCTTCAAAGACAGTGGCCATATGTCTGATAAGTCCAAATAATCCAACAGGTGCAGTCTTTAGCGAAAAATCACTAAAAGATTTAATCGATATTGCTAACGAGCATGATCTCTACATAATATGCGATGAGATATACGATCAGATAGTGTTTGATGAAAAATTTGTTGGAATTGGAAAAGTTAGCGGTGATTCTCCAGTAATACTCCTAAATGGATTTTCTAAAGTTCACCTTATGTCTGGATGGAGAGCTGGTTACATCGCTTTTAATCAATCAAAGAAATTAGAATCTCTAAGAGAGAATGTACCTAAACTTGCTCGAGTTCGAATTGCTACAAATCTGCCTGTTCAATATGCTGCTTTAGAGTCTCTCAAAGGCCCACAAAACTATATCCAAAAATTTGTTTCAGAGTTAAAACAAAGAAGAGATTATACAATTAAGAGACTAAATGGAATGAATAATATCAGTTGTTCAAACCCAAAAGGTGCCTTCTATGCATTTCCAAAGATTGAGAATAACAAATACGCTTCAGATAAGGAATTTGTTATAGAACTTTTAAAATCAAAAGGAATTCTTACAGTACATGGTTCAGGCTTTGGAACTCAATATGGCAGTGGACATTTCAGAATGGTATTTCTTCCTGAGATTCCTATTCTAGAAAAAGCACTTGATAAAATAGAAGAATTCGTAGGTTAAAATTTCCAAGTCACGATCTTTTTTGGAATTATTTCAATAATGCAGTCAGTATCTTTCAAGAGATATTGAGCAGATTTATTTTTCAAGTTTTTGAAATATCTCAAGAGGATTCTCTTAGCAACTGATTTTACACGTCTATTTCCTAAAATCAGTCTTGCTTTTCCTATCCCCATTATGCCAAAAATCTCTGGGGCGCTTATTCCAATATCTATACAAAATGAGACTTTTGGATTCTGTTTAACGTTTTTTGCTTTTTTTGTTCTAGTATTAGTTCCAATATAAAATCTATCATTTTCATAATTGTACCAAACAGGAACTATGTGCGGATTACTTTTGGCGTCTATCGTGGCAATTCTCAAAATTTTTTGTGTTCTTATAAAATCCTTAGCTCTCATAATTTCCACCTCTGAAACCAAGAATAATCAAAAATCCACCAATCCCAAACATAGCAGTAGATACTTTTTCACTTGTAAGTTCCTGAGAGGTGAAAAAATCTGATACAAAGTCAGGCCCAAAGATTAACAAATCTCTGATAATGGGAATTACTGCTACAATTATAAATAAAATGCCCATAGCAGTGAACCAATTTTTTCGTGGACCAGTTCCCATCTTTTATTTTTGTAACTACTGATTAAATTATCTTTATGCCTGGATTTTTGATTTTGTTTCTTATCATTGCATTAATAAGAATTGGCGTGGCAGTTTCAGCAAGATATGAGAGAGAGCCAGGTCCTAGTAAAATGGGCCTTAGGTTCTTTATTTCCTTGATCAGACCATTAACAATATTCACCGCATTTTCGTTATCTCCGCACACAAATATGTCTGAATCTAAGACAAGTTTTGTATCTATGAGTTTCTTCTCTGAAATAGTATGAAACGCTGTTACTAGATTTGATTTATCTTTCATATGTTTTTGCACTAACTCAAAAGCAGAGGGTTTTTTCTCTTTAAATGAAATTAATTCAAAACCCGCATCAGTTTTAGTGAGAGGCACTATGGGAGATATGACAATGCAACTATCCTTAACATTTGGAAGAAGCTGAGAGCATATTGCATCTATATTCTCATATGGTATGGAAAGTACTAATACGTCGCTTTCTTTTGCAGCAGAAATGTTGTCCACTCCCATTATCTTGCCTTTTGGAGAGTTGTGTTCTTTCAGTGCACTGGCAGAATATTCATGAGCTGCTTCATCAGCTTTTGCAGAATCTCTCGAACCAATCAGAATATCATGATTGACACACCATCGTAAAGCAAACCCCTTTCCCATTCCACCTGTACCGCCAATTACTCCAATCTTCATATATCATGATTGTTCTGACAATCTTATTATTATCTCTATTTAACAAATCGTTTCAGAATAGATATTGTTTCTTTTTCTTCGTCATGGACAAGCCAAAAACAATGTAGAACGAATTCTTGCAGGCCGCGCAAAAGGGTATCCACTGACAGATCAAGGTATCAAGCAAGCCAGTGAGATAGCTGACTTTCTTAAACCATTTAACATACAAGCAATCTACTCAAGTCCAATCGAACGGGCTGAACAGACTGCTAATATAGTGGCAAAAAAACTGGAAATGGACTACAATATAGATGACAGACTAACAGAAATTAACATGGGATCTCTGGCAGAAATGACTTTTGATGAAATGTTTGCAAAACATGGAAATATTTTTCTCAAGTTTTATGAAGGCCATCCAATAATAGAGAAAAATGGCATAGAAACATTTGATAGCATTAAAAAAAGAGTTCTTGACCTAGTTGGGCATTGTTCTAAAAAATACTATAATGAAAATATATTGTTTGTAACACATATGGATCCAATCAAATCTATGCTTTCTACTGTCATGCAGTTAAAGCCTGAATCTTTGTATGAGTTGATAATTAGAAATGCGTCTTTGACCATGTTCAAAAAAGAACAATCTAACCTCTCAATAATCTCGATCAATTCTATGTATCCAGAGCGTTATCCAAAAGAATGAATATCTGGAGAATTATTTTTTTTAATATTAAATCACATTTAAGATGTTTTAACTAATTGAGGCGATTTTTTCTAACAGAACCAATATCTATGGGTTAGCGTCATCACGAATAGATTGAAACTATCGATAGCAGGTCTCATGCTTTTTGTTGTTATGAGTGGTCTTTTGTCTCAGGCTTATGCTATTTTGGCGCCTCTAGAGCTATACACTGATTCTCAGGTATATTCTGAAGGTCAACCACTTCTTGCATATGGTAAAACAGCATTATCAAATGAAACCATAATTCTTAGATTGTTTGCTCCAGACGGTACTATCAAACAATTCAATCAAATTACATCTGATAGAAATGGAGACTTTAATCAAATACTCATTAGATGGCCTAATGCGACCACAAACTATCCTTACGGAACATATTCCGTAGAGGCAATTGACCAAAAAGAGCAGGGATTCTCACAAAAAGTAGATGTAGCATTTGCATCATCTTCATCATTAATATCTGCTCCAATAAAGCGAACGGTGATAATATCGGTTTATGCTCCACAAACTGCAGCAGTCAACCAAACATTCCGGGTCTTTGTTCAAATAACAAGTGACGGCTTGCTAGTACCAGGCGATCCTTCAAAACTCCTGGCTGGTTCACACGTTCACCTACCAAATGGCAATGTGACAATTCTCACTAATTCTTTTACGACTCTTCATCAAGGACTTTACTACGTTGACTTTACACCAACGCAGGAAGGCACATATGTATTCCATATGACTGCACTCAGCCAAGGTACTGAATCAAACGGATCAGTTGCTACATTGGTACTAAAACAAAGTATAGAAGGAATCTCAGACCAGATCATAAGATTAAACTCTGTACTAGACACAACGTCCAACGAACTTGATAAGATGAAAGCAGAAGTTCAAGGTTTTGGATATGTGTTGAATACAAGTCAAAATTCAATAGCACAAGCAAATGAAAACATGAACAAGAGTGTAACCTCGATGTCAACATCTGTGCAAAACCTTGAGGCAGCTTCAGGACAATTCAATTCTCTCTTTTTACCAGTTGTTGCCTTGATTGCTGTAATCATTGCATTACAAATAACTATTCTTGCTAGGCGAAGATAACAATAATGGTAAATAACAAATCATATACCATGTCAAAAATTGCATTTTTTCTGATATCACTTCTCTTGGTATCTCTGATTCAAAATCCAATTAGCGCATACTGTGACATAGATATTCCAAGACCAACACAAACTTCCACTCCGGAAAGAACATCTGATCTAATAACTTTTCAAACCATCTCACCTGAGAATTCTGTAAAGAGATACATAATTTTTGGCTCAGGGCCAATTTCTGAGATAACTCAAAGATCAGAAAATATTATTTATGGATTAAATTCTGATCATGGATCATTTGCAGTAGGTGTTTTCAATCAAAACGAAATCTCAAATCTAAAACTTGATGGCTATAATGTAATTGAGGATCTGCCGTTGGAGTTTGATTCTGCAAAAACCAACTCTCATGAGCCTATTGATGTCTCTAGGGTTGGTGATATACTTGGTTCCAATAAAATAATTCAACAATATGACTACACAGGAAATGGCATTAAGATAGGAATAGTTGATACTGGAACAGACTTTTCAAATCCTGATGTAAGGGATTCTCTTGCCAGAGATGAAAATAATATTCCTGTTATGATCGATGCAGATGGCCAAGGACTAGTATTAACAAATGCAACATTTGTTGCAACTATAGGTAATAATGGTGTAATTCAGAATTACACTCAACCAATTCCAAAAAATATAACATCTTCTGTTTATGTCAACTCAAATGGTGTATTTCTTGATCTAAACCGAGAAGGAAAAGGGACAACAGTCCAAGTGTATAATTCACAGTATCCAAAGGGTGGTACACCTACAATAAATGGTACCGTCTCTGATGATTACAAAATAGGCAAGGACTCTAGACACTTTATTGTGTCAAAAAGTGGCATGTATCATTTTGGGATGATATATGAGAGTGTATCACAAGGTCAACTTTCCATACTACAATTAGTTCCAGTTCTTGTAGTTGATGCAAAGATACCAGGTGTATATGATACAATCATCCCAGACATGTCTGACTCCTATAAGGATTTTTTGAAACTTGATAACCCATTATTCATAAAATATGATTTTGATTTTACCACGCAAACCCCAATTACTCTAGGAAGCGGAAAGGAATTTCTAGTATATGATAAAAATCATGATGGAAATCCACAATACAGTGCTGGTACAGTTGGTGCACATGTTCTTGATTTATACGGTGTAATTGCAAAATCGTCTACAATCGATAAAAAACTTGGAGCAATAAACGGTACACTGCTTCCTCCTCTTGATCCTCATGGCAATTTTTTTGGCATAATGTATGATTATGGTGGGCATGGAACAGCTACAGCAGCCTCGATCACATCTCAAGGGAAACAACAATACGATGTCTATGGAAACTCCACACAATATGTAATTCGAGGTATTGCGCCTGGTGCTAAGATAGTTCCCATAAAGGCACTGTGGATTGGTGATGCGATATATGGATGGTTATGGGCAGCAGGATTTGATCAGAATGGTAATAATTGGAAATTTTCAGGAAATACTAGAGTTGATATTTTATCTAACAGCTGGGGGATTTCCACTTTTCCTGCACTAGAGTCAGTACCTGGACTTGATATTCAATCATTATTACTTAGTGCACTCAATGTTCCAGGTTCACTAGATGGAAAATATCCGGGAATATTGACCGTAAGTAGTTCAGGTAACGCCGGACCTGGATATGGAACAATGGGAAGTCCAGATGCTGCACCTTTTGGTCTTACTGTAGGAGCTACAACTGATAATGTCTTTGTTGGTTATGGTCCTTTTAAGGGTCAACCAAGATTTGGAAATAGCACTTTTTATTATGGAGACATATCAGGCTTCTCAAGCAAGGGGCCGTCATTAATAGGGGATCCAAAACCTGACATAATGGCAGTGGGAGAATATAGCTTTACACCAACCTCTGTTACAAAATACAGCAAAAATTCGACAGGATCATTTTCTTTATTTGGAGGAACAAGTCTTGCAGCTCCTCTTACGTCGGGCTCAGCTGCAATTGTGATGCAAGCTTTACATGAAAAAGGAATTTCCTACAACCCGTTTATGGTACGAAATATACTAATGTCTACTGCAACAGATCTAGGAAATGATCCTTTTGCCCAAGGATCTGGATTGGTTAACGTAACAAGTGCAGTTAATTATGTATTGGGAAACAATGATACTTTTGTAGTTTACAACAATGCAACATATCAAAATGTAAAACAAGTGCTAGAGCCAGCTATTAGTTTAATGAATTCTTCTGCATTTGGACTAAATAATTTTCATCTGGGCAATGCATCACTTCAAGAAACACCTTGGTTTGCTGGCCGATTATATCCAGGCGATAGAACTACTGCAACTTTCACCGTTGAAAATCCAACTGATAATGATATAACAATAGAAATAGAACCTCAAAAACTTGATTTGATGAAAACTTCTCAATATGATGGAACCACAGAACCACGCTTGCATGATCCTCTGATTAAAAAACAAGGAGTTTATAGTCCTGATTATGTGCCACTTGCTCAAATAACAAATCATACAAGTCTACTATCCTTTTTCCAAAAAATAAATCCAATTCCACGTGATGCGTCTCTAATGGTGCTTAACCTTGCATTTCCATTCTCAGAGTTTATGAATTCTTCTGCCAAAACCTATGCTGATGACATGAAAATATCTTCTCTGTATCTATATGATTGGAACAATAAACATAATGATACCCAACCGACATACCAAGAACTCTCACTTGTCAATAGAGGGGGTTCTTGGGGAACCACTCAAGAGATAAGAATTTCCGACCCAAATTCAAAATTTGAACATATACCTCTAGTTGGTGTGTATCCTGTACCTACGCGATATTCATATTGGTCTGGAGATACCAAGAAAAACTCCACTTCAATTGATTATACCATTACTGCGAGTTATTATAAGAAAACCCAATGGAATGAAATATGGTTTGATTCAAACAGCGTAAAAATAAAACCTCATAGCAAAGCCACAATATCTGCGACACTTGTTGTCCCATCTGATAAAAAAGCAGGAGTCTATCAAGGGTTTGTCTTATTCAGAGATGAATCGCACATAGTTAATGTACCAGTGTCATATGTTGTATTAAAAAAATTACAGCCAAAAGATCTACCCACAGTCATACAAGGATCAAATGGAAATACTCTTTTTGGAAATGGGTACGTGGGAGGAGGATTTGATATGTCTAATAGATATAATGCAGGTGATTGGAGAGAATATTATTTCAACATAGACGACAAAACCATAAACACGGCAACAATGATTCTTTCTTGGAAAGATCCTGATACTAATCTATCTGTATTTATTATTGATCCACAAGGAAGGATAATTCAAACAAATGTTCCATCTGGAATATTGGGAAAATTTCAAGGGTGGCCAAGTGGAGACTGGTTAGGGCCAAGCACACCGTTTAGCGAAGGTGGTGGATTCTATCCAGTAAAAAATAAAGATGCTACGTCGACAGAAGTTTATGCACCTATTAACCAAACTGGTGTATACTCTATCCTGATTCATACTACATTGTTTGGAGGAGAATCAGTTGCAGAACCTATAACAATGGCTACAAAATTTTCTACCATTTTACCAACTGAGAATTCTCCACAGATAAATCTAAAAATTCCTCAATTCATCAATAACACCTACAAGATCACACCGACAATAATTGGACAAAATATACAGGATGAAAAATATTATCTAGATTCTATAGGCCAAAAAATGCTTAATGAAACTATATCTCCAATCTCTATTGAAAATCTCTCAGAGGGAATGCACGATCTTAACATAGTTGTATCAGATACGGTTGGTCATACCATCTCAAAAGATTTTAAATTTGTAGTAGATAACACTCCGCCGATAATTACTTTCGAGTCTCCAACAAATGGCTCAACTGTCTCAGGAATAATCAATGTCAATCTAAGTGTTGATGAAGCTAATTCATTGGAAAAAAATTGGCTTACAGTAAAGCTCCCAAACCGGACAGTTTCTGATAATAATACGTTCCTATATGACACTAGAGCTATTCCTAATGGTCCTTACTATGTAGAAGCTGTCGCTAAAGACAAGGCAGGAAACATTGCGGACAAAAAGATTACAATTAACATAGATAATTCAATATTGAGCATCATATCTGTATCAGATAAAACCGATCAGAATTTTGTAACTTTGATCGAAATATTGGTTGGAATTGCAACGGCATCGTTGATACTAATTATTACTTTTAAAAAATTTAGATTTCTAAGAAGAACCTAGATAAGGTTTATATGCAATTTTTCAATCACGAAACTTTGGATGTCTGAGCAAGATACTAGGGGTACCGTTACTAGGCGAGACTTTCTCAAACTTCTAGGCGCCGCAGGCGTTGCAACTACCTTTGCACCCTTTGTCCCATGGGGTCAATTTATGCCAAATCCTTCAAACATAGTACCATCAAAAGTTCAGGTAACTTTACCAGATGGTACAGTGGCCAATGTTAAGACATTTCCAAAGAACAGTTCCGAAGTCATAACTTATCCATCCAGTGGAGATCCAGTTCTTGATCAAGAGGCATTTAAAAAATGGCAGTTTATCAGATTGCCTTCAGAATTAGGTGGAGATGCAGATGATGTTAGTGCTTTTCGCGTTTATAGTATGGTTTGTTTACATTTGTGGTGTTTGTGGAAATATTGGCCGCAGGATGGCAGAAAAAGAGGAGAATGCCCCTGTCATGGCAGTATGTATAATCCATTGACTGGCAAAGCGTTTGCAGGTCCTGCATCTCTTCAAGCCCCTCCTTCAAATGTATTAGCAACACTTTATCTTGAAGCTGATGACAAGGGGGATCTGTGGATAAAGCCAGCAGTATGGAATGTCAACGAGAATGGAATAGTGGGATATGGTCGTTTCCTTAAAACGTAGAAGCGGTTTTGCAGATTTCTGTTACTGGATATGGGATGGGTTAGAGAGAACTGTATTTATTGGCACAAAATTCTCATTTCCAGCTAGATTCGTGAGTCCATTTGGATTCCTTGGAATGATGACATTTGTCATGTTCATAATACTGGGAGTCACTGGTGCATTGCTGATGTTCTATTATGAACCGATATTGGATAGGGCATGGGACAGTGTAGCTAAAATCAACAATACTGTTCCATATGGGTTTATGATCAGAAATATTCATTATCATGCATCAAACGCAATGGTTCTTCTTGCAGTTCTTCACATGTATTATCAGTACTTTAGTGGAAGATACAAAATAAGAAATGAGATCATATGGGTAACAGGAGTTGTACTGGGTACAGTAACCATTCTTGAAGCTTTCACTGGCTATGATATAATTTTCAGCGAACGTGCAGAGCTGGCAATTAGTATTGCAGCCTCACTTACTAATTCTATGCCGGTAGTAGGACCTACAATACGTGATGCAATGTTTGGCTCTGGCTTTGCAGACTTTATACTAAGATTCTATACACTACATGTCTTCATTCTGCCAGTAGTAATGCTTGGGCTGATGGCAGTGCACATGCCTAGATTCCTAGTATTTGACGTACCAATGGTGATGGCAATTTCTGGTGCAGTGTTGATAACAGGCGGAGTGTTTCCAGTTGACTTGGGCTCAAAGTTCCAGCCCACTGTACCACCAGGTATAACAGTACCTGAATGGTATCTTACGGGAATCTACGCTTTCCTTAGAACACAATATGACAAATTTGTAACTGGAGTTCTGTGGCCAGGTGTATTTATTGTAGCGATAGCTATGACGCCCTTCATTGATAGATACAAGAAATTCTCTTGGAAAGACAGGCCAATAGTTACAGCCTTTGGAATAACTGGTATAACCCAAGTCATGGTCACAACTTATTGGGGATTTTATATCACGCCGGATGTTACAAAACCACTAGTTGCAAGACTTGTGATAGATCCGGTATTTTTCTACTTGATAATGCTACTTCTTGTACCAATTGGATTTGGATTTTCATACATGATGATATTGCTTGCCAAGGAAGCAGAGAGAAAGGCAAAATTAGCCGCTTCAAAAGAACCTCATAAAACAGCTCAGATAAATTTCTCAGGCAAATGGATAAACTGGCTCATCATTGCCCTCTTGGTATTTCAAGTGTACATTAACATCGCTGCATACAATGCCGCATTATCTGGTATGAAGAACTTCTCGCTATTCTTGGTAGGGCTAGGTCTTATGGTATTTGCTGGTTTGTTCCATCTCTATAGGCATGGTCTAAATGAAGCAAAAAAGGCTCCAAGTCAACCTCCACAACCACAGGCAGAATCTCCAAAGTCATTAGGAGGGCCTGAACAGTCAGGAAAAGTTCCTCCAAAGGAAGAGTCTGGAAAACTTACTCCACCTCAAGCACCTGCGGTTGCACCTGAAATAAAAGCAGCAAGCCCAGATAATTTGAAAGATCCTGCAATTGGTAAATTCGACCTTAAAAATCCATAGCGTATCAGTACAACGCGTATACTTTATAAGACTATTAAAAAAAGATCACGACTAGTTGAGCGTTCCAACATCAAGCCACGCATATGGAATAGCATTGATTGCAGTTATAGTGGGAGCAGCAGTTGGCATTTCGTACTATCAACAATACTATATTCCAGAATTTAATGCCAAACCAATCATTTCAGAGAAAATTCTACAACCTGGTAGTACTACAAATATAGTCATAGTTCCTGGAGCTGAAAACCCACAACAACAACAGAATTTTGTGCCAAATAAAATTACAGCTCAACTTGGTGTAAGTAATATAGTAGTCTGGAAAAATACCAGTGATTCAGCTGCACATACAGTTACACCAGATAAACCCTTCAAAGATCTATACAGCGGTGCTTTTGGTTCAAACGGTGTAATACTTCCTGGGAAAACATATCAATTTCTCTTCACGCAGGAAGCCCAAATCACATATCATTGTGATCCACATCCATGGATGAAAGGCGAGATTGACGTAGTTCACGGCGCACTAACATCCTAGCAAGCCATAAAAAATCCAAATCTATAACTCAAGGAACTAATTTTACAAAAAGAATTACACTTTCTATCTCTTTGTGTTCCTGTATTATTGAAGCTCTGAACTTCACATCATGGGGTTCTTTTGGTTCAAACTCGATTGAAGCTGTGAATTCTACTGAATTTTGTAACATATCATTTCTATTGATAAATAGGCGTGAGACATTTTGTGAAATTGTCTTGTTATTGTATGATCTATAAACTATGAGTTCATTAGAATTCAATATCTGTGTATTTACAACCACCCCATCATATCTACCAGGATAATTTACTTGAATTCTGGCTTTGATTATTTCATGAGATTTAATGTTTGAATTTTCTAATTCTAGCTCTATATCTTTCATAGTATGAGTCCAAATTTGAAGATAATAAATTGTAGTAATGCTATAATTTTTTTTAAAATAATGTTCCAAAACCATGTAATCTCGAAAGGTTAGATAGATCAGTTTTGGTGTGTTTGCACAATTTTTGATTTTGGAGTACCACACAAATCTGTTGGTTCTTGATTAACAGTTAGATCAAATCCAAGATTAAGCCCATTTTTTCCAAACTGGAACCCAAAAAGCACTTGGATTTCCACCGTCTTCTTAGGCAATAGACTGAAAACTCAAGATTGTATGAACTTGTTTCGAGCATTGATTACGTCCATGTTTTTGGTTACCCTGATTGGTGCCAATACCACAGCTTTTGCTGTTTCCTCACCAACAATGTTAAGCATACAACCAAGTCACAAAATGATTGATGTTAACAACATTGTACCTGTCATTTGTTATCTTAGTCCTACGATAATCAAACCAAGTGAGAATCTATCTATCAAGGTCTTTGATCCCTTGGGACAATTGTATTATTCTGATTCTCTTAATCTGACTAACAACGCGGTTGCAGCTGGTACCTATAACTATGGTTTTGATTTTAATGGAAAACCTGCAGCGCCGGGAAATTATGAAATCATGGCATCATACGGTTCCTATGATGCTGAAACACTTGTAACTTACCTTTCGGGAAACAATGATCCAAATGTCTATTATTCATATCTTGTACAAATTGCAGACCAGACTCACCCTATAAGATATAAAACTACTCAGGGAAGCGAAGTAGAATCCATGTCTGTCACTCCAACTTCAAACTTGTTACAAGTTGTTGTTGACTCAAGTGTGGATAACGGCACATTGATGCTCGAAGTTCCTAGATCTGTGACTGATGCTAAGCAAAACGGTAATGATGTTAATTATGTAGTATTGATGAGCCAAGGAACAATAGTTCTTTCCAAGACTCCAGCGCATTTTACAGAAATAAATAGTTCCTTTGATACCAGAACCTTGCAGATTGATCTTGAAAAAGGCATAAAAGAAATTTGGATATACGGTACACAAGCAGGATCACAATAAAATTAGATGTAGTAATCTTCAAGCAACTGATTAAACGGGCCCGAAGGGCTTCGATCCCTTGACCACTGGATTAGAAGTCCAGCACTCTGTCCATGCTGAGCTACAGGCCCAACTACCGGAAAATTAGTAGCCATATTAAGGGTTTTTACAACCATTTTTTTTTGTTGAGATCTCTTTCCATTTTGAAAAGAAATTGTTGTGAATATCCAGCATAAGGACCAAAATATTCTACAATTTTTTCGTGTAGATGTGTATATTTTTTTTCTGTTAGAGATTTTCCATGTGTGATATCAAATATTTCTGGATAATATTTTTGTAAAATTCTCTGTGTCCATCTATCTATGGGAAATGATTCTAATTTATCAAGTGAAAACAAAAGTATGCAATCTGCAATTTTATTACCAATACCTTGTACTGTCTTTAGCATATCTTGGGCTGTTCTGTAATCTGTTTTTCTTAGGGCCTCAAACTCTATCTTCCCAGAGTTTACTGCTTTAGCAGCTTCTCTTACATATTTTGCTCTGAACCCAAGTCCACATGAAAGCAAATCTTTGATGGTAGCATTTGCTAATGTTCCTGCACTGGGAAAAGTAGAAAATTGATGGTTTTCAAATTCTACTTTGTTGCCAAATTTTCTGCAGAGCCTTGTCAGCATATTTTTGATGTTTCGTATTGACGAGTTCGATGAGCATATGAATGAAATATAACATTGAAAAGGGTCTTGCCGCATCAACCTCAAGCCTGGAAATTGTTCTACCGCGGTTCTAACAAGAGTGTCTTTGTTTATGCTTGATAATATCTTGCTCATGTTATCGCCATGCCTAAAAAAATATCTGGCATTTTTTGAAGACGAAACTATCCGGAAAGGCTCTGCTATGACTAAAAGTTCGCCCCCGTTAACGCCAAACCATGCATCCCCAATTTTTTCCCAGAGAAATGTTTGGCCGCTATTAATTGTAAAATCTAGGTTTATTGTAGATTTATTCTGCATGTTATACCGTGATTATTTCTCCAGCATTAGGTGCATGGGCCTCAAATCCAAATCTTTCATGTATCTCTTCAGCAAATTTTGTACATGACTGGTCGTCACCATGAATTGTGAGAACCTTTGGGGTCCCTTTGATTTTTTTTATAAAGTCAAAAAGAGCAGTTCTGTCGGCATGACCAGAAAATTCAAACTGTCTTACATCTGCTTCTGCTCTGACCTCTTTACCCCGTATACTTACTAGACCTTTTTCCAAAAGCTTTCTTCCTGGAGTTTTTTCTCCTTGATAAGAGACTAAAGCTATGCCATTTTTTTTGTCAAGAGCTAGATTTTGTAAATAAAACACGGCAGAACCTCCAACCAACATGCCAGCAGGTGAAATTATCACTGCTGGTTCATCTAACATATTTTTTCTTTCCCTTTCTCCCCTCACCCAAACTGCGTGATTTACAGAATCTGCAAAGACCTCAGCATCGCGCAAATATTCTGGATATTTTAACATTATTTCATTTACCTTCACTGCCATGCCATCCATGACAACTTTGTGTTTGAATTTAGCATTTTTTAATATAACAGCTATTTCTTGTGATCTTTCCACAGAAAAAGCTGGAACAAAAAGTGTTCCCTTTCTATCCAAAACTTCATATGCAAATTCAATGAATTTTTCTTCTGCTTCAAGACGTGGCATCTGATCTGTTTGGGAGTAAGTACTTTCTGTAATTAACAAATCAATCTCACCTAGATCAAGATCTGCCTCTCTTAACATGCGTGATCCCTTGGGATTGATATCTCCAGTATAGAACAGTCTTTTATTTTGTGATTCTACAAGAACAGAAGCTCCACCTAACACATGACCAGATTCGCGTAGCTCAAAGGAGGCATTCCCGCGAGTTATCTTCTCTCTATATTTGATTTCCTTTGAGTGCATCATCATTTTAGCAACCTCCGACAGGTCAAAAGGCAGGTTACTTTTTTCAAGCCTTATCATGTCTTCTATCAATAATCTTGAAAGGTCAAAAGTTGGGGGGGTTGCATAGACATCTGTACTACCATGCACAAAAAGTGCAGGTACGTTACCTGAATGGTCTAGATGTGCGTGGGTTATGATGGCAGCGTTAATGTCCTGAGGGTTTACTTGTAGCGGATAAGCCGACTCTCTTCCTAGCTCCACTCCATAATCTAACAAGAAATTTACCCCATCACAATCGATTTGAAAGGCGGATCGGCCTACTTCTCTTGCCGCACCTAGGACTTTGACCTGCAAGAGTTGAAATCTTTTCAAAGTACCTTTAAACGTTTAGCGTTTGGGAAAACTAAAGTCGTTATATTATCTGTGTAATTTACAAAAGACTTAATTATATGAATCAAAACTGATCTGAGCATGGGTAGAACCTTTGAACAATGGTGGAGTACTATCCCAAAAGATCTTCGAGACAAAGTCCGAAGAGGCGATGAGGGAAACAAACCATTATTGAACCAGATAAATTGGATTTGGGTTCACAATATGATGAATCAAAAAGGAGATCTAAATCCTACATCCGCAGAATTGCTAGACTGGGTAACATCAGGCCAGATTGAAGCAATGCGCCAAATAAAGAAGTAAATTTCAAATTATACTTTCTTTTTGTTTTTCTTTTATTCTCTGTCGTGAAATAATTCTATAACTCCGTTATGAATTTTGCAGATAGTTTAAATAGCAAACGGTAGATGATCAAAATCAGAATGCCAATAGCAATCATTCCAGACATCGATGAACAGAGATGTATAGGCTGCGCACTTTGCGTAGAGATCTGTACTTCTCTTGGCCCAGACGTTCTTCGTGTAAAGCCTGTTGAAGGCTGGAAGAGAGGTAAAGCATTTGTGTTCTATCCAGAGAGATGTATCTCAGACGGCGCATGCATAGGTGTATGCCCAACAAAGGCAATCTTCTGGATGAGACCAATGAGTTACACACCTGGTCAACCAGTTCCTCTCCACAAGAATGGTATCTTCGTAAAAGGCTGGGCAGAAGACGCTGCACTTTAAGCGAAACCGTTCTTCCATTTTTTCTTATTTTTTAAAATTGAAAAATTTAACCTTCTTTTTGATCTGTTTTGCGTGATGCTTTAGAAAATCATCATTTGTAACATAAATCGTTTTGAATTTGTTTTGTTTAAGGAATATATCCAAAGTCTTAGCAAATTCAGAAAACTCCTCTTTGTTATATTGTGAATTAGACATTACGTAATGCGCTGCAGGATAAATGTCTGAAAGTTCTAGAGGTATTATTCCTAGATATGGATTATACTGGCAGAACTGAGTAGAATCTGCAATATTTGCAAATCTCTTTTTTATTTTGTTGTATTCTTTTGATAGGTAAAATGGCCTCATGCTGCCATCTGGAATAATTACTAGATTTGGTTTTGTTGTCTTAAATTTTCTTACCATGCTATGAAATCTAGATAGTTCAGGCCTGAATTGGTCTTCTTTTGAAAACAAGAATACTGCATTTTCCTTGAACCTAGGAGTATTTTCGATAAGAAACGGAGTGTTTGAGGTAAGAACAGATATGATTTCATAGAGTTTTGGGTGTGCACGTGCCTTCTTTAGCACATATTCCCACAACCGTCCTTCATGAATGGATTCTTTTACTCTATCGACTTCAGCCTTTATAGAATAAAGATTGTGTAAAGCAATGCTGTTTATTTTTTCATCTCTAGGAAGCAATTGTATCTCCTTTGGCTTGTATTTGCTACATGTTTCGCAGGTACATGAGAAATATGATATTTCATTAAGATGGGCTGTACCGTCTTCCATGATGTACCTATCATGCTTTGCATATAGCATATAGGAAGCAGAATCAAAGGTATCGCAGCCAAGAGCAACGGCCAGAGAAATTGTAAGGGGATGGCCTGCTCCAAAGAGATGAAGTGGAATTGAATCCGGCATCTCTTTTTTTGCTGCAATTATCATTTTTGCCAAAAGCTTGTATTCGTATGATTCCATGAATTCTACTGGGCTTCCTAGTGCCAGCATTTGAAAACCATATTTTACTAATGCTCTAGTTGATTCTTTGACCAGATCTGAATACTCGCTTCCCTGTATTGGTCCTATCCATATCTGCCCGTTGTCATCTCTTGTCTCCAGAGTTTCCTTTGAAACCTTCAGAGTGTGATTGACATATTCTCTTGCTTTCTTTTTTGTTAAACCAAAACCTGTTGGTTTATCAAGAGGAATGGCAAAATCTGTCGAGATTCTTTTCTCAAATGATGCCATGGTCTTATAGTTTACATCTATATCTCCATATTCTAGAACTTGGTAACCGCCAGAGTCTGTCATCACTGCACCATCATAACCAATTATTCCGTGAATTCCTTTTTTTACTGCATCATCACCGTGTTGTTTTAACGTGATAAACGCATTTGTTATGACAAGATCAAAGCCCATCTCTCGAATTTTTTTTGCAGGTATTGACTGTCGCACAGGGTGAATTACTGGCACATATGCAGGTGTTTCAATTTTACCGTGATTAGTGTGTAAAATTCCTATTCTTCCTGATAGATCCGATTTCTTTATCTCAAACATTTCATATTTTGATTTAACATGACGTAATTTGAACCTAGTATGGGAAAAATCTCTTCAGATCGTTTTTCTCTGAAACTATTTTTAACCAGTCAATATCGCTTTTCTCTGTTTTACCTTTCGCAAAAAGAGACTCAATTTTCTTTACTGTACTAGATATGGATTCATTAGTAGTGTCAAACTGAAATGTTTTCTTACGTCCAATGTTTTTTATTGTATCATAATATGTGATTCCTATTATTTCACTACCTAAATTTTCAAGAGATTTTTTCTTGTTATACTTTCTTTTTTTGTAAACACGTTCCAAGTTGTATGGATTACGCCTCAATACGACTGCAATCTCAACCTTGTTTTTCGAAATAATGTAAGGAGCTAGGTGTCCTACAAGCAAAGCATTACTTGGCATATTATTGTTTAAAATTTTCTTTAGTTTTCTAACATCCACATCAAATACTTGGCCATTTTTTTCAGCGGCGCCTTCACTTATTGCTATTTTATTTATATCTACTAGTTCTAACTTGAGATTTTTTGCAAGTATTTTTGCCACTGTGTGTTTTCCTGTTCCAGGATTACCGGTTATTATCCTCAACGAATAGATTGATAGACAAATTCAATTAAACACTTCTGCAATACTAATAAGAGCAAGATTCAAAGTATTTTTCATGCAGATCGGGCTATTGGGCAAGACCAATGTCGGAAAATCCACATTCTTCTCAGCTGCCACTCAAACTACTGCTCAGATTGGAAATTACCCATTTACTACAATTGAACCTAATGTTGGCATTGCTTATGTTAAAACTGAATGTGCGTGCAAACATTTTGGAATAAATCATGTTCATCAGTTATGTGTGCAAGGAACTAGGTATATTCCCGTGAAACTAATTGATGTAGCAGGTCTTGTTCCTGGGGCTCATGAGGGAAAAGGATTGGGAAATAAATTTCTAGATGATGCAAGACAAGCAGAAGTATTGATTCATGTAGTGGATGCTTCTGGTTCAACGGATATACAAGGGCAACCAGTTCCAGCTGGAACTCATAGTCCACTTGAGGATGTAAAGTTTGTTGAAGAAGAATTCGACCAATGGATGAAACAAATACTTCAGAGGGAATGGCACAAATTAACAAGGGAGCTAGAAAGCAAAAGTGGAAAAATTATTCACGCAATCACTCAAAGGTTTAGTGGACTTGGAATAATAGAATATGATATTGAGACTGTTTTACACCATTTGAATTTGCAGATCAAAAAGCCTCTGGATTGGACTGAGAGCGATATTTTGTCATTTGTGAAGGAATTGAGAAAGAGAACTAGACCAATTATAATTGCCGCCAACAAATCTGATCTTTGCCACGACTTGAGCATCTTAGACGAGTTAAAAAAAATACATAATACTATAGCTTGTAGTGCAGAAACCGAATTGTTATTGAGAAAAGCTGCAAAAGGGGGTCTAATAGACTATATTCCAGGAGAAAAAGATTTTAAAATAAAAGGAACAAATCTTAGCACGCAGCAACAAAAAGCGCTAGATTTGGCTCAAAATGTATTGTCCAAGATTGGAGGTACCGGGGTTCAACAAATTTTGGATTATGCCTGTTTTGATCTCTTAAAATTAATTACAGTGTTTCCAGTAGAGGATGAGTCAAAACTGTCAAACAAGAATGGTGAGATCTTACCAGATGCAAGGCTGCTTCCAGTAGGGTCTACTACAAAAGATCTTGCCAGAACTGTTCATGAAGACCTAGCAAAAGGATTCCTTTATGCAGTAGATGCCAAGACAAAACAACGAGTAGGAGCAGAACATCAATTAAAAAATGGAGACGTACTAAAAATAATGTCAACTCTAAATAGAGGATAATATGATCTGTTTGGGAATTGAAAGCACTGCTCATACTTTTTCATGTGCTATTATTGAGAAAAGAGGAAAAAATGGAAAAATTCTGTCAGATATCAGAAAGATATACAGGCCACCTGAAGGTGAGGGAATACACCCAAGAGAAGCATCTCGTCACCATGCTGAAAACTCTCCACAGGTGCTCTCAGAATGTTTGAATAAAGCTGATGTGAAAATTACTGACCTTGATATGGTGTCATATGCAGCAGGACCAGGTCTTGGCCCGTGCCTTAGAATTGGTGCGGTTGTAGCAAGATCCCTTTCTTCATACTATGGTATACCGGTATATCCAGTGAATCATGCCCTTGGTCATATTGAGCTGGGCAAGATGCTTACTGGTGCAAAAGATCCTCTTGTTTTACTTGTATCAGGAGGTCATACTATGATTCTGGCATTTCTCGGTAAAAAGTGGAGAGTGTTTGGCGAAACATTAGATATAACGCTGGGGCAGTTGTTAGATCAAATTGGAAGACATGCAGGGTTTGCATCACCTTGCGGTTCAAAAATAGAGGAACTTGCATCAAAATCATCTAGTTATGAATATCTACCATATGTGGTTAAAGGAAATGATGTTTCCTTTTCGGGTCTTCTTTCTGCTACAAAAAGAATAATTCCAAAAGGGCTTGAAGCTGCATGTTTTTCATTGCAAGAGACAGCATTTTCAATGATAGGTGAAGCTGTAGAACGAGCTTTATCGTTTACAGGAAAGAAAGAATTTCTAGTGGTGGGAGGGGTTGCAGCTAACAAAAGACTATCAGAAATTTTTCAAAGCATATGTAAAAGACACAATTGTAAATTCTTTGTGTCTCCAAAAGAATATTCAGGAGACTGTGGCTCTCAAATCTCTTGGGTTGGACTATTAGAGTCGTCAAAAAAGGCCGGAGCTAAATTAGAAAATACGTTTGTAAGACAATCATGGAGACTAGATACTGTTGAAATACTCTATTGATCCTTATAGTTAGAAATAGCTTCTTTTACTGTTTTTTCCCATTTTCCTGTATTGAAGACGCCAAACTTGTACGTTTTTTCACCTTCATCAGTTTTGATTTTGATTCGAACTTTCTTCATAAATCGTCCTTCTTTGGCGACTTCGATGATATCTTCGAGTCTAGCTTCCATCACAGTGTCACCAAACTTCTTAGAAAAATCCATGATTCTTCCCTCTGTTTTATCAAAAGCTATTCTCATATTAGTGAGAGTGAGTATGCCTGGACCCAGCGTATCCTCTGAACAATCTTCCTGCGTGATTTTTTTTTCATTTGGCTCCATGATGTATTTTTTTTATTGTATGTTATAACTGTATACTATACAATAATTAATCTAAAACTTTGATCTATAGTACACAACATGTCAATTGTATATGATTGTAACTTAAATTATGTCTAATGATATTTGTAATGCTGTTGAGATTATTGAAAAAAGGTGCAGAAGCAGATATTTACTTGACTATTTGGAATGATAGAAAATCTATTTTAAAAATTAGAAAACGAAAAGAATATCGTAATGAAATTCTAGATAATAGAATTCGTACGTTGAGGACAGTTAGAGAAGCAAAGATGATGTCAGAAGTAAAGACATTTGGAGTTAGTACCCCAATTGTTTTCTTTGTGGATCAAAATAAATTCAAAATATACTTACAATTTATACCTGGAATGCTAGTGAGAGATCTGCCAAACAAATTGATAATAAACACCTGTGAAAAAATTGGTAAGATTGTAGGTACTCTGCATAAAAATGGAATCATGCACGGGGATCTCACTACTTCTAATTTTATACTTGGATCTGATGAGTTAATAATCTTGGATTTTGGACTTGCCCAAAGAACAGAAAAAATTGAGGATCATGCAATTGATCTTAGATTATTCAAGGAAGTACTAAACAGTGCCCATGTTGAGATCGTAAACCAAGCATGGCTTTCATTTTTGCGTGGATATGGTAAAATTGTTGGCGCCTCAAGAAAGGAGAAGATCATCTCCCAAGTACTGGTTATAGAGAAGAGGGGCAGATACGCAAATGTTGTCTAGGGTTTTTTTTGCCTCATCAAACAAAAACAAGTTTGAAGAAGCTAGGCTCATCTCATCAAAACTTGGTATATCGTTAGAATTCTTCAAATGTAAACTTCAAGAAATACAATCAAACAGCTTGGAAGAAATTGCATACCATAAAGCAACGCAAGCATTTTCTCTCTGCTCAAAGCCAGTGATAATAGAGGATGACAGCTTGTTTATTTCATCACTGAATGGCTTTCCTGGACCATATTCCTCATTTGTATTTGATACTATTGGAAATAAGGGAATTCTTAAGTTGCTATCAAAACAGAGAAGCGCGATATTCAGATCCATCATTGCGTACTGTGAAAAGAAAGGAAATGTCATGTTATTTGACGCTAAAGTATATGGAAAAATATCTGAAAAAATACGAGGAAGCAAATGGGGATTTGATCCAATATTTATCCCAAAGGGACAAACTTTGACGTATTCACTACTAAAAAATAAAAATCTTGTTTCACATAGATATCTAGCATTAAAAAAATTCACTAATTGGTATTTGAATAAGAAGAAATCCAACGGTTAGTGACTCGTTTCTGATTCTGTAGTACTACAATTCGTGAAATTTCACTTTCATCCATTACTGAATACATTTCATCTTCTCTTATCAATGCATTAGCAAAATGTCTTACTTCAGACATGTCCAACATGTCGGAACGTTCCAGTCTGTTAGTTGAGCGACCTATGTGCATGTATGATTTTATCTCTATGAAGTGAACATTTCCATGATTAAACAGCCTATAATATTCAGGAATTAATTGGTCATTATTGTTGTAGCCTCTAATCAAAGTAACTCGGAGTACAGTTCTAGTATTGAGTCTTGAAAGAAGATCTAGGCTAGAATTCCATCTTTCCCAAGCGTCTTTGTACTTTGGTCTATTGACAAGTCGAAAGACCTCTTCATTAGGTGCATTTGTAGATAAATACAATTGAGTTGGTAGTGCATCCTCATCTTGCAACCTTTCAAGCATCTCAGGCTCTTGTCCATTTGTAACTAAAAACACAGATTTTGTTGCAGGTAACTGCTTGAGATATTTTATCAATTCAGGCAATTGAGGATACATTGTCGGTTCCCCTGAAAGTGATATTGCATAATGACTTGGAAGTAATGACTCGTCAATCTTTTTCCTGTCACTTTTAACGTCTCCATAATGTCCCATTATCAACCTCTCCCGCTCTTCCATCAAGTTTGAAAGAATAACCTCTGGTGGTGCAACTTTCTCAGGAGGCATTTTCATTGCACTATAAAATTCCATTGGGCGCCAACAATAGACACATCTATTCTCACAAAACATTCCAGCTGGTGAGAATTCCATGCATCTATGAGTTGAGATTCCATAAAACTTGTGTTTGTAACAATCTCCTTCATTTCTAAATGATTTTTTTGTCCAATGACACAACTCTACTGTACTGTGATCGGAAACGCCATACTTTGCCTTTTTGAGTTGATTTAAAATCACAGGTTTTATCTGAATGAATTCGTTGTCTGTCTCCACGGTTTCGCCAGAACAACTCATGGCAAATATTTTACTTGCTTTTAATTAAATCTACGTAGAGTCTAACATTGATACGCACGGTGCATTTTCCATAGGAACACAGAGTACATGTCCTAAGTAAAGCATGCTATAGAAGATCACTGCTGCAGTGATTCCCATTGCGACATACCACATTCTAAACTTCATATTTGCGAGTATTTTTTCTGTTAGTAATAAACTTACGGGTAATTGTCAGAATGGAAGCCTTGGAAGTTTTAAGGATTGGATCAAGTTCCAAAATTCTTTTCTGGTCATAAAATGAATTGAAAATTCTATCCGCATCTGGTATATCAGATAAGGGCAGGAATCACAAAAACTATCTTATATGACATATTGGTAAACCGAACCATGCAGGCAGCAAGAATTGTCAAAATAAAAGAACCACTTGAAATTCAGAATTTAGAGGCTCCAAAGCCTAAGGGATCTCAAGTGTTGATTAAAGTAGAATCTGCTGGTGTATGCCACAGTGATATACATCTCTGGGATGGAGGCTATGAAGGTCCAGGTGGCCAAATTATGAAAACAACTGATCGGGGTGTAAAATATCCTCTAACTCCAGGCCATGAAGTTGCTGGTGTTGTTGAAAGTATGGGTGAAGAAGTGGAAGGATTTGCAAAAAATGAGAAAGTTCTTGTGTTTCCGTGGATTGGTGAAGGGCTATGTCCGGCTTGTAGAATAGGGGAAGAAAACTTATGTGATAAACCTAGATCTCTGGGTGTTTACAATGATGGAGGTTATGCAGAATACGTTTTAGTTCCAAGTTACAAATATCTTGCAAAAATTCATGACTTGGATACTGATATTAGCGCTCCACTATCATGTTCTGCTTTGACTGCATATGGTGCAGTTAAGAATGCACAATTGAAACCAAATGATAATGTTGTAATAGTGGGAACAGGAGGACTGGGGCTGATGGGAATACAATTAGCAAAAGCGATTACTGGTGCAAGAATAATTGCAATGGATCTTGATGATAATAAATTGAAGGTAGCAAAAGAAAGTGGTGCGGATATTACTGTTAATTCTAAAAATGAAGACCCAGTAAAAGCTATAATGGAGTTAACAGGAAATCTGGGAGTAGATGCAGTGATAGACTTTGTTAACGGAAGTAAGACTGTGGAAACAGATATGCAAATACTCAGACGAAGAGCACGTGTAGTTCTTGTTGGGCTATTTGGAGGTGCATTACAACTGAATCTAGTGTCAATGCCTACACGAGCATACAAGTTAATTGGTTCATACACTGGTTCTATGCCTGATATGTTGGAATTAGTGTCTCTAGCACAGCGAAATGTAATAAAACCTGTAATATCGAACAAATTCAAACTAAATCAAGCAACAGAAGCGCTTACAATGTTAAAGCAAGGAAAGATAATTGGACGGGGAATCATAAACCCATAAAATCTCTTTCATGTTGTAAACTAACTAATCATCCAAAATAAACTACTACAAAGAACAAAAAATCAGTTAAGATTAATACTGGATTGAAAAGGACTTCATTTCATGTGGCCCTTGTAGTACAGTGGCGAGTATAGGGGACTGTGGATCCCCGGACAGGGGTTCGATTCCCCTCAAGGGCCTCTAACCTTAATTCTATGGCTATAAACTGCGACTGGCATGATAATAAAATAGAAGTTTTTGATTTGTATGTCAGAATACTCCGTACTTGCTAGATTCCATTTCTTCTTTTATTGCAAGTTTTACCTTTACATTTTTTTGAGTAACTTTTTGATCAAGCCAATTCAAAAACTTGTGCTCTAAAGTCTTTCCTTTCACTTTTTCAAAATCTGAACCTAGTTGATCAGACAGTCTTTTCACAAGTGACCTGTTAACACATACTACATAAAAATGCCATCCAAATGCAAATTCTGAATCAGTAACTACAAAGTCGTTTTCCCCATGAACCATTTGCTCAATGTTACTCAGTGTGGATATGATTGCCTTACTGGTAGCTTCATAGTCAGTTGCAGAGACATTGATGTTTATTCTAGATTCCATATTATTTATGCACAGTTTACAAATAAAAACATGACTCTGCCTACAATGTATTTTGATTTAACAAATGCTCTACTTCGATATCAAAATACGTCTTGAGTATCTCCATGTAGCTCTTTATCGGTGCAGGTATCTCATTACCACATGCTATACCAAGATTCTTTGCATTTATCCAAATCACAAGAGTTTGAAGAATTGTTAAAAATCTAATATTTTCTTCATCTTTGGATGATATTGTTTTCGAATATCGTTCCGCAAATTCCCAAGCAGTAACAAAATCTATGCAATCAGTTTCAAATATTGCAATAACTTGTTCTTTTAGATCATCTGATTTTTTGAATGGGGTTATATTGAGAATGTAAGGAAATTCTACCTTGTCAGGTAGACATCCAGGTAATGGACTCCATATAGTTATGATTCTGCAATCTTTCTTCAATGTAGCAAATTTCTGGGTCATTTTTTCTATAATGGTCTCGTCTGAAAACCAAAATAAAATTGCCGTCGCCTCACTGATATCAGATTCTAAAACATCTTCGCATTTTAAAATCCAATTGGAAAGATTTTTGTCTCCAAGTGCTTTCTTGGCAGATGCAATCTTCTCATTATTGTTATCCACACCCACTGCTTTTTTTACTCCAAATTCTTCCAATGCTATGGATAAACTATGTCCATTGCCACATCCTAAATGATAAAAGATATCATTTTTGCTCAAGGAGGCAAACTCAAAAATCTCATTGAGTATATTGTCTTGTAATTCAACATCCTCGCCTGTCATAATTGATGTGGGAAGTGTGTTTAGATATTCCTCTATTTTCACAATAAGAGATGTTTCTAGACTAAATTTATTCCCTTATTCTCTCTAGGGTGGATACGGCCTGCCACAGCGTTACTCTCACGTATGATGGCATGTTTGGGTCTTGTGTTATTTCGTCAAGTACACTTATGGCATTAGAAGCTCTAACAGAGACAGAATATTCTTGTTTTTTTAGCTCAATCACTAGATCCGAGAGATTTTTCTTTATGTTTTTTGGGGTTGAAGGATTTGTAGCTATGTCTTCAAGTGTAATGATTGCGGCATTAAGAGTTTCATCGTTTTGATTTTTCTTTTCTGTCATACATGGATCACGCTAAACTAATTGTACTTATTTTATAAAGTTTGCATCATGCTTCCAAAAAGATGTTTCCTGATTCTACCGTTACTTTGTATGACTGTAAATCCTTTATTTTGGCCGGAAAAGCCGAAAGATTTCCTGTTTTACAATCAAATTTTGCTCCATGCCAACCACATGTCACTACATGTCCCTCCAAACTTCCTTCAGAAAGACTAGCTCCTGCATGAGTACAAGTATCATTCATTGCATAAAAGTTGCCATCTATGTTAATCACTAGTACCTCCTTTCCGTCAGCTGCCACCTTTTGCATTTTGCCTGGTGGAATATCTGTGGTTTTGCCAACAATTATTTTTCCCATGAGTGCTCTTCTTTTTGTGACTCTTAATAATTTTAATGTTATAAGTTAATTGACATGAAAACTCTAGACAAACTTTATTGTATTTTCCAATTTCCCAAGCCTTTCTATTTCCATCTCTACTTTGTCACCATTTTTCAAAAATACAGCGTCAGGCTTGTTTAGCATTACTCCGGCAGGAGTACCAGTTGATATGATGTCGCCTTTTTCTAATGTCATTACCTTGCTCAAGATTGAAACTATTGAAGTTACCTTTAGATGCATATTTGACGTGGACGAATTCTGTCTTATGGTTCCATTAACCTTTGTCATCATCTTAAGATCCTGAGGATCAGGTATTTCATCGGCAGTAGTTATCCAAGGTCCACATGGCGCAAAAGTGTCAAATCCCTTTGCACGAGTAAACTGTTTGTCCTTAGCTTGTATGTCGCGAGCAGATGCATCATTTAACACCATGTATCCAAATATTGCCTTTTTTGCTTCTTCCTCAGAAACATTCTTGCAATCTTTTCCAATTATCAAAGCAAGTTCTATCTCATAATCAAGTTTTGACACAAAAGACGGACAAATTATGTCCGAAGTTGGTCCGTTAAGTGTTGATCTTGGTTTTATTATTATGGCAGGCTCGTCTGGTGGGATCAAGTTTTGTTCTTTTGCATGATCCTTATAGTTAAATGCAAGACAAATTATTTTAGATGGATTTGGAATGGGTGGAAGAAGTTTAAAGTCAGATACTTTGCTGTCATAATTGATCTGAGAAGACTTTTGTTTTATTTCTTCGTACCATCCATCAAACAAAAAATCTTTAACACTTTGTGGTATTGGGATTCCAGTTTGTGAAGTCATACTTTCTCTTGTAAGAACTCTGTCTCCATTGACAAAACCATATGTTTCCATATTTTCTTTTAGTAACCTTGCAATCTTCATTTTATTCACTTGTGTGTGTATATCACTTGATTTGCAGAATCTTTTCTACAATATCCGTATCTTACAAACTGAATTTCTGCACCCACATTTAATTCTAAGTAGTAGGGCTCAGTCAACGCTTGTTTAATTTCTAAGCTATTCTCGTTAAATTGCTCATTTACAAAAAGAATCTTTGGTATCAAAACCTCTATTTTTACAGCATCTTGACTGGGAACCCACTGAATTTTTGGAATCTCTGGCTTGAAGTTATTATCAGTAATATCTGCCTCTATGTTTGGTACTATCTTGGTGATCTTAATATTGTATATCTCTAGTAACCTTACTTCGTCTCCAACTTTCAGGGATTTTGCATCATTGCCTGATATGTAGAAAGATCCATCTATTCGAATTTTTCTTTTACCCATGTCTTTCTGAGGATGATTTGAAATCTCTACCTCTGTCAAATTATTATTTTTTACTATTAGTTTCACAGGATCAGTAGCTATGAACAATCGCATGCTTGTAGGATCAATTATTTTTCTATTGAAAGACTCTAGAGTCTCAAAGGGAGCCAAAGTATCGGATTTTGTGAAACTTAACGAAAGTACAAACTTTCTGATGGCTTCAGGAACAATTCCTCTTCTCCTCATTGCTTCAAGAGTTGGTAATCTTGGATCATCATAACCAGAAACTTTTCCTTCCTGTACAAGCGGTTTTAATATTCTCTTTGATACTGGCATTCCATCAAACTCCAATCTGGAAAATTCAAGAACTCTTGGTTTTCTCATTTGAAGCTTGTCAAGAATTGCATAATAAAGCTCATTTCGAAGTTCATATTCTTTTGTTCTAAATGCATGTGTTACCCCATCGACACTATCTTCTATAGATACTGCAAAGTCATAGTTGGGCCATACACGATATTTGTTTTTGTGAATTGGATGTGACTCGTCTATTATTCTCAATAATGTGGGGTCCCGCATAACAGTATTCTCCGAATGCATGTTTCCACGAAATCTTACGATTGCTTCTCCAGGCTTGTACTTTTCCAACATATCTTTCCAACGTTTCGTGTTTTGTGTAAGATCTCCAAAACTACATTTGCACGACAACATTTCTCGCCTGTTTTTACTTATAGTTTCTTTATTACAAGTACAGACATAAGCATATCCAGATTGAATAAATTCCTCTGCCTTTCTATAGATTAATTCCATATCATCTGAAGTATTCTTTATGTGATCATATTTTACACCTAACCAATCAAGCCCCACTTTTATTGCAGCATAATATTCCAATCTTTCTTTTTCAGGATTTGTGTCATCAAACCTAAAGATGAGTTTACCTCCATACATTCTAGCATATTCTTCATCTATTATTGCAGCTTTTGCATGTCCTATGTGTGGATATCCATTTGGTTCTGGTGGAAACCTAGTGACTACTTTACCTTGTTCTGCATCGTCAAGTAATGGTAGGCCAACTCTATCCTGTTTTGGTTTTACTGTGAGTAATTCTGGAAATTTAGTTTCAAGTTCTGATTTTTGCATTAATAGAGTAATAGTATTTACTTCGTTTACTATCTCAGAAATAATAGGTATTATTTCCTTTATCTTTTCTCTAAGTTCTGGCTTAGAACCCATTACTTTTGAAATTACAGCGTCGTTTCTAGTTTTTCCGTCATGCTCAGAGGCATTTAAGAGGGCAATTCCTCGTATGGATTTTCTTATCTCATCATCCAATTATAGACTCCTCTCTACTACAAAATCTAACAAGGAAAGAAGATCTTCTTTTGCAGAATTATCATACTTGTAAATGGATTTTCTTGCAGCATTCAAGTGGCAAGAAGCTCTCTCTCTCACGGTTTTTTCAATGCCAAGTGATGATATTACTTCCATAGCTTTTTCCACTTTGTTCCTTGATATCGAGGCATTGCCAAAGGCATTGAGAATAATTTTACGCTCATTTCCTTTTGCAAGTTTTATAGCCAAAAGAATTGGTAACGACTTTTTTCCTTCCCTTATGTCATTTCCGACTGGTTTTTTTGTAATTTTGGGATCTCCTATTATCCCAATCAGATCATCGATTATCTGAAATGCTATTCCAAGGTTTTTGCCGTAACTCGAAAGTCTTCTTACGTCTGATTTTGTAGTATCTGCAGAAATAGCCCCCATTGCACAAGATGCCACAAATAGAGACGATGTTTTTTTCTCTATCATCTTTATGTATTGTAATTCGGTAGGAATGCTCTTCAATTTAGCCATGCTTATGTCTAATACTTGGCCCTCGCACACCTCACTGCATGCTCTTGAGAGCGCAGATATGAGTGAGATTCTCACTTCTTTTGGAATGTGTATATCCAAATTTGAAATAGTTTCAAAGGCTCTCGAAAAAAGTATATCGCCAGCTAGAATGCCAACCGGCATGCCAAATTTCACGTGTACAGTAGGTACACCATGTCTTACTTCGTCATTATCCATTATGTCATCATGAACTAATGTGAAATTGTGTATCATTTCAATTGCTGCTGCTGCTGGAAGTGCTTGCCTTGTTGAACCGCCTAAAAGCTCACAACTCTTTATGACTAAATACGGTCTAAGACGCTTTCCTCCATGTTCAATCAAATAACTCGCAGCTTTGTACAGATTTGATGGTTCACCTTTCAGTCTTGATAAAAGAAAAGAATCTACTTTCTTTGCAGTCTTTACAATATTGTTCAATTGCGTTCTATTTTCAACTCCCATTTATGATCTGGAAAATGATACTTTAATGGATCTTCTAAACGACTTTTGAGACCTTCCTTGTTCCACATTTTAAGAATTTTCTTGTGTGGTTCTATTATGTTATTGCTTGACTCAGAAAGAAAATACAATGCAACTAGCATCCATGGGCAGAAAATCTGTGGAGATTTTTCAATTTCGGATAAAAGCTCATCAAATGTTGTCCATTTGACTGCAGATATTTCATCTTCTACAAGCCTTATTTTCTCAGGCTCATCCATTATGCCTATTAAAGTACCACAAACTTCATTTTCCGAACCTATGTCTTTGTAAGGAACATGATATTCAAACTTGAACAAATAATCCAACTTGCAATTTATTCCAAGCTCTTCTGGGAGCCTTCTTTCTGCTGATGATACGTATGTTTCAGACTGTCTAGGATGGCTTGCAACTGTGCCATCCCAATCCCCAGGCCAAAGCATTTTACTCGTACTTCTCTGTGTTAACAAAAGTTTTCCATCTTTGTTGAATAACAAAATTGTAAAAGCTCTATGTAGTTTTCCATTAGGTAGATGACATTTTACTTTTTCTTCAGTTCCTACCTGTCTATCATTACTATCTACCAGAATTAAATATTCCATACTTTATTGCCCCTAATTATAGTACCTTCAAACCCTTTGCCATTTATTGCATTTACTATTCTCTGAGGGATTCTCCCATTAACAAAAAATACACTTGTTCCATTCTTAGACATTGACATGGCTTCCTTTATTTTACGATTCATTCCTCCTGTGACATCCATTTTTACATCTGTAGTTGTAGGTCTTTCTGTAGTCATTTCACGAATTAATTTTTTAGTCTTGATATCAGAGTACACTCCATCAACATTTGTTACAAAAATTGCAAGACGTGGTTTCAAGATTTTAGTTAACATGCCAATTATTCTATCTCCAGATAGTATGTAGAATTTGTTCTTACCAAACCACATGACATCCCCATATGAAATTGGAACTAGTCCAGTATTGGCAATTTTTGGAATCTCTTTGATTTTCTTTATTATTGGTTTGTTTCCAAAAATAAAATCAGTTGGAGGTAAGCAATACGGTTTGAGATTTGCTTGAAAAAATGATTGAAGGACTAGTCTGTTTAGTTCTACCATGGAATTTTTAACAACTGAAACGCCTTTGGTGCTATATTTCTCAGGTTTTGTATGCATGTCGTATTTTACAGACCAATAATGGCCAAAAGAACCGCCACCATGAACTATCATATATGGTTCTTTTATCTTTCTTAAATGAGAAGCAATTTGTTTGATTGCAGATACATTAGGTGTTAGTGGTTTTTGCTTGTTTGTAATTACTGATCCTCCCAGTTTAAGCAAAATCATGATTTTTAACAGTGCTATGGTCGGTTTTAAAAAGTATCCCAGCATTTTTGTTTATAAACATCCTGAAGATATTCTTCAGATCAAGAATAACTTAACCCATTAAAGTCTACTTTTGCAATAAAACAGTCACTATTTTTTTTTAAATTTTCTAGTGTAGTACTTGCATTAGATTCATCCACCAGAGAAATTATGCATCCTCCTCCGCCAGCGCCAGTTATTTTAGCCCCATATGACGTTTTTGATGCTTCTTTTATCAGTAGATCCAGCTTGTCTGTTGACACATTTATTTTCTCTAACAATTTCTGATTTTTTGCCATTAATGAACCAAGTTTGTTTAGGTCATCTTCTTTCAAAGCTGACAATGCATTAGTCACTAATTCGTTTTCTTGCTCACACATTTTTGTAAACATCACTTCGTTATCATTTTTGAATTTTCTTACATTTAGTACAACTTCTCTTGTATTGTGAACTTGATTTGAGTTTGCTATTATAAAACTAAGATTATTTTTTGAATCGATTTTTTCAAATCCATTTTTACCATACAGCATTAGTCCACCAAATGTAGAGATGGAAGAATCTGCACCTGATACATCTTCAAATATGATACGTTCAGATTCTATAGCTCTTTTTAGAATCTGCTCCTTTGATTTTTTATTAAATAATCCAGTAACTGATGCTGTCACAGCAACGCATGCAGCTGAAGAAGAACCAAGACCTATTCCAGCAGGAATCTCTGAGCTCAGGATTATCTCCATACCTATCTTTTCATTAAATTCTTTCAGAGTTTCTTTTACTATGTGAAAAAAAGGCCTCATAAATCTAATAGGTATTGAATTAAGATCGGACAATGCGTCTAAGTCGATCTCTGCGTCTCCAAGCTCTGATTTTATACGTATTTTTGGCTCATCTAAAAATTTAGAAGTTGCTGTAATTCTCTTGTCAATGGAACAAAGTATTGCTTTTACTCCATATACAACAAAATGCTCTCCAAAAAGAATCACCTTACCTGGGGCTGATGCTATTGATCTCATGAAAAAATTATCGATGCATATCCTACCACTGAGTTTTTCTCACCTGTTACATCTCCACTGGTCGCATACTTTACCAGCGTGCCCTTAGTGGCACCTAGTTCTTTGCAGGCTATGATGGTAGAAGCTATCGCTCCATATCCGCATGCACTCACTTGATTTTTTTGTAGAATTCTATAAAATTCATCAGTATTCATTCCCAATATGGGCTCGATCAAAGATTTATCTTGTTTGTATGCAAATTCATTTTCTTCATAATGCGTAAAATCAGAGGAACCAACTATTACAGTTTTTTTATCTTTGGATATCTTTGATACTGCCATACCAATTTCTTTTGCTGCATCATGACTTTGATTTATCAGAATTATGGGAAGTATCTTAAATTTATGAGAATAGATTTCTTGTAGCATTGGAACTTGCACTTCAAGGCTGTGATCTCTTGTATGTGAGAAAAAATCCAGTTCTATATTCTTTGATATCTTGTTAATCTCAATAGCTGTGTGGGTATCAACCTCAACATCTCCAAGCGGGGTTCTCCACAATCCATCTTTCATTGCAGCTATGTCGCAACCTATTCCCCAGTGATTTGGCCCTATGATTATCACAAGATCTGGTCTTAGTGAAGAGATTGCATAATAAGAATTTGCAGCAATTGGACCAGAATACATGTATCCGGCATGAGGTACAATGACTCCAATTATGTTTTCATCATTTGTTGAAGGGGGTAATTTTCCAGGACCAAAATTGTGCAGGAAACACTCTCTGATATTTGATCTTAATTCTTGTTGTGCTTTTGGATAGAACATTCCAGCTACAGCTGGTGTTCTTATCTGCATTGTATTATTGCCTCTGATTTCTCATTCTCAAAGGCGGAATTCTCTCGGATTCTTCTTCTAATTCTTCCTCGGTTATTTTAGTTTCAAAGTCATCTATTTGATATTTCATTGATTCATCAGTTTTTAGATCTCCTTTTTGCAATAGTATCTCTCTAGCTAATAACCAATAGATTGCAGCAAGAGACTTTCTACCTCTGTTGTTTGCAGGTAGGACTAAATCCACCTTGGATGTGACATTGTCCGTATTTGCAATTGCGATAACTGGTATGCCGGCATTTGTAGCTTCCAAAACTGCTTGTTCATCTACTTGAGGATCTGATACTAAAACTAACTCTGGCTCAATGTAATATGGCAAAAGAGGATTTGTTAAAGTGCCAGGCATAAATCTTCCAAGCATGGGGGTAGCACCTGTTAGTTCACAAAATTTTTCAATTGGTGTGCTTGCATATTCCCTTCCTGAACAAATGAATACTTTTGAGATATTTGCTCTATTGATAAATTTAGCAGCTGTTTGAATACGAGATAATGTTTTCTTACTATCTATAATGTAAAGACCCTCGTTTGTTGCCTTTGTAATAAAAGGTATCATGAATTTTGTTTTTACTTGAGTACCTACTCTTATTCCTGTAGACAAGACATACTTTTCCATGTGTTCGAATTCTTCTTGCTTGCTCATGACGTGTTCTTAAATCTCGGCCATTCCACGTATTAAATCATACTCTGAGATACGCAGTAACTCATTTAGTTTAGCTATTCTTTCTCCGCCTACTACACCTATCTTTAACATCTTAGATTTTGTAGCAATTCCAATATGTGATATGTGAGAATCAGAAGATTCCCCAGATCGATGAGATGTGATTAATTTTATATTGTTCTTGGATGCTTCCTTTGCAAATTCAATAGCATCATAAAGACTTCCTGCTTGATTTACCTTTAAAATAGCTGCATTACACGCTTTTTTCTTTACTGCATTCTTTAAAATCTCAGTATTTGTTACTAAAAGATCGTCTCCAACTATCAAGACTTTTGGAAATCTTTCTGTCAAGATAGACATCTCATCAAAAGCCTCTTCATGAACAGCATCTTCAGCATAAGCTAGTTTGTATTTCTTTATTATTTCAGAAACAAAATCAATTTGTTCTTCTGGTGTATTCTCAAAGCCTGCTCGATTATAGACATATTTCTTCCTACTTTCGTTCCATTGTGTAGTTGAAGCAAAATCAACTCCTAATGAGACCTCTTTTCCTAATGTAAATCCTAATTGCTCGCAGGCTTTGGCAGAGAGTTCCAAAGCTTCATCATTATCAAGTTTTGGAGCCCATCCACCCTCGTCACCTCTACCATTTGTGAACCCTGTATCTTTTTTTGCTAGTATTTTCCCAAGTTCTTTATGTACTGCAAAATTAACTTCAATGGCATCTCTTATTGTTTTTGAGCCAGTAGCACAAACCAATATTTCTTGAATGTCTGGTGTACCAGGACCTGCATGAGCCCCTCCTCCTAAAATATTGCCTAGAGGAAAAGGAAATCTAAGATCAGAATCTTTGGTTAATAATTTGAATATTGGAATTCCTTCTGATTTTGATGCGGCATCTATTGATGCTATGGTAAGAGAAAATGCAACTGAGCCTCCAATTTTTGAATAATTGGGAGTTGAATCTATTGTTCTTAATGTTTCATGAATAGATTTTAAATTGGAAGGATCAAGACCAATAAACTTTTTCTCATTTGTCTTTAAGATCTCAAGACTTTTCTCAGGTTTGTTATCTGGAAAACTCATTGCTTCATGCTTTCCTACGCTTGCACCAGATGATGCACAAACTCTTCCTATGTGTTTGGTGTCAGTAATGACATCTATTTCAATTGTCTTGCTTCCTCTGCTGTTGTAGAGTAATCTCCCCTTTAATGATGTAATCCGTGCCATTCTATTCTAGCTCGGATTGAACTTCTTGCTCCCTTCTCCTTATTGCTTCGTAAAATGGAATGACCTGATGAATTGTTTCCACAGCTGTTAACATCATAGCTCTACAACAATATCGCTTCAATCCAAAAGAGTTTAGAACCTTAGCTGGATCTTCTCCACTTTTTACACGATTCTGATACTCTTTAAATTTATCAGCAATTAGATTTCCACAAGTAAAACACCTGACAGGAATCAGCACATTTTCAAAAAGTAATCAAGGCTTATAAAAACCATACATGGGTATTGCATCTGCGGGAGTCGCCCAGCCTGGTCAAAGGCGCTAGCTTGAGGGGCTAGTATCTTAGGATTTCGAGGGTTCAAATCCCTTCTCCCGCACTTGATAATTGTGTTGTAAAAAATTATTCCGTTTGATAAAATCATGCCCTAGAATGGTATTCTGATATTGGTTATGTGCAATAAGTTGTAATTTGGTAAAGCCCTTATTTAACATAAATTTCTGAAACTATGTGGAAATTACAGTAAAACAAATGATGCAAATTGAGGAAAATGGCCACCAGATGGGATTTCCTAGAAAATTAATGATGGAAAATGCTGGAGCATCAACAGCAAGATATTTGCTTGAAAAATATGAAAACTTACAGGAAAAGAAAATAGTTGTATTTTCAGGATTGGGAAATAATGGTGGAGACTCATTTGTGATTGCAAGACATCTTGCAGGATTTGGGTGTGATACAGATGTTATCTTACTTGGAAATCCAAATAAAATAAAAACTGAAGAATCAAACTCCAACTGGAAAGTTCTAGAAAGAATGAATTCAGTAAATCTCATGATTGTCTCTGATCCAACTCAGATTATTCTTAATGCAGACATAATTGTTGATGGTATTTTGGGAACTGGAATCTCAGGTAAAATAAAGGAGCCTTATGCTACCGCAATAGATCTGATAAACAAATCTCAAGCTTTCAAGCTTGCAGTAGACATACCCTCTGGGCTAGATCCTGATTTAGGTTCTGTGATAGATAAATGTGTAAAAGCCGATGTGACAATTACATATCATAAAATGAAGGTTGGAATGCCTAAAAGACTAGATATGTGTGGAAAAATAATAGTTGAGAAAATAGGTATTCCGTTAGAAGCTGAAGTGGGTGTATTATGAAAGTACATCAGCTTGAGGTAGGCGGTATGCAAAATTTTACTTATGTGATTGAGGATGAACAAACAAACGAAGCCATCATCGTTGATCCTTCATGGGATCTAGATCTAGTATTAGAGGTAATTGAGAAGAACAGTCTGCAAGTAAAATATGTCATAAACACTCATCATCATTTTGATCATACTATAGGTAATGATGCAATAGTGAGAAAAACTGGAGCAAAGATCTTACAACATAAATCTTCTACCCTAAAAAATGATATGACTGTATCTGAAGGTGACAAGATCAGATTCGGACACTCTGAACTTACTGTTATTCATACGCCAGGACATTCAAAAGACAGCATGTGTCTTGTTGGAGACGGAAAGATCTTTTCTGGAGATACTCTATTTGTGGGAAACTGCGGTAGAATAGATCTTCCCGGAGGCAGTGCCAAAGAGCTTTATCATAGCTTATTTGACGTGGTCTGCAAGATGGATGAAGGTTTGGTTCTTTACCCAGGACATAATTATGGCAGCTCCACAACATCAACAATAGGAAGAGAAAAGAAAACTAACTTTGTACTTCAACCTCGTACTGAAAAAGAATTTTTAGAATTCATGAGCAGTGACTAATTTTTGCAAGATATTGAGATATTAGGAAATAGAAAAAAAGGCCTAGATTTTATTGATAAAACAAAACAAAAGAGTTTTGTCTTTTCCTTAGTGATATCCTATACAGAAACTTCAGAAGTTCAAGGTATCACAGTTGCTGGCGAACATCCTGATCTGATAAAATATACCGGACCTGCAGATGCCGAGTTCATCCATTACGGACATTGCAAAAGCATATCTGTCATACCTATGACTCCTGATGGAAAACCTACACCAGCTCTTCTAACAAAAACAGCTTTAGAAGCAGCAAGTATACCAAGCATAACAATTAATGCTGGAAGTAAAATTCCTCCAAAACTTCCATTCATAGATATGAACTTAGAATATGGGAAAAATATCTCAAGAGAGGCTGCACTAAGTCAAGAAGAAATAAGAAAGGCAGTTGAATATGGAAGAATAATAGGTAGATTTCTTGGCGCTTCAACTGACTGTCTAGTAGTTGGAGAAAGCATTCCAGGAGGCACTACAACAGCTCTTGGAATACTTGAGGGATTTGGTCTAAAGGCACAGGTAAGTAGTAGTATGCCTACTAATCCTACTCATCTTAAAATTGATATTGTAAAAAATGCTCTAAAAAGAGTGCAATCAAGCGATCCTTTTGATATTGTTGCACAAGTTGGTGATCCTATGATACCTACAGTTGCTGGAATACTTAGTACTTCATCTGAAATTACAAGGGTACTATTAGCAGGGGGAACACAAATGGCAGCAGTCTTATGTTTTGCTAAGAGTATAGGTTTTGTCGGTAAAAACACTGCAATAGGTACTACGTCATATGTCGTAGATGACAAGTCTGCAAATTTAGTTGAAACAGTTGAGAAAATATTTGACATTCCAATACTAGTTGCTAAACTCAAATTAGGTCAATCGAAGATTTCTGGTCTTCGTTCTTATGCTGACGGTTTTGTTAAAGAAGGTGCTGGTGCAGGAGGGGCTTCTATAGCGTGTATGTTAAAAACTGGAATAGATGCAGAAAAATTACTCTTTCTTACAGAAAAAGAATATCGGAGAATTACTTGACTGTTACAGATTTTGCCAAGTTTCTTGGATAATCAGGATCCGTATCTTTTTCGACAGCAGCATAATATGCTAAAAGTTGGACAGGTATTATCTCGATTAATGGATATGTGGATTCATCTATTTGTGGTATCTCTACCCAATAATCGTAAACATCACTAGGTTTGTCTGAAATTCCAATAACCTTTGCTCCTCTAGCCTTTATTTCACGTGCGCTAGTTAACGTTTCAGAATAGGTAGAATCATTTGGATTGATCATAATGACATATGTATTAGAATCCATTAAGGCAAGAGGGCCGTGTTTTAGTTCTCCACCAGGAAGACCTTCTGCATGTATGTATGTAAGTTCTTTTAACTTTAACGAGGCTTCTAATGCTATTGGATAATGAATTCCTCTCCCAAGTACGTATATGTCAGAAACATCTTTGAGCTTCTTTGCTATGTCCTTAATCTTAGAATCATTGGAAAGAATCTTCTTGATTTCCTCTGACACTTTAGTAAAATCTACACCTATGCTACCTCCGCATATTTTATCGACTATTTTGTATAGTATTGCAAGTTGTGCAGTGAAACTCTTTGTAGCTGCTACTCCTATCTCTGGACCACAGCCCAAGCCTATGGATATTGATGATAATTGAACCAGAGATGACGTCATTATATTTACAACTGAGATAATTTTGGATCCAGCTTTCTTTGCAATATTAACAGCCTCCAATACATCTGCACTCTCTCCACTTTGTGATAATGCTATCAAGGTAGATTGTTGCTCAAAAATGTCAGGAGAAAAGCTTACCTCGCTTGATATTATTGATTCAATCTTGATCTTTGCATATTTTGAAAAAAGGAATTTAGCTACAAGTGCCGCATTATAGCTTGTCCCACTTCCAGTTATGTAAAGTGTTTTTGCATGTCGAATAAAATCGGTTGCTAAATCAAGCTCCAGCTTCGTATTATTTCCAGCGTTTAGTGTTGTAGTCGGTTGTTCTGATATTTCTTTGAGAGTGAAATGAGCATATTCTCCCCTGTACACATCAGCAAATTCCTTTGATACCTTGGTAATTTGATGTTGCACTGGATTTGTATCAAAATCAAAGATTTTAATTCCCGATGAATTGATAATTACAAATTCTTTATTATCTAAGTAAATCACTTCGTCTGTATGTTCTACAAATCCTAACACGTCGCTAGAAATGAAGTATCCTTCCTTTCCAATTCCTATTATGAGTGGTTCATGAAATCTTGCTGCAGATAATGTCCCATCTTTAAAGACAGCAACAAAAGCATAACTTCCTTTAAGCTCAGAAAGTGTGTGTGCCATTGATTGTTTTGTATCTCTAGTTTTATCATAATGATGTTGAAGAAGATTTGCAATTACCTCGCTGTCTGTTTGACTTTTGAAAGTGTAACCTTTTTGTTGAAGATCTTTTTTTAATTCCTCGTAATTTTCTATTATGCCATTATGAACAATAGCTATTTCTCCAGTGCTAGATGGATGAGGATGAGCATTTGTGTCAGTAACTATTCCATGTGTGGCCCATCTCGTATGTCCTATTCCTACAGTTCCAGAAAGTTCGTCAAGTCTTACGGTCTTATTTACTTCTATTACTTTCCCCACACCTTTTCTTACTAGTATATGATCGTTAGAAAATGTAGCAACCCCGACACTATCATAACCACGATATTCCATTCTCTTTAATCCTTTGACTATTATTGGGGCAGCCTGATTCAGACCTAGATAGCCTATAATTGAACACATATTGTTATTTTATGTTACTTCTAGATAGATAATAATTGTGTATATGCTACTCAGTTTGTTGTTCTATTTTTACTTCTTCAGCAGGTGGTTGTTGTTTAGCTTTGCCTAGATCTATATCTGGAGACAAACGTACTTGATTTTCTTCTTCCACGGTAACAGTGTATGACGGAATGTTCACTGTCCTTTCTCCTATCATAACATGTCCATGTACGACAGCTTGTCTTGCAAGATATGGGCTCTTGATGTTTGCTTTTTTCTGAATTACTGTTTGTAGCCTGCGTGACAACAAATCGGTTACTTTTAGATTTAAGACATCATCTAAGGTGGAATCGTCTTTTACCAATCCTACTCTTGTCAGTGATCTCATGAGTGTTGGTTCTTTTTTATTTCTTACATCTTGTGTTAAGGCCAAAATAGATCTTGCCTGATTTCTTATTCTGGAAAGTTCTGTGTGTGCTTTCCAAAGTTCTCTCTTGTTCTTAAGTCCATAAGTGCCAAGAACGTATAGCTCCTCACTCAATAAATCATAATTTAGAGGTCGTTTTGGTTTTCTCCACATTTTACGAGAATTTTTTGGATGATCTCCCATATGTTACACCTACTTGGCCTTCTTTTCTGCGGCTGGTTTAGCTGCAGCAGGTTTTGTGTCTTTTGCAGCAGCTGCAGATCCCTTTGCAGCAGCTGCAGGAGCTGCTGTAGTGCCACTAGCAGGAGCAGCTGCAGGAGCTGCTGTAGTGCCACTAGCAGGAGCAGCTGCACCTTCAACTGGTGCACCGGCTGGCAATACTTTGCCACCTTTGCGAACTCCTACGGCACCACCTTTTCTTCCAGTAGTACGAGTTCTCTGACCTCTTACCTTTAATCCATAAGTATGACGAAATCCTCTCCAACTATTCATTCCTTTTTCTCTTTCAATATCATTTCTAACATTGAAGTCAATATCTGAAGTAATCAAATGTATATTGCTACCTGTGTCCATATCTTTTCTTCTGTTAAGAAACCACGGAGGTATATTTACTGATGATGGGTTTTTCATCGCCTTTTCTATCTCTTCTACCTGAGACTCGGTGAGAAAACCTACGTTACTGTTGGGGTTTATTTTTAATATATCTAGAATAGATTTTGCAAAATTGTAACCAATTCCTTTTATTTGGCTTATGCCTATTATTGTCTTTTTAGTACCGTGTATATCTTTACCTGCAATCCTAACTATGTGTCTAAATTCTTGTGAAGACAAGTATTGGAAAATCCCCTCTATCCCCGATAAAAACCATACTAAAACAAATAATACTTTAAATCAGAATTAGATTGTACTTAGCGTATTGACTCAGGATTTTGGAAATCTTGTTAATCAAAGTTACAACTCGGAACCAAAATATACTGAAATAATGGCAGGTGTTCCAGAGGATTACAAACAGATCAGGACACTTAGAGATCTTCTAGAAATAAATTACAAGATAGTGGGTGCCAAGGAGCAGCTGAGAAGAAACCTAATTTCGAAGATCAAAAAAAATGCCATAAAGTATCCCGGCATAATTGGATTTGACAATGATGTCATTCCGTCTCTTGATCGTGCCATTTTATCATCTCATGATGTAATATTGGTTGGGCAGATAGGTCAGGCCAAAACAAAGATTGTTCAAACAATTGCAGAAAACCTACTATCGCCACTGCCAGTGATTAGAGGAAGTGTCACAAATGATTGTCCAATGGATCTACCTGCTCACGAACTAATTCTCCTGCTACAGGATGGAACAAACACTATGTCAAGTCCCCGGTTTTACATAGATTCTAACAGTATGGAAATGATTCGTAACAATAAACTTGAAACACCAATAGAATGGATCCCAGGTAAAGACAGATTCAAGTATGTTCTTGCAACACCAGACATTTCTGTAAAGGATCTGGTGGGACAGATTGATGCAATGAAAATAATAAAAAAAGGAACAGAATTGTATGAGATTACATCTTATTCTTCAGGTCAGCTAATGCAGGCAAAACATGGCTTATTTTGCATTGATGAACTTCCTGTCCTTGATACACGAAAGCAAGTATCTCTCCTTTCAGTATTGCAAGAAGGGAGATTCACAACAGGTGCCTACCCAGTAATTTTTGAACCAAAAACTGTATTTTTTGCTACTGCAAATCCAATAGATTATACTCATGCTGGTAAAATAATTGAGCCCCTCTATGACAGATTAAAGAGTCACATACATACACATTATCCAAAAACATTGAATGACGAAATGATAATAGTTGTTCAGGAATCCAAGATCCCAAAATCATTCATTCCTATTTTTATGCTCAAAGCATTAGTGAGAATAATACAAAATGCACGTTCAAGTCATGAAATTAATCAAGACAAAGGTGTCAGTGTAAGAACAGGGGTTCATAGTCTTGAACTGCTAGTTGGTGAGGCAGAAAGAACCAGATCTTTGTCTCACAACATATTGCCAGTACCAAGACCTAGTGATATCTTCTGTATAGAACAATGTGTAAAGTTTGAACTTGCCGAATTGGATGAGACTGCGGAAAATCGCCAAAAGACACTAAAGAATCTGATCACCATTGCTATGAAGGATACTTCCCTCGAATACATCAATGATGTAGACCAGAATATTCTTGAAATAATAAAAAAGGAATTCATAGGTAAAACCTTTGTAGTTTCCCAAGAAATTTTAGGTTTTAATAGTATGTCAACTTCCTATGAAAATCAACTCCAAAATTTCAAGTCTTTGTCAGATTTGGTGGATAAAATTTACCAAAAGATATTGCCAGAACAAAGAGAATTTGTAAATCAATCTAAAAAATACAATGTGTATCCAGATACATTGGAATTTTCCGAAATGGCACATCACGAACTCAGGGCTGCTATATTAGAATTAATTTTAGATGGACTTTGTCATGTGGAACCTAAGATTTTGGACAGGAAAGAAGGCGCATATGTTGCAGCGTAACATGGCAAACTTTATCTATTTTTTGAATGAAAGGAAAAACTCGAAAGGATCTGACTCTGAGTTATCCAATGAACAACTCAGTAAAATTCTAAAGACAATGGCAAAGCAAGTATTAAAAGAAAAACTGCCCTCTGTGCATGATTTAGAGAGAATACTCCAAGGAATAACACAGGACCAGCCATCGCAATCTAAAACTGATGAAGAATCTACAAATGAATTAGACATTCATGGTAACACAGAACCAATAACAAAATATCTACAAAAAAAGGGCTATCTAAAAGATGACAAAAAATGGCTTACCCACAAAGGATTTTTTGAGATTGGCCAGAGAATGCTCGAGGATATTACAAAAGCAATAAACGAAGGGGAATTTGGACTTCATGAAACAAAAAACATAGGCTCTGGTAGTGTAGTACTAGATACAACAAAAAAGCTTGAGATAGGTGATGATATCAAAAATCTTGACATTCCAAAGACAATACTAAACTCTATACAAAGATCTAGGAATAAACAATCCGCATTGGAAATGCCACTCCAACTAGAGTTTGAAGACTTTGAAAAATTTGAGACGCGAGATGAAGCAAAAGTTGCAGTAGTATACTGCATTGATCTTAGCTCCACAATGAAATACTCTCTTGGTTCAGGTGAGGGGAGTAGAATAGAAGCTGCAAAGAAAGCTCTGTGGGCATTATATGTATTGAATAAGAAATTCTTTCCAAATGATTCTATTTACATTATAGGCTTTGGCTCATTGGCGTCGGAAATCAGACAACATGATATCCCATACCTCAAAACTTATGATGCGAACGATAATTTCTTACATTATACCAATTATCAAGCTGCTTTTCGACTTGCTTTGAAGATATTGAAAAAAGATGGCGCTTACAATAAGAGAATAGTTATGATTACAGATGGTCAACCATCTGCATGTTTTATCGATGACGAGTCTCAAAAAAATGCGATCTTATCAGATAAACCATATTCTCATTTCTATAGGCCAGATGAGGAAACTCTTGCTAAACTAAAAAATGATAGAGAAATAAAATTAGATATAGCAAGTGAGATGGTGTATCTGTGTTACAGGTATAGGCAAGTAGACCCAGCCATTGATGCTAAAACATTACAAGAAGCAAAAAAGTGTAAACGGGAAGGAATTGAGATTGATACTATTGTTGTGAGTGAGGAAGCAGAGCTATTAACCTACGTTGAAAACCTAGAAAAGCACCTAAAGGGAAGATCCTATTATATCAATCCTGAAAAAATTGATAAAATTCTAATAAGTGACTTTATCTCAAACAAGAAAAGAATACTTAGCTCAAGGCATAGTTGGTAAATATGAGAGAAGATTTTGATAAACGTCAAATGATGAATGCACTAACTGATCCTAATGTTTCTGCGATTCTATCTGAACTAGAAAATGGTGAACAGAATTTGTTCTACCTTGCTGAAAAACTACAGATATCTGAAAATGAGATAAAAGATCGACTTTCATATGTTATTGAACATGAGTTCGTTATTATCAGACAAGATGAAAAAAATACAACTCTTAGTGTAGATAAAGATAAACTCAATAAAATTATGGAAGCAGATGAAAACTTTGACAGTTTGGTTAATGGATTGACCGAGCTAGACCAATTCCTCAATTAATATTTGATTTACCTCGATTTTTTATAAAGTACATCATACCTATAGCAAGACCACTTAGACCCACTATCAAAACTATAATGCTTAATGCATCAAGCAAGGTTGCACCTTGCGGATAATACCCTATAATTCCAAGTACCTGGATATCTTGCGGTGCTGCGTTTTGTATCTTCAACTCATAAATGCCTGTTGAAGAGATTGTGAAATTTTCTTGAAATGAACTTTTTATTATTGATTTCGTGGTAATGATGCTTCCACTAGGATCTATGACACTGACATTTATGTTATCCCCATCTTTGAAATCTGATATTTGGACTGAATATGCCCCATCTTTACTCTCAATAGGGTCTAAGCTCTTGCTGACATTCATGGATGTATTCGTTGTTAGACTTTGTTGTACACTCGCAAGACTATTCATTTCAGTTTCGGATTGAGAAAATGAAATTAATATGCCAATTATTACAAGAATTCCGCTGATTATGAGTATAGTTTTTGACTTTGACACATTGAAGCTCCCGAAGAAGCCTTAGTTAAAACCTGCTGTTTTCAAGTCTTGTTGACTATGCCCTGATTATCAAAACCAGTATAAATTATTCGACAAGGTTAATTCCAAGAAACTCACCAAATGATAATGTTGTACAAAACGTGTGCTCTTTTGTTAATCGTGTTACTAGTTTTTCCACAAGTATTGTCATCTAATGTGAAAGGATACTCCGATCATCCAAATCTATTTGTATCCGCAGAAAATAGCGCTTTTCAAAATCATTTTTCTGGAGCAATGGTGGTTGAAGTGATAATTAAGGGAAGTAATGTACAATTAGATCAAGCTCAAGGTGAACCCAATGTCAATGTAAACGGAAAACAACTTCGTATGGCTCAAGCATCAGATGGTTATTGGTATGCATTTTTTGCTAATACTGATGCAGCTAAACAAGCAGATCAAACATCTTTGAGTGGTGCACCTGGGCAAAACCTAGACTTTGGAGTTTTCTGTTCAGGATCTACTCCTTCATCTATACTAGGAGTTGACTTTTCGCAAACTGATGGCATAGCAATTCCTAATGCAGGAGGTCTTTCAGGCACAACTCAGGGACTTGCATCATTTAGTTCATGCAGTGGTACTTTGCAATCAGTTTCTGTTAACCAAGATAATGTTGTTAGAAATCCGCCTTCTTTGAATTCTAATCCAAATATAAGTACAGGTCAAATTGGGATTAATCACAATATATGGCCAGTCATTCAACTTTTCTCATTTAGCAATGATGTTAATGTAGAATATGATGGAGCTACAGGAACACAAAGCGTTGCTCTTACATACTTTGATATTCCAAACATCTCTGTTGGCCTTGATAGAAACACATATTCTGCAGGTTCTGAAGTTTTCGCAACAATAAATGACATCCAATTAGATGAAGATCCAACAGCTGTAGATTCATGGACATTTAATGTTAATAGTCCTGATGCAACTTTCTATCAAGCATTTCCAGAATCTGGTAGCAGCAATATCTCTGGACTTGTAAATCTCACTCCATATCTAAGTAGCTTAGGTTTTAAGGACAATGGCAAAGTGGAAATGAATCTTGGCAATGTTGTTAATCTAAAGACAAATAACCTTCAAACCAGTTCATCAATAATTGCAAACGGTGTAACTTACAACAAATTAGTAACATTTGTAGAGACTGGGCCAAACACTGGAGTTTTTGAGAGCGATTATGGAAGCATTTCGACAATAGGAATTTTACCGAATGCGCCTAGAGGGCAATCAGCTAACATAGAATATAACCAACAATCTACATCTATTGTTTCAGGCACTTCAAACGCTGGCCTCACTCTTGGGTCTGGCCAAAACCAATTTAGTCCTGGTCAAAGAGAAACTATTACACTTACTGATAGCAACCAAGTTCTAAACTCGGGAATCATTGAAACCTTGAATGATTTTAGAAGCTCAGCCAAAGTACCAACATTGAAGATTGGAAGTCCAATTACACTGATTGGTGCCTCCAATGTGAATTTCTATCCAAATCCAAATAGTCTCTTAAATCCTATCTCGACATCTTCTAGTGTCCCAGATACAAATTCGGCACGGTTGATGATAGACACTAGATCTACACCATCCACTAATTTTTATGAAGTCACCTTGAATCTTGGAATAACTGCTGCAACTCTCAATGGTATGTTAATAGACACTGGCCAACCTAATTCTGGAGGAACAAATTGGGTTAACTATGATTTAAGATCGTTCCAACAACAACTAGGTATAAGTTCTTTTTCAGGTACTAGCATAACACTTCATTTTGGTAGCGCATCTAGCACTGCATCTGTTCAAATCCTGTCTCCCGGTTCAATTTCTTCTGGAAACGGTCTTGTTCAAATAAGTGATTCTGCAGTATCTTCAATCGAGTCTCAGTCTTCATCATCTCCGGTGTATCTTGAAATTAATTTTGGTAGCTCAGGTGGTGTCATTTCGCAAGAAACCGATTTACAACCAATAGTTTTTGATTTATTTTCTTTTGGAATGAAAAATAGTCAAACAATGAACAATGCTATGTATAGAGCTGAACTTCAAGAAACTGCTGCTGGATCGGGTACTTTTACAGGAACAATTGCATATGTGGTAGTAAACCAACTAAACCAATTCGATCCAGATCTGATAAAAAGCCTACAAACATTTGGTAACAATATCGTATTCCTCGTAAATGGTCAAATGGTGGATCAAAATGGAATCAATTTCTCTCTTTTGGGCTCTTCATCAGCAGGTCAACAAACTACTGTCACTTCAAAAAACAATCTTCCAACAAAAACAGGAACGGTGACTCTTGACTCAGCAAATTATAGGATTGGCTCACCTGTAACAATAACAGTATACGATCCAGATCTTGTATCCGATGATAGCTCCATTCAATCCTTTACAACTATAAACGATCCAAATTCTCCTGCAGCCGATACTGTAGGCGATGCTAATGGAAATATCTTGCTAGAGGTTTGGATAAAGGGCTTTAGATTTCATCAATGTACAATAAATGGCGTATTTCATGGAGGGCTTGCTGATGCTGGTTTCACACTTACTGAAACTGCCCCAGGGTCTGGAATGTTTAAAGGAATATTCAAGATGCCATCTTGGATATGTAGTGAGGATGGAACATCATTGATATCGCCTGTTGGAGGAACAGTACAAGCATGGTACCATGACTTTATGGATGCAGCAGGACGATCAGTCATAATAGGTTCAACAGTTGCTTCTTCATCACAAACATATTTGTCGTCTACCACACCATCTCAGTCCGCTCAGGCATCAATACCTAGTGTTTCACAAGAATATGTTCCAAAGATCAGTCAATCAGCACAAATTGCATATAGCAACGGGTTACCCATGTTACAAAGTCCTAAGATAGGTCAAACAATCACTTTCAAGGATATCATTTCAAATGGTGATTATCAAAATGATCAGAAAATTTCTTACATCGTTCAAATAAAAGATAGTCAAGGTAAAGTTGTGTACTTGAAATGGGTTGATGACACAATAAATGCAGCAAACGAAATAAATGAGCAAATTCAATGGACTCCTACTACTGCAGGAAAATATTCTGCTGACATTTATGTGTGGAATGGAATGAATTCTCTGGTACCACTAACTGAGAAAAACGAATACCAATTCCAAGTATTGTCTTAATACATCTAGAAATTGTATTTGTTTTTGTAGGGGGAAACAGCGCGTAGTTCTTGCACTACTTTCTTTAATACTTCTACAGTTTTGTCTATCTCTTCTGCAGTATTCGTAATTCCTACAGTTAAACGTAGAGAACCAGATATTTGTTCATGGGAAAAGCCCATTGCATTAAGTACATGTGATGCCTTTTGTATTCGTACAGAACATGCTGAGCCAGTAGAGGCAGCAATCTGGTTCTCATCAAGTTTAATGATGAGATCTTCTCCATTTACCCCAAGAAATGTAAAGTGTGTGTTATTGGGAATTCTCTTTTCAGAATGACCATTAAGGCTAGTTTCTGGTATCTCCAATAGAACTCTTGTGATTAATTGAGAAGTTAGGTTCTTGAAATAATCTGTGTTTTGATTTATGTTTTCCTTTGCTAATTTACAGGCCATACCAAAACCTACTATGCTTGCAACATTTTCAGTACCTGATCTTAGTCCATTTTCTTGCCCTCCGCCCAATATGAGAGGAGATATTTTGATTCCTTTTTTCAGGTATAATGCACCAACTCCTTTAGGACCGTTTATCTTATGCGAAGATATGGAAAGCAAATCAACTCCAAGCTCTTTAACATCAATTGGAACTTTACCAACTGCCTGAACTGCATCTGTATGGAAAACTATATTGTTGTCATGTGCTATGCCTGAGATTTCTTTTATTGGTTGAATTGTACCAACTTCATTATTTGCAAACATTATGGTGATAAGACATGTATCTTGTGAAATTTCTTTTTTAATATCATCCACATTTACAAGCCCATGTCTATCTACTGGTAGATATGATATTCTGTATCCCTCTCTCTCGAGACGTTTACAGGGTTCAAGTATTGCATCATGTTCTATAGAAGACGTTATGATGTGTTTACCCTTGTTCTGGAATGTAATCCCATAAATTGCAGTGTTGTTTGATTCAGTGCCTCCAGAAGTCAAAAGAATTTCTTTACTATCTGCATTAATCAAATCAGCTGCTCTTTTTCTGGCGTTTTGTAGGGCAACATTAGCAGTTCTGCCAAACTTATGTATAGAAGATGGATTTCCATATTGTTCTTTAAAGTATGGCATCATCTCATCTATTACTTTTTGATGAACTGGAGTTGATGCTGCATTGTCTAGGTAGATCAATCTGTTATCACATTGAGCTTACCAGGTCTATATCCTTCCCCGTCTATCAATATAGACTCGAACCCAATTTCTCTAAGACGTTCATTTAATATGGAAATCTTTTGAAAATCTGTAAGCAAATATAATTCGTTCTGACCTACCTCTATTTTTGCTTCTTTACCAAAATCTCGCACTCTTACTTGTCTTACGCCAAAAATCTGTTTTACTATATTTTCACTTTTTTCAATCCTTGCTAGCTTTTCTGCAGTTACCATATTGCCCCATGGGATACGCGATGCAAGACATGAATTTGATGGCTTGTCATATACAGAAAGACCTGCCTCTTTTGAAAAGTTTCTTACCTCTATTTTTGTAAATCCTATCTCCACCAGAGGACTCTGAACTCCACTTTCTCGTAATGCAGCTATGCCAGGACGATATTCTCCAAGGTCATCAAGATTAGTACCGTCAACTATCAAATCAGCTCTTTCATTCTTAGATATTTTTTCTAAATGTGTTGCTAATTGGGTTCTACAATGAAAGCATCTATTCTTATCATTTTTCACAAAGTCTGGATTCTCAAGCTCATTGTATTCTATTATGATATGTCTTATTCCTATCTCAGAACAAATCTTTTTTGCTGATTCTAGTTCTTCCTGGGAGAGAGTTTTGTAGTCAGCTGTAACAGCCACAGCGAGATCTCCAAGTGATTTGTATGAAGCATAGGCTACAAGTGCACTATCAACACCCCCTGATAGAGCAATTACAGTCTTACCTTTTCCATCAAACCATCTGATTAACTGTTCTAATTTGTTCATTTTAGGTGAAGTTTTTCTTTTACCTCTGTAATAATCAAAGCATTTGCCTCTCTAAAGGAAATATCTAAAGATACTGCAACTGATTTTACATCGTCAGCCTCTACTTTGAAATGTTTTGTTACGTCGTCATTCTTTATTATTTTGCACCGTACTGTGAAATTCCTTTCCAACACTGTAATTGGCACTGAAACAATAATTCTAGGAACTATATACCGACTTGAAGTTCTTACTCTCACTCCAAGTGTACCGGTTTCAGAGGTAATAGAATTTATCATTTCATTCAGATTTGACGAGTCACATATGACAGAAACAAGATTAGTCGGTCTACTTTTTTTTGTAATTGATGGAGTGACTGTAACGTCTTTTGCTCCCATAGAAATCAACTTGTCAATCATTTGACCTATTACTTCGCCTGAAACGTCATCAACATTAGTTTCAATGACCTGAACTATGTCTTGTTCAAATTGATGCGTTGTTTCTCCTCTGACAATTTTCAAAATATTTGGAAATCCCTCAAAATCCTTATTGCCTGCCCCATACCCAATTGATCTGACTTTCATAGAAGGATAAAATTCAGAACATTTGTTTGCAAGATTGACTAGAAGGCTTGCTCCGGTGGGAGTCGTAAGCTCTTCTTTTGCCCCACCGCCCTTGATTATGATATCAGAATTGCGGAATATCTCTAGGATTGCACTTGCAGGATTTGATGTAATTCCATGTGAGAAGCTTAGAGTTCCGCCACCAACTGGGATGGGGGTAGAGATAATGTCTTCGAAAAAAAGTTTCAAATCATCAAGAGCTATTGCAGAACCAATAATGTCTACAACGGTATCTATGCTTGATGTTTCATGAAAGTGAACTGATTCTATTGGTTCTCCATGAATTTTTGACTCTGCTTTGATTAAAGATTTTATGCTTTCCTTTGCAAAGACTTTGGCTTTTTCAGATAATCCTATTTTATCAGATAATCGTAATATACAGTCTTGAATCTCAACCCCTTTTCTTTCATTATGTTCTTCTTTTATATCTAAAACTAATCTAGTTGCCTCAGTTCCATGCTTTACAGTCTTTTCAAAATCAATATTTTGAATCTTGGAATCCTTGAGATAGTCTTCAGACATTTTGACACCTTCTATTATTTTGGATTTATTAGCTCCAATGTTTACAAGAGCAGAAAGTAACATGTCTCCAGAGATCCCTGCTACCTGTGCATCAATTACAAGAGTCATAATTTTGTAAACAACCTAGAATGCATATAAATTGTAATTCTGTAGAAAGACGTTCTAACTGTAATGTATGCTGATTTACTGCAGAAAATAGTGAAGTTTAATTAGTGATTAATTCGACGCCTGAATATGATTACAATTGTTGGTTCTGGAAAGGTAGGAGGAGCTGCTGCACTTTTTACCGCCCTAAGAAAAGTGACCGATGAAATTCTCTTGCTAGATGTTGTACAGGGTCTTCCGCAAGGAGAAGCGATGGATCTTAATCATATGTTATCTGAAAAAGGAATAGATGTAAACGTTAGAGGCTCAAACGATTATTCTGAGATGAAAGGATCAGACATTGTGGTTGTTGTAGCTGGATCAGGACGAAAACCAGGTATGACAAGAATGGATTTATTGAAAATTAATGCATCAATTGTAAAAGGTGTAGTAGAAAACATCAAGAAATTTGCAAAAGATTCAATGATAATTCCCGTAACAAATCCTCTAGATCCTATGGCATATCTTACATACAAAATTTCAGCATTTCAAAAAAGTAGAGTGTTTGGTATGGGTAATATGCTTGATTTATCTAGATTTATTCAATTTATTCATGAGGCAACAGGTTATTCTCGTAACTCAACCCGTGGTCTGGTCATAGGAGAACACGGCGAAAATATGTTACCTCTACCAAGATATTCTACAATATCAGGCGTTCCTCTTACTTCGTTATTGCCAAAACAAAAAACAGATGAGATTGTGCAAAACACACGACAAGTTGCAGCCAAAGTGATTGAACTTAAGGGTGCAACAGTCCATGCCCCAGGAAATGCAATTTCTGCCATTATTGAAGCCATAATACGAGACACACGACAAGTTATACCTGTAGCCACCTATCTTGATGGAGAATATGGTTATTCTGATGTCTCAATTGGTGTGCCAGCAGTAATAGGTAAAAATGGCGTAGAAAAAATTGTAGAATTAGATCTAGATTCAAATGAAAAAGAGTGGTTCAAGAAAGGCATAGAAAGTGTCAAGACTGCAATTTCAAGCCTTGAGCTCTGATTACATTTTTTAAACTCGTAACAGTTAGTATTATTGTTGGAATTACTGGAAATACTGAGATCACTTGAATTGGGAAAGATTAATGCCATCAAGGCAAAAAAACTACTTGCTATATACTCTATAGAAAAAATAGAAGATTTTGCCAAATTTGATGTGGGAAGGAAAATGCGTAGAGGTGTGCCGGAGGTAGTATTTGCTGAAAAAAAACAACTAGAAGATTTAAAAAAAATCATCCTTACTGCTATGTCTAGATCAGACTGTGTTCTAGTATCCAGAATTAACAAAGATCATTATAAGACAATATCTTCTTTTTCTAAGAAGCATAAATTCAAGACCAAAGTGGGAAGAAATACTACCTCGATTTTGTTCTTTAAGAAACTATTATCATCAGGTGGTAAAGTAGGCGTATTGACCGCTGGTACGTCTGATATTGGTGTTGCAGAAGAAGCTAGATTGATGTGCGAAGCAATGGGTTGCACATGCATTACAAGCTACGATGTCGGTATAGCAGGCTTGCATAGAGTTTTTCCAATAATTAAGAAAATGATACGTGAAGAGGTAGATGCAATTATTGTAGTAGCAGGAATGGAGGGTGCACTTGCATCTGTGGTTTCATCCCTAGTGGATATACCAGTTGTGGGTGTTCCCGCATCGATAGGATATGGGTATGGTGCCAAAGGTGTTGCAGCACTTGCATCGATGTTACAAAGTTGTACTCTGGGGCTTTCTGTTGTAAATATAGATAACGGCATAGGTGCTGGAGCTTTTGCAGCAAATATAGCAAACAGAGTTGTGATGAAACGATCTAAGTCTTAATTATTCCAATATGACCCAGCTCTGAACCAATTCCATATCCAATTAATGCGATTCCTGTTCCAAGACCTGCCATCTCCAATCCACCCCACACTATGTTTAGACCTGCCATTTTGGATTTTATTGCTCCAATAATAAATGATGCAGACAAGCTAACCCCAACAGCTATTAGAAGTGGTTGATATCCACTTAAAAAGAAATACGGAATAATTGGTAAGATACCTCCAACCAAAAATGCACCAAACATGCGAAATGCACTCTTCAATGGGCTCCCTACTATTTCTAGATTCAACTTTAATTCTTCTGTAAGCATTGTATCCAGCCAAATTTTTTTATCAGAAGTAATTTTTTTTACTATGTTTTCAAGTTCGGTTCCGGTAAATCCCTTTTCTTTGTAGATGTTCTCTATCTCATGCCTCTCAGCATCTGGGACATTTTCCATTTCCCATTTCTCTCGTTCAATCTCAGATTGTAAGATTTGTCTTTGTGATCTTACTGCTAGATAGTTCTGAACTGCCATTGCTTTTGCACCAGTAAACATTGCTACTATTGCAGCTAAGATGATTATGCTTGAGGCTTGATCAGCCCCACCAACACCAGCTACCAATCCTAATGAAGTGTTTATTCCATCTCCAAAACCAAATACAAAGTCTCTTATTGAGCTAGTCTCCTTTTGGTGTCTTTCAATATGTCTTGGTTCTGATATGCCCATATGACATTAGATTGTACAATACCATCTTATATGTCCAAAGCAAAAATTTTTCAAAATAAGACTATAAGGTAAACGATTTATATCGTAGTAAAAAAGACTAAGGGAGAATGGCAGGCAAGAGAATAGTTCTTACCGCAGATCGTAGCTTGATGACTAATTATCGTGGTAATTTTCTCTATGGATTTATTGCATGTGGACCTTACGAGGTTGTACCAGAGTGGGTTTTTGATAAAGTGTTTTGTCCTCCTGTAGAAACTGATGTGGTAACTGGCGAGGCAAAAGTTGCTCAGGTTGGATTGCGCAGAGTGGAAGCTGCACTATTACAAGGTTACAAACGTGATGAAGTATTCATTGCAAATCCAGATTACCTAGAAAAATGTATAGGACCAGATACCAAAGTTGTAGGGATAAATGTAATGGACCCGTTAGGAATGGCTCCTGTTACTACTACCATGTCTCCTGAAAAGTTATCGTATGTTGCAATGAAATTCAAAAGAATGTGTGCTAAGATTATTCAGCTCAAGAAAAAATATGATTTTCATGTAGCAGTTGGTGGGAACGGTGCTTGGGAACTTGCAAAAACTGAAAGAATGAAAATTCACGGACTAGATACTGTAGTTGTAGGAGAAGCTGATGAACTTGCATTAGATCTATTTCATGATCTAGAAAAGGGCGATGCTCCAGAACTGATGCATTGCTTTGTAAAAAATATTCAGAATATACCTATGATTGAAGGTCCTACTGTTAACTCGCTCATTGAAGCCATGAGGGGATGTGGAAGAGGCTGTGACTTTTGTGATGTAAACAAAAGATCAAAGAAAGATCTTCCACTTGAAAGACTACAAAAAGAAGCAAAAATAAATCTAGATTATGGATTTGATTCAATTTGGTTGCACTCTGATGAAATGTTACTTTATGGTTGTGATAACCGCGAGTTTAGGCCAAACTATGATGCTATAACTGAATTATGGAAAGGACTCAAATCGCTAGGAGCTAGATTTGTAGGAACCACTCACATGACATTTTCTGCTGTATGTGCCGATCCGAAATTATTTCATGATATTTCAGAAATTAATGGAATGAGTAATGAAAAATGGCTGGCAACAAATCTTGGCATCGAGACGGTAGCACCAAGGATGGTAAAAAAACATCTTGGAGTCAAAACAAAACCATTTTCTACCGATGAATGGGGATGGGTTGTCAGAGAAGGTGCAAAGATAATGAATCAAAATCATTGGTTCCCGGCAGCAACTCTTATCATAGGATGGCCTGATGAAACACCAGATGAGACGCAATATACTATAGACCTGATTGAAGACTTCAAACACACAAACATGAGAGGCATTGTTGCACCGTTACTTTATCAAGATTTTAACGAAAAGAATTCAATGCACTTTGGTAATCTCAATGAAGCACAATTTACATTATTCTGGAAATGCTGGGAACATAACTTAAGAGTGATCAATGATATCATTCCTATAATTCTTAGAAACAAGACGTATGGTACTTTGATGAAGCCTGTGATGTATAGCATGATTAAAGCTGGTACTTGGGCAATAATGCGGTATCTGAGAGGTCTATGTAAGGAGTTATTCAATGGAAAGCTTCCTGATGACATAATGGAAAAGTATGCCAGAAGCAGATCAGTTAATGCTCCTGCTTATACTAGGTAGATTTTTCTAATTCTTTGATTGCTGCATCTGCAATAGTATTTCTTTTTGGGGTTAGAACGACAAAATAATTCTTATCTGCTCGTTCTGCTACATCAACTGCTCTATATTTTTTCAGGTTCATGTCAAATTCCAACATTTTTCCTTCAATCTTGCCTTTTGTGTATATTATAAGATACGAATTGCCAGTTGTGGGGCTAAGAGGGATCATTGAAAATATGTATCCTTTGTAGGAGTTTATTGGCAGCATATTCTTCATTGGTGGTGCCATGGTTGACATGTATACAAATATGTCTTCTGGAGAATCAAATTCTTCAAACTCAAAATTCACGATCTGTTCTTTCATTTGGTTGTATAATAATCTAAGTGTGGCTTTAGCATAATTGTGAATCTATCATAGAAATCATAAATCTAATAAAAAAGAAAATGTAAACATCTCATAATGCATATCATGTGTTGTTAGTTTGTAATTGAATACGTATAGTTCATTCTAATATTGTGAATGAAAAATTAGTTTACTAGATGTTGATAAAAGAAAATTTGACTTCCAGTTCTAGTATTTTGGCATAAATCTTAGTCCAGTCTTTGCAGATACTGCAATTATTGATATGATTGCAATTGCAAGTACTAGAGCTGCGATCGGGCCAAACTCTGGAACTGCAATTGTACCTACTATGTCTATAGTTGTATCTCCCTTGTGGAAGGGTATACCAAGTGTTCTACTGTTGATATTTTTTACTTCTGTGAATTGTACGTTATGTCCTCCGTCTTGTACTGTAAATGCTTGATCTGGCATATCTGCTGGGTTGAATTGTTGAGAAGTTGTTTGGTTTGGTCCTGTAGGTGTTGGTGGCAATTGTTTGGAATCGATAAGAGCTCTTGGGAGAGTTATTGATAATGAACCATCTGATGATGTGTTAATAGTAATAGCTAATGTGGAAGGTGGTGTGGATTGTGGTCCAAAGACTTGTATATTTTGAATTGCTCCGCCCTGAATTGTGTATGGTATGTTAAAGGTTCCTATAGGGGTCTGTAATGCAAAAGTACCGTTCACTGATTTGTTAATAGTTGATGTTCCGTCTCCACCGCTATAATAGAAAGTTGCAGTAGTATTTGTGGCTGGACCATACTGTGCAATTATTGTGTAATTTCCTGCCTTTGTCCATAGTGGACCTGTTGCAAGGACTTTAGTAGAAAAATCACCATTGTTACTTGGGATAAGTTGTGCTATTGAAACCAGGTTTTTTAATGAGTTCATAACTCTGACGGTAACTGCAGTTTGATTTGATACGTTTTTGACTGCGCCATTGATAACTATTGTGTCGCCTTGGTTATAAGTTGGTGAACTAGTTTGTATTGAAAGAGGTGGAATGCTTGTTGCTACGGAACTACCGTTATATTTTTGCAACAGATACTGGTATGCGTTCATGGTACCACTATTTGGATTTGATATTGTAGCATTAAGTGCGTTAGCTCCGATACCTCCTGAAACAGATACTTGAAATGTTTTAGTATCGTCTTGCCCATCCTTAAAATCCAACTCCACAGAACCAGTATAGTTTCCGGCACTTTGATATGTGTGACTAGTGGTGTTGCTAATATTAGTAACTGCTGTGCCATCCCCAAAATTCCAAATTATTTGTTTCACACTACTACTGGTTGTATATGTAACACTAATAGTCTCCAACAATGGGGCTGTACCAGAAGGCGGTTGTAAATTAACATTTGTGATAGAATCTGCAAATTTGGGGCAATCTCCGTTGGGACAATTTGCGTTGACTGCTTCAGCTTGTGTAGGAATTAAGACTAGTACCGAGAATCCAAAAATTGCTATAATTGCGACTAGTGTTGCACAAAAGGCGCTTGATGTTCTCATTTGCTAGCCAATACTCAAGGATCATGAGTATTTATGTATTGATAAAAGAAAATTTGACTTCCAGTTCTAGTATTTTGGCATAAATCTTAGTCCAGTCTTTGCAGATACTGCAATTATTGATATGATTGCAATTGCAAGTACTAGAGCTGCGATCGGGCCAAACTCTGGAACTATTTGTGTACCTATGATCTCTATGTCTTGGTCTCCTTGTAAGAATGGTATTGTTAAAGTTCTATAGTCTGTATTTGCTGATTCACTTTGTGACTTGACCTCTGCTCCATCTATCAAGATTATAAATGAATCATCTTGACCTGAGTTAGTTTTTGCATCAATTAATGTCCTTGGCATCTGAAGTGTGATAGAACCATCGCTCGTTGAGTTGATAGAAACAATAAGTGATATGCTTTGTGAATCTATTGTCATGTCTTTTACATTTCCTCCTGTTATAGTATAATTGACGCTGAAGGTTTGTTGGCTGTTAGGATCTTTTACTTGGAAAACATTGCTTACAGGAGAAATCGAGCTTTGAAAGGTAAATCCTGTCTGAGCGGTTACACTAGATGGGCCATATTGGACTTTTACTGTATATGACCCATTTGATTTCCATAGCGGTCCAGAAGCTAAAAACGATTTTGTAAATTTCCCATCTGAAGAAATATCAATCTGGGCTACTTGAATCAAGTTTGTATTAGAATCTAGTATTTGTACAGTGAGGGGTGTTCCTGGTACAACCGCCTGCACTTGTCCAGAGATGACTATTGTATCTCCTATTAGGTAAGAACTCTTATCAGTACTAACTGTTATTGCAGGTGCAGTAGGAGTAAGGGTGGTAGTGGAAGTTGGTGATTGGGCAAACGCATGCAATGAAATGCCAAATGGCATGAATATGGCGATTACTAATAATGCTACTAAACGCATACTCGATTTGTCTTTATGTCGTATATTTCCTTTACTATGGTTTGGTAAAAAAATGAAAAAAGTAGAGTGTTCTAGTATTTTGGCATAAATCTTAGTCCAGTCTTTGCAGATACTGCAATTATTGATATGATTGCAATTGCAAGTACTAGAGCTGCGATCGGGCCAAACTCTGGAACTATTTGTGTACCTATGATCTCTATCTGCTCAGCTCCCATTCCAAATGGTATTGTCAAAGTTCTAATATTGGAACTTGGCATATCTGTGAAACTATCTTTTTCTTCACCATCTACTAGGACAAAGAAGCTGTCATCCTTGACACCAGCTTTTGCATCTAACACTGATCTTGGTATCTTAAGAGTTATCTGACCATCACTGGTTGCTTGTAAGTTTACAGTGAGAGTTTTAGATGAACTGCTCAGAGTTGCTCCCGTAGCTGTTCCTCCACTGATACTGTAATCAATACAATATAGTTCGTTATTTAGCGTAGCTGCGAGCTGATCTGATTGGCAACTTGTTGTTCCGCCACCACCGCCAATGCTAAACTGTGTTTGTGTTATGCGCATACCTTGTTGTATCCCATATTGAGCATAGATAGTGTATGTTCCACCGCTTGTCCAAAGTGGACTTGCTGTATTAATTTTTGTTTGGAAGTTTCCACTACTGTCAACAGTTAACTGATCAACTTCTACAACATTACCTAATGAATCTGAAACTCGTAATGTGACTGGCAGCCCAGGTATTATGTTTTGGGCATGTCCTGTGACAAGTATTGTTGATTGTCTATCATACGTTGTCTTGTCTGTTGTCAGACTAAGTGGTAATGTGACCGGTATTGTGATTGGCTGAACAGTTGTTGTACTGTTACCTGTCATCAAACCAGTAGTGTAATTTGCTTTTGGAGCACAATCTGGTGGGCAGAATCCAAATGCAGGGCCAACACCTACAATGGCTGCTGTTGCAAGAATAGCGATCAACGCGTATTCTTTATGAGTACTCATTTGCCTGCGATTAAGTAGAATGGGTATTTATGTATATTTAAAAAATGAAAAAAGTAGAGTGTTCTAGTATTTTGGCATAAATCTTAGTCCAGTCTTTGCAGATACTGCAATTATTGATATGATTGCAATTGCAAGTACTAGAGCTGCGATCGGGCCAAACTCTGGAACTTTTGATATTTCTCCAGCAAGTTGGAACTGAACCTGATTAGTTCGTGCTTGCTCATTGCCCTGTTGTACGTACAAGGTGTACTGCCCATTTTCTGCCATGAGTTGACTTGATGTGTTTATTTTGGTTGTAAAGTCCCCATTGTTGTCTAATGTTAACTGCGATGCAAATACAACATTTCCTGATGGACTAGTCACCTTCATCGCCACATCCTGGCCAGGATATGGATGTAACACACGGCCACTCACCATGATGACTGAATTATGATCATACGCTGCTGCGTCTGTCGATACCGTGATTGGTATTACATCCTGCGGTTGTTGGATTTCCGCAAGACTCGAAGTGTTACCTGTCATCATTGCCGCAGTATAATCGGCCCTTGGAGCACAATCTGGTGGGCAGAATCCAAATGCAGGGCCAACACCTACAATGGCTGCTGTTGCAAGAATAGCGATCAACGCGTATTCTTTATGAGTACTCATCTTGCCTGCGATTAAGTAGAATGGGTATTTATGTATATTTAAAAAATTACTATTGTCATATGGCGACTTGTCGACGAATATCATATTAATGAAAATGAGATTTCAAAGTATTGTTTAAGTCCAGAGGTAAAGTAAAGACAAGAATCAGCGTGTCAAAGGACTATAAGTAAAAACATTACTGAAAATATACCTTGTTCGGACTTGGGATGTTTTTTGTTATTTAAGGCAGAAAAGCAAATTATCGACAAAATATGGCGGATCTAAAACGCCGTAGATTAGATATATATTAACCTCTCGGTGGAACCAACATAGTTTGTGGATTAGTTATTTGTTACAGCTAATGTTCGAAGGAGATTTTCAACATGTTAGGTAAGAAAGAGAAGATACTGATTCCAGATCACATCTATGTTCCAAAACATGAGATAATGACTAAAGAAGAAGCTGAAAAGGTACTAGAAAAATATCATACCAAGCCTACTGAGATGCCACTGATATACGTCAGTGATCCTGCAATCAGAGGTTTGGGAGTAAAGCCAGGTGATATGATAAAAATATTGAGGAAAAGTCCCACAGCCGGTGAAAGTATCTACTATAGATACGTGGTGGAAGAATAATGACACACATTTCTCACAAGCGATGGCCAATAGTTCAAGATATTTTAAAAAGAGAAGGAATCGCAAGACAGCATCTGAATTCTTATGATGAATTTCTTGAAAGAGGACTACAAAGTATCATTGATGAAGTTGGCCAAATAGAAATAGAAAGTGCAGAGTACCCATACAAAATTCAGCTCGGGAAAGTAAAACTTCAGCAACCGCGTATGATGGAATTAGATGGTTCAATAACTCATATCGCACCAATGGAAGCTCGATTAAGAAATGTTACTTACGCATCTCCTATAATGCTTGAAGCAAGTGTAGTGGAAGATGGAAAAATCCTGGAATCAAGATATGTTCATATCGGAGACATGCCAGTGATGGTTCGCTCTAACGCGTGCATTTTGCACAACCTCTCTGAACAAAAACTTGTAGAATATGGTGAAGATCCAAATGATCCTGGCGGATATTTTATCATTAATGGTTCTGAGCGTGTTATTGTCGGGTTAGAAGATCTTTCTTATAATAAAATTATAGTTGACAAAGAAACTGTTGGAGGAAACACTGTTTTCAAAGCAAAAGTATATTCATCCATTGTTGGTTATCGTGCAAAACTTGAACTTGTGATGAAAAATGACGGCCTAATAGTAGCAAAGATTCCAGGTTCTCCCGTTGATATTCCGGTAGTTACCTTGATGCGTGCACTAGGACTTGAATCTGATCGAGAAATTGCAGCTGCAGTTTCTCTAGTTGACGAAATTCAAGATGAACTAGAGGCCTCGTTTGAAAAATCAGGTGATGTACCAACTGCCAAGGATGCAATTGTGTACATCAGTAAGAGAATTGCTCCAGGTATGTTAGAAGAATTCCAGATAAAAAGAGCAGAGACTTTGCTTGACTGGGGTCTCCTACCGCACTTAGGAAAACATCCTGATAATAGAAAAGAAAAGTCTCTATTTCTCGGTGAAGCCACTTGCAAACTGATTGAACTGAAACTAGGCTGGATTACTCCTGATGACAAAGACCATTATGGAAACAAAGTCATAAAATTTGCAGGTCAAATGCTGGCTGATCTTTTCAGAACAGCTTTTAGAAATCTGGTAAGAGATATGAAATATCAACTAGAAAGATCAGGACAAAAAAGAGGGATAAATGCAGTTGCCGCAGCAGTTAGACCTGGTATAGTTACAGACAAACTAAACAATGCTATAGCGACAGGAAACTGGGGAAGAGGCCGTGTTGGTGTAACACAACTTTTGGACAGAACAAATTATCTCTCAACAATAAGTCATCTTAGAAGAATACAATCGCCGCTTAGCAGAAGCCAACCTAACTTCGAGGCAAGAGATTTGCATGCTACCCATTTTGGTAGAATATGTCCAAGTGAGACTCCGGAGGGATCTAACTGTGGTCTGGTAAAGAATTTGGCCTTATCTGCTATAATATCAGTAAACGTTGCATCTGAAGATATAGTAGAGAAGCTTTACGATCTAGGTGCAACTTATGTTTCTGATGCGAAAGATGATCTGAAAAAAGAAGGAACGAGGGTTTTTGTTGATGGAAGACTAATAGGTTACTACAAAGATGGACAGAAGCTAGTAGATTCGCTAAGAGAACTTAGAAGAAACTATAAGATTCATTCACATGTTGGTATTTTCTTGTATCAGTCTAGTGTAGAAGGTTCAACAAAGAGACTGTATGTCAACTGTAACGCAGGTAGAGTTCTACGACCTCTAATTGTAATTAAAGATAGCAAATTACTATTAACACAAGAGCTAATAGATAAAGTCAGCAAGAAGTTTCTATCATGGACAGATCTTTTGCATATGGGTGTAATTGAGCTAGTTGATGCAAATGAAGAAGAAAACTGCTACATTGCAATAGATGAAACAGATATGAAAAAACATACCCATATGGAAATATTTCCATCTGCAATTCTTGGAGCCGGTGCATCAATTATTCCATATCCGGAGCACAACCAGTCTCCAAGAAATACATACGAATCAGCTATGGCAAAACAAAGTCTTGGTTTCTCAACTCCACTGATGAATGCAAGTACATACGTTAGGCAACATCTTATGCTATATCCACAAACTCCAATTGTTACAACAAAGGCTATGGGATTGTTAGGATTAGAGGATAGACCAGCAGGACAAAACTGTGTCGTTGCAGTACTGCCTTTTGATGGTTACAATATTGAGGACGCAATAGTGATAAGTAAATCATCTGTCGACAGAGGATTAGGTAGAACTTTCTTCTATAGAATCTATGAGGCAGAAGCTAAACAATATCCGGGAGGAATGAGAGATAACTTTGAAATTCCAACTGCAGATGGAAACATTCGTGGATTTCGTGGTGACAAAGCATATCGATTATTAGAAGAAGATGGAGTAATCGCAACAGAGTCCACAGTACAGGGAGGAGACATACTCATTGGAAAAACAAGTCCTCCTAGATTTATGGAAGAATATAGAGAATTCGAGGTAAAAGGACCTTATAGAAGAGATACATCGATAGGTGTTAGGCCATCTGAAAACGGAGTTGTTGATACTGTTGTTATGACGCAATCTCATGATGGTGGTAGGATGTATAAAATTAGAGTAAGAGATCTGAGGATTCCTGAGATTGGTGACAAGTTTGCATCACGACATGGACAGAAAGGAGTTGTGGGATTACTTGTAAATCACGAGGATTTACCTTATACTGCAGACGGTGTTGTACCAGATGTTATGATAAATCCTCACGCTTTCCCATCTAGAATGACAGTAGGAATGTTTCTTGAATCTGTTACAGGAAAAGCTGCAGCCTTACGTGGATCAAAGATGGATGGTTCTGCGTTTGTTGGCGAAAAATTAGAAGATGTTAAGGGAGTTCTAGAAGCTGCAGGATTCAAGTATTCTGGTAAGGAGACAATGTATGATGGTAGAACAGGCAAGTCATTTCCAGTTGATGTCTTCGTAGGTGTTGTGTATTATCAAAAACTCCACCACATGGTTGCAGATAAGATTCATGCAAGAGCAAGAGGTCAAGTACAGATGTTAACAAAACAACCAACAGAAGGTCGTGCAAGAGGTGGAGGGCTTAGATTTGGTGAAATGGAAAGAGACTGTCTTATTGCATATGGTGCATCTATGATGTTAAAGGATAGACTTCTTGAAGAATCTGACAAGGCTGAAATCTATGTTTGCGAAAGATGTGGATTAGTCTCATATTATGATATTAAACAAAGAAGATTTGTCTGTAGAGTATGTGGAGACAAGGCAAAGGTTACATCAATATCTGTCGCATATGCCTTTAAACTTCTATTACAAGAAATGATGAGTCTTGATGTTGCACCAAGACTTTTGATAAAGGAGAGGGTCTAATGGCAGTTGAAACAATCAAAGTCATAGATGGAATCAAGTTTTCTGTTTGGTCTCCAACTGAAATAAGAAAATATTCTGTTGCTGAAATCACAGCTCCTGAGACTTATGATGAAGATGGAATGTCTGTTCAAGGCGGATTGATGGATGGCAGGCTAGGTACTCTTGAACCAGGACAAAAATGTCTCACATGTGGAAACACTGCAGCTAGATGCCCTGGGCATTTCGGTCATATCGAGCTTGCAGAACCGGTCTTGCATATTGCATTCATTGATAATATCTACAAGCTTTTGTTGACTACCTGCAGATCATGTGCTAGGCTAAAGATACCACAAGAAGAACTTGAGGAATATCATAAAATAATGCAAAAAGAAGCTGCATATAGTGTAATCTCGATCAAACACATTCCAGACGAAATAATTGAGAGAGCAAAGAAAGAAAAAACATGTCCCCATTGTGGAAAATCGCAATATGAGATGATATTTACAAAGCCTACAATTTTCATTGAAAGAACAGAACTAGGAGAAAACAGATTACTCCCAATTACCATTCGTGAAAGATTTTCTCACATGATAGACGATGACCTGAAACTACTTGGATATGATCCAACCACTGCTAGACCTGAATGGTTTGTGTTACAAGTATTGCCTGTTCCACCTGTTACAGTGAGACCATCCATAATTTTGGAAACCGGAATCAGATCTGAAGATGATCTTACACACAAGCTTGTTGATATTATAAGAGTAAATCAAAGACTAAAAGAGAGCAAAGAAGCTGGTACGCCACCCCTCATTGTACAAGACCTTGTTGATTTGTTACAATATCATGTTACAACATATTTCGATAATGAGGTATCTGGTATTCCACAAGCTCATCATAGATCTGGCAGACCTCTTAAGACATTAACGCAGAGACTGAAAGGAAAGGAGGGTAGATTCAGAGGTTCACTTTCTGGAAAGAGAGTAGACTTTTCCAGTAGAACTGTAATCTCACCAGATCCAAATCTGGAAATTTCTGAAGTTGGAGTCCCAGAATCTGTTGCAATAAAGCTTACGATTCCTGAAGTTGTAACAGAATGGAATATTGAAAGATTGAAGAAACTTGTTATCAATGGTCCCACTAAATATCCAGGTGCTAATTATATTGTAAGGCCAGATGGTGTAAAAATAAGATTAGACTTTGTTGAGGATAGGGAAACAATTGCTAATAACATAGAGATAGGATATCTTGTTGAAAGACATCTATCTGACGGGGACATTGTGATGTTCAACAGACAACCATCATTACATCAAATGTCAATAATGGGTCATTACGTTCGGGTCTTACCAAATAAGACTTTCAGATTGCACCCCTCAGTATGTCCTCCATATAATGCAGATTTTGATGGAGATGAAATGAATCTTCATGTGCCTCAAAGCGAGGAAGCAAGAGCTGAAGCCATTCTACTAATGCGAGTACAGGATCAAATAATCTCTCCTAGATATGGAGGCCCAATAATTGGTGCGTTGCGTGACTTTATCACAGGAGCATATTTGCTAACAAAAGATGATACAACTCTTACTCCGCAAGAATTTGCTAATCTGGCGATGTTAGCTGGATATCAAGACACATTCCCAGAACCACAGGTTAAAGGAAAGGGAGGATCATTGTATACTGGCAAGCAGCTATTCTCATTGTTCTTACCAAAAGATTTCAATTATGTAATTACGTCAAAGTGGTCAAAAGGAACCAAGGGGCCAACAAAGGACGTTGTAATTAAAAACGGTCAACTTGTAAGCGGTGTGATAGACAAAGCATCAATAGGTGCAGAAGAACCTGACAGTGTTCTGCATAGAATAGCTAAAGACTATGGTTATGAGGAGGCAAAGAGATTTCTCAATTCTATTCTAATTATGTTAAAACAGTTTATCACAGGATATGGATTTAGTTATGGGTATGCTGACTTGGAATTATCGCTGAAGACCAAGGAATCTATATTGACTGATATTCACGGATCTTATGATAAAGTATATGATTTCATATCGCAAGCAAAGAAGGGAACTTTACAGCTAAGTAGAGGACTTTCAGCTGAAGAAGCACTAGAAGCTTATATCGTAAATGAGTTATCAAAAGCAAGAGACAGAGCAGGCAGCACAGCTGACAAGTCATTTGATGAAACAAATGCAGGCAGAATTATGGCAACAACTGGAGCAAGAGGTTCTTCTCTGAATATAGGTCAGATGGCAGGCGCATTAGGTCAGCAGTCAATTCGAGGTAGAAGAATCCATAAAGGTTACAGTAATAGAGCATTGCCACATTTCAAGGAGAATGATACAAATCCTGATTCAAGAGGATTTGTAAAATCAAATTATAGGGATGGCCTTTCGACATTAGAATTTTTCTTCCATGCGATGGGTGGAAGAGAAGGTCTTGTGGATACTGCAGTAAGAACTCAGCAAAGTGGATACATGCAAAGAAGATTGATAAACGCATTAGAACATCTAAAACTAGAATATGATCAAACAGTAAGAGACCCACATGGTCATATTATACAATTTCTCTATGGCGAAGATGGCATTGATGTTTCAAAAAGTGATCATGGTGAAGCATTTAGGATTCCTCGATTAATTGAATCTCAGAGCATTATTGATTCTGGAAAGAAGGCAGCCAAGGAGGATGTTGCAGAGCTTGTAAAGAAATACACTAAAACATTCAACCATCGTTTAGCTCAAACTGTTCATGATGCTCTAGCAGAATCAAAACTTAGTAGAGATGGAGTAGAGAAAGTATTGAAAAAAGCGCTGGAATTATATGACAATGCCAAGGTCGAGCCAGGACAGGCAGTTGGTGTTGTTACGGCTCAATCTATAGGCGAACCTGGTACTCAGATGACACTAAGAACCTTCCACTTTGCTGGTATTAGAGAAAGAAACGTTACACTAGGTCTTCCAAGACTTATTGAACTTGTTGATGCAAGAAAGAAGCCTGTCACACCAACTATGGATATCTACTTGGAGGAACATCACAAAAAATCAAAAGAAAAAGCAATCAAGGTAGCAAGAGAAATTTTGCATACTAAGATAAGCGCATTGATTACAAGTACAGAGACCGACTATTCTACAAAAATCAAATTGAATCTCAATCAAGATAGACTAAAAGAAAGAGCATGCACTGTCGAAGATGTTGTCACAGCATTACAGTCATCAAAGAAAAAGTTTGAGATCGAACCTAATGGACATTCTATCACGCTTACTCTTCCTGAAGAATCTGATGCTCAAACAATACTAGGCCTTAGAAATAAAGTTCTTTCATCAACAGTCAAAGGAGTTACCGATATAGAACGTGTGACAATTGTACAACAAGGAGATGAATGGGTTATCCAAACATCAGGTTCAAACATTGCTAAAGTGATGGAAGTTGATGGTATTGACAAGAAGAATATCAGAACAAATAATGTCTTTGAGATTGCAAACACACTTGGTATAGAGGCTGCTCGTAATGCATTGATAAACGAACTGAGCTCTACTCTTGAAGACCAAGGTCTAGAAGTTGACGTCAGATACATCATGTTAGTAGCAGACTTGATGTGTTCTAGAGGATATCTGCAACAAATTGGAAGACATGGAATTGCAGGTACAAAGACCAGCGTGTTAGCAAGAGCCGCATTCGAGATTACTGTTCCTACTATTGCAGAAGCTGCATTGGCAGGAGAAGTAGAAGAACTCAAAGGAGTAACAGAAAATGTCATAGTTGGTGCAAATATTCCAATTGGTACTGGTACTGTAGATCTTTACATGAAGGTGGTAGAAGATGGTTAAACTCTTAGAGAAAGCCATAAAAGATGCAGTAGAGGACGGCAAATGCTCTTTTGGAACAAAAGAGGTTCTGGGGTCTATTAAAAATTCAAAATTAGTTGTACTTTCCCATTCGGTTTCATTTCCAATGACACAAAAAATAGCTGAAGCTGCAAAGACTGCAAAGGTGCCAACTCTAAACTATAATGGCTCATCAGTAGAGCTAGGGAGACTGTGTGGGACGCAGTTTAGAATTTCAGCAGTATCACTAAAAACTCTAAGCGATACTAACCTTAAAGCGATTATAAAAGATGTAGAAAACGAGAAGCAAGCATAAATGTCTTATTTTTCACAAACTGTCTATCAAGATTTAAATGTCCCCTTAAGAGATCGATTTTAAAAAAGATATGACAGAGACAATCAAACTAACAACAGATCAAATAAAACTAATGTCACTTTTTCAGAATGTGACTGGTGCAACAGCGAGGGACTGCATCGAAGATGAAAAACAAGACAGAGTAATTTTTGTAGTAAATCAAGGTAAGATGGGCCTTGCAATTGGAAAAGGAGGTTCTACAATAAGAAATCTTCAAAATGTAGTAAAAAGAAATGTCGAGCTAGTTGAATATTCTGAAGATCCTGCAGAATTTCTGAAAAACATGTTAAATCCAAAGTTGGTATCAGAAGTTAAGCTAAATAAAAGATTAGACGGTTCTCTTCAAGCAATTGTTCTTGTTGATGCAAAGAAGAAAGGTATAGTGGTAGGCAGGGAAGGTAGAAACGCTGAAAAGGCCAGATTGCTCGCAAAAAGATACTTTCAAATTTCCAGTGTATTAATACAAAGCCCAGAAAAAATAATGGAGTAATGAATAATGGCAAAATCCCCACTCGGTCTATTTGCAGGAAGAGTTCTTAGAGATAAAAGAAAGAAACAGAAATGGTCTATTGGAACTTACAAGAGGCGACAACTTGGACTGGATAAAAAGGCGAGTCCTCTTGGAGGTGCACCTCAAGCCCGTGGTATTGTATTGGAAAAAGTGGGAATAGAAGCCAAACAACCGAACTCTGCTGTAAGAAAATGTGTACGTGTTCAACTCATAAAAAACGGTAAGACCGTAACTGCTTTCCTGCCAAAAGACGGTGCACTAAATTTTGTTGATGAACATGACGAAGTACATGTCGAAGGAATGGGTGCATCTATGGGAGGAGCAATGGGTGATATTCCGGGAGTAAGATGGAAAGTATTCAAGGTAAACGGCACTTCACTCAAAGAATTAGTTTATGGCAAGAAAGAAAAACCGAGAAGATAGAAAATGACTGAAACACAAAACCTTTTACTTTTCAGAAAATGGGATACATCCAAAATTGAGATTAAAGATCCTGGCCTGAAAAATGTCATCTCTCTAAAAAAGGAGATAATTCCTATGTCTTTTGGTCGCTCTGCACTGAAACGATTTAACAAAGCCGAAGTCAATATAGTGGAGAGACTTGTAAACAAACTATCTCATTTTGGAAAAAAATATGCAAAGAATACCGGTAGAATGGGTGGGAAAAAAATTCAGGCAATAAATACAGTCAAGGCAGCATTTGAGATAATGTATCTTAAAACAGGAAAAAATCCTGTTGAAGTCTTGATAAGGGCAGTGGAACATTCAGCCCCAAACGAAGATACGACAAGGATAGTATATGGTGGAACTGTATATCATGTTTCTGTAGATGTAGCTCCTCTTAGAAGAATTGATCTTGCTCTTAGATTTATAGCAGAAGGAGTAAGAGATGCATCATTTTCAAACCCAAAAGCAATAGAAGAAAACCTTGCAGACCACTTGATACTTGCTGCTTCAAATGATATGAATGCACCTTCTGTTAAAAAGAAAAACGAGCTAGAAAGAATTGCAATGGCCTCAAGATAGGGGCATTTTTAAAAAAAGATAGCCCGAGGCAGATTCGAACTGCCGTCTCCAGGTGTCCTCTCATAAGATCCAGAGCCTGGAATCCCTAGCCCAAAAATTGTTTGGCCACTAGACTATCGGGCTACCGAAACGAGTGGTATATGTTGAGAATATAATTATTATTGTTGGTATGTCCCAACCTCAAAAAATGTTCCAATTGACATTAGGACTGAAAATTTGCCGTATCATAAACGGCATGTGGCAAGTAGCAGGAGGTCATGGTCAAATCAATCCAGAATCTGCTATCTCTGATATGTTATCGTATCATGATTCTGGTTTTACAACATGGGACTTGGCAGATATTTATGGACCGGCAGAAGAATACATTGGAGAATTCAGAAGAAGACTTGTAAGGAATAAAGGTGAAACAGAACTTGACAATTCCAAGGCATTCACAAAATTTGTTCCAAATCCGGGACCTATGACCAGAACTATAGTGGAACATTACATAGATAAATCAATTCGTAGAATGAATGTAAAAACAATAGATGTTGTACAATTTCATTGGTGGGATTATAACGATACGCGTTATCTTGATGCTTTACATCATCTTTCAAAGATTTGTGATGAGGGAAAAATAAAACACATAGCATTGACAAATTTTGATACAGAAAGGGTAAAGACCATGGTAGAAAATGGATTTAAACTGGTATCAAATCAGGTGCAATATTCTATAATAGATCAGAGACCTGAAGTTAAGATGTCTACATTATGTCAAAAACATGGAATTAAGTTATTGACATATGGAACTCTACTTGGTGGATTTTTGTCTGAAAAATATCTAGGAAAACTAGAACCAACAAGATCTCAACTTGATACATCGAGTTTACAAAAATATATGCACATGATTGATGTATGGGGTGGATGGAATTTATTTCAAGAGTTACTTGTTGTACTTGATAACATAGCAAAGAAGCATCATGTTAGTATAGCAAATGTTGCAACAAGATATATCTTGAATAAACCTACAGTAGCAGGTGTAATAATTGGGGTACGACTGGGTATTATAGAACACAAGTCAGATAATGAGAGAGTCTTTGGACTACAACTAGACAAAGAAGATGTTGATATTATAAAATCAGTAACATCGAGATCTCAAGATTTGTACGAAAGAATTGGAGATTGTGGTGATGAATATAGGTAATTATCAAACAATGACAGAAATTATGTGCTTGATAGAATCTCAGATTAAGAATTAAATTATTTCCTACGTATCAAATCAAGACGTGAAAACATTGGATTCAGATATTTACTAGCTCCTACTATGATGGCACTTACGCCAGTGCCCACAAGTATTCCTCCTACTACATCAAGTGGATAGTGATTACCCACATAAATCCTTGAATAAATTACCAATAAAGCTTCAGTTACAAGTATCAATGATGTAATAATTTTTTTTCTTTGATTAAATCTTGCAAGTACAATGAATGCACCAGCAGAAACAATTAGTGCATGACCCGAAGGAAAAGATGGATCACTATCTCCTTTTACTAATAGATTATCAGATGTTAATGGTATTGGTCTTGGTCTGTTAATTTCATCTTTTAGAGCTGTTCCAAGAGGTATTAAGATGATAAATGCTATGACCAGTAGAACAGCAGTTCTACGTCCTTCCTTACCCCCAAATACAAAAAGTAATGCAGTTGTTGCTATCCATACTACTTCTCTGCCATATTTTGTAAAATCAATCATTATTTGGTTGACGATTTTATCGTGTGGAATATTTATTACTGTAAATGCAGTGTAATCCCACTTTGTAATCTGGAAATCATTATATGTTATTAACAAAGCAAGAATTGCAAATCCTGCAAATAATAACATGCCAGCAATGTAATACTTCATTTAGATACAATCTGAAACGACATTATAAAATCTAATGAAACATCTAAAACTATTTTGAACATGTATGAATTTGATTATTATTTTTATCATGGAATCTACTTTGTACTGGCCTCACGAACAGCCGTTGCGTAGTCGCAATCTGCTCTGAGTCTCATATATGGAATGAGTCTATAGTGAATAGAATACAGGTCTTTTTCCTTGTATAGTATTCCTTTTAACAAAAGCGAAACAAATCCACCAGCTATGCGAGATGATGGAATACTTAGCTCTTTGCAAACTAAATCTCGCTTTTTCTTATATTGTTCTAAAGTAAAACTCACATTATCTATTTCTAAAATCAATGGCCACATCACTTTCTCCCACACCAGTCTTCTATTTTGAGTGGCAGAAGCGTACTTTCCTTTCTCATTTAGCATTAACAACGTTCAAAAGTCTAGTCTCAATTTATTGGTTGATGCAATCTAAAATCGAAGAATCTCTAGAATTGCTATCAAAAGACTGGAAGATTGAAACAATAATACATGACTTTATTTTGGGTAAAAGAAGTGATGCATCAGATTTTCAAATAAAAGTAAATGATGTGATATTTCACATACCGTATCTTTCTTTAGATAACGGTTATGTACTTTGGAAATGCTACTGGCCTGAATGTAATAACTGTTGTCGCAGACAAGGAAGGCTACCACTTACCTCAAATGATTTGATAACGATAAGCAAGAATATGAAGTACAACAAAGTTTCTGATTTTGTAAAAAATGAAACTAATGTAACCACATGGGAAGAAAAGAGTCCTACTGGTAATTCCATAGTGATGACCATGATTAATCTTAAGCGAAAAAGTGATGAAACAGAAGCAGAAGATGGTACATATATCAAATGTAGGTTTTTAGATCAAAAAGGATACTGTGGTTTACATCCTTCAAGACCAGGTGTGTGTTATCTTTATCCATTTTCATCATGGCTTGAAAATGAAAAAGGCAGAGCAAGAGTGCATGCAACATTTCAATTTACCGGTGATTGTCCTGGGTTTTACTTTGGAAAATCTACTGATGAAATGAGAAATATTCTTACAGAATATTCTAAAATTATTTATGATTACACCATGAGCTCAAACAGAACAACTCGTGAAAATCTCGGCTATGTAAGTATGGGCTTTTAGGCTCGTGCTACCTTCATCATATCGGCCATTCGTATCTCCATTCCAAATCTCCATTCGTTTTTCTTCATATATCTGTAAATTGATATGAGATCTGCGAAATTCTTTAGCATTCCAAACCTACTGTCCATCTTGCTTCTAACAAAAGATAACACTCTGGAATATATCGCAAATTTTTCTAATACCTTCTGACGATATCTTTCATTATTTCCAATATTCTCAACAAATATGTCTGCACATGTCATACTCGGAATAATTCCTTCTCCAAGTAGAGGATATACAGTACCTATAGACTCTCCAACTCCAACTACTTTGCCATGATAAAATGGTTCACACATGTCAGGTGTAGCTAACCGAATAGGCCTTCCCACAGTCTTTATGACTTTGCCTCCGTATTTCTTTAAGAATGCATTAGTTTCCTCAACATGATTTCTATTTTTATCACCAGCACCTATATGTGCTATATTTTTCCCTAATGGAAAATACCAGAAATAGCCGCTCATGGATGAGAAAGGCTTGAGATAAAAATCATCAAAAGGAACACCATTCTCATACTGAACCTTATATTGAAAAGTTGGCAAATGAAAATCATTCGCAAGTCTTGGAAGATAAGATCTGTGAAAACCTGTGGAGTCTATGATTATGTCAAACTCTGATTCCAAATCTGCAATCTTTGGAGCACTTCCATAATGAATCTTGCAGTCTTTTGACATGTCCTTTATCAAACCAATTTTGTTGTATGTACACAGCCCCATCAATTTGATAGTAAATCGCTCAGAGTTCATGTTTATGTACATTTTTTTTCCGTCATGTATCAGATAGTCATTAAAATCAAGACTGCATTTTTTTGCAAACTCTTCCATTGGGCGTTTTGTGGTGCCCCATGCACATATAGAATCATGATTTTCCTCTGTAGATCTTTCAAAACCGACCACTTCGTGTTGATTTTTCAATCTTCCAAGAAGATAGGCACCGGCAACTCCTACACCGACAACAGCTATTTTCAAACTAGCTTATACCTAGAATCACCTAATAAAAAGATTGTACGCATTCATCATTCTATTAGTATGGCAGGCTTGTATGGTCTTGCAGTCCTAGACTTGTTTTTTGGATCATACTTGTTTTGATCAGACTCAGAAAAGATCTGAACCTTTATTTCATATTCATTTTTTATCAATGATTCTAATTCAGACAACATCTTTATTTCGTCAACAAGACTCACTTTATTTTTAGAGTCTCTATCATCTTGAGGATCTGATAAAATATCATTAACTGTCTTCTTGACAAAATCCGGGTCTTTTTTAATCTCTTCAGTCTCTTTATCAGATATAAGCAATTTTATCAAGCTACCAATGTTGACACCGCCACTTGTGATTTTCTCTAGAATTTTCTTATAGGCTTTTACTTTCCATGGCGCAGATGTGTATATGGTTATTTTCTTTGGGTTCATTTTTGTTACTTTGATTATATTTTTGATATCCTCTAATGTTGATCTCAGAAGAGTTTCGGATTGTATTGCAAGTAAATCAATTTTTGTTTCATTTGGAGTTGGCCAAGAAGATTTTGACACTAACCCTGAATTTCCAAGTCTTGACCACATCTCTTCGGAAATATATGGTGCAAAGGGAGACATCATTGCAACTCTTGCAGAAAATACTCCATGCAGAATTCCTAAATGATCCGTTCTATTTTTTGCCTCAACCCGTTTAAGATACCATTGCAAATCAGAGTCAAACTCATATAAAATATAATGAAGAGCTTCTCTTAATCTCATTTTTTGAATAGAATAAGTTGCTTTAGAAATCAATTGTTGTAAACGACTCTGAATCCATCTGTCTTCTTGTGTAAGGGTTGTCTCATTTGCAGTCTTGTATTTGGTGCATTCATCAAGCATATATTCGAGCTTACTTTTGATGCCGCGTACTGCTTCTTGGTTGAAATCTGCGTCTTGCAATAGCTCTGCAGAAATTAAAATTGCAAGCCTAATGGAATCTGCACCATGTGTTTTGATTGCATCTCTCAACGGTATTATATTGCCCATCGATTTTGACATCTTTTTACCATCCATCAAAACTGAACCATTAACCACTATTTCTTCAGGCCAATATTTTTTTGGAAATATTGCTAGATGATTAAAAATAAAAAATGTCAAGTGATTTGGTACAAGATCCCTTCCTGAATGTCTTGCATTAACTGGATAATAATACTGAAATTCTTTTTTAATACTCTCCAATCTCTCAGAAACTATTTTAGAATCTGACGAGACCTGCTCAGATTTTCCCTTGTCAAGAAATATGTAATCAAAAAATGAATCAGATATGTGTTCTGAATTTATCTGATTAGCATTGACATATTTTGCTATGATGTAGTAAGCCATGTAGATGACAGAATCTGACAAACTCTCTATTATCCAATTTTTATCCCAAGGTAATTTTGTTCCAAGGCCATGTTGTCTGGCACATGCCCTTTCTTTGAGCCAGTCTACTACGTGATTGAACTCATTTCTGATCTCTTCGGGAAGTATCTTCATCTCATTTATCCAAGAATGAACTTTTTCTTTCCATTCTGGATTTGAGTAATTGAGGAACCATTGATTATCCAAAAGCTTGACTACACATTCAGCTCCACATCTGCATCTTACAGGACTTTCGTTTAGTTCATACAGGATGTCTGCATTACCATTTCCAAGAATCCATTTCTTAACCTCTTCCTTTGCATCAGTGACTGTTTTTTGAGCAAACCTGCCAGTATTTTGTTTGAGTTTTCCGCTATAGAATTCTTTTGCATAAAGTTCCTTAGTAGCTTCTTCCAACTTTGGATTATTTTGATTGTCTATGCCAAGTTTTTGAATTAAATCCCTTGCAGGAATATCGCTATATCCTTCTGTCTCAATTATGGAAATGGGTTTGATCTCTGAAAGAAAAGGTAAATTTGTATACTTATCCATGTTCTTTTTCAAATCCTCTAGTGCTTGATAGTCAAATGGAGCATGAGCAGGCACTGACATTACAAGACCAGTACCATTATCGCTTTCTACAAACGTAGCAGGTAGTATGAAGATATCCTTATTTCTTTCTGGAATTTTTATTTTTCTGCCTACAAGTTCAGCTCCTGTTATATTTCCAATCTTTGTTATTTTCTTATTTAGGAATCCTAACTTTGTAGCACATTCTGAGCTGATTACCCACTCCTCATTATCGACTTTTGTAATCTCATAATTGACATCTGGATTTACCCAAAGATTAGTTACGCCAAATATTGTCTCTGGACGTAGAGTAGCGATTGGTAAAACATACTTGTCATCTCTGAATTTAATAACTGTGTATTCTGTAAAACTCGGTTCTACATCCCCTAGAGTATCATGTTGGGACACAGGATTCTGATCTTTTGGGCACCATCCTACTGGGTGTGTTCCTTGAATGACAAGACCATTTTCTTTTAATTTTTTAAACTGCCATTCTATGAATTTATTGTAAAAGGGATCTATAGTAGTGAATTCTCGCCTCCAATCTATTGAATATCCCATCTCTATCATACCAGCTTTAATCTCTTGATGAAAATAATCTGCAATTTTTACAGGCTCTGAGAATTCTCTTATTTTTTCATCGGGAACTTTATATAATGTTCGAAATGCATCGATGAGATTCTTATCATTTTCTTGTACTCTTCTGGCCATACCAAGAATTGGGGTTCCAGTATAATGAAATCCCATTGGAAATAATACGTTATATCCAGACATCCGCATGAATCTTGCATGGACATCAGCTAACGTGTATGTTCTACCATGTCCTATGTGTTGTGGTGAATTGGGGTAAGGATAGGCTACAGTTACAAAGAATTTCTTTCTTGCATCAGGATCACTCTCAAATTGTTTTTCTGCATGCCATTTTTGTCTCCATTTCTCTTCTATTGATATCCAATCCATCGTTTTGTCACTTTCCAAGAATGGATTGTTCAGCTACAAGAAGTGCATCTTTTATCTTGGATAGATCTTTTCCCCCACCTTGTCCAAATGTATCCTTCCCGCCTCCTGAACCACCTAATACTTTGGCTATGTTTTTGACTAAATCTCCTGCTTTCATGGTCTTTACAGCGTCAGCACCAGAGAATGCAACTATGCGAATCGAATCATTTTTTATGATCAGTGCACAATAGATGAGAGATTTATCAAGATTAGATGCTTGTTCGCCTACCGATATATGGTATTCATCGTCAAGTTCTTCCTCAACCATGATGAATAGCTTGACTTTTCCAAGATTTTTTGCTTGAGCAATTGCTGTCTTTGCAGCAGATTCTGATGTTCTTTTCATAATCTGCTTTATCTTCTTTTTTGCATCTTCACCATCTTTGACAACATGTTCAAATGATTCTAGAATTTTTTCCTTGCTTGAGCCAAGGGTTTTTACTATATGTGATATTTTCTTGTCTTGATTTTGTGTATATTTGAGTGCTGCTTCTCCAGAAACAAATTCTAATCGTACTACACCATCTTGTATTCTTTCCGCTTTTGTAATCTTGATCAAGCCTAATTCGCCTGTTTTATTGACATGGGTTCCACCACATGCTTCAACATCAAGGCCGTCTATGTTTACAATCCTGACTAATTTTACTGGAACAACCCCACCTTGATATATCCTAAATCCATATTTTTGCTCAGCATCACCGCGCTCAAATTCATTGATGAGAACAGGTATGTTTTTTCTAATAGTAAGATTGGCAAAATCTTCAATTTTTATTATTTCTTCTTCTGTAAGGTTTGAATGATGAGTAATGTCAAGTCTTGCATAATCCTTGTCCTTGAACGCTGAATGTTGCCAAATCCATGAACCTAAAGTGTTTCTTGCAGATGCATTAATGACATGTGTACTTGTATGGTGTCGTGTTATACCGTAACGCCGTGCCACATCTATCTTGCATTTTACATTTTCCCCCTCTTTAGGAGTTCCACCTCTTGTTTCATGAACTACGATGTTACCATGTTTATTCACATCAACAACATCATAGTTTTCAATCCTTCCATGGTCAGGCTCTTGACCGCCCCCTCTTGGATAAAATGACGTTTTATCAAGTATCACATACTTTCCATTTATGACTTTGAGTACCTTGGCTTCAAATTCATATGGATCTTCTTTGTAGTACAGCAAATTTGTATCTGGAATTTTATCTAAATCCATCTGTATTGCTTTTTCAGCCTTCTCTGATTGATGTAGATCAGACAGTCTTTCGTAAAATGTAGGAGGTATTTCTGAAATGATCAGGGTCTCTTTTAGAAAATCAGGTGTTATACCATCTGATTCGTATAATCTAATTAAATCCTCTACAGTTAATTTCTTGTTTTGTGATTTTAATGTACTTGCAATATTTGTCATCCTAATTCGTGATTCTTTATAACGCTCCTTCTCAATCTTGATTATTGTTTTGACATCTTTTCGAGTTCCTTCAAGTTCTGGGTATGTTGATTTTAGATAATCTATGTGCAAGTCAATTAGATTGTCAAGATCAAAGTTCCACCCAAACCTATCTATTGTTGCTAACGTGCGTCTCAGTATCATCCTTAGATTGTATCCTCCACCGACATTACTTGGCAATGCGCCATCTGAGATGGCAAATATTAGAGTTCTTAGATGGTCTGCAATGAGATAGATTCCTTCTAGAGGTGAAATCATCTTCTCCATTTTATTATTGTCAATTTCTGCCTCTGCAGCAGCATTTTTTCTTGCTATTGATATGTCAGTAGACTCGGATAATGTCTTGGAGATAGCTCTGAAATATCTCGATATGATATTAGAATTTAATTCGAGGCCTGTCTTTTCTGTCATGTGTTTTATTATGGGACCAAAACAACAATCATAGGCAGTTGGAGTTCCCATTGTAATCCATGCAAATCGTTCAAGTCCTGCTCCCATATCTATAATTTTTTGGTCTAATACAGAATAGTTTTCTAAATTGCCTTGGAATTCAGTAAATACCGCATTACCTAGTTCTAATCCTCGTACGAAATATTCTAACGATGATCCAAACGAACCTCCACCTGCCCATACGTCTTCCACAAAAACTATCTCTTCTTTGTTAATCCCAAATCTGTCAGTGAGTAGTCTAAAATCTAGCTCAACACATTTGTCCTTCCAATAACCTTGCGAGTTTGGTATGCTGTGTTGGCCAATCATGCAAAAACTTGAAAAGTGTCTGCCTGTCACTCCCACATTTTCTATATCTTTGAATCTAAGGCATGTTTGTGGTACAATCAAAGGATTTGCCGGAAACTCAAAGACTACTTTTGAACCCATCACTCTTTGAAAATCAACAATGGATGCAATTGTAAAGTATAGATCGTCTCTCCATCTGCATACTACTGGATATCTGCTAACTGATTTGTGTCCGTTACTTACAAAAAAGGATTCTACTTCTTTCCAAGCTTGTGTATAATCAAATCGCTTTTTGGTAGGAGGATCTCCTATGAATGAATAGCTATTTTCTAAATGGTCAGGGCAAAAATTTTGTCCATTATCTAGCACCCAAAAATATCTACCACATTTGGAACATGATTTTCTCTTGAATCCCTCTTTTTCAAAAAGGGCAACCTTGTAATACCTATCTGGGTCTGATGAAAACTTGGCAAGAATCTCACTCTTGTCCATTTCACAAGTTTTTGTTCCGATGGATATTAAGCATTCTGAAGCAACACATTAAATATGATCTTTTTTGAGAATTTCTTATGTTCATATTTGAAAAGAAAGGCTGGAAAGAGGGAGATTATGTTTTTGCTTCCCAACAAAACGGCGACTATCGAGATGTTGTAATAGGTATTGTAACAGGAATAGAGAACTCCAAAATAGGAGTGAACGGTATCATAATAAATCCAGTTGGCCTGAAAAACAAGGTTTCTCAAGGAAAGGCTGGTCCACAATCAGAACAGATATTGAAAAATCCTAATCCAAAAGAGGTCATCTTTGCTTTAATCTACAGAGTTGAATATGACAACTTTACAGGAATTTTTGATGTAGGCACTGACCATGTAGAGAAACTACACAAAAATATTTACAGTATTATCACTGGATGGGTAAGAGAATCTATTCCAGAATTGATAAACAATGTTCTTTCTTTGTCCGATGGACTAGATAAGGATCAGGCAAAAAGGCTTTTGAAACAAAGGATGGATACACTGTATGATAAGGATCTAAAGAGATACATGTATTCTATTTGCAGAAGTCTGAAGATCCTCAATTAACTTATTTACCGTCTATATTTTTTGTAAGCAAGAAAATCTCCATAGTTTTATATTATGGCTCTTGCAAATTCCGTTTACAATGGAATACGTATACGCTGCATTGCTTTTGCACAAAGAAAAGAAGGAAATCAATGAGGCAAATATTACTAGTATAATTAAGGCCTCAGGAGCTACAGTAAACGAAGCTCAAGTAAAAGCACTCATAGCAGCATTAGCTGATGTGAACATTGAAGAGGCAATTAAAGCTGCACCAGTTGCAGTAGCCGCAGCACCAGCAGCATCCGCAGCAAGTGGTGCTAAAGAAGAAAAGAAAGAAGCTGAAGTACCCTCTGGAAAGACTGAAGAGCAGGCAATGGAAGGCCTTTCAGCACTGTTCGGTTAAATCTGTCATTTTATTTCCTTTTTTGTAATTCTCTAAAGATTATTTACTATCTTATCTAATACCTTGTAATTTGACAGAGTTTTCATTACCTGTTCAGGCCACCATTCTTGCCTTGGACCTTTTTGGAACCATGGCTTTTGCTGTTACTGGTGCATTCAAGGCAATTGAACACAAAGCCGATATTGTTGGCATAATAATTCTATCAACAATTACTGGTGTGGCGGGAGGAATTCTGAGAGATATAGTGATGGGACACTTTCCCCCTCATTCTATATCTGATCCTTATTACATGATCATAACTGTAACAACTGGAATTATCATATTCTTTCTATATCCAAAAATGCAAAAACACTGGAATTTATTTTTAAAATTTGATGCAATAGGACTTGGAGTTTTTACTGCTATTGGGGCAACATTTGCATATGAACTCTATGGTATGAATTTTCTTGCTATTGCTTTAGCAGGTATGGTAACTGCTGTTGGGGGTGGAATTTTACGTGATATGTTCGTAAACGAAGTACCTATGGTATTTGTAAAAGAACTATATGCTTCTGCAAGTTTTCTTGGCGTGTTAGTTTTCTATATTGCACTTACCATCGATTATAATCTAGAGATTGCAACAATATCTTCTATTGTAGTTACAACTATACTTAGACTTGTAGCAATGAAATACAACTGGAATTTGCCAAAGGCACGTGAAAAATAAATTTCTTATTTACTGTGAGGTATAATTCTTTAATTTGCCTGCCAGCGCAGTCGCCTGGGCGTGAGCTTTTTGGAGTGTCTGTTTCCTAGTTTCCTCAGTTAGGTAACCTGATTCGATAGCAAGTGATCTGGCATGTTGTGCGGCTCTTGCAAGAATTGCATTGACATTTTCCTTTGTCACATATCCTATCTCAATGGATAGGGACATTGCTTCTTGATGGGCCCTTGCAAATGCCTCTCTATACTTTTCTACATCAATTATTAGTTCTTCTTGATTGTAGACTATACTTTCCTCTAACGCTGAGTTCAGAATGATTCCTGCCTCGACTGGTTTGACATCAAGCTTACTGAGAAGAGTTGCAAGTTTTGTAGAAATTACATCACCTTTCTTTGCAGCAGTAGAGTCTTTAGTTATCCAAATTGTCCCTTGATCAATCTTTGTAGCAACTCCAGCCTCCTTGAAATCAGTAAGGATCGGACCAGGAGTTATTCCTGTGTTACCTGCCTTTATGATGACATCAATACTTGCCTTGTCTCCACCTCTAGCCGCTAACATTATCTTGTTCTTCCCAAGCAAAATGTTTAGCTTATGCGGGCTCATGTTTGTGAACATTAAGACACATTGACCAACCAGTTTGTCAACCAACTTTTCGATTGCTGGCATCTTAAGTGCAGTGAGTGCTTTTTGAGCTACTTTGTCTTTAATACTGATGATCTCAACTTCGTTTTTGAATTTCTTCCTTAATGGTAATAACTGAGAAGATCTGACCTTTTCCATTCGCACTAGTGCGATTACTTTGTATTTTTTTGGAAGTTCTTGTACCTGTTGATACATCTGCATTTTCTTTTGGGGATATTCAGTTCTATTCTGATGCATCTTACTTCGTTCCTGCCTGTGGTTTGATTACTTTGCCCATGGTAGTCTTCACCATGATTTTCTTAATGTTCTTGTCACCGCTTGGTAGTTTTTTCTCAATGGTATTGATTACTGCATTTGCGTTAGCAGCTAAATCATCATCTGACATGGATTCATCACCTATCATGCATGCCAATGAAAGAGAATTTCTCAGTCTTACTCTAATTGAGGATCTGAATCTTTCTAATATTGTATCTATTGGTGCATTGAATGGAACTGGAGTTGGCATCTTTCCTCTTGGGCCCATAAATTGACCTAGTATCTTACCAACATTAGCCATAAGTTGAGTATCTGCAAGAAAGAAATCGTAACCATTAATCAGTTTGCGTGACTCCCTCTTGTTGGTACCAATTTGTGTCAGTTGGGCTCCATCCACAACCTTGTCAGCATTTGCACTTTTGGCCTTCAGTCCGAGATCGCCTGAAGCAATCACACACACAGATGCAGGCTGGTTTAATTTCTTTGGTAACTGAACAGTCTCGTTAATGGCAAATCCTTTCTTAACATCGATATCCTTGAAAACCATGATTAGCTCTACGGATTGCTTGAATTTTCTCTCCTTCTGCTCCTTCTTAGCTTCAGTTATCATTTGAGCTACTTGTAATTCGTTGATCATTACGAAAGGGCTTTCTGAATGCCTATTTAAAATCGTTTACTGGCAGAATTATTCGGAAAAGACCTACATCTAAAAATTTCATCTTATGAAATTTAAGTTGTAAGAACATCAGTTTTCTATAACAGAACTTACATTTATTAAATAGTAACAAAAAGTAGTCGCAAAGTTGCACAAATTTGACGAACTAGACATGAAAATAATTACTGAACTCACCAGAGACGGTAATATTTCTGTGCCAAACCTTTCAAAAAAATTAGGAATAAACACATCTGTACTATATAGTAGGATCAAAAGGCTCACCAAAAAGAAATTAGTAAAGAAGTTTACAATAGTGGTAGATGAATCGCTAATAGGTATTGGTGTAAGAGCTACGATGGGAATCAACAGAGACCCTAAGTTAAAGGATCAAATTCACAAATCTCTCATGAAAACACCCGAAGTCATAGAAATATCTGAGGTTACTGGCAGGTTTGATATTCTAATTACTCTGAGAGCCAAGAATCTGGAAGAATTACATACTGTTGCAATTGAAAAGATTGGAAAGATAGAGGGAATACAAAATACTGAAACTTTTGTCGAACTTCAGAGAACGGATAAAGATCCTGTATACTCTATGACCGAATAGTTTACTTGAACTTCTCTTCCCATTTGCCTGCGTTAATTTCTGCAGTTACTTCTTTGGGATTCTTTCCATCTACCTTTATTCCAAGAGATAAGCATGTTCCAATGACCTCTTTTGCTGCAGCTTTAAAGTCTATGGCATAAGACGAATCAATTTTTAATTTTGCAACCTTTACGGCAGAATCAATTGTAATCTCGCCAACCCAAGTAGCACCAGATGTTCCTGATCCTTTTTGAAGACCAGCCTCTTTCAAAATTAGTGCTGCTGCAGAAGGAATTCCCACATCTACTGTCCATTGTTTACTTTTCTTATCTACAGTGACAGTAACTGGAATTTTCATGCCCTCGAAATCTTTTGTTTTCTCGTTAATGGTACTAACTATCTGTAGGATGTTCACGCCCAATGGTCCTAACGTAGGGCCTAATGGAGGACCAGCACTTGCTTGTCCGCCTGTTACAAGTGCAGAAACTGTTTGAACATCTGTCATGATTTCTCTTCCCTCTTTACTGTAAATTTAATCCTTGCTACTGTGATGATGGTTTGAGATAGTTTGCATCTACAGTTACTGGAAGTTGATAAGGTGCATCGAGCAAAATCACAGTTGCTTCTTCTTTATCATGATCAATTCTGGTGATTGTTGCTTTCATGCCTTTGAAAGGACCTCCAATTATCTCAACTATTTGATCAACTGAAAGCTCTGACACGGTAGATTTCTTTATAAGATATCCCTCGATGTCTTTGAATTGCAATTCTCCTCTAAGCTGGCCTCTGATGTGTCTCATTCCTTGCAAAGCATCAAATGCAGCATTTGCATCAATTGCCTCCAATACCACATATCCTTTTAGATTTTCCAATAACAAAACAGATTGTATGTTTAATTTCTTTAACTTGATTCGATTGTCCAAGAGTCCAAGTACTACCTTTTCTTGGCCTCCAGTGGTCCTAATTGCAAAAAAATGAGATTTTATTTCCTGCGTCAAGTCTACCTGTGTCCTAAATTGATTACTGCAAATGTAAACTGTATTATGAAACCGATGCCACCAACAGTAGCCATTCCTAGAACCACTAATCGTAAATGCTGCATATAGTCATCCTTGTCTGACTTCCTTGCAAGCTTTATGGTGTTTGCCATATCCTTCAACATTTGTCTTGGGTTTACCATTGAAGGAAGTTAATAAAGTGTACTTATAATCCTTATTTTATGCAGTTACTCGTAGCGTATCAATTAGATCCAGCTGGTTACAATATGGCATCTTACATTATGCAAGACATGAAAACCCAGGGAGATATTTATCATGGAAAAAATTTTGATCTCGTTGTGATTTCTACACCATCGATCTCTGCTGATTGGATCGAAGAAAAATATCAGTATGACAGTTATGTATTTTTGTCAAAACATGCATCTGAAAGTGGTGATCTTGCACTTACTTGTCATAGTACTGGAAATTTTTCTGAAGCACAATTTGGTGGATTTTCTAGACAGATAGCTGTACCACATCCGCATCTTCAAAAATCATACATGAAACATTTATGGACGAAAAGAAGCGATTTCTCAAAATTTGAGATTACTATTGAGGCTACTCATCATGGGCCTACTGCTTTAACTAAGCCAACACTATTCATTGAAATTGGAACAACGCAAAAGGAATGGGATGACAAGAAACTCTGTGAAAATGTGGCTAAAATAGTAGTAGAAGAGATCTGCAAAGAGCCAGAAAAGCACAAAGTTGCAATATGCTTCGGAGGAACCCATTATCCAAAGAAATTCACAAAGGAATTGATCGAAGGAGAGTTTGCTCTTGGCACTGTTGTACCAAAACATGCATTAGATCATTTAGACAACATTCTTTTTTCACATATGTTAGACAGAAACAAAGAAGCCAAGTATGCTCTAGTTGATTGGAGCAGTCTTGGCAAAAACAAACAAAAGGTAGTTACTCTTATACAAAATACCGATTTAGAGATGATAAAAGTTTGAATCTAGAAGAAAAGGTCTACAAAAAATTAATGGAAGTTCCAAAAGGCCATGTTACAACATATGGTGATCTAGCAAAAGCAGTTGGACTAAAAAATGGTCAGAGAGTAATAGGGAGAATCATGAACAAAAATCCTTACCCAGTCATAGTTCCATGTCATCGTGTTATCATGTCAAGCGGCAAAATAGGTGGGTATGCGTGGGGTGAAAAAATCAAGACTAACATGCTTACAAAAGAGGGAATAAGAATTAAAGATGGTAAAATATCTGATCCTAAAATAATTCACAGATTTTGATCTTATTTCTTGGAACGGACTTCTTCTATCAAGCTTCTAAGATGAGCAAGATTTCTTACTTGATTTCCGCTCACTTGTTTGTACAAGTTCCAGTATGATTCATTTGTTATTTCTTTTCTCCCCTTGGATACGTGTAGTTGATGACGCATTGCTCTTATTCTCTTTACATAGACTTCCTTCTTTCCAACTCGTGCTCCTTTTGCACCTTTCCTAGATCCATGTTTGGTACTACGCTTGCTTCGCTGTCTTTTTTTAAAGTGGGCTCTTCCTTTGGAAGTGCCCTTGATTGATTTTATCTCTATCACATTTGCAGTAATCAAACTTCGTATGTTATCACGGGTAATGGCATCTGCAACATCATCAAGATGAGCTGGATCAAACTTTACTCTATCAACGCCCACTCCAAGGATTCTGGAGACAAGCTGTCTCTTTGTCCTAAGATTTACTACCACTTGTTGACACTCTCGCGTTGAAAACCCTGAAGTTCATTTCTTTTGCCTTGGCAATGATCTCAAGTCTCTTCTTCTTTCCTACACTATGACCAAACCTAACGCCATCAGTTTTAGGATTAAGTTTTGCCAAGTCTTTCAAGTTGTAAACTAGATTATCGGTATAGCCAGATGGATGAAGTCCTCTTGCAATCTTAGGTCCGCCATATCCTACTTTCACAAGGGATGGCCAGCCTTTCTTTTGTTTTCTTTGATGATTATCCATTCCTTTTGGTTTTCTCCATGAAACAGCAAGTCTGGCATATCGCCAACTTTCCTGTCTAACAAAGCTAGGCTTGTTCTGTAATACTTTTTTCCTAAGTTCTAAAGCTTCTTTGTTGATGGGCATGTAAAGATCACTGCCTAAATTTTACAATAAATACGTTTCTTGATAAAGGCACACGTGATCCGAAGAGATAATAAGGAAATTCCAACGAGTCGGTTTACCCAATGATTGAGGATTTGGAGCCAGCCAGTACACGTCTACTCGTATCTCAGTTGGAACAAATTGGTATCAAACCGGGAACGATACACAGAAACTTACAAGTCAAAAATCTGACAGATCTCATAATTGGAAAAAATGAGGGGCTTTTGACTGCAAATAATGCAATATCTGTTAAAACTGGTAAATATACAGGACGATCTCCAGATGATAGATTTATCGTAGATAATGAACAAACTCATGATACCGTAGACTGGGGAAAGATAAATCATCCATTTCCAGAAGATAAATTCGACAAACTCTTTGAGAAGATGAAAAGACATCTAGAAGCCAAGGAGATATTTGTTTTTGATGGATTTGTTGGGGCAGATCCTGAACACAGATTGTCGATTAGAATTATCACCGATCATGCTTGGCAAAATTTGTTTGTAAGACAGTTATTCATAAGGCCATCCTCATCAGAACTTGAGTCTCATAAACCAGAATATACACTTCTTGCAATAAATGATTTCAAAGCCATTCCTGAAGATGATGGTACTAGAACAGACGTCTTCATCATACTCAACTATACAAAAAAAGTTGTTCTTATTGGTGGTACTTCTTATGCAGGAGAGATAAAGAAAGCAATGTTTTCTGTGATGAATTATTCTCTCCCGTCAAAAGGAGTCTTTCCAATGCACTGTTCTGCTAATATAGGAAAGAACGGTGATACTTCTCTATTCTTTGGACTTTCTGGTACTGGAAAGACAACGTTGTCTGCTGATTCCAATAGGATGTTAATAGGAGACGATGAACATGGATGGGCTGATAGAGGTGTATTTAATTTTGAAGGTGGTTGTTATGCCAAATGCATTAATCTCAATAGAGAAGCTGAACCACAAATCTGGGATGCGATAAGGTCTGGAACTGTATTAGAAAATGTAATAGTCGATAATAAAACTATGATGCCTAACTTCAATGATGGAAGTTTGACAGAAAATACCCGAGCTGCATATCCTCTTGACTATATTCCAGGTGCAGTAATTCCAAGCTTGGGAGGTAACCCAAACGTCATAATTTTTCTTACAGCTGATGCATTTGGGGTAATGCCTCCAATTGCAAGATTGACAAAAGAAGGAGCTATGTATCATTTTATGTCAGGTTATACAAGTAAACTTGCTGGTACAGAAAGAGGAATAACAGAACCCAAGGCCACATTTTCAGAATGTTTTGGTGCACCATTCATGTCAAGACATGCATCTGTTTATGCAAAACTTCTAGGAGAGAAGATTACTAAACACAATACTGTCGTGTACCTTGTCAATACGGGATGGTCGGGTGGCCCATATGGTATAGGAAAGAGAATGAATATCAGTCATACAAGAAGAATGGTCACTGCTGCGCTTACAGGAGAACTTGATACTGTAAAGTACAGGCATGATGATATCTTCAACCTAGATGTACCTGCTGAATGCCCAGGAGTCCCATCTGAGGTATTAAATCCTCGTAACACTTGGTCTGAGAAGGATGCATACGATAATTCTGCAAGGAAACTTGCTCAAATGTTTGTAGAAAACTTTAGAAAATTTGGCAATGTTTCAAAGGATATAGTGGATGCTGGACCAAAAATCTAGTTTTGTTTACGCCTAACGGTCAAGCCTACTGTCACAGTTATCAGCATAATTCCTGAAATTATTGCCACTTGTTTTGTCGGAATTCCTATGATATCCTGAAGATTGAAGATATTTTTTTGAGCAACTTGGCTGACAAGTACCTCTTGATACGCTTCCTCTGTTTCGTTTGAGTCTTTTATCTGTGCCAAGAGCCAATATTGGCCTTTTTCATAAACAGGAATAGAACCTGTTTCTTGAGGAGTAACAGAGGAACTAACGACCTTACCTGTATCCGAGTTTATCAAAGAAATTTTTGCATAAGACCATTTGTCAGGATAATCAATTGAAAAGTAAAGAGTACCATTGCTCTGGTCTACTAGAAGAGTTCCCTTTGTCACATGAATTACAACGGGTATGCGGTAACTTGTTGTGTTATCTTTTAAAATGAGAAATCCATCACTATCTCCCTCGTTTTTAACTGTGTCTGAAATCTTGATATTCAATGTATCATTAGATTGAGAATAATCAAAACCTATGCTGGTTTCATTTGATGAGAAACTTGCTCTCAACTGAGGAATCATAGAACTATCAAGTGTCCTCAAATGTAGTGTCTTTGTCTTGGATTGATTATCAAAAGATAGATTGAAAACTAGACTATGTGGTGACATTATCAAATTTGATTCTAATGCTCTAGTGATGTTTAGTCTTCCACCCCCAACAGCAGAAATAGGAAAAAGTTTACCATATGCATCAGTGACTGGGTCTGTTGTAGTGACAAGAAGTGACGCTACATCTGGAGGAGACAATCCTGGATATTTTTGTAAAATAACTGCAGCAGCTCCTGCAACATGGGGGGCTGCAAAGCTTGTTCCGCTTGTAAGATTGTACTTTCCTCCAATAGTTGTAGAGTTTACAAATACTCCAGGCGCAACAAGATCTGGCTTTATGTAGAAAGGAGATACTGGTCCTTGAGAACTAAAAGGTGCAATGAAATCCGGATGATAAAACATATTCAAACTTCCTGTTGTGTCAGAAGTTAGCATAGACTTGAGTGCAAGTCCATCCTCTTTTGACATTGAAATAACTGGTATTCTTGGTATGTAGCCTGCAGTTTTGTTCGGTCCCACAAGCTCTCCAAAAAATATTCCTGTATCATTGTTAAACACAACAAGTGCTCTTGCACCAAGATCTGCAGCATTTTTTTCTTTTTCAGCAAAATAGACTTTCTGTCCTTTTGTGTCGCTGCCTCTTTCTTCAAGAAGTATGGCTCCCCTAGCATCTAATTTTTGAAGATCTTGTAGCCTTCCATATCCTCCATAAACTACCTTACCTTCTATAGGACTTGGCAAGTTTTGGACTCCTACCATTGGAATAACCTGATATTGTTTTTTATCGACTTCAAAAGTTGCCACTAAACTAGACGTCAAGTTATTGTATGACGCACCGACAGTAATTGCGTTGATATCTATTCCTGGGCTTCCAATGGTATCCTCCTGTGGACCATTATTTCCAGCAGCCACAACTATGACGATTCCTTTCTTTACAGCCTCATCAATTGCATTGTCAATCTGATCATTTGTCTTGTTAATTCCTAAACTAATGTTTACAACATTAACCCTATCTGATATTGCCTGTTGGATGGCTTTTACTATGTAATCTGACGAGACTGCTTCTCCTGTTGATGATACCTTGTATGAAAACAATTTTGACTTGGGTGCTATTCCGGTAAAATTACCATCAGCAGCAATAATCCCTGCCACTTCGGTACCATGACCATTAATATCTAGGGGATTCTCGCTTGGATTAACATAATCGTATCCTCCAATCACCTTTCCGGACTGACCATAGCCCAAAAGGTTGGGATGATTGTAATCTATTCCAGTATCTATTACTCCGATCTTAATTCCTTGACCTTCAAGGCCTTTCATTTGGGCAGCTTTGGCACCGACAAGCTCTATGCTCTTTTGTAGATTGTTTGAAATTTCTTGTTCGTTTGATCCTGATAAAAATAAACATATGCAGAAAATAATAAAAAGTGAAAAAATTAGTAGTCGATCAATCACAGATTATCTGAAAATTGACTAGATAAAATGCATTTGCAACCAAAGCCATAAATGGCAAGAACTGTGTGGGGGTACTATGGCAAAATATGAACTTCCAAAGTTACCATACGCATACGATGCATTGGAGCCACACATTGATGCTAAAACAATGGAAATCCATCATTCAAAACACCATCAAGCATATACTGACGGCTTGAACAAAGCTTTGGAAACTCTGAGTTCTGATCTACAAAACATGGAGTTAACAAAGTTACTTGCAAGCTTGGACAAAGTTCCAGAAAGCACAAGGGGTGCTGTGAATTTTCATGGAGGAGGATATGATAATCATTCATTGTTCTGGAATCACATGAAATCAAATGGTGGTGGAACACCAGGTGGAGTCTTGGCTGATGCAATTAATGCAACATTTGGAAGCTTTGATAGCTTCAAAGAGAAATTCACAAAAGACACAATTGCTATTCAAGGAAGTGGCTGGGGATGGCTGACATACAACCCACAAAATAAGAAAGTTGAATTCACTACAATGCCAAATCAGACTAGTCCTAGAACTAAGGGTTTAGTTCCCTTGTTAGGGCTGGATGTATGGGAACACGCATACTACCTAAAGTATCAAAATCGCAGAGCCGATTACGTTGGTGCATGGTGGAATGTCGTAAATTGGGATGAAGTAGACAACAGACTATCCAAGGCAAAAGCATAACCCTTTTCCTTTTTGTTTCTATTGTATTGTTTTAAGTTGTTAGACGGTTATTGCTCTTGTGATGTTATAACAATTGATAAAACAAGAACATCTAAAATTAGAAAATTGTTTTTAATTTACTTGCAAAAAGTGTTTTTCAGAATGCATTTATAGGTGGCTAAGAGAATTTTTTGCAAATGAGTGAAGAGCAGGCTCAGGCTCTATTGCAACAATTACAAGCGCTTGAGGGATATTTGGCAGATTTAGTGCAACGAGAAGAGTCCGTAATGAGACTTTTACAAGAAGCAACAGGAGCTATTGAATCTATGAAAGCAATGAGTGGAGATGCAACACATGAAACTCTTGTACCTGTAGGTCTGGGGACTTATGTAAAAGCAAAGATTGAACCAAACCAAAAAATGATCATCAATATTGGTGCTGGAGCTTCAATTGAACAAGACAAGGATTCTGCAATTAACTATATGGAATCTAGAATCAAAGAATTGGAGATTGTACTACAACAATTGGCGGCTCAGAGGCAAGAAGTATCATTTAGACTTGAACAAGGTCAACAGGAAATGAACAAACTTATACAATCAAGTCGCGGTTCTACGCAGTAAGGAAATTCATCATGTTTGATAAACTACGAAGTGCGTTTTCTTCAGCAGTAAAAAGCTTTGGAGAAAAAGAACTTAAAGAAAAAGATATAGACGAAGTTTTGTTCCAACTTGAGGTATCTTTACTAGAATCTGACGTAGCAACAGAAGTAATTGATCTATTAAAGTCTGATCTGAAAAAACAATTAATTGGTACTACAATACAAAAGGACACCATAGATGAATTTGTAAAAACAAGCCTACGACAAAGTGTTTCAAACATGTTTGATTCTGCAGGTAAAATTGACATCTTATCTGGCATACAAAAAAAGAAGGAAAAGGGAGACCCATACATTATTTCATTTATGGGCATTAACGGAACAGGAAAAACTACTACTATTGCAAAATTTGCCAATCTTTTACGTGAAAATAAATTTTCATCTGTAATTGCAGCTGCAGATACATACAGAGCAGGAGCAATTGAACAGATAAGCGAACATGGCAAGCGACTAAACATCAAAGTTATAGCACAGAATTATGGTTCTGATCCTGCCGCTGTTTCACGTGACGCTGTATTATATGCCAAGTCTCACAAGGTAGATTGCGTGCTAATTGATACGGCAGGAAGAATGCAGACAAGCAAGAACCTCATGGATCAGATATCGAAAATCAACAAAGTGGTAAATCCTGATCTAAAGTTATTTGTTGGTGATTCACTGGCAGGAAATGATACAGTTAGCCAAGCCCGAGAATTTCATAATTACACTAAATTTGATGGTGCGATTCTTACCAAAAGCGATGCAGATGCACGTGGAGGTGCTGCTATCTCAATAGTCAAGGTGACATCAAGCCCAATTCTCTATCTGGGTATGGGCCAAGAATACAAAGACCTGAAAGTATTTGACAAAGACTCATTTCTGGATTCCTTATTTGGGCCGCAGGAATCTATACATGAGATATCAACTCCACCAAAAGAAAAACCTCAACAACAACCCAAACAAAAGGAAATTGTTATTGAAGAAGAGAAAAAAGTAGAAAAACAACTCGAACCAGAACCAAAGATAGAACCAAAGTTAGAACCAAAGTTAGAACCAAAGATCAAACAAGAAATAAAAACAAAACCTGTAAGCAAAGACCAGGATAAAGATGAGGATCCTTTTAATGGGATAGAAACAAAAGATATTGAAAAATATTCAGATTTGTTTGATGTTCCCCCGCCTACTAGTGATAGTGAGGCACGAAATCTTGCAGCAAAAATAAGACGATGGATTTCTGATGGCAGACCAAAACCTACAAAAGAAGAAGAAAAAGATGTTATTGATGAGGAAATTAGTGAAAACAAAGATGAAATATCTGAAGAGGAAAAACCAAAAAAGAAACGTTCTATGTTTGGATGGATGAAGAAATGAAACTAAAAACAAGGGACCTATTAACATTAAATGAACTTGGTAAATCAGAACTTAATGAAATCATAGACAATGCAATAAAGATGAAGAAGGATCTAAAGAAAGGGATTTCAAAACCACTTCTTAAAAATAAAACGCTCGCAATGATATTTCAGAAACCATCTACAAGGACAAGAATAAGCTTTGAAACTGGAATGTTTCAACTAGGTGGACACGCCTTAAATTTAGCTGCAGATGAATTACAATTGAAACGTGGAGAAACCATAGAAGATACCGCAAAGACACTTTCACGATATGTAGATTTGATAATGGCTAGGGTTTATTCTCATGACGAAGTAGAGTTACTTGCAAAAAATTCATCTATTCCTGTAATAAATGGACTTTCAGATTCTTTTCATCCATGTCAAATATTGGCGGATCTCATGACAATAAAAGAAAAAAAGAAAAAATTCGCTGGTCTTAAACTGGCATGGGTAGGTGACGGTAATAACGTGTGCAACTCAATGATATATGGCTGTGCAAAAACTGGCATCAACATTAGTGTAGCAACTCCAAAGGGGTATGAGCCAAATCAAGATGTTGTGAAAGAATCTAGCAAATTGACCGAAGTAAAATTATCCAATTACCCAGAAACTGCTGTGAATGGAGCAGATATCGTAGTCACAGACACTTTTGTTTCAATACATCATCAAACAACTGATAGGACAAAGGATTTTCTTCCACGTTTTCAAGTAAATTCATCTCTTATGAAAAAAGCTAATTCATCTGCAATCTTTATGCATTGTTTGCCTGCCAAACGAGGCCAAGAAGTTACAAGTGACGTGATCGATGGACCACAATCAGTAATATGGGACGAAGCTGAAAATAGACTTCATGCTCAAAAGGCGCTTATGGCAGCATTGTTGAGAGTCTAACGTTTATAAGAGCTTCACCAAAATTTTTTGTAAATAGGTAAGTATTGATGGCATATTCACAAATATTACGCAGATCTCGTGAAGAGAAAACCAACTATGGTAGGAGAAGAAATCTTCTCATGGGTAGACGAGACTTTATCACAGTTCAGATATCAAACGAGAACACTCTTGTACAGATTCACAAACCCGAAATGTCAGGAGACAAAGTCCTCTCATCTGCTCATTCCAGGTCCCTTTTGAAAAAAGGCTGGAAAGGCTCAAGAAAGAGTGTGCCAGCAGCTTATCTGACAGGTTATCTTGCAGGAAAGAAAGCACTAGCTCACGGTGTCAATAGTGCTGTTCTTTATGTTGGTACTAGACGATATACTCAACGAATATCTGCAGCATTGAAAGGAATAATAGATGCTGGACTAGAAGTACCTGCAGATGAAGAAACTTTTCCTTCTGCAGACAGAATTACTGGTAAACATCTCAAAGTTGCAAATGAGATTGACAAGATAAAATCAGCAATAGATAATGAGGTAAAGACTAAATGAGCAGATCAGAAACAAGACAAAGATCTAGAGAACCAGAAGTGGAATGGGTACCAAGAACAACTTTAGGAAAATTAGTTGCAACAAGCAAAATTACAACCATGAAAGAAATCTATGAGAATGGTTATCGCATTCAAGAGGCGGGAATTATCAAGAAGTTATTACCTGGTATCAAGACAGAAGTTATTGATGTTGGCATAGTCCAAAAACAGACTACCAACGGAGAATATACCAGATTCAAGGCACTCGTAGCAGCAGGTGATGAAAATGGATGGCTTGGCATAGGTCAAGGAAAATCCAAACAAATGAGAATTGCTATAGAAAAAGCCACTAGTCAAGCTTATCTTAACGTAAGTCCAGTGAAACTGGGCTGTGGAAGTTGGGAGTGTAAATGTGATCAGAAACACTCTGTGCCTTTCAAGGTCAGGGGTAGAGGCGGAAGTGTAACAGTTGAAATCATCCCAGGGCCTAGAGGTCTGGGACTAGTTGCAGGCGGAAATATTAGAAACCTGTTAAAACTGGCAGGCCTCAAAGATGCATGGACAAAAAGCAAAGGCTCCACAAATACAATGACATCAACATCACGAGCAGTTTTGAATTGCTTGAGACAAACATTTAGTCAAGGTTGAATGTAGATGGGAAAAGCTTTCTTAGTAGTTAGAATGAAAGGAACAATTAATGTTCCACATTGGGCAAACACTACTCTAGATCTACTCCATTTGGACAAGAGATTTAGGGCAACAATAGTGCCGGAACGAGATAATACAAAAGGAATGTTGAATAAGATTAAGCATTATGTGTCTTGGCAAGAAATTGATGTTACAGTGGCAAAGGAACTTTTAGAAAAAAAGGCTAGGAAGAATGGTTATAGAAAAATTACCTCTGAAGATATTGAAAAACTTGGGTTCAAAAATACCGATGATCTGGCAAAATCATTAGCAGATGGTGCAATTGCATTATCAAAGTTAACACCGCTCAAACCATGGTTTGCTCTAGCCCCACCAAGACATGGATTCAAGAGGAGCACAAAGAAGATGTATGGTGAAGGGGGAATATTGGGAAGTCATAAACAACTTCTTGAACAAGTGAGGCTAATGATGTAAAATGGCAACAAGACTGCGAAAGACAAGAAAATATCGAGGAGGAAGACATCACGGATGGGGACAGATAGGACAACACAGAGCCAGCGGTCACAAAGGAGGCCTTGGACAATCTGGTATGCACAAACATCACTTTATCAGGATGCTATTAACAGATCCAAAACATTTTGGTCATGATTCTACTCACCCGCCACATCCAAACCTAGTAAGGAAATGGGCAAGTGTGAGAGATCTAGATGATATTTATGCAAAGCACGGAAAACAAGAAGGCGGAAAGAAAATAATAGATCTCTCAGAGCTTGGCTATGACAAGTTGTTAGGAGGAGGACAGACAAAGAATGCCTATGTCGTAAAAGTAGAACGATTTTCTGCTACGGCAGAAGAAAAAGTTAAGAAATCTGGTGGCGAGGTGCTTGCAACAGAATGAGTGAAGAAGCAACACCAACAGGTTTTCTTAGAACAATAATTTCTAAAGCAGAAACTTACATTCCGCAGGTACCAAAACCCAAGAAGAAAATTTCCTTACATGTTCGTTTGATATGGTGTGGAATAGCTTTATTCATATACATGATTATGGGGCAAACTCCTCTATATGGAGCAACTACTCCTGCATTTGACTTTCTTGCTTTTGCAAGAGTAATTTTTGCATCTCAGCAAGGAACCTTAGTAGAACTTGGAATTGGGCCTATAGTAACAGCTGGACTCTTGATGCAGCTCTTAAAAGGTTCTGAAATATTTCATTTGGATTTTAAAAAGCCAGAGGACAGAGAGCTCTATCAAACAGCAACAAAAATTGTAACATATATCGTAATCGTTGCAGAGTCGTCATTATATGGAATGGCTGTATACGGGCCAAGACTTCCCAGCCATGAAGCTGCCTTTATTCTAATAGGGCAACTTATCGGTGCATCAGTAATCATCATGTTATTAGACGAATTGGTCCAGAAAGGATGGGGCATTGGAAGTGGAATCAGTTTATTCATTGCTGCAGGTGTAGCTCAACAGGTCGTTTGGGCTCTAATCAGTCCAATTCCAGCAGGAGACGGAGGTCCAGTTGGAGTTATTGCAAATATTATCTACGCGTTTCTACACCACGACTTTAGTAACCTGTTGTTTAGGGCAAACCAAATACCTAGTGTCTTTGGTCTTCTTATCACAGCTGGTGTATTGCTAATTCTTGTATATACTCAAGGGATCAAAGTGGAAATTCCCATCGTATCAACAAAATACAGAGGATTTTCTGCAGTATATCCAATCAAACTCATGTACGTCTCAAACATCCCTGTCATCTTGGCATCAGCACTCACTGCCAACGCGGTGTTTATTGGTCAAATAATGTGGGCTAACTTTAATCCGCGAAATGCAAATCCTATAATGAATTTCTTGGGAATGTTTGATCCGACTTCCCCATCTACTCCAACAGGAGGTATTCTTTACTATATAACAGCACCACGTGGTCTTGATATTGTTGCACTAGATCCAGGACGAGCTGTTGCGTATATCTTATTCATGGTGGGCATAGTTGTTCTCTTTGGAAGACTTTGGATTGAACTTGGAGGACTCTCTGCTAAAAGTGCAGCAAAGAATTTGCTTGATGCAGACGTGCAAATACCTGGCTTTAGGCGTTCCAATCAACCAGTAGAAAGCTTACTGCAAAAGTACATCCCATCTGTTACAATACTTGGCTCTATTATTCTTGGATTGCTAGCTGGATGTTCAGATGTATTAGGAACTTTTGGCTCAGGGACTGGGATGCTACTTACAGTTGACATCTTGATTAACTATTACAACTTGTTAGTAAGAGAAAGAGTAGAAGAGGTAATGCCTACCCTGGGTGCGTTGCTTGGTAGAAAGTAAAAGAATAATAATTGTCGGAATTCCAGGGGTTGGAAAAACCACTCTTGTTTCCAAGGTTGTCGATGTATTAAGAGAAAAAAAAATCAGTGTTAGTGTCTCAATATTTGGCACTGTAATGTTTGAAGAAGCAAAGAGGGTTAAGGGAATCCAAAGTAGGGATGATCTCCGTAAACTTTCTGTACGAGAACAAAAAGAACTTCAATCTATGGCCGCAAGAACAATAGCATCGATAACAGATGAAGTAGTGATAGTAGACACTCATGCGTTTATCTCAACAAAGGAGGGCTTTTACCCTGGATTACCTCATAATGTTTTAGAAATTTTGATGCCTGACAGCTTTATTATGATTACTGCAAGACCAGAAGAGATCTATAATCGAAGAATGAAAGATACCTCAAGAAATCGTGACATTGTATCAATTGACGCAATCAAGAAAGAACTCGATGTTACAAGTGCAATGCTTTCAACCTGTTCCATACTTTGTGGCTCACCAATAAAGATGGTCCTCAATACTGAAGGTAAGATTGATGAGGCTGCAAAAGGGATTGTTAGTGCAATGGGATTTAACAATGGAACAAATCATACTCTTTGATCTTCTAAACGTGATACTAAATTGCTCAAATCAGTAATAATATCAGGTCCTCCTGCTATAGGAAAGACTACTATCGCAAAGGGTCTTGCAAAGGAATTTGGCCTAAAATATCTCAGCGGGGGCGACGTACTAAAGGAAATGGCAAAAGAAGAGGGATTCAAGACTGGAAGGGACGATTTTTGGGATACCGAGGCAGGAATGAAGTTTCTGAACATGAGAAAAGGAAATTCTGAATTTGATAAAGCAGTTGACGAGAAACTAAAGAAAATATTCCTAACTGAAGATGTAGTCATAACTAGCTATACTCTTCCTTGGCTAGTCAAAGATGGGATCAAGATTTGGCTTGCTGGGTCACAAGAAATCAGTGCAAGAAGAATGACTACAAGGGACAATATTTCATACGACAACGCATATGGAATTGTAAAAAAAAGATATGATGAAAACAAAATGATATACAAGACACTATATAGCTTTAATTTTGGAGATGATCTATCTGTGTTCGACGAAATAATAAATACGGACGGTCTGGGTCCAGATCAGGTACTTGAACTTGCAAAGAAGGCAGTGAAAAATCATTATGACACTCAAACAAATAGAAAATCTTAGAGTAATAGATCAAGACATAACGAACGATTCGTATGGCACTTACTATGACAAAAGGTCGATAGAACAGCTATTAAACTACGGTTTCATATTGCTGGATAAACCAAATGGTCCAACAAGTCATGAGGCTGTTGCATGGGTAAAAAAAATACTGAACATTCCAAAGGCAGGACATAGTGGAACTCTAGATCCTCAAGTGTCGGGAATTTTGCCAATTGGTTTTGGTGAGGCAACAAAATCATTGATAGTTCTTTTGCTTGGACCAAAAGAATACCAGTCTTTGGGCAGGTTACACTCTTTGCCTTCCACGGAAAAACTAGATGAAGTGTTAAAATTGTTAACAGGAAAAATTTACCAAAAACCTCCACAACGATCAGCTGTATCAAGACAAACCAGAATAAGACATGTTTATGAAATTGAAACTGTAGAACAAAAGGAACGACTCTTGCTTTTACGTATCTTGTGTGAAGCAGGAACATATATTAGAAAAATTTTTTATGATATGGGAGAAATTTTAGGACCTGGAGCCACAATGATAGAATTGAGAAGAACAAGAGTGGCACAATTCAATGAAGACTCTAACCTTGTGAGAATGCATGACCTTGTTGATGCATATGCACTATGGAAAGAAAAGAATGACGAATCCAAGATACGAAGAATACTCATGCCAATTGAATACTGTCTAAGCGAGATAAAATCAGTAGTCATAAGAGACTCTGCAGTGGATGCACTATGTCATGGAGCACAATTGGCAATTCCTGGAATTCTTGAAATCTCACATGGGCTCAAGAAAGGGGACTTGGTTGGTGTTTATACGCAAAAAGGGGAGGTTGTAGCCCTTGCTGAAGCCATTATGCCAGAAGAAGAGATAGTTGAAAACACCAAAGGGTTTGCATTTCAGATAAAAAGAATCATCATGGCGCCTAACACCTATCCCAAAAGCTGGCGCTCAAAAGCAGTAGTTAACAATTAAAAAGGAATCAAATTCACCTTTTGAAAGTTGATTCCAAAAGGAGCTACGATTTGTTTTGTTGTAGGAGTAATAGGAGCAGGAATAATTGGGGCATTTTTGTTTCAAATTTCAAGCCAGGCACCAACTCTAGTCTACCAAAGTGGACCATCTCTTTCAGTAATACCAGATAAAATAAACTATCGACTAGGTGAACCAGTACAAATAAGGATAATTAATTCAGGAACTGCTCCTCTGACATTTTCTGACTCTTCGTTTGGATTGAAGATTAGAGGTCTTGATGGTACCATAATTTACTTGCCTATATCTGCACAAATGGTCTCAACATTAAATTCTCATGAAGAGAAAATGTTTGTCTGGAATCAAACAAAGACAGATGGGAGCAAAGTTATTGAGGGTAGATATAAGATCGAGTCTAACACATCGCCAGACGCAGGCAATGTATTGAAAAAATCAGTTACAATAAACATCTTTCAGTGAAATCATTGAAATCATGTGATGTATCAATTAACGTAATAACTAATCTAGCAATAACCTATATTATATAATTCCAAGGCTATATGATGGTGTAATGCAGAGAAGCACCCTACGCTTTGAGAATGCGATCAAATCAGAGCATACCAGAAAGATGTACAGGTACTACCTTGAAAACTTCAAGAAATTTGTAAAGATAAGAGAGGATGATGGACTGTTACAGCTCAAAGAATCATTCTTGCAGGAAGCTGTGGAAGATTTTCTGTTTGACCTGAAAAAGAAGATTTCTCCCAATTCTATTCCACAAAGATTCTCAGCCTTACAGCTTTTCTTTTCAATGAATGACAAAGTGCTGAACTGGGAAAAAATCAAAAAGATGTTTCCTGCTACAGTCAAAAGAACGGGCGGGGATGCATGGTCTACACAAGACATAAAGAAAATGCTTGAGAGTACTAAAAGCAAACGAGAGAAGGCACTAATTCACTTTCTTGCATCTACAGGTTGCAGAATAGGAGCCATACCTGACATTAAATTAAAACACGTTTCAGATATTGAAAATTGTAAGACTGTCAAGATCTATGAGGGGACAACCGAGGAATACCATGTGTTTCTGACACCCGAGGCAAACGTAGCCTTGGATGAATATTTAAACAAACGAAAATCTGATGGCGAAATCTTGAGTTCTGATTCACCGCTCTTTAGACAAAGGTACAGACTTGGAGGGGCTAAAGTCAAGCCAGTCAACACGGTTTTGTTAAAGGCTAAGATGACTGATGTAATACATGCAGCCAATATTGAGAGGCTCAAACAAGGAAGGAGATACAGCATACAATTGGACCATGGATTCAGAAAGAGATTCAACACCTTACTTAAGAATAATTCTATAGGCAATATTGCGTTAAAAGAAAAGCTGATGGGTCACAAAGGAGTTTTTGATCTGGATGGTAGATACCACAAACCAGACGTCAAGACTTTATTTGAAGAATTTAAGCTTCACATTACAAATTTGGTCATTAGTGACTCAGAAAGAGATAAACTAACTATTGCTAAATTATCAGCCGAAAAATCAGAATCCGATAAAAAAGCTATGAGAATTGCAGAACTAGAAGAACAGGTGGCTGCCGTGATTCATAAACTGGATTTAATCTCGGGAACAAAGAGTGAAGAGAGAAAACCGCCCTTCACAAATGAAAGCCAGCTAGATTAGCTTTATTCGAATGCCATATAGGTTCGAATCCAATCTGTCGGTCGTATTCTTTTGGTTGCTCCTCAGTTAAACCTGCTAAAAGAGATAGCCATCCCATCAATCTAGAATAATCTTCGTATGCAGACTTCCAGATTTGATTTCCAAATGAATACTGGCTAGATATTAAATGGTCCATCATGTCACCAACCACATTTAACATTTGATACATTATCCCAACCCTGAAATCTGTTGTTGGCTTTCCACCTCGTATTTTTCCATTAGGAATACTAACCATTGACATGACCAGCCTTGCAAGATTATTTTTTCTGAACTGGGTACTGTTAAATCGCATATTATTCCCGCTAAATTTGGCAGCTTCTGCAGCCTTTCGAGGATCTAGTAATTCAGCTACTTCATCCTCAAATGTTTCAGCTAATTTTTCACTAACCGCTATTGATTCAAAAAAATATGTTAGATCAGCCATTGCAGGAAAAATAACAGTATCGAGAACGTATACTTTCATCCTGTCTAATTCCCGAATTTTCTTCTTTTCATCTGTTGAAAGTTCCTTGCCCGCCTTGGTCAGATTTTCCTTCTCTCGGTGTAATTGTAACCATTCTTGGACAAAGTTAACTAGCGTATCGTTAGGAATGTAACTTTTCATTTCACCAATCTTATGAACCTGCTTATTCATGTAACAGTAATTCATTATGTTACATATATCTATTATTATATTGAATGCAAGAAAATGCTGACAATAAAGAGATCGTAAAGACCTGGCTCACTGGCAACAGTTCCTGTACGCTTGTAATCCCAAAAAGGTTTGCGATAGAATACGGTCTTGACAAGCCAGCCCATGTAATTATAGAGAAAAGATCTGACGGTTTGCTGGTCCGAAAGCTGGATGTGATCTAAATGCAGCCATCGAATCTTGACAAGCTTAGAAAATGCTGTGAAAACCAGAAAACCTATCTTATCGTATATGATGGCGGACCCACTCCAGATCTTCCAGTATTAGTTTGTCAGTCGTGTTATGACAGTTTTCCAGTATTTCAGAAATTCATAAAATCAAAACAATTCGTTGAAGATTCTTCGAATCAAAAAATGCCAACCCATTCTGTAAAGTGACAAAAAATGAAATCAGAAAATGAAACTTTGATAAAATATTTCCGTCCTGCCTCTAAGCAAAGTACTCAGATTCTAGCAGCAGTAGCAGCATTTGTTGCAGACCACAAGTTTATGACAAATTGGATGACAATAGAACGTGACGGATGGAATCTTCCATGCACTCTTGATAAATATGACTGGTGTGGTCTATGGGTAACTTTTGGTTGTCTGAAAGATAGACTACATGAAATGTTAGGAAAGGGAAGACGGGTTTACATAAAGCAATACCAACGATCATGTTATAGATCATCTTGCATGGAATGTTATCTTAAATGGATAGCAAGACAGGCAAATAGGGCAACTAGAAGAATTGAAGAATATGCCAAGCTAACAGGTCAAAAACCAGTTCATCTAATGCTCATGGTCAATCCTTCACAATATGATCTTCCCTATGACTTGCTAAGAAAACGTATGATGGAGATACTCAAGATAGCTCAATGGGAAGGCGGGGCAGTTATCTTTCATCCCTTCAAATTCAATGAATCTTCCAGGGATTGGTATTATGCACCTCACTTTCATCTAGTAGGGTTTGGAGAAAAGGATAGAATTGCAAGAGCCTTTGGAAGGTACAAATGGTATGTGAAAATAGCAGAGGAAAGAAAATCAGTCTTTCAGACGTTCTGTTACCTTCTCTCACATTGCGGCATAAGAAAGAAACACCATACGGTAACTTGGATAATGGGTTTATCATATAGCAAAGTACCTTCTGAAAAAGAGCCAAAAAACACGTGTTGCCCTGCCTGCGGAGGCGAATTTGTGCCTGTGTATTACGATGGAGTACATCCTATTGTGACCTCAGAGCGGCATTTTGAGGGTCTGGTGGACTCAGACGGGCATTGGAAGACAGTGGAAACTGGAAAATGGATTGGGAATGAAGATAATAGATTCGATTATGCCCCATTTAGAGATCTAAATGAAGTATTGAAATCATTGACAGTATCAAATTAATTGTTCTAGAAATCTTTTTCATATAATGAGAAAACCGCAATAGACTGTGACATTAGCCAAATAATTTTAACCAAGGTTTGTCTTTATTGCAGTCGAATTGTTGAGTATATCCATTTGTTTCTTGTAATCCAATATATTCTCAATACAAACACAAATGCAATTGCTTCTGCCAAGACAATCCCAGTAGGTAAAAATAATGTTGATAGTTGTATTATTGAACCAACTATGAGTAATGTAAGTGCTGATGATTCAAGTGAGGCACTATGAATTGCCTTTAACCATCTATTTGTATTCGATGTGTATGTCACAACATATTTTTTATGCTTTAGAATTAATTGGAATACACCTATAGCCAATAATATCCAAATCAGATGGTAAGTATTGACATTACCTAATACTGTATTCAATAGAATTATGCTTTGATTTGGAAATACAAAATGACCTGCAGTTAAACCGCTTATTACAGCTACGTATATTGTTACTATGTTCGAAAAAGTGTCTTTTATGAGTGGAATTGCCTTTGTAGTAATCAAATATTTGATAATTGTATAGATGACGTATATGGCATATCTGAATTTTCCCATACTTATTGAATGTGGTACAACCTAAAAAAATCTTCTATCATACAATATTGTAACTTCTTCGAAAATATCAAAGGCATAATCTAATACCTATTCAGCAGCAGTAAAATAGAGTTGTTTGCTTTTCGGGTTTCATTTCTTTTAGGTAGATGAATGAATTAACCTGATTTTGGTTTGGATTCTTTCATTAATTTGTACATGTCTGATAGTAAATTTTCAATATTTTCCAGTTTCTGATATATTGGTTCAGGTTGTGGCATGATGGGATTTTTTCTAGCTTTTCTTGCTAATCTATCCACTGAGAAGAGGCTGAGCAATAGAATGGCTATTGTTATTATGCCACTAATAAAATTGAAATCGTAAACAATGAAACCTATGCTAGTTAGCAATAATCCAATTCCTACTATTGTCAAACCTGCAACCGTGTTAGAGTATGTGCTTCCTTTTGGAATTCTACCTGTTGTTACATTAAGACGAGCTATAGTAGCAACCAAGAACAGTATAGCTGCTATGCCGAGAAATGTAAGCACGGCTACATTTTTTGAATCCGCTTGAAGTAAGAAAAATAGTGCGGTTAATGTTGTTCCAGCTAAGAATGCAAATGCCGTAAAATGGGGGTCATGTGTAGAATTTTCCAAGTTGTCCTGTCTGATTTTTACCTGTGTTTTGAATTAAGGTTATCCATCTATTTACGTGGGTCTTGCTGCAAAAGGAGTAAGTATTGAACTAAAGTCACCTATGCACTAGAAAGTTTATTCGACCAGACACCAAAGAATATTGAATTGAGTAAACTTGGATTTCTATTTTGTCTTGATTACGTTATTGTAAAAAATAGAACAAAAAATGCAAGAATAGTATCTAGTAAAGTAAAACCAAAAAAAATGAATCCAATGAAGATTTTTGTTATGAAATTTTCTCAGATACCTCTGATTGTTTTCAAAGAAGGTCACGTTGTAATTGGAACAGATGATGAAGAAAAAGCATATACGATTTCAAATATCATAAAATCTAATCTAGCTAATTTTCAATGCTATCCTTCTGGAATCAAGGTACGGAAACTTATTGAGGTTTATTATGATTCTAATTTTAATTGCAATTTTTCCAATTTCTCATCGGATCCCTGTGGAGTGGTAAAGGGGGAAATTACAGAAAAAGAATTGATGGAAGCTATTATAGAATCAGGCAAAATCTACAAAAATAAAGAATTAATGGAAGAATTATTGCTCTTGACGGATTCTCGTGAGCATCTAAACAACAGAGACTATGCCGCTTCTTTCCTATTTTCATGGTTAATTCTAGAGAGAAAAATATTCAGTGATTGGGATTACAAAATTAAAAGTCTCAAATTATCTAATGATAGAACCAGTCAATTCCTAAATCATAAGAGAGAGTGGTCACTTGGTCGTGTTCTTGAGATCAGTAATCTTTTAGGCATAATATCGAATGAAAAGTATCAAACATTAGCAAAATTCAGAGATATTAGAAATAACTTGGCACATGGATTTCTTAAAGTGGAAAGAGACGACGCAAAAAAATGTTTTGCAATGGCTGATTTTGAATTATCCAACAAGATGTTATTGCTCAAATCACCTAAAGCGGAAAGGACTGTTTGAATTTGGTAAAAATGATCAAGTTAATGAAATGGTAACACGATGAATGCCTATTGCAAAAACGGGCTCTAATAACGGTAGTAATTGTAGTCGTAATTATAGTAGTATTAATCCCAGTTGGATATGGATTGGCACAGCGAGCTACAGTTACAAGCCTGAAATTTCATTTCAACAGGGCAGAACTTGCAAATGTTGATTTCTCCCAGACTCAAACAATCGGCAATTTAGAACAGTTGTATAATAATATCCAAAACCCGTCCCTTGGGACCCTATCGGAGGTAGCCTCGATAGAATCTGCCGTTCCTTCTGAATCAACAATAATGTTTGACTTGTTAGCAAATACGAGATATACTTTCAACGTCTACGTGGATGTATCAAATCCTTCATTCATACCTGTCGTAATTGACAAAGAAGACATCAAGGTATCAATTAGTGGTCACGAGTTACCAGGGGATGTTACAATACCACAACAGATTACAGTTCCAGCTGGAGGATCGACCACAGTAGAATTGGAAGGAATAACAGCAAGTGGGAGAGACATAGCAGATGTTCTTGCTAATTCCATAAGCAATGACTATGTTCTTGATTTCAATTTTGCAATAACTAGTTTTTATCCTACCTTATTTGGAGAGGTCCAAATTCCTGCTGACATTGATCTGATAACTTATCCGATTCCTCCAAAGCCAACTCTCTCTAACTTTCAACAAGACGGGTACAATGTAAATTCCTACACATTATCATTTCAAAATTCAAACAATATTCCTATTGAAGGACAGATGCAAGTTGGGGTAATGAAGGGAAATTCCTATGGGTGTGATCCAGCCTGTATAGTGCCAGTGGATAGTGGATTGGGCACATTTCTGCGAATAACGGGAAGTGATCTGTTTGGAATTCAAGTCTTTGAAGCAAACTACAATCCATCGCCTGAACAAACGTTTTCTATGAATATACAAAATCCAACATTGAGAAACAACGCAAATTCTGCATTTATCATGAGATGGGTTCCAACCTTTGATACTATTCCTTATACCGCAACAATTACCATTGCTGGAGTGCCAGAAACGTCACAGGGTGAATTTCATTCATCAACATTTAGCACGATTCGAGATGTGGTATACAATTTAGGAAGAGATTTTGGATATGTTGGGTCTAGAGAATTTGTATCTCCTACCATTGAAACCGCACAAACGCCAAGCTCCGCTTTGTCAAATACCATAAACTCTATTCTGAACGGAGTCTCATCAGCTCCCCAACTTCCTCCAGTTCAGAGTTCTGGCACACAAATAGTAAACGGAGTATACAACGTTCCTCCTGGAAGATATCAATACTTTACATTTACCTCTTCCTGTACTGGCACTCTATCGGGAAGCTTTGCCGCACAAGCTACATTAGGAAATAACATTGTTACATACGTACTCGATCAAGCTGGTTTTAATCAATTTCAAGCTGGAAATTCTGCCTCAACCTACTATAACAGCGGAAAAATTTCATCGGGAAGTTTTCATGTATCTCTCGGAACTGGTACCTACTACATAATATTATCAAACACATATTCAATAATCTCAACTAAAACCGTCGATGTGCAAGCTTATTACAGTTGTAATTGATTTATGCTTCCTCATTTCTTGCCAATGTGTTCTGGAATATTGATGAAGCCATGCAAATTTCCATAAATCTTTTAAATTGCCCAAAGAATGGTTATGTACGAAAATACTAGAAAAATTCTCCATTCAATATTCTATACTTGTTGTGTTATCCTTATCTTTGGTAATTCTGGCAACTCCACACGCTTATGCAGCTAATGCCCAAGTAACAATTAGTAGCGGTGCATCTAATACAGGAGGAACTTGTTCACCAACAAGCTGTTTCAATCCGCAAACCATGAACATCAATGTGGGGGATACTGTAACTTGGACAAACTATGACACAGTGGGACACACTGCAACGAGTGGTAATCCATCCGACAATCAAACAGGTACTGTCTTTGATAGCAGTTTGATTGCAGCTAGTAGGACTTACACAAGCCCCGCTTTCAATATTGCAGGTACATACAATTATTTTTGTGCAGTTCATCCTTGGATGACAGGACAGATCATAGTTGGTAGCGGTGCATCGCAACCAACCCCGCAATACAATCCACCACCACAATACACGCCTCCGCCTCAGTATACGCCGCCTACTCAAAACCCTAATGCAGACATTACAATTAGTCGAGGAGCAAGTAATACTGGAGGAAGTTGTTCTGCAACAAGTTGCTTTAACCCAAATGTTTATTCAGCAAATGTAGGTCAGTCTGTTACATGGTATAATGCTGATACTGTGGGACATACCGTAACAAGTGGAAATCCTTCTGATAATAGAACAGGGACTATTTTTGATAGTAGCTTGATTCGGTCGGGAGGTAGTTATGGACTTGTCTTCAACTATGCAGGAACTTACAACTATTTCTGTCAAGTACATCCATGGATGACAGGCGAGATAATTGTTGGTGGGGGGGCATCACAACTTCCGCCTCAACCACAATACACGCCTCCGCCAAACAACGTGATAATAAGTAGCGGTGCATCTAACACAAAAGGAACTTGCACCGCAACAAGCTGTTTCAATCCACAAGATGTATACATCAATATTGGAAACACTGTAACATGGACAAACTATGACACAGTGGGACATACGGCAACAAGTGGTCGCCCATCTGACCCACAGACGGGAACTATTTTTGACAGTAGCTTGATTTCAGCTGGCAGGTCTTACACTAGTCCTCCTTTCAACGTACAAGGCACTTACAACTATTTCTGCCAAGTACATCCATGGATGACAGGCGAGATAATTGTTGGTAATGGCGTGTCACAATCATCGCAATTACCAAGTACAATACCCGTAGATGGTACTAGTTACTCTATCACTTATGCCATTACTAATGGAAATGTCCTTGATATCAAAGCAAATCCTCAATCAAAATCCTTGACTGTATCTATCCAGACAACTGGCGACGGTTTGTTGACAATCACAATGCCAAGAGCATTAATTGACGCAAAGAAATCTGATGGTACCGATGATCAATTTGTAGTGTTAAATGATGGTCAGCTAAACAGTCAGTCGTATGTAACTTCTACGACAGGGACTGATAGGACATTGTCAGTTCCATTCAAGGCTGGAACACAACAAATAGAGATAGTCGGAACCTTTGTTGTAGGAGAATTTTCGTCCTCCTCTCAATCCAATCCATCAACGCAAACTCCTTATTCTATAAATGTCCAAACAGACAAATCATCTTATAATTCAGGAGACACGGTAACAATCACTGCATATTCTCCTAATGTATCTGCAGGACAAAATGTTGCTATACTTGTGACCGATCAGCTGTCTAATGTTGTTGCATCAAGAACAACACAATTTAACGGACAAGGATATGCAACACTTCAGATAGGATTACCTTCAAATTCGCAAGCTGGTACTTATCAAATAACTGCAAGTGCTTCTTCTAATGGAAATTATCTGACAGGAAGTGCTTCCTTTACTACCACATCTAATATTTACACGCCATCTACACCATCTATCACATCTGGTGTGTCAATAGTTTCCGTCCAGCCCACAAATCAACTAGGAAATAACGTGGTGACTTCTTATAGTAAGGGAACAACTGGTTTTGTCAAAGTTGTTGTCTCATCCACATCAAGTCAGTCTGCTCTCATCACTGTTAATCTTGTAGGCTCTGATGGCACAAGTCTAGGCGTAGGTTCTATCAAGACATCGTTAGGAACAGGCACTAGTGAGATGGTAATTTCATTTTATATCCCAGCAGGTGCAACTGTTGGCACAGCCAATATCTATGCAGACATGTATTCAGATTGGATCACTAATGGAGGCACTCCTCTTACAACTGAATCTTCATCCACGGTGGGTATACAATGAATTATTTTAGATTATTTTCAACTGGTTTTGTTTTAGCGATAATATACCTTGGAATATCAGAGTCATTTGCACAGAATGCAATTATCATAAATACTGACAAGACTTCATACGGTCCAGGTGATCTTGTAACTGTTACTGGTACAGTATCAGGTGCACCAAATCAACTTGTGGCTATACAGGTAAAAGATCCTAGTGGAAACCTTATTTCAATACGAACTGTTCAAACAGACTCCAAAGGTAATTTTGAATTGACATTCAAAGTACCATCAACCGCCACATCTGGGAGTTTTGAGATTAACGCAAATACGAAAATTAATGGTCAGACAGTATCGACAACCCAAACATTTGCTCAAGCCGTACCCGAGTTTGGGACTTTAGCATCAGTTGTTTTTTCGATTAGCATTATTACAACTATAGTAGTATCTGGAAAACTTCGCCTCTGTACCTAAGATTGTACCAAACCTCATAAGATCGTATTTATCTAAAACTCAAGGTTTAACGAAGGAATGGGATCTGTATGTACCTTCATAGACTGTCTGAAGCCTCTGGTATATCCTGACCTTTTCTCTTGCAAGTATTGTGGATTCAAATTTTGTGCAAAACATAGACAACCTGAGAATCATTCCTGCGGAAGACCATCCTATGTAAAATACGTAAGAAAAACATGGCTTAGAAAGCATGGGCAGAACATTTCAAGTGGACAATACCTTGTTGTATGTGATGCTTGTGGTTATGTCTCATCAGAACCGCAACTCATAGATCTTGCAGGTAGAGAGTTAGAAGCTCATCTATCAAACAATGACAGGTGTTCAACAAAAACTGCTTTTTTGGAAGAAGTTCTTCCACCAGATGTGTTCAAGATTTTAGCTAGTCAACGAGAAAATATTGTTCATGATAATAGATCATTCTGGGTTTGTGCACACTGTCGTCCACCACAGAAATTTAAGACAAGAGACGAATACATAGCCCATCACTTTGTTCATAATTAGATTGTGAAAATGGATGGTGAAAAAGCATAACCGACAATGTAGAAGGAATAATTAAGATTGGTTTTTCTAAAGATCAAAGACTTGAAGTTAGAGCGTTTCTAGAAAAAGATGCATTCCTACCTTCAGTTAGTGCAAATGACAATCAAATTCACCTCAAAATTGATCTACAAAGCCCAAAAACGCCATCGTCTGCCTCTTGGTATTATGGTACAGATCGTTCTATTGGAAGTAGTTCTTCTCCAGGCTATCTTCTAAATGTAGAGTTGCAACAGGAAAACCAACTTTTGATGCGACTTGTTGTTAATACCGTACAAAAGTTTGGATTCAATAGTCTTTTAACAAATTACAAAATACACAGAAATTTCGCATCTGATCCCAACCCAACAACAGATGGTGCACAGAAACTTCTCAGAAGCATATCTGATGACATTGTATCTAGCTTAGAATTGTTAAGTGAATTCGAAGTAAGGGAAATTAAAAAAGAAAACGGTAAGCATCATAAACAAGCGGTAGATTATGAATCAAAGCCTCTATCACCTAAAGAAATAATGAAGATGCATAAAAGAAACAAGTCAGGAGGCAGACATAGAAATAGAAAAAGAAAGACCGCAATATCGATAGCGATAACATGTGTTATCATATTTGGGTTTATTCTCTTCAAGATGGGGTTATTTCCAAGTCTAAATGACATAGCAATGACTACTCCCACCTTACCTCCACAAATAAGCAAAATTGTTAATGATACTGTGGGAAATACCGTTACCTCTATTCAAAAAAATATCTTAAACAATGAAACTTCGCAACCGCCTAGCACAAATCAACCAACTATCGTGAAAATCCCAGTTCCATCAGTTTCCAACAATCAAACAACAACTCAACTAACAAATCCTGAAAATCCACAAACAAACAACAATGCAGAACAGAGTCAGGTAACTAGCAGTACTGACAATACATATTCCCATGACGAATTAGTCGCTTATGCATTGCAGTTAATTAATTCTGACAGACAAAATGCGAATCTTCCTCCTGTGGAATTAAGCGACAATCAAGCAGCACAGGTTCATGCTGAAGACATGCTCAAAGTGCGTACTCTATCTCACTATATGACAGATGGTGAAAAACCCTACATGGTTTATACAAAATATGGCGGACTAGGATATGTTGCTCAAAACGCAGCTTTCCAAGGATATCAAGACATTTCTCAATGTAACAATCTAGATACAATTTGTAATGCGATAGACCCTAAACAAGCCATACAACAGGCAGAGTATGACATGATGAACAACGACCAAGCCTCTAACTGGGGTCACAGAGATAACATACTGGATAAAGATCATACAAATGTAAGCATCGGAATTGCGTATGATCAATATTCATTTTATATGACACAAAACTTTGAGAATAACTACATCGAGTATACTAAACCGATATCTGAAAATAACGGAATAGTAAGCTTTGTAGGCTCTTTATCTGGTGGCACAGTTGACAATATTGAAATAGCATACGATGATTTGCCGACTAGTTCAACTTATGAATTGCATAAGAACGACGGATTTTACGAGCTTGGCGATTACATAACAAATGTTCAGGCTCCTTTACCTGATAATCAATATTATCAGCCATCAAATAACACATTTGAGGTTGCTGACAAATGGAATGTTCAAGCAAACTCTGCTGACGTATCATTTGACATATCGCCATTTGTAACAAAACCTGGTGTTTACACCATAGTCGTTTATTTACAAAATAATGGAGAAAGCATTCCTGTAACATCATACTCAATAACAAAAACGTCAGCAATGGTTCCAGATGGGTTCAAGTCGCCTAAAGTATACTATGCATGTACCACAACTCAGCTTTCTCAATACGATCAACTGCAACAGCAATATGACACATTAAAGGCTCAATATGATAGCAGACCAAAGACTGCCACCTCTGACCAAGAATACCAACAAGATACGCAAATGTATAATCAATTAAACTCATTACAAAACCAATTAGAAAGTTTTAGGTGCTAAGGAAAAATCTCACATGATGGTTTAGAGAATATTTTCTAGATGTTATCAATCATAATAAAGAAAATGAAGAATTCTCAGGATTATCCACTCCAAAGAACACAATATCTTTGAACTAGGTTACATATAGGATGTTAAATGACATACGATTATCTCATTGAGATTAGACCAATTATAGAAAAATACAGGTTAAAGGGAAAAACTACGTCATTAAAACACAAGCTTGGGTTAAGAAAGACAACCCGAGTTCCACATCTAACACTAGTATACAATTTCATCCCAAAAATTCCAGCTTATAAGATTGCAGAGTTGATAAAAGAAACTGCATCAAAATACAAAGAATTGCGTTTTACCTATTGTGACTTGGATCTGAAAGAAGGAGATAGGGGTCATACGCTTGTCTTCAGAATAGAGCCAAGCGAAGAGCTCAGAGAATTTCGCTATGAATTATATCAAAAACTCAAGAATTCCATCATAGAGAATCCTAGAACTAAGAAATTCAATGCAGTTTCTAAAAATGATTTCTGGTTCCATGCTGCAATAGCCATTCATCAGGACGATAAAAAGGCAGAAAAAATTGATGATTTTATTGAGAATAAAGAAACCCTTCTTGAGAAATTTCTTGGCTACTTTAGAGACAACGAAGATAAACATACTTCACACACACGAAGGTCTCTAGTTTATCCAAGTGAAGCTGCAAGAATAACAATACTTAGATCTGGTAAAATAGCATACGAATACGACAAATTCATAAACAAAATACTTGGAAGGAGTGAATCTCTTTCATGGAATTATAAAAGATTAACATTAGAAGCTTATAGAAAAAAGAAACAAATCGAGTTTATGCCAACTAATGTAAAAGATTCAGCAGGCGAGAACTGGCTTATCTCGGATACTCATTTTGGACATTCTAATATCATTGATTTGTGTGCAAGACCATTTGTAGATGTAAAGGAAATGAATAACATACTTGAAAATAATTGGAATGCCACAGTCAAGAAGGAAGACACGGTTTACTTTCTTGGAGATATTACTCTTGGTAGGGGTGCAAGACCAAAAGATTATTGGTTGAGTAAATTAAATGGCAATATTGTCTATATACGTGGCAATCACGACAAAGAGATAGAGCATACAAAACTGAGCGAAACAGTAGACTACAAGGGTTATAGGTTTTTACTGATTCACGATCCAAGTGAAAAGCCCAAAGAATGGAACGACTGGGTAATACATGGGGATAAACACAACAACAATCTTGGAAAATATCCTCTTATCAATAGGGATCAGAAAACAGTAAACGTGTGTGTTGAACTGATAAAATATAGACCGATTAATTTTGATAAAATAATAGAGATGATAGAGAATAAAAAAGACGGCAATGTTCTTACGTTAGATTACGAATGTAACTGCAACTCCTCGACCAAGCAGTATTCAAATCAATAGATTCTGCTGTAATAATTATACTAAAAGTTAATACCTCCGTTTGTACCTACCTTAAGATAGGTGAGTGAAGTCTACTAGGCAACTAGTAGGATCTGGGCTGAAAGGTAGATGCCCGTGGAACGGGATGGAACAAGTAAGCTCAGAGTCACCAATTAATTCTATTATGCCAATCCCACTGGTCTTTGTGCTTTATCTTCTCCTTGATTAAATCATAATATCTATTGTCTAGTCTCTCAGATTTAGCAAAAATACATCCTGCTATGTAATCTGCAATTTGCAAGCAAACGTCATCTCGGGAGTCAGAATGCTTGATTTTTACTGTAATATCACCTTTGAATTGTCTATCCTTCTTCGCATAGGATATCTTTCCCTCACAATATTCGTTAAAATGCTTGATCGCTTTTTGAGATAAGCTCCTATCTATCGTATAATGAATTTCGTTGTATGGAACCCATGGTTTCAAATATGAATTGACAATAGTGTTGATTACGTAATCTACAGCTAAGTAATTGTATAGTATAGGCTGGTTTCCTTTCAAATTATCCTTAACACTATCTTTCATTATGACCACAGTGCCTAGGGACAGATCAAATGACTTGATCTTTCTTAGGAATCTCTCACGAGTTGTATGGGCATCATTTGAAAACTTGAATTCTTCAGACTTGCCTCTAATCTTGCGTCTTGTATTGGTGTTTTTCAATAACCTACGTACTTTATTGCGAATAAACAGAGGTGTATCATTTATCATGATAACGTAACTTAGAACAAAGGATTTTGTGGATTGTTGAGAAAATCCTAGATCTCCAGCCTCATCCACAAACACATTCACTACAGGCAAACATTACAGAAAGAGGCAAGCAGAAGTTAAGCATTATGCGTAGATGGAACTAAACTATGACGTAATGAACTCTTTTGACTGTAACTGTGTATAATCTATGAAATGCCTAGTTTACAGTAATATATGGTAGATTTTTACAACGAAGTTGACTTGGCGAATTGATGCCGGGGTCGCCTAGCCTGGTAGGGCGCGCGCCTGGAAATGAAAACCATAAAGCGCGTACTCGCAAGGGTCCGAGAGTTCAAATCTCTCTCCCGGCGCCTTTTATAAAATATCTATAATTTGAAAAATGAGACACAAGAGCCTTAATGCATTTGTTTCTAGAAGTATTTTGACCAAACTTAATATTGTTAAATGATGCAGCAAGACCATGTTCCCAGAACGCTGTTCTGTTAGAGCAGATGGAAGAGATTGTCCAATGCCTCCAGAATTTGTCATCTCTGTAAAGTCAAAAGATGGCGAATACATGGTTGGAGTAACATGTGACAACCACAAGAAGATGTTTTCTGATAAATTGGAATCTTTACAGAAAGAAGGCAAAGTTCCACAAGGGTCAATTCACTTTGCAGAACTCAAGCCAGTTGGAACTAGTTGTATTAAGATAGACCCAAACGACCTGATTCAACTTTAACTTGGTAGACTGGTCTTTTTCCGCCAAGTGAGAGTATTAGATTTTTTATTGTTATTTCTGCCATCTCTCTTCTAGTTTCCACAGTTGCACTTCCAATGTGCGGAGTAATTATCACATTCTTTAGTTTTGTCAAAGAATTTGAAATGTCTATAGGCTCATCTTGAAATACATCAAGAGCAGCTCCTGCAATCATCTTCTTCTTTAAGGCAACAATGAGATCTTTTTCGTTTATTATCTTACCACGTGATGTATTTACCAAAAACGAAGCCTTCTTCATCTTTTTGAGCAATTTTAGATTCACTATCTCATGTGTCTTTGGTGTATATGGTGCATGGATACTTATCACATCACTTCTTCTGAACAACTCATCAAGTGAGACATATCTTGCATCCAATTTTTTCTCTTCTAAAGAAGATAAACGTTTTCTGCTATGGTATAATATTTTCATCTCAAAACCGCTAGCCCTTCTTGCAACTGCTTTACCTATTCTCCCCATGCCAAATATTCCCAAGGTTTTTCCGTACAGATCCGTGCCTAGAAACTCATATGGCCCAAATATTGTCTTCCACTCATTTTTGCGAATTATCTCATATCCCTCATTGATTCTTCGAAAGAGAGACAGCACGAGTGCCATGGAAAGATCTGCTGTAGCTCTTGTAAGAACTTCTGGGGTATAACTTACAACTATTCCTCTCTCTGACGCTGCATTAACATCAATGTGGTTATATCCTACGCTAAAAGTGGAGATTGCTTTGAGTTTGTTTCCAGCATTTATCACATCTGAATCTATTTTGTCATACGGATAGCAAATCAAACCATCTTTGTCCCTTATTCTAGAGATCAGCAATTTCTTTGGCATTGGAATCTTGCCTGCATGTATCTCAACATCATATCTTCTCTTTAATTCTCGAACAGCAAAACCATGCAATCTACGAGTAAGCAAAATCTTCAAACTAATCTTTTTTCAGCTAGATCTCGATTTTAAGCATGATCTTGCTCAAAAATGATTTATAATAAAACAATCTATCAAATAGCATTGAAGAAAAAGGTAGAGTTTGCTGTCTGCGTTAGCTGTGGAAACGATTTAGAAAAATGTGTATGTGTGTGTCCTTTTTGTGGAGAGCGTGACAAGTGTGAATGTGCCCTCTTTGATGCAGCAACTGGTGGATAGACATCGAAAATCGAGAACCATAGCATTATTAATATTTGATTAAAGTCTTAAGTGTATCATGTCTTCTATTGATTTAACTTGGGTTATCGGCGGCCCACAGGGTGGAGGAGTTGAGACTGCAGCTAACATTTTTGCAGGGGCCTGTGCAGGTTGCGGCCTCAAGATCTTTGGAAAAAGGGAATACTATTCTAATATCAAAGGTGAACACAGCTATTTTGGAGTCCGAGTGTCTGATAGTACAATTCGTTCAAATGTTTCTGGTATAACGATGCTTGTTGCCTTTGATGCAGAGACGATATTTCGACATGCTGAAGATGTATTTGATGACGGTGCAATTGTTTATGAATCTGATTTATCCCAAGTTAAAGCAGACGAAGTCCAGACACTTGACTTACAATTCAAGGGCAGACTAGTAAAATATCTTGACTCAAAAAATAAACCCGCTACAATACAAGGTGCACTTGATGCAGCAAAAGAAAGGGGAGTTACACTCTATCCTGTTTCATTTAAGGCCATTTTATCCAATCTTGCAGATGAAACAGGTAACCCAAAGCTTCGTGGTATGTTTCGTATGCAAAATGTACTTGCAGTATCAGTATCGCTTGGGCTGCTGGGCCTTGCACCTGATACATTGTTAAGTTCAGTAGCGAATATTTTTGCAAAGAAAAAAGAGATTGCAGAAATGAACAAGCACGCAGCAAACTATGCTTACAATTTTGCAGCAGCCAAGTTTCAAAAATTCAAACATCAATTGTCTCCAATTCCAAAAGAACCAAACACAATTCTGGTTCAGGGATTTCAATCAACAGGTCTTGCCAAGATAGCTTGTGGCTGTAGATTCCAATCATACTATCCAATTACTCCAGCCTCTGACGAGAGTGTCTTTTTGGAATCAAATGAGACCTTTGATATAGAAAATGAAAGGCCTGGCTCTACAATGGTTGTTCAAACAGAAGATGAGATCTCTGCAATTGGCATGGTAATAGGAGCTGCACTTACTGGCACAAGATCTGCAACAAGTACATCAGGACCAGGATTTTCACTTATGGCAGAGATGCTTGGCTGGGCTGGTATCAACGAAGTGCCAATTGTAGTCACGTTGTACCAACGTAGTGGTCCATCAACTGGACTTCCAACAAGACATGGTCAAGATGATCTGCAGTTTGCAATTCACGCAGGTCATGGAGATTTCCCAAGGATAGTATATGCGTCAGGCGATACTGAAGAAGGATTCTATGATACTGCCAAGTGTTTCAACTTTGCAGAAAACTTTCAGATACCAGTAATTCACATGATGGACAAATTCATTGCAAGTACAGTCTCTACGGTACCAAGATTTGATGTCAAAAAGATAACAATTGAACGTGGTAAGCTTTTGCAAAAAATCGATTCCGAAGGTTACACAAGATTTGCACCATCTCCAGATGGTATGTCTCCACGATCAAAACTTGGACTTGAAAATGGCATATTTTGGAATACAGGTGACGAAAGTGATGAGCATGGACATATCTCAGAAGATCCTGTAAATAGAGTCTACAAGATGGATAAACGAGCCAAAAAACTCGAGGTAGCCTTGCAAACCATTTCAAAGGAAGACCAGGCAGTAAAATATGAAGGATCTGAGACATGTATTGTAAGTTGGGGCTCAACCAAAGGTCCCATACTTGATGCAATTGAGATGCTGAAAAAAGAAAACAAAAAAGTTGGATTTGTACAAATAAAATTATTACATCCATTTCCAGCAGATTATATCAAATCCCTGCTCAAAGATGTTAACACTATAATCAATATAGAAGCTAATCATTCTGCACAACTTGGTTCATTGCTTAATGAATACTTAGACAGAAAGGTTGACTATCATATTCTAAAGTATACTGGAAGACCAATGACTTGTAACGAAATTTATGAGTCAGTCAAAAAAGTCTTGGATGATAAAGCTGAGAAAAAAGAGGTACTAACATATGGTGTCTAATTTATCAGATTACAAAACCGAAGTCCATAACGATTGGTGTCCAGGATGTGGGGATTTTGGCATTGTAAATGCAATCCAAATGGCACTTGCGGAGATGGAGATTCCAAGGCACAAGGCAGCAATATTTTCAGGAGTTGGCTGTTCTGGCAAGACATCTCATTTTATCAACACATATGGTGTTCATACGTTACACGGTAGGGTTCTTACTTTTGCTCAGGGTGCCAAGCTTGCAAATCCTGGGATGACAGTTGTTGCTGCTGGAGGTGATGGTGATGGACTTGGTATCGGAGCAGGACATTTTGTTGCAGCGGGAAGAAGAAATGTGGACATGACATACATCATATTCAATAATGCAGTTTATGGTTTAACAAAGGGTCAAGCATCCCCAACTCTAAAGCTTGGATTGAAAACCAAATCGTTGCCAGAACCAAATGTAAACCAGTCTGTAAATCCAATCGCACTTGCAATTGCAAGTGGATTTACATTTGTCGCAAGAGGATACGCCTATGATGTAAGGCAATTAAAGGATCTAATTGTAGCGGCTGTAAAGCACAGAGGTCTTGCATTTCTTGATGTTTTACAACCATGTCCTACCTACAATGACATAAACACAAGAGACTGGTTTGCAGGAATGGATAACATTGATGAAATCACAAAAAAACCTCTACCGAGAATCTACAAACTAGAAGATACGGGGTATGATCCCGTAGTACATATTGATTCTACAATGGAAGAAAATGAGAAACTCACACAGGCTTTAATAAAATCAAATGAATGGGATGCAAAGATTCCAACAGGTATCTTCTACAAGAACGAGCTCATTGCACCATATGACCAACGAATCTCTGATAGGATACCAAATTATCTTGAAAATCCACCTGCATCTCAAGAAATTTCTAACAACGGTAAACCTATAACCAATATTTCAAAAATCTTGGATTCACTTGAGGTTTAGAGTTTTAGTTTAAGTGTGAGTCAAAGATACCTTTTAGTCCTGTGTTCGACTTTTGTAAAATTCCGTTAACGTTAATGATATAAGTTATTAGCATGATAACAAAAGAGTAGTTCTACATTGAATTTAGAGGAAGTTAATAAGATATTCCGCAAATCAATTATCAAGGGATACTTTGAGCCCAGCCTTCTGAACCTAGATTTTAAAAAGTCAAACCTAAAACATCCAACCATACGGGATGATGGTCTTATGCAAACAAATCTTCTTCACCTATTCTTTGATATTGAAACAGGTTATGATTATCCTGATGGCGATGAATGGTTTATGGCAGAGTTTCTCTTTCCTCATAATGTTAAACTTCCTGACAGTCTCAAAGGCCCAGATTACTTTAGTACTATGTCAGTTGGTGAGGGAAAAAATTTTTGGAGACATAGAGAGCTCATCAGATACAAGTACGGCAAATCAAAAAAACTTGAAGAATCCTTGGATTTTATAGAAAAAAAATATCGTGAATTGCATTCTTTACTGGAACCTCTAGAAAAAGAGATCAAGTAATTTTCCACTCGTTCTGTGAGAAACCATACGTTTCATTTTCTGATGTTGCTGAATCAATGTTCCATCTCTCAGTTTTATCATTAAAATTATAAACAATTTCAGTGATACTTGCAGGTATTTTGTGTGGATCAAGATGATAAGGAAGAAGTTCTAAAACAAAACTTGTCTTCTCTATAGCAGAATCAAACAAGTTTTTGTCATCTAGATCTAACATGAATTTTATGCTCGGTTTCCCAATAAATTTAATGTAAACTCGCAGCGTCCTTCCTCCGCCACGTCTTCTTTTTAATTCCTTTAGAATTGCCTTGAACTTGTCCCATCTTGCGTTTCCAAACCATTTGAAGAATGCGTCATTGAATGCAAGAGGAAAAACAATGTCAATCATTGTGGTGAAATCTTCATCTGGTTGTTCTCGTGGATCTTCTTTTACTTGGAATAAACTATGAAGAAGACTGTATAACACCTCCAATTCCCATGGGGATACACCATAGAATCTAAGCGAGAGAGGAAGCTTGGAACTCATCACATATAATTCTAAAAAATTCTAATTAAAGCTTCAATTCCGCTCTAGGAATAGATTATTTCTATCCTTTACCTGAATTGATTATTGCTTGTATTGATGTGCATCTAGATGATGGCTAGATTGTTGGCAATATAAGATCTGACTAGCTCATTTGCCCTTTGGTATTGGTACTCTGAATCTCCTATCTTTGCATAATAAATATCATTTAGCATCGTTTTCTCCTCTCTTGTCACCTCTCTGTGTAGTAGTGTATCATAACTGGGACCATCGTAAAATATAATCTTGATAAACCCAATGATCCTTTTTACGAATGAATTGCCGTGTGATATGCGATTTGTGTTCTTTACAACAATAGCTTCTCCAATAAAGCAATGTCTACTGTTTTCCTGTCTTAGTGTGCCGCTAGTTACTGATGATGATATTTTAGATCTTTGTAGTGAAGAAAGCTGGTTCCATAGCCAATCCACTTTGCTCAGGTATTCTAACTCATGTATATTCAATTGATGGCTGTTGTCATACCATGACATTGCCATGTATTATCTAAGTCGAGGATTGATTTAAGAATTAAATCGTATGGCTAATTCCATAGTTCTAAATTGTCAAGATATATTTGAAGAGATACAATATGCCTGTTGCTCCTATGAAAAATACCATTGGCTTCCAGGCCAAAACTGGAAAACTTGGGGTCTTTAGCTGAACCTTATAGTTGTCAACAACTGCCTTGACATATTTTCTTATTCTTTCATTCCAGATTTTGTACTCGACTTGATGCTTTTTGAGCAGTGTTTCGATTTCGTATAGTACGGGTGTTCGCTGACAAAAGAGATGTTGCAAATAGTCTCGTGAAACCTCGACTTCGGCTTGTATTGCAACCAGACCTTTCTTCATTTCTAGTAACCTCACATGCATTTCCCATGGTTTTTTTAGTTTCAACGAAAGACCATGGCCTATTTGTAATGTCTGCTTGTGTTCAAATTTGACATGAGTGAAACCCTCATGAGCAAAGATCTTTAGCATTTCTTCAACACTTTTCTTTACCACTATGGTGAGTTGTTCTACTCCGTTTGTATCCACCTTTACCATCTCTCTCATACCATCTAGGAGTGATACTGTCTTTGGATATCTAGTGAAAAACTCTACCATAACCTGCCGTCAAATTCAGCTCTATTAAAACTATAGTTGTATCATATTCTTGTCCCTAGTCCACGAACATATACACACTGGTCATATGAGATGGCCATCTCATTTTCTTGAATTCGTCTATCTGTGAGTGTGATTCCAGCATCTCTTATGAGTACAGCAGGAATAGCGTCTGCTCCTTCTCCCATCTTGAGGTTTGCAATCGATGCCAGGTCATCAGCAACAGCCTGTAATGTTACCTTGAGTGGATTTCCATACAAATCCTTCTGGCCTCTAAGATCTGATAGTGGTTCTATACCTGCACATGCAATTGTAACACCTACAGTTCCTGATCTTGCTGGCATCAACCTGCTGTCTATTATGATGATTCCGACATGAACCTGATATGTGAGCAAAAACTTGCGTCTGAGCTGCTCTGATACTACATAAGGATCATTAGGGTATAGAATCACAGCTCCCTTTTTTGCATTAGATTTGTCAATGCCTGCATTTGGTGCCATGATGTAATCTGACGATGTTATCACAAATCCCGGAATGCCTCCAAATATTACATCTGATTCTCTTATGATGATCTCAGCTATCTCTGGTTTGATGTGAAACTTTGACGCAACAGTTGTTGCCTCCAAAGATGGTGACACCTTATCATATTCTACTATTCTGTCTTGAGAATTTGCAACATACTTGCTTGATATTGATATAACGTCTCCATTTTGAGGTGTTAATCCCTCATTTTGAAGATCTGATCTGAGACTTTCGAACAGATCAAATCTTTTAGTCTTGGGGGAGGATTTTATTGGAAATACTGAAAGTGGCATGAATATCTATGATTGAATTTACTATTTAGCGTTCTGCAGATGGCACAATTATTCAGGCGTACTTGATCTTTTTTGCTTTGCAAGAATCTTTTTTCTAACTATGAACCCGGCAAGACCTACAGCAATAGATACAAGAGCACCATCAACCAAAAGGTGTCTATTATCTGTGTTAATGGTTGTATTGGTACTGTTTGCAGAGCCGATCTGAGACGTTGTATTGGAAACAGTTTGGTTTGATGTTTGTAATTCTCCCTGTCCTATGTAAATAGGAAAGGTAACCTCATCTAGTTGAGATGAACTATCTTTTGAAAAAGCAGTATCATTTAGGTCTACTTCCACTTGATAGCTTCCAGGATAATCAAATTGATATGGTATTCCAACCTTTCCTGTAATTGTAGATCCTCCTGGCAGTATGAGTAGCTGAGAAGTTTCATTTCTTATGATAAACTTGTAATAAATGTCTCCGCGTGGGGCTTTAGTCTGTGGGTCTATAAACTGGATGAGAATGATAGTGGGTTGACCTGTGATGGGGTCTGCCGGAGCAGTTGAGAGATTAACATATGCTAGTCCCTTACTTGATAATCTGGTTTGTGGCACAGATTCTTCTTGAGCATAGACTATGTGTTGGAATAATAATGCAAGCATGACAAAAGCTGACAATTTTAACAATGTCAAAACTAATCTTTTTTAGATGACTTTTATTGGAATGTAAACGTTTGGAGGAATTCTTCTGCAAACGTTTTAATTTCTAAAAGGATCATTTCTCTTGTTGAATATAACTGAAAAAATTCTAGCTAGAGCATCAGGAAAAACCAGAGTCTCGCCAGATGATGTTGTGTTTGCTAATGTAGATAAAGTAATGATGCATGATGTGTCTGGGCCAGGTGTAATCGCAGTATTTGAAAAGCTAAAGAAGACTGGGATGAAGATTGAAAAATTATGGGCTCCGGAAAAAGTGTGGGTTGCTGAGGATCATTTTGTACCAGCAGCTGATAAAGTATCTGCTCAAAATGTGGTTTTATTAACACAGTTCACAAAACAGTATGGCATAGGAAAGCATTTCAAATATGGAATGGGTCAGTATGGTATTTGCCATACGCTTTCCCATGAAGAGGCTATGGTATTGCCAGGTGAAGTCTACGTTGGAGGAGACTCGCATACCAATACCACTGGTGCTCTGGGTGCATTTGCGGCAGGACTTGGGCATACTGATGTGGCATATGTTCTGTTAAATGGAAAGATCTGGTTCAAGATTCCAGAGACATTATACTTTAAGCTAAATGGAAAATTGCCAGATTATGTGATGGCAAAGGATCTGATATTGAAAATAATTGGAGATATTGGAACAGATGGTGCAGCATACAAGACAATGCAATTTGGAGGATCTGGAATTTCTGAAATGTCTGTTGAGGAGAGATTAACCTTAACTAATATGACTACTGAAGCTGGAGCAAAAAGCGGAATAATAGAGCCAGATCAAAAAATAAGAGATTATCTTGTACAGAGAGGAGCGACCAACTACAATGAAGTTCATGGGGATGCCGACTCGCAATATTCCAAAGTCTACGAGTATGATGCTGCTGAACTTGACCCAATTGTAGCTAAACCATTCTCTCCAGAGAATGTTGCAGTTGTACGAGATCTGTCATCTATATCACTTGACAAGGCATACATTGGTTCATGTACTGGAGCAAAACTTGAGGACTTGAGAGCAGCTGCAAAAATACTCAAGGGAAGGACTGTAAAGATTAGGACCGAAATACTTCCTGCAGCGATATCTATCTTCAAGAAGGCGATGGATGAGGGACTGGTAAAGATCTTCATGGATGCAGGGGCAATGGTAGGACCACCAACCTGTGGAGCCTGTTGTGGTGCACATATGGGAGTCTTGGCAAAAGACGAGGTATGCATAAGCACCACTAATAGAAACTTCCCAGGCAGAATGGGGCATGTTGAATCAAAAACATATCTTGCTTCACCACTTGTTGCAGCAGCATCTGCAATTACAGGTAAAATTACAGACCCGAGGGATATCAAATGAAAGGTTCTGTAATAAAATATGAAAGAGACAATATTGACACTGATGTGATCTTACCAGGACCATATCTCAAGATTCATGACTATGCGGAGCTTGCAACACATGCAATGGAAGGAATTGACAAAGATTTCCACAAAAAAGTAAAACCAGGAGATTTCATAGTTACGGGCAGAAATTTTGGTTGCGGTTCATCTAGGGAACATGCACCAATAGCTCTGTCATATTCTGGGGTCAAGGCGGTTCTGGCAATCTCATTTGCAAGAATCTTCTACCGAAATGCGGTAGATGGAGCATTCTTGTTACCTATAGAAATAGAAGAGAATACCTACAAGGACATATCTGAAGGAGATCAGCTCGAGATTGACACATCTAAAAATGAAATAAGGAATATCACAAAAAGCAAGACTTACAATATGAGACCATTTCCAGAATTGATAGGAAAAATAATTGCAGCAGGTGGGCTGTTCAATTATAAACCATAGTAAAATAACTGTCTAAAACAATTCTTTGTTATACCATTATATCTCCGATTTGAAGGTAAATACTTTAGATGACAAAGACCTTATTTGAAAAAATCTGGGACTCGCATGTAGTATTAGATGAGGGAAATGGACGTTCTTTACTATATGTTGACAGGCATCTAGTACACGAGGTTACATCACCGCAGGCCTTTGATGGCTTGCGTATAGCCAAGAGAAAGGTGAGAAGAACAGATCTTACTTTTGCAACAATGGATCATAATGTGCCAACAAATAACAGATCATTACCCCTAGTAGACCAAACTTCTGCAATGCAGATAAAGACACTTGAAAGAAACTGTAAAGATTTTGGCATTGAGCTTTTTGATATAGATAGCCCAGACCAAGGAATAGTTCATGTTATAGGACCTGAGCTTGGTATAACATTGCCAGGAACGACCATTGTTTGTGGTGACAGTCATACTTCGACACATGGAGCTTTTGGTGCACTTGCCTTTGGAATTGGCACAAGTGATGTAGAGCATGTATTAGCTACTCAATGCATATGGCTGGAAAAGCCAAAAACATTCGAGATTCGTGTGGAAGGAAAGCGAAAAAATCCCCACGCAGTAACTGCAAAGGATATCATATTATCAATAATACGAAAAATTGGTACTGCTGGTGGTACAGGTGCAGCATTTGAGTATAGAGGAGAGGCAATCTCTGAACTTAGCATGGAACAAAGGATGACAATATGTAACATGTCAATTGAAGGAGGGGCACGAGCTGGCCTTGTAGCCCCAGATAAAAAGACATTTGATTATTTACGAGGCAGAAGATATGTCCCAAAAAATTATGATGCATTAGTCGAGTATTGGCAAGAAAACTTGAAGACTGATAGTAATGTGCAATTTGACAAAAGTTTTACATTGCATGCAGACACCATTGCACCTCAGGTTAGTTGGGGCACAAATCCTGCAATGACTGTTGACGTTACAGGAAAGGTTCCGTTTCCTGAAGAATATGCACAAGGAAGCATAGAGGAAGAAAAAGCTGCATCCAAAGCACTACAATACATGGGGCTAAAACCAGGAACCTCTATTACAGACATTGATCTAGACCGAGTCTTCATCGGCTCTTGTACAAATTCTAGGCTTGAAGACTTGACCGAGGCTGCAAGAGTGGTAAAAGGAAAGAAGGTTTCATCAAAAGTAAGAGCAATGATTGTACCAGGTTCACAGCATGTAAAGAGACAAGCAGAGGAACTGGGTCTTGATAGAGTCTTCAAGGATGCAGGTTTTGAGTGGCGTGAGTCAGGATGTAGCATGTGCCTTGGAATGAATCCAGATATACTATCTGCCGGGGAGCGATGTGCTAGTACTTCTAACAGAAATTTCGAAGGCAGACAAGGTTCTGGTGGTAGAACTCATCTTGTTAGTCCAGTAATGGCAGCTGCTGCAGCAATTCGGGGACATTTTGTTGATGTACGAGATCTGGACTTGAACTGAAATGGAACCTTTTACAAAAATTAAGAGCATTGTAACTCCGCTTGACAAGGTTAACGTTGACACAGATCAGATAATCCCAAAGCAATTCCTAAAGCTAATTCAAAAAACTGGATTTGGCCAGTACCTCTTTTATGATTGGAGATATGAAAAAGATGGAACTCCGCGAAAAGACTTTGTCCTAAACGAGTCTAGATATAAAGATTCCAAGATATTGCTAACAAGAAATAATTTTGGATGTGGTTCAAGTAGGGAGCATGCAGCTTGGGCACTCTTAGATTTTGGATTCCGAGCTATAATATCTACCTCATTTGCTGATATTTTTTACAATAATTGTTTCAAAAATGGTATACTTGCAATAAAGGTAAGCGAAGAAACACTACAAAAATTATTTGAAAACACGTCTGAAATTGAGATAGACCTGGAAAAACAAATCATAAGTAATGATGGTACTATTACGTCTTTTGAGATTGAGCCTCATTGGAAGAAAATTCTTCTTGAGGGCCTTGATGATATTGCAGTTACATTACAATACAATGATGAGATCTCAAAATATGAAAATAAACAGAGAAACTCTAAGATCCGAGTTTCTTAATTATTACACTTACTAGTTCTTTTTCTCTTTCTACACGGCTTGGGGAATCAACGTCAATCCATGGGCTCTTTCCTATGTCGTAGGCACTAATCTTGCCTTCTTTTGATAGCGATTGTAGAATATCATATGAGAGATTCAATGCTTTTCTTCTAGTCTTTTTTAATTTGATTATCTTTAGAATTTTTGAATTTAATATGTAAACGCCAAGACATTCTGCCATCTCAAGTTTTATCATGGGTTTTTCCCTGAATTCAACGACAATCCCGTCTTCTACTATGGCATATCCAGTCTCTTCTTTTCTGTATCTTCTTGTAGCTATTGTGGCCAAAGTGTTTTGTTTTATGTGGAACTGGAACATATTTTTGATATCAATGGGTGTTAGGTTATCCACAAACCATAACAGAAATTCTGCATTTTTTCCTAGCATTTTTTCTAAATGTACTAGATCTCCACCAGTTCCGCTCTGTGAGTCCTGAATGAATTTGAGAGGTTTTCCTGCTATTTTCTGATTTTCAAAATATCTTTCTATCTGCTTGCCAAGTCCATCAAAGTCTGCAAGAATGATTATCCCATCTATGATCTTAAACGATGAAAGATATCTAACAATGTGTGCAATCAGTGGCTTTCCATGAATTGGTATCATTGCCTTTGGAATATAGTCTGTAAACGGCCTTCCACGTGTTCCATGTCCGCCGGCCAGAATTACAGCTTTCAAAACTATCTGTAAGATTTCTGTTTTCTTCTTCTGGCGCTTGGACCACCAAACTTCTTTGGTTCCTTTCTCCTGTCATCGCCACTAAGCAAGTGTTTATCATATTCTGAGATTTTCTTTTTTAGATCTTCGCGAACTGATCTTGTGAACGGATGGTCTTTTGGCTCTTTTCTTGTCTTTGTCCAGCCTGTCAGAGCTCTTGATATTGCAACAGCACTAGCATATGATTGTCCCATGAAGCCGCCTCCATGTACTCTAACTGAAAGATCAACTTTGTTTCTAAGTTCGCCTGTGAGTTCAAGCGGTGCAAGTATTACCTCTCTTGATATCTCTTGTTGAATCATCTCTACTGGAACATTGTTGATTCTAACTTGACCTTCTCCTTTTGTAATAAAAGCATGAGCTCGTGCGGCCTTTCTTGATGCAAAGTAAGTTTCAAGTTTTGCCATTATTCGTGCCATCCTACTACTCTGCCTAGATCCCCAAAAGTTGTGTAATATGCAGCAGGCTTTCTTATTTTTGCATCATCAAACTGGGTAGTCTTTTTTGATCTTAATTCATTTGGAACTCCCAAGTATGCTCTCAATCTCTTCAAGGCTGTTTGGCCGGAAGGTTTGTTTTTTGGAAGCATACCTCGAACCATTTTCGTGATCATCGTATCAGGTCTACGAGGATGGAATGGACCAAATTTAGGATTTGTAATACTTGCTATCTCAAGAAACTTTCTGTATTCTTCAATTATCATCATTTTGTTACCACTAAGCATGATGTTTTCAGAATTTACAATTGAAACTCTCGTTCCATTTATCAGTAATTTTGCAACATGTGAGCACAGTCTTCCTGCAATCTGATTCGTACCGTCTACAATTACATCCTGTGGATTTTTAGATTCTGTCTTCTTTACTTGTGACTGTTCTTGCTTAACCAATTATTTTCACTCCTTTACCTGTTGGGTTGCTCTTAATCAACTGTGCAAAGTCTACAATCTTTCCGCCTGACTGTGTTACCTTCTTTGCTCCTGTTGTAGAGATTGAGAAAGAACACAATGTTATCTTGTGTGAAATATTTCCGGTACCGAGAACTTTTCCAGGTACGACCACTACATCATTATCACTTACAAATCTGTTAATTTGACCTAGGTTGACTACTCTTTTTGTTCTGGATGGTTTTAACGCCATCTCTGCAAGCTTTAACCAAATGGGAGCTTTATTCTTCTTTGAGGCTACCTTGAGCTCTTTTGCCATTTGTATAACAACTTGATTAGTCATGTGTAATTATGCCAATTTTTACCCAAATATAATATATGCTTCAACCAAGTGCAGCAATTGTCTGCTGGAACTCGCCTAGCCTTTTCTCTAACTCTTCAACTGCAGCTTTTACTACTTGACCTGGAGCAAGGTTTCCGACTGTTTCCACAGTCAAGATATGTTCGTCTGCATTGCTACCGTCAGTTAGGACTGAAACAGTTGAAGAATTCCACTTGGCATGCTCGCTACCACGTCCAAGTCTTGCATAAGCCTCAATCTTCAGCTTTTGACCTGGTGCCAAAGCTACTATTGGAATATTGGGATTTACTGGTTTGACAACCTCATCTTCGGAGCTAAGATCTTGTGATGTGACAGTACGAGTTGTGTCAGAATTACCAGAATCTAGCATCAATAAAACCCTGCAACGGCTACAGCCTACCTCACTGTGGCAATCGCATGCAGATGGTTCTACAAACCTAGAAAGATCAGTCCTCAATGGAAGCATTGCAAGTCTGTGAGATACGCCTTCATCTGCAAGAACAGACGAGTTTTCAATTATCACAACATCATCAACTGCAAAAGTAGGCACGCCAGAAAGACAAATTCTTCTAAGTGCATTGGCATACTGAAGCGGTATTCCCTTTAGTTTAACAATAATTTTGTTTTCACTTTCTTCAATTATCTCTAGAGAAGTCAAATCTTGTAGATGAAGACTGAAATTCCAAATAAAAATCTAGCGAGTTTTTCTCTATAGATAAATACCGAGAGTGAATACCTCAGTCATGGACAAAGTTACTGTTGTTAGGTTGTCTGTAGAGGGAGAAAAGTTCGAAATTATAGTCAAACCCGATCCTGCCCTTGAGTTCAAACTTGGAAAAAGGAAGGAAATTTCAGGCATCTTAGTTTCTGATGAAGTATACGAGGATTCTAACAAAGGAACACGTGCATCTACAGAAAAGCTGATGAAAGCGTTCAAAACTGCAGATGCCAACTCTATTGCGACAATCATACTGCAAAAAGGAGACCTTAATCTTACTACGGATCAGAGACGAAAGATGGTCTCAGAAAAGCGCAAGCAAATTGTGGACTTTATTGCAAAAACCTACGTCGATCCAAGATCCCATCTTCCACACCCGCCACTTAGAATAGAGCAAGCAATGGATGATGCTAGAGTCTCAATTGATCCATTTAGGAATCTAGATGAGCAAATAAAAGAAACGGTTGAACATCTTCGCTCGATCATTCCTCTAAAGTCTGAAAACATGTTGCTTGAAATTATGGTACCTGCACAATTTGCAGCTCAATCTTATTCCGTGTTAAAATCATTTGGTTCTCTGAAAAATGAACAATGGCAATCAAATGGATCTCTTAAAGTAATACTAGATATACCGGCTGCGGCAAGAGCAAATGTGATTGATAGATTGGGCTCGGTAACGAAAGGTACTGCTTCTGTTGAGGTTGCAAAATGATGGATGTAAAAAGGCGGTATGTTATACCTGGGGATGTTGTCGCAACTGGACCGTTAAGGCCAGAACAAAATGTATACCAAGATGGCGAACGAATAATCTCAACATGTGTAGGCATATCAGAAATTTTTGAGAACGCTGTAAGAGTTATTCCACTAACTGGAGTGTATATACCAAAAACAAACGACCTGGTAATAGGCAAAGTCATTGGTACCTCGCCGTTATCTTGGGAATTTGAAATTAATTCTTGTTTTATAGGGTTTTTACCAGCACAGGATGTTTTTGGCAGAGACTATTCTCCAACTAAAGATGAATTAAAGCAGAGATTGAACATTGGTGACTTGGTTGCTGCAAGAGTTGCAAATTTTGATAGATCACGAGATCCACTTCTGACAGTTCAAGATAGAGACTTGGGTAAGATTGATTCTGGTGAACTCGTTGAGATATCGCCAAGCAAAGTACCTAGATTGATAGGTAAGAAAGGTTCGATGATCCAAACTATAGAGATGGCAACAAAGGCAATTATAACAATAGGGCAGAATGGTTGGGTTGTAGTATCTTGCGACGATCCAGAGGGATTATTAAAGGCGATTGAAGCAGTAAAAATGGTGGATGCCCTAGCGCATACACCAAACTTGACTGAAAGAGTCAAATCTATGCTAGGAGTACCAGAGGGTGAAAATAATGACACAATTAATGAGTGAAGATGGAATTAGATGTGATGGACGAAGAGTAGACCAACTAAGGAATATTTCGATCAAAGTTGGCGTCCTAAAGAATGCAGATGGCTCTGCATACATTGAATTTGGTAAAAATAAGATTCTTGCAGGTGTATTTGGACCACGTGATGTCCATCCAAAACATATGGCAAATCAAGATACTGGAATTTTGCGATGTAGATATCACATGTCGCCATTTTCTGTGACTGAAAGAAAAAATCCGGCTCCATCCAGAAGAGAAATTGAGATATCCAAAGTACTAAAAGAAGCACTTCAACCAGCTCTTATCTTGAAAGATTTTCCAAGAACTGTGATTGATGTCTTTGTGGAAGTTCTTCAGGCTGATGGCGGTTCTAGATGTGCTGCTCTTGATGCAGCAGCAGTGGCATTAGCAGATGCTGGAATACCAATGAGAGACTTGGTGTCAGCATGTGCAGCAGGTAAAGTAGCTGACAGAATAGTTCTTGATGTAAACAACGAAGAGGACCAAGAAGGTCAGGCGGATATGCCAGTTGCAATAATGCCAAACATGGGAAAAGTTACTCTGATGCAGCTTGATGGGATTTTGACAGCAGATGAATACAAAACATGCCTGCAAACGGCCATAGGTGGTTGCAGGCAAGTCTACGAGGTCCAAAGAAGAGCACTTGTTGAAAGATATTTTGAAAGCGGAGCGCAATAAAATTGGAGTCTGTAATACTTGATCAGTTAAAACGAAATAAAATCTTAGACTTGCTCCAACAAGGAAAAAGACTGGATGGGAGATCTCTTGATGAGCAACGTCCTCTAATCATAGAAACAGGAGTAATTCCAAAAGCAAATGGTTCTGCTAGAGTAAAGCTAGGAAACACCGAAGTCATTACAGGAGTAAAAATACAGCCTGACAAACCATTTCCTGATCTAGGTGACAAAGGAATTCTTATCTGTACTGCTGAGATTCTTCCGCTTGCAGATCCTCTTGTAGAACCTGGGCCTCCAAATGAAGAAGTGATTGAGCTTGCCAGAGTTGTAGATCGTGGTATCAGAGAAACTGAAATGATTGATCTGCACCAACTTGTTTTAATTGAGAATAAATCTGTCGTAGGAATATTTATTGACAGTAGTGTTATTGACTCGGCTGGAAATCTTTTTGATGCCTGTTCATACGCTTCAGTGTCAGCAATTCTTTCCTGCACAGTTCCAAAATATGAAATTAAAGATGAAGCACCAGTTTTAGTCGAGGGAGTTACATCCAAGCCTCCGGTGAAAACATTGCCAGTATCAGTTACTATGGCAAGAATAGGAGATTACATAATTGTAGATCCTACAAAAGAAGAGGAAGCATGCATGGATGCAAGAATTACAATTACCACAAATTCTGCAGGTAACATTTGTGCGCTACAGAAGGGTGGAAGTGATGGATTTTCTGTTGATCAACTTCTCAAGTGCTCAGAAATAGCACTTTCTGTAGGAACAAAAATAAGGAAGAAATTTGAGCAGTTGATGTAGCATGGCAAAAGGTAAAGGATCTTCGCTAAAAGGCTTGGGTCAAAAATATGGATTAAAACCACGCAAAAAGTTCACTGCAGTACATAGATTATTGAAATCAAAGCGAAGATGCCCAGATTGTGGCTCACTTCGATTCGGTAGGGAAGCAGTTGGCATATGGGTATGCAAGAAATGTGGTTTCAAAGTAGCAGGCATGGCCTATGACGTCAAACTATAGTGCTGAAATCAAAATTTTTGCTGGTAGAAAAAACAAGGCAATTTTCAAGTCTCTAGAGACTGATAACAAATTTTATGATGAAAACCCAACTCAGACAAATATGTCGCTTGACAAAGAGATTACAATTCTAATTGACACCCAAGAACTTTCACATCTTCGTGCCAACTTGAATTCTACCCTGAGACTTGTTCAGACAAGTAACGATGCAATCGAATCGGTAAAAATATAAGCAAAACAACTACTCGAACAAGCATGTCGTCAGGAGAACAAATTCCACCATGGTTACAAGAACAAGTAGGAAGATTGCAACAATTACAACAAAATCTTCAATCAATCATGGCTCAAAAACAACATCTGGAGGCAGAACAACTCGAAACAGAAAGAGCTCTTGATACACTAAAGAAGGCAAGCGATAACGATGCAGTTTACAAGGTAGCAGGCTCGATTCTTGTCAAATCGACAAAAGTAACTCTGGTCTCAGAGCTTGAGGAAAGAAAGGAACTTGCAAACACACGTCTAACTGTACTGGCAAAACAAGAATCTAGACTAAAAGAAAATCTTAAAGAAGCAGAAACAAAAATCCGAGAAATGTTGCGTGGTCCTCCAGCAGCTCCAGGCGGACAAAAGACAGATACTCCTAAATAAAATACTGACTGAATTTTAGCGATTCAATGAAGATAGAAGACCTGAGAATGGTAATTGACGAACGAGAAAAAAAGAGTGGCATTCCTGATCTATTAAAAGAAATTGGAGTGAAAGTAGAGATGAAAAATTTACCAATAGGAGATTATATTGTTGCTTCTGAAACAGTAGTAGAAAGAAAGAGTGTATATGATTTTATTTCATCAGTTTTTGATGGTAGGCTATTTGATCAATGTAATAGACTGAAGGAACATTTTGAGCATCCGGCTATAATAATAGAGGGCAACATTGATGAGATAACTCAACATGCTGAAAACCCACTGGTCTTTTATGGCGCAATCTCCTCTGTCGCATTAGATTTCAAGATACCTGTCTTGCCAACTCCAAATGCATCAAATACAGCCAAGTTGCTAGTTGCAATGTGTGCAAGACAGGGAAAGACAAAAGGACCATTTCTTAAGAAAATAAGAAAGTCGGGAGATATTCATCGACAGCAATTGTCTGTTTTATGCAGCCTACCAGGCATAGGTGAAAAACTTGCATCACGAATGTTGGAAAGATTTGGATCTCCAAATAACTCACTTAATGCATCTATTGCAGATCTCTCAAAGATTGAAGGCATGGGTGAATCACGAGCAAAAAAAATACGACAATTACTTGATGTACAAACAAAAAATGACAAAAAAATTGGCCAGAAAACTTTGCACGATATTTGATATACGATAAAATACTGCTCCTTAGCTTGAACAACCAGATATGATAATTTCTCATTCTTGGCTTGCTGAACATTACAATGATTCTGATCTTGTCATCTTGGATTCTAGGGGAAATGTTGCTTATTCATATGCACACATTCCAAAGTCGCAGCCTCTTGGAGTAGAAAAAGTAGTCAAGATGACTGACTCTGGAGCAAATCTTGTTCTGGAATCTGAAAATGCTGCTATCTTATTTGGTTCGCTTGGAATCGATGAAACAAAGACCGTGATAATATACGGTGATTATATGGATCCATCTGCAGCAAGAATAGCCTGGACTCTGCTATACTATGGGCATGAGAAAACAAAGATCCTTGACATTGGAATCAGAAGTTGGCATCAAAAAGGACTTGCAATCACAAAAGAAGTTTACAAAGCAAGCCCTGTAACATTTGTGCCAAAAATAAATTCATCTATTAGAATGGAGGCAGAAGAAGTTCAAAAGAAAATAAATTCTGCTTTTATCATTGATGCTAGATCTCCACAAGAGTATATGGGCGGAAGAATACCTAATGCAGTTCTCCTTCCCTTCACTGATGGAGTAGGCGAGAAAGGCTCTCTTTTCAAAGAAAAAGATGAACTTGTACAGATCTTCGAAGAACAAAAAATTCCAAAAGACAAAGAATTAGTATGCTATTGTGCACTTGGTCACAGAGCAGCAAATGTGTTTGTTCAACTTACTATTGCTGGCTATGAAAATGTCAAACTGTATGATGGCTCCTTTGCAGACTGGATGGGACGAAGACTACCTCTTGGATGATTTTCGCATCAGTTTGCTTCCACAGATTGGGCAAATAGAATCTTTTGAAAAATTTGATTTGCAACCGGGGCAAAAATAAACCCAACTTACCTTATTTGCACCTTTTGTCATGACTGGAATGACCTTCAAATTCAGATGTTTTGCTACATTTGAAACCGCAAAATCGTCTGTAACCAGCTCTCCTCCTAACTGCAAACCTAATGCAATAACTGAAACATCTTCTTTAGAAAGATGATGATGGTCTCCAGTCTCCTCTGATTTTTCAAGTGTCATTTCTATGAATTTTTTTTCTGGTTCAATAATTTTCAATCTGTCTGATTCTATGAGAACTGTTATTGCGCCATGATCTTTTTTGATGTGTTTGACTTCTTCAAAAACTAATGGTGTGGTATAGTTGATATCTTGTGACAAGAATGGTATACCTGCGTAAAAAGAGGTAGCATCTAAAATTCTAAAAACCAAGTTTGCTCATCTGTCTCAGACCTCTCTTCTTGAGCCTCACAAATACTGCTTGTTTTTTGTACTTTCTAATCGTGATCACCTCATCAAATCTTGCTGCCTTTACTACTTGGGCATCCATAATTATGTTGGAATCGTGATTGCTGATTATCTCAATTTTTTCATCTGGCACTACTATGGAAGGCAATTTGTTAACTGGTGCCACTGGAGTTATTATCAGAACGTCCAAGCTTTCATGCAGTATTGGACCTCCCAAAGAATACGAGTGTCCGGTTGAACCGCTTGGAGTTGCAATTATCACACCATCCATCTTCTGTGTAACAGTATCATTTTGGAATCTTATCTCAAAAAGCGATGTTTTGGTGAGATTTTGTCTGTTAATGTATATCTCATTTAGTGCAGTAGGAAACTCTTGACCTGCACAAGAGGCGACAACTCTAGTTCTTTTATCTAACAGTATGTTACCTGAGATTATCTGATCTATTGCAGTATCTATTTCTGGTAATGTTATTTCTGATAAAATTCCTCTGTTTCCACCAACATTAATGGCTAAATTTGGAACCTCATTTTCTAAATATCTAAATGTACGCAGAGTAGTACCATCGCCGCCAAGCGTGATTGTGAGATCAAGCTTTGTAGCCTTGAGGTCTTCCAGATCATCTACTTTCTTAGCTCCTTCTACCTGAACAGGAGACACTGTGTAGACTCGAACTTTTTTTCCAAGTAGCTTTTTTACTACTTTCTTTGCTGCGTCTTCTGCCTCTTTTGAGCCGACTTTGCTAACAACGGCTGCGTTATTGAGTTCCAATCAAAAGTACTATTCCAATTTCGCTTAAAAAGCATATGATAAGTATAAAATATTAAGAACCCTTTTCTGTAACTTAATCAGAAGACGTTATGAGTTATGCACATCCTGAAGTTTTGATAGATACTGAGACAGTGGCAAAAAACCTAAGCAATAATTCAATTAAGATTGTTGAAGTTGATTATGATCCGGAGAATGCATACAGGCAGGGACACATTCAAAATGCTAGTTTGATTTGGTGGAAGAGAGACATTAATGATCCTGTGACAAGAGATATCGTTACCAAGTCGCAATTTGAAGAACTGATGTCAAGAAATGGAATAACTCCAGAATCTGAAGTAATTCTTTATGGTGATTTCAATAACTGGTTTGCCGCTTTTGTATTTTGGATATTCAAGTATTATGGACACGAGAAAATAAAGATCATGAACGGCGGTAGAAAAAAGTGGGAAATGGAGAAAAAACCATATACAAAAGAAGAACCGCAGATTCAAAAAACAAACTATGCGTCAAAACCGCCAAACGAGGGAATGCGAGCTTATCTGTTTGATGTAAGAAGGGCCCTTGCAAAAACAGATACAGTCTTAGTTGATGTGCGTTCCCCAAAAGAATTCTCAGGAGAAATCACTGCACCGCCAGAATATCCTATGGAGCATGCTCAGAGGGGCGGACATATTCCTGGCGCACACAATATACCGTGGGCTACTGCTGTAAATGATACTGATGGTACTTTCAAAGCTGTTGATGAATTGAAGAAGAATTATGAAACCAAAGGTGTTACACCGGATAAAGATGTGATTTGCTATTGTAGAATCGGAGAGAGATCATCTCATTCATGGTTTGTGTTAAAATATCTCTTGGGATATCCACAAGTCAGAAATTATGACGGTTCTTGGACTGAATGGGGTAATATGATTGGAAACCCCATCGAAAAATAATGAATTAGATCAGGAGCTTCCTGTACTAAGTAAAGGCATATTCTATGCCATAAGAGATGGACCTACCGATCTCATCATGGAAGACAAAACCAAGCGAGGTCTTACAGTACAAGAGCGATCAATAGATGAAAAATACAATGTAATCTCAGAGAAGGGAATGATCTATGATATGGATGGAATTGGTCATAAAGTAGGTATCAGGTGGTTCTTTCCTAAAGATATGTACACTTTTGAGAAGGTGCTCGAGCACGCCAAAGAGATGGAAGAAAGATACAGAAAGATTCGTGAAGAGACATGTCCAGACTACTGAGAAGAGTTTTTAAAGACTTTTTTCACTAACAAACACATGTCCCTTCTTCTAAAAGATAAGGTGTACACAGTTCAATCTGGTACTTCAAAGAGAGGGATTTATCCATTGCACAGCTACAAGCTGGGCCTTTTTCGTCTACCAATAAAATTGGAAGACAAGTATGAAATAGATTCTATCGTTAGCGGTTTTAAGAAAATTTTTGTTATGGATCAGTTTGCCGACAGAGTCTATGCAACGTATAGGTGGAAAGAAGAAAATTCTGCTGACCAAGATGATCGAGGATACAAACAGATTGAACTTGAAGTGCAAGTTGAGGTTGTAACAGGAGAGGTGGTTGACATGATATACCAGATCTATCCAGTTGAAAAATATGGTGATGGACTATGGGTAAAAGATTACAGAAGAAAAGCCGATGCAAATGCCAAGATGGTGATTGATACTATATTGCGTAATAGTGTTCTTGCCGATAAGATGATTGAACATATTGTGAAAACTAAACAAGTAGAACAAGATATTGCTATCAAAGAACTGGAAGAAATGACTCCGTTGGCACAGATAGTTCCAAATGCCAAACCCAAACCAAAGCCAGCAGCTCCTCCGCCTGGACAAGAGGCACAACAACCGGTGGAAATAGAAACCCCATCTGGTGCAAAACAAGGTCCAATAGACGTAGAATTCAAGTCAAAACTCAAAGTTACCGAGACATTCACTGCACCATCTAGTGGTGGCAAGATTAAGATCTTCGGCCCACGAAAAGGAAATGAAGTATTAGGCATATGGGGCGAGTTTGTCTCAGTAGATTTTGATGTCTGTATAGGAGACGGAGCATGTATTGATGCGTGTCCTGTCAAGGTTTACGAGTGGGCTGATTTTCCAGGTAGTCCATCATCTGAGAAAAAACCTTTGATGGCAAGAGAACCAGATTGTATATTCTGCTTGGCATGTGAGAATGTTTGCCCTGTACAAGCAATTAAGATCTCAAAAAAAGGCTAGTAAAACAACGGTACGCCTATAAGGACTAGTGAGTTGAAAGACTCCAAATGATAATACATACTCTACCTACTCCTTTAACACAATTCCTATGGAATATGTTCATCGGAATAGCTCTTGTAATAACTCTGTATACCTGCAATTTCTATTATCTTGTTTTCTTGGCACGACAAAAAAGGAAGACAACAAAATCTATTGAATTAAAAGAAATTCCCACTGTTACAATCCAACTTCCAATTTATAATGAAAAATATGTAGCAGCCAGACTTGTAAATGCTGTTTGTGCGCAAGATTATCCAAAAGAAAAACTGTGTATCCAAATACTAGATGATTCTGATGATGATACATTTCATATTCTTGAAGATCTAGTAAATGATTACCAAAAAAAAGGGTTTGATATAACCCACGTAAGAAGAGGAAACAGAAAAGGGTACAAGGCAGGAGCACTACGTCATGCAATGACCTTTGCAAAAGGAGACTTTGTTGCAATATTTGATGCAGACTTTATTCCACCTTCATGGTTTCTAAAAAAAGCGCTCTCATACTTTTGCAAGCCTGAAATAGGCCTAGTGCAATGCAGGTGGGGACATGTTAATGAAAAATACTCTGCTCTAACTATGGCTCAAGCATTAAGCTTGGATTTTCACTTTCTCATAGAACAAAAGGCAAAAAGTAACTCTCATCTATTTATGAATTTCAATGGAACAGCAGGTGTATGGAGAAGGGAATGTATTGAAGATTCTGGTGGGTGGCATACTGCAACACTAGTAGAAGATCTAGATCTTAGCTATAGAGCACAGATGAAAGGTTGGAAGTGTGTATTCATACCTGATATCGTAGTTGATGCAGAGCTTCCCGTGCAAATGAATGCAGCAAAGAGGCAACAATTCAGGTGGGCAAAGGGATCAATTCAATGTGCTATAAAATTACTAGGTGATGTTGCAATAAAAAAAATCCCCGTTGACACAAAAGTTCAGGCCTTTGTTCAACTTACAAGACATATTGCGTTTCCGTTGATGTTGGTTCAATTCTTAATTTTGCCAATACTGCTAGCTTCCAAAATTAATCTGTACATAATAAGTGGACTGCCAGCACTCACCATACTTGCCTATCTTGCTATGGGCCCACTTGTGTATATCATGATAATTCGTGATATGTATAACACAAGCTGGAAATCTAAAATACTATCATATTTTTACATGGTATTTTATTCGGCAGGTATGTCAGTTAACAATACTGTAGCTGTGTTTGATGCATTGTTTGGAAAGAAAAATGAATTTCTGCGTACTCCAAAGTTTGGAATAATAAACAAGAATGATGATTGGAGGGATAAAGCCTACGCGCTGCCTTTTACAAAAACGACATTGCTTGAGATATTCTTTGGTGTGTATGGAATCATAGGAATATTTATCGCGATCTTTTCAAGCAATCCAATCTTTGCCCCAATAATAGGAATTCAAGTTGTAGGCTTCTTCTATATTGCATATCTGAGCATATCTCACTCCGCATCTAGAAAAGGCAAATCAAGAAATATCCCTGTTGTATCAAGTAATCAAAGAATGGCAAGTGCGTACTACAAATTTGCAATGGGTGGAATTATGGGGCTGATAATAATAGGCGTAGTGATGGCTTTTGAGGAATATAGTACCACAATATATCCAATTGACCAAGCTAGAGGTCTTTTGCTAAGAATTCAGGCCACATCTGATCCTCAGGCTATTCATAATGATCTCAAAAACGTAATGATACTTCTTCCAAAATCTGGCAACCCAGTGTGGATATTTCCTACTGAAGATACGGACTTTGGATTAATGCAAGGAGATCTACAAACAATGCTTGGAACTGTAGATAAGATTTCAAGCACATCTCCTGACAGTGCAGCATTTCATGCTGGAATGCTAAATGTTCATTATCAAGCTAGCGCAATTGTATTCAACCTGCTTGATGCCACGCCATACATGTATGTGAGTATATCAAACATCCTGTTTGGCTGTATATGGGTAGCTGTGATAATTGGAATATTTACAGTGCTCAAGAGAAAAAGAGAACGTCTGAGATCTTACGATCTGGAAGATAGCTAAGAAATATTTAGCTCGTGTCTTACTTCATCTACAGCTCTAATTCCAAATAGATCACGAACCTGTTCCATTCTGAGCGACTCTTTAACAAGGTCAGCTCCAAATTCACTTATGAATAGTCTGAAGACATCTGTGAATCTGATTTCCCACCTGTCAGCACAGTCAAGGATCTTTGATATGCTCCACTGCTTTACTTCAAGAGGAAGTGGCATCTTTGATTCTGCTTCGACAGAAAGCCTGTCAAATAGATTTATCATGTCAACTGTTTGAGATACCATTTTTTGCATATCTTCTAACGTACCATATTTTGATTCTGATCTCATACGTATGTTGGACTGAAATTCAGAAAGACGTAACAGTCCCATGACTTCTCTTGAGGTGTTTTGTGAAGTCTTATGGGTTACGTTTCTAATCTCATTTAACTGCTGGGAAATATCATGAGTCTTTTTATTAAATTCTGATATTGCAGATGAGTTTCTATTGAGCAATTCGGTAAAGTCTGATATCTTCTCTTCCAGATCCTTTGTCTTACCCAATACATTTTCCTTGAAATTACTAAATTCAGCATTTACGTTTCTAATATCACTGCCAAGTACATCTAGAGAATCTGTTTTCTTTATCAGCAAGTCAATCTCTACGCCCACATTCCTAATTTGAGAATCAAGACCTAAGATCGGTTCTGTCTTTGAGACAACTCTCTCAATATCGGTTTTGAGACTTGATATGCTTTCTTCAAGATGTGCCATTTTTCCAGTTTTCTCAGAAATCTCTCTTGTGCTTTTCTTTACCTCATCAATTTCAGAACCAATGTTTGATAATGATTCTGTCTTGCTTGCTACGCTCTTTATCTCTTCACGTATCTTTTCTGTCTTCTCGGATACATGCATTATCATCTTGGTATTATTTCTGATAGAATCTAGATTGTCTGCTACATTTTGCATAAGTTTGTGAGCATCGGGAATACTCTCTTGTTTTTGGTGAATCTTGCTAACTTGATCCTGAAGACGATCTATCTGACCATTAATTTTCTCTATAATATTGGAATGTGCTTTTACTTGACTCATTCCATGAAAGAGCCGTTGTGTGTCTTCCTCGATAATATTTATTTGTCTAGAACTTTTTTGAATTTGATCTAATGAAGAGTTAACTCCATCTATCATGCTTTTTAATGAAATTAGTATTTTCTGATTTTCAGTGAAAATCTTTGACATTGTTTTCACTTCTGAGGCCAAAACTTTGGTTGCGTCAGAAATTGAACTCATCTTTTTGAGAACATCTGAAGTCGGATCCTTGGATGATCCCTTATTACCCTCAGATCGTTTTGTTTGTTTCACTTTAAATTACAATAACTGTAGCCGATAAAAAAGTTCGGTTTTAATTTTCTTCAAAAAATAACCAAAAATTAGTTGTTGACTAATTCTGGGTCATGCATTACTTCATGAAATGTCTTCTCTACCAAGCCATTAGCAGTCTCGAAGAACTGCCTTGGACAGAATTCACAATTTAACATGTCTTACCGTACCATACGGTACTATTAACATCAAGGTAACTGTAGTATTACCCGACAAGAATTTTACTTTTTTTCAAGTTTTAGCGATGCAGAATTTATGCAATACCGCAATCCTGTGGGTGCAGGACCATCCTCAAAAACATGTCCTAGATGTGAGCCACACTTTTTGCACATGACCTCAACTCGCATCACACCGTAGCTAGTATCAGTTTCAGTTTGTATGTTGTCAGATACAGGTTCCCAAAAACTTGGCCATCCTGTACCAGAGTCAAATTTTGTTTTAGAACTGAATAGCTCTGAACCACAACAAACACACTGGTAAACTCCGTTGTCTTTGCAATTGTAGTATAGGCCAGAAAAGGGTGGTTCTGTACCTTTCATTCTACAAATAAAGTACTGATCCTGTGTAAGCTCCTTTTTCCATTCGTCTTCAGGCATTTCTGATAACAGTGATGTTTTTTGAGATATTAATCTTGGTTCTGTCAAGTTTACGGCCCATGTCTTCAAACCCAACTTTAAGACTCTACACACTTGGATGTATAGTCAAGAAACTATTGGCAAAAGGCCATAAGCGTAGAATGTCTTCAAAAGGCAGTCAGATACCCCAGGTATAATTCATCATAAAATCAGCAAACCCAATCATCATTCTGCAATCTCTATTATCTGAATACGCTTTATAATGTGAGCGATTGTAATGAAACGCTTGCTGCTTGATTCACGGAAAATGATGAAAGGTGTGTATATTTTTAAAACAAGGCCTAGTCAATCTCTAGCATATGGCAGACAATGAATTGGAAAGACTTCTAGCCCAACGGCATAAAGACGTTACACTTTTTGATTTTGAAGGTAAAAAGGTACCATGTATCATAATGGAGGAAAAGCGATTTGATGAGATCATGAAAACTATAGCTGGAAAACCAATTTCAGTTGAAACCAATCTTAACATACTGCAGGACGGATTGGGTCATGTATTTGTCAATATGGCGTTGAACTTTTCTCAAGGAGAAATTGAAGAAAAGATATTGTTGTATGCAAACGAGTCCATGGAATTCTTTGAGGCATTAACTGATACATCCATGTTAGCTCTATCTTCTCCTCGTTCGGAATATGGACGTTCTAATGTGTTTATGATACAACTTCCTAAACCTGAAAGAACTGCAGATGCTTTAGAGATAATCAAGAAAGGTCTTAAGATATAGATGCGGGGGCAAAGAAACCAGACGCTCATTTGACCTTTTTTAGAATAAATTTTGGAAAACAAAAAAAAGCTAAGAAATAAGTCCTAGAGCTTACTTTCTTAGTTTAAGCCCTATTTTTGCAGCAAGACCCCATGAAAGCAAAGTAAATCCTATTGGAAATACCCCACTTGATAGCATGGATAGAATCCCTTGTACAGAGATTCCGTTGTTGCTGTATGCGGCTAGAGCTATTGGCAATGCTGCCAAGCCAATTACACCAAATTTCTTTTGGGTTGTAGAGGCGCCGTCTTGTCTTGTTTGAATGTTTTGTGTGGTCATTTTATTTCTGATGTAGGTATACCATGGTGCTATTTAGAATCGGTCTAACTTTCGAATACATCTTTGTTCACTTGTTGAACTTTTTGACAATTTCAGTTCAAGTTTTGAACTCTGTAACGTATCTTATAATTTCTCAAATATGGCACGATGGACGAGATTGATAGGCAAATCCTGAACCTGCTCATTACAAATGGGAGAATCTCTGCACGAAACATCGTAAAGAGCCTTGAAGACAAGGGAATAAGGATGTCGGAACGAGGGGTAGGAAAAAGAATGGAAAAGCTTGAGAAAGATAAGGTCATTTTGGGTTACACGACCATTGTAGACCCTAAAACAGTGAATATGACAGTGGCTCGTCTTATTACTGTCAAATTTACATCACCACGAGACTTTCTTGAGAGGGTAGAAGAGATGAAAAAATATCTATCTGATGCACCATATTGTGATTTCTCTGCAAGAGCAAATGGCGACATAGACTGGATAGAATTAAAGTTTTTCAACAACTCAGAACAAGCAAGGAAGGAAGAAGATCTGTACAGGGCATGGTTTGGAGATATAATTGAGAATTACAAGTCATATGACCTTGATATTCAGAAGTGGGGCTGGCAAATATTTGACGAAGGAACTTTTGATAGGTTCATACAGCAAATGCTGAAAAAAGATGGACGAATGTCCTTAGATGAACTAGTTGCGACAAGAAAGAACAAGTTGTTAGAGCATTCCTTATCACATTAAGGTCTAAGAAAGGTCAAATGAGCATCCGCTGTCTTTACCCAAGATGTAAATGCGGTTGCCGGGATTTGAACCCGGGTCGCGGAATTGGCAATCCCGCATATTAACCAAGCTGTACTACAACCGCTCAATCGATTTAGAAATTTCTAGTATATTAAAGGGTACTGTTTGGAAACACATTTTTTTAACATCAAGATATCAACTAATATTATGAATCCCCAGCTTGAAGAAAAAGTTAACCAGAAAATAAAAGAGGTGACTGGAAAATCAGACGAAATATTTAAAATAATAAATTCACTAGATGATCTCAGAACTCATTCAGACTCTTTTGCTTATGGGATTGCTATAGGAAGATTATACAATTCATTTTATTATCAATGCAGAAGAATACTCAAACGCAGTCCTACAGATGAAGAATTTTCAGAGTTCCTTGAAATGCTTGGCAAAAAGCAAAAAGAAATTCTTGATGCGTTAAGACTTGACTGAAGCTGGTTTTAAAGAAATTACCTTGATTGTTGGAGTGAGGGGCAATTTTACAGCGGCGTTGTGCATTGCTTTTTTTGCTACTTCTAGATGTTCTTTTTTGACAAATGCTTCCATGAGTATCTGACCCCTATTGACACGAGCAGCTAAACTGATGGCTTTGCCAAAAGCTCCTCTCATTCCTTCTTGAAGTCTATCTGCTCCGGCAGTCGCAATCATTTTGTTTTCTCTAAGCAATATGTGAGGATAAATTCTAAGACTAGAGAAATATCCAGTTTCTCCTGCTACAGTTTCAATGGCTTTGTTTGCGGCAAGTCTTGCTGACTCTATTGCCATGTGTCTTATCTGTATTTTTTCATTGGAACATAGCTGGACACAATAATCATAATCTGCATCCCTTTTTCCACCTCCTGAAAACTTGGCAATTTTTATTTGAGGTTTACCCTTGATGAATTCTTTCCTTGTATAGGGTTGACCATTGCCAGTTCGATAGTTTGCGCCGTGCATAAGAACACTTTTTCATGCTATTTGCGCCCATATTTTAACCGTGAGATCGTTTGGGTGTTATGGCTTACTCGTAAAACCCATTTTTTCTAGATGACTAGTGTTTAAACAAAATATTGAGTAATATTATATTGTGATCGGGCTCATTGAATTTCTGATGTCTGAACTAGAATCAAAGGTAGAGGGGACTTTAATTAAAGATCATGTCTTGATCTTGGACAAAAATATGCAACACAGCCTGGAGCAAAAAGGATTTGGAGAGACCATCAAGAAGAAGTTCTTTCTCAAACCATTTGAGTCTCTGTACCTGTTATATGCAGACAAACTCAAACTTCTCAAGGGAAAACAACCCATAAACTTTGATTCTCTTATGACTGAATGTGTCAAACAAGACAATGAAGCTTTTACAAAGTTTTTGATTTATCGTGACTTGAGAACTCGAGGATATGTTGCAAAAGATGGGTTTGGATTTGGTTCAGATTTCAGAGTATATGAAAGGGGGCAATTCGGAGAAAAGGGTGCCAAGTATGTAGTGTTCGGCCTCACAGAGGGAAGAAGGCAAAAAATAGGCATACTGCAAAAACAGATAGAGCAAATTGTCACAATGGGTAAAGAACCGGTACTTGCTGTAATTGAGAGGCGAGGAGAAGTAATCTACTATAAGATATCAAAGATTCAGTTTCATCAAAACAAAGACCAGCCGGGATTCTCAAGCATAGAATTCTAATTTTAAATATAGTGAATTTTCTATATTACAATGAATGGAATTTAAAGAAATTTACTGTTTTAACTGTAAGAAAAGCCTAGGCAGGTATAGCGACAAATATTTTTCAGATCAAAAGATGGGTGAGATCATAAAAGTAAATCATTCCACCCATGTGTATGAAGGACATGAGATCGTAGTAAGACGCATAACGACTTGAATTAATTTTTATTTAAATTGTCCTAATGGTAAAAGATAAATCAAATCTAGATGATTTCATAGTAACTATTTTATATCTAGAGCATATGGTCAGACTTGTTGAGACTTTCTCTTTTTCTAGTTTTAGGTTTGGTCTTGTCTTTGGGAACCCTACAATTGGCTCATGCCAGCTATAGTAATATCTCGATATCGGATCCCACCACCATGGTAGACACAACTGGACATGCGCTTTCAAGTTTTACTGTGGGTCAAGAGATTGGTGTCCAATCTGTCCTGACTAATCATGGAACGACAAACCAAAACTATGCTTACATGGTTCAAGTAATGGACGGTTCTGGTGGAACAGACTATTTTCAGGCGCAGTCCGCCTCTCTAGAAGGTAATCAATCTTTCACCGTAGTACAAACATGGATTCCAACAAGTCCTGGCACATATACAGTACAAGTATTTGTCTGGGATGGACTTGCTTCAGCCATTCCACTTACAAATGTAGTTGAAAAACAAGTCACAGTAAATTAACCAAAACAATCTGCCTCATTTTGAATTTAAGTCTTAGGTAGAACTTTGCAGTACAAATTCTTCGCATTACTTAATAAAAATAAAATTTTTTGGTCTGGTGATGCCTGACGAATCTTGCAGAACCTGTGGAGGAGAGCTCATGACGCACTCTCAATGTGCAGAATGTAGAAAAACTATACAAAAAATATGCAAAACTTGCAGCATTCTTACACGTAAGCAGTTTCATAACAGGTGTGGCAACCAACCAATTCCAATCTCTCATAATGGAAACGTGCTAGAAATAGTCCAGAAGAAGAGGTCTTTTAGTAAATTTGCTTTAATTCGCTCAGTGACTATAACTCTTGGTGTTTTAGGCCTTTTCATACTTGGTTTTGCTACGGCTGCATCTCTTGACATATTTCAGGATCATCCTGTCAGTGCTACAATGACAAAATCTGGTAATACTCCTGTACCTCAAGTATATCATACTGTAACCACGTCCAATTCTTTACAAGACTGTATTGCATATGGAAGCGGAGAATCGGTTACGGTAACATGTCCCACACAATATGGATATGTGTACAAGGCAATACTAGATATGCCACAGGATCTTGCAAGCAAATTCGCTGATTCGGTTTTTTCAATAAGGGGTGTATCTGTTATTGAACACTCAGACGGTTCTGTTATCCTACAGTATCAAAATAATGACTATATCACAAACTTTTTTGCAAGTTAGCCAATAATGCAAATCTCACAGTCACAGGAAACCTTGTCATCTGCCTTGGCAAGGCATTTTGGGTGCTGTCCTGCCTGGCATTGAACGCATATGGATTCTGCATTATCTAGATCAGAGTATTTTTTTCCTCCATCAAACCCAAAACCGCCATCTCTTGGTCCTACCATGTTTATTGTATTACAATTCAGGTATTTTAGACCTCGTAAATCTCAAAAAAAATGATTATATTTTTTTCTATCCTGTCTAGTTATTAGAAAATTAAATCGTATGCTCCCGCCGGGATTTGAACCCGGGATCACTGCCTTGAGAGGGCAGTATGCTTAGCCGGACTACACCACAGGAGCTATCTTAAAGCCATAAGGAATAGCAATTTAAAGGCTGGCCTATTGATTGGAAAATTGCAATAAAAAAGCATTAACGTAATGTTTTCTGCAACCATATGTGATCCGGGTTGATGCATTATTTCTTGCTGTTTACCAAATCGGCCCAGAGTTTTCGCTCTTCTAACTGCGGGCTTTGATGACCTTCTTCCACTTCTTCCTTTATCAACTGTAGTGCAAGCTCTGCTTCGTTTTGTAGTTTTTGTGAAATGCTTTTTGAAAAAATACTTGTAACTCCTAGTATAGTATAACTCATCTGAGTTTCAAGAATTGTTGTACTTCCGGAAGTGTAAAGCAAGATGTCCTTTATGCCTGTTATTGGACCTTTGAGCCACTTTATGTGAATTCCTTCTTTTGGAAATAGAGTTACTCTTTGTTGGCACTTGTTATCTTTTCCAAGAAACACATCACGAATTATGACATTTTGTTCTTTTGATATGTTTCTGATGTGAGTTATTGCCTTCCAGTATGATGGGTCATTGTCAATTTCAGATATTATTTTCCACACCTTTTCTCGCGATGCGTTGATCTGAATTTTTGCATTAATCTCTACCATGAGATGAAATTAGTAAATTTGGGATAAATATGGGTGGTACACACTGTAATACAGTCAGAGGCAAATATGATGTCTAAATCGCTAGTTTGTGAATGGTAAAGACTATGACTTGAGTTTGATTATTCCCTTCTGTATCATGTATTGGAGACCTTGAACAAACTGATCATCGCCAATTTGTCCTTGCGACCACCAACCGGCGTCATTTTTTATCCATGCTGGAATTAGTTGAGTCCCAGACGCTACAGATGAAGTTCCAGATTGCGTTGGTATCTGTATTATTCCCTTCTGTATCATGTATTGGAGACCTTGAACAAACTGATCATCGCCAATTTGTCCTTGCGACCACCAACCTGCATTGTTCTTAATCCATGAAGGAATAACAGTAGATTGAGTTGTATTGGAGGTACTTGTGGTGTTTGTTATGGTAGTTCCAGTAGCAGCAAAAGATGGTGATGTATTGACAGTTATATTTATCAAACCAGCTAGGCTTGTGTCAGGTGTTGTTCCTGCTGGACCAATCCCTAGTGCTGCAATTATAAAATGAGTTACAGGTGTTGTTCCCTTCAAAACTATAGTCAAGTCATCGTCACCTACTGGTGCAAATAACGCAGTTCTGCCACCGTCTTGAGCTACAGAATCAATTTGATGTCCTTGGTCATCTACTGTATAGATATCATATTGAACACTGGAATATTTCTGACTCTGATCAAAGGTTTTCTCAAAAGATAATCTCCATTCCATGGTGCATCCTATGTGTGGTGTGGCAGGACTATAACGATATGCAACTATCATGTTTCCTGAATCTGTTGTCTGTGAGTCATGACCAACATCATTTACCATGTCAGGTGCAGGGCATTTTGAGTTTACACCTCTCTGTGTAGTAGATTGTGTATTCAAGAATGATGGTTCAGTAGGGCTATTGCCTGTTTGCAATAATTCCAAAGTAAAATCTGGCGGCGGAGTTCCGCTTGTAACATCGGTATATACAATTGCCTTTACTGGGAATGCAAGGTTTGGTGTAACCCAGAGCATGTTATCCACATCTTTGTGCCAACCAAGGATCCATGTCTGGAAAGTTCCAGCTTGTACTGTAACTGACTGTTGTCCCATAGAGCCTACTGATTGACCTCCAACAGAACCAGTTCTGCCCCAGGAAGGAGAGCCAAATGTCTGAGCGTTATCTTTTGAAGAAAATGCATCAAGCCATGCTATAGTATTCTTGTAAACGTTTGCATAATCAGTGATGTTGGGATCTGTAGAAGTTGGATCTGGCGTTTCTGTACCTATGGTTACTATTCCTTTCTGTACGATGGAACCATCGATTGCTAACATTTCCAAGTTCCAGCCCTGACCATCACTAGTTTGGTTCTTCACCCAGAAATCAATCTCAAGTGGTGTACAATTATGCCAATCTGTCCAACATACGTTATACTTGTAATAATCACCTTGCTTGAGACTTTCTCCTGGATACCACGTTGTTGCAAACGCGTTGGGTACTACCATAAAAATACTGCCCATAATTATCGACGCTAGGATAATTGCTAATGAAAAGTAACTAGTCTTCATGCCCTGATATGTACAATGTATTTTTGAGGACTAATAAACTTCATTAAACTATGTTAATGGTTACGGATTTCGCAGCTTGGCAGCAATTAGTGGTACAACAGTCAAACAAAGGAAAAAGGACAACCTATGAGTAGAACTGCTGTACAATTTGCTTTCTAAGGCATCTTGGATATACAGAACTTCTTAAGGAAACAAACAATCTAACAGAACAACAGTTTTTGTAAATTTTAACAGCTTGGACGCTTTATAGCAAAATCAATAATTGGGATTCCTGTGGACGTACAAAAGATTCCAGAATTGCTGTCATTATCGGAATACCCTGTAGGCTTTGGTGGATGTAGAAATGACGGATCGAATCTTGATTGTTGTGAGTACAATATTAGCGTCTTTGATGGCAAGTCAGGTGAGTCAATTCATGATCTTTCTGGAAATTTAATTAAACTGCATCATTGCTCATTGTCAGAATCCAACGTTTCAGTTCTAAATCAGTTAGAAAACTTGACCATACTTCATGATGCCCAATGGAATTTACGAATGTTTCTGGCTCAGATAAAAGAAAAAAAAGAAAAGATCTCAAACTCATACACTCAAAGCTGCCTTGTTGATGCAGGAGTCTTTGCAAATAAAGCCAAGGAGGCGGCAAAAGCCAATGACTCTTTTGCAGCGATATGGGTAAAATGCTCTGCATATTCTCTTGCAGACGCGTTGCTCTCAATTAACTCAAAACGGCCCAGCCCCACGCACATGTTAGAAATAACTAGAAACCTGAAAAAAAGTGAGATCAATCAAACTTTTTCTATGGTTCATCAAATACTTGGTATGGAAAGGGCTTCCACGTCGGTTCTTCAGCGAATGGTAAAATCAACTATAGGATTTTCTGACATGGTTGAAAATAATGGACACTCAAAGATCATACAAAGAAAATATGACTATCTATCTGAAAACTCATTGTTATCTGATTGCTATTTCTATCTAGGATATGTGAACAGGGGCAACATTCTAAAAATAAAAAATAGAATTCATAAAAATCCAGAATATATTCATGTGCTAAAGGTAGCACTTGATATAGAAAGCGATCAATTAGTTATAGACAAACAAGCAGGTATGCTATTACAAAGAATAAACGAACTTCTTGTCGATATAAAAGATCAAAAATAGCACACGGTTTTCTTGAATTTTTTAACAACCTTTAAAACCCTGTAGGAGATCTCCCAGATATGACAGATGCAGCATGCGGATGTGACTCAGCATCAGAAAATAAGGTAGAATGCGATTGCGCAATGCAAGGCGAATGCTATTGTGACGCTAATTGTTCTTGCAAAGCATCAGTTTGTAAGGAACAAGTAGCATCATTCAGATAGGTTTTAGACCCTTTTTTCTTTTATTTTTTAAAGTACTATTTACTTTTCGTCTTCATCTTTGATTCCCCATGTTCTAACAAGCTCTTTTTGAAACTTGTCTACCTGTTTTTCATTTAGGGAATCGCCACAATTCTTATGTGTTGGAACTACTGTCATACCGTCCAACTTGAATTCAACTTCGTACATGTGGACTTTTTCACATTCACACATGTGCGAAGTACATTATGTTCCACTATATTTGCTTATTTGAAACCTTTAACTATAAGACGGCGAGGTAGCTGAAACAGATGGCCAACATTAAGCTGGTGGCACTTTTTGCTATTATTATAGTATCAGCTGGTGCAGGATTGGCTTGGCCATTTTTTACAAATCTTCATTTTACCATACTACCAATTACAGCAAGCCAATGGCACATGGGAAAGGGCTCCCAATATGCACCTGAAATGGTGTACCTAGTATCCTATAACAATACAAACTTTACCGCCGACATGAAATTTTTACCTATACAAGGCCAGAATCAAAGCCTGTCTGTGCAGATAAAACCTAGTGGAAGTGACAAAATAATAACTCAGACAGTACAGATCGGCCTTGTTTATGATTATCCTAATGTCTCAGATGAAGCAAAACCATATTTTGACATTTTAGATCAGTCGGTATTTTCTATGCGTGATTATGCAACTACTGATCAGTATCTTGTAAAAGGTGCTGAATGGGGAGATCTCTACATTGGGGCAAACCACGAAAAACTTACTGTGACAGATTCTGGAAATATGCCATTTGGATTTGGCTCGGCAAATGCATTTTTGTTATCTTATAGGATAGGTGCAAATGAAAACAAGTTCTGGATTGTGGACAATCTTCCTTTGCCAGTAAAATCCCAAGTATATAATTTTAATGGCACTATGATTTACAATTTTGAATTGGTATCACTCAAGGCACCCTCAACTCCTGGCTTGAGCTGATAACAGTTAATCAAAAGCCAGTCACAAAACTTTGTTATGTTATCATCGAATTTGCCCCATACATGCAGGGATGCAGGCAATATGTCCAACCTTGAATTTTCTAACATTACCCTAACCCCCTCCTTTCCCTCATACATGTATGCATCATGCACGTCAGGCTTGTCCAAAATCTCAATGGCTTTTGATTTTATCAAATCTCGGGCAATTAGAAAATTCCTGCTATTTCGCTGAAAGACCATTCCAACATTTTCTGTTCCATAAGATTCAAAATCTTCAATTTTTCCTCTTTGGGGAAAATTCAATGAAAGGTTGATACCGTATTTTTTTCCTATCCTTGACGCTGTTTCATTTATTATAGTAAATGCCATTGCTGGACTTTTTTTCAAAAGGATTCTGATTTGTGGCATATTTGATACAAGTTCCATTCTAAGTTCAGTAACAATCAAAGAAAAACTCACAACTATAAATTAGAAATTTTCTCATATATTTATTGAGTTCACTTAATTACCAGCTTTTTGATATTTACTCATGCTTCCACTTGACAAGGATGGGGTTCCTCATGATGAAGGCTCAGAAAGAGCGTCAAGCGTTGAAGACTACAAGGTAACATGCATACAGTTCATCGAAGATATTTGTAACGACTATCTTGCATGGGTGGATTACTACAAACTTCCTCCTGACGAGGACAAAAAAAGAAGAGACATGATACACGCAATAGTGGAGCGCACAAATGAGTGGATTGCCAAAGTTGCAACCACAATCAAGGCAGTCGATGTTGTCATGAACGATGGCATTCAAAAGATGGCAGAAAATACTGCAGGCTATCCTTTCCAAATTGGAGTTTTTGTTAACAACATGTCTGGATACACAATTGCAAAACCTGGAATGATAGATATCAACATCAAAGCAGTTGGGAGAGATGGCTCAAAAGTAAAACTAGGCTGGCACCAAAAAGAAAAACGATTTCTCATAAGCTCCACAAACCCTGTTGTAATTGAAGAATCAAATGTTATGAATCAAGAGTTCGAAATGCTGGACATACACCTAAACATGGATGCTAAAAAATGTCATCCTAGAGATGTCATATCATTTACTGCAATTGTAGCAGAAATAAAAGAGGGTCAAGAATATGATCGACGGGGAATTACCACAATTATTCACATAGGGTGACTTCTAGTACTATTCTTGAATCCTCTGCTCGCTTGTCAGCATATTTCATATGGGATATTTTCCTTGTAATATCCTCTTCTTTGACCAACGATGCATAGCCTTGTAGAGTTGTTGTATTATTTACTATTATTTTGACAAAGGGATTTGCAATTGCGTTTTTTAACCAATCACTATTTGAATTTCTTCTTGAAAAATAGAATTTACCATTGTAAAATACTGCTCTGAGATCAACAACATGCTTTCTTCCAGTCTTTCTTCCAGTAGTGACTAGAGTGGCGGCAAGTGGACCTTCTGTAAATTCCATGGATTCGATTCCTGTTCTAAAGAATTTAACCCATTAGATTGAAAACTCTGATACCTGATTCAATAAACTGACTTGGCGACGCTCTCGTATGGCAACCTCACTAGAACTTAATAGAAATCAGATAAAGGCAGACGAATTTAAGGGGAAAAAAGTCATCGATAGAGAAGGCATAGAATACGGTAAGGTAAAGCATGTACACATAAACTCAGATACATTAGAAGTAGTGGGAATCACAGTGCACGAAGGGATTCACAAAGATTACTTCTTGTCACGAGATTATGTGGATAGGTTTACTGAAGAATCTGTTCTGCTTTCCTCTGCACCAATAAGAACTGACATAACCGTGGTTGATATTGATGGCAAAAAAGTTGGAAAGGTGAAAAGACTTCATATGAACAAAGACACCAACGAACTCGAATCAATCGAAGTAACAGAGGGTCTTACAGGCTCGAGAATCTTTCACACCTCTGAGATTTGGGGCGTTGGAGAGAAGATTATTCTCAGACTGACAAAAGACGAATACAAAAAACCTTAATTTTCTACAATTTTCTTTTTAATTATTTGTTGTATTCAGTATATCTCATTAGGCAGACTGAAAAGCCAGTTATGTGCTCACACAAGACATCTAATTTACCATAGTTGACAAAAACTGCAATAATTCCTCACTTAGGAGATCTTCTTGGTATTCTATGACTTCCTCATCGTTGAGGTCCTCTCTTACACTAGTAGGAATTATAGTACTTGTACTATCAAGTACCCTGTTTGAATATGCATGGGCAGATGGTTCACCGCCTTTTGTAGTTCAATGGGGCACCTATGGATTACAGACTAGCGGAAAATTTGCATTTCCTCAAGGAATAGCTACTGATTCTGCAGGTAATGTCTATGTTACAGACTTGGGCAATCGAAGAGTCCAGGAGTTTGATAACAATGGCAGCTTTTTGTCTACATGGGGAATCAAAGGATCTGGTAATGGTGCTTTTGAAGAACCTGCGGGAATAGCAGTGGGAGGAGGTTTCATTTACGTTGTTGATAATGATTTGAGTTTTGTTCAAAAATTTGATATGAGCGGACACTTTGTCATGCAGTGGGGAAGCAAGGGTAGTGACAATGGTCAATTCTTACTTCCTCAAGGGATTGCGGCAGACTCTAAAGGTAATGTTTACGTTGTAGATACAGGAAATAGCAGAGTAGAAAAATTTAACAATAATGGAACCTTTCTGCTTTCAATTGGAAGTAGCGGCCTTGGAGAGGGACAGTTTCTTTCTCCTCATGGAGTGGCTGTTGATTCATACAATTATGTTTACGTCACAGATACCGGAAATAACCGAGTTGAAAAGTTTGCCCAAGATGGAACCTATCTCCAGTCATATGGTACAACTACAAGTTTAAAATCTCCAATTGGAATTGCGGTAGATAAGCCTGGCAATATCTATGTAGCAGACGACGGAAATAACAGAGTTGTTGAATTTGATAGTAACGGAAATGTAATAACTTGGGGTAATTCTGGCACAGGACCAGACTTTTTTATGGAGCCAAGAGATGTTGCAGTTGATTCAGTAGGAAGTGTCTTTGTTGTAGATAGTGATAATAACAGGATACAAAAGTTTGGCTCATCTACACCACCGCCACAACCACAATCTCAAGCACAACCTCAAACACAAGCCACTGGCAACCAAACCAATCAAAACATTCAAGCACAAAATCAAAATACTGTACAAAATACAACTGTTTCACTAATTACGGATCCAAATGAGAAAACACTACCACAAATTACTGCTCCTCCTGATATGACTGTTGAAGCAACTGGAGTTTTGACTCCTGTCTCTATTGGTCAAGCTACTGCAACAGATGCGGTCAAAGTTGTCTCTATTACTAACAATGCACCATCCAAATTCCCATTAGGTGCTACAATGATAACATGGACTGCCATGAATGCAGGAGGAAACATTGTAAAGGCGGTTCAAAAAATAACTATAGTTGATACTACTCCTCCAACACTAACGGCTCCACCAAATGTTACCGTTAAGGCAACAAGTTCTAATCATAATACTGTAGATCTAGGACTACCATCTACCTATGATGCGGTAGGGGTAGAATCTGTTACAAATGATGCTACTCCATACTTTCCATTGGGACAAACAGTTGTCACTTGGAAAGCAATCGATACATCAGGAAATGTGGCAACCGCTACACAAACAGTGACAGTTCAAGACACTACTCCACCAACAATAAAGGCACCTGCCGATATGACTGTAAATGCAACTGGAGTATTAACTCAAGTCAATGTTGGACAAGCAACTACTACTGATACTGTTGGAATTTCTTCACTTACCAACAATGCTCCTCAACAAGGATTTCAACTTGGTACCACCATAGTTACTTGGACTGCAGTTGACGCAGGCGAACTTACTGCAAATGCAACGCAAAAGATAACAGTTGTTAACCACACACCTCCAAAGATAACTCCACCATCAGATATCACATTCGAGGCTACATCTGCTACTGAAAACATAATACCAATAGGCAATGCAACAGCTACCGACATCGAGCCAGTTACCATAACTAACAATGCTCCTAGTGTCTTTCCACTAGGAAAGATAACCATACTTTGGACTGCAAAGGATACATCAGGCAATACTGCTAATGCTACTCAGACTGTTAATGTAGTGGATACAACTGCTCCCAAGATAACACCACCAGCTAACATTACATTCGAGGCTACATCGCTTGACAATAACACAGTACCAATAGGCAATGCAACAGCTACCGACATCGAACCAGTTACCATAACTAACAACGCATCAAAGACATTCCCACTAGGAAAGACAACAATACTTTGGACTGCAAAGGATACATCAGGCAATACCGCTAATACTACTCAGATAATTGATGTAACTCATACCATCCCACCCAAGATAACTCCTCCACCAAACGTCACCTTCGAAGCAACATCTGTCAGTGATAACACAGTACCAATAGGCAATGCAACAGCTACCGACATCGAACCAGTCACAATCACTAACAACGCATCAAAGACATTCCCACTTGGCAAGACAACAATATTGTGGATTGCTACTGACAAGGCAGGAAACAAAGCGAATGTTACTCAAGTAATTAATGTGATAGACACTACTACTCCAAAGCTAACACCACCAGCTAACATTACATTTGAGGCTACATCGCTTGATAATAACACAGTACCATTGGGTACTCCTAAGATAACCGATATTGAGCAGGTAACCATGACAAATGACGCTCCAAAATCATTCCCAATAGGAATGACTACTGTAACTTGGACTGCAAAGGATACATCAGGCAATACTGCTAACGCTACTCAGACTGTTGTTGTCAAAGATACAACTGCACCAAATCTAACTCCTCCACCAAACGTCACCTTCGAAGCAACATCTGTCAGTGATAACACAGTACCAATAGGCAATGCAACAGCTACCGACATCGAACCAGTCACAATCACTAACAACGCATCAAAGACATTCCCACTAGGAAAGACAACAATATTGTGGATTGCAAAGGACACATCAAACAATAAAGTAAATGCCACTCAGACTGTTGATGTGGTAGATACAACTGCTCCCAAGATAACTCCACCAGCTAACATTACATTTGAGGCTACATCGCTTGACAATAACACAGTACCAATAGGCAATGCAACAGCTACCGACATCGAACCAGTCACAATCACTAACAACGCATCAAAGACATTCCCACTTGGCAAGACAACAATATTGTGGATTGCTACTGACAAGGCAGGAAACAAGTCTAACGCCACCCAAACCATTGATGTTGTAAATACCACTCCTCCAAAGCTAACTGTCCCCTCTACAATAACATTCGAGGCCACTTCATTGAATAATAACACAGTACCAATAGGCAATGCAACAGCTACCGACATCGAGCCAGTCACAATCACTAACAACGCATCAAAGACATTCCCACTTGGCAAGACAACAATATTGTGGATTGCAAAGGACACATCAAACAATAAAGTAAATGCCACTCAGACTGTTGATGTGGTAGATACAACAGCACCAAAAATTACAGCTCCACATCAGGTCATAGTAAATGCCACAAGTTCTACAAGCAACAGTGTAAACATTGGTAATGCAACAGCTACTGATAATACTAAAGTAGTTTCCATTACTAGCGACGCTCCTGCAGTATTTCCGTTTGGAAACACAACAGTAACTTGGACCGCAAAAGATGTGGCAGGAAATATCGCAACTGCCACCCAACTAGTTGAGGTTGTTGATCATACACCACCACAACTAACAGTTCCATCTGATATTGTAATCAACGCTACTTCCTTTGCAACTTCGGTTTCAACAGGCCAAGCTACAGCGAGTGGTATCATTGATACTTCACCAAAGATAACAAACAACTCTACTGGTATATTCCACATAGGAAAGACTACGGTACAATGGACTGCAGTTGACAAGTTTGGTAATGCCAAAACACTTGATCAAACAATTAATGTCCTAGCATGTGGCAAGCCAGAATCTTTCTATAATGTAATGATGGGAACTAATAGTAGTGATATCTTAACAGGTTCGCCAGTACCTAATTTGATATTAGGACTTGGTGGTAATGATACTATTCACGCAGGTCCAGCAGGAGATTGTATAATTGCAGGAGATGGTAACAACATAATATTTGGAGGTAGTGGAAACGACATGATCATTGCAGGTAATGGAAACAATATCATACAAGGAAGTACTGGTAACGAATTGGTCTACGTGGGAACTGGAAGAGACATAATCCAAGGTGGTAGTGGTCATAACACATGTTATCTAGGTAACCCAAATACAGACACAGTGGTTAATTGCCAAGCCCAAAAACAATAAAACTTCTATCATTTTTTATTGAATAATTTTCATATAGATTATAATGACAATCTATCTTTTTGAAGATAGATGCCAAACTCAAAGAGATTGTTTTTGAGGTCAAAAAAAGTAATTCCATCTGGAATCAACAGTCCAGTTAGATACTATGATCCTTATCCATTCTTTGTCAAAAAAGCCCAAGGAAGTTCACTTTGGGATGTTGATGGAAATCGCTATTTTGATTTTTGTAATGGATATGGTGCGTTATTGTTAGGACATAGGAAAAAAGAAATTATTTCCAGCGTTTTATCTCAGATGAGAAAGGGAACTCTTTACTGTGCACCAACAGAACTTGAGGTAGAACTGTCTGAATTGATATCAAAAAATTTTCCTTCAATGCAAAAAGTTCGGCTAGTAAATACAGGAAGCGAGGCAACTATGACAGCTATAAGGCTTGCACGAGGCTTTACAAAAAAGAAAAAGATTATCAAATTTGAAGGATGTTATCATGGAGCACATGATTATGTCTTGGTAAAGGCAGGATCTGGAGCGGCTCATATTGGTATATCAGTCTCTGATGGAAGTCTTGAAGAAGTTTCAAAGAACACGCTAGTTGCTCAATACAATAATTCTGAGAACCTTGCTTCTATTTTGGAAAAAGAAAAGGACGTTGCTGCTGTAATAGTGGAACCAGTTCTTGCAAATATGGGTCTTGTACCTCCAGAAAAAAATTTCCTAAGTGATATCAAAAAGATTACATCAGAAAATGATAGTCTTTTGATATTTGATGAGGTTGTTACGGGATTTCGTGTGTCTACTGGAGGCGCTCAAAAATCATACTCAGTAGTGCCAGATATCACTACTCTTGGTAAAGCACTAGGAAATGGTTTTGTTATTGCAGCAGTTGGAGGAAAAAGCAAGATCATGGATATGCTTTCTCCTGAAGGAAATGTCTATCAAGCAAGTACGTACGCCGGTAATCCAATATCCGTATCTGCTGCACTTGCCTCTGTAAAAACAATGAACAAAAACAAAGCCAACCTCTATCCTAAACTAGAAAAAGCTTGCAAGGCTATGGTCTCAGCTATTGGGGATCTTGCGTCTGATATGAATATACCACACCAAATTAATTCTGTAAGCTCAATGTTTCAAATCTTTTTTACAGCTAAAAGAGTGGTTGATTATTCAACAGCAAAGGCATCAGATGTTGCCAAATTTAAAAAATTATTCAAATCACTGTTAAACAATGGAGTATTTGTAGCTCCATCGCAATTTGAAACTATTTTCCTTTCATACGCTCATACTGATGAAGATATCAAGAAAACAATTATCGCATACGAAAAAGCGTTAAAGACGGTGAAAGAATGATGTATCTTGTAGGTGCAAGGGGAAGTCGTCTCTCTCTTGCTCAAACTAATTGGGTAATCTCAGAACTGAAAAAGAAAGCACCACAAACACAATTTCAGATAGTTCCAATAAAAACAAAAGGCGACACAGATGCAAGACCGCTTTTTACTATAAACCAAAAAGGAATATTCGAAAAGGAGATAGATAAAGCAGTAGCTGAAAAAAAAGTAGATTTTGCAGTACATAGCTTAAAAGATGTTCCAGCAGATCTACCAGAAGATCTTGTTCTTGCCTGTATTCCAAAGAGGGAACCAGCTAACGATATCTTCATCTCAAAAGGTGGTAAGACTTTGAATGCAATGAAAAAAGGAGCAGTCATTGGAACAAGCAGCCTGAGAAGAGCAGTGCAGATATCAAGACAGAGACCAGATTTGATAGTAAAACCAATCCGAGGAAACATAGAAACAAGAATCAAAAAAATCGATGAGGAACAATTTGATGGTATAGTTTTGGCTCAAGCTGGTATACAAAGACTGGGCCTTGATGTAAAATTTGAAAGGCTCACCATGGAGAGCTTTATGCCTTCTCCAGGTCAGGGTGCTTTGGCTATAGTGGCAAGAAAAGATAGTCTTGAATTAATTGAACTGTTAAAAAAAATCGAGGATCCTACTTCTAGGATTGCCATCGAAGCTGAAAGGTCATTGTCTTTGTTCGTGGATTCGGGCTGTAGGTTTCCTGTAGGGGCTTTTGCTGCTCAGGATGGGGATAAACTAACCCTTAATGTTACAGTGTATTCTGTAGATGGCAGCAAATTTATCTCAGTTAAAAAAGATTTGCCACTAACACAGGCTGAAGAGCTTGGAAAACAGGTCGCATCAGAACTCTTATCAAAAGGAATAGAAGAGCTAGCAAAGAACTGGAGAGAAAAGGTAGAGGAATGGAATAAAAAATGAAAGGCAAAGTTTTCATTGTAGGAGCAGGTCCTGGTGATCCTAAGCTTATCACTCTCAAGGCTGTTGAAGCAATCAAGTTAGCTGATGTAGTACTGTATGATAGGTTAGTAAGTAAGAAAATAATCAACATGATTCCAAAAAAAGCTGAAAGCGTATATGTTGGAAGAGATGTGGGTGATGATTACAAACATCAAGATGTAACAAATGAATTGATGGTAAAATATGCTAAAGCAAAAAGAAATGTCGTTAGACTAAAGGGGGGAGATCCATTCATTTTTGGAAGGGGAGGAGAGGAAGCAGAATTTCTCAGAGATCATAAAATCAAATACGAAATTATTCCTGGAATAACATCTGGAATAGGCTCTGCAGAATATTCAGGGATACCGCTGACTCATAGAGATTATGCATCATCTGTAGTGTTTGTTACCGGTCATGAGGATGCAAAAAAGACTCAAGGTATTGTAAACTGGAAAAAGTTGGCCAAGTCTGTTGATACTATAGTGATAATGATGGGGCTTTCAAGACTTGAGATAATTTCAAAGAATCTAATCAGTGGTGGCCTTGACAAGAATACTCCTGTTGCAGTAATTCAGAATGGTACTACTGATAAACACAAGATGATAAAGGGAAATTTGACAAACATTGCACGGAAGATTCGTGAATCAAAAATAAGACCTCCATCTATAATTATAATAGGTAAAGTTGTCTCTCTCTCAGAGACGATAGGGTGGAGAAAGTGATACAGGGAAAAATCATAGCAATAACAAGATCCAAGGAGGACTCAGAAGAGTTTGTTAGCTTAATTACAGGAGAAAAGGCACATGCAATCTCACTTCCAACAATAGAACTTGTCAGCAAAGGAGATGAAATGGTAGATGAATTTCTAAATGCCGTAAAGGAAGAAGATCCAGACTTTTCTGTATTTATGAGCTCAAAAGCTGTAAAACTGCTTTTTGACACTGCTAGAAAGATCTCAAAATATGAAAAGCTACAACTAGGAGTAGCAAATACTACAGTAATTGCGGTTGGTCCCAAAACAAAGGTTGCTCTTGAAGCTGAAGGAATCAGAGTTGCATACGTACCAGAAAGATTCTCGTCAGTAGGCGTTGGTGAAGTCTTTACACGTCTTAACGCGGAAGGAAAAAAAGTAATTGTACCAAGAAGTGGAGCGTCTACACCGTTTCTGGCTCAACTTCTAGAGAAGATAGGTCTACGAGTAAAAGAAGTCTACTTGTATGATGTCAAGTCTCACAGCGATTTGACACAGTGGGTAGAATTCAAACAATTATTCTCAGAGAATAAGGTAGATGGTATAGTCTTTACAAGTGTATCGTCTGTACAAGCATTCTTTGAAATTATGCTTGGTGATACAGATGAAAATATATTAAAAACAAATCTGGAAAAAACAACTGTTGTGGCAATAGGGCCATTCACTGCAGACGAATTGAAAAAATTTAGAATAAATCCAATTATTGCAGATGTTCATACTGTATCAGGTGCTGTAGAAACAATAAAGAATTGCCTTTGTTAGTATCTTTTACATCTGACATTTTGCTAGAATTCAGAAATTTCTAAAATGTTATTCTAAGATCTTGTAATAAGATTGTTAGCTCGACCTAAGGGAATTTCATTTGAGGATTATCGTTTAAGATCATATTGTATTAGTTTGCATGCATTTAGCTTGGCCTACTCCGCTGTACATGTATGAAGAGGTGTGTAACTTTTTTATAACATAACGGAGTTATACGAACTATGACGACTGAGAACCTTAACATGGATTATACTAAATATGATTTCAAAAATTCCACCGAGATGTATGTCTACACAAGCAAAAAGGGGTTGTCAAGAGAAGTAGTTGAGGAGATTAGTAAACTAAAGGGGGAACCACAATGGATGCTCGACTTTAGACTCCGCTCATACGATATCTTTATGAAAAAACCAATGCCAAATTGGGGTGCAGATCTCAAAATTATCGATTTTAACAACATATACTATTATGCCAAAGCTTCTGAAAAAACAGAAAAAGACTGGGACAGTGTTCCAGCAGAAGTAAAGGCAACCTTTGATAAACTTGGAATTCCAGAAGCCGAAAAGAAATTTCTGGCTGGAGTTGGGGCTCAATATGAATCCGAAGTTGTATATCATAGTCTAAGAGACGATCTTACAAAGAAAGGAGTACTCTTCCTTGACACAGATTCTGCTCTAAAAGAACATCCTGAAATTTTCAAGAAATATTTCGGTAAAATAATTCCACCAGAAGATAACAAATTTGCTGCACTTAACAGTGCAGTGTGGAGTGGTGGGTCGTTTATTTATGTTCCAAAGGGCGTAAAGGTAGACTTGCCATTACAAGCGTACTTTAGAATTAACAAGGAGAACATAGGTCAGTTTGAAAGGACATTGATAATTGCTGATGAAGGAGCAGAGGTTCACTATATTGAAGGATGCACGGCTCCTGTTTACTCATCAGAATCACTACATTCTGCAGTTGTTGAATTAATTGCAATGAAAGGTGCCAAGTTAAGGTATACTACAATTCAGAACTGGAGTAATGATGTTTACAATTTAGTGACAAAGAGAGCATATGCATACGAAGGTGCTAGAGTTGAATGGATTGACGGTAACATTGGAAGCAGAGTCACCATGAAATATCCTGGGGTATATCTTCTTGGACAAAGAGCACATGGCGAGACATTATCAATTGCATTTGCAGGAAAGAACCAACACCAAGACACTGGTGCAAAAATGGTTCACCTTGCTCCATATACTACATCTAGAACTACATCTAAATCGGTAAGCAAGAATAACGGCAGAACTACATATCGAGGACTCTTACATGTAGCAAAAGGTGCAACAAATGTCAAAGCTTCAGTAAGATGCGATGCTCTTTTACTTGATGATACATCAAAAACCGATACTTATCCTTACATGGAAATTAACCAAGAGGATGCAACAGTTACTCATGAAGCAACTGTTGGTAAGATAGGTGACGAGCAAATATTTTATCTGATGACAAGAGGCTTTACCGAAGAAGAAGCACTCACTCTTATTGTAAACGGATTCATTGAGCCATTTACTAAAGAGCTACCGATGGAATATGCGGTTGAGCTCAACAGACTAATCAAACTTGAAATGGATGGCTCAGTCGGCTAGTCCGATCTGGCAATCACACTCTGAACAGCTATGTCATCTTTTGTTCTGTCTAAGCTTGGTGTAAATCATCTAGATGAAATCTCTGAAGCTAACAACGAACCAACTTGGCTAAAAGACTATAGGAAGAATTCGTTTTCAATTTACGAGAAACTACCACCTGAGGTCTCTCCACTTTATAATAAATACACGGATGCCAATAGAATGGATTCGTCTCAAGTGACTTTCTCTTTAAGCTCAGATACTACATTACCTGATTTTGTAAATGATAGACTATCTGAGATTTCAAATAATCCAAATATAGTTCAGATAGGGACGAATATTTCAAAGATAAATATTCCTTCAGAGTTAAAATCAAAAGGTCTTGTTGTATGCTCAATTCAGGATGCCATAAAAGAACATGAGGATAAGATAAAGAAAATATTTGAAAAAATTGATGCTACTAGAGACAAATACATAGCACTCAATAATGCATTTTTCAATTCTGGAATATTCATATATGTACCACGAAACGTAGTTTTAGAAAAACCAATTCACATAATTTCATCTTTATCTCTTGATCAGACCTCCACTATCTCAAGAAACATTGTGATGGGAGATGAAAATAGTAAGGCATCAATAGTTCAAGAGATTTATGCACCAAAATCTGATAAACAACAGGCCTATCTAGAAGTTCTTGATGTTACTGCTAATCCAAATAGTCAGCTTGAACTTGTGACGCTGCAAGCAATGGATCAAAATGCAGTAAACTTTTCATCAAGAACTGCAAGAATTGCTCAAGATGCAAAAATGAGCTGGTATCTTGGGTTGTTTGGCTCGTATCTTTCAAGATACAAGGTTGATAATTATCTCAATGGAACAGGTGCAAATGCACATGACACTGAAGTAGTATTTGGAAACAAGAATCAATCATTTGACTTGGCTTCTAATTTGATACATAATGCTCCATCTACCGTTGGTAGGGTATTGGAAAAATCAGTTCTTAAAGATACTTCAAAATCTCTCTTTAAGGGAATGATCAGAATTGAAAAAGATGCACAACACTCTGAATCATATCTTGCAGGCCACTCAATCTTGTTAGATAAGGGGGCAAAATCAGACTCCATTCCAGGCCTTGAAATACTAACAAATGATGTAAAGGCAACACATTCGGCCTCGGTTGCTCAGATGGATGAGGAACAGTTATTCTATCTTGCTACTCGATGTTTGAACAAACCAGGAGCACAAAAAATCATAGTAGAAGGATTTCTTGAACCGCTATCAAGAAAGATGTCATACCAGATTCGTGCCTGGATTAGTTATCTTATTGAATCAAAATGGCTTGGCGGAGACCTTAAGATCAAAACAGATGAACAACTCAAAGCAATACTGGAAGTAGAAGAGACAAGATATCGTGAGACCGATATCTTCGAAAGCCATTACAAGTATAGGTGAGTGTGTTGTCAGAATGGATCAATGTTTGTGATATCAGTGAGTTGAAAAAAGGAGACATGCTTGATTTTGATTACAAGGACAAAAAAATCCTTTTAGCAAATCTTGACGGAAAGATTTACGCGACAGACAGGATTTGTACCCATGCAGAGGCAGACCTTTCTACAGGAATTTTGAACGAGGAGGGAGTCACATGTCCATTACATCTTTCAACATTCAATCTTAAGACTGGGGTACCTCAAAATCTTCCAGCTGAAATACCGCTAAAAATCTACAATGTTAAAATAGAACAAAATGAAATCTATGTCGAGGTAGAATAATTTGCAAACAAGTGTGATAAATATTGAAAATATTAGAAACGATTTCCCAATTCTAAAACGTAAAGTTCACAAGGACAAAGCCTTGGTCTACTTTGATAACGCAGCAACCACCCAAAAGCCAATACAAGTCATTGATGCAATAAGCAACTATTATCTGAATTATAACTCAAACATTCATAGAGCAGTTCATGAATTGGCAGAAGAAGCAACAATAGCGTACGAGACTACACGAGATAAGATTGCAAAATTCGTAAATGTAAAAAATCGAGAAGAGATAATTTTCGTTAGGGGAACAACAGAAGCAATTAATCTGGTTGCTTACGCTTGGGGAAGACAAAATGTTAACAAGGATGACATTATAATTACCACCGAATATGAGCACCATAGCAATATTGTTCCGTGGCAGCTACTGACAAAAGAAAAAGGCGCAAGACTGGAGTATATCGGTGTTGATGATAATGGGGAACTCTTACTTGATCAACTTGACAAATACCTAGAAACTGGCAGAGTAAAACTTGTTACATTCAGTCAGATGTCAAACGTTCTTGGTACAATAACTGACTCTGAAGAGATTATACGACGTTGTAAGAAAAAGGGAGCTAAAGTATTAGTTGATGGCGCTCAGTCCGTCCCGCATCTGAAAGTAGATCTACAAAAACTAGACTGTGACTTTTTTGCATTCTCTGCACATAAGATGTTAGGACCGACAGGTGTTGGTGTACTCTGGGCACGAAAAGAATTGCTTGAGAATATGGTTCCATTTAATGGAGGTGGAGATATGATTCGTGAAGTACACAAATATGAAACAACATGGAATGATTTACCATACAAGTTTGAGGCAGGCACACCAAATATTGCAGACGTGATTGGATTTTCTGCTGCAATAGATTATCTTGAAAAAATAGGAATGGATAAGGTGCGTGAGCATGAGATCGAGATAACAAAGTATGCCCTTGACAAGATTTCAGAAATAAAGGGAATAAAGCTATACGGACCAATGGATACTGCAAAAAGAGGTGGTGTGATATCATTTAACTTGGGAGATATTCATCCACATGATCTTGCAACTATAATTGATGAAGATGGAGTGGCTATTAGATCAGGACACCACTGTGCGCAGGTATTGATGGAAAGACTTGATGTTTCTGCAACTTCTCGCGCAAGCTTTTATATTTATAATACAAAAGATGAAGTAGATGTTTTCGTCAAGTCTCTCTATAGGGCAAAGGAGTTGTTTAGACTTTGAGTAGTGCAGATATTTACAGAGAGATTATACTAGACTATTACAGAAATCCAAGAAACTACGGCAAGCTCACAAATCCTGACATAGCTCAGAGAGATAGCAATCCGCTTTGTGGGGATGAACTTGAAATGCATCTTAACATAAAAGACAACAACGTGGTAGATGTCAAATTCACTGGCAAAGGATGTGCTATAAGCCAAGCAAGTGCATCGATGCTTACTGAACTTATCATGGGTAAGAGCTTTGAAGATGTAAAGAAACTTTCTAAAGAGGATATATTGGACAACCTTGGTCTGCATGACCTTGGACCAGCCAGAATAAAATGTGCTCTATTATCACTTAAGGTTCTAAAATCTGGTCTATACTCTTATCTCTCAGAAAAATTACAAGATGCGGCATCTGCAGACAAGATAAAAGAAGAAGCGTCAGGTCTCTACTGACTTGTCAACCCAGGCAACAGAGATACCTATACAGATAAGAAAAGTGATTTTTGAAAAGTTCAATGATCCTAACACGAGATTTACAAACGATGAGATTTTTGAGATTCTAAAGAACAATGGGCTTGATGACTCTCTTACCATAGACGACATGGAGCCATACTTTAAGCGGCTGCATGATGAGGGACTGATAAGACCTATTGCCCAGAATTTTACCACTCAGTGGTTTAAGATCTTCGATGTCATAGAAAAATACAATTGCAAGTCTTGTAACTGCGAAATTTACTTGGGAAAACTTGAACCAAGAGTGTGCCCAAATTCTACATGTAAGGCAGCTATTTAGCTCTGTATCTTGCGGCTGCTTCTTCTAAGATCTGAATCATTGGTAGCTTTACACCAGTCAAATACAATACCAGTGCACCACCAGCAGTACTAATGTGATTGATCTTCTCCGCTAGACCATATCTTTTCAAGGCAGCTGTAAGGTGGCCTCCACTTACTATGGTTGTTGCAAAAGAGTCTGCTACTCCTCTGAGGAGGCTCTCTGTTCCAAACTTGAAATTCTCATTTTCAAAAAATCCAGCTGGACCACTCATGAATACAGTGCCTGCACCTTGTATTGACTTTAGATAATACTCAACTGACTTTGGACCAAGATCAAATATTTTATCTCCTTTGACAAGTTCACGAACGTCCATTTCTACTCTTTTTCCATTTCTTTCTACTGCAATATCTACAGGAACAGAAAAGACATCGGGGTATTCTCCTATGAGAGAATGAGCCTTTTGAACCACCTCTTCCTCTCTTTTTATTCCTAGTGGGAACTTGATTCTTCCCTGCGCTCTCAAAAATACATTAGCTATTACACCAGTAAGTAGCACCTGATCAGCACGCCCATTTTGAATCAGTTCTTTTATTGCTTCAAGTCTGTCTATCACCTTTGATCCTCCAAGGACTACTACATGTGGGCCTTTTGTAACCGTCATTATCTCGTCAAGCTTTCTTACCTCGCGCTCAACTAACCTTCCAGCACATGCAGGAAGAACATGCGCAAATCCTATGATTGATGGATGAGAACGATGTGAACTTGGGAAGGAATCTAGAACACACAGATCAAATAACTTGGAAAGTCGGCTTACCATTATGGTTGCCGATGCATCAGAAGGAGAGAACTCGTAATTCTCTTCAGCACAAAGTCTCAAGTTATCAAGCAAAATAATATCGCCCTCTTTCATATTTTTAATTTCATTTTGAGCTTCTGACCCAATAACATCCTCGACATATTTTATTTTGCGACCAAGAATTTGTTCAAGAACTTTGGCATGATTTTCCATTCCAGTATAATCTTTGTTGCCAACTCTTCCTTGATGTGATGCAATCACAACCTTTGCTCCCTCCAAATCTTTGAGCGACTCTGTAGATTCTCTGATTCTACTTGTCTCAATTATCTTCATGTTGGCAGGATCTATGGGGCAATTCATATCTACACGCAAAAAGACAGTCTTACCTTTAGTATCAAAATCATCAAGAGTGAGGATCCTCACGGCGATCCTTTCTTGGGGGCAGTTAAAATCTTTTAGTCAGGCAATAGATCATTCAAATCTTCTAGAACAATCGATCTCATTTTAATATGGACTGGTTTTCGATTAATGTATACATGTCAACACAAAGGGGGTCTTTCTTTGAAAAAATGGCTTTTTGATGTAAGAAGTAGAACATTTTTCCTTCTAGCATTGTCATTTTTGATCCTTGCATATCTAGCAGGTGCAAAAATTCTAGTCTATCAGGACAATGCCTTTGAAAATCTACTGCAAAAAGTCGCGGGAAATACGACTGTAGATCTTACTATGCAGATCTTTTCTGAACTTGGATGGGTTTTGTATCCAATCTTTGTTGCAATAGTACTTTTCATTATGAAAAGTACACGACGTCTTGGACTGATACTTCTTCTCTCATTGTTAATAGGAACTATAGCTGCAGCCTATCTTAGGTGCTATACGGGATATGAGAAACCAGATCTAGATTTTCTGGGGGCCCACCTATCGATAAAATCTGGGGCCGATGTAGGAGTTCCATGTCAGATAGACGGCACATTTCCAGCAGGTCATACAGTGAGAACAACAATCTTTGCATTTATTGTGGGATATGCATTATCAAGGAAGTTTCCTAGAGGATGGTATTTGATATGGTTGTATCCGATTCTTGTTTCAATTAGCAGGCTTTACCTATTGCAAGAGTATCCTACGACAGTCATTGCTGGTGCAATACTTGGAATATTGCTTGCAGATATCATGTCAAAAAAACTCAAGATCGAACTAATCTCTGATAAATCAAAAACCTAATTCACTTAAGACTTTGGAGCTTATCAATACCATTGCAAAATGATCTTGATCGTAACTGTAGATCCAGTATCTTACATCGCGTTCTTGTTTTGCTTTTCGTAGACCTAGATTAAGCTCGTTCATAATTGTAAACCCAATTTTTTTTGCAACATCTTTTTCTTTGGTCATGATTACTCTAAATCCTCCCTTTTGTGATGTAAAACCTGTCTTGACCATCTCATCTGCAATTTCGGGTGCCTTGATCTCACTGCTAACCTCAAATGTCTTTGATATTGGTATCTGTGATGGATGAAATTCCATGTATCTTTTCCATCAATGCCAAATAAAATCTACTTGCTGTATCTACAATATTGCTTAAATTTTTTCTTAAAAATTTAGAAAATATGTTAAAAATATTAACTCTTATGTCAAATCCTGATCATAGCAAAAACTTAATCGATTACAAAGGCTCTAGAACGCATGGCGTCTCTGGAGGCACTAGCTAAATCATATAGGGTAAAGAGGGCTGAGGTCGTAAAATTACGAAGAAAAAGCGAGAATAATCTAAAGGAGGCACTTTCAAAGAAAAGAAGTTCGTCATCAGGACTTGCGTCTTTATCTAAGAAAAAAGAATCCCTAGGTAGACAAATTGAGCATGTAGCGCAATCACTGAATCAATATCTGGCACAAAAAGAGAGCATAGCTAGGCTCAAGATTGCAGCTGAGGAACGATTAAGACATGAACAGGACTCGCAAGATAACGTTAGACAGGAAAGCGAATATGGAGGCACAGAAGAAAAGGTATCTTCACAAGAGAGATTGAAGTTCATTGGTGAAAAAATAAATGAATTACATGCAGAAATAAAAGAACGCGAAGCGGCAGAACACAGGCTTGTCAAACAGATTGGAGATTTACAAAAAGAAAAAGCAAAACTTGAATTACAATTAAGAAAACAAACTCATACTAAACCAGGACTAGTTGAACAACTAAAGTCAAGTGAGAAAGCAGAATCAGTGCTAAGGCCACGAGTGCAGTCTTTGATTAAAAGAGAGACTCAGGCAGCCAAGATATTGAAGTCCATGGAGAAGAAATTGAAAGAGGCTATAGCTAAAAGAAGAAAAGCTGCACGAAAGGCCAAGAGAAAAGCTAAGAAAGTAAGAGTCAAGAAAAGAAAGGTCATCAAAAGAAAAGCAAAAACAAGGACAAAGAAGGCCTTAAAGAAGAAAGCAAGAAGAGCAAAGACCAGGACTAAAACATCAAAAAGGAAAGCAACAAGGAAAAAAATGGCAAAAAGAAAGACGACAAAGAGAAAATCCTCAAAATCAAAACGAAAGTAATAATCCTACGCTTCATTAATATTGAATAACTTTTTTTCCGTAAATTGTGTCACTTCCTAATAGAATTACAGTAGAAGTAACTGATCTGCCAAAACTCAATAATCCTTCTCTAATTTGTGGTTTGCCAGGAAGTGGATATGTTGGAAAACTTGCTGTTGATCACCTAGTTGAAGAATTAAAAGGAATATCTTTTGCAAATATTTTTTCATCATCATTTCCGCCGCAAGTATTGATTCAATCAGATGGTACTGCAGATCTTATGAAAAACACATTGTATTACTGTAAGGGAAAATCATGTGATCTGGTTCTTCTTAGTGGAGATGCACAACCTGTTAGTCCAGAAAGTGAATATGAGATGGCAAATGAGATAACTAATCTTTGTGAAAAACTTGGCGTAAAGACAATCTATACACTTGCTGCCTACATTACAGGAGCATTTACAAAAACTCAACGGGTTTATGGTACAAGCACTTCATCTGAAATTGTAAAAGAATTTCCAAAATATGGAATTCATTCAATGAACAGCGGAAGCATTACGGGAATGAATGGGTTGATAATTGGAGTTGGAAAGAGAAAGAACATAACTGGTGTTTGTTTGCTTGGGGAAACTTCAGGCTATGTGGTTGATGCAAAAGCGTCAAAAGCTGTGCTTGAGACTCTTGCTAAGATACTTGATCTCAAACTAGATCTAGTTGGTATTTCAAAAAAGGCGCAAGATACGGAACAACTTGTTAAAACAATTGAGGAACAAATGGGTAGCAGACACTCTCCAGGGTCCCTACCAATGACACAGCATGACAAAAAACTAGGATATATTAGTTAAAATGAAAAAACGCGGACCGATTGTGATGATTGCAGGTGCGGCATTGATAGTCATTGCTTTTGCAACATCTTATTCTGTCATGGAAAGGATGGGTGCAGGCCTTGGGAAAAATGGATTTTTTCCATCCCCAGAAAACATGTTCGACGAGGTGTCAGAAAAAGAAACAATTGATTCTGGAATGGCCTACACATTTTCTCATACTGTATCATCATCTCAGGTGCCACTAATGTGGGGTCTATACATGACAGATTACAACCAGGATGATAAAGTCACAATTAATGTTACCGACATTTTTGGTGACAAGTTAGGATCTTTTGAAGAAGGAGAACCTATATTCATAAAATCATTCATGATTCCAAAGGTAGACACGTACAGCTTTAACGTAGAAAACACTGGAAATTCATCGGTAACAGCAGAGATGATGTTCTCAGAGAATCCGGAAAAGTCAAAGGCATTAACTGACCCAAACTCGTCATTTAATCAAAACATTGTGCCTCTTGCGGCTGCAGGTTTTATGTTGATAATTGGTATAATTGCAGTCATATCTGGAATAATACTCAGCGTAATAGACTGGAAAAAGAACAGGAATCAGTCTAGATATATCTAGAATTCTAGTACTTCGAGTTTACCGTACTTGCCTACATTAAGAGAATTTTCTCCTCTAAATGTGGATATGTATCCATTTTCAATTCTGATCTTTGAGCCCTGTTTTACCATCTTGATCTGTGCATCCCATAAGGTAAGCTTGATCTCTCCGGTATCATCTTTTAGCATTGCATCAGCAACTTGGGCCTGTCCACCAGTCTTAAGGTTGACAGTTCTTGGTTCGCTTATGCTGCCTATGACTCCCTCAACAGGTTCTAACCTGTTTTGTGGTTTATTGAGTTGGCCTATGTTTGGCATTTAGTAATTTTTTTCACGTTCAAATAATAAGTGTTTTGATATAAACTTCTGTTAAGATATCGGGATTTGTCTAGATTTTCTTATTCGTGTTAAGATTTGGGGTTTGTAAATTATCGTATTCACCTTTCAAGACTGCATAAACTCTAGGCATTATCATGTAGTATATTTGATAAGTTTCCATTCCTTCAAATTTACAAGCATTGTCATTATAGTAATTCATTCGATGAACTTTTCCTTTAAAATCTTCTTGAAATTCATCTGTTTCCATATCTATTCTATGAGCGAACTGATTTCTGACTTCATTAACTATCGAAAGTTCATGCATTATTCCATCGGATAAAACTTGTAATGATTCGATTAGTTCGAGTTTTGAAGCAAATCCCAATCTTCTAATAACTTTGTCTGGTTTTGAAATCGTCCTTCTCAAAATCGAATCCATTAGATATTCGATATAGAGATGTGTGATTATTGCGGTTGCCCGAGGCTCTCCACCTACTCTATTTAATTCTCCTATCATTTCGTTAAAGGTTTTTGCATCTGGTGGATTTGTTGGTAGTACCAATCTAGTTATTCTTAGAAGCCAACTTTATTAGATTTTCAATCTTATTCTGTCCTAAATCCAATTTGATTCCTGCTTCTTCTGCAGGAGTCTTACCAATAGAACCATGATTTCTTACAAAGTTGTAGTGTATTCGGTATGCATCGATTAGCTTCTGTGCTGAATCTTTGTGATCCATGCCTCTCATTACTACTCTGTCTCTAAAGACTCCGTTCTATCATGTTATCTTTTGAGGTTGATTATTAAGCAGATATTCCAAAGCATTTACAAACTCATAATCAGAGATTTTCCCATCTGATAACCAGCCAGCGTTACCCCGAAACCATGAAGGTATGTCTGACATGGAATCTGATGTATCGTTTGATTTTACAACTCCATCATCTATGAGATTCTGTACCCCATAAGCATAATCCCAATTCCTGATTTTCACATCATGCCATAATTTTGAAGCATCTTTGAACCACATAGGGATTGTTTTTGATGGTACCACTTCGGTAGAAGACTGATTGGATAACTCTATAGTGGATTCATAAGTTTCACTTTTGGTATAGCCAAATATCTTGCCTCCTAGAAATTTTGCATAGAAATGAAATTGCTGGCCATTGTCTTTTGGTACTGCCTTCCAAAAAGTCAGGAATTTACCGTCAGAATCAGTAGTAGTAAGTGCTAAAATGATATTGGGACGCGGATAGGTTGTGCTATCTTCAATAAATATAGTACGATTGGGTAGTGGTGTTGTTCCATCAGGTGTAGTTAAGGTGCCTGAAAATGTTACATTAGTGCCCTCTCTTATTCCTGAACCTATAGTATCTAGATGAATTATTGCAAAAGATGTAGCGTAACTACTAGGTACGCCAAACAATAAAATTCCAATTAAAAAGATTTCTTTCAATTCAATCAGTACTTTAATTTGCACTTTTTATATTATTTCATTATTTGCATTCATAGGTTTAGACAAATAGCATTACAAAATCAAATTAATTGCCTATGATAATTTTGTTTTGAAAATTAGGAAGAATAGGCACTCCACACTATGACTATCATTGTTATTACAAATGCACTAAAAATAGAGCCCATTACAATAGTTAGTACTTTTTTTCTGCTCATTTTGGATATTTTTTGGGGCATTAGATTGCCATATTATTCATTCTGTTGTTAGGGGTAGTATGATATGCTCATTGCAATACACGAATACAGTGATCAGATTTTAAATAGCCATGAATAAATCAAAACGACATGAGTGAACAACCTAGAACATTCTTTAATTTCTCATTCTTTAAGGTTGATCCAAAATGGCGCTGGATGGCAGATCTTGCAAAAGACGAGTCTGCAAAAGAAGTAGAAATTATACTGAAAAATTCACAGATGTCTTATAGGTCATATTCCACTCTTGGACTTCGTGACGATGCAGAATTCTTGTTGTGGTTTGTGTCAGAATCGGTTGAAAAAATACAGGATACGATATCAAAATTATACTTGACAGTTTTTGGGAAATATATCATTCCAACACATGTTTATCTTTCGTGTACAAGACCATCAGTATATGCAAAAAATACTGCAACACACGGTTGGCTTGGTGGTGAAGAACAAAAAAAATATGTCATAGTATATCCATTTATCAAAACTAGATCGTGGTATCTTCTTCCACTTGAAAAGAGAAAAGAGATGATGTCAGAACATATTGCAGTTGGACAAAAGTATCCGGAGGTAAATTTGAACACAACATACTCTTTTGGGATACATGATGAAGATTTCATGCTCGCATTTGAAACTGACAACCTAGACAAGTTTCAAGATTTGATAATGGATTTGAGGGAGACTCGTGTCAGTGAATATGTGCAAGTTGATACCCCAATGATTGTTTGTGTGAAAAAAGACCTCATACCTCTGATACGGAGCCTAGGATAATGAAGGCCCTAAAGGAATGGGCAACTGTAGTAAAAGCACTTGAGAATGGAAATCAAACTGTTTTATTAAGAAAGGGAGGAATCCTTGAGACTGCATCTGGATTTAACGTAGAAGCAGCAAATTTTGCACTATTTCCCACATATGAGCATCAAGACAATGCATCACTAAAATCACAATATTATGGATATTTGTCGGATGCACGAGAGGGAAAACCAAAGGACGGATACAATAGAATCACTTCTATTGCACAAGTGGTCGAAGAACATGACATATCATCAATTGAAAAAATCGAACAACTATCACCATTTCACATCTGGAGTGATTCTTATATTGTGGAAAGAATGAATTGGATGCCGTCAAAGCCTATGAAGGTAGTATTTCTTAAGGTTTTCAAGATTGCCTCAACTGAGATACCTGTCTTGCCAGATTACCACGGATGCAAATCTTGGATAGAATTAAATGTAAATCCAGAAGTTGGAACATCTGTTTTGAGTGATATAGAACTACAACAACAATTGGAAGAATTTAGGAGAATTGTAAATTGAAATATAGAGTACTTGGTAAAAGTGGAATCAAGGTATCAGAAATAGGATTTGGAGCATGGACTCTGGGCCTTGACTGGTGGGGAAAGAAAATTGAAGATGATGAGGCTAAGAAGTTGTTAAAACATGCATATGATTTAGGAATTAATTATTTTGAGACAGGTGATATCTATGGACGAGGAAAAAGTGAGCAATTGATTGGAGAAGTTTTCTCAGGAATGAGAAATGAGGTTGTAATATCTACCAAATATGGATATGACATTTACAGCAACGAGCAGATAGGACACAAAGAACTACCTCAGAAATTTACTCCTGAATTTACTGAATTTGCTTTACAGAAGAGTTTGGAGAGACTGAAAACTGATTATCTTGATGTTTATGGTCTGCACAATCCTAAGATACATACAATTCGAGACAAGAAAATATTTGATTATCTGGATAATAAAGTGAAAGAGGGAACTGTTAAAAGCTACCAAATTGCATTGGGGCCAGCTATTGGATGGACTAAGGAGGGACTTGAGGCAATGGATCTTACAAATACGACTGCAGTTCAGACAGTCTATAATATCTTGGAACAAAATCCAGGTAACATTCTCGTAGAGCAAGGAGAAAAGCATGATGTTGGAATCCTAGTTAGAGTCCCTGATGCATCTGGAATATTGACCGGAAAGGTGACTATGGACACAAAGATTAGTGAAAAAGATCATCGTTCTGTGAGAAGTGGTGACTGGGTAAAACAATCGCTTGAAAAGGTAGACCAGCTTATGCCAATCGCAAAACGATATGGATGGAACATAACCGAACTTGCAATCAAGTTTATTTTGTCACACAGCGGTGTATCGTCAGTACTTCCTACTGTTGTAAGTGAAGAAGAGGTCACAATGTTTTCGCAGATGTCTGATGGAAAATATCTTAATCCCTCTGACAAAAAAGAGATAACGGAACTCTTCAACCAATGGCCTCCGTACGAACTAAAATCGTCTGCACAGACTGCATAAGGAGTTAAACTTTCTTTGAATAATATCTTCCTGAGCATTTTTAACAAAGCGCCGCCCTACAAAAGGAGATAGGCAGAAGATGGTTTTGGCCACTAAAAAGACTTCAACTATGACATTCAGAATTGATGAGGATGTACTAAATAAATTGCGAACAGAATCTGAACATAGAGAGACAAGTCTTAACACATTTGTCAACCAGATCTTTAAGAGATACGTTGAGTGGGATATGTTTGAATCAAAGGTTGGAATGATTCCAATTGCCAAGCCGATAATAATAGAACTCTTTGGAAAGATGTCAAAAGAAGAGATAATCGACATGGCTAATCGTATAGGAAAAAATGTTGTCAGAGACATTGCATTGTTTATGAAGGGAGACATCAACCTGAACTCCTTTCTGTCATGGTTTGAGATAAGGATGAAAGCATCATCAATAGAGCTAAGCCATAACATAAAAAATGGATATCATACTTTCATTGTAAAACATGATCTTGGCGATAACTGGTCCTTATATCACAAAACTGTTCTTGATCTAATATTTGTCGAGGTTCTTGACAAAAAAGTTCAATTTGATTATAATGCTGGCATGATCTCATTCAAGTTCAGCGACTAGATATTTGCAACTGTTTGCACATAAACACATTCTAATCTACCTCATTATATCGACCAGAACAAAATAGAGATTGTGCAGATACTTCTTTTGGGTAGAGATGTAGACCAAGAAAGCACACGAACTGTCATACTAAAAATAATATCAAACGAACAGGCCATGCGTATACTTGAACACAGTATGGATTCTCCGAAATCGGCATATGCGATAAGTATGGCATGTGAAATTCCTCTCACACAGGTATATCGATGGGTAAGAAAGCTACACAAGATGGGATTTGTTCGCATTTCAGGAGCAACAAACGGTGCAGGTAAAAAGTACTTTATGTACCAAAGCAAAGTGAAGACAATAAAGATTGTACTAAGTGCTACCTCCAGTCCATTAATAGAAATATCATAACACCTCTTTTTCTATTTTTATTCTTGTATGAAACTATACGGTAATTGTTTCTTCTATCTTAAACTCGTGTTCGACAAAGTATTCAACTCGAGTTTTTTTGAATTCGCGAGAACTAAATAGTATCTTATAGTCGTGCACATCTATCTGATTTTGAATCTCCCGTGCAATTTTTTGTGCATCATCATTTGATTTGCAATGAACCATTGAGAATACATTGTAAGGCCAATCTGGATAAACGGGTCTCTGATAGCAATGACTTACTTGGGGGAATGCGCCCAACTTTTCACCTACTTGCTCTATTCTCTCTTCAGGTACTTTCCATACTATCATGCCATTTGCTACAAACCCGGCCTCTCTGTGCCTTAGTATGGCTGCATATCTGCGCATCACACCAATCTCTTCGTAATATTTGGCCTTTTCAAGCAATTGCTCCTCTGTTATTCCAAGACTCTGTGCAGGTTTCAAAAATGGCCTCTCTGTTATTTCAAGATCTTTTTGTAATTCACGGATGTATTTCTTGTCGTCTTCTGTTGCAACAAATTTTACATCCCGAATTACCTTCTTCTCTTCGGTTGGCTTGACTTCTGCTTCTTTTCCTTCTACCATCTCAAGCTTTACGCCAATCTTGAAGAGCTTAATCGTTGGAAGCATTCTAACTTTATTGATGCCTTGTAACTTTGAAAATTTGTCAATCTCTGACTTTAGATCAGAACCAGGTGGAACAGCTAGAGTAAACCATAGGTTATACTCATGGTTTCTTTCATAATTGTGACTAACCCCTGGATGTCTGTTTACTTGACTTGCAACATGATCAAGTTTGTCTGCATCAATTGCCATGGCAACTAATGCACTCTTGTAACCCAGCTTTCGTGTGTCAAAGATTGCACTAAGCTGTCTAACTACTCCAGATTCCTTGAGTGTACGTAGTCTCTGCATCATTGTTTCATCCGAAAGCTGAAACTTCTTTGCAACTTGGGAATATGGCCTTGGAACAAGAGGAAACGTCCACTGAATCTCATTTAGGATCTCTTTGTCCAGATTATCCATGTATATCAAAAACCAGCCTTGCTTACAATTAAAAATGTTACCTAAATTTCCATGGAATCTATAAATATCTTACAAAGGCAGCGAGAATCATTGATAGTTGATCTAAACCTCAAGGGAAATTTGGTGATTGTTGTAGGCGGGGGAAACGAAGGTCTCAAAAAGGTCAATGCATTGCTAACACAAGATTGCAAGATTCTTCTTATTAGTGATTCAACTAATAGGCAGATAGACAAGTATGTCAAACAAAAAAAGATTGAATTTAAAAAAATAAAACTCGTAAACGCTGATTTTATAAAAAAATATAAACCATTTGCAGTGCTTGCAACTACTGATGACAGAGATCTAAACAGAGAGATAGTAGAACAAGCAAAAAAGATGCGATGTTATGCTTATGCAGCAGATGATCCCGAAGTCAGTGACTTTGCATTCGGTTCTGTCATAAATATACAAGATACTGTGCAGATAGCTGTATCAACTGGAGGACGAAGTCCTGCAATGGCACGAAGACTAAGGATGCAGGCAGAAAAGATATTCAAGAAATTAATCAAAAAAGAGGATATTTATCAAATAAAACTACAGGATTTTGCCAGAAGGGCAGCAAAGACAAAACTTGCCACATTCCCTGAGCGCAAAAAGTTCCTCTATCAGGTTATGAATGATAATCGTATCAAACAATTAATAGCTGACGGAAATTTAAAAAAAGCACAGAAACAGGTAATCGAGATGTTAGGTGGTCTAAACTGACAAGCAATGTGATTAACGCTAGAGTTACTTTTAGGAAGTCTCCTATACACATGCTTGAGCGATTTACATTTCGTGATATTGACTCAGCTTACGAGTCTTTTCTAAAACATTCAGGATTACAAGAATGTGTTCTATTACAAACCTGTAACAGGGTAGAATTGTTTGGATTTGGCAATAATGATGATATTGAAAGGATCAAAAAGACATGGGCGTCTGTATCAGGACTTGAACAAAATGCCTTCAAAGAAAACTTGGAGATAAGCCAAGGAACAGAAGCATATCAACATCTTCTAAAACTTACCTCTGGACTTGACTCGCTTGTTGTTGGTGAAGAACAAATTCTTGGGCAGATAAAAGAATCAATTAGTGCAGCACGTGAGCTTAAAGCATCTGGAAGCACGCTGAACACTTTATTTGACAAAGCAATTCGCGTAGGAACGCGAGTAAGACATGCGACAGGAATCAGTAGGGGAAGTATCTCTATTGGTTCAATGGCAGTAAAGCTTGCTGAGGAAACCATTGATGATCTAAAATCAAAAAACATACTCTTGATTGGCACAGGAGAAGCTGCAAGCCTTGTGGCAAAATCTCTCAAAAAACGTGGAATTGACTTTAATGTGACTAGCAGGACATTTGAACGCTCAAAATCTTTTGCAGAAACTGTGGGTGGAAACCCAATCAAGTTTGAAGGAATCATAGCAAACTTCAAGTCAGTTGATGTACTTTTTGTTGCAACTGTAGCTCCATATTTTTTGGTGACATACGATAGGGTCAAAGAAGCAATGGAATCGCGCAAAAATGGTATGTTGATAATGGATCTATCAAATCCCAGAACTGTGGATGAGAAAGTTGCCACTATAAAGAAGATTAAAATGATGAATCTTGATCAGATTGCAGAAATGGTAGATAAGAACATGCGAACAAGAATGGGCGTAGTATCATCAGCAGAGAAGATAATTAATGAGGAGCTACCAGTAGTAGAAGCAGCAATGAAGAGACTCGAGGTAGAACCAATAGTAAAAAATGTATTCAAGGAAATTGACCAGGCACGAGTAAAGGAACTCAAAAAAGCACTACAAATGCTTGGAGAAACAGATGAACAAAAAATCAGAATCATTGACCAACTCACGCAAGCAATAGTGGAAGATATCATATCAGTCCCAATGAATAACTTACGAAAGGCATCTGAGCAGGGAGACTCTGAAATTCTTAGAACTGTCACAAAGCTCTTTGACTATAAGAAAGAGTAACAAATTATATTGCTAGAAAATTGTCATTTTCGTAATGTCTTATCCCAACCTACGTCTTCGAAGACTAAGAAAGACTAGCAAGATTCGTGAGCTGTTAGAAGAGGTAAGGCTTTCACCAAAGGACCTAATTTGTCCAATATTTGTTCAAGAAGATCTAAAATCAAAACTACAGGGAGAGTCTATGCCAGGATTTGAAAGATTACCACTAAAAGATGTGGTAGATGAAGCAAACTCTATTGCAGAATTAAAGATTCCAGCAGTCATGGTTTTTGGAATTCCATCACACAAAGACGACAAGGGTACATCTGCATTTGCACAAGACGGTGTTGTACAAAAGGCAATTTCTGAAATCAGAAAAAACCTTGGCAATGAGATTGCTATCATGTCAGATGTCTGTCTTTGTCAGTATACTAGCTCAGGACACTGTGGGCTGGTAAAAGGCGATAAAATTGATAATGACTCTAGCCTTGATACATTAGCAAAGATAGCAGTAAGCCAAGCCAAAGCAGGTGCAGATGTTGTTTCGCCATCTGCCATGATGGACGGGCAAGTCAAGGCAATAAGACATGCACTTGATGATGCTGGATTTACAGATGTAGCAATCATGTCTCATTCTGCAAAACATAGGTCATCGCTTTATTCCCCGTTCAAAGATATGGCACATTCTGCTCCACAGTTTGGAGATAGGAAGACCTACCAACTTCCATATACCAACCCAAAAGAAGCTATGAGGGAAGTTGAGACTGACATTGCAGAAGGTGTGGACATTATAATGATAAAACCTGCATTGGCATATCTTGACTTGATTGCAACAACAAGACAAAAGTTTAACGTGCCAATATCGGCATACAGTGTATCAGGCGAATATGCCTTGGTAAAAGCCGCTGCACTGCAGGGGTGGATAGATGAAAAAGAGGTTACACTAGAAATTTTGACCGCAATCAAAAGGGCTGGAGCAGACATGATAGTAACCTATTTTTCAAAGATTGCCGCAAAAGCACTCGGCGAGAAATGAGGGACGACGAAGGCTTTGAGATAGACCGTGCTTTTGATCTATTGCCACATGTTGTAGGCGCAAGCTGGGCTACTATATGGTTTAGAATGAACAGAATCAGGAGGCCAAGTGTTGAAGAATTTCGAAACAAAGTTGCTGAATACTATAAGATGCTAGATTCTTTAGTTGATGTTTATTCTCAAGACGAAAAATTCGCAGATATGACAAGGCATATCAAGATGAGATATCAGGAAGAGATGGATAGGATACTCAAGGGAAAAAATCAAGAAATAGAAAAAAGATTCAAAAGATATCTAGATTATGGCTAGATCTCTTCTCTGAGCTCATCTAGAAACTGTTTCATTATTTTTACTCTTCTTCTTGCTTCTTGTTTTGCACTATTGGTGTTCATTTTTTTCTCTAAGAGTAATAGTTTTTTGTAAAAATGGTCCAAAGTCCATTTTTTATCGTCTGGTTTGTGAGTCTTGCAAAAAGGGTCGTTATTATTGTAAAATGGTCTCTTTTCAGCACCTCCGACAGAAAATGTTCTTGCAATACCTATTGCACCCATTGCATCAAGCCTATCCGCATCTTGAAGTATTTTTCCTACCGCTGTCTCTGGTACCATGCCTCTAGAGAAACTGTGGTCCCGAATTGCATCTGAAATTATTTTTATCTCTTTTTCCGTGTACCTGTATCTGCCCAGAATTTGTCTTGCCTTTACTGCACTTTCTACAGATGAGTTCTTGGATCTTGGATCAGATTTTGGATAAGATACAATGTCGTGTAAGAGAGCAGCAGCAAGTACAACCCTTGAATTTACTCGTTCCATCCTTGCAAGTCTTTTGGCATTATTGTACACCCGCATAATGTGTTCGAAATCATGAGCGGGATCGTTTTTTCTCACTTTCCTTCTTACTTGTTCCCTAAGCCTTTCAATAGGACCTATCTTTTTCATTGAAACTAAATCACCGTTATGATCTACATGGACATAAACTGGTTGTATGAAACATGCTTGAACACTATATCCTTGAAAATTTTAGAATTTGTTGGTGTCATTCTTGTATTTCATAGAACAATATTCTGAAAGAATCTCCTTTTTGAAAAAAATAGATGAATCGTTCAATATATTTATAAATTAAAATTGTATAATAATACTATGAGCTCAAAGGCATGGAAATGTTATAGGTGCAATCTTGTTTTTACTGATGCATCCCATGCCGACTTGCATGTAGATCTCTCAAAACATACGGTCAGAGAGATAGATCTCATCAAAGCATAAGACTGCGATAATCTTATTGCCAAAGGGCAGTCAATACTCTTTATGTCCTTTTCAAATCTATCCAAGATGAATTTTGAAGTCTCTGACGAACAAAAAAGTTTTCTTGGACAAGTGGACATGGCATGCAAGTCCATTCGAGATTATGAAACCAAATGCTATCTTGAAGAAAAACCAAATGATATGATAGTTCCAGAGTTTGGAAAGATTGGAATGCTTGGATGTCCAATCTCAAAAAGATACGGAGGACTAGGTTATGACATTCTAACATACGTATTTGCACTTGAAAGGATAGGAAGAGAAGGTAATTCGTTACGCACATTTTTTTCTGCACATGTATCAATAGGACAGATGGTTTTACAAAATTGGGCAGATGAGGAACAAAAAAGACAGTATCTCCCTGATACCACATCAGGTAAAAACATCATGGCATTTGGGCTAACTGAACCTGAGGCAGGTAGTGACCCTGGCTCCATTACTACAAAGTTTGAGGAAAGTGGAGATAGTTTTATTCTAAACGGTAAAAAGCACTGGGTGGGAAATGGAACACTCGCCAAAATCATGACTACATATGCAAGAGGCCCAGATGGAAGAATCTCTGCATTTATTGTAGATACAGATTCAAAGGGATTTCATGCAGAGGAAATGAAAAACAAGATGGGTTTGCTTAGCATAAAAAATGCAGAGATTAAATTTGAAAATTGTGTTATTCCAAAAAAGAATCTTTTGGGAACAAAGGGAAAAGGATTGAGCATAGCTTACAGTGCTTTGATAGATGGAAGGCTGAGCGTTGCAGCAGGAGCAATAGGTGTAATGAAGGACTGTCTTGAAGAATCTATTAGACACTCTAAAAAAAGAGAACAACACGGATCAGTACTTGCAAAAAAACAATTAATCCAGGAGCATATCTCTACAATGATACTAAATGTGGAAAGCTCACGATGGCTTGTTTATCGTGCAGCTATGGTAAGGCAAAAACTCCATGAATATGTAGAAAACTTGAAGGAAAAGGACCCAAACTGGCAGGAAAAGCTGAACCGCGAAGACAAGGAATACTCTACATTGAGAGGAAAGGCAGACAGGCTTGCTGCAATAGCTAAACTACATTCAACAAATGCTGCTTTTGACTCGGCAAATAGGGCAGTTCAGGTCTTTGGGTCCTTTGCATACCAGAAGACCGCCCGGGTAGCAAGGCACTTTTTGGACTCGCGCGCAATCATAATTTACGAAGGTGCAAATGAGGTTCTAAAGCTAAAGATAGCCTCGCTTGAGCTTGGTGACAAATATCAGGCATATTAGCTATTTTCTATTGGTATTTTATTTCTGAATTTCTTGATTTTCAACATGTGGCTGAACCTTGTTCCACAACCATCCAAGTATCAAGGCATTAACAATCCAGTATGCTGTCATTGTGATTGCAGATATGGCTCTAAATCCATTGACTAGTTCCATCGGTGTTGAGATTTTGTCTGGGTTTGGCGGCATTATGACAAACATTGCACCGATAAAAACTGCATATCCCAAAAATGCGACAAATTTTTTGTTTTGCATCTTTTTGTAGAGTCTTGAAAATCCAAAAGCGCCAAGACCTGATAACGCTACAAATAATGCATATGTTGTAGCACGAAGCACTATAGTGTGAGGGTCACCTACTGTTGGTGGATTTGCAGGATATTTTAAAAACGGAATGAAATAAAGTGCTGCCCACATTATGGTTGCAAGTAGAAGAGCTTTTTTGACATTGTTTTGACCTGGAAGCATGTGTCTTGAATATGCAAAGACTAGTCCAAACAATGAACCTGTTGCAATTCCAAGTATGCCACCAGATACTACGGAACCCTCTTTCTGCCATGTTCTATAGTCGCTAAATTGCTGCCAAAACTGTGGAGTGTTTTGAGTCTGTCCCTCATCAAACATACGTTGGTTCTCAATTCCTATAGCTCTGTCAAGATATGGTTCAACAACTGCTACATTAATTATGCCATGAAATAATCCCGCCAAAAGACCTGCAATTACTACAATAAAGAGAAAGGAAAGGGTTTTCACGTCATATCACGCTAGTGACATGGAAAACCTGATGCGTGTCTCATATCGTGGGTAAACTCATGTAGGTATCCTACGCCGTTCATCTGACCGTAGGCCATTTGACCTTCTGCTATGCTAAACAGCTGTCCTTGATCAAAACCCACTACGAAATACCCCAGTCCAAACAACGCAAACAGAGCTACTGCAGCAATTATTGGAACCACACGCCGTGTTTTTGTTATTTGAGATGTGTTTACCATTTCTATATCAAAACTGTTCGGCATTTATTTAAACTATTGGACAGTTTATCCAATGCTGTATTACATCATATCTTGATAGGATCACATGATATCATAAAAAATAATTTATAAAATTGCAGTTCGTCTGATCTAAGTTTTGAGATACAGTTTTGACAGTACTAAAAATGTAATCTAGTCCCTTGATAAGACTTGGTTCATTATGGACAAGCCTTGCTCTACCTGTTCTTTTGTTATTACAAGTGGAGGTATGATTCTAAGGGATTTTTGACCAGCACCAAGTGTAAGCAAGCCATTTCTAAACAACTTGACTATCTTTTTTTCTCTGCGTATTTTTGTGTCAAACTCTAGGCCGATCATAAGGCCTAGTCCTCTTACGTCAACTACTCCCTTTTTGCCTACAAGTTCTTGCAGTCCACGCTTTAGTATATTGCCCATCTTAGTTGCATTCTCTAGCAACTTATCACGTTTTATGACATGGATTGTTTTGGTCCCGACTGCCATGTCTATTCTGCTTCCCCCTCCCCAAGTACTAGAAAGAGCAGATCTGTCACTTGGCTCAAATTTCTTGTTGTATATTGCAGCTCCAACCTGCAAAGCCTTGGCGGTACTCATGATATCAGGAGTTACTCCGTAATGCTCAAAAGCCCACCACTTGCCTGTATGGCCAAGACCAGACTGCACTTCGTCCAAAATTAGAGGTACGCCATATTGCGTAGCATATTTTCTCAAGTTTCTGATGAATTTTTTGCTTGCAACATAATATCCACCCTCTCCCTGAATCACTTCAGTTAGGATGAACGCAACCTTGTTTTCCTTTAGCAAAGATTCTAAAGCATTAATCTCAGGATCGTTATCATTTGTGCAGAACTTGATTCTCTTGACTGGAATCTCTGGAAAGTTGTACTTGTGCACTGGTCTGCTAGACGTAAAGCTAAGTGCTCCAAGTGTTCTTCCGTGAAATGCTCCAAGACACGAGACTCCAGGTAGAGGCCCCATCTTCCGGTATGCAATCTTTATTGAATTTTCTACCGCCTCTGCACCGCTGTTGATAAAAAATGCCTTAAAGTTTCTTGGTATTATGGTAGATATAATTTCTGCAAGGTCAGCATGTTCTTTGGAGTAAAAGTCCTGTCCTGCAATCTTGTGGGTTCCATTTGTGGAATATTCTGCTAATACTTCCATTATGTCAGGATGTGAGTATCCTATGGGGCACGCACCAATGTTGGAAGTAAAATCAAGAAATTTGTTACCATCAGGATCCTCGATGATACAATCATGACCATTTGCAATTACTAATGGGTACACAAATGTGGAATCGTACGCATATTTTCTCATTGTATCAATGATACGCTTTGAGTTTGGGCCTGGAATCTTTTTGTTCATAATTTATTTTTCTATATACTATACAATAGAAAAATTTTCTAATAAAGACTATCATAGATATCTATGGGCGAAAACCACAGGGGATTTGACGAACCAAATCGCAAACAAAGGCAAAGAAGAGCTAAAAAGGCAAGGAAAGTGCAGAGGGAGGGATTTGAACCCCCGAACCCCTAAAGGAAAGGATTTCCCATGCCAGATCTTGAGTCCTTCTCGGTTGGCCGGGCTTCGATACCTCTGCAACGAAAGATTTGGACATTGAATATATAAACTGAAACCGTAGTTTTGAATTCTGACTTTGGATTATTTTTTAATTTAGTAGTTTTTCTGATATTGCAGGCATCGTATAGAAGAATTCATCTTCAAAAGCAAAATCCTGTTTTCCCTGCTTTCTTAATGACTCAAAATAGCTCATACAATTTGCATAGAACTCATTTGATTGATTTTCTTGAGGCATGTATAAGATACTTTCAGAAAAGGGGTTTGTTTTGATATGTAAGAAATTTTAGACACATTTATTGTCTTTTTTTAATTCTGAAATGTTCTAGCTGAGAAGGCTTTGTACGAACTCGATATGATTTGAGGTGCTCAATCCTTCCACTATCTTTTCTATCTTACTGTCAAGTCCTATGAGATACGTTATTCTCTTTGTATACATGCCAAGTGCTCCTTTTGCATTATAAAGACCGGCAACTTTCTTACCTGGATCTGACAAAAGCTTGAACTGTAATTCATTTCTCTGACAGAACTCCTTGTGTGATTCTTCTGAATCTTGATTTATTCCAAATATTTCATATTGGTCAGAAATCTTTGGGAAATAGTCTCTAAATCCACGTACCTCTGCAGTACATCCGGGGGTGTTGTCTTTTACATAAAAAAACAAGATGACTTTTTTCTTACCAATATGTGATGATAGCCTGACAGTTTCTCCAGTATCTGCTTTTAGTTCAAAATCTGGTGCAATATCGCCAACTTGCATATATCTTTGAAAAATGAATTTAATTTAACTTTTTTTTTAAGAACTAGTTTGCTCAGAAGAATCTTGGATTCCAAGCCAAGAGTACCCTTTTTGTTCCAACTCGTCTGCAAGCTCCTTTGGACCTTCCTTTATCATTTTTCCTTGTGCCATGACATGTACATAATCAAGTTTGTCCAAAAACTTGAGTATCCTTGCATAATGCGTGATTACTATTACTGTTGCATCTTTTCGTGATACTTGGCTTATTGCCTTTGCAACTGCTTGTACTGCGTCAATGTCCAATCCTGAGTCTGGTTCATCAAGAATTGATATTTTTGGTTGGAGTACTGCCATCTGTAACACTTCTGATCTCTTTTTTTCACCGCCGGAAAATCCCTCGTTAAGATATCTTGATAAAAAGTCTTGTCTTAGCCCTACTTGATCTAGATTCTTTTTTAGATAATTCTGAAATTCTCTTACTGTCAAAAAAACTTCACGATTCTGGTCGCCAAGTGACTTACTCAATGCATTGTAAGCAGTTCTTAGAAAATGTGAATATCCTACACCTGCTACCTCTGTTGGATATTGGAATGCCAAGAATAGCCCCTTCTTTGCTCTTTCATCAGCTGACATATCAAGAATGCTTTGTCCATCTAGGAGAATGTCGCCACTTGTCACCTCGTATTTTGGGTGACCTAAAATTGTATAAGCCAAAGTGCTCTTCCCTGATCCGTTTGGGCCCATTATTGCATGTACCTCGCCAGGACTTGTCTTGAGATTTACTCCCTTGAGAATTTCCTTGCCTTCTCTTTGAGCGTGCAAGTCTTTGATTTCAAGTATTGCCATGCACATCTCCAATGGGTTTTCGATATATAATCTAACAAAAAATTAGATCAAGCTAATGGATGTTCTAAGGTTGTAGAATGATTCGAGAGATACAAATCTGTTATTGATATGAGAAATAAACAAAAAGGAAGGGGTTAGTTTTTGGCTAACGCTGGTCTTAGAACAATCTTGATCTTGTATGCACTCAGGATTTCCTTGCATCTGTTTCGTATAGTAACCTCAGTGATTCCCGCAACGCTTGAGACGTCTCTTTGTAAGATGCTCTGCCCAAGTAGTGTTGATGCGATGTAAAGGTAGGCAGCAGCAAGACCGTTTGGTGCCTTTCCGTCTGCTATATTGTGGTCCTCTGTCTTTTCTGCAATCTCTGCAGCAAGTCTTTCTACGCGAACCTCAAGTTTTGCAAGGTTTGCAATCTTTGAGATGTATTTTTCAAGGGTTACTACTGGTGCTGTTTTTGATCCAAGCTCCATCACGAGCATTCTGTAGTATTTTGCAGTCAGCTTTACGTTCATTTTTTCGTCTTTTGAGCTTCCAGTTGCAGCGCAAATCTCATCCAGTGATCTTACAACATCGCACTGTTTGCATGCCATGTAAATGGTTGCAGCAGACATGCAGGCAACAGATTTTCCCTTTGCCTCTGTCTGACCATCAAAGTTTCTGTATATCATTGATGCGCTCTCAATTACATTTCTTGGTAGTGCTAGCGATTGGCAAGTCTCTCCTATCTTTGAGAGTATATTTGCAAGTCGCCTCTCTCTTGGAGATGCGACTCTAATTCTTGTCTGCCATTTTCTCAGATTGTACATCTGAAGTGCCATGTCGCTTGAAATTGATTTTCCGCTAAAGTCTCTAGTTCCAAGTGCTATCTCTGTTCTGATTCCAAGGTCATGCTGTGCATAGGTTGTCTGACCGCTTGCTCTTGCAGTTTTCATTTTTTCTTCTGGATTAGTTGCTCTTGATTCTGGGCCGTAATCTGACATCTGCTCCATTGCTACCAGTCCGCAGCCAGAACAAATTTTTTCTCCACTATGAATGTCATCAACTAAGATTGAACGACATTCTGGACAATTTGTTTGTAGTTCTGTTATGTTCATCTTCTATTTCCTCTGAATCTTTTTGGTTTCATCGCAGGAGATTCATCGACGATGTAAACGTGTTGTCCAATGTGTCTTTTGATATTGTTGGTAAGCGGAATTGCTGACGCATATGGTGCATCAACAGGACCTATCATTTCCGAAACTTTGGCGACTTTGGTTCCAGAGTTATCTACTATAATCTGGCCATCACGCAGCGGTTTAGAAAGTCTAATCAAGACTCTACCGCTATTTGCTAAATGCAATACCTCGCCTACCTCCTGCAATTAGTGGATCAACCGAATACTGTTATCAATAGAGTTCTGTCAAAATTACTTTAGCTATAAGCTAGAATAGCTGTTTACTTGGTCTGTTTAGCTCTTCGCGATACAATCTTGTCTGAAATTGCAGAAATTATTTTGGTTTTTGGTTGTACCTTTGCAAGTACAATGTAGCCGGATCTGACATAGGGTCTTCTTGGAAATCTTACCTGCTCGTTAGTTTCTGTTGGTTCAAACCCAGCTGCCTTGGCAGCATCTATCAACTCTTTGAGCGAAGGATCGAAAATACTTTTTTCACGAGAAACTCGTCGGCCCATTTTTTTTGAAAGCGTCTTGTTGAAATAATCCAACCAGATTACGATGTGTTCGTAATCTTTCATTTTGTAATCACTTTATCAAAATTGCATTTACTGCGCCGTCTTGGCCTGGTCTTGAAACTACTTTGCACTGACCATCTTCAGTTTCCAAAATTGCGCCCTTTGAGATCACACCACGTCTTTCATAATCACTACTTGCTGGATTTTTTAAAACTTTGAGGATCTTTACTTTCTTTACCTTTCCATCTGGAATAGATAAGTTTACAAAATCTGTAGTCTTGAGCGAAGTCTTTCTATTGTCACCGCGAACCTTTCTTGTAACGGTAACATGTGGACCTGGAATTGCTTCTACTGAATATCTGTCAATTTCATATTTTCTCCTAGTTCTAAGAGGATATCTTCTGCCTCCAGTTATCTTACTTGTTGCAAGATTCTCTACAGACTTCTTCATAAGCAGTCGATAAAGTAACTCTAATTTATACCATTTAGAACAAATGCCATTCTCAGTGGGCTCACTGACTTGGCTGTGTTATGGACTCGACAGTTTGCTCTGTCTGCTGTGGGGTCTGACTTGAAGAACCTTGGTTTGAAGATCTGACTTTGGTGAAAAGTTTCTGTTTTAATAAATCCTTGTCGCCCTGAATTCCAAAATATTTCTGGAATTTTTCTGTCGTGTTGTATATCTTGAGCCTTCCAACATTTTGGTGTTCAATGTATGCTAACTGTTCAAGCAGCTTGAGATGTAGATATACACCAGAACCACGGACCTCTACCAATCTTTTTGATGAAATTGGCTGCATGTATGCGACATATGATAACGTCTTCAATGTTGCAGTTGGAAGCAATGGCTTTGATGCATACTTTCTGATAACTGTATTATATTCAGGTTTTAGCTGAAATACGTATGAGCCATCAGGCAAAGACGCTATCTCTAGTGCCCTAAAGGCGGACTTTGTCTTTTTCACAATTCCTGTCATGAGAGCAAGTGTCTTGGTTCTAGATTCTGTGCCAGAGGCCTTTATCAATTCCTCGATTGTAAGCGGTCTTCCCGCAGAGTATAGTGCGGCCTCTAATCTGGCTACTGCCTCATCGTCTTCTACCTTGTTCATTTATACAAAAAAGGAGGTCAGAAGATACTTAAATGAAATTCCTATTGACAGTTGATTTACTTGTAAACTTCTACTTTGTAAAAGAGACCACTATATCGTCTTCTGTCTGTTCCAGGTCCACTTTCATGTCTCTTGCAAGAAACAGTATTGCAAAGAAGCACCTGATGACATCTATCAACTCAAGGCCAGACGTGATATTCTTAAAGGAACCATAACCTGTAGGCCTAATCTTGTTCATGATAAGCTCCTCGTACTGACCAATTATCTTCTCTAGAGATATGAAATAATCATCAAAGTTTGGCACTTGTACTGGCTCAAACTCCATCTGTCTGCGGCTTGAACGTGGGTTTGCAATAGTTCCAATGAGGTTTTCAAGTACCGAAAGCAACTCGTCCAATGTGACAGGATATGTGGATTCATGCCTGTATGGCATGTTTATTATCTCGATATCGATGTTTTCTCTTTGACTGAGGGGTCTTTTCTCCATGGCGGCTTTCTGTAATGCAAATATGCTTTCCACCTTCATTCTGTGGATCATAGCAGACGAGAGGGCTGCAATTCCTGCCACGCGAAGATCTTTCTTGTCTGTCTGGTTTAGAATTGTAATCAACATCTCCAAGATTCGGGTGACGTCAATGCTCCAGACATCTTTTTTGGATATGTCAAGAGGTGTAAAGAGAATATTTACTGGCGGTTGTGCAAGCCCAGTGCTAGTATTTTCCTCAGTCACTAGGTATTAGGTCCTTTTTCTTTATAATATCTATTTGATTTGCTCTTTTGACTGCCCAAGTCAAGAATTTTACCATTTTTTACAACTCAAAAAATATAATCTCGTACTGTATTATGATACCATTGGAAAAAGACCTCGAAAAGTTTGACTTGGCATGTACTTACCTAAGAAATGATCAACACATATCAGCATACAACATGTTCATATCACTTGCCCAAAAAGAGATGAAAAATGAGACTTTCAAAGCAGGATTGTATCTTCTTCTTGCCTCAGAATGCAAGGCAAGACAGGGAAAGGACAACAAGGAAGAGCTTGACATGGCAGCAAACTATTATCTCAAGGTTGCAAAAAAAGACAATCTTGGTTCATCATATGCATACCAATGTGCAGCAAGATGTTTTCTCAAGTCAGGTAAGGTAGACAAGGCGATGAAAGTGTCAGAAGAAGCAAAAAAACACATACCTGTAATTGTTGAGGAGAAGAGACCAATTGTTATCGTAGACGACAGCCCAGCAATTACACTGCGACTTAAGAGTTACCTTGAACAACTTGGATATGATGATATCAAGGCTGCAAGTGATGGAAACAGTGCCATTAAACTTGTTACAAAATTAATCAATGACTCACAAAATCCAGTCATACTGCTTGACATGCAGATGCCAAATACTACAGGGGACGAGGTTGCAAAAAAACTACTTGAGAAGAAGCCTGATCTTTCAATCATACTTATTACTGCAGATGAAAAAAGCAACCCGCGAGTGCGAAAAACGATAGGGTTTGGCTCTACTGCGTTTATTCAAAAGCCGTTTACAATGAACGAGTTAAAAAATGCACTTGATACTACAGAGCAAAATCGTATTAGGTAAGAAGTAAGAGTGACATGTTAAGAAGGTTAATGTCTTTTACCTGAAGGCCGCTTATCCTGTAATCTGAAATCTGATCAGAGAACTTTTCAATTATTTTTGATGTTGGATTTTTCTCTGTGCTATCTAGTCTCACAACTACCAACATATTCCAGTCTCCGTCAAGTGTTGCAATAAAAAGATAGTTTGGAAAAGTCTTTGCAAACTCCTTTATTGATTCCACTTGAGTACTAATTGAACGAGTAATCTTTAGCTTCAAGAACAATACTTCAAACTCATCTGTGACAGACACTCCGCTCAAGACAGCTCTGTAACCCTTGATGATGCCGCTTTTTTCTAATCTCTCAATTCTTTTTCTAATAGTCCTGTCAGAAACATCTACTCCTGCGTTTCGAAGTTCAGAGGCAATTTCCTTAGAAGGAGTTCTGGCATTCTTGTTTAAAATTGCAATAATTTTTTGGTCTACTTCGTCTAAAGCAGACCAGTCTGAATCTTCTGACATCGCTAGTATAGTGAATCCAGTGTTTTTGAATTTTATGATGGTCCCACGCGCAGGATTCGAACTTGCGACTCTCCGGTTTCTGTAAGCCTGATAGGCTGATGACGGTCAGCCGAGAGCCAACCACTACAGCCGGATGCTCTACCAGGCTGAGCTAGCGTGGGACATCGATTTTCATCCAGTTCGTTCGTATTAAATAATTATCGCTAGGAAAAACAGTTGCATATTTCCCAAAATTTGAAACAGATCTAGGAAATTTTGGGCTTGACCAAACTACATATAAGAAAGCAGATTGATCCCGATCACGTGTCTGGTTCCGAGGTTATAGAGGGAGGATATGTATGCGCACCATATTTGCACAATGAATCATCCTCAAAACTGAAAGAATCGCTTGAAAAGTCTGCTTACATTGATGACATGTATTTTGTCACTGCCACTTTTTCAGAAGATGGCAATGCATATTTTCCATCGCACACAAACACATATCTTCTTGCAAGGTTTCGAGACCCGCAACCAATACTAAAGGAGGTTGACAAGTACAAGCAGGAAAGGCCAACTTTTGTATTCTCAAGATATGAAGAATTCTTCGAAAGGTTCAACGACCAAAAACTCAACCTTATTTCCGTTTACTATCTTGATCACGGACACTCTGAATCTGATCTCTCAGATCTGGCAATGATAGTGGGAAAACGCAACAGGGTAAGACGCGCAGAATGTGGAAGTCTGCACATGTCATCTACTGAAGCTCCCAAGTTTACTTTTCCATATGTGGACAATCTAGTTGTCTTTGAAGTATCAAGTGGTAATACCCACCAGAGTGACAACAAGTATTGTGAAAAGACAAGACGAGAAGTTGCACGAAAAGGAATCCGACTAACCAACTTGTTGAACCTTTCTGTCATAGAAAAAATAAAATAAAAAAGTTATATACTCTGCCAAATTCTGTTTGTGTAATGAGCAAGCCTTCTGAACTTGGTGCACTAAAAATTGGATCTTATATCTTGTTACCTGTTGATGCTACAAGCCAGGAGCCATGCAAGATAGTGGAATACGATACCAGCAAACCAGGAAAGCACGGAGCTGCAAAGGCAAGAATTGTTGCAGTCGGTATATTTGACAAGAAAAAATACCCACACGTATCACCTGTGAGTGCACAGGTGCAGGTGCCGCTAATTGACAAGAGGGTAGGCTCTGTTATATCAAAAACTGAATCAGTAGTACAGGTGATGGACTCTGAGACTTTTGAAGTCTTTGATGTGTATCAGATAGAAGAAGAAGTGGCAGACAAGGTTGCTCAGGGACAAGACGTTGAATACTGGAAAGTAATGGATAGAACTATTATAGTCCGAATCAAGAGCTAGGTTCGGATGCTGATGATGACGAGAAAAGCCATCTGACGATTCATGCCATGATGAAGATTATGAGTAATTGAAGCATCCAAGGCTTTCTCTTTCTCGAATGAGTTATACGCGATGAATTGGTTATGTAATCTGTGAAAGGCATATGCCACGTGTGTCTTGCATCAAATGTGGAAGTTACTCTAAAGGATCATCTGTCCTTGTGTGAAAACTGCCTCAAAAAGGTAGCCGAACTAGAAAAAAATTAATTGAATGCATACAATCAAACTGCAAATTGATACTTGGATCGCTTTTCTCAGGAGGAAAAGATAGTGCATTTGCAGTCTATAAAGCAAGGTCTGAAGGCCATAACATATCATGTCTTGTTACAGTCTTTCCAAAATCTGAAGAAAGTCATCTATTGCACCATCCAAACATCAGACTGACTGCACTTCAGGCAAGAGCAATGAACATCCCACAAATTACTATACCACTTGATTCTGATAACACCCGAGTAGAAGTCGACGAGATAAAAAATGCACTAAAGACTGCAAAGGAGAAATTTGGGATAGAGGGGGTGGTACATGGTGGAATTCGTAGTGCATTTCAGAAAAACCACTTTGAAACAATTTGTCGTAGCTTGGACCTTAGAGTGATTGCCCCGCTCTGGAATGTAAATGAGGAAGCCTATTTGCATGAACTTGTACAATGTGGATTTGAGTTTGTCGTAACAAGTGTAACTGCACAGGGTCTTGATGATTCATGGCTTGGCAAGATCATAACTTTACAAGATGTTGAAAAATTAATTTCAATATCGTCCAAGTTTGGATTCAATGCATCATTTGAAGGAGGGGAGGCTGAGACGTTTGTTGTTTCATGTCCTTTGTTTTCTGGGCACATCAGGATTGTAAAATCAAACAAGACATGGGATGGGTACAGAGGAAGGTTTGAAATAACCGAAGCTGTTTTGGAAGAATAATGCTAGACAGCCTCAAGACTGGCCTCCGGGCTGCACTAAAAAAAATAGTCAATTCGTCTGCAATAGATGAAGCACTAATCAAGGAACTATCAAAAGACATTCAGAGAGCACTGCTACAATCTGATGTTAATGTAAAACTCGTATTTCAAATCACAAAAAATCTCGAAGAGCGCTCACTCAATGAGACTCCGCCTCCGGGACTATCAAGAAAGGATCACATTGTAAAGATCTTGTATGATGAGCTTTCCAAACTGTTGGGCACAGAAAATGAATATGTTTTCCAGCCAGGAAAGATGAATCGTGTTCTAATGCTTGGAATACAGGGAAGTGGCAAGACTACGATAACATCGAAACTTGCAAAACATCTGACAAAGCAAGGGTACAGGGTGTGTGTTATTGGTGCAGATACATACAGGCCTGGGGCACTGACACAGCTCAAGACAATGTGTGAAAAGGCAAATGTCGAAGTATATGGAGAAGAGGGAAATAAGGACTCACCTGAGATTGTAAAAAATGGACTGAAACATTTTGAGGGAAAGAACTTTGATATTATATTAATCGATACGGCAGGACGACATAAGGAAGAAAAGGATCTACTCGAAGAGATGACACGAATCAGCCAGGTTGCAAGTCCAGATTTGGCATTGCTTATCATTGATGGTACAATAGGCCAGCAATGCTATAATCAGGCAGAAGCATTTCACAAGATAGTACCGGTCGGTGGTATTATCATAACAAAACTTGATTCAAGTGCAAAAGGTGGTGGAGCACTTGCTGCAGCAGCTGCTACTGGTGCTAGAATAATGTACATAGGTACAGGTGAGCGAATTGATGACCTTGAAAAGTTTTCACCAACTAGATTTGTAGGAAGAATGCTTGGGATGGGTGATATTCAGGCTCTGCTTGACATGGCTGCAAGACTTGAGACCGAAGGAAATGAAGAGAGACTCAAGCGCATATCGCACGGCAAGATGAACATGGAAGATTTCTATTTTCAGATAGAAGAGGCAACAAAGGCGGGAGGCCTGAGAAGCATAATGGAGAACATGCCTGGAATCTCTGGGATGGTAAAAGAAGACCAGCTAGACCAACAGGAAGAACGTATGGAAAGGTGGCGATATGTTATCCAGTCTATGACAAAAGAGGAAAAGGCAGATCCAGACTTGATAAATGCATCACGAGTAAAGCGAATTGCTAGGGGTTCTGGGTGGCCAGAACACGAGGTAAAGGAGTTACTCAAGGCTTACAAAAATTCAAAGACCATGATGAAAGCATCAAAGGGTCGCCAGATGCAGGGACTGTTGCGCAAGATGGGCCTTGGATAGATTCATAGTTTTGATTTATCATACAGTGTCATAGCTGTTGGCATATCTACTGGTATGGGATTTTTGATAATTACGTTGACAAGTAAGACTCCAATAGTGTGAATATTAAATAAAAACCGTTTCTATGGAACCATCATGCATAATGTTGTCAAGCTACTTGGAAAAGTAGCCCAGAGATACTACCCAAGCAGAATGTTGTCATTTGAGCCTGCACATATCTTCAAGGTTCTCCAAGTCATACATGATAACGTAAAAGCAAGCAGATCTCTTTTAATAGAAGAAATAGGACTAGGAGAAGGCTCTGTCAAGACACTTGTAAAACATCTGAAGATGAACGAACTTATCATAACATCAAAGGCAGGTATGACACTGACAAACAAAGGAAAAACCTTGTTTTCAAAACTAGGCGAAGTTATATCTGCAGAAACCAACATTCACGAATGTTCAATCACTGTGGGCAAGTTTAATCACGCAATACTTGTCAAAGGACTTGCAAAAGACGTGGGAAGTGGAATTGAACAAAGAGACGCTGCAGTAAGAATAGGTGCGCTTGGAGCAACCACACTTGTATTTCGCGATGACAAACTCTTCACGTCAGACAAAAGCCATGATATTCCAATTAAAGATCGAAAACTGACATCAATAATAATTGAAAAGCTAGGGCCTGAAAATGGAGACGTAGTAATTATTGCAAGTGCAGAAAATAAAAAAATTGCTGATCTGGCTGCAAAAAGGGCAGCATTAGAAACAATATCAAACCATGAAAAGCATTCTTGATTTGTGTAACCACGATTCAATAGTGTCTAATATAGAAAATGGATTGCACAAAAGATTTAAAACATTGCACTATGTAATCATGTATGGCTATGACATTAGCCTTGGAATGAGTTTCCTAAACCGCTCCTGAAAGGTGCTGATAATGTCTACCTAATGAAAATTAATAGGTAGATAAATGAACAAAAAAATCAAAAACAAAAAGGGAGCGGGAAAGTATCCTAGCGTATCCACTAATACTTGCAATGATCATCTTGATGATATTATGAATTTACAGATAGTAAATTTAAGTAACAATACGCCTAGGCAGATATGAAAATGATAGAGCTTGCATTTCTTGCTGCTGGTGGGCTGGGAGGAACTTTTCTAAGATATGGTATTACAAAGTCTCCCTTACTTCTTGGCGCATTGCCTCTAAATGTATTAATTGCAAATGTTGTAGGAAGTTTCATTCTTGGTATTTTTGCTGTACTTTCACAACAGTGGAATCTTGATGAAAAGTATACGTTATTGATGGCAATTGGATTCTGTGGAGGATTGACTACAATGTCCTCATTTGCATTAGAGTCATCCAATCTGATTGATAATAAGCAATATGTCCTTGTAGCAGTAAATGTACTAACTAATGTTGGTTTGTCATTAGGAGCAATATTTTGTGGTAAATCTCTAGTAAGCGCAATTCTAGGTGCTGAATTTAAATGAGAACTATGAAGATGTGGTCGCTTGTAATTAGGATAAAGAAAAATGATAATGCCAAGGGAAAACGTGTGCATGTTCTAGTGCTAGACATACTAAAGAAAGGACAAATCTCTGGTGCTACTGTGTGGACAGGAGTTGAGGGATATGGCAAGAGAGGAAAGTCTAATGTCATGATAGAAGGTTTTTCAGTTAACATGCCTATGGTAATTGAGGTAATTGATGAATTGTCAAAACTAGAAAAGATACTTCCAGAGGTAAAGGAGTTAATTGGTGATAATGGGCTGATTACATTACATGAAGTTGGAGTAGTATGACTCAAGAAACAATCCAGATTTAGATTAAAGCTTGGAATGGTACTGTAAAAAGCATTTAAAACAGTTTAACTAACCTATAGACATTGAATAGTTACCAGTGCCATCAGGTCCTAGGTCTACAGGATGGTGCATCGATGAAAGAGGTAAAGGCAGCATACCGAAACTTGGCACTCAAACATCATCCGGACAAGAATAATACGGATCAGGATGGAAAGAAATTCAAGATAATATCTGAAGCTTATCAGACTCTCCGATCTGATTATAAGAAAAACATTGGTACAAGTTCAAACCAAGAAAATTATCAGGAAAAAAACTCAAACAAAAAATATGATTTTGGCTCAAAAAGACACTCATGGGGTGCAAGAGATTCTGACAAGACCCCGCAAGAAGACTGGACTAGATATACAAAATATGCAGAAGGTGCTTACCAAAACTTTTGGAAACAATACGAGCAGGTATTCTGGGATTATTATGAAAAAGTAAAATCTGACACAAAGACAGATTCAGAACCAATCCAAGTAGAGCAAGAAGTTCCAATATCCGTACGGGTTGACCCAGAAAGATGTATAGCTTGTTGCAGTTGTGAGACCATAGCTCCAAAGGTGTTTCATGTGGAAAAAAATGTACGAGTAAACCCCAAATCCAAAGTCATAAACGAAGAAGGTGCAAAATCCCAGAAGATTCTTGATGCAGCACATACATGTCCTACAAAGGCAATCAGTGTAACGCACAAAGAAACACAACAAAGACTGTATCCATACTAAAAAGTAAGTTCCAAGGCCAAGAAACGGTCTTTCCAATTAGGAATAATATATGCCACATTTACGATAATCTAGTGGATAAGAAGAAACTGTCTGCTGTTATGGAAGACACTAGGGAAATTCTCAGAGAACACCCATTATGTGATAACTGCCTTGGCAGAATGTTTGCAGGAAAACTTGGTGTAGTGTCACACAAGAGAATTGGAAGCAAAATCAGAAATATGCTAAAGCAAAGACCGCCAAAAACATGTTATATTTGCAAAAACATGATGTCAAATCTTGATTCCACTTTGAAAAAAATGATTGAGATGGCAAAAGAATACCAATTTTCTACTTTTCTAATTGGTGCAATACTACAACCATCAATTCATGACCGTGATGATGTAATTCGCTCCAAGTTCAAGCTGCGTGGAATAACAAGCATAAAAAGCGATATAACAAGAGAGATGGGAAAATCATTTTCGCGAAAGACAAGGGCAAAGGTGGATTATCAAAATCCTGATTTAGTATTCACAATTGATTTCAAAAAAGAATATTATGAAATAAAGCCAAAGGCTATACTTCTACAGGCAAGATATACAAAAAATGTTCGAGGCTTGCCACAAAAACAAAAATCATGTGACCAATGTGAAGGGAAGGGATGCTTTGTTTGCAATTTTCATGGAATACGTGAGTTTGAAAGTGTAGAAGGAAAGATAGCAAAATTTCTGATTGAAAAGTTTGGTGCACAACAGGCAAAGGTTACTTGGATTGGAAGTGAAGATGAGTCAAGCCTTGTAACGGGAAACGGAAGGCCATTTTTTGTAAAATTGGTTAACCCGCACAAGAGGGGAATACCTCTTTCAAAAAAGATTGACTTGGAAGGAATCTCAGTTCATGGTATGCGTACCATAACAAAAATCCCCTCAGATCCTGTAAGGTTCCGTACCAATGTTTCTATGGAAATTGAAGCAGAAAACGAAATAATGCCTGATACACTAAAAGAACTAACAAGACTCAAGGGACGACACGTGGTTCTGTACGAAAATTCCGGCCGCAAACATAAGAAAACTATCTATAGCATAAAATTCAAAATAGAATCTGACAAGTCATTTAGAATCATGATGGAATCTGATGGGGGACTTCCGCTGAAACGATTTGTTGCTGGGCAAGAGGTAGAACCAAGCATATCTGAAATACTTGAAACAAATTGTATGTGCAAGTTGTTTGATTTTAACAAAATAACTGTCACCAAATGAATTCTTGGTAAATTTTACTCAACTGTTTTCTTCTTCCTAGTACGATCTTGATATAATTGTATTAACACAGGAAAGGTCAATTTTCAAGTTTGATGAGTCACGATTCAAAAAAATAACATTCAAGTAAACGATTACAAAACTATCCATATTGAATTCTATCACAGAAACCTGTGTTGTATCAGTACCAAAAGACAAGGTTTTCAAATTCTTATCTAGCGTTGAAAATCTGCCAAAATGGAGCACACAATTCGTACAAAAACTGATTACTACTGATGGCAAGTACAAGGCAGTAACTCCAATAGGTGAAGTCTTCATAAGGTTTGAAACTAATCCAAATGCAGGACTGATTGATATCTATGCAGGGTTTACTGAACAGTACATGACACCTGCATATCTAAGGATCATCTCTTTTTCAGAGAATTCTACCGGAGTAATGTTCACATTCTTTCAATGGGATGATACTGACGACATGACTTGGAAGATATTTTGTGAATGGATAAAAATTGAGGTTGGAAATATTAAAAAATATTTTTCTTAAATGATCTAGATTTGAGAAGATCATCACACATAAATAAATATTCAGTACAATGTACGGTACTTAGGTATGTTTAATGATAACAATCTGTCCTGATTGCAAAAGACCATTGATTGAATTTGATGCTGGTTCAGAAAACTATCATTGTTCTAATCCAAATTGCAGTTTTCAATATCTTGAATTGATGACAGGAAAACAACATAGGAAAGCTGTACAAACTGAAGAAATAGAAAACAACCCTCCAGTTAGTAACCTAGATAAAAAACCAAAGCGAATTCTTGTTGGTCTTGCAATAGAGAGCACATTGCTTAACATGGGTCATTCTATATTTGATAAAGTGACTGCCAAGCTGAAATATGATTATGATGCTACCGTATTTGACTGCCTTGATAATCCACAATATTTGAAAAAAATACTTGAGACAAATTTTGACAGTGATGTTAGATCTGTACTGATAAAATCAGTCAAAACTCTCTTGGGTGAATTTGCTTATTATGATTCTATAAGCGAATTTCTGGACAAGATAAACGGCAGAAATTAATGTCCAAAATTGGGAAACTAGATCATACGTTACCGTTTGTATGGTACCGTACAAATTATTTTATACTAATTATTTCTCATTTGAGAAAGAAATGATGGTTGGAGATGAGTTTATTGACGGTGTAATCTCCTCGCTAAAGCGAAATAGCAATCTAATTCTTAAATCAAAAACAGATAGCTCCGTTACCGACTTGATACCAACACTCTATGATATGACAAAAATAATGATGAAAATACAGTGTAATCTTGAGAAGATAGGTGAGCCCTCAATGCTTGAGGAATTTTCTAAAATAGAGTCCGCAATCATGAAAATGACTCTTGATATTGAATATCTGAGAAGAAAGGGTCACTGATCTGCACCTGCACTAATTTTTGCTCCTGTTTCCTCTCAAGAGGCAACTTTGGAAAAAATTTCTATAAAAATTCTACCAAGAATTTATCAAAAACTCCGCATATCACTATGATATTGCCTCGCAAGGAGTACAAGACAATTACTGTAAAGGAAGAAACATTTGTGAGATTTCTTAAAGCGATTCATGATGCAAAGAAAGCAAATCCAGAACTTGATAATAGCACCTTTCTTGACAAACTTCTTGATTCATACAAAAAGAAATGACAAGTAAGCATGTTTTATGGTTCAGTTCTAGAAAGATCTGAGCAAACCGATGTCAAGGTTTTATTATAGTTGGACTTCAAGCTTTTTTGATTGGATCCGCTGTTAAAGGTAAATCAGGCCCACAAAAATGGTATTCTGTCAGACAAGGTTTACTCTCTCATAATTGACAGATTTAGAGTCGTACTTGAGGGCATAGGCAGGGTAGAAAAGGCATCTGGGATTAATTTTCCACTTGCATATGTAGAGCCATCTATCGTAATCTCACAGCCTGGTGGCTCGTTTGACTATGGGATTCTCTTTGCAAGAACTCTTCCTGTAATTGTAAACGAGAAGGTTGAGATCATAATCCAAATCACTGCCCCGCTTGTTGCCTATGGGCTCAAAGGCACAATACATGCCATACTTGCCCATGAATTTTTGCACTATCTTGAATTAATCAAAAGAATGTCCAACATGGGGATGGTATCAGATGAAATCTCAGGTAACCTCTTTGAGAGCATATATGCTGATACTACAAGACTGTTTGAACCTCGTGCCGTATTTAATGACAAAACCCTATTGCTACATATAACAAAGAAATTTCCAGAAGGGTTCCGGGATTACAAACTTGAAGACAAAGTATTGAAAAACTGGATTCAAAAGAAATTGCCTACAATAAATATTGCACTTGATAGAAACATAGTCAAGATTCCGGCAGATGTGCTAGCAAAGATCAAAGTTGATACAATTTTGATTCAAAAATTAGATCAAATAGAACAAAAAGCTTCTAAACTGCGAAAGAAAAAACTGTATTGATTATTTTGTAAATTCAGTATAACCGCATTTACCACAAGTTCGTCTGTCTTTGTGTTCTGACATGAAAACTCCCTTGCCACATCTTGAGCATTCTTTTTTTGCTTTTTCTGCTTTATCGCTCTTAATTTTGTAATACTTGTAAACCGAAGGACTTGATCCTTTCTTGCCTGCCATTACTTTGTCTCTTCCTTCTTCTCTTCAACAGGCTTGGTTTCAGCTGGTGCAGCGGCCTCTGCCTCTTTTGCAGGTTCTGTCTTAGATTTCTCTAATCTTTTGAATATTGCTGCCTTGAGGTGTTCCTTTGCCAATTTCTCATCTTCATAGACATAGAACGTACCTGAAAGTATTGGTCTGCCCGTCTCGTTTTTGAGATTTATTGGAATCACAATCTTTCCTTCAAGATTGAATTGCTTTGATATCATTTCGACAGCTTCTAATCTCTTAAGTCTGCCTGCAAGTCCTTTGAATGTACATGTAATCTCTCTTCTTGAAAGTAGAGGGTTCTTTACATCACGTGTGACTTCAATCATGGACATGTATTGTGAGTCCTTTTAATAGTTCATATAAATCTTAACGAGGAATAGCTAACAATTTTAAGAAATCAGAATATCGATACAATGTGGATCGTTTCATGATTCATCTTAAGAACTCTGGATATCTACCACATGATGCACCATTGTTGTTGAAAAAGGCAGATCAGTTGACATCTGAATTCCATTCAATTATCAGAGACATGCGAGTTTCAAAAAAGTATTTAGAATTTGATGTATCTATTGCAAAAGAATATCTTAATTTGCTAGTTGAAAAACTTGGTCCAATTGGAGATCTTGATCATGCAAGACACATTGTTGAAGAAGAGATGGAAAAAGAAGAGGCATTAGAGAATGCAAAATTTTATTTTAATAACGAGCGATTCTGGGAATGCCACGAAGTTCTCGAAGGTGTATGGAAGAAAACATATGAAGGAGAAAAAGATCTTGTACAAGGAATTATTCTTACCGCTGCTGCATTTGTCCATTATCAAAAGAACGAAAATGAGATATGCCTTTCCATCATGAATCGTGCGATGGAAAAACTTGCAATCTCTACCGGAAAGTACCATGGTATAGATGTTGATAAATTCAAGAAAAAGGTCTCTGATATGATAACCACTGGGAAGATTGATACTTTTGCTATCTGATGAGGCTAATTGCAGTCTTGATAACGTCTGCACCAGCTAGTAGCCCTATCTTTCCTTTTTTGGCCTGCTCTTCAGTAAATCTTGTGGTTCCATCTTTTTTGACTGAATCACCTGATACTAGGACTGGAACAGGATCATCACTATGACTCTTGTTTATGCACGGAGTAGAGTGGTCTCCTGATATTACAACTGAGACCTTTGAGGTATCTATAGAATTTAAAAGAGTACCAAAAAATCTAGAGTCTATCTCTTCTATGTTTTTCATTTTTCCAACTGCATCTCCATCGTGGCCAAACTCATCTGGACCCTTGATGTGTACATAAATGGCATTTTGTGTTTCCATTGCCTTTGCAGCAACTCTTGCCTTTTCCTCATAATCTGTGAGGCCTCCAGCATTAAATGTCTGCATCTTTAGTACATTTGCTATACCAATTTCAACTGGCATGTCAACTATACATGAAAACTTCATTTCATGTAACTGGTTTATTGGAATTACATCTGGGAGTCTATTTCCAGCATCACGCAAAAGTATGGCGTTTAGAAGTTTCTTACCTTGCGAATTGCGTCTCTTGTTTATCTCACTATTTTTCATGATAACAAGAGATTGATCTGTAAATTCATTTACAAGTAAGGCAGACAGTTTTGCTGCCGCAGATTCATTTAGCGGAAGTGATTTTTCAATCTTCATATAGTCTCCAACAGCTTTTGCAACTCCCATGCCATCTATTCTTGCATATGCTGGGTCCGTATTGCTAATGTCTGGAGATAACTCACCATCGCATCTTATTCTTACTATGACTCTGTGCCCTATGGTTGGAGATACTACTACAGATGCCTTTGGGTTTGAAAACTTGATCTTTTGTTCCAGTTCACGAGAAATAGCTACTGCATCCTCTCTCTCAATCTTCCTGCCAGCTCTCCTATCTGTTATGGCACGTTCGTCGTTTACTGTAGAAAAGTTTCCACGTAATGCAAGGTCTCCATTTTTGAAATCAATTCCAATTCCTATTGATTCTATAACCCCTCTTCCAACATACACTGAATTCTTAAATCTATATCCTAGCATGTTAAAGACAGCAATGTCTGACTGAGGTGCTATTCCCTTTCCTACTGAAATGACCTCACCTATTGTACCGTTCTTTGCAAGCTTGTCCATGTTTGGAGTCTTGGCATAGTTTAGAGGCGTTGTTCCCTTCAAGTCTGGATGTGGAAGATCCCCTATTCCATCAAGCAAGACATAGATCATGTGAACATTGGAATTGTTTGTAATTTCTATTCTGCCCCATCTTTCGGATTTTTCATATCTTACATAAACCTTGATTTTTTCAAGATGATCTCAATTATCTACTTGTATGAATACGTCAAAAAACACAAGTAGAATGTTCTAATTAATTTGTAGGGAAGAAACTAAGGCACAGATATCTCTCTGAGTTTTATCTTAAAGTTCAATGTCTTTCCTGCTAGGGGATGATTCAGGTCTACTGTTACCATTCCTTCACTAACTGCAGTAATCATAGCAGGCACTTTCTCACCTGTTGGTAGGCCTGCCTCAAAGAGCAACCCAGGTGTAAGCTCTGCCTCTTGTGGAAATACTTCTCTTGGAACTTTTTGCACCAAAGTTGGATCGTGTTGTCCATATGCCTCGGCTGGATGTATGGTGAATTCTTTCTCATCTCCTTCACTCATTCCTACAATTGCATCATCGAATCCTTTTATCACATGTCCTGTTCCAACTTGAAACTCTAATGGCTTTCCATGATCTTCAGAGCTGTCAAAAACTGATCCGTCGTCGAGTTTTCCAACATAATCTACTTTTACTTTATCTCCAGTTTTTACAGTCAATCCAATGTCCTCCTATTCTGTATGCAAAAAAATTCTATATTGTAGGTAAATATGTATTTCATATCTGTTTTGTAATAGTATGATAGAAAAATCCTTTGGTTGTTATGCATTGCTAATGTGTCATCCTTCCTGTAATGGAAATTGCTTTGCAAGATCCTCTGCAAGTTTTTCATAAGATTCTCTTGTCTTGCCGATCTCCTTGAGCTTTTCTGATTCTACATTTGCAAGCTCGGTGTTTACTCTATCTGTATCATTTCGCAGAGCCATCTCTGCCATTTCAAACAAACGATTATTCTCCTTCCAAATATGCTGTACGAGATGATTGATGTATTCCTGCATGTCTGTAATCAACTGGGTAGCGCTACCTGTGGTAACATATGTCTTAGAAGACTCTTCCATTCTTGCAGCCAACTTTCGAGTTAATGTGTGCTCCATTAACATAATTGCTATTGGTCCGCTTTCTTTTGACATGCCCTTTTTTTCAAGTTCTGGAAAGAGCGATTTTTCTTCTTTCCCATGATGACACACATCAGTAAAGTTTTTTGTAAAATCAATGACTTGTGAAATTACAGGCTCTGGTATGGTCTTTCCACTCTGCAAAAGCGGAATGGTTGCCCACATGGCCTTTAACACCTTCTCTATTAGTGCATGATCCCGTCTTAGTGATTCAGTTGACATCTGATTTTGCACATATTCTGTTCCAATTTAAGCGTAATTTTCATCATGCCAGAAATATATTTCCCTAGTATGTTTGTTTATTTCTTACAAACTAGATAATATCAGTGATCAGTTTGTCAGCATGATGATGGCATGAATTTGATGCTTGCTTTTACATTTTTAAATAAAAAAGATCTACCATGTCTTTTAGATCAACTTTTGACATTGAATCGCTATCTCGATCATTGAAAAGGTTTTAACTCAGCAGATCGGGAGTTTAGCAGTATATGGGGGATCTTCGCAAGGACTATGTCGTTGATAAATTTGTAATTGTTTCTCAAGATAATCACAGTGCTAGTGATTCAAAAAAGTGTCCCTACTGTCCAGGAAATGAATCCATGACAAATCCATCTTCACTTTCTCTTGTTGCAAAGGATGGTATGTTACAAAGACTTCAAGATAGTGAAGATTACTATGTGAAAGACTGGTCAGTTAGAGTCTTTGAAAGTAAGAATCCTGTAGTTGCCACCACATCAGAGAATTCTTACAGTGACAGACCACTTTATAGCGAACCAGCTTACGGTTATCACTACATCGTAGTTGCATCTGAGAAACACAAAGACTCACTTGCTAGCATACCAGTTGAACAGTGGTCTAATGTTTTAGTTGTAATTCAGGATAGGCTTAGGTGGTTGTACACACAAAGGGGAGTAACCTATGTCTCAATCTATGTAAACCATGGGAAAGAAGCTGGCAGTCCAATTATTCACCCACATCTCAACGTAGTTACGTTTTCTACAATTCCTCCTGTAATAGAATTGGAGGCAGAGGCTGCGCATAAGATTCTAAATGAAAAAGGCATATGCCCAATGTGTCAAACCGTAAGCACTGAAACAGGCGGACCAAGGCAGATACTGCAGACTGAAGGATTTTTGGCGTTTTGCCCATGGGCTCCATCTCATCCATATGAATTTTGGATATATCCAAAAAAGCACACAACGAGCTTTTCAAAAATAACTCAAAAGGAAATAAATGACCTTTCTTTGATCTTGAGGGCAACTCTTGGCGGTCTTGCTAATACAATGAAGAATGCAGCATATAATATGGTGTTTCATCTCTCACCTGAAAAGAAAAACAACAGACAGATTCACTGGCACATTGAAGTGTATCCACAGTCTGATTCTTGGTCTGGTCTTGAAAGAGGATATGGAGTCTTCTTGAACAAAATAACTCCAGAAAAAGCTGCAGAGGAGCTCGGTGCCTCTTGCAGAAAAGAGCTTGCAGGTCTAGTTGGAATAGTATAGCTAATCATTTGGTTTATTTATTGACATAAATCAAGAATAATTGTGGCAGTTGAAAAATGGGTTGCTGCAGCAAGTTTGGGAATGTTTGTATTGTTTGCAGCTGAAATGATATCGATAGCGCATTTTCTAAAAAATCCGTCATACGATGTTGATCCCTCATCAATGGTTAGAGAATTTATTTCAATTAGTGGAGCACCAGCGTTGATACTTGCAGGATCTTCATTTTTGTTGGCACGCAGATACGGTTCAATACTTTGTGGGTCTCTTATTGTTGCAGGAGGAGTTGCAACATTAATTGGAATGAACTATGTCAATACTCTTGTGCCACAAATTGCTCCAGCATATCTAGTTGAAGAACTATCTATTACTCCAACTTTATTCATGGTAGTATCAGTACCTGTAATGATAGTTGGTGGGCTTTTATTTCGCTTAAAGCCAAGACCAAAAAGAGACTACTTTTTTGACCGATGATCAAATCTCATTGAATTAGAATGCAACTTGAACCCTAATTTTTTATAAAAAGGAATCAGGTCATCTGTGCAATCAAGAATGGTTTTGTAACAACCGTGTTTTTGTGCATACTCTAATAACGCACGCACTATTTTCTGACCAATCCCCTTCCCTTGGAATTCCCTTGCCACCACGACGTCTTCTATGTGGCCAACCTTTCCTCCATCATGGATGAATTTTTGCTCGATTATGATGCTTGCTGCGCCTACGATCTTAGAATCCATGACTGCGACATATACTATCTCATTTGGATTTCCAGAAATTCTATCAAATACTACCTGCGCCTTTTTTGGACTCATACTACTTGTCTTCCTAAGAGAATCAAGAGAATGCAGAAATCCATTGGATAGGTCTTTTTTCTGGAGCTTGCGTATCTTGATTTCAGTCATGGTTTAGAGCTAAATCTGACCAAGTCTTTCCAAATAATGTTGATATGCACGCCTATAGGACGCTTTGTCTCCGATATCGATAAATCCCTTCTTAATTGGATATCCACTTACTTTGTTTTTCTTGGATAGCGCACTACGAATAACAAGATCCATTCCATATGGCTTGTTTTCTGGGATTAGTTCAAAAATTTCTGGTTCCATGACATAACATCCAATATTGATATTTCCTTTCACGTCTGGTTTCTCTTTCCATGCTTTCACTCGATTTGTCTTATCTGTCTCTATGAATCCGTATGGAAGCTTGGTCTTGTATTCAAACAATCCCATTGTTACAAAGGCTTTCTTTCTTCTGTGATAATCAATCATGTTCTTCAAACTAAACTCAAAAATTGAATCGCCATATACACAAACAAAAGTGTCATCAATAAATTCTTGTGCAGTCTTCAATTGGCCTGCTGTTGCAAGCGGTCTATTTGCAACTGCATATTCGATTTTCACACCAAATCTACTTCCGTCCTCAAAATAATCTTCTATCGTTTTTCTCAAGTAACTTACACACAGGACAAACGAATCAATACCATTGCTCTTTATCCAATCAATCAAATGTTCCAAGAGTGGTTTCTCTCCAAGTGGAAGCATAGCTTTTGGCAGAAATGTAGTGTACGGTTGTAGTCGTGTTCCAAGCCCTCCTGCCAAGATTACGGCCTTCATGAGATCTAGTCTAAGAATGTAGTATTTATTTTGAAGGATGAAGATATTCTACCCCATCTTGACAAGCTTTGTCAAGACATTCTTTGGGGTTTTTCCAAATATCAAGATCATAGGTTCCTTTCCAATGTCTCCTGTATGGTATATGATATCTGGAGGGTTTCCAAATTTTGCAATTGCATTTTTTATCCCCCATGATATTGTTTTTCCTTCCATATTTTTGGTACCATGTGATTCTAGGGCTCTATCATAATGTGAGACGCGAAACCTCTTTGCAATTGCTTTTTTGATTGTCTTATCTTCATATTTGATATTTATGGCAGATCTTATTGTGGGGAATTTTCTTGCCATCTCTAAAATTGCATTAGCCACATGTCTTGAACCACCATACTTGAGTATACCTGTCACGATAACCTGTCTTCCTGTCTTGACTATGCGCCCCTCAAGTCCAAGTATATCGAAAATTGATTCTGGATTAGGTTTGGAAAACACAAAATTCGTCTGTACCTCTGGTATGTACCTGTGAACTTCTTTGATAGCAACAAATTGGTTTATGGCCATAGAAAGCTCGTCTTCTATACTATCTGTATTTTTTTGTCTAACAATAACAAGACCCTTTCCTACTTTTGTGGCATTCTTGATGGATTCAAACGAGATCTTTTGTGCAAGCCTTGAAGACTCGGATAATGTTTTTCCTTTAGCTAGATACACACAAAGTGCTGCAGAAAATGTACATCCACCGCCATGACTACCTCTTGAGAGTTTCTTTTGAGAAAATGTGTGAAACTTCTTTTTTTCAAGCAAAAGGTCTGTAACTTTGTCACCTTGCATGTGACCTCCTTTTATTATGACATTTTTTGCACCCATGGAATTTATTTTCAGAGTTGCTTTTTTTGCATCATTTAATGATTTGATTTTCATATTTGTCATCTTTTCTGCCTCTGGCACATTTGGTGTTATGACATATGCAAGAGGTATCAACAGTTTCTTGAAATCTGAAAAAGCATCATCTAGAAGAAGTGTACCTCCAGTAGTTGACTCAAAAATAGGATCAAGTACGATAGGAATCTCTAGATCTTTCATCTCAGAATGAATTACTCTTATGGTTTTTTTATCATAAACCATACCTATCTTGATTGCATCAATAGTAAAATCTGACAGGATTGATCTTATCTGACTCTTGATAATTTCAGATGAGACAGGCTCTGATTTGAAAAACTTGGAAGAGTTCTGACTTGTTAATGCAGTGATTACAGTAAGCCCGTATGCCCCAAGAGATGTGAATGTCTTTATATCTCCTTGAATACCGGCTCCAGAAGACGGATCAGAACCTGCTATGGATAACACATTCATGATGGTATGATAGGAAACTCACGTTTAAATTCAATCGATTGGTAAAAAAGGTAAATTGGGAACACAAATGAGCGCTGCCCGTAGGGGCATTGCCACAGAGGAAATGAAAACAGTGGCAAAAGAAGAAGATGTGACTTTGGATTGGCTCATTCCAAAGATAGCAAATGGTTCCATTATAATTCCGCATAACAATATCAGACCGCAAAAAATTCATGTGGTAGGAATTGGCAAAGGGATGAAAACAAAGGTAAATGTCAACATTGGTAACTCTACTTTAAATCAGAATTTAGATGAGGAAATAAAGAAGGCCAAAGTTGCTGTAAAATACCATTCTGACACTATAATGGATCTGAGCGATGGAGGAGATGTAGGAATTTTCAGAAGGACATTGCTTGAGGCAGCTCCAATAACATTTGGTACAGTTCCAGTATACGAGGCTTACAATTACGGTGTGGAAAAACACAAGAACCCGCTTGATATCACTGAAGATGATTTTCTTAATGCGTTTGAACATAACATAAAAGATGGTGTAGATTACACCACCATACATTCTGGTATTACAAAAGATATTGCAAAAAGAATTCTGGCAGTAAAAAGACACGGAGGAATAGTAAGCAAGGGCGGTACTATCACCGCTGCATGGATGCTAAAATATGACAAGGAAAACCCGTACTATGAACATTTTGATTATCTCATTGAACTGGCAAGGCAATATGATGTTACTTTTAGCTTGGGTGATGCCTTAAGGCCTGGCTCAATACTTGATTCACATGATGAATTACAAATTCAGGAGATGATTAACGTATCACGTCTAACAAAAAGGGCTCATGAAAAAGATGTGCAGGTAATGGTAGAAGGTCCAGGCCATGTGCCTCTAAATGAAGTTGCTGCAAATGTCAGGCTAGCAAAGTCCCTTATTGGTGATGTTCCGTATTATGTCTTAGGTCCACTTGTAACTGATGTGGCGTCAGGTCATGATCATATTGCTAGTGCCATAGGTGCAGCAATATCTGCAAGCGAAGGAGTGGATTTGTTATGTTATCTTACTCCAGCAGAGCACTTGGCTTTGCCTAATGCTGAGGAAGTAAAAGCAGGATTAATTGCATATAGAATTGCAGCACATGCTGCAGACCTTGTCAAACTAAGAGACAAAGCAATCAAGTGGGATATGGAAATGACAGAGGCTAGACGAACACTTAACTGGGAAAAACAAATTGCATTATCAATTGACCCTGAAGAAGCAGCAAGAATTCATGCAAGAACAGGTCAGCTCAGAGGAAACACAGTTCCATGTACCATGTGCGGAGGAGCTTGTGTCTACATCATGCTTCCACAGCAAAGATATGCTAAGTCCGATGAATCAAAAGAAGAAGAAAAACTACAACAAGATAGCTAGAACTTTTTCAAGACTTGGTACTGTTTGGTACTGTGTTATGTCTGAAGAGTTTATCCATCTGTATTCTTGGTTTTCCCAGTTTAGAGTAATGTTGACATCTTGTACAGAAAACAAGAAAGGGAAAATTAGCCATTCGTGATTTGCATACTGGGGAGAATCTGCCCGAATTTGCGGTCCTGACTTGAGAAGAGTGATCTTGTCTTCTGTTATACCTGTTTCCTCCAGTATCTCCTTCTTTGCTCTGTAGATTGGCTCCTCATCACCCTCTATAATTCCCGATATTCCTGCCCAAAGGCCCTTCATGGATCTGACTTTATCGCTGCGTTTTAAAATGAGACACTTGTCGCTGTGAATTAAAAAGGAAGTAACGATTCTTGTGGAATTCAACTATTTTTCAACAGCATTTACCATGGATACCAACTTTTTGTATGCATCATCCATATCCACGTTCTTTGCGAGTCTCTCTTTTGCACTTCCAACATATTTTAGAATCTCTTCGGTTCTATTTTCTTGTATTAAAATAAGCATTCTTCCTATGTCTTTCCAAAACTCTTCTGCGTATTTTCTAATTTCTGGATTTGAAATGATAGTCTCAATAAGTTCAGGTGATTCAGTCATGATTCCTGCAGTGAGAAGCTTTTGTGCCTTGAAAGTAGTACCTGACATCTTTTCAACCAGTGAAAAGTTTTCTTCTTTTGCAAGTATATTGGCAAGAGACAAGTTTACTAAATGAGTCATGCCTAATATTATTGCAATCTTTTTGTCATGCTCTGTGGCGTCTATCTGTACAAAACTTGCTTCAGGAAACAATAATTTTGCTACAGCAAGCTCTTTTTTTGCATCACGAATTGGAATGGAAATTATGTTTTGACCCTTTAGTTTCTTTGTTCCAGGACCAAACATGGGATGCATGCAAACCGGATTTACCTTGTCTGGAATTTTTGATAGGGCAGCTGCAGTTTTCAGCTTGAGCGAAGATATGTCGATAAGATATGAGTCTCTTCTCATCTCTTTTGCAATCAATCTCACAGTTTCTGGAGTGCGTTTGACTGGAATACACAAGATGACATAATCTGCAGGTAGTATTGCACCAACTAGAGACTGTGCCTTTGTAATTGACTTGTTTGAGATCTCTTTTTCAGAATCATAGCCAATTACATCGTAACCTTTCTCGAGAAAATACTTTGTGAACCATTTGCCCATCTGTCCTTCTGAACCGATTATTGCTATTTTCTTCTTCATTTTTCTGTCCTCATCACTTCTTCTATTATCTTCATTCCGTGGTTAAGTGTTTCTTCTGGCTGACAAGCAGATATTCTGATAAATCCTTGATAATTTCCAAATCCATTACCAGGTGCTACGGCTACGCCATAATCTAAAAGCTTGTTTGTAAACTCGACAGAGTCAAAATGTAGTTTTTTTACCTTGACAAAGAGGTACATGGCACCATCTGGTTCTACAAATTCAATTTCCATGTTCTTTGCTTTTTTTATCACAGCCTCTAGTCTAGCTTTAATGGTTTTAGTGTTATCTGTAGTATCAGCTTCGAGGGCTTTCATGGCTACATATTGGATTGGCTCTGACACATTTGTCATGGCTAGTGCCTGCAGTTTTGCCATCTTGTCTATTATCTCAGGACTAGATACGGTATATCCTATCCTAAATCCAGTCATTGCATGAGACTTGGAAAAAGACTGGGTCACAATTGACTTGTTGTACCTGTAGGACAGGACGCTCTTCCAATTTTTGAATGCGTATGAAGAATAAATCTCGTCACTTAGCACATGGAGATCATGTTTTATTGAAATACTCATTATCTGGTCTAGCATCTTTTCAGGAAGTATCTTTCCTGTGGGATTATTTGGATAGTTTAGTACTATCATCCTTGTATTTTGATTAATTGCATTTTCAATCTCTTCAATCTTAGGCTCCCATCTTTGTTCTAGGCTTGTGTGAATAGTTCTAACTTTGACTCCTGAATTCAGAGCGTTGTCTCTGTATGCAGGCCACGCAGGCTCTATTATTATGATCTCATTTCCTGGATTGAGCATGGTAGAGATTGCAAGAAAGATTGAAAATCTTGCACCGGGGGAGACAAGAATATTTTGTGGACTTGTCTTGGCCCCAAATGTATCTGTGACATGGTTTGCAAGAGCTTCTCTAAATTCTATCATTCCTTTTGAATCTCCGTACTTTGTGTATCCCATGTCATAAACTTGAGAGAGTGCATTGCTAACTATTTTTGGTGGTAGGAAATCTGGTTCTCCTACCTCCATGTGGATTATTTTCTTTCCCTGTTTCTCTAATGTCTTTGCCTTTAAGAACACTGAAAGATGTGTCTGTTTATCCGTTGATTGTATCTTGACAGATTCGGTTAATAGAAAATTTAACATTGTAAGACCAATTTTTTCATCAAGGTCAATCTCTTTACACAATGAAAGAACCTTTGTTCTAAGATGACTTTCTCTTTCTTCATCTGTTACGCCAAGTCCGAGGTTATTTTTGAGATTACCAATTTCTTTTGCAACATCGTTTCTTTCTCTTAATAACTTTAGCATATCAATTGTTATCTTGTCTATCTTATCGCGCAGCTTGTCAATGTCTGACATTTCTTATCGAATCACTGAAGGGATAAAACCGGCTCTTAGTGCATGATCAGCAAGTACTACTGATACCAAGGAATCAACTACTGGAGGCGCTCTTGGAACTACGCATGGATCATGCCTGCCTTGAACTATGAGAGAAACTGGTTTTTTTGTCTTGACATCTACGGTATGCTGTTTTTTTGCAATTGATGAAGCAGGCTTGAAGGCAATTCGAAGTATTAAGGGCATTCCTGTAGATAGTCCTCCCAATATGCCACCAGCGTTGTTTGTTTTAGTTACAATCCTTCCATTCTTTGTTACAAACTCATCATTGTTTTGTGAACCGTGAAGAGTAGAGCCATAAAAGCCTGAACCAAATTCTACTCCCTTGACTGCAGGAATTGAGAATAATGCCTTGCTAAGATCTGATTCTAGTGACCCAAAAATTGGCTCGCCAAGACCAACAGGAAGGTTTGTTGTAATGGACTCTACAATTCCTCCAACAGAATCTCCACTCCGCCTTGCTGCAAGTATGACAGATCGCATCTTTTCTGCCATCTTAGGGTCTGGACATCTTACTTCGTTATCATAAATGGAATTTTTTGTCTTTGGTGCAGCCTGTGCATTCATCTTTACCTTGCCCACTTGACAGGTGTATGAATATGTATCAACTCCAATAGTTTGTGTAAGTAATTTTTTTGCAATAGCTCCAGCCATAACAAATGTTGCAGTCAGTCTACCAGAAAATCTTCCTCCGCCCCTATAATCATTCCACCCTTTATACTTTACATATGCAGGATAATCAGAATGGCCAGGCCTTGGCCTTAATGTCAAGTTTTCATAATCATGAGAACGTTGGTCTTGATTCCAAATGACCATTGCAATTGGAGCCCCAGTTGTGTATCCGCGAAATACTCCTGAAAGGATCTCTACTTTGTCCTCTTCTTTTCTTTGAGTAGTTATGATGGATTGACCTGGCTTGCGCAAGTCAAGCATTTTTTGAATATCTTTTTCCTCAAGTTCTAAACCTGCTGGGCACCCATCCACAACAGCTCCTATGCACCTGCCATGACTCTCACCAAAACTGGTAAAGACATAGCGTTGACCAATGGAGCTTGAAGACATGATGAAATTTTCATTTGCATGCTTATAATCCTTATAGGAATCAGGCCAAGTTTTGGCAAAATCCTGACCTGTGCAATCCAAAATTAGATAATTAACATCCAAGTTAATTGTACTGTGCAAATACGTGGTGCGCAAGAAAGCGACAAGGATACTGTATTAGGATTCTGCAAGGACACATTCTCATGGGGTGACTATATTGTAGACGTCTGGGACAAGTGGAAGTCAAAGGGCGGCTTGTATGTATTAGAAGAAGACGATCTTGTTGTGGGGGTATATCATGTGACCAGTCTTGAAAAGGAAGCATGGATTGAGGGAATGCGAGTACACCCAAAACATCGCAAAAAAGGACTTGGTACTAGCATGTTAACTCACGCAGAATCTGTCATACAAAATAAAGTGATTCGATTGATAATTGAAAGCGAAAACTATCCGTCAATAAGACTTGTTAAATCTGTGGGATATGATATCGAAGAAAAATGGAGACTGTATACTATGGTTCCACAAAGACAAGAATCTAGTGCAGAAATTGTAACGTCGCCATCTCAATTAGATCATATCATAACTTCATCAACATATGCAGATTCTTGGAAATGGCTACCATTGGATAAAGAAGAAACCGATCATCTCATGGAACAAAAAAGAATCATAATTTCAACCAAATCAGAAAAAGTGTTAGCTGCAGGAATATGGAATAGATCAAATGATTTTCCACAAATATTTCAACTTGGATTTGTAAGTGGCACAAAAGATGGCATTCTGGATATACTAAGATATGTTCAGAACAAGGCACATGATCTAAACTGTGAAAGAATCCAAGTCTTTGTACAGGAAAAAATTTCTCTTGAAGAAGATTTTTTGGATAAGAAGTCATTATTTTATTTAATGAAAAAGAAACTATACTAGAAAAATCTATAATGCTTGTACTGAAGATACTACTTGTGAATTACTGGCTTGTGAAACAAGAACCAACTACATATAATTATGATACACTAGAAAAAGAAAAGAAGACTGTCTGGGATGGGGTTCACAACAACTTGGCATTAAAACACATTCGTGAAATGAAAAAGGGAGACAAGGCATTTTTTTATCATACTGGCGATGAAAGACAGGCCGTAGGAATAATAGAGATTACAAGCAATCCGTACCCAAACCCAAAAGAAGACAATGAGAGATTTGTTGTAATGAATGTAAAACCTGTCTCAAGACTGAAAAAACCTGTAACACTTGAGGAAATAAAAAAAGATTCCAAGTTTAAAAACTGGGAATTGCTAAAAATATCACGGCTCTCTGTGATGCCTGTGCCAAAACAACTCTGGGATGGAATTATTAAAAAATCAAACAAATGATTATGTTGAAATCTTGGCTCCCATTTTGTTCATCTCCTTGATGAAATCAGGATAGGAAACATCTACTGACTCGGGATCTGTTACAGTACAATTTCCCACAAACATTCCAGCAATGCAAAATGCCATGAATAGTCTGTGGTCATCTGCAGAGTCAAGCTCAGCTCCGTTAGGAGACTTGGGTGCCTCAAGAATCAACCCGTCGTCTTTTTCCGTAACACCCACTCCAATCTTTGACAATTCTTTTGCTACAATGGAAATCCTGTCAGTCTCTTTGAATCTTGCATGTTTAACATTGTAAATCTCAATTGGACTTGATGTTCGAAGTGCTAAGATAGCTATAGGGGGGAGCAGGTCTGGAGTATTTGAGAGGTCGAATCTACCACCTGTCATCTTGGACGGTGTCTTGACTCTTACAGTGTCTCCTATTGATACCTCAACACCCATTTTTTTCAGATGCGATATCATCTCTTTATCTCCCTGTGGCAGATCTCCTACTGGTGCAGCAATTGTCATATCATCTCCAACTAGTACTGCTGCAGAAAGAAGAAGCGCCATGCTAGAAAAATCCGCAGGAACTGTAAAATCTGTTGGCTTGTACTCTTGGTTTGGTATGTTATATTTTTTGTAAGGAGATATAGTGTTGACAGTGACACCAAACTTTTTCATGGTTGCAATAGTTGCATCAAGATAAGGCTTGGAGACAAGATCCCCCTCGATTTCTAGTGTTATACCTTGTTCAGTTTTTGGGGCTGCAATCAAAAGCGCAGAAATGAACTGGCTTGAGACAGCACCAGATATGGAAGTGCTACCACCTAGAATCTTTCCCTTTACGGTAATGGGAGGCATTCCATTAGTTGAGGTGCATTTTGCATCAAGTTTTGCAAGAGCATCAAGAAGTGGCTGCATAGGCCTTTTTCTGAGGCTAGAGTCTCCGGTGAGTGTCATTTTGGAATCTGCTAGAGAAGAAATTGCTGCAGATATCCTAATTGTTGTACCAGAGTTTGATGCATCTATCTCCTGTCCTGTGGGTGATACAATGCCAGTACTTTCTATACTGACAGTTGAATCATTAGTTGATATCTTAGAACCAAAGACTTTGCATGCATTTATTGTAGCAATAGTGTCGCGGGAAAGCAACACGTTTCTTATTGTGCTGCGTCCCTTTGCAAGAGATGCCAAGAAAACTGCACGATGAGTATAACTCTTGTTAGGAGGACAAGATATGGTGCCAGATAATCTTGATTTTTCAACCTTACACTTCATGAACTTCAGCCTTTTGGTTAGTAATGGGAGATACTATTGTGGTTCCATCAAGAGATGAAAATGTTTTCTTTACAAGTGAAATTTTGTCATTTTTTGCAACAGCGGCTATTGCGGGGCCATTTCCTGAAACAGATGCACCCAATGCACCATTTTCCATCAATTCAGTCAGGATACTTGGGTCCGAGTCAAGTATGGTAGATGTGGCAAGGCCATTTAGTGTCATTGCATTCCAATAGTCTGATTTGTTTGCCAAGTCCCAGGCTTGGGCAAATACATTGTGTAATATTTTTAATTTTCTCACGTTCCCTCTTTTGCGAGATTTTGGAATGAATATTATTGCAGATAGATCCTCTGGGGCCTTTTCTGTTTTTACTATCTTGATATTCGTATTATCAGTCACAGCAAATCCTCCAAAATAGCATCCGCATGCATCATCAAATGCTCCTGTGATACTTACCTTTGATTGGACTGAAGCATGTACTCCATCTCTTAGGATTTCGACATCTGTTGCTTTAGGTTTGAAAATCTTTGCACATGCAAGTGAAATTACAGAAGATATAGCACTAGAGCTTTTCAGACCATATCCTGATGGTATTTCAGTGTTGACAGATATCGTGAGTTTATTTTTTTCAAGCTCAGACTTTGGAACTGACGTTTCTATTACTGATCTTATTAGACGTGCACTAAGGTTTGATTCTCTATTTTCAAAAACTATCCCTCTTCCTGGCTCTGTATTGATTAGGGCATCAATTCCAAGCGATATGCCAAGTGTTGCACCCTTACCTGTTGCAATAGCGTTTACTATTGAGATTGCACCGTGCATGCTTGCTCTTACCTGAACCATATCTAAAATCTCCCAAGTAGCGTCAATTTCATTGCTTCGTATGGAGCAGGGACGCCAGTCCAAATCTCAAAAGATTTCATTGCTTGAGCTAAAAGCATTTCCCAACCATATATGATGACTGCTCTCTTTTCTTTTGATTGTTGAATTAATGGAGTTTCTACAGGCATATACACAATGTCATAAACTATAGAGTCTTTGGTGATATTTTTTGTTGAGATGGGACAACCCATTCCCTTGAGACCTACTGAGGTAGCGTTTACGATGAATCTGAAATTTGCTGCGGTGTCACCAGCTTTTACAAGATCTAAATATTCTGATTCTAAACCAAGGCGCCTTGCAAATCTCACTATTTCCTCTGCTCTCTCTTGGGTCCTGTTTGTAACAGTTATCTTGCGAACTTTTTCTTTTGCAAACCCTGCAACTATGGCTCTTGCAGCTCCTCCTGCCCCAATTAACAATACATCAGAACCTTTACAATCTATTTTCCTTTTTCGTATAGGATCTAGAAAACCATCTACATCAGTATTGTATCCCTTTAGATGTCCATCCGTATTGACTACTGTATTTGTTGCCCCGACAGTCTTACACTCCTCATCAGCTTCGTCAAGCAACCGCATCATGTCAATTTTGTGAGGTATGGTAACATTGAAACCTGCAATACCTATCTTTTTTAGGTCCTTAACGCCGTCATCAAGCTCGCCTTTTGGAATCCTGTATGCTATGTAAGTACAATCTAATCTAAGAAATGCAAATGCAGGATTGTGTAGCGCAGGCGATAAGGAATGATCAATGGGATCGCCTATAACTGCATAAGTTTTTGTCATTGAAAACTAGTTCCTCTACATCATCATTTAAGGATTAGATGGCTTGGCAGACCAAGTCTTCAAACACCGTAGCTGCTTGTTCTGGAATAGAACTTTTTTAGCTTGGAGCCACATTTTGGACAGCTATTTTGTTGATGGATTGTGGCACATTCAAGGCAGACAAAATTAGATCCACCGCTTTTAGATGATCTGTATTGGTATATTATGATATAAGATAGCGCAACTATCCATACAAGTATCACCAATGGAATCAGATGGAAGATTCCAAGAACTGCTGTTACTGCAATAGCTAGTATGATTACATTTCTTGGAACATTATTTAGAAGCTGACTTGGATTCATCCACATTATCTTAGTTTATCTTTTATAATAAGGCTAGCAACGAGGCATTCTTGTGAGGTAATGCAGAGATTAGTTAATTAATACAAAATGAATTTCATAATGTATGGAGTCAGACGATTTCAGAGACATAGTAGAGGAATGCAATGTGATTCTTGATGAGAGCCTGGATATACTCTCTGATATAGAGTTTGAAGCCAATTCTGAGAAAGAAGACATTGTAAAACCCACAATGACAAGAAATGATCTTGTTGACATGGCTCATGATGTTGCAGATTCTGTCAGGATAAAAAAGGCCGAGTCTTCTTTTGCTAGAAGGCATTTCTAAAAAGCAACTAAATTTTTTTGTACAGGCTTAATTTTGTAATCTAAACACTGATCTCATTTCATCTACGCTGAACTGTCCTGGTGCAATTGGTTTGCCAAGTGACACATAGGTAAAAAGACTCCCAAGTCTTGTACATAAAATTCTAGACATTCTGCCATAATCGCCCATTGCAAACGCAATCAGGTTTGATCTACGTGGAATTCCTTTGTATAAATTGAGAATTCGAAGTGTATCATTGATAGTTCTAGCTGTAGTTACAATCTTGACATTTTTTGAAAGTTTTGCCATTTTTTTTGCCATCATTTTTAAATATTTTTCACTCGGAGTTTTTGAAAAATCATGCCATGATACCAATAAACTCACTCTTGTTTTTTTGAGATATTGGTGCATGGACTTGTTTTTTCTTAATGTGTTGTATTCGACATCAAGAAGATACGGGTTAAACTCTGCAATCAGTTTTAGTATGGATATTCTTTCTGTTTCAGTACCAGAAAACTTGCCGCCCTCCGATTTAGGTCTGAGGGTACATACACATCTTCCTAAATATGGCTTGACTATATTCAGACAATGAGGAATTTGAGTTGGATTCAAAAAATCCAGTCTTAGTTCAGCATAGTCAGATTTGTTCAGTGCTGTTCTCAGATTAGCCACGAGCTTTGCTACGCTACGTACGCCAATTGATACGCATGTTTTATTGGCCATTCTTAGTTTTATGTCGTATTTGGTTTACCTAACCTGATTTGAGTTGGTTTGCTGGCGTGCAAGCTTCCCATTGTTTCAATGAGGCACATTGACCAGGATTGCGTTGTGCGCTACCTATTGCTTGTTTCATTGCTGACCATTCTTGTGGTGAGCAAAGATGATCTCCACATATGTATTGTCCACCCAAAAATCTATCTGTCTTGTGAGTGTCTTGTAGGTACTTGAAGTCTCTTGGTGTCAATGCACTTGCAGATGGTGTTGCCACTGCATAGATGACTATGGCTGACAACATTACTGCGGCCAATCCAAATCGCTGTTTTTGATTTAGCATCTGTGAGCTTGTATATCCCACGGGTATATTTACATTAGCATACAATCGTACTTGATTATGAGATCTAAAAATGCCATCTGGGTTGTTTTTTCTTGACATAGGCATTTCCCGAACAATCTCTAAAGAAACTTTTATGAAACGATCAAAACATGAACGTTATATGAGCACAGAAAACAGACAGGACGCAAAAGATACCGTATTCATTGGGAAAAAGCCTTTGATGGCATATGTGACATCAGCACTCATACAGCTTGCTAATCAGCCAAAAGTATCGATAAAGGCCAGAGGGCTTAGCATCGGTAGAGCTGTGGACGTGGCACAAATAATTGCTAGAAGGACAGATGGTTCCGGGTATTCTATAGGTGAGATCAAAATTGGATCTGAGCAGCTCGAGTCAAATGACGGAAGACCAAGAAATGTATCTACTATGGAAATTGAAATAAAGAAAAATGCATAAGATTGTCTAAAACATGTCCAACACTACATGTTTTAGCTGTTTTTCTTTGATTTCTATTTATGAACAAGACAATTAATTTTCAAATATTAAATATTAAACCACTTTAGGAAGGTGGTGTGGAAACCAAACTCTATCGTAGTTTCTGATTCTAGAGATCTTTCCAAGATTAGAAAGAATACCATATCGCTCACTGTAACATCACCACCATATCATAATGCAATAAATTATGATGAACATCAGGACACTCAAAAGTGGTATAGAGGAACAGTAGGGGCATCAATTGAGAGCTGGCTTGAAGAAATGAAACAAGTGTTCTCTCAAGTCTATCAAGTAACCAAACCTGGGGGATACTGTTGCATTGTCATAGGAAATGAGATAATAGAAGAAAAAAACAAACTGCCTTTGCCAGCCATGCTGTCAGTTGAACTGACAAAAAATGACATTGGGTGGAGGTTCTTTGAGGAGATAGTTTGGAATAAGGTAACCGGGGGCAAAAAGCGATTCCGTGTTACTGTACAGCATCCGTATCCAACCTATTACTATCCTAATATCATGCACGAGCAGATTATCATACTGCGAAAGGCTCCATTTTACAACGTAAAGGACAAGAAAAGCAGGCTTAGAGTAGACAACATAATGAAAAAGGAGATTGCAAATTCAGTATGGCATATTGCCCCTGTTCCCCCAAGCTACAGAAAGTTCCATCCGGCCGCTTTTCCAGAGGAGATTCCATATAGGCTTATCCAGCTTTACAGTAATGTAGGTGATCTGGTCTTGGACCCCTTTACAGGGAGTGGGCAGACTACCAAGATGGCTAGATTTCTCAAGCGAAAATACATAGGAATCGACAAGTCAGAAAAGTACGTCAAGATTGCAAGAAAAAGAACAATAGAGCCTCCACTACTTCGTAAATTGCAGTTAGTGCCTAACTGGAAATTCCCAGAATTGCTTGATTTCTAGTCGTTTCATCGGTGATAGTAAAGGTTATCTATTAAGTATAGTCATTCAAGCCATGGTAAGTCCAAACAGCAAGTCGTATTTTCGAGAGGTAGACAAAAGCCATAGGAAATACACTTCTGCACTAAAGAGAGCCAGATCAAGACAATCTGTGATGAATCTTTATTGGCATCACAAAAGACAACATGAGGCTCTTTTGAGAAAACATCTCAAAGACGAGATGGTTGAAATAGTTCAAATAAAAAAGAAATTCAAATAACTTTTTCTTTTTCTTTAATGACAATAAACTTGTTTTAATTATTACTAAAAGAATCGCGCCACATCTTTACTACTGATATATCAGAACTGTTTTCATTTATCTTGGAAATTTTTGACTTGTTGTCCTTGTGTTGCTGTGTGTTCACATGGTTCTCCATTTCTTTTTCCTCTATCTCTTCTGAGCATATGTTACAGCGTAGATTCAATGTATTCAAAGGCAAAAATTCACTATATTAACTTGACAGAATCTAATAATGTTCGATCAGTGAAATATCCAAGCAAGACTGTGCCGTGCGTAAATTGAGTAAGTTTTTGCCTTTTTCGAGGCTTTAACATAACAACTGTTGTCTTGATAGAATGTTAGAACTAATTTTATTTTTCGATAATGTATTCATCATCTACTTCCATGCCAAAATGTCTTCCAGTTGCTGATTTGGCATGTGCAAGTACAGCGTCTCCTCTTTTGAGATGAGTCACTGATACCAGATGTCCATTTGGGCGTACAAATCTGATTGTTTCTGCATTTTGGGCAATTATGCCGCCAACTTCATCATCAATTTGAGCTTTTATCATTAACATCGGTCTGCTCTCTATTTTTGAGCGGCCAACAGTAGCTCTTCTAGCTCTTCCATGTGAATCAGTTACTAGCACCTCTGATCCTGTCTCCAATTCTGAAAGATACTTGGTGGTTCCATCTGGTGATAATGTGTAACAATGGACAGCTCCAGCATTAACCCTGAAAGGTCTAGGTGATGTAAAAGAAGATCCTACAGATTCGTTGTGAACCAAAAACAAAAAGTTTGATCTACTTCCTATCAGCATACCTTCTCCTCGACCAAGCATAGATGCAGTGTCCACACAGACACGCTCACCATTTCCAACTTCTTTTATCTCAAGAATCTTTGCAGGCTTGAGGTCAAAGCTCCTTGTTCCAAGGTAGACTAGTGCTTCCCTTACCTCATTTAGTGAACTTGTCAAGAATATGACTCCATCGACACCTATCTCTAGTATGGAGAACATCTTTCTAACCTCTTCAGGTGAATTGGCAATGGCAAATATCTTTGTGTGAATCTTGTGCAGTTTTGCTATGATATTCTCAAGAGGAATTATCTTCCAGTCTTTTACTTCAACTACCACAAAATCAAGTCCTTGCTTTGCAAACTGTAATATCTTTTCAATATCTGTATTTGATAACACCTTGAACTTCATTCCAACCTTTTTTCCTCTAGTGTTTGCTGCCTTGTCTACTATTACATAATCAGCATTTTGTGAGGCGTGAATCGTTGCAAGTTTTGTCTTCAATCCCTTAAGGGATGAAGGGTCTACATTGACAATCTTGATTCCCTCCTTTTCTATCTCAGTCAAAAATTTGGCAAGTTGGCCCCGCGATACCTTGGGGGATATGATAAGCTCTCTACTTTTTGCCAAGATGTTTTGCAGCTTCCTTTGCTGTTTCTTTTCTAAATATTATTGCAGCAAGAGCATGAGTCATCTTGGTCGGACTGGCATGCTCAAAGATGTTTCTTCCATATGTAACTCCCTTAGCTCCAGCCTGCATTGCTTCTTCTGTCATCTGTAGTATGTCCTTGTCTGTCTTTGCTTTTGGACCACCTGCAATTACAACTGGAACTGGAGTACTCTTTACTATCTTAGAAAATGAACCTATGTCTCCAGTATACAATGTCTTGACAATGTCAGCGCCACACTCTGCACCAATTCTTGCCGCGTGTCCAACAATTTCTGGGTCATGTGGATTCTTTACGTTTTCTCCTCTTGGGTACATCATTGCAAGTAATGGCATACTCCACTTGTGACATTCATCCGATATTTTTCCAAGTTGCTCAAGCATTTCTGGTTCTTCTTTTCCGCCAATGTTGATATGCAAAGATACTCCATCTGCTCCAAGTCGCATTGCTTCTTCGACTGTTCCAATGAGCATCTTTCTGTTTGGAGACATGGAAAGGGACGTACTTGCAGAATAATGAACTAGTAATCCAATCTTAGTTGGTTTGGGCAAGTTCTTGAAAATTCCTTTATTGATTATAACAGATGTAAGACCAAAATTCTGGCATGCGTAGATCAAGGGATATGGATCTTCAATTCCCTTTATGGGACCGCTTGATATTCCGTGGTCCATGGGGATACACAGCATCTTACCATTTCGCATTATGCGATTCATTCTAATTTGAAAACCACTGACCATTGGAGTTAATCCTTAGTGTGCCCTACTTAAAAATAACGGGTTTTGTTATACGAATACAATATTATCCAAACCCGTCTCATGCAAGTTCGTATTTTATCTATGGTAAACTTTCATGATTTGGCCCTCAAACGATTAAATACAATAGGAAAAGATCAAGAGTCAATTGAGCCAGCTAACTCAGCAACTTCATCACTCCGAGATAGGTGACATTTTAGAAAACTCTGTTGCTGGAAAAAGGCCTGGTTATGATGAATGCATGAGGCTTTTGGAATCTGATGATGTTCATCTGATGGGTCTTGTAGGTGGACATCTTACAAGAAAAAAATTTGGAAAAAGAGCTTCATTTGTAAACAACATGATTCTCAACTACACCAATGTGTGTATTACTGATTGCAAGTTTTGTGCATTTTACAGGCCTCCGGGACATGATGAATCTTATACTGTATCATTAGAACAGGTTGAATCACGATTAAAGGCAGCGTGGGAGATGTTTGGCATCACGCAGGTGATGTTTCAGGGAGGACACAACCCAAAGCTTAGAATCGAATACTATGAAGACGCATTTAGGCTCATACGAAAAAAGTTTCCCAAAGTGGGAATCCATGCTCTTTCAGCATCTGAAATTGATATGATATCAAAAGTAGAGCATACCAGTACTAAAGAAGTTCTTGCAAGGCTAAAAGAAGCAGGTCTTCAATCAGTACCTGGTGCAGGTGCTGAAATTCTAGTTGACAGCGTAAAACAAGTGATAAGTCCAAAAAAGATCTCAAGTGATACATGGCTTAGAATAATGGAAGAAGCTCACAGTATCGATATCCCAGCATCTGCCACAATGATGTATGGACATGTTGAGACAAAAAAAGAGATTGCAGAACACTTTGTAAAGATTGGAAAACTTCAGGAAAAAACTGGCGGATTTATGGCATTTATTCCGTGGAGCTTTGAGCCAAACAACACACTAATGCAAAAAGAAGAGACAGTCAAGTATGCTGCAGGTGGAACTGAACTGCTAAAGATGATTGCAATATCAAGAATAATGTATGATGGTCTTATACCTCACATCCAGTCATCTTGGCTTACAAACGGTATAGCAATGGCTCAGATGGCATTGCAATATGGTGCAGATGACTTTGGAGGCACACTACTTGGAGAAGAGGTAGTATCATGCACAGGTGCCAGGTCTACCGAACTTACAGCACCTAAAATTATTGATGCCGTAAAACAAATTGGATATCAAGTAGAAGAGCGCGACAACTTTTACAATGCTATAAAAACGTATTAAATTCCGTAACTGGACCATTTAGAGTCTACAAGTTTCTTGGTCTCTTCATCTGATTTGACAAGCTCTTGGATCTCTCTTTGATATCCTTCCTCTCTTGTTTTTTGTGTGGCGTCGATGCCAAGTTTTGAGCCAAGGTTGACAAGCGGTGACGCAGGGTCAAGTGTGTCAGTTGGTGTATTGTTGATTATGGTGACATCCCTTGCAGCGTCTGCACGAGTTGTAATGGCCCATATGATATCATTCATGTCATGTACATTGACATCTTCATCAACCACGACAAAAATTTTTGTCAGTGCAAGCTGACCCATTCCCCACAAGCCCATCATGACTTTTTTTGCCTGTCCGGGATATCTTTTCTTGATTGATATTATTGCCATGCCTTGGAACCATCCTGCAGCAGGCATTGCAAAATCAACCACTTCAGGATGAAACATTCTGATAAGTGGAAGAAATGAGCGTTCTATTACTTTGCCAATGAAAGCATCTTCTAAGATTGGTTTTCCAACTATGGTAGTAAGATAGATTGGTTTTTGCCTTCTCATGATTCCAGTCAATGTGAACACTGGATATGGTTCTGGAGGAGTATAGTATCCTGTATGATCACCAAACGGGCCTTCCATTCTAATGTCTGAAGGGTCAACATATCCTTCTAGCACAATCTCAGCGTTTGCAGGAACTTCCAAGTCTACTGTTTTGCACTTGACAGTCTTAATTCCAGTCTTTCTTGTTATTCCGGCAAAGATATACTTGTCAAGCCCTTCTGGCACTGGTGCTACTGCAGAAAAGACTGTTGCAGGGTCTGCACCAATTATTACTGCTACTTCTATCTTGTTACCTGAATCTTTTTTGATATCATAATGATGTGCTCCACGCTTGTGTTTTTGCCAGTGCATGAGAGCATGAGTCTTGTCCAATACCTGCATTCTGTATACGCCAAGGTTTCTAACGCCTGTCTCGGGATGTTTTGTCGCAACAAGGCCAAACGTGATGAATCTTCCTGCATCCTTTGGCCATGTTTTCAAGATTGGGATTTTTTCAAATGATGGCAAGTCTTCAAATACTTCTGTCACAGGGCCACTCTTTTGCAATTTTGGAGCAATATCAGTTATCTTTGAAAGCTCGGGAAGTTTTCGTAATTTATCCAAGATTCCACTTGGAACTTCCATGCGAGTCATGTCTACAATTCTCTGACCAATCTCTGTAAAGTCAGAGCTCTCCAGCCCAATCTCTAATCGTTTCATAGAACCAAAAGCGTTTCCTAAAACTGGCATGTCATAATTTTTTACATTTTCAAAAAGAACTGCCGGTCCATTTGAATACATGACACGACTTAGAATTTCTGAAATTTCCAGATTAGAGTCAACCTCTGTCTTCACTCTTTTCAGCTCGCCTGCTTTTTCTAGCTTGTCTGCAAACTCGGAAAGCTCTTCAATTGGCACATGTCTTCTGAATGTGTATCTAGTATAAAGCTTAACTGGATTTGTGCCCAAGAAACAGGAAAGGGTTTTAACAAAAGAACTTTAATTATCCTCTAAGGGAATGGCATAAGTTGTCCGGCCAAAAATGTTCCGTCTGTGGAGGCGGCGGGAAGATTGTTCTTTTAGATACCCAATGCTCTTTTTGCAATGGAACTGGAGAATTTAGCAAAACTGCAGAAAGTTATATGAAATCGCACATTTGTCAATGTATATTTTTGGATAGGATAACATGTCCACTCTGTGGAAAAAAATGTCATCACGATACTCCAAACAAACCGAAAATTTTGATAGGCCCAGTCTAGACGACTGGTGGCAATTCATTTTTCTTGTCGTGACCGCCAGAGCCAAATCTACAGTAAAAGCACTGGTCTGATTGCATGTACTTTAACTGTTCAATTTTTATCGCTCCAATCTTGAGCGCAATCTTGGTGAGGATTCTGTACTTGAGCGGCATTGCAGGAATCACCTCTTTTAGGTACACACGATAATGGTCAGGACAGAACTTTAACGTAATATTACTTGCTTCTTTTGAGGTCTCGCTTACTGTTTTGGCTACATTGATCTGCTCTCTTATGTATTCGTGCTTTGGGCAAGGGCAATCCTTTCCTCCTGGATGTTTGTATGCGGGTGTGTTTTTCCAGTCAAATTCGGGATATTCCTTCTCAAAGTCGTCCAACGGCTTAAAATCGGCCTTTACTCATATAAAACTTCTATAAATAGTGAAACCAAGCGTGATCAAAATCTAAATAAACCACTTTACCAGAAATCAAACACATGTCAAAAGAATCCAAACCAAAAAGAACACGTTCTACTAAAAAAATTTCAGAGGAAGGATCTCATACTGCAGAACTTGAGGCAAAAATAGCAGAGCTTGAAGCCAAGCTTTCTAATTTATCTTCGCAGGTAAAACCAGCAGAAGTAAAGCACACTCACACAGCACCACCACCTCCACCAGCTCCAAAACCAAGACCTGCAGCTTCAGGTCCAACACACGGTACATTGCCAGCTGGAATGAAACCAACTCCACCACCAGCTACAAAAGAAGAATCAAGAACTGAAAGCTATTCTGCTCCAGAGCCAGGCCAAGTGGCACCAGCTTATGCGCAAATTAGCTCAACAGGTTACACTGGAAACAAATACTTTGCAACAAGAAGGAGATTATCATATCATCCACCAAACAAGCAGTTTACGGGATCAGGATCAACAACTACTGCGGCACCGCCAGCTCCAGAGCCACCAAAACCAAAAACTATGCGCGGAACACTGCCAGCAGGTTTCAAGCCTTAAAGGCATCTAGCACTTCTTGTGAGTGTCCTGCAGGTTTTACTTTTTCAAAAACCCTCAAGATTTTTCCTTTTTCATCTACTAGGAAAGTTGTTCTGTTTACTCCCATGTACTCTTTACCCATGAACTGTTTCTTTCCCCAAACGCCAAATTTCTTTGCTATTTCTTTGTCGGTATCAGCAAGCAAGATGAATGGGACACTCATCTTTTCACCAAACTTTTTGTGAGACTCTTCATCGTCAGGACTGATTCCAACTATCTCAATTCCAGCACTCTTGAATTTCTTGTAATCTCTTGAAAACTCTGCAGCCTCTGTAGTGCATCCTGGCGTGAAATCCTTTGGGTAAAAATAAACGACGTATTTTTTCCCCTTAAAGTCTGATTTTTTGAGAACCTTTCCCTCTGCGTTTTTTAGCTCAAAATCGGGAACTTGATCACCTATAGTTAGCATGATAACAAAAAATGATGAATCCCTAATTATTTTTTGTCAAGTTAATTTCGAATGTTTTATATGGTATGTCTCTAGGTCATATCGAGTAATGGTAAATCCACGTGCATGGCTTGCAGAAGCAATTGGCACATACTGCCTTGTCTTCTTTGGCCCTCTTGCAATTGGACTTGCAGCTGTTGCATATGGAACAGGCCTGTCCGTTCAAGCAATTGTAATGATATCGCTTGCACACGGTGCTGCGATAGGTCTTATGGTCTACGCATTTGGGCATGTATCTGGTGGACACTTTAATCCCGCAGTTACTATATCCATGATAGTTACAAAACGAATCAATATCAAAGATGGTATTGTGTATATAATTTCCCAGCTTATCGGTGCAATTGCAGCTGCTGCATCTTACAAGGCCATACTGCCTGACATTGGTGCAAAGGTAAACTATGGAACTCAGGGAGGTCCTAGCGCATTACTTCACAACAGTGTATCGTCTGGATTTGCAGTAGAAGCAATCTTGACATTCTTCTTGGTTACGGTGATATTTATGACAGCAGTGCACAAAAAGGCACCTGCTGGAATGTATGGTCTTGCAATAGGTGGAATGATATTTTTGATACACTTGGTTGGAGTGCCTCTGACAGGCGCAAGTGTCAACCCTGCAAGAACATTTGGCCCTGCACTTATCTCAGGATTCTGGGACTATCACTGGATGTACTGGGCAGCACCAATTACTGGTGCGATAATTGCAGGACTGATAATGAATTACGTATTTGCCAAAAAAGCAGAACAAGAAGAAACGGCATAGATTTTCTACTGATTTGAAATGTATTATAACGGGTCAACTGAAAGTTTCTTTGTGGACCCGTAGCACAGCTTGGATAGTGCGGTCGCTTGCGGAGCGACAGGTCGTGGGTTCGAGTCCCCCCGGGCCCGTTCTTATTTTGTATCGAGACATTTCAGGCTCAACTGCGTAACTCCAAATGATGTGATTTTTTGAACTTTATGACCATTTTTATTGATCATATGTGTACCGTGTACGTGCAAGTATTTTGCAAGGTTAGATTCAGTTTTACTACGGTAGATTCGCGTTATTATGCAGGTGGAAGCACAGATCCTTTGGCTATTCTCTCAGATGTGGAAAAAAAGCTACCACTTCACATCAAAAAATTGCAGTATGGCAAAGCCAAGGGATCGTCAAAAGTATACGTGGAATATTCTATAGGTTATGATGATTCAGATCTTCCAAAACAAAAAGAGGACTCTTTTGCAAGATTCATGGCCCAAGACCCATACGAAGAGTTGCTTGGAGGTGACATTGAACTGGTTGAAAATCTCATAAAAAAGACATATGGTGTATCAAAGGATGAGGATGATAAAATTGAGCACAAAATTTTGGAAGGCCATAATCTAATCAAGGCTTAGCTTATCCAGTTGTTTGAAACACCATGGACAGAATACGAATCAAGTCTAATGATCTAAAATCAGTTGGCTATGATGAGTCAATGCAAATATTGGAAATAGAATTTCATCATGGAGGAGTCTATCAGTACTTTGGCGTGCCAAAACAGATCTACGATAGATTGATGAAATCTGTTTTATCGCATGGACAATATCATACTAGGTACATCAAAAATAGATATCGACATGAAAAGATTCTCTGATTGCTTACCACACATAGTATTCTTTACATACTGTTATTAGTGATGAACACGTATACTATAGATGTCAGACGTTACATTATTGCCCGATGATCTAGGGGAAAAATTAGCAAGACGTGTTGACAATCAACTTTTAAAAAATGAAAGACGTGGAGCATCAGAGAAGGATATCTTTGACAAAAAAAAGGTCATGGACGATGTACTTGACAAGACTTCGATAATGACTCTGTCCAAGTTGATAAATTCAGGTACAATATCATATGTTAATGGCATAGTTGGTTCTGGCAAGGAATCCAAGATGTACTGGGCTGTGGATCCTGATGGAAATGACATTGCTCTCAAGATATATCTAGTAACTGCATCAACTTTTAAAAAAAGACAGCCCTATCTCGTTGATGATCCACGATTTTCACGTATAAAAAAAGGCACAAGAAACTTGGTGGAGCTTTGGGCAAAAAAAGAATTCAGGAATCTGACTCAATGTGCTAAAAACGGAATTTCCTCAATCAAACCAATTCGTGTTCTAAAAAACGTCTTGGTATTAGAATTTGTAGGAAAGAACGGCGTTCCAGCAAAAACCCTTGTAGAATCAGAAATTGATGAAAATGACTATAAAGACGCAATTTCGATTATCTCACAGCTTTACAAAAAAGCAGAACTAGTGCATGCTGATTTCTCAGAATACAATATTTTCAAAACAGAAAACGGTTTGGTTCTTTTTGATCTAGGGTCAGCTATTGACATACGACACAGAAATGCAAAAGAATTTCTTCAAAGAGATATTGCAAATATTTCAAGATTCTTTGCTAAAAGAGGCTTGACCGTGGAACATCCATCTGATATAATGACAAGGATAACAAACTAAGTTTTGTTGTCTACTTTAGCTGTCTTAAGTAGTATCACTGTGTAGTATATTTAGAGATAAAATGATGAAGAATTTTTTCAAAGCCATGTGGAAATCAAAACATGAGGAATCTAAAGAAAAACGTCAGACAGAACGGGAAGAAATGAAAGAAGAAACTCATGAGTTAGAACAGGTCGAGCAAGATGCGCAAGAAGCAATTAGAGAAGCCGACGATGAAGAATAACTGTTCTACAATAGCATCAAAAAGCCTATCTGATTATAGGTGTCAATAATTTCATGGAAGAAGGCCATTTTTGGAGACAAGGTGTGTGCTCTGATTGTAAACGAGTGAAATGTAAAGAGGGATGCAACTGTGATTGTCATTGGGACAAGAATAGATGAGTCATGACAGTTTAATGAATTCTCATCATTTTATGGGAAATACTATGATGCAGTTATAATGGATATAGACGTGAGCAAATCTGGCACTCTAAGCTGATCTTATAGGCATGCGAGGCTTTTAATTCAAGATAGCACTATTATTGTTATGGAGTAGTGTGAGTTTGCACATCTCTGATCTTTCGTAGTTCAGAGAAAGACTGGAGTAACTACCCAGCTCAAATAACTTCAGATGCGGCATGCTGCTTCTTGACTTTGTCTATTGCATCTCTTATGATGTTTTTTAGCTCCTCACGTGTCATGCTTTCTACATTTCTACCAAAACTCTCCTCAATCTGACAGGTCAGTTCTTTCTTAATATCGCTGAAAATATTTTGTTGAAGATTGTAATCAATTATCCCAGCCTCCCTGGCAGTTTGGCTAAAGACTTGTTCTATTACATCCCATGCGATTTCTTCCATAACTAAATTCTTGTACCTGCACTGCACATGCTAATGTCAGGCTCATAATGTAACATCTTTCCTGGATGACAGCTAATGAATGCAAATGTTGTACAGATTTCCTGGTCTCTTTTTTTATCGCATTCTACGTCAAACTGCATTTGCATCTCCTGTGTCATACTATGATTCCTCTTGATCCTGTTATGTCATCGTCTCTAATAAAGCGGCGTAATACATCATTTACAGCTACAAAAGAGTATACCTGAAGCACTATCTGGAATCGTCACTAAATTCTATTGACATAGAACTCTTCTTTTTTGTTAAAATTTGATAGATCTATGAAAATAGTGTGCAATCCTACCGTTCTTATTGCTTGACAGCTAGACAATATATGATAAACTGAATGCTTTCTCTTGATTCTGACTCGTATATGAAATGTGCTCGCTGTGGAAAGAGCGCCATGGTAACAGATGGTTCTACAGGAGAGAGATTTTGTGGAGTATGTGGGTTTGTTATCAATGAACGAATTGAAGATTCTGGCCCTGAGAGACGTTCATTCTCAAAAGAAGAACATGAGGACAGGTCAAGAACAGGCGTGCCATCGTCTCTTGCGATGCATGATATGGGACTTGCAACCGTGATAGGACACGATAACAAAGATGCAACTGGAAAGCCGCTTTCAATATCAATGAAGAGCACTATAACACGTCTCAGAACATGGGATAGTAGAAGCCAAGTTCACGAGTCTCAAGAGAGAAACCTTAGGCAGGCATTCAGCGAGCTTAGCAGAATGAAAGACAAACTTGCACTATCTGATTCTGTGGTTGAAAAGACTGCATACATTTACAGAAAAGCATTAGAAAAAAATCTCACAAGAGGCAGATCAATTCCTGGATTGATTGCTGCAGCAATGTATTTGGCATGTAGAGATACTGGTACCCCGAGGACATTAAATGAGGTAGCACACCAAATCAACATAAAAAGAAAAGATGTGTCTAGATGTTACCGATTACTCCTAAAAGAACTCGATTTGAAAATGCCGGTGTTAGATCCCATAAAATGTATGTCACGAATATCAAGTCAGGCGCGTCTAAGTGAAAAAGTAAAACGACAAGCTCTTAAGATTTTAGAAGATGCAAACAAGCTGGAAATTACTGCAGGAAAAGATCCTATGGGAATGGCAGCAGCAGCATTGTATCTTTCATGTGCAATAAACAAGGAAGGTACAACACAAAAAGTCATCGCTTTAGCAGCCGGAGTTACAGAAGTTACAATAAGAAACAGATGTAAAGGATTACGAGAATTACTAGACATAAAAATTCCAGACAAATTGAATCTAAGGCTGGGTTATACTGAAAAATCTACAAACTCGGTGATTCAAGTTATGACGCCCGAATAATTCTCAAGCTGAAAAAACCTTAGTGTTAAACTCTCTACAATCACATTTTCTCCCATCAGGATTTACATGGATACAATACCCATGAGGAAAATGATCGTGCCTGGGATGACTACAATCTATCCTATCGCATGTTTCGTAAAGGCTCATTACTTTGGTATGGATTTGGTAGGATAAAGAGAATGTGGTTGACTCTACACCATGACAGAGTCTTTCCTATCTGTAATGTACACTGTCAATAATTAAATACAATTGAAGCCTTGAAAATATCTAGACTAAGAAAATGACAATTCATGTTCATGGATATGCAGCACAGCAAGCAAAAACATCTCTTGGCCCGTATTCTTTTGAGAGACGCGAGCCTTGTGATTACGATATTGTGATTGATATTGGATACTGCGGAATATGCCATACAGACATACATCAAGTAGGCGATGAGTGGGGAGGATCAACATTTCCAATGGTCCCAGGACACGAAATAACAGGTATTGTCTCACAAGTTGGACCAAAAGTAACTCGATACAAGATAGGTGACAGGGTAGGTGTTGGATGTTTTGTCAACTCTTGTCGCAAGTGCGAGCCTTGTCGTAAAAACCTTGAACAGTATTGTACAGAGGGAATGACTACAACTTACAATGGAATTGAAAGAGATGGTACTCCAACTCAGGGAGGATATTCGAACAAAATCGTGGTAGATGAAAACTATGTGCTTTCGATTCCTGATAATCTTCCTCTAGACAAGGCAGCACCACTTCTATGTGCTGGTATCACGCTTTATTCTCCTCTAATGCATTGGAAGGCAGGCCCTGGAAAAAAAGTCGCTATCATAGGTCTTGGTGGTATAGGTCACATGGGAGTAAAACTTGCACATGCACTTGGTGCAGAAGTTACAGTACTCAGCCATTCGCTCAAAAAACAAGAAGATGGCAAAAAATTGGGCGCAGACTATTTCTATGCTACCTCTGATCCTAAAACCTTTGAGAAACTCAAAGGATATTTTGACCTAATAATCAATACGGTATCAGCCGAGCTTGACTGGAACCAATACTTGGAACTGCTTACCCTTGATGGTGCAATGGTCGTAGTCGGAATCCCAGAGAAGCAAACCTCTATCGGGTCATTTCCTCTAGTTGCTGGTCGTCGTAGTCTTGCAGGCTCGCTTATCGGTGGCATTAAAGAGACCCAAGAGATGCTTGATTTTTGCAGCAAGAATAACATCGCAAGCGAAATCGAACTTGTCCCAATTCAAAAAGTAAATGAGGCTTACAAGCGCATCCTCAATAGTGATGTTCGATATAGGTTCGTCATTGATATCAAGTCACTTGAACAAAAGTGATAGTCATACAGGATCAGAATTTTTGAATCTGGCATCACTTAGAAATTTGTTATTGCAATTATAGGGATTAGAGTTCTATAGAGATCATGCGTATATACTTGGAAAACAATTATGATCAATGACAACTGAAAAGACCGAAGTCTCTGCAGTAGAGAACATGACTAAACAAGAAATGACTAAAATAATAAAAACTGCTAAAAGAGAAGCTGAATCTTCAAAAAAAGAGGGAACTGTTTCAATTTATGATGTCATGAAAAACAACACATCGGAAATAATTCAAAAAATGGAATTAAAACTTCCCACCTATACACAGCTTTATACAGACCTTTACACAAAATATCTGCATACTATAGACGATCTTTATGGTACTTGTTATCTGTCTGAAAAGAAATTTTTTGACAAGTTAGGAATGGACAAGACAGTAGTCCGAGCCTTTGATGCTTATTGTAAATCTGTTACCTCTGTAATGCTATCACAGATTGATATGAGTGCAGATTTTGCAAAAATGTACGTGCAATTTAGACTTGCCACAATAGACTCGTATGATAAAGTCGTCCATCTTGTGATGGATAGCTATGCAAGAGCATGGGATCAGTTCAACTCATACAATAAAAAATAGTCATACCAAATAATTGCAAGAGTCATCCTAGTAACATTCCTCTGCGATAGATCCTACCTTTGCAAGATTCAGATATGGATCCAATTTGACCTTCTATATGGATAACACCTCCTGACATGTAAGTGCCAACATGACCGCCTGCACTACCTTGTATTGTAATCTCACCTCCTGACATGTTATATCCGACGTAATATCCGGCACTACCTTGTATTGTAATCTCGCCTTCTGACATACGTTCCCCAACATAATCCCCTACGTTACCTTGAAATGCAATTTTACCCTGTTTGAGTCTATAACCAATGCAATCAACAGGGCAACCTAGATTGGGAAAGTCGAGCGTTACTATGTCATTCTTTTTTATTATCTTGTTTATTGCTGCTGAGATGAAGAGACCAGCAGTCCAGTAGTTTGCCTTGTCTGAGAAGGACTCTCTGTTTATCAAGCCTGCAAAAATTGACACATCGTTGAGGGTGAGGCCAAGTCTTTCAATCTTTGACGACGCGGATTTGTAAGACTCTTCAGAAGTTAAACTGTTGGCATCAACAATGTATTCTCTGAAGATTTTGGCAATGGCGTATGTTATGTCGTTTGAGTTTTCTCTGGCCACACATCATGGAATGTTTTGTCCCTCTTTAGTTTTAATATCTTGATTTTCCATAGTCTTGTTTATTGTATACACAAACTAGCAAAAAATATACTGATAATGCCTGTAAACAAGAGCAACAATATTAGCCACATCTACGTATCACTCCGATGTTCCAAAACATACTGGTCGCAGTGGATGGTTCGGAATCTGCAAGTAAGGCATTCAAAAGAGCCGCCTACCTTGCTCAAAGATGCAATTCCAAGATAGATTTGGTTCATGTGGTACAGTGCGAGGTTGGAGGTGACAGTGCCAATACCTTTGAGATGATAGAGGATCTCAAAGACAAGGCCAAAAGAATGCTTGAGGAATACAGAGTTGAGGCTATGAAAAATAATGTACCGATACAGATAACCATAATGCAAGGCGATCCTGCCAAGACAATAATTGAGATTGCAAAGGCAAAAAGTTACGACCTTATCATTATGGGGACAAGAGGTAGGTCATCTTTTCAGGAATTGTTAATTGGCAGCGTCTCACAAAAGGTGATGCATCATGCAAGCTGTCCCGTAATGGTCGTGAGATAGCATAATTTTAGAGATAAAGTCTTACAGGATCAAGAGTCTGCATTAAAATCAGACTTTCATAACCACATTTCTTTTGCTACTGCCAAGTTATCTTTAGGAATACCAGGGAGCCAGCAAGCTGTACTATGCGAACAATCAGAACAAACGGCAAGAGTGCAGCCTGATACAAGTCAAACATGACGAAGTATGTGTATACATTGATTGCATTATCTAAAAAGAGCATTGCAACAAAAAAGATCATTCCAAGGTGAACCTGTGATTTTGTTTTTGAATGCATCTTTACAAAGGTAGCAATTAGAACGCTGAATACTCCCATGTTTGCCATTGCAACAATGGCACAGTATGGAATAATTGTGATCAAACTCATTCACCCTGTAATTTACTTGTCTCTGTACAAGTTTGCAGCAAGCTCATCAAAGATAGCAATGTTTACCTCAAGAAAAGTGGAAAGAAAATAGGTTGTACCATACTTTTCACCCACGTGTGACACTAGGTTATTTTTTTCGAGAACTCCAATGTGATGCTGTATTGCCCTATAGTTTAGTTCAAGCTCTTTTGCAAGTTGGTGTGCATTGAGCGGTGACTTTTTCAATGCAAGAACCATTCTTATTCGGTTCTGACCTCCTCGAGAATTTGCAAATACCATCCATAGTAAATTCTTTGCATAGGGTAACTCTGTGTCCTTTTGGTTCGAATCTTCTACAGTTCTATGATTGTGATATGATGATACAGTATCAAATGTGCGCATAGTGGCATCTTTACGTGATAACATAAATACATTTTTCAAGATTGAGTGCAAATTCTATTCCTTGGCTCCATAGGCTTTCGACACGATTTCATTATATGCTTCTATATTGGCTTCAAAAAAGGTAGAAGGGAAATAGGTTGTACCATATTTCTCACCGACTTTTGTAATGAGGTTATTTTTTTCTAGTACCTCGAGATGATGCTGTATTGCCCTATAGTTTAATCCTAAATCATTTGCCAACTGGTTGGCATTGCGTGGAGACTTTTGTAATGCAATCATGATCTTGACTCTATTTTCTCCGCCTCTTGAGCTGGCAAAGATAAAAAAGAGAAGATTTTTTGCATATGGCAAGCTCGGCATTTGAACGATTAAACGTCAACGTAATGCGGTTAAAGATGTTATGAGCAAGTGACCAAATCTTGTATTAAAAAAAGAAAAGGAAGGGTTAGGAAACGACTATGGTTCCACGCATCTGTGAATGGATCATACATGCATAATCGTATGTTCCAGGCTTGTTGAAAGTAAACGTGAATGTCTTTCCTGGTTTGAGGAATCCACTATCAAAGGTTCCATCCGCACTGGTAGTTCCTGGCTTGACTGATGTTACAGTATGTGTGGCACCATCGGTGTTCACAAAAGTTACAGTTGTTCCTGCCTTGATGTTAAGCACATCTGGCGTGAAGAATGGTGATTCCAAGCCATTGATGTATACTGTGTTTGGTGGTGGATTGGCATTTGTGTCAGTTGTGGATGATAACGCACTTCCAGTTGGTTCTGAGACAAACACGTTAAAGTCTGTGTATGCCGCTCCCCACATGTAGTTTGAGAGAGCGCTTGGTTGAAGTTTAACATCCATAACATATGGCCCTGAACTTGGAAAAATCTCAGTCAATGACTCTACACCAGTGTGACCATGGACTGCTCCATTCATAGCAAGTGCTCCTTCGACTGGTGCAGATTGTGCTACAATGTAACCTCCAGTTGATGCAGTAACTTGCAGGTCAGGATGTATAATCATGGAATGATCCTGAGCTTTTGTCACAGTAAAGACAAAAGTTACAGGCTGTCCTGCGACAATTTTGTTCGAGGTCGTGCTAAACTCTAAATTGACTGCAGTTCCTGGAATTGTTCCATTGAGTGTATGTGTCTGGTCTATGTTTTGCACATAAACTGGAAACTCAAACTCTCTTGCTCCAAAATTATTTTGTGGATCCTTGGCAAAGTCCTTTGGACTTCCAGATAGCATTGTATGAGTCCATCCTTTAGGAGTTGGTTCCAATCCGCCCATTGTAGTTCCAATTGATGATACAGTCAGGTATACAGTACTTTCACCTGCTGTTGGAAAAGCTACACTAAAGCCCATGTTTCCAACGTGGGAATGTCCAGTTGTTGTTTTGTAGACAAGGTTTCCATTTGGATCTTTTACTGCTATTGCCCAATCAACATGGCTAAGCTTTGCTCCAGAGACTGAGTCTTTTACATGCATCTGGATTGAGGCTAGGTTATTTGTTTGAATCATTGGGGTCGCAGTAAAGTCTACTGTGACATTGTCAGATGTCTTTGATAGCGGCGTATTCTGTGTATCGCTGTCCTTCATTTCATTTGACTGGCCAGAGCTCATCGAATCTTGCCCATACATCATTGCTGTCATATCATGATGTGGTGCGGTCATCGAATTGTTGTCTGCAGTCATTGCACTGGCTTGCCCTAGATCTTGCATCTTGTTGTCATGCGACATAAGGTCAAGCGGTACAATCATTGCAAGTACAGCAACAGTTGCTATAACTATTGTTGTAATAGCTAAGTTTGTTTGCATGACATGGTTCTGCTTATAAAATTATATAGCAATATTTCAAAATCAAGTGTAAATTATATGCAAATCTCTAGAATTGTTTTATGGTCGGGAAAGTAGTCAATTATTTGATGCTAGATATGAACAAAGTTATGCAGATTATTGATAGACCTTATTGTATAAAAAATTAAAAAAAATAACATGATGCTATTGCCAGCGTGATCTGCTGATTATATTGCGGCATCATACTTAGTTGATTCTCGGAAGGACCACTATCTCGCCACGCATGTTTGGCTCGTGCATTGAACACCAAAAGTCGATTGTTCCAACATTGTCTGCTGTAAAGGTAATGGTTTTCATCTCTCCTCTATGAATGTCAAACTGGGGAGCAATTCCGTCTACAGTTATCATATGTTCTGGTCCCTGGACATCTACAAAGTTGAGAGTAACTTGGTCGCCTTGGTTTACAACAATTACTGAAGGTGCAAACATGTACTGCCTTACCTTCCATCCTCCCATACTATCTATTTTTTTTATTACCAAGCCGCCTCCAGAGGGAAGGGTTGAGTTTGGATATGGCTCTGACGGGTGATCGGAGGCTGGATAAATGCTGGTTATACCATCTAGGTGGACTGTTGCTATGTAGAATGTCTTTTGTGACGCGGCAGAAGCCGTATTGGTTTGTCCGAACATTTGTCCTTCAAGAGAAACCGTGGCAATGACTCCAGCTATTGCAGCTATTGTCAGGCCAAGAATTACACTCTTGTTTAGATTTTTCATATAGTCAAAAAGTAATTTATTAGAAAGCTATTTAGTAATATTTCAAAATGATGTGTAAATTACATGCAAATTACCTTTTTATCACTAGTTGACAATGTTAGTTCAACAGTAATTTGCATGTAATTTTGAAAAATCTCTTTATGTTATTATGATATTAGAATCTCGGTTCGATTCATTTAACATGTTCTCAACCCCGTACGATTGAATCGAACCAACTAAAATTTTCAAAAATTCGAAATAAAACTATTATTTGTTTCCAGTAATATGTCGCATCATGCAGTTGTGATTTGTATAAAATTTGTATGTGAATTCGAAATATCGCTAAATAATAAATTTTTAATCTTGCTGTCAATGACTAAAAAAATACTATTGGGAATTGCTATGGCAGCAATTGTGTTGGCCTTGGGGATAGGAACACAAAACTTTGCTCTAGCAATGACAGACAATGCACAAGGTGGTGTTGCTAAAAATGTATCATCTCCAACATTTGTATCATCCACTGATTCCATGATGTTAGTGGCAACTTCGCCCACTGCTAAAGGCGGTAAGGCTACTTTCGCATTGGTACCAAGACCTGCTGAAGGGATAGATGGAATACCAGTTCCAAAACAAGCTGCACCTGATATGATACTGGTTGCAACATCAAATGGTAGACATATCAGTTATACGTTAGTACCAAGACCCATTGAAGGGATAGATGGAATACCACTTCCAAAACTAATTCAGCAGAACTCAGAGACTACAGTATCCTCTCCCAAATCTACTGATCCAAGTCCTATGATGCTTGTGGCAATTTCTCCTACTAAAAAGGGAGGAAGTACTACCTTCATGTTAGTGCCAAAGCCAGTCGAGAATGTAGATGGAATACCAATGCAAAAACAGACAAGTCCTGACATGATACTGGTTGCACAGCCATCGCCCAATGGCGGTAAGCCTATCTTCACATGGATACCAAAACCTGTTGAAGGTATAGACGGTATACCACTCACAAAATCGCCTCCAAATAGCTGATCTCCTTCAGTGTAAAACCAGTGGAAAAAATAAAACACGAAAGATCAATCTCTCGTGTTTTAGAAAGGTAATGCACTAAAATGGTTGGAGTCCTCCCCTCTTCTTTTTAAATTTGGAACATACCTGAGATAACCTAGCTCAATCAACAAAACACTAATGGGTCTGAAATTATACTAAAAGACAATACAATGTCATTTCTTCAAATAAAAAAGGTCACAGATATCTCATGACAGATCTTTATCGTGTACTGCCAGAGGAGGTAGACAAGCTTGTAACAAGTATGGAGCAGCCGCGTTATCGAGCAGATCAGCTACTCCACATGCTGTACAATGAGTTTCCAAAGGACATATCTTCAATGCGCCAGCTTCCCGCAGAGATGAGAAATGCACTATCTACGGCAGGATACACAATTGGGTCTGCAGACGAAGTTCACCGTGTTGTAAGCGAGGATGGGCAGACAACAAAGCTTCTTCTCAAGCTAGGTGACGGAACTCTTATCGAGACAGTACTCATGCAATATCGCAAGAATAAGGGGCGTCCAAGATCAACTGTATGCGTCTCAACCCAGGTTGGCTGCCAGATGGGTTGCACATTCTGCGCTACCGGGCAGATGGGTTTTGAGCGAAATCTCAAGGCAGAAGAGATAGTCGCCCAAGTATTGCACTTTGCTTCTGTTCTCAGAGAACGGGGAGAGCATGTCACCAACCTTGTCTTTATGGGGATGGGGGAGCCCCTGGCAAATTATACAGAAACTATCAGGGCAGTCAAACTACTGACAAATGCACGTGCGTTTGGTCTTGGACAAAGACACATTACAATTTCAACAGTCGGTGTCATGAAAGAAATAGATCGGCTTGCAGACGAAGACCTGCAGATAGGACTTGCAATCTCTCTTCATGCACCAAACGACGAGCTGCGTAGAAAATTAGTACCAACTGCAGGACCGCATTCGGTAGGAGACTTGATCTCAGCTACGCGAAGCTATTTCAAGAAGACAGGTCGTCGTGTTACATTGGAATATGCCCTGATAAACGGTGTTAACGACTCACCAGAGATTGCAGCAGAACTTGCGACACTCTTGAAGGGAAATGGGGCTCATGTTAATCTCATACCGGTGAATCCAACTGCTGGTGGTTTTCAACGTCCAAGATGGAAACGCATAACAGAATTCGAGCGAATACTAAGGGAATCTGATGTGAATTGTACTGTAAGGGTGGAAAAAGGGTCAGAGATCTCTGCCGCCTGCGGTCAACTAAGGACAGACACAGCAAAGAATCTCTAGTCTATCCTACGATTTTTTCTGCACATAGATTATTGATATAATTACGTTATGGCTTGCTCGAGGCCAGAGCAAGATGATATCAATGAGAATTTATTCTCCTCCATTCAAAACTAATCATGCATAAAGATAGAGGAGTCTGTAAGGGTCTCTGTAAACAGTACAAGGTTAGAAAACCAAGAGATGGAACCAGCCGTTATTTGTCAGATCAGGTGAGATGTCAGATTTGTGGAATTTTTATGGCAAGGGAGGGATGCCACGATATCGAAGAAAAACCTGTGACTAGTGAAACCGTAGGCCTATATTGTAATTGTTGCAACTGCATGGTAAGATCAAAACCACGAAACAAACCAGGCATGAAAAATCCTCAAAACGATTCACCAGAAAAATATCAAGAATAAAGACATTCCAAATATTTTGATACTTAGATGTGAACTTGTTCTCCAAATTTATGTTGCCATTAATTTTTAGGTATCTCAAGTGGGACTACAGGTATAATTTGCATATTTTCCTTCCAACCCAGCAGCTCTTGATATGTGAGATTCTTGAGGATCGTTTAGTATTGCAAGATGACAAATTCCAACCCTATTGTTGCTGTCACGTAGATGATTGGTTAGTGCAATAGCTGCCTCCACTGACGAGCCTGCAGGATGTGCCTTTTCAAACAAGATGTGGCCTATTGCTTCAGGCACAACCATCATCAATATTACAAGTATAACAAACTTGTTAATTGATTTCTTATTGATATTCATGTATCTATTATAACAATATGTTTTGATATTGTAGCCGGAAGTAAATTCAAAAGAGAATTTCCAATACGGAAATAAAAATGACAAGAAATTGCCAAAATATTGTTTGAAATTTCCGATTCGGAAATCCATATTACCAGCACTGCACAATTACAGACATGTTGGACGAAATTGACAAGATAATCCTTTCACAGCTTGGGAAAAATTCCAGAACCTCATCACAAGAAATAGCCCACACGTTACAAGAAATTGGCTTTACAATTACTGATAGGGCAATAAGGCAGCGCCTCTCAAGACTTGACAAGAAGAAAGTAATTCTTGGATATTCTGTCATATTAAACCCAAATCTAGTATCAGAAAGAATTAACAGGACAATCCTGATCAAATTTAAATTTTCAAAGAATCAGCACGATTCAACTGAACGACTTGCCGAATATTTGAATTTGTCACCGTATTGTATTTACGCTGCAAGGTTAAGCGGTGACTTTGATTGGATTTGCCATTTTGTTTTTTCATCAACAGAACAGTATGATCTTGAAACGAATAACCTTTTGAACAGATTTTCAGATCTAATTGCAGATTTTAGATCGTACGAATCAAAGGCAATCAAGTCGTTACCTTATGCGTTATCAAATGAACATTTGCTACATGACAGAAAGCTTCAGGTTTATTCAATTCTAAATTCAATAAAAAAATATGATAATCTCAAGGACAGACTTTCGTCCATCGCAGAGAGTCTGGTAAAATATTTTGATGCTAAATTTGCAAGAATTTGGTTTTACGACAAGAAATCAAAATCCCTAGTTTTAAAATACAGCGCAGGAAAGTACAAAAACACAGAGGGCGAATTCTCGAAAATACCATTAAACTCCCAAAAGATTGGATATGTTGCAAGGACCAAAAAGCCTGCAGTTTCAAACGATATTGCTCATGATCCTAGAATAAAATACCATGAATGGGCAAAAAAGGAAAAACTCAAATCATTTGCAGGATATCCACTGCTTTACAAGGGTAATGTGGTGGCAGTTTTAGCCATGTTTTCCGAGAAAGTTCTCTCGCCTACCGATTTTGAGGTTTTGGGTATGTTCTCAGAGGAGATATCAAAGGAACTTTCCGGGTTTTTTGAGGCAGAAGAATTTCTGAAACGTACATGACAGTTGGACTTGTAGACTGACAAGTGTCTGAAAATCCTCTTTCACCAGTAAACTTTATCATTTGCCAACGATATTACCTTGCACGGATTACAAATCTCTCTTCGATAAGGTTGTAGCAATAGACCCAAAGATTCGCTTTGTGACAATATTTGATATGAGTGGAAAGATAATGTTCAGCGAACATCGCAAGGGGGTAGAAAATATTCTCACCTCAGAAGAAAGCCAAAAATCACTCCAGCTTGCAATAACTGCTTGGAAGTCAAGAAACGAAGTATCAAACAAGATAGGCAAAGGCAAGTATGCACTTGTAGAATATGAAAAGATAAAACGAATCACAATGCCGCTTGATTCAGATCACATCTTGTATATTACAACTGATGTTGAAGCTGATCATGGACCAATAATTTACAGAGCCTTGCGATTAAAGCAAGATGCGTTACATAACCCAGAAGGAATGCCATAAAAGACAAACAATTACAATTTTGTCAATTTAGTTTTTATATTGCCTGTAGCGCCAAAACAGAAAACTGGCATGTGACTTAGTGTTTTGTCAGATTATAGTTTGCAGCCTTTTGCAAGATATTTTTTATTATCGGATCTGTTGCATTTTGTACATTATCACGAATCTGAGCAATCTTGTCAAAATAGGTACCTGCTTGAGTAAAATGAAAAAATGCAATTAGAAAAAGTGCTACTGCACATATGATTATTATCTTGCCAATCATAGTATGACTCTATCATGTGTTCTTTTTACCTATATGGTAAGGATGTTTACATTCTAATGTTAAAATTTTAAATGACATTTCTTGGCTTTCAATTACACATTATATTAGATCTTTCTGTATTAGAAAAATAAAGCGTATTTTTTACTCAAAAATCCATGTAAAGTCTTATTGTTTGTACCCAAACCTAAACTACTGAATGGAAACTGTAGGGCTAAGAGTTGGGGGGAAGGGCACATTTCCCAATAGAGTATATGGCACCTACAGTTCCCAGACAAAAGTAACTCCAAAATTAATTAATACTTGTGTACTTTTGTTCATGAACAATGTTTTCTGTTCCGATCCAGATGTCACAATTGTACAAAATTATAAAACATGACAAGATGCTTGTAAAAGCAGATCAAGATCAAAATGAACTGTTATAGTTTAGTTGCAACTGATTGCAGAAAACTAAATGAAAATCTTATGATATATCAATATGGAAAATAAAAAAAGAGAAAAAAGTGGTCTGAATTTCTATTCTTGAAATCCACTTGGGGTTGTTCCGCTAGGAGCTGTGCTGTTCTGTGGTTTTTGCCACATTCCCATATGTCCACCCATCATAGGCCCATGCATCATCATTCCACGATGACCGCCGCCCATGCTGCTCATGCCTCCAAATATGGAAGATGCAGTTAATGGATGCCCCTGTGATTTGTAAAGTACACTGCCGTTTCCGGAATCTACTATTACAGAGTAAACAGTTTTGCCGTCTGTTACCTTGAAGGCATAGACTGCATAGTCCTGTTTTACAACAAGACTTCCAGACAACACTTGTCCTCCAGTTACCTGACTTGCAGCAGTATCTGCAGCAGTGGTAAAGCTGGTCTTTATGCTAGATAAAAGCAACTGCGAAAGATTGACTGAACCAGATATCTGTGGTGCTTGAGTGGTACCAGCGCCTGGTGCGATCTGTGCATACGCCATTGAACCTCCTACTGTGGCAATCACTGTCACACCAAGAATCATGGCAAGCAACTTTCGATGTGCCTTTATGTCCTGTATGTTCATTGTACCATAACGTTCGGTATTCTGTTTATAATGGATTGTGACACCTTGTTAAGGAACAAGGTTACTTGTCTCTTACGTTCTTCAATCGTATATTTTCTCTTGGCGTTAAAATAAGGCATATTGTACCTACTCCATCATGGAAGATGCAGACTCGTGGTACAAGCAAGGCAATGACATGATGATGCAGGAAAAAAATGAGGATGCCATACTTGCATATGACAAAGCGCTTAATCTAAACCCGTCTCATGCCAGTGCTTGGAATAACAGGGGCATTGCCATGTTTCGATTGAAACTATACCAAGATGCAATTGATTGCTACGACAAGGTAATTGAGCTAAACCCAAACCATGCAAACGCATGGTACAACAAGGCAAAGGCACTGCGAGGCCTAGGACAGTCAGTTCTTGACAAAGCAAACGAGGATCGTGTTGCTGCAGCAAAAATAATTAACCAATCACTTGCAATATTTGATTCTGCAGAAAAATGTTATGATAAGGGAGAAATTCTTTCAGGTGAGAAAACATAAATTGAATTTTTTTTACTGGCCAACAACCTTGAAGATTGCTTCTCTTATCTCAGCTGATCTTTCAAAGAGTGTCTTGGCTATCTCATCTATCTCGCCACCACTTGGTTTTTTGCCGGAATGAACTACAAAATAATATGTTTCAAACTTGCCAACTATAGAACCATGTGTATATCCGTAGACATATTCTGACTCGTCTTTTATCTGGAAAATTCCGCTAAACTCTGGCATACGAAGATTTGATATTATGCCAGGGATCTTACCTATCTCTTCGTCTATCATTGTCTTAAGCACAGTTCTATCTTTCTCTTTTAGTGCCACGCTTGTCAAGTAAAGGTGAGCTCCATAAAAATAGTGATATCAGGCACAACCTGTTTAGGTTGAATTGTTACAAAATGCATCAACTTTTAAAACACCGCCATACAAAATTAAAATAACCAAAATGGAAGCATTAATTCTTGGATTCTTAAATGCAATATATCTACAGATACCTGGTCTAGGTCAAAGCCAGCTTGGCAGTGTCAATCCATGGATAAAAGGCGTAATTCCATCGGCATTTGGAATCATGGGTATCGCAATAATGCTAAACCTACTCAACGCAGGAATAAGAAAAAAGATGGTAGACCAAGACAAGCTGAAAAGGCTGATGAGAGAGACAAGGTCTTGGCAAAAAGACAGGATGGCTGCATTTAGGTCAAAGGATCAAGAAAAGATTGATCAGCTAAACAAAAAATCTCCGTACATGAACAAGCTAAATATGGAAATAATGCAGCTTAACATGAGACCGATGGCTCTGACGTTTGTCCCATTCTTACTTGTCTTCTATTTCCTACTGCCTCACATGTTCTCATACACTGTAGCAGAATCGCCAATCCCACTTAACGTATTTCCAGGAAACTTTTTCCACCTTACATGTTCCGCAGACGATGTAAAAAATGAGGCCAAAACCCACTGTGCACACGAAAATGACATGTATTTCTGGGGCTGGTACTTCCTATCGTCTATTTCCATGAGCGGAATAATAATGCGAGTAACAAAGACATCGGCAAACCTTGACTGATCTAGGTTATCTTGTACTATCTTTGTAACAAAAATACCAATTAACTAACAGAATAGATTTTTACATCCACAAGCAGTATCCAAGAAATTTAAAGAATCCATTAAATGCTAGACCATATCATCTCTTGATCATTGAGCAACGATGTGTTAAAAGACAAGATTAAGAGATGGCTTGAGAATGAAGACTTTGCAGTCTCTGAGAGACCTGAAGATGTCTCTGACTTTCACCTTGTCATTTCCAATCTTCACGGAAAAGGAACATTCGCAGACATTGTAAAGCTAAAAAACAAGGATTTTGTAATACTAGGAAGCGCGTTGCAAAACCCGCCAGAATTTTTACAACTGCTTTCTACCATGACAGAAAAAGAAAGGTCTGATTTCTTTAACCAAATTCAAAGAGAATTATTAAAGTTTAGAGTTGATCATGAATTTCATCCAAACAAACTCATGCCAGAACGTATGATAGTAAGGGACACTGTTTATGAGGAAGATATCACAAGAACTATTTTTATGGAACATCTCAAGAGGGTAAAGTTTGCATCTCTGTTTCTACTCTGGTCAATTGGACACAAGTTTTCACCTGATTCAATACAGTCTTCTACACCACATCCATCATCAACATCAAGTTCTCGGCCACCTTATGGTTAGGTATCTATCTGTTTTTTGATACAGTTATCATATCTTTGAGAGGCGTCACGATATGACTCTTCTGCAGCAATTACTGCAGTATCTGCCTGAACCTTGCTTGCAGCAGCATCATGGAGTTCAAAAAATCCCTTTTCTGAATTGTCTTCTAGCGAATTTACTATCTCGCCAGCACTTGCAGTAACAAGTCTTACCAATCCTGATGCAATCAAGTGGTTTTGTGCACTTGCAAGAGCATTGGCAAATGCAAAATCAGAACTTTCTTGTTGATAGTATAGTTCATGGAGTCTCTCGGTAGACTTGATTAATGTATTATATTCGTCCTCGCAGTCCATCTTTAACCAATATCGATAAACTGGTTCTTATCTTTTGATTCCTTGATACAAAAACATCAATGGTGACTGTCTAAGTAAATTTGCTTTTTTTGACCTGATGGATATAGATTCATCAATTTATTGCTTAAATAGAAAATTTACGAGTAATGCCTGAAATGCCATACGAAGAAATCTACTTTCAAAGGCTAAAAGAAGAAGATCCAGAAGAATATGTGAACATATCAAGTCAGTAAAAGACGTACTGGACTTGATACGCACTGAATTTTATTCTATTTTCCTAAATGGGTTAAAATATGGATTAAAGTCATAGCGACTAGAGGCCTGCAAGAATGACCAAGAAAATAAACAACGATCAAAACAAAAAGACATCTGACAAAAAAATACCCGACAGCACGGGATCAAAGCACAAAAACAAACTAATTGCAATAGGTGTTATCGCAGCAATAGTTGTAGGAGTTGCATACTATCTTCACCAGTCAGACAATACCGTAGATGTCAATTTTCAAGCAGTGGATGGGATTCCTTGTGAGACACAAGAATATACCACTTATCACGTGCACGCACATCTTGATGTTTTTGTTAATGGTCAACACATAACAGTGCCTCAATACATTGGAATCATGGATAATACGTGTCTATACTGGCTTCACACTCATACGCCAGACGGCATAATGCATATCGAGTCCCCACAACAAACAGATTTTAGCTTGTCACAATTTCTTGATGTATGGAAAAAGACAAGCACAGGTGCACCTCCTGATGGAGAACCAATAATTTTTGTCAACGGACAAGAAGTATCTACCAATCTAAACAGTACAAAGCTCAATGCACATGATGAGATAGCAATTGTATATGGTTCCACACCTCCTAACATCCCGTCATTCTATCAATTTCCAGAAGGACTATAGTCTAATCTGAGATTTATCTTAATACAATAAAAATACTGTTTTGGACAAGATGTCAGAATAATAGATACATGAAAAACTAGACTTTATTTTCTTGTTCCTTTTTCAAATCCGCATCTTGTACACACAAATTTTTTTCCTATGTCAAAAAAAGGTCCATTACATTTTGAACATTTTTTCATTTTTTATCGTTTAATCAACCAAAATAAAAAGTTTAGAGTGTGATACTAAATATAGCATCTCAACCCATATTTACAAGATCTTTTGTTACTGTAACCCCTTGATCATTAGTAACTGTTACCATCTTTGCTGAAGCAGGAGGCGATAACATCACTTTATCTCCTGGGTTTAGTATGGGGAGGCTGTCTGAGCTTGTTCCATAATCTGCCTTGATGTTGGTAAGGGGTGACGAACCTGTGTTGATTACATATAGGCGTATCACAGAACCTGTTCCCATGACCATTTCAGTGCTGGGATTAACAGATAATCCATACTGTGGTGTATTTGCATGTACCACAAAAAGGACAACAATGGCAATTGCTACTGCTGCGCCTCCTCCGATTCCTCCATAAATCAATGTTTTTGACATTTGAATCGTCGATAACTTGGATGGTAATTTAAGGATGATGTCTGTAGATTAAAAATAACTCGAGCAATTCTAAAAAAACTCGGTTGGGCTCTATATAATTATTTTATTGCAAATATTATGTTATGATGACTTTCGTGTTTTTTTCTGTTTTTTCTTTTTATTCTTATAATGCCACAAAAACATCATAAAACCTATTACGCTTGATACAATGGTTCCAACTCCAACAACTGGCGCAATGAAGAACTGTCCGACCCAAATCCCATTTGCATCTCCAATCTCAAGCATGCCACGCTGTCTGGCATAGACATTAAACGAGTTATCTATGGGGTATGTTTTACCGCTATCGTCAGAGTATGTACCGTTTACGTGAATAATTGCCTGTGTGGGGTTTCCCAACTCCTTTTGTGTCTGTACAATAAATTCAAAATCTAATGATTTGCCAGCGTCAAGGTTGGTTAAATCAAGGGATTTTTTTCCTGCAAGTTGCAGTTCAGATGAATATGTAGAAAGTTCTATGTTGTGGGCATTTGCGCCTTGGTTTGCTATGGTACCCTTGATAGAAAAGGGCTCTCCTGCAAAAACATCACTTGGAGTTTGGAGGTTGATAGATAGGGAAGGCCTTGATGCAACAAAGAACTGGGTTGTCTGAGTTACAGTGTGCCTTACAGGCTGCGAGTCAAAAAGCCCCCTGACAAAATAATCCATTTCTACGTTTGCAACAAAATTTCCGTCAGGGACACCATTTTTTACCGTTGCATTAAAGTCATTTCCAAAAGTAGAATCCTTCCCAATCTTGTCAAGATGAAAACTATTTTGTTGTATCTGTAGCTCTGGACAGGCTATGGTAACTGTTATGTTTGATATCTGATCAACAGTAGCCTTGACCACAGAAGATAATACAAATTGTTTTCCATCCATGATTATGTCTGGATAGTTCAGGCTTAGCTGTAGATTTGGATCCGTTATGTTATTCTGAGTGGCATATGTAGGAATGAACAGTACTGATGAAAAAACAACCAAAAAACAATATTTTGCAAAACTATGCCAGACTTCCATCCTTTTGATATGAATTGTACCGTGTATTCAAAATTCCTATTTGCATTATAGTATTTGATAACATGATGGACAACATGTCGACACGTTATGTATGTTTCTTGCTTTTCATGATTTATCTACTTGTACTGTTGTAAGATGTCATGAAAGCAAAGTTCAAGACAACATGTTCAGAGTGTAGAGCAGAGATAAGTGTGGGCTCTGAAATATCAAAAACCTCATCGGGAAAATGGGTTCACAAACACTGTGCCCCTGAATCAGAAGATCTACCATAGGATACGCCAAAACTATCTATCTTATCTAGTTTCTAGGTACATGAGTATACTGCGTATTGTCCTTGAATTCCAGCAGCTCTACTTACATTTGTTGCAGTAGTATCATTTTTGAGAACTAGATGACATTTCAGATCACTATTGGTATACATGCTGTGCTGTTTATCGGTCAGTGAAAGGGCTGTATCCACGGAGGAGGTGGGCGAGTGTTTCTGTGTATCAAAATAAAAATGTCCAATTAGTTCCGGTATTGCTATCATTAGTACAACCAGGATGGCAAACATGTTTAATCGCTTTTTTTGTTTGGCGTCCAACCGGTCTCTGATTTTAATGAACATTATATTAAGATACAATATGATTTACGTCTGATTGCAGTATGAAAAAAAGTTGGACAGTCCTACAGATGTAGGATTGCTGCGAGAATTCCGGCTCCAATCATTGTACCAAGACCCAAAAATAATAGGTCAAAAGCGATCACTTTCTTAAATGGTGCACGGACTTGCATTCCCCATACGCTTGGTTTTCTCATCTCAGGTGTATTATTCATGTATTATAGTATGGGAAATACTAGATAGGATATTGTCAGCTAGGTTTGTTATTTGTAAGCTAGATTGTTGAAGATGCATCATATGCATGAACAACAATATCTTACCTATGAGTATACAATGCGATAGTTGTGGCTCTAGAAAAACTTCTATTCACTACAACTCCAAATACAAAGGATTTCGAGGTTCTTGTTCCACTTGTGGGATAGACTGGCCAGAATCATAAACTGCAATATTCTGTTCATTCGTAAGGCCTACGATTAGGCTAGCTTCCTTATTTTTCAAACTCAGTCCAAATCGAGTCTATTTTATCTCTTAGTATCTTCACATCGATTTTTTCCATAAACTCCCTTTCAACTATATATCCAGATACATCGTTCTCACTATGGGTCTGACCTGCAAGACCGTCTTCAACATGTGGTATACCTCCTGATCTCCACTCTCTCATCTCAAATAGCCACACAAGGTCTTCCAAATTTGAAAAATCAATATCGTCGTGGCCTATGAACAATATATGACATTTGGGAAGATTTTCATAGAGTTTTTCATAAGCAATCATCTGGGCCTTTGAGATGATCATTCTATCGTCATGAAATATCTTGAGCTCAAAAATCATAAACCCTCCATGGTGCTCAATTAGCCAATCAATATCTGTACCTCCTGATGTTTTCATGCGTTTTGATATTATGTTGCCAAGAACCTCTCTTGTTTTTGCAAATAGGGCGGGATTTGCTATCTTGTGCTTTGGCTCGTCCAGTTCGTCCTTATCATATTTGGTCTTCTGAGAATGTTTTCTGGATGTCTCTTTAGGGTTGTATATGATGTCTGCAAGGCCTGTAACATCTGAAACCATCATGGGCAATAAGATTGACAGCCTTATAGATCCACAAAATCAATTTTTGAAAACAAAGAGCTGTTAGATGTTCTCCCAAAAAACAATCTAACAAAAATACAAAGTTCGTACAGTTTTCTAGCCTAGAGCTCGTGAGTGTTTTTGAGTATGGGGTCTTTCACCTGGATATTTTCTTCTCATGTGTCCAGAAGGTCTTCCATACAATAGTTCAAGAAACCATGCCTCATGCTCTATCTCTTCTCTAAGTATGTCTTTTGCAACGTCGTATGTGGCAGGATCTTTGCCATGTGTCATCTTACACACTTTGTTCCAATTGACAATTGCACCTTGTTCTGCCTTGAGGCATTTCTCAAGGATTGCCTTTGTGTCAGTTGGTTTTGTAGGTAATTGTAGAAATTCACATCCTGACATCTTGATAAAGTCTTGAGCATTAAGTGGTAGCTTGCCTCCCAATTCATAAATTCTTGAAAGACATGATTCAAAGTGACTTAGATCTTCAAGTCTGGCATCCTCGATTACTCCCTTCAGCCCCTCTCCTTCCATTCCGGTGCAATGTGCTCTAAGATTTGTAAAATAGTAATAGGCTGTAAATTCTACTGACGCATTGTAAACTAGAGCATTTATCAACTCCTTCACGTTGATGCCATTCTGTTCTAGCACTTTGACTCCAACAACATTTAGTTCTTTTTTAGTCACAAATACGGTTCAGGCTTGCTGGACGATATAAAGAGATCGTTAGGGGGCTAAGTTTATAATAATTAGCTATCTAATGATTAGATATCTAACTGATATGACAAAATATGATTTTGAGGCGAGTGTTGGATTTGTAGTAAACAACACGGCAAAGGCATTTCAGAAAACATTAGATTTTGAGCTCAGAAAAAACGTAGGTGTGACAATTAGTCAATGGAAAGTAGTGGCATCTCTTGTACAACAACCAGGTCTGACCCAGAAGGAAATTGCAGACAAGGTTGGTGTTGAAGGTGCAACACTAGTCCCGATAATTGATAAGATGGAAGAAGAGGGACTATTAAAAAGAAAACCAGATTCTAACGATAGAAGAGTAAACAGGATCTATCTGACCTCCAAGGCAGATTCTTTGTGGAACTCTATGACAGAGTGTGCCATTCACATAAGAAAATCTTCCACCAAGTACATTTCAGAAGATGACCTTGAAACTACAATGAAAACATTACGCAAGATATCAAAAAACCTATCAACATATTTTGCAGTTGGTACACTTGTAGAAATTTCAAGAAAAAAATAGAGGCTAGGATAAAATGGTAATGTCAAAGAACCCAAAAGATGCCGCAACTGATAAGATATCATCGAGGGCGTGGAAGACGCTTATCATACTAAGCTTGCTTGCAACTATGGCTATGTATGCAGAAACAATGCTTGTACCAGCAATTCCTGATCTGATAAAAGATTTTCATATTTCATACAGTACTTCATCATGGATTCTTACAACCTATCTTCTAGCTGGAGCCATAATGACACCAATTGCTGGCAAGATGTCAGATATCTGTGGAAAGAAAAAGATGTTGCTTGTAATTATGATAGTTTATGCAGTAGGAGTTTCGCTAGGAGGTTTTGTTACAAATATCTATGAAATGCTGGCAGTCAGGGTAGTACAAGGAATGGGAATGTCCATGTTCCCAATAGCTTTTGGATTGATAAGGGAACAATTTCCAATAAGTAAGATTGCAATTGGTCAGGGTATAATATCGTCTATGTTTGCTGGAGGTGCAGTTATTGGTCTTGTCGCAGGAGGGCACCTAATTCAAAACTATGGATGGCAAGCAACCTTCTTCTCAATAATTCCAATTGTATTGGCATTGCTAGTAATAGTACAGAGGTTCATCCACGTAGATGAGGCTCATCCACAATGGAGGTCAGAAGAGATAAAGGAACAAAACACCAAGCCAAAAAATAGCATAGATATTCAGGGTGCAGTAACTCTTGCAGTATCTGTAACTGCGTTTCTGATGGCACTGACTTTTGTTGAGACCGGAGATATGGTGGGGTCTTCCACAATGATAGGATTAGTTGTAATTGGAATTGTATACCTGATTCTCTTTGCCATAATTGAAAAGAGATCAAAGTCACCACTAATAGATCTCAAGATACTTTTCAACAAGGTGATACTTCCATCGAATATACTGATAATGATTGTAGGAATGTCGATGTTCATGGTCTTTCAGACAATACCTGTTCTTATTCGAAGTCCAACCCCGTTGGGATTTGGAGAGGATCCAGTAGCTACAGCAAATGTGCAGCTTCCGTTTGCACTTGTCTTGCTTATCGTTGGCCCCACTTCGGGTTTTATCATATCAAAGCTTGGCTCTACAAAGCCGATAATAATTGGTAGCGTAATTAGTGCAATGGGATTTGCAAGTCTTTTCGTGTATCACTCGACAGAATTTATGATATCGATAAGCCTTGCAATATTATCAACCGGATTGTCACTTACAAATGTAGGTGCAATGAATGTGATCATGGTTGCAACTCCAAAACAAAATGTAGGGGCCTCACTTGGTATGAGTACTCTGATCAGAATAATTGGTGCGTCAGTAGGACCTGCTATGGCTGGAATGTTTATGCAAACACACAGGACATCATTACCAGGAGTGTCTGGCACATTTCCGACTCCTGATTCTTACAATCTCATATTTCTCATTGCCACAATTATTGCTATATCATCAATTGGGCTTGCGATATTTTTGAGGAAGTTTGTTTCTAAAACTATAGTTCACATCAAGTGACATCTTGCGACTGGTCAGAATCCTGAGTCTCGTATTTGCTTTTAAGAAGACTGACCTCGTTTCGGGCAGCCTCATACTCATCTCTTGTTCGCACAAGTGCAGTTTTGACAATTTCCAGTTCCTTTTTCACAGACTCGTACTTTGAGTTTATAGCAGCTGCAATGACTCCAGCTGCCTCTACAATCTTCTTAGAGTCATCTTTTTTTCCAACTGATGCAAGTTCTTTCTCTATGAATTCTAACTCGTTCTTTGTTATGAGTATCTCCTTTTTCTTCAACTCTTGCTGCGACTTTAAAGAATCAAGCTCGGCTCTTACTTTCTGTGTAGCAGAGTTTAATTCGTCAAGCTCTGACTTGGAATTGTCTATCTTTGACTGAACTTCCTCAAGCTCTAATATCTTGGTGTTTTTTTGTGAATCGACTACAGACATCTCATCTCTTATTTTCTGAATTTGTTGCTTTATTGCATCAACGTCTATCTGATTATACTGTGACTTTGTCATTGCAAGATCTAGTTTTGCAGTCTTGATTTGTTCTAGGACTGATTCTCGTTCTACCATGATTGAGGTAATTTCTGATCTCAAAGAACCAAGTTCTTCTTTTGCAGTATTGGTCTCTTTTGTAATAGTATCAAGTTCAGTTTTCATGGCACCGATTTCACTAGAGCATGATTCTAATATGAGTGCACTTTGTTGAATCTCTTTTTTCAATTCGTCAAGCTCGTTTTGAAATTGTCCATTTTGAGTCTGTTCCAGACTCTTTACTTGGGCGTCTTTTGCAGGTTCTTCTCTCTCAGATTCCTTTCTTGATCGACCAAATAGGCCCATTATTAGAACTTGTTGCACGTGGTAAGAAAAGTATTCCTTTTTTGTAACAAAAGATCTCTATTTCCTTTTCTTCTTAAGAAAGCTCATGTAAAATCCCAATCCGCCTATGGCAAACCCAAATATGATTATGCCAAGTCCCTCTAGATTATTTTTGAAATACCCGGGAGCAAACACAAAGATCAATATTCCAATTACGATTAGAACCATACCACTTCCTTTGGGTCTGTTGTGTTCGCTATGTGCAGACATGGCTATAGGTACTCTGAGATTGTGGAGGCTACTTTTTTCCTTCCTATGTCTAGTATGAAAGGACCAATCTTCGGTCCCCTCTCTGCTGCAAGTATTATTTGATATAAAATTCTGAAAAAGTCTTTGGGTTGTACCCCATTGCTTTTTGCAATATTGTATATAGTATTTTGCAGGTCTTCCGGTTCTTTTTCTGCAGATAAAATACTTGCAAGCTCTGACAATGTTTTTTTTGTCATTGCATCTATCTGAACTTCAACCTTGGTTGGCTTGTCAAAGTCATCTGCATAGTTTCCTGCAAGTGTTATCAATTCATCAATTTCTGAAGACGGTTCCTTCATGGTTCCGTATTCTATGAGCTTCTTTGTCACCTTGGAAGTCCTATCCTCTCTGAATATCTTACAAAGCTGAACCAACAATCTATAGTTCACATATGGTGTAGGGCTTGAGGGCTTGAGCAAATTTACGTACTCGTATAATCCCTTTACTCTGGTCGTCTTGTTCTCGTTATCAAGTTTTATCTTTCCAAAGTAAATGTTCTCAAGTTCATGGTATTCGTCCATCAGTACAGGAATGTCTTCAAAGCCAATCTCACGGGCTCCTGTGATCCTTTTGTATAATAATAACAGAATAGACTTGGGTGTTCCATATCTTAACCAGGCCTGCGATGTTACAACATTTCCAAGAGATTTTGATATTTTTTTTCCGCCCTTGTCAAGAAACATCTCGTATTTTACATGTGTAGGATGCTGAAAGCCAAGTATCTCGTCTGCAACCCAATCATTGACCTTTACTGAATCCATGATGTCTTTTCCGTAGGCTTCAAATCTTATGTCAAATGCCTGCCATCTTGCTGCAAACTCTACTTTCCATGCAAGCTTTCCAAGGTCTTTTGTAATGTCTGCAATTCCCTCATGTCCACATCCATCAAGAATCTTGGAACCAATAGTGGTTCCACTACATTTGTATTTTATCTTCTTCTCATCTGGAAGATATTCATAAGCAATAGCAGTATACAGTCTTCCACAATTTGCACAAACAGGAAAGTACGGTAGGGCTTCTTGATATTTTTCTTGGCCCACAAATTCTGCAATCTTTTCTCCAATTTTTTTGTTGTTTGTTAAAATGGTATGAATTTGATCTTTTAGTAGTCCATTTCTGTAAGTGTCTACCCCCCGTTGGAACTTGTACTTGATTCCAAGCTTGTCCAGCCCATCAAGCAGAAGACTACTCATGTGCAACCCATACGAATCATGACATCCAAACGGATCTGGAATAAATGAAACAGGTTTTGCAATATGATCCTTTAACCAGTCAGGTAATCCTTCAGGAATCTTTCTGAGACCGTCAAGATCATCTGAATATGCAACAAGTTCTGACTTGAACCCAAAGTTTTCAAGTGCAAGTTTTATGCCATATGCTCTAACTGCATCACCCAAGCTTCCAATGTGAGGTATTCCAGATGCGCCAAGACCACTCTCAACTCTTATCATGTTGGTGCTTCTACCAAGAGATTTTTCCCTTTCAAGAAGCTCATCTGCAAGTTTGTCTATCCAAGTACCCCTTCCTATTATTTTCTGTTCTTCCATTATCCCAATTCCTTTGACATGTATGGGCCATCAAGTGAGTAGCCCAACTTTCTATAGTATTCTCGTGTGCCCACTGCACTTATGACCAGCAATTTCTTTGCATCAAATTCTTCGCTTGAAATTTTTTCAGCTTCATTCATCAAGCTCTTTCCTAGTCCCAAGTGTTGCATGCTGTCCTTGTCACGCTCGCCAAGCTTGAGTGATTTGCCGTACACGTGAAGTTCTCTTACAATGCACGTGTTTCCATCTATTTCCTTTCTGTGTGCCAAATTGCTTGGTTTTCGCAGCCTCAAGAACCCAAATATTCTGTCTTTCAAGTCATCGTATGACAGAAAGACCTCGTACCCTCCTGAGGACTCGTAGTTTTCTCGATTTAATCTGATATTATCAACGTTAATCGTACTGTCAGACAACCCAGCCTCTCTACATCTGATGCATTTGCAGGAAAGATTTTGTTTTTTGAGGTTTTGCTGTACCATCTGGCGCAGATTTCCAAGGTTGGGGCCTGCAATAATTTGATCAGAGGAGATCTCTCGCTGCATCCTCATTATTCGTACCCATCTTGGTATGATCTTTTTCATCTCGGTTAGCACTGCTATCATCTCATCTTGGGAATATGGTGCAAATTTGCCTTCCTTGTATGATTTGTATAGCAAAGTATCTTCAAGAACAAGTGTCGGATAGATCTTTAACATATCTGGTCTAAGGGCAGGATCAGAAAATAGTTTTTTAAAATCTTCAATATCTTCCCTGGGCGTCATGGTTGGTAGGCCAGGCATCATGTGTGCTACAATCTTATAGCCTGCATCTTTTGATATCTGAAATGATTCTACTACGTCTTTAAACGTGTGACCTCTGTTGACAATCTGATAAACTCTCTCATGTAGGCTCTGGACTCCAATCTCAACTCTTGTTATGCCATAATCAAGCATCCAGTCTACATGCTGGGTCTTGCAATAGTCAGGCTTTGTCTCTATAGTGAACCCGACATTTCTTATGTTTGCCTTTTCATTATTTTTCTTGGCTGATTCCAAGTCAGGCGAATCAAATCCATTCAATGCATCAAAACACGACTTGATAAAAGATCTCTGATAATCTTGAGGCATGAAAAGAAATGTTCCTCCAACAATGACTAGCTCAAGCTTGGCACTGTCATGACCATATCCAATTAGATGATCAAGTTTGTCAAGAACCTGTTTCTTTGGATCGTAATTATTTGCTATGGCGTTTTGCGTGGACGGCTCTCTCCCGGTATAGCTGTTAGGTGTGTTGAATTCTACTCCTCCTGGGCAATACGTACATCTGCCATGGGGGCAAGCATATGGTTTTGGCATTAGTGCTATCACAGCTACGCCAGATGCAGTCTTTACAGGTTTCCTGATCAGTGCTCTTTGGAGCTTTACAAAGTCTTGTCCGCTGACTGATGCAAGAATCTCATAATTTCTTGGTATTCGCTCAAGTGAATACTTGACACAGATGCATTTAATCTCACGCTTGACGTTCTTGCTTGTTGGTTCTGATATGGCAAGAAGATTGCGAGAAATTTCTCCACATGCATCCTCAAAGCTTATCCCTGCCTGTTGCACGCCTTGTCTGAATGAGTTTGGGTATTAAATCCTAATCTGGACATGTAAAAACAAAACCCTTTTTGGCAATCATGACAATCTTAACACTGTGATATATTGAAATGACTGTCGGATATGTGGCAATCCATTGTGATACAGGCAGAGAGTTATACGTATACGAACGTATCGTTGGAACGCATGGCGTAAAGGAAGCAAGCATTGTGATGGGGCTTTATGACATTATGTGCAAGATAGAGGCAGGAACTACAAAGGATCTAGAAGATGCAGTAATGAAGATAAGGAAAATCTCCCATGTGCAGACAACTATGACACTGCTTGTGTTGTAAAGATTTTACGCTATTTTTAGAGAATCCACAAACACGCCATTTTTGCCCTTTATCTCACCAATCTGCCTACTCTGTAATCCGTATTTTTTGAATATCTCATCAATTCTTTCCTCTTCATCCTCTGGCGCGATGACACAAAATCCAATTCCCATGTTAAATGTCTTGTACATCTCTTCTTTTTCTACATCTTGGTTTTCAATCAACTGGAATATCTCCGGGGGTTCAGGCAAGTTGTCTATCACATATCCAATTTTTTTAAGGCGTAAAAGTTTGGTAAAAGATCCGCCTGTTATGTGTGCAAGTCCATGTATGTTACATTCTCTTATTGCTTCAAGTACAGGCTGGACATAAATCTCAGTAGGTGCCAAAAGAGCATCACCTAATACGCCCAGTCCCTTTATCTTGTCACGCAAAGAATATTTTGAAAGCAAAACTTTTCTTGCAAGTGAATACCCATTTGAATGCAGCCCGCTACTCTTCACCCCAATTATTATGTCTCCTGGGTTTATCATGTCTCCAAGAATCATGTTTTGTTTATCTAGAATCCCTGTTACCATTCCTGCCAAATCGAATGAAAAATTTTTTCCTGCTATGAGGTCTGGAAGTATGGCAGTCTCCCCACCTACAATTGGAACCTTGGCCTTTTTGGCTCCTTTGACAAGACCTCGAACAATCTCTTTGAATATGTCTTGGTCATTTCTGTTTGCTGCAATGTAATCAACAAAGGATACTGGAATAGCTCCTATGCATATGACATCGTTTACGTTCATTGCGACACAGTCTATTCCCACAGTGTCATATTTTCTCATCATTTGTGAAATTATCACTTTGGTTCCTACGCCATCAGTATGTGTAGCCAGTAATTTTCCGCCTGGCATCTCCACAATTCCTGCATAGTGTCCAAACCCTGACAGTGTCTTTATTCCCTTTCGCAGTTTGTGGGTTGACGAGATTAGCCTTCCAATGCCTGCCTGGCTCTGTTTTATTTTCTTAATGTCTATTCCAGTGTCTCTGTATGTTACTCCCAATGAATCTGCTCTAGTTACTCAGAATAAAAGAATTTTGTGTTGTAATGTGTCTACACTATCAACTATTGGTTTTTTGCATGAACAAATCCAACATCGTTCTTCCCTTGTCTGTTATGAAATAAACAACGTTTGACCCAATTGGCTCTTTTTGTATGAAACTATATGCCATGCAAAGATGGAGATAGTTCAGAAAGGACCTCTTCATCCTGATGTTTGACTTTACATAAAGGTCTGAAAATGTCACAGGCCCACACCTTAGCTGATACAGTAGCTTAAGGATGGATATTGTGCTAAAGTCTCTGGCTCTTGCCTTGACTGAGTCTAGTACTTGCTCATCCCTTTTTATGATAAAGTCCGAAAACTGATCGGCTACTTCTACTGGTATGTAAGTCATTCTAGTTCGCATATTACAGTAGTGGTACGGTAATGTACCTTATTAATTCTAACTGATGATTCTTTTGAGCTAATTCATAGCTTTTTTGAACTATTTACGCAACATAAAATAAATCAAACATACCAAAATACATCAACTTTCAATTTGTTTTTATCCCGGGCAGATGAAACTACAGCATGCATAGTGCATTTGTGCTTATGAACGCCGAGCTTGGAAAGGAAAACACTATTGTTACTGAGATTAAAAAAATTCCTAACGTCAAGGAGATCTATCCGGTGTATGGTGTTTATGATGTTTTGATGATAATCGAGTCTGATTCCATGGAAGTCTTACGTGAAACGATAACATCCAAGATAAGAAAACTAGATGGAATAAAATCAACACTTACTATGATAATTGTAAAAGATCAATAATGCACCTTTGTTTTTCTATAATTTAATAAAATTTATTCTAATGGGATTGTGGTATATTGGCTAATGACTTTGTAATGCTTCTGTTATGGTTGGGGGAATTGCTTGTCTCAAGCTGGTTTCTCTCAGAGGGAGCAGAACATCTATCGGAAAGATGGGGAGGAAGGTTTGTTGGCAGAACGTTACTTAGCGTTGCAACTACATTGCCAGAGATTGGAATTGTAACAGCTGCTGTAAAGAGTGGTTCTTATGATACGGCACTGGGCTCTGCACTTGGAAGCAACCTGTTTATGATGACTCTGGGGCTCGCAGTGATGCTAATAATTGCAACTACTCGTCTCTCAAAATCCCCCCAAAAGTTCATTGATGTAACACAATTTAAGATGGACAAAATACTTCTTGTAATCACATCTGTTGTCGGGGCAGTCTTATTTGTAAATGGATATGACATGACAGACGGAATTTTGTTTTCAGGACTGTTTGGAACATATCTATATCTTGCTTACCGAGAGATGAAAAAAGAAAAAACACAAGAAAGGTTCGAATCTGAACTTCACGAAACTACAAAAAAAACCACAAAGCATTTTGCACGCTCGATGTTATTCTTCGCAGTTGGTACTGTGGGAATATTTTTTGGAGCAGGACCTTTTGTCAATACTCTTCAGGGAACAGCATCTGATCTAGGACTCTCAGTTGTAGTCCTTGCTGTAATTGTAAGCCCAATAGCAGGAGAGATGCCTGAGAAGATATCTATGATTCTCTTGGCAAGAAAGGGAAGCAATGGGGCATCCATTGCAATAGCAAATGTGCTTGGATCCAAGATAGTGAACAACACATTACTTTTATCAGTAGCAATTTTTGCAGCAATTGGCTATAAGGGGTTGGGTACAACGATCAAAAACACATCACTTTTAGAAAATCAGATGATACTTGTCACAGTAATAACAATTGTTGCACTGATACCTATGTTTCGAAACAAGATGGGCTTGCGTTCAGGCATGATGCTGTTGGCACTCTATGCGATAGGTATTGGATTCCAGTTTGTACTTTCTGGTCACTAGATGGGCTCTACTTTAATTCCATCTACCTTTACAGTTGGCGTGATGCATGGAAGAGCACTCCATTGAAGAACATTTCTAGAATCATTTCCTATTGCAGATATGTTCTGCAATAAGACAGGCAAGTTATGCACTATCCTTACTGGCTTGCCTGCATTTACTATCATCCCATTTTCTATTATCCTGACCCCACTTCTTGCAGTACATGAAAAATCTCCCCTTTCTGGATTTACCGCGTAGGTGTACCATAGCCTTCCTACAAGTAAGCCCTTCTTGGTCTCCCTGATGATCTCATCTAGGCCCGTCCTACCTTCCTTTATTCTCAGGTTGTGGGGGATGGGTGCTGGGATGGGGTTTGCAACTCGTCCCATTGGTGAGCCAACTCTACCTGCATTACCTGTGGGCTCGCGGTTCTCTTTGAATGCATGAAACAAGTCAGAATACGTATCTGAAAAAATGCCTGACTCTATCAAGTATCTTGTTTTTGTCGGGGTGCCTTCATCATCAAAGGGTTTACTTCCTATTCCATCTGGAAAGTGTGGATCATCCATCAGACTAAAGTTTTCTATAGCAACTTTTTTTCCAAGTTTTTCGGTAAAGCAACTTCTTTTCTCAGAATATATCTTTAGGTTGAAATTTGACGCAAAGACAAATGCAAGCATCTCTCCAATTGCATATGGTTCAAAAATTATGGAGTATGTTTCGGGGCTGCAACTTTTCGGGTTGATTGAATTAATGCACATCTCTTTTGCGTCATTTCCCACCTGCTGCGGAGAAAACGAATCAATTGTCCTCGAAGATGATGCACCAATGCCGCTCACAGGCGTGCTTCCATATTCAGAATCTGCGTTAATGGTCCCAGCCACATATGTGGCCCTGTCTGAACAGCTCAGACCATTTGTATTTTCAATCTTAAACTCTTCAGATACAATGTTTAACGAGCCAGAGATTCTTGTTATTTTTTGATGCAATGCAGAATTTATCATGGTGTTTGCGATCTCTATTGCTTGAGATCCTGTGATATTCTCTATTTTTTTGTCAAATGTCTTTTCAACTCTAGGAATTTTTCCAGGATGGGTCAGTGTCTTCCAAAATGTCTTGGGTTGTATGAAAGATCTTGTTTGCAGTGCCCTGTCAAGCAGATCTGTCTCTTCCATATTGCTTGTAAAGGCAGACAGTATCTTTTTTTCATGTATTGCTCGTATACTCAGACCCTCTTCATCATTTTGTTTCATCTCTGCTATCTCAGAGTCAGTTATTCTAACAGTGGTGATCTTCTTTGTTACATGCACTGCCTCGCATTCGTCAATGTGCATTCTTGCTGCTTTGCGAAGAATTTGCTCGCAATTTGACAACTAATTTCGCCTAGAGTTTTTGTACCTGTATCTATCTAGTTTTATTAATTCCTGATAGGAACCAAACTGACTGGTATCTTCTACCTTGTCAAGCATATCCTCTTCATTATCAGAATTAAAAGTCTTGATTATCTTGTATCCTGTTGTTCTCTGGGCGGGGATTCTTCCGATCTCTCTCACGAGGCGTCTTATTTCACCAGGCCTTATTAGCTGACCATGACCGGCACCTGCAGCAGTAGAGATGCTTTCATTGATGAGCGTGCCACCAAAATCGTTTGCACCACACGTTAACAGCAGCTGTGACATGTTAGCACCTTCTTTGACCCAGGATGTCTGAATGTTATTGATGTAGTTGTTTAACATTATGCGTGAAACAGCATGAGTTAATATGACATCTCTTCCGTCAGAGCCACTTTTTATGCCATCATGAAGTTTTTCCTTGAACATTGGAGCTTCAGAGTGAATGAAATTCAATGGAACAAATTCTGTAAATCCACCTGTTTCCTTTTGTATGTCTCGAATAGTTTCAATGTGTCTTGCCCTATCCTCTGGAGTTTCAAGATGTCCAAACATCATGGTTGACGTAGACGGGATTCCAATTCTATGTGCTGTCTTTATAACTTCGATCCATTTTTTTACGCTAATTCTTCCAGGCGAGATCTTGTCGCGCAGTGATTGGTTCAAGATTTCAGCAGCTGTGCCGGGAAGCGAATTTACTCCAGCGTCTCGTAACCTTTGCAAATATTCTTGTATTGAAACATTTGACCTGGTTGCTCCGTAGAGCACTTCTTCTGGAGAAAATCCATGTATGTGCATGTCTCCAATCTCCTTTTTTATCGCCTTGCATATGTTTTCATAAGTACTTCCATCCATGTCTGGTGGAAGTCCAGCTTGCACACATACCTCGGTTGCACCAAGCGACCTTGCTTCCTTTGCTCTTCTTACTATCTCTTCTATTGGCAAAAAATATCCCTCTTCTTCGCGAAAGTCTCTGCTAAATGCACAAAAACCACACTGCTTTATGCAGACATTTGTAAAGTTGATGTTTCTGTTAACAACATATGTGACAGTATCACCGACACGCCTTTTGCGAAGTTCATCTGCTACCATGGTGACAAGGTGAAAGTCAATTCCATTTGCAGAAAACAGTTCTACCGCTTCTTGTACAGTTACGTCTTTTTCTGCCAATGCTCTATCTAGTGTTTGAGCAATCAGTGGGTCTGCATGTCTGATTAGTGAATCAAAGAGAGAACTCTGCATCTTCATCTCAGATACTCCTTGCTTACAAGATTATCAGAGTCTGCAATCTCTGACATCTTAGACTGTAAATTAGATTCAACCATGGAAAAGAACTTGGGATATACAGGGAATCTTGCTCTTAGCTCAAACCCTGCATTTTCACAGTTTTTTTGTACTGTGTCAATTGAAGGCCAAGAAAATTCTGGATTGACATAATCAGGAGTTATTGGAGATATTCCTCCCCAGTCATTTATTCCAGTTTGAAGAAAATCAGGATAAGAGTCAGGTGATAGGTTTGGTGGGATTTGTATGTTCATTTTTGGCATGATTAATCTAGTCAAAGCAACCAAAGTCTTGAAATATCTTTCTTCTGGTCCAGGCACGTTTCGCATTACAGTGTCAGGCTTTGGCTGAAAGTTTTGCAGTATAACCTCTTGAATGTGGCCATGTTTTTCGTGAATAGATTTTATGGTAAAGATAGAATCTATCAACTCAAATGGGCTCTCACCAATTCCTATCAAAAGGCCAGTAGTCATAGGCATTGATAGCTCGCCAGCATTTTCCAGAACGCGAATTCTGGCCCTTGGGTTCTTGCTTGGGGCAAACTCATGAGGCATCTGCTTTTCCACAAGTCTCTCGCTTGAATTTTCAAGCATCACTCCAATGCTTGGATTTGTCTTTTTCAGCTCACTCATCTCAGATTTTGTCAAATTTCCAGCATTTGTATGTGGAAAGAGGCCAGCGTCAAGCACCATCTCTGATGCATGAACAAGATATTCTATCGTACTTGAAAAACCGTTTTCTTTGAGCCATGCTCTTGCTTCACTATATTTTTGCTCTGGCCTCTCGCCTGTAACAAATAATGCTTCGGTGCACTTGTACTTGCGTCCAACCAAAGCAAGATTTGAGATGTCTTGCTTTGACATCATAGATACCTTGGATTCTCCAGGCTCTGCCTTGTATGTGCAATAAGAACATGTATCGCGACAGAGGTTTATTAAATTAAAAAATACTTTTCTAGAATAGGTGACAGTCTTGCCATTGTTCATGTTTCTGAGAATCTGAGCTGCCTTGTAAATCTCAAACGGGTTTGATTCTGATTCTTGGTAAATTTGGTATGCCTCTTCCTTTGTGATATCTTTTCCATCAAACACCTTGTTTAATAATTCAGAATTTAGAAGTATCTTGCTCAACTAGTTTTGTAGCTTAGGGAGTTGTATTTATGCTTGTATTAGAACTGATCAGGTCTTTTCTGAAGAGTAAGAGGTACCTGCATGGTCTTGCCGTCACGAATTATTGTCAGCGTCATTTTGTCACCTACCGCTTTTTTGTCCTGTAAAAAGTTTAACAGGTCTTCAATTTTCTTAATAGCATATCCATCAGCTCCGATAATAATATCTCCGCCAATATGGTATTGAGTACCATTAATGGTCTTTGTTTCCGTATATCCGTGTAATGCTGCCTTTGCAGCTGAAGTGTTGGGTACTACTGTATTTATCATAAACCCAGATGATGCTGGTAACTGCAAAGTGTCGGCCAAGTCTGCATCAATACTTATTCCAGTTATACCAAGCCACGGGTGGTCATAATGTCCATTTTGTATTAAAGTTGGAACTATTCTCTTCATGGTGTTTGATGGAATTGAAAAACCTACGCCGGAAAATTCTCCAGTCTCTGATTGGATTGCAGTATTTATCCCAATCACCTCACCTTGCATGTTGAGAAGAGGGCCGCCAGAATTTCCTGGATTTATTGGTGTGTCAGTTTGAATTACATTTGGTATGGAAAAGGAACTGTTTGGAGGATCAAGCAGTCTGCCCACCTGACTTACTATCCCAGATGTTATGGTCCCAGTAAGCCCAAAAGGATTGCCAATTGCAGCTACTTGGTCTCCAATTCTAAGATTTGACGAGTTTCCAAGTGTTAGAGGATACAAAACATAAGTGCCAGGTTGTACTTTGATGACTGCAAGATCAGCATATGGATCAGTACCAACTACTGAAGCTGGTAGTGATCGACCATCGTGAAAAACAACTCGAATCTTGGAACCGTCTTGTACCACGTGGTTATTTGTTATAATGTGACCGTCTGTATCATAAACAATTCCTGAACCAATATCTTTGCTAGTAGAAGATTCATTTAGTTTGCTAACTATGACCTGAACCACTCCCTGATCAGACTGGGCAAAAAGATCGGCCAAACTGAGCTGAGAATTTTTTGCTTGGTCAAATGGAGCAGTTTGAGCTAGATGTGAAACATCAAACTTTGCTGGAGACATGACAAAAACAAATATCAAAACTAATACTACAATCCCATATGCTCCACCCAAAACAGTACTAGTCTTATCCAAGAATGAGATTATAGTTGGTACTCATATAATATTTTGTTTCGTACAATAAATCTAAAACTACAAGATTGTAAAGGTTCTATCAGGATGTGACATGTGAAGTCAAACAAACACAATCTAGTCCTGATGTATCTTTTCAACACTGTGACTTTCTTTTGTGACAAGGTATATGCCTGTCAACATTAATGCAATAGCTAAGATTTGGTACAATCCAATTGCTTCATGTAGAAATGTCACTGCAAAGAACAAACCGAACACTGTCCCAGTAGAGTAGATGAGCATAGTCCTCACAGTACCTATTCTCTTAAGGCTATGCAAAAACAAGTAAAGCGATATGCCAAACCCTATCATTCCAACTAGCAATAGATTTGGGATCTCAATAGATGTAATACCTATTGGAATTTTTGAAGCCATGGCAAAAATAAAAAGAATTCCGCCTCCGATGAGGCCCTTGAGTTGGACAAGTCTTGAAACATCGACGCGATGAGCTACTATCTTGCTTATGTTGTTATCCAATGCCCATAGTGCCATAGATGCTATTATCAAGAGATTGCCCTCTTTTTTTAGATTGGAAAGAAAGTCTGTGAATTGTAAGTTTGTTGTAACAACTATAACGCCTATCAAGACCAGTGCAACAGCTAGGTATCCGCGTGGCCTGAGCTTCTCTTTGAAAAATACCAAAGCAAAAAGAACCGTAAATATTGTTTCTGAATTAGACAAGATTGCTGTATCTGAGGCAGTTGTTTGTTCAAGCCCCGTGAAAAATAAGATTGGTGCAACTATTGCACCTGATGCAGTTATCGCAAGTATGAGCGGCCAATCTCTTATTCTTACCTGTAATCCCTTTGCTTTGTAAGACAGGGGAACAGAAGCAAGCGCAGCCAATAGGTAAACTAGTGCACCATACATCAATGGATTTGTATTTGCAAGCACAGGCTTGGAAGCAGTAGATATTGATCCAACTAGGACAGCACATAAAATGGCTGACGCATATCCTATTCTGGCAGATTTTATGTTTGATTGAATCAATATTCTTAAAGATCTCTGGCGTTATCTAAACTTCTTTTTGACGTATGCAAAATAGGCAAAAACTTGTCAGTAGTTTTCTTTAGGATTGCCATTTCTACAGACTGATTGAATTTTGTACAGTATCTACCATGGAATACGTCCTGCCCCTCCAAGTTACAGCCTTGTTGCTTTTCGCATTTAAAATTCCACTTGCAAATCCCAAGACAATTATCAAACTACCAAGAGGTGTGCCCAAGGCATACTTGGCAGAAAGCCCAAGACCCTTTGTGGCATCAATTATACTTGCAAGATACACAAGACCAGACGCAATCAAAGATATTACAAATAACATGCTAAATGACAAAGACAGTGGTGCAAAGATTGCAGAATAGGCAAGAATTGGAAATGGCAGAAACAGCAAAAATAACACTGCAACAAAAATCCCAGTAGCAATGTATCTTGCCTGAAGATACAATGGGGTCATTAGTCGTTTTAATGCATGCCAAAGTGTTGACCAATCTCGTGCCCAAACCGCTTCTACTAGATGCTCACCGCGTACCATCTTCATCTTGAACCCTGATTCTTTTACTTTCTTGCCAAGAGCGCCATCCTCGACCAGCTCACTTTTCACACCTTCATGTGTGCCCACCTTTGTGTAGGTATCTTTTTTTATGATAAAGAAACTACCAAAAAAATATCCCGTCTTTTTTGAAGCGTCATTTACTCGAATGGCAGAAAATCTTGTATGCAAAAATGTTGATAATACAGGCAGGGTAATCTTTGTCCATATGTCAAGGCAAAGCATTTTTGGAATTACAGTCAAGGCATCCAAGCCCTCACTTAGAAGGTGTGATACGGAAAGAGATATGGTATTTTGAGAATGTGTCGTATCTGCATCTGTAAAAAGTAAAAGTTCTCCTGTTGCTTTTTTGAAACCCTCTACACAGGCCCAATTCTTTCCCATCCATTTTTCAGGTTTAGGTGCAGCAAGAACATACTTTACTTTTGGGTTATCCTTGGCAATCTTTTTGATTATATCTCCTGTTTTGTCATCTGATCTGTCATCTATTGCAATTATTTCATAGTTTTCGTAATCTTGATCAATTAATGAGAATAGACATTTGTCGATGAATCCTTCTTCATTTCTTGCAGGCAAAATAATGGAAACTTTGGGGGAATTGTGGTGTTTTGAGTTAAATCTATCCAAGAAGGGAGAGTCACGAAAAGTAATCCACATTGACCTGATAAGAAGAATCCATGTCAAGGAAACTCCTGTCAGTATGGCTATTAGAGAATAATTGAATACGTCTATGATAAAATTCATCAGGCTTTATCTCTCAGCTTCTTCTTTAATGCTTTGAAGGGATTGCTCAGTTCCACTTTGGATGTGTTTTTTTATCATTCCGGTGAACATTCCCATCATGCCTGTTAGCTTGATGTTCCAAATTGCTTCTATCTCTGTTTTTTCTCCATGCGTTGACACCGATATTGTCTTTGTCCCATCAATGATTCCCTTTGTAAATTGCACGTGAATCTTTTCTTTAGGATAAATGATAACAGTCTGCATGCATTTTGAATCTTTGAATGCAATGGTAACCTCTCGATTTACTGTGTTTCCTTCTTTTGATATGTTCCTTACTTCCTTGGTACCCTTCCAGAATTTTGGTTCTGAATCAAGATCTGATATTATATCCCAGACTCTATCAAGTGATGCATTGACCTCTATTGATGCCTGAATCTGAACCACATTTTGAAGAATTCTACCTTCATATTTATTCTGTGACCTGATTTTACATTTGTATGTTATACATACCATGTTGAGAATTTGTATGCTGTTTCGAAATCAATTTTAATGAGACAAAAAAAGGTTTTCTGTGGATACAATAACCTATGATGATTTTGCCAAACTGGATATTCGTGTAGCAAAAATAATAGAAACAGAAAAGATCCCAGGAAAATCAAAGATCATAAAGGGAGTCATTGATTTGGGTGAAGAAAAAAGACAAGTAATCATTGGAGGTGCTGAGTATTATCAGCCTGAAGATCTGTTAAACAAAAAAGTCATAGTGCTCTCAAACTTGGAATCAAGAAAAATTGCTGGGGTAGAATCTAATGCAATGCTTTTGGCCGCAGACTTGAATGACAAACCTTTTTGGCTTACTGTGAACGAAGATGTTCCACTTGGAACAAAGATAAAATAAAAAACTTACTATCTATATTCTAATTACTAATTATCTTGCCTGGATTAAAAGTATTGGTTGGGTCAAAGAATTGTTTTATCTTTTTAAAAATAGAATACACTTCATCTCCGTATTGTAGTTTAACAAATTCTGATCTTGCAAGTCCATCCCCATGTTCTCCAGTTATGGTTCCACCTATGCTTATCACTCCAGAGAAGAACTCCAGTGCAATCTTTTTGATAAGATGTGCGTCTTTTTTCTTTAAAATTGGTCTGATATGCAAATTTCCATTGCCTACATGACCATATGTAATCACCCTCATGGGGTATCTTGATGTCAAATATTCTACTAGATCAAGTAGAAGAGGCAGCCTGTGCACTGGAACAGTGGCATCTTCTATCAAGGAAGACACCGTTTCTTGTCTTGAGATGCTCTTTAGGCTATAAGACAATGCAGAATTTCTAAAAGTCCACCATTGCATTATTTGATCATATCGTGTAGTGGAAAAAATTATTTTTCCAGATGACACATCTTTAACTTTTGCCTTCTTTTTTGATATGTTATCATCAAACTCTACAAAGAGCAAGCATTTTGTACTGTTTGGTGTCTTGGCCGTAATGTGTTTGATGATGTTATGATCTATAATCTCCACTGCAGACGGTCCAAGTTTTAGAATTTTGGGCACGTCAATGACTGCACCTTTTAGAGACTTGTATGAAATTATTGTGAGAATTGATTGTTTTGGAAGGTCAAAAGTTTTGAGCATGGCAGATGTGATTATTCCAAGAGTTCCCTCAGAACCCGCCATGATTTTGTGCAGGTCATTTCCTGATCTGATCTTGTCAATTCTATAGCCGCAAGAATTCTTCGATACTCTAGGAAATTGCCTTTGCATTTGTGGTTTTACAATCGCAAGAATTTTCTTTGTTGTATTATTTTTCTTTGGGAGCGTCACAATGCTGCCCTTGGATGTGACCATTTTTACTTGAATCAAATTATCTGCTGTACTACCGTACTTTAATGAATGACTTCCGCTTGCATTGGTTCCTATCATCCCGCCAATGGTGCAGAATGGACCAATTGATGGGTTTGGCCCAAGAAATCTATTATGTCGTCTTAGTGTGTCATCAAGAATTCCTTTGGAAACTCCGCTTCCGGCTTGAACAAATCTACGTCCAACCTTGATTTTGTCAAAATGTCTCATGTCTAAAATTATTCCAGTTCCAAGGGATCCTCCAACAAGACCAGTACCAGCACCTCTTGGCGTGACAGAAGTTTTGTTACGTAAGGCAAATCGAACAATTTTCATCACATCTTTTTCATTCTCAGGGAATGCTATTGCAGATGGTCTTACAATGTAGGAACTGGCATCAACTGAATAAAGATCTAATGCTTGCCTATCATATGCCACCTTACAGGTTACAATTTTTGCAAGTTTTTCACCTATCTTACTTGGCATGGTATTTCTTAGTATCTTGGGTTAAAAAACAATTTAATTTCCTACAAAGATTTAATTTAGATTGTAATCGATTTTTCAATATTGGATTTTCTAGGAATCAATGTTGACAAGCTTCTCAATTCAAATGATAATTCTAACCCATTGATGTGGTTAGTATGGATTGTTCCAATTTTTGTCTTTATGCTTTACGGACAGAAGATCCAACTGCAGGTAACCTCTTCTGAAATAAACAAGTCTCTTGAGAAACTAAAAACATATAGAGATGAAACCAAAAAAGAATTAATTGATTACATCAAGATCACTCTGAAGCCTAATTGGGATGTTTCACCCAAGATTGATAGATACTTTGAGCAATTTACAATAATGCCTGTTGATATGGATCCAAATGGAATTGTTCCTAAAATCAGACACATAATGCGAACTCGTGAAGATTTTACAAGAATGCAGGTCAAGACGTTTGCTCCGGAACTAAACCGTGTTGAAGTAAGCAAGATAGTAAATATTCTAGAGGTTGTCACAACTATACATTTACTTTACAAGAGCGTGAGGCACTTGTTTCTAACGGCAAAAAAGCAAAACAACTTTCCTCTCATCTTACCACTGCAAATGATGATACCGTTTATTATGGAAGAAGCAGAGGCTCTCAAAACCGCAGTACCAGCATTCAAGCAAGGCCAGCCAATTGGTGATGGTATAGGTCCTATGGTTGTAGGAAAAATGATGCTTGACACTGAGAAAAAAGAGGCAGCGCATGAGACGGTTTGGAGCGAAAAAGAATTTGAGGGAAGAAAACTCATACTAGTCAAGGCAGAAGGTCCAGCTGGTGCTGTAGGCAGACCAGGAGAGGCAGTTGAAAAAATCATCTCGGGAAAAAGGCCTGATATCATAATTATGGTAGATGCAGCTCTGAAACTGGAAGGCGAAGAAACAGGTTCTATAGCGCAAGGATTTGGTGCAGCAATTGGAGGTATAGGTACAGAAAAATTCCAAATTGAGGAAACAGCCACAAAAAATAACATTCCAATCTACGCCATTGTGGTAAAACAGTCAATCAAAGAAGCCATAACGCTAATGAAAAAAGAGATTGCAGACACTGCTGAGAAGGTAACCTCTCAAATTTACGATATAGTAAAAGAGAACACGAAAACTGACCAGTCTGTCCTAATAATAGGCGTAGGAAATACTATAGGTGTGTCACAATGATGTTTTCTAGAAAGAAACAAGAAATCATAAATCCGTATACTGTGGAGCAATGCGCTTTATGCAATGCTGTTAAAAAAAAGAAATTTGCAGAAGATGATTATGTCTTTAAGACAATTGGAAAATGCTCTTCTTGTAACAATGGCACTGTATTGATATCAAAAATCTACGGTGAATCTGTCAAATAGATATCAAATAGTTGTCACAGTGACGCCGTTCTCTTGAGGTATGAAAGTATGCTCGGCCTGAGCTACTCTTTGATTGTTTGCTTCTACCAAAATAGGATATGATCTGACAATTTTACTATGAATCAACTTTTCCAAAAGATCCCTGGCAGTTTTCTCGTCCCATTCGGGCAAGAGCCATCTTAGGGCAAATGGCAACATGTTGAATTTTTGCCAAATAAAATCAATGAGCTTGTTTGCATCATCATCTTTTGCTCGCTTTCTTGTTGTCAAAGAAAAAATATTTCTGACCTTACCTTCTCGAACAAATCCTAGACCATCTCGTGTTGTAACAAACGGTTCACATGCATATGCCTCTGTTGACTGGAAAGAAAATGAGCCAATGGACCATATGTTTGGCACAGATTTTCCAGCATGTATGGTATATTGCTCAAGAGAATGTCCGCTGAGATTTGCAATAGGTGTACCGCCCATCTGCTTTACTGTATTTTCTATAATTTTCCCAACATCACTTGATTTTGTACCTGCATGCATGATGGAGATTGCTTCTCTTAGTGCAGCTTCTGCTGCTTGTACTAGATAATCATAGTTTGGATCGTAACATACTGTGACTGCAGTATCTGCAATGTATCCATTTATCTGCACGCCCAAGTCAATTTTCAAGAGATCTGTTTCTTTGACAACAATGGTGTCGTTTGGTTCTGCGGTATAATGTGCAGCAATTTCGTTTAAACTAACATTTACAGGAAAAGCACACTTGCCTCCTTTTTGTTTTATCTCATTCTCAACTAATTCGCAAATTTCTAGTAGTGTAGAGCCCACGTGATATTTTTTTCTGGCATTTTCTCTAACCTCGGCTGCAATTTTGCCTGCATGTATGTAATCCTGAACCTGCATTGGTTTACTGTTGAATAGATTTGTTATTTAAAATCATCATTAGCATGAGAAGATTAAATTGGGGACTTTTTTGTGCATTCAACATCGGGATCGTGGTCTAGCTTGGTATGATTCGGGTTTTGGGTACCTGAGGTCGTCGGTTCAAATCCGGCCGATCCCATCTTTTGTATTTTACATTCACTAAAACCATAGTACAGTTTCAATTAGTTATTATCTGACTTGCACAAATTCTGATGAGTCAGGCGATGAAGAAGAGTTAGAGACATGATAAAAAATGAATGTGAATTCAGTGACTCGGAGCCTGGCATAACTATTTATTGAAATTTTTTGTTCAAAAAACATCTTGGGATTTGAAAAAAGAGAAATCTTGTTGATCCTGGGAGTTTTATTTCTGATGATAGGACTATTGCCCTTCTTGGCTCCTGTGTATGCAGTAATAATTGCAGTTGTGGCATACTTTGGAATACGAGTATTGGTTGGAAGAAGAAAAAGGCAAATTAAAAAAGATGTGGGAGAGGGAATATGTGCAGTCTGTGGTTCTAGGATAATTCAGAACAAGTGCCCAAACTGTGATGAAACAAAACCCGTCTAAATATATCTACAGTTCTATCAAACCTGATAAATTCTACGCATAGCTTATAACGAATTATAGGCTACGTTTACCTAAATGAAATTAACGGCATATTGGGGATTAACAACAAGCTCAACTTTTCCACAATTAACACCTAAAATTGCAATCTTTGTGATGGAAAGGTAGTGCAGATGAGATACTTAAGATCCTACACTATTGTCAGCTTTATAGTTCTAATTTTAATTGGCCAAACCTATTCTGCCCTAGGGCAAGCGGCTCCAATAGCAACCCACGTGGTGATAAACGAAGCTGATATACATCCTGTTGGGGACGACACAAAATATCCTATAGACTGGGTAGAGATCTATAATCCTACATCTAGTCCTGTAAACATTAGCGGTTGGACTATTGGTGCAACTACTGGACTGCAACAAATCTACATGATATCAAGCAATACAATAATCCAAAGTAAACAGTTTATGATCTTCACATATGGTCCACTATGGTTTCCACATGCTGGTGCAGTTATCCAACTAAAAAATAGTGACAAAACAATAATTGATCAAACACCACCGCTTACTGACTTTCAAGGAGGAGGTGGTTCATGGCAAAGGATGGTTGATGGTTATGATACTGGCTCTTCAACTGATTGGGTTTACAAACCAGCCACTCCAGGATCATCTAATGGGCAACTATCTACTTCTACTACTGTAGCTCCGACTACCATCGCCTTTGCTACTGACAAAACTAGTTACATTTTTGGAGATACTGTAACAATGAGTGGAAAAGTTTCAAAACTCATGAATGATCCTGCTTTAGGTTACCCACTATCTGTTAACCTAGCAGTGTCTGGACCAGCTGGTTTTCAAAAAACATTCACCTTGTATCCAAGTACCAATCTACAGTTTAGTACATCTATGACAACTGGCCAGATACTGGGATTTCAAGAAGGAAATTATACAGTATCAGCATCATATGGAAGTGTCGTAGCATCATCTTCTTTCATGTTGGGTTCAACGCCTTTTGTTCCGCCATCTCAGACTGCCCCAGTTACAATGTCAATATCAACAGACCAGCCGATTTATACCATCTTGCAGCCTATCACACTTAATGGAACTGTTTCTCAAGTTATTCCATTGACACCTGTAATTTACAAAGTCTATGAACCAAACGGCACCATGATATATCAAGGAAATCTCTATCCTGACTCCCAGGGACATTTTACTACTTATAGCCCATACCAATCTCATTCCAGCACATCTGGAATTGTGATCAATGCCATTACTCCAATTTACGGCACCTATGCCATTACTGCAAGCTATGGTACATCTAGTGCAAAAACTTCCTTTACTTTACTTGCCACAAGTGTATCTTCTGTACCAATAGTCTTGTCAACTGATAAACAAGTGTATGGTCTTGGTGAGACAGTCACAATTGGTGGTCGTATTAATGTACAAGGATTGCAGAACAATGGGCTTACTCCTAGTTTGCAAATAACCCAGACATACCAAACAGGAGTAAATCGAGGTGTACTGCCAAATGCTTTGAGTACCACAGCTTTTGTTAACGTTGCATCTGATGGAACCTTTTCATACAAACTAAGTGTTCCTGGTTCATCGAGTGGTTTAGGAAGCTATCGAGTCACCGTGACATCAGCATACGGACAAGCAAAGGCAGATTTTGTTGTAGTACAAGATCCATCAACTTACAAAGCACAATCTTCATCTCCACTTTCAATTGCTACTGATAAAACATCGTACAGTGTAGGTGATAGCATTACTATTTATGGTAAAGTGGAGTATCCTTTGAGCCAAGCTGGCAGTGGTGGAACCAGTGTAAATATTGTGATAGTTAACTCAACAGGTGGATTCCTACTGTCATATCAAAATACAGCACAACAAACTGCAGCGGTTACATCAAAATCTGTCCCGCTTACATACTATGCTTATCCGGATAGCAATGGTATCTTCCAGATTAAACAAACTATTCAGCGAATTATATTTCTGCCTGGTATGTATACTCTCAAAGCAACGTACAACTCAATAACCGCGTCAACATCTTTCTCAGTTTACGATCCGCTTGCAACAGGTTCACCAGGTCAAGTGAGTCCCATCACGGCAAGTCTTGATAAGCAAGTATATGGAGTAGGTGATACTGTACATCTGACTGGGAAAATATCCAGTCTAACAGGAACTTCTGCATACACCATAAATCTTTTAAAACCTGATGGAGGGATAATTAGTGCTCCTTTAGCGCTAAATAATGGACTTTTCTCATGGGATTGGACTGTTCCAAGTCAAGCTGCATTTAACACAGCTTCTACATTTACTACCAATAGAGCTTCATCATTTAATGCAAGCTCACAGACTAGTCTGTATGGGATCTACGGAATAAAGATAACTTCTGATTATGGAAATTCGCAATTGTTCTTCCAAGTATCCCAAAATCCCCAAAACCAAACTACAATATTGCCATTTACTATAGAGACTGGTAAGACAGAATACCTTAGTACGGATGTACTAAGTATTTCAGGACAAGCATTACCGCAATCAAATGCTGCTGCTCAATACTCTAACACTCAAGTTCAAATCTCAGTTTATACTCAAACTGGACAAGAAATTTACAGATATTTTGCGACTCTAAACCAAGGAGGACAATTTCATGCAACTATACCAATGCAGCCTGGTGTATGGACAACAGGAACTTACAAAGTTTATGCACAGTATCTTACTGATTCTGCTCAAACAATATTTCAAGTGACTGATCCATTTACACTTAGTAGTACAGGCTCTCTCAAACTTTTCATGACGACAGATAATGGCAAATATCTTCCAGGACAAACAGTTCTGATAACTGGTAGAACTAGCTATATTGTATCAGTTGACAATGCATATCTTACATTTGACTTGGCAAATGATACTGTAATCAATGAAGGGAAAGTTGTATCTCAGAAGGGCTCTACATTACCGCACATCACAACATCTTTTGATCAATATGGCTCCTTCACATATAATTATGTAATTCCAAAATCTGCTCTTCTTGGAACTTATATTGTTATAGCTGAGGTACCGTTTGGATACTATAACACAACTTATCAGGTGGTTAATCAATTGCCGCAAATTGTACCACAAACAAATACAACTCAAGTAATTCAGCCTCCTCCTGTAAATACAACTCAAGTAACTCCGCCGTCTACAAATACCACTCAAGTTCCACAAGAACTAACTATGATTCCAACAAGTATAGGACCGACTCAGAAAAAGACAACCCAGTTTATGATTGTGAATAAGGATAACATGATTGAAAGTTCACTAATTCCTATAAATCTGAGTGAAAAAATCAACGGTAATCAAACCTACTATCCACAAGAGATGGATGGGCTACTTCGTGTAAACCCAGGTGACGAAAATGTAGTTAGTCTCAAGGTAATCTCTCCTGATGGCACATGCATAATTGGTTCAAATGCAAATTGTAAAGTATCTCAATCGACATATCATGGAAGCTCGCTTTACCAAAGTGTGAAAATAGGATCTAACAGCTTCCTAGTGGGATTTTCAGGATCAAATCAAAGAATACAACAATTCAGTGTTCTGCCAGTCAATGCAAACAATACTCTTACATCTGGTAGCTGGAATATACAGGTAATCAAAAATGATCAGGTGTCTAGATTCTACTATCAAGTAACCTATCTGACAAAATAACCAAATTGATGAAATCATATCTCAAATACTACCTTGAGTTATTTTTACATAGGCTGTGAAAATAAAGTGAAAGTTCAAGTTTTTATGCTGCGTCAGGACGATCCGACAAAATGTACTGCAGCAAAATTAGTAAAATTTGGATTGGCAAAACAAATAAGACGAACAGTAGGGGCAACCATGGTTTTAGATCCTTTTTCTGAGAAAATTGTTTTAAAAAGTGATGGACAGACTATTGATTCTATTACTGCTATAGATTGTTCCTGGGAGTTGATAAAAAAAACATTTGTTAGACGTTTTTCAGGACTTTCTCGCAGGCTACCTCCTTTACTTGCCGGCAATCCTGTAAACTATTCTAAAATAGGAAAACTCACTACTGCAGAAGCTATAGCAGCTGCGCTTTTCATCATGAATCTTGATGAACAGGCCCATACAATATTAAATAAATTCAAGTGGGGGCATACATTTTTTGAACTCAATCAAGATCTCTTAAAAGATTATTCAAATGCAGATTCCCAAGAAAAAATAATTGAAATATCAACTGATTATGGTATCTAAAACACATAGTAAATAACAGATGGTTAAACTAAGCGTAATTTGAGGGGTTGAAAGTAGAATTAACACATCTCTCCAAGACGTCTTTGTTTCTTCCTCATGTCTTTTTAACGTGGGTAAAGATTTATTCGAGCGTTTTTTCCACACGAGTAGGCTTACATGACAAATGAACACTCAGGACTTGTTCGTAGCTTATCTCTGCTAGACATAACTATGATTGGAATTGCCGCCATGATAGGCGGTGCCATCTTCAACTTGGTTGGACCTGCAATGAATGAATCCGGACCTTCTCTGACAATTGTCTTTGCAGCTAGTGGTATTATCAGTTTCTTTACTGCTTTAACATACGCAGAGTTAGGTTCCGCCTTTCCAGAAGCTGGAGGGGGATATCGATGGGTAAGAGAGGGGCTTCCAAGACCAAATGCCTTCATCAGCGGGTGGATAGCATGGTTTGCCCATATGATAGCGGGCAGTCTTTATGCAGTTTCAATTGGAGATTTCTGTGGAAGTCTGCTTACAAGCTTGGGGGTTGCACCAGAATATGGCGGGATACCACTAAGTAAAATCATCGCAGTAATCTTCATCGTGGTATTCACATATGTAAATTACCGAGGCGTATCACTTACTGGTCGAGTGGGAAACGGTCTTACAATTGCACAACTTGCAATAATTGTAATTCTTATAACCTCTGGATTGTTTGCGCTTGGTTTTGTTAATCATAACTGGGCAGAAAACTTTCATAATTTCATACCAAAGGGAGTGACTGGATTCATTTTAGCAATGGGAATAACCTACATTGCCTTTGAAGGGTATGAAATAATTGTACAAACAGGTGAGGAGGTAAAAAATCCAAAGAAGAACATTCCACGAGCCATTTTCATTGCTCTTGGAGTAGTAACTGTGTTGTACATTATATTCGCATTTGTTTTTGTAGGAGGGCTTCAGCCTAGTGTACTTGGAAAGGAAGTATGGCAGTATATTGGTGATTATCAAGACTTGGGAGTTGGAAAAGCTGCCCAGTACCTGATACCGTATGGAACGATTCTAGTTTTTGTCGGTGGAATAGTATCAAGCATCGCTGCTCTGAGTGCCACCACGTTTTCTTCAAGCAGGGTATCTTTTGCTATGGGGCGACAGTATAATTTACCATATATTTTCAGTTCGATTCATCCTAAATTCCACACCCCTCATTTTGCAATAATTGCATCAGGTTTCATAATGCTGATAATGGCATCTTGGTTACCATTAGAACAGATTGCACTTGCTGCAGGTGTGCTGTTTCTCTTTCTTTTCACACAGGTCAACTGGGCAGGAATAAACATACGAAGACTTTATGGGCATAAACTCGACTATGGGTTCAAGATTCCACTCTTTCCTCTCATGCCGTTAATAGGGATTTTTGCAAAAGCTGGACTGGCGATATTTCTTTTGATATACAATCCATTAAGTTGGGTGATAGCAATTGTTTGGATACTAATAGGATTCTCAATATACAAATTATATATTTCAAAAAAAGAGATAGAGCATTACGCACCACTAGTTGCAAACATTGGTCCTTCACAGAGAAAAGACTATCGTATCATGGTTGTATTTAATAAAAAAACAGTTGAAAAACTTGTAACTATTGCATCGTCTATTGCAAAGGACAAGGATGGCGAAATCTCTCTTCTAAATGTGGCTACAATACCCATTCAGATCCCTCTTTCTATGGCACATGGATTTGCCGAACCAGTGATGAAGTCCTTTGATGATTTGAAAAAGAAACCAGGTTTTTCAGAATATAGATATCTAGTTAGATTGTCTCATGATACCACCGAAGCAATCCTTGCAACCGCCGAAGAACAGGGAGTAAATCTTCTTATAATGGATTTTTATGATCTTCGCAATAATAGGAAATTGCTTTCTCTTACTACGTGTGATATCATAGGAGTAAATATCAAAAAAGAATTTGAAAAAGAACTTTCACACATAGTAGTAGCATATGATAAAGGAAGGCATTCAGATCTTGGTCTTGAAATTGCAAACTCATTTTCCAATTCTCTGGACAGCAAAATACGAATTGTACGAGGTGTGGTGGAATCGCCTGAAGAGGAACGCGACATACTAAGCAGGATAAATGAAAAAATGTTTGACCTTGATTTAAAAAAAGTCCCTGTTGAAAGGATTTATCCTACAAGTATCGATGTTACTAAGGATCTATTGTACAATCTAAACCAAGAACCTGAGATAGTGATTGTCGGAGCTGGGAATCAACCCGAACAAGCATTTAGTCCAAAAACAATGGAAATTGTTGAAAAATCAAAGTATACTGTCTTTGTAGTCAGAGATTCTAGATTTTCAGTAATAAGGGCAAGATACTTTTGGCATGTGATTGCACCTAGGCTTAGAGAAAACAGATTCATTTACAGGCTATATCGTGTCGTGTATAGTATTGTGAAATCTAGAAAAGGAGCAAAAACTCCACACGAAGACTATTTTGCACCTAAAATGTAGCTCTTGTCAATACTAAAATAGAATCTCCACTGATCCTAGGTAAGGTGCGAGCCGGTGAATGAGGCGCTGCTACGGCAGAGGAAACTCCTCCCTCCATGCAGCAAATGTGATCCGGAGACGGATAACCAGAGATGGTTGGCAACAGAACAGAAAATTATCCTATCTGGGACGTACTGTGATGGTAATGCCTGAGATTCCCAGTAAGGAATGAAAAAGCTGTCCCGCATGGAGCAAGGCCAAATCAAACAACAAGTGCTGCACTTTGTTTAGGTAGGCCGCATAGCGAAATCTCGTAAAACAGAAGGAGGGTTACAGCTGGCACGCACTTTAATTTTTAATGATACGTTCTGTTTATTGTTTAGTATTAGATAGCTGATCTCTTTGGCTTGTCGTCTGGATTACTTGGACTGCTAGTGCTAGCAGCACTGCCTGGCGTTCCATCAAATTTGTCTGCCCAGTGATGTCTTTCTTCGTAGTGTACAGGTCCAGTATCAACCTCTCTGACTACTTCCTTCATCTTCTTGTTGCTCCACCAGAATATCCCAACAGCTATTACTCCAGCAAATCCTGCCATTCCGTATACCATCATTGTTGATGTTCCACCAGCTGTGACAGTACTTGTAGTATTGGAAGCTTGAGCTGTAGTTGTAAATGTCCATCCACCTTGAACTTTGTTTGGATTTGCGTGACCTTCTATGTTGATGGTACCTGCATTTGCCTGTTCTTTTGTCGAAATATGATATTTTAGACCATCTGAACCTGTAAAGTCTTCATCAATATTGTTTACATGTAATGTCCCTGAGAAAGCATTGCTAAGTCCTGAGGAAAATGTGGTAACTGCAATTTTTTGTCCTTGGTATCCATATCCAGCTGTCTCAGTTAGGGTATATGCAGGATCAAAAAGACTATCCCATTTGTCAACTGGTTGTTGGCTGAAGAGTCCTGTTGCATCCAACAAGTTTGGATTCTGGAATACACTATATGCATCAGTGCCCTTGAGTGCATTGTAAAGATCTGGCATCTGACTCTTGATGGCGTCTATTGGATAGTTGATTTCTATTGGCCCGTATTGATTGGTGTTTATGCTGACAGGTGCGCTGGCGTTGAATGCCATCCAAGATGCATCAAATGTCTCTGGTATGTCGCCACTTGCTGTGTTCAACACATAACCTGTCACTGTGGGAGTAAGCACAATTTTGTAATCAAAAGATGCATGATCTGAATATCCGTTTATAGCTAGTTGATAATCGACTACTAAATTAGTCAAAACTGCAGTACTATGTTCGTTTGATACAATGTCTGTGTTAATTTGTTGCATGAATGTTTTGAGCGCAGGATCACTTGTTGCATTATCTGTAAATACCACTGTTGCATTTTTGCCCTGAAGTATACTTTGCAGTTTGCTTCCAGCTGGATAATCTATGTAAAAGCTCTTTTCAAAATCATAAGTAGGATTAATTGGATTGCCTGCAAGAGGTAAGGTAGCACTAAAATTAACTGTTGCAAAACTAGGGGAAACTGCACCAAAAAGTAACAGACTTGTTATCACTGACGTCACTAACAGTCTACTGGTCACGTTCCGAGTACTCTCTGAGTCGCTAATAAATCTTAGCATTAGTTTTTGCCAATTACATTTTCTAAATTTTATTGGCAAGAGTAATATGGTATTGACGTTTTGTAATAACTTCATAGGGGTGTTGAAAAAATGATAACAATTCTTGCGGGAGGAACTGGTTCTGTAAAACTTGTACGAGGAATAGCATCACAAACGCGTGACTTATCTGTAATTTCTAATGTTGGTGATAACTATTGGCTGTATGGTCTATACATTTGTCCTGACATAGATACAATGCTTTATGGACTTGCTGATATTCTTGATACTGACAAGGGATGGGGAATAAAGAAAGATACTTTTGGATTTTTACGACAAATGGAAATGCTTGGAGAAGAAACTTGGTTCAAAATAGGTGATAGAGACGCCTCTATACATCTCATGAGAACTAACATGTTAAAGAATGGAAAAAATCTATCTGATATTACTGAATGGATGTGCCAAAAGTTTGCTGTTGATACAAAGATAATTCCAGTAACTGATAATAGCGTTGAAACTAGAATTGTGACAAACAAAGGTGAGCTTCATCTGCAAGAATTCTGGGTAAAATACAAAGGCCAAGATAAAGTAGAAGGCATAAAGTATTTGGGGGCGGATAAAGCACGTGCTAATCCTGCTGCAGTAAATGCAATCCATGACTCAAAGTTAGTAGTCATAGCTCCGGGTAATCCATTGACTAGCATTGGTCCAATATTATCCATTAAGGGAATAAGAAAAGAACTTGCCAAGTCAAAGAAAAAAGTTGTGGTGGTAAGTCCACTAATCGGTAATACGGCAGTAAGCGGTCCTGCTGCAAAATACTTGGAAGCAGCAGGAATAGAAGTTTCTGTGTATGGTCTTGCCAAGATGTATTCGGAGGTAGCATCACATATGATAATAGATTCTACCGATAGACTCCACACTAGAAAGATTGAGAACTTGGATATGAAAGTGTACGAAACAAAGATAAAAATGAAAGAAAAGAAAGATGAAGAGGCGCTCGCATCTTTTATTCTGAAACAGATGCATGTCTAAGTTACGTATAGGTGCAATAGTACCAGTGAAGACATTTTCAAGAGCAAAGACACGTCTTAGTCTGTCTTCTGAAAAAACAGAAAAAATCTGTAAAATAATGCTAGAATCAGTATTATGCACGCTTTTGAAATCTGAAATTATTGAAAGGACTGTAATTGTGAGTAAGGATGAAACGGCTCTTGGAATAGGAAAAAAGTTTGGGGCTGTAGAAATCTATGATCAAGAAGAACTTGGAGTTAATAATGCAGTAAAACTTGCTGACGATTATCTATTAAGAGAAAACTTTGACTCTACTGTAGTTTTTCCTCAAGACATACCGCTTATTCAAGCAGAAGATATACAGGCTTTGTTGAACTTTAGGATTCAAAATAGATGCGTACTTGTGGTACCGTCTAGAAAATTTGACGGAACAAATGCATTATTTAGGATGCCTCTCAATGTTATGGAGACTCATTACGATGAAGATAGCTATAAAATACATCTAGATACTGCAGAAAAAAGAAATGCAGTGTCATCTCTTGTACTTATTAGAAGAATCATGTTGGATGTAGACGATCAATCCGACCTGAACATGATGACAAGCTATGATCTACCAGTATCAAAGTCTCTTCGTGCTGCTCTTTCTTCATGATTATTTTTATTTTGCATTTTCAGAGCTGAGTGATTGCAGTTGATTCCCGTTTTGATCTCATATAGTTAAGAATCTTAATGGATATAGCTATTGCCCCAGTAATTATTAGTAGTTGCTCTAATGTATTGGAGAATGGATTTACAACTTGATCTGAAACAGGGACTTGACCTATTGCCGATATGAAAAACAAGTATGAATAAATAAAATAGTTTGTGCTCCAATGCACAAGAATTGCAGGGCCAAGTCCGTATCTTACATATATCCATCCAATTATTATTCCTGCCATTGAAGCTTGAGTGAATTTTCCTGGGCTCCAAGGAGTACCAGAGATTATGTGTGCAACCCCAAAAAATATACCAACTGTAATTATAAGTGCTGCAGCTTTCTTGTAGTTTGTAATGTGCAGATACGTAGACGGTCTCCATAAAGCTTTAAAGAAAAGTTTCCATGACGCATGATTCGAAAAGATAAGAAACAGCGGTATCCCTATTAGCAATATTCTAAAACCAGATTCTTCTGTCAAAGGAGCAACTGTAAGCTGGAAAAACTGATTCAAGCTATTTTGAGACTGGGGCGGTTCTATTTTTACTCCAAAACTTTCTTGGACAAAATCTATCGTAACTGAAAGTAAGATCAGTATGGAGAACCAAGTTATCACACTTACAAGCCAGTTATCTTTTAGGCCTCGCCACCCATCTGACATGATTTTAGACAGCAGTCCTGTCAAACTACTGTTGGGACCTACAAATGAGATAGAAAACAGTACTAGATAGATTGACCATGCTATTATGAAGGCGTCCCCAATCTGGAATGAAATTGGTACCTTGTAGATAATCCCGCCTATGAAAAAATTGAATCCATCTACAGGATATTGAAAATTTATTTCATTTCCTATGTCAGAATTAAATACAATATAGGCTCCTATGGGAAATGACAAGATCATTATTCCAAAAATCACAGAGATGAATGCAGAATAAGGAATGGAAAGAACTCTGATTGCCTTATCTATGTATAACAAGTTGTATTCAATGGACTTCTATGCTGGATTCTGGGAATCCGAGTTTTACCAGCGTTCCCTTTATTGTATCACGATGATCTCCTTGCAGGAAAATATACCCGTCCTTAACTGTTCCACCACAAGCATACCTTGCTTTTAATTCTCTAACGACTTTTCCAAGGTCATTCATCTTTGGGTTAACTCCCTCGATCATTGTACCTTTCTTTTTAAAACGTCGCTCTTCAATTCTAACCACGATTTGGGTTTGATCTTTTTCGAGTTCGCCACAGGCACATAAATCATTAGGAAGTCCGCAAGTATTGCAGATTACCGCCATTCGAGATAAAAAGCCGGAATCCTACTATTAAGCCTTGTTTATGGTTATCTTTTTTATGTCGACTAGTTGATTTAAGATGTGTCAAAGGAGCTTACAAAAAAAGCTGTGGACATGCTCCTCAAAGGAGCAACATTGGTAAGCAATCCATGCCCATATTGTAAAGGAGTGAGAATCATAAAAGATGGTAACGCATTTTGTGCAAATTGCGGCAGAGAAGCAAAAGAAGATAAAATTCTTCAAGAAGAAAAACCCAAAGAGAAGATAAAGGAGTTCTCTTCACTTGAAAAACTTGATCAAAAGATAAAAGATCTCACTGACGAATTACAACAGGAAAAGGATTACACAAAACAACAACAGATTCTCAAGTCGATCAATGATATAATCTCAATTAAGGAGAAACTCAAGAAGATCTAATCACAAAAGTATTTATTTAAACAATGGTGCTCAAATGGTAGCATGAGTAGCAAAAAGTCAGCACCATTACCAGCGTCAAGTGCGGGTCTTCTGAGATTCTTTGAGGATGAGACTAAGGGATACAAGTTGAAGCCAGAGATTGTAATATCAATCCCAAGCGCACTTATTGCTATATCGTGGATTTTAAAAATATTTTTCACACCATGACAGCAAGTTCCGATAATGTATCCCGAATACACAAGCGCTATACTCTAACAACCCTTACCCCTTCTTCTTCATATGTTTCGCTTGCAGCATCGATAGTTATTGCATGTGTGATAGTTTCTCTATCGATGCTTTATTATTTCAAGTCAGCAGATAAACTTGCCTTTAGCATACCGCTAACTGTTGCAATATTACTTGTAACTCAGTTCACAGATGCCAAGTTATTGAAAACAGATCATTCAAAAGTTTTACATATGTCTGCCTTTGGAACTCTTCTTTGGCTTGTAACAATAATTGGTGGCTTACTCTCTGTTTATGTTTTTTCAAAACCGCACTTATCGCAGGTTTACATAGCTGAGGGTATGCTTCTCTTTGCAAGCTTCAGAATAGGAATATTCACATCAGTAATTGGAACCAAAGTCAAGACTGCTATAGCAATATGTCTGATACAACCGCTTGCAATGTTTCTTGCATTTGTGCCTTCTGAACAATGGTTCCAAATACTTTCTGATCCTAGATGTATTACTTTTGGTCTTGTTTTTATCTTTCTTGGCACTGCATGGACCATACTTACCGATAGAGCCACAGGAAAGGTTGCAAATGCACACAAGTTTTTGCAGGCATACATAGCAGCATTAACAAGAAATGATCCAGTAGAAATGGAGACAATGATGGAGGCACGTTCCCAACCTTCAAAGGTATCTACATTCCAAATTTTATTTAAAACAAAAAATAATGAATGCAGACTTGTTTTGCCAGACGTTCATCCTGGACCTTTTCATCCAATAGGTGGAAGCAATATAACTTATTTAATTTACAAAAATCTAAATTCATCTGCAATGGTAATGCATAGTGTATCTGATCATTCTCTTAATCTTCCTTCCAAGTTTCAAGTTGAACAGTATCTTGCAAGTCTGCAAAAGAGCTCAACAATACAACAAGGAGTTAATTGCACAAAACCTGTAACAGTTCAAGTAAACAAGGCAAGAGCCGTAGGGTTATTGTTTGACAAGACAGCAGTTCTAATTCTATCTCTTTCTCCTCATGGGATGGAGGATGTTCCAACATTTGTAAAGACAGAACTTGAACAATACGGAAAAAACAGAGGTTTTGAACAAGTGTTAATTGTGGACAGTCATAATGCTATGGGTGAGGAAATATCCAGTTTAGATGCAGATGATCTTCTAAAGGCTGCCAAGTCAAATCTAGATACCCTGATAACAAAAGAAGCGGCACCAATAGAGATTGGATTTGCAAATGCAGAAAATCTCAAAATTGAGACAGATGATCTTGGTCCGGGGAGAGTGGCTATCATGTGTATGAAAATAGGTGATGAAAAATTCTTCTTAGGTTGGGCAGATGCCAATAATATGCAAAATGGTTTGAGAGAGGAGATCGCAAATCATTTCTCAAAAAATGGATATAATCTGCTTGAAATATGCACTTCTGATACTCATTACAAATCAAGAAATGCTAGAAACAAACATGGCTATTTCGAGTTTGGAAGCTTGTCAAAATCTGATGATGCTAAATCATGGTTCTTACAACTTGCTAAAAAAGCTGAACAAAATATTTCTCCTGCATCGTTTGAACTGCTTGCACAAGAAACAAATGTAAAAGTTATGGGTAACAAACAGTTTGAAGATTATTCAAAATCCCTAGACAGAGCAATGCGTATGACACAAGGTTTCCTTGTTGTAACTACTGCATTTTTCTTTTATACTATGCTTTAGGAACGAAATTTCTCTAGATTACCATAAAATTCATCACAGAATGCATCTAGCTGATGAATTGGAACTATGGGAACTCTATCAATAAATTTTGTTTCATTTTGATACAATGTAACAATAGCTGGTACAGCAGCTTGCACTTTGGCCTTTAACAAAAAATATCTAGTACGTTCAACTTGTTTTTTTACTGCCTTCTCAAGAGCAGACTGGTTCATCTTATTCCAATGTTTACAATCTATCAAAACTGCTATCCCAGACTTTATACCTATGACATCTATCTGCATTCTAGGCTTTGTCAATATCACATTGCACATAGTCTCAAAGTCTCTACTTTTGAGAATCTCAGCCGTAAGGGATTCAAAGTCTTGCCATTCAAGCAATACGGAGATTTCATCAATAGGTACACCCATATTGATTGCCAGAATACCTGTCTTCAATCTGTCACTTTCTTCAAAATGTATTAACTCATCCTTATACACGCCTATCCCATTTTGCATGAAATTATCTAATATTTTGGCTGCTAAATCTTCACTAGTCTGGGTTGCCATGGAAAAATCCTTTACTGATATTCCGCCAGGAATTATTCCTTTGAGCCCCTTGGTAAGTATCTGTGTATTCAATAGGAGACGCTCATCTCTTGTTTACACAATACTACTCGCCACAAATAAAGTTCAGGTTATAACAATGAATTGTATTCTGTTTTTTGTTTTGTGTTGCTTGTTTTCTAAAACCCATAGGCGATGGTTATATACAGTTTACATCAAAGCAAATCATGAAATTAATGCTAGTTGTCATACTAGCACTCTTTATTTTGGGGGCAAAGGTTTCATTTGGTGAAAAGGGAACTTATGTTGACAAAGTAGAATTCATACAATACTCAGATGCAAATACTGCCATTGAAGAGGTAAAAAATGGAAATCTAGACATTTACTATTCTCCAATACCATCAAGCATAATAGATCCACAACTGCGACAGGATCTTAACATATTCCAATCTACAGGAACAGAATACAGTCTTCTCGTGAATCCTGCCATATCAGCAAAATTCAATCCATTTTCAATAAAAGAGGTTCGTTATGCGCTAAACTACCTGGTGGATAGAAACATGATTGTAGACGAAATACTAAATGGATATGGCTCGCAGATGATATCTGCATACAAACCATATGATCCAGATTATCTTTTAATTCTGGGAAAACTTCAGTCATTTGATTTTAGATACAACCCTTCTCTTGCAGACAAGATGATCTCAGATGCACTTACAAAAGCAGGTGCACAAAAAGTAGGTGGAAAATGGTATTATGATTCAAAACCAATAGAAATCACTATTTTTATCCGAAACGATGATCAAGTAAGAAAATCAATAGGGGAAATTCTTGCTTCCCAACTGCAAAAGATTGGATTTGTAGTAAAGACAAATTATGGAGACTTGTCAAAGGCATTTTCTGTCGTATATGGTTCAAATCCAGCAGATTCAGAATGGAACATATACACGGAGGCATACACTATTGGAGGATTTGTAAGGTATGATTCTGTAATCATTGCTCAAATGTATTCTCCATGGTTCTCAAATATGCCTGGATTTAACAACCCAGAGTACTGGAATTATGACAACGCCTCTTTAGATTCAACATCCCAGGAAATTTTTGTAGGAAATTTTACCTCTTCTTCAACGAGAGCTGCATTGCTAAATGAAGGTGTTGATGAAGGCATACAAGAGTCTGTTAGAATATTTCTTGCAGCTCAAGTAGACCAATATGTTGCAAACAAGAAAACTCAGGGAATAATAAATGATTTTGGTGCAGGAATAACAAGCAGATTTACCCCAATTAACTCACGAGACGGCTCTAATACTCTAAAAATTGGTGTAGGAAAGATCTATCAAGGCGCATGGAATCCAATAGCTGGATTTACTGATTCGTACAGCCAAGAGATGTCATCTTCTGTGATAGACCCAGGTGATTTTAAGAATCCATACACCGGAATTACAATTCCTGTGAGAACTACATGGGAAGTCAAGACGGCTGGTCCCACAGGAAAACTTGATGTCCCAAGTGACGCCATTAGATGGGACCCAGAACAACAAAAATGGACTCAGATCGGATCTGGTGTCAAGGCAACTAGTAAGGTGACATTTCATATGAAGTTTAGCAACTGGCACAACGGTAGCCCAATGGACATGAATGATGTACTCTATGGAATTTATTTTCTTTATCAGTGGGGATCTAATCATGCAGCACAAACCAAGACATTTGATTCTGAATACTCCCCAAAGGCAAACCAAGCTGCAAACACACTGATAGGTGTTCGAGTTATTGACAATGATACCATAGAAGTATACCAAGACTATTGGCATTTTGATGACAATGAGATAGCTGACTCGGCTCAACTCTGGCCCAGTATGCCATGGGAGATAATGTATGCAATGGAGAAATCTGTCACAGATGGAAAACTTGCGTTTTCAAGATCAGACGCAATAAACAAGAACATTGACTGGCTTTCGCTAATAGTTCCAGAAGATACCCAGATCATGAAATCCAATCTTCAGGAGTTTGAGAAAGATAATGATATACCTGTGGCATTGACAGGACTTGTTAATTCTAGTTATTCTAATTCAAGGTACGACTCTACGATATCATGGATAGACAAACATGGAAATGCAATGATAAGCAACGGTCCGTTCTATCTTGACAGTTATCTGCCAGAGGCAAGAACTATCTCAATAAAATCATTTGACGATTCTACCTATCCCTTTGGTGTAGGATACTGGAAGGGATTTGAGCAAGTACAGCTTCCAAAGATAGAAAAGATAGACGTACCAACAGTTGCAACTATCGGGCAGGAACTTGATATTCCAGCGTTGGCAACTGCTGATTCTGATGTATATTATTATTTCACCAATTCCCAAGGCAAGATGGTGTATGACGGGGTACAAAATTCTGGCAACGGGAGTTTCAGTATCATAGTTCCCGCAGAAAAGACTGCTAATTTTACTGCTGGTGCAAATGACTTGAAAATCTTTACTGTCTCAAATGCTGCGTATCGGCCTGATGCATTTAGCACTAGTTTTCTTGCTACACAAGAGGGAGATGAAATTCCATCTCAGAAAGTTAGCATTATATCACAAAACACTATTGATAATCAAAACTATGTTGTTATACCATTTGTAGTATCAGGTGTGACAATTGCTCTTGTCTACACAAGAATGAGAAAAAAACGAGCTTTAAGAGAGGTCAAAAAATAAATGGGATTCAAAAAATATCTTGCAAAACGTGCAATCACAATGTTTGGCGTCTTGATGGCGACGCTTTTGATAACAGTTGCACTTGTAGGCTCTAACATGGATGCAATACTAAAGCAAAGTGTGGCTCTAGAAATAAGACAGCAAGTAACAAACAACAAAAGTTTGATCTCAAGCTTCAAGACACCAGAACAACTTGACTTGTATGTTCAAAATCAAATAAAAGAAAGAATAGTGGCACTTGGACTTGACCAGCCCTGGTACACTCCACAAAGGCTTGGGCTTGCCATGTACAAAATCCTGACACTTGATTTTGGTCATGCGAAATTTCTTACAAGTGATACAGGCTCTTCTGATGTAAAGGACATAATACTTGAAAAGCTTCCAAGAACAATTTTGCTCTTTACTACTGCCACTGCCATAGTTTCATTACTTGGCATATTGCTGGGTGCCATTGCTGCAAGCAAAGTAAATTCAAAAATTGATAAAATAACATCAGGCTTTGCCATAATTAGCAGTAGTTTTCCTGTCTGGTGGATAGGGCTAATTATGATCTTTTTATTTGCATTTGTTTACCCAGTGTTTCCTGCAAGGGCAACTCCAACAATTCCCGTAACAGATCCTGGATATCTATCGTCTCTTCTGTATCACATGGCACTTCCGTTGATAACGCTTGTCTTGATTGGATTTGGCTCCTGGGCCTATCTTGTCCGCAACTTTTTGGTGGGAGTTTTGCAAGAGGACTTTATCATGGCAAAAAGGACTGCAGGCATCGATGAGAAAAAAATACTATACCGTCATGCCTTAAAGAATGCCGCTCCTCCTATAGTGACCGTCCTTGCCTTGAGTCTCTCTGGCTCTCTTGGCGGTGCAATAATAACAGAAGCAGTATTTGACTGGCCTGGGATGGGAAGATTGTACTATGAGGCAATAAGTGTTCTTGACTTGCCAGTAATAATTGGTGCAACCTATGTTCTGACAGCATTCTTTCTTGTTAGCATATTTCTGGCAGATGTATTGTATGGATACTTTGATCCTAGGGTGAGACGACAATGAGTTTTTCTCCAAAAGAAATCTGGAAAGAATTTGCAAGCAGTAACATTGCACTAGTGGGTATTGGGATTATAGCTGTGTTACTTTGCATGTCAATAGCTGCCTTTGTCACTATTCCCGCTGAGACTTTTAGGGAGTGGAACGATCCCTCAAGCTGGCTTGCGTATCCCAAATCTGCGCTTCCTGCTTGGATTAACTATTTTCTTCCAGAAAAGATTCCAGAACACTTGATCTTAAAACCTCAAGAGTCTCATCAAGAATCAGGTGGGGTGTCTGTTGTGACTGATGTGTTTGTAACGGACTACCAGTACGACTCTTTTCCAAGTGATTTTATCTACCAGTATAAGGCTGAGTATCAAGGCTCTCCACTAGTACAACTCTCAGTTACGCGACCTGATGGTTTAAGCTCCGTTCTAATGTCAACATCATTGCCACAATCTACAAGCAATACAACATTTGAGGCAATGTTGTTTTCTACAGATGACTCTATGAAAAAGAACATCCAAAATAAAATAAAATTTCTATTTCCTGTTGATTTTGTTCCTTCACAAGATCTGGTCTTTTCAGACCTTGATCAAAATAAGGTCCTAAAGGGGGTTTATGTTTTCAAGGTGACAGTTTATGATGTATCTGGAAACCTCACACTTGATCAATCAAAGTTCATTCTGGGTGGAAAAGTATACGGGTTTATGGGAACTGATGAGCTAAGACGAGACCTTGCAGTTGGAATTTTGTGGGGAACACCATTGGCACTCTTTATTGGAATTACTGTCTCAATAGGCTCTGTGGTATTTGGACTAGTCTATGGAGTTTTTGCTGGCTTCAAAGGACGTGCTACTGATGAGGTGATGATGCGTTTCAATGATATCATATATGCAATGCCAGCCCTACCACTTTTGATAATTTTAGCAGTGACAATAGGAAACAGCATATTTCTTATCGTGGGATTTTTGGTAGTGTTTGGTTGGGTAGGGATAGCAAAAGTATCAAGAAGTATGGCCATGCAAATAAAGACACTTCAATACGTCGAAGCTTCAAAGCTGATGGGGCAGAAAGATTTCAAAATAATATTCAAACATATATTGCCACAACTTCTCCCATACGCCTTTGCAAGCATCGCAATATCTGTTCCAGCAGCGATAACTACTGAGGCAGGACTCAGCTTCCTGGGCCTTGGGGATCCAGCATTTCCTACATGGGGACAGATACTGCATGATGCCAGCGTCTACGGAGCTGCTGAAAGGGGACTGTGGTGGTGGATTCTACCACCTGGAATTATGATCGCAATAACTGGTCTTGCCTTTGTCTTCATTGGCCATGCAATGGATACAATAGTTAATCCTACGCTACGACGTTAGAATTAAACTGACGAATTATCTTTATTGTTTCATCACTGAGTCTCACAGTATATGCAGCAGCGTTAGGATCTGTAGACTGGGACAACATCTCTGCAAATTGAGTTTTATCTTTTCCTCTTTGATACATGCCTCCAGACTCTTTAATGCATAAAGGAAACTTTTGTAGCTTGAGACCGTTTTGGAAAAGATGCGACATGAATTTTTTATAATTTTCTGGGGAATACCATTCTGCATTATTTTCCTCGCAAAGCATTATCCAAGTATCTATTGTATTTTGGAATAATGCCTTCTTCCTAAGTTCTTCTAGTGTCATCTCTTGATTTTAGAAATCTGCTCTTTTCATCTTAGAGCCACATCTTGGGCAGGTTCCACCCTTGAATCTATTGTTACATGCAAGACAAATGTACTTGACTCCTTGGCCTTGACCGAAGAATCCACCTCCGCCGCTTCCAGTGTCTGTACCCATTCCTCCCATTCTCTTGAGCGCCCTGTTTCTCAAGAAGAGAGGGAATACTATGAAGATGGCTAATGCTGCTATCAAACCGTATGGCCATGGTAAAAGCATCTGTAATCCAATGCTAACTGCAAGTGAACCGAAAAGGAAGATAAGATAAGTTTTATAATTTATCAATGTTTCATGTTATAGCAAAAAGCTTATAAATTTTTGTCATGATTCCCCCAAACTCACTATCATCTCAAGTATGTTACCATCTCTGTCATATGCAAACAAATCATCGTCTTCATAGGGGGATTGCACAATTATTGAAACAAAACCGAAAAAATTATGCAAATCTGTGACAGAAGGCTTTGCTACTCCGCTTGGATGTGAGTGAACAGTACCGACATAACTAGGATCTAGAGGCAGAAATGTATATGGAAATCCTGCAAATGTGGGACCAGTATGTGAAAATGGTGGTATGACAAGGCCATCAACAAAGATTTGACCTTTTTTGTATCTGCCTCGTAAGATGAGAATTCCTTCATTAGGGTGATTCATCTTGCAATAAGTCAGAATCCCATCTCGGGTTTCTTTGGTTATGGTTACGGTTCTACGTGATCGTTGTTCTTTCTTGAAGATCACGATATGGTTTTTACATGGAACCTAATTAAACTTAGAAACTGTATTTTTCTATTCTATATTTTGATGATGACTTTTGTGTTATTTAGATGAGTTAGGTCTCTTTCTAGTTCCAACTTGGCAGTATCTAGTTGGGCTTTGTTTTCACTAATCTCTCTCTCTAGTTTCTTATTAGATGTCTGCAGATCTATCAAATTTGTTCTTGCTTTCTCGTTCTCTTTTTCTTTTGTCTCTAACACCTTCACATTAAATACATCCAAGTTAATTTCAAGATCGGAAATCTTTTTTTCATAAGCGTTTTTTAGTTTTAGAAACTCGTCCAGTCTTTCTATTGTTTCTTCGATTGACTCTATTGATTTATCTGAATCCTTGACTGAAACATTGCCTGCCACAACTGATTTGGCAGTAGCTTGTAAAATCTCAACAAGCGCATCTTTATTCTGAATTGAGATGACTTCGTATGGGTCCAAAATGAATTCCTCCATTAACTTTTTCATTGGCTTGTCAAATGAAGATACATAGCTATACTTGCTAAGTGGTCTTGAAATCTTGATAAACTGTGAGCTTACCTTACTCTTAATTTCCTGTTTTTCACCAGAGAGCAGGCCTATTTTCTTTTTGATCTCCAAAAATTCTCTATATTCAGATTTGGATCTTAATTCAGATATTTCTTGCTCGAGCCTTGTAATGGTATTTGAAGTTTCATCTTTTTCATTTATGATTTCTGTAATTCTTTGATTTTTTTGCTTTTCTTCTATTCTTAAGGCATCAATCTTTTTTATATTTTCAAGTATGGTAAAAGAACTTGACTTGAAACTTTCTTGTTCGTTTATTAATCTCTGTAGTATGTTTCTATTTTGCGCAAGCTTTGCAATTTCTTCTTTAAGTTTGTCTGCATATTTTCTTGCAAAAACATGCATGACTCTAGTATGCAATCCCAAAATATCTCCAATTCTTTTGAGTATCTGGTTAACTTCATTGTTGATTTCTATTACATCATCATATCTTTCAATATTGGTTAACTTTATGCTGGTCTCTTTTTTGATAGTAGATACTACTGCATCTTTACCTCTTATTCCAACTATTTTCAGGTTCTTATCCACGTCATCAAGCTTCAAGTTATCTGATTCTAAATGAAGAATTATCTTGTGAATGTTTTTTTGATTGAGCTCAATCTCTGTTTTGAGTTGCTTGGCTTCTTGAAGTATGTTTAACACACGTGGACCTTCAATCTCTTTAATGATTGATGGTATATCTTGCAAAAGGATCTCTTTTTGGTAGTGACTTGGCTCTACTGGATTTTCTACTGTTTTTTTCTTTCCAAAACCAAAGACCATGTATGTCACCTAAGATAGAATGTCACAACGTTAAATATTATGCATAGCAAGATTACTGCCGTGAGTGATATAAGGCTGATAATGGTGGGATCGGTAATTATCTTTGCGGGTTTTTATATTGCAGGAATGGCAGGTTCTCAATATTCTCAGATTTCTATACAAACAAGCCAGTTTGATGAGTGTTATGACTATTCTTCTGGTAATGCGGTACATGTTAGCTGTGTACAAAAAGAACACGATGCTCTTCTCTACCTATCTCTGGCATTAGGACTTATTGGCATGGGGGCTTATATTATTTTCAGAGGAATAAAGGGAAGATGGGATCAGAATGTAAAAAGTGGCGAAATGTTAGGTCCAAAACATGACTAAAAATTTGGCTAATTTGATGTGTGTTCTTATTTTTTATTGGGATAAATAATAAAACTAAAACACAGTATTGTCAATACGCTCAAGATCTTCTTATTGTATATCTCAAACATGTTGATTTTTTGATAATTTCACTTGTCATATCGTGAAAAAGGTACGCCAGGTAAGGGATTCGAACCCCTGAGTGCAGAAGCACAACCGCTATCTTGTATATGATCTCGAGGCGGTCGCCGTACCGCTTGGCTAACCTGGCAACTTGTGAAGACTCGGTCTTGGGCACATAAATACAATGAGAATAAAGTGATCTATTGATCATATGATCAAGTATATAATAAAGGATATAAAGTAGATAATACACCATAAGAATATCGAATGGAGACAATAACAAAAAAAACCATACTAATTGAATTTCAAGGCAAAAAGTATGCTCTCCCGGACGATTCTACCATCGATGATCTTCTTGATTCACTTGGTTTGACAAAAGACAAGCCTGTAAGGATGCTGGCTACAAATGATGGTTTTATTTTGATGCCAGATATGCAATAATTGATAGTAGATAGTTTATTATTGATATGTTCTAATCTATAATTAGGTTAGGCATTTTGGCAAAGACTCGCATATCGATTACTATTGACAGCAAGATTGCAAAGGCGATTGAAAATTATTACCGTGAAAAGGTCAAACTGGCTGCAGAAAAAGATGAAGCCATACCTAAACTCTCAAATGTTTACGAAGAGATAATTGAAAGAGGCTGGGAATACAAATCTACTACTAGGAAAAAATAGGAAAAGCAAAAAGCATCTTGTTCTAAACTAAATTTATGGGCCTAGATATCAAAACACTGTGTGTCAGAGAAAGGACTAATCTTGAGTCTTTTGCGTCTAAAATTGTTGCAATAGACGCATACAATGCAATTTATCAATTCCTATCCATTATTCGTGGACCTGATGGGTTACCTCTTACAGATTATAGTGGCAAAATCACAAGCCATATCACAGGTCTTTTTTATAGGAACATCAATTTTCTGTCTCTTGGAATAAAACCTGTTTATGTATTTGATGGAAAACCTCCATCGCTCAAATCAGCAGAAATAGAAAGAAGAAAACAGATCAAAAAAGAAGCCACAATAAAGTATGAAAATGCAATTAGTCAAGGAAAATATGAAGACGCAAAAAAATATGCTCAGCAAACATCCATTCTAAAAGATGAGATGGTGGCAGATTCTAAGAGACTATTGACTCTATTTGGAATTCCTTTCATTCAGGCAGAATCCGAAGGTGAATCTACTGCTGCTTATTTGACGATGACTGGGCAAGCTCACGCAGCTGCAAGTCAAGATTTTGACTCGCTCTTGTTTGGGGCAAAGAGGCTTGTACGAAACTTTACAAACAACGGTAAGAGAAAACTCCCTAATAGAAACACAACCATAGAAGTAGAGCCAGAAATTATTGATCTGGCTAAAACTTTGAGTGAACTTGGAATAACCCGTGAACAACTAGTAGATCTGGGAATATTGATAGGGACTGACTTTAACCCGGATGGTTTTGAGAGGATAGGGCCAAAGACTGCATTAAAGGCAATAAAGCAATATGAAAAACTAGAGGCAATACCGCAAATTCAAGAAAAACTAGATCAGATTGATTATGGGCAAATACGAAAAATATTTCTTGATCCACAAGTAACAAAAGTCTCTGAAATAAAATTTGGGGATGTAGATTATCAGGGCATAACAGGCTATCTTACAAAAGAACGAAACTTTTCCATTGAAAGAGTAGAAACATCATTGAATAGGTTAAAAAAGTCTGTAGAAAAAAAAAGCCACACTCTAGAACAGTGGTTCAAATAAACTCCAAAATTCTAGCGTAATCTCTTTCGCTTTTCTTCTATTCTTTTTTCAGATTCCAATCTTTCAAGATTGTAATTTTTAAGATCGACGTATTTTATTATCTGACTAAGATTTGGATGTACTTTTTTAATTGACTTGAACATTTCCTGCGCAACTTTACGATAATCTGGATGCCCCTGAGGAACTGTTCTTAGTTCTATCAAATGAACGGCTTCTCTTAGATTCAACTTCATAAAATAGTGATATTTGTATGCAAAGTTTACAACGTATTGAGCCTGTTCTGGAGTCTTTTTTCCTAACAAATCAAAAACTTCTTTTGACTTGTACATGCAATCTTCAAAGTCTTTTCTTATTCCAAATGACAAGATTTCTTCTGGAATTGAAAAACCGTGGTTTGTTGTCAATAGTTGTCTTTCTAGTGTTAGGACTCGGTGCCTGTGAAAGTCTCGGAACATGCCAAAATTGGTCAACAGATCAAACGTATAGTCTGTCATCTCAAATCCTCTTGGAGGCCTTTGTCTCCGGTTCGTTCGCAAACTCGAAAAAGTCTTAGTAATTTTTTTTCTTGTTACCGTATTCATCTTTTTTACTTGGGATAAAATTTCTCCATATGACATTCCTGTAGACTGTTCATATAATAGCGCAGAAATTACCTTATCTTCAGCTCTTTTCTCATACTCAGATTCTACAATCTCTACTAGAAAGTCCTTTGACTTTCTGCCCCTGAGGTGGTTCTTACCCAATGCACCGGCAGCATCTTTTAGTTCAACGAGATAACTTTGCAAGAGTTTTCCATGTTTGTCGTCAGACCTCTTAACAAACGACTTGATCGTAGTATCTAACTCCCTGTGTATCTTTTCAGCAAGTTCTCTTTCTTCTTTTAGGTTAGAAGAATATAGTATGGTGAGAAGATACTCAAACGCTCGCCCATTGCCAGTGATTCCAACATTTGTGAGAGTTGAGGCAGGAAGTATGCCTCGCAGAATATCTAATGCTTTAGCCTTTACTGTGGCATTGTAAATACGTGTAGCTGATTTGACATCTTCTTCATTTTTAAGCTGTGAGAATAAAACCTCCTCTCCTGAAGAATTTTTGAATTTCTGATCTCCAATTGGTTCTTTTTCCTGGATGTATGCTATCATTGGCTGTATATTTCTAGAATATACATCAAAGTCCAAATTACACGATTCTAGGTATTGATCCGCATACTTTGAACTCATTATGTCAGAGTCTTTGAAGAATTTGTATTCCCCATTGATTTTTTTATCCCACGCTACATAACGCGAGGATTTTTCAAGATATGACAAGCCTATTCTGCGATCTTCTATTTTTTTTACTGCAATATTGGAAAGACCTTCTATTGCAATTTGAGCCTCTCCAAGCTCTGCAACAGAGTCGTCTCCGTATTCTAACAAGACTTTGTTATAAAATTCTTCACCACGGTTTTCATTTTGTAGAAATTCATCAAGAAATATTTTTCGCATGCTCTTGTCAGTTCTACTATATCTTGACATCAGGGCACCACGATCTACTTGTCGTGGTGTTACTACTGCAAAAACAGAATCATCTACGTTAGAAAAGTGCTTCAGCAAGATCTCTTTTTCAGATTCGGAAAATTCTGACAACACGATTCGAAAGTAATTCAATTATAAATAATCTACTATCTTATCGCCAGGTCTTTTTTCCAATTTGAATCAAGTCAGTAGATCCAGATTTCATTGCATTGTGCTTTGCTTGCCATCTTAGCAGTACTTCCTTAAACGACTCTGCTTCCGATGCATCTTCTGTATACATCAAAGTTGTTATCCATTTTCCTTCTCCTGCAGTGCCGCCCATGGAATTCATCCAAAAGTCAGTTGGCATGTTTTCGAAGGCTTTGTGATTTGATTCCCTGCTCATATCTATCCATCTTTTTGCAACAAAATGTAAGACCTCGTCTAGTTCTTCCTTTGTAATCATTATTGGACCATTACAATGCAAGTGATTTTAAAATTACTAATTCTCTCATAAAAGCTAAGAAAACTAGCTAAAATGATCTTACAAAAATTTGAAACCTTGTTAACACTTTGCTGGTTATATAAAAAATATGAACAGGTGTCCAATGAGCAAAGAAGATGTCGAGTTTATCGGCAAGCAAGTTAAGGACATGTATGGCACTTACATTGGTAAGGTCATAGGAACTATAACCGATATAGACGGAAGTGTACAAACCGTAGGCGTCGATTGTGGCTCCGAAGGGCTAAAGCAAGTTCCATTTGAGCAACTGGTCGTTCAGGGACAGTTCGTGATTTTCATTCCTAGATGGAGATTAGATGCCCAGAGATTGTTGCGAGAAAAGGGTCTTACATTGCGCCGAATTCGCGCGCTGATAGATATCGTATCTGAGAATGACGACATGAAGGAGGATGCTGAATTGATCCATGAGAAATACAAAATGAAGTTACTAACTCTGGATGAGACTGAAAAACAAATCAAAGAAAAACTAGAGCATAGATTGCTAGATCTTGACAATCAGTTAAAGTCAATCAGAATGCTGAGATTTGATGCCAAATTGCAAAATAAAAGCAATGAGATATCTGATGCCAAGTATGAATCAGTCAAAGCTCATACAGTCGAAATCATAGAACACATTGAACATGAAAAAGCAGAGATAGTTAACATTCAACGTCGCATCAACGATCTTTCAGTTGATAATATGGAGCGAACCGAAAGTCCAAAACAGGACGTTCATTCAGCTGCCGTTTCCTACCTTGGTAAGGCGGAAACTACTCCCTCTTCTCAACCAAAGACACCAATACCTACTGGCGTGGTAGTTGATAATACGAATCCCCAAACATCAACCCCAAAACCAGTTGCTATTGGAGCAGATGGTGAGGAAGAACCTCAAGACTCAGACTGGCTTAAGAGGATATCATCTTCTTAAAACTGTCTGATGGGATGGGAAGATTCGCTCCTACCTCCTTTGAACGAATCTTTTTTTTAAGACAGATGCAAAACATATTCGTTGGATGAAACATATCGACTAGGTCTTGGAAATAATGATATTCTAACAAGAAAAAGAGCCGAACAGGACTATGTAAAATTCTGGGAAGAAGAAGCAGGTAAACTGCATTGGTTTGAAAAATGGCACAAAACACTAGAGTGGACACCACCTTTTGCAAAATGGTTTGTAAATGGAAAGATCAATGCTTCTTACAACGCACTTGACGTAGTATCTCAAACAACACCTGAAAAATCCGCCATCCTCTGGGAAGGTGAGAATGGTGAAAAACGATCTCTCACATATGGTGAGTTATTAAATTACGTATGTAAAGTTGCAAATGTCCTCAAATCTCTTGGAGTAAAAAAAGGAGACCGAGTCACTGTGTATCTGCCAATGATTCCAGAATTGATTGTTTCGTTACTTGCCTGTGCAAGAATAGGTGCTATTCATACTGTCATCTTCTCTGGATTTAGTTCGCAGTCTATACGAGACAGAGTCTATGATTCAAAATCAAAGGTCATAATTACATCAGATGGCGGTTTTAGAAGAGGCACCATAGTAAAATTAAAGCAGATTGTAGATGAAGCAATCTCTGGTCTAGATTTTGTAGAAAATGTACTGGTGTATGAGCATGCCAAGATTCCGATAACAATGGGAGAAAAAGATAAGAAATGGAGTGATCTGATACATAGTGCATCAGAATATTGCGAGCCAGAAAAACTTGATAGCGCTCATCCGCTTTACATCTTGTACACATCAGGAACTACAGGTAAACCCAAAGGGGTTCTCCATGGAACTGGCGGATATTTGGTACATCTTTACAACACATTCAAATGGGTTTTTGATATTCAAAAATCTGATATCTATTTTTGTACTGCTGATATTGGATGGGTTACAGGCCATAGCTATATCGTATATGGACCTTTAATGCATGGAGCGACTCAGGTTATGTATGAAGGAGCGCTAGTTTTTCCAACTCCTAAGAGAATATGGGAAATAATAGAAAGATACAAAGTCACAATTCTTTACACCACTCCTACCGCACTGCGCATGTTTATGAAATATGGCGATACGCTACCAAACTCAAAAGATCTATCTAGCCTAAGATTGCTTGGCACTGTAGGTGAACCAATAAATCCAGAGGTATGGAAATGGTATTTCAAAATAATTGGAAAAGAAAAGTGCCCAATAATAGATACTTGGTGGCAAACAGAAACTGGAGGAATCATGATCTCTCCAGTACCGGGATTGGAAACAATATCTCTTAAACCAGGCTCTGCAACACTCCCATTGCCTGGAATCAATGTTGCAATAGTTGATGAAAATGGACATGATCTCCCAACTGAAACAAAAGGCTATCTTGTAGTCAAAGATCCATGGCCTGGAATGCTTCTTTCACTGTGGCAAGATGATGAAAAATACAAAGTTGCTTACTGGTCAAAATACAAGACAATGTACTATTCAGGAGACTATGCAATCAAAGATAAAGATGGTTACTTTTGGATGCTGGGAAGATCAGACGATGTTCTAAAGGTGGCAGGCCACAGGCTTGGAACTGCAGAGATCGAGAGCGGATTTGTATCCCACAAATCAGTGGCAGAAGCTGCTGTGTGCGGAATTCCACACGAAGTAAAAGGAGAATCAATAATAGTATTCATAGTACTAAAAGAAGGAATCAGTTCAAGTAAACAATTGGAAAGCGAACTTATTCAACACATAAGAGATGTAGTTGGGCCTATTGCAACTCCTGATCAACTGTATATTGTTTCAAAATTACCAAAGACAAGAAGCGGGAAGATAATGAGAAGACTACTAAAAGCTGTAGCAAAAGGTGAAAGTACTGGAGATGTAAGTACACTAGAAGACGAAGCTGCGGTAGATGAGATTCGTATTGCTTTAAATGAATTGCAAAAAACTATTTCGAAGAAATCAAATTAAATTGAGATTATCTGTAGTTTGGAATTTGCTGTTATGTTAAATTTACTAACAAAACCTGCAGCCACCTCTAACACATATTTTGCCGGTTTGCCTCCCCCATTATCAACTGTGCATGTTGCAGTTTCAAGTGCTGATTGGCATGGTTGTACATATTTTGCAATGTGTACCACATTTCCATCGCTGTCAAACCAAATTACATCTAGAGGAAACTGCATATTTAACATCCATATGGGTATGACTTGAGCATTATCCATGACAAAAATCATTCCTTGGTCGTACGGTAATTGATCTTGAAACATCAGTCCTCTAGTTCTCTGTGCATCAGTTTCTGCTATCTGGACATCTAGTGTTACGTTATCTATCTTCACAGTACCTTTTGGAAACTTGACCTCAGCAAGTTTGGAATCTGCAGGAATTGTTAATACTCCAACGATGCCAATTATTACTGCTGTGATGGCTATTGGAATTAATACCTGGCCTCTTGTTGCCACAAGAGCATATTGACTACAACTAATTAAAAACTAATGGAAACCCCTGTTGTATGGAAAAACATGATAAATCTGCTAATTTGATTTATTTCTCACCTGACTGTGTTTATGATCAACAGCTGCTAAAAGTAGATGCTGCATCATTCTCACAATGTGTCAAAAATAGATTGCAAATAATCGAAAGATCCATATGGATGTTTCACGGGAGACTAAGGCACCGTGCTTTTTTGTGAAGTTGTAAATATGCTTTCATTCCCTAAGATTGGGGTATCTTTTTTCTTTGAACCTCTGAATACTTTTTCACGGTCTCTAATTTTACCGTTTAATCTTTCCATCTTGTTTGATCTTCGGTTCTGTAAAAAAATTTAACAATAGAGGTTTTTTCTGCAAACTTGTTACCACAAGAAGTTCTGTATTGAACTTTTTCTTAGGTATAGGAACTGTGGTAGAAATTATGTTATCAGAAAATATACCTATTCCCCCCACTAGAATTTTTCATCCCTCGATAACCCGACAGAACCTTAGATAGAAAAGTTTTAATCATCCTAGATAGGTAGTTGCATCGTATTGAATCTGGATAGAACTTTTGCGATCTTAGTATTAACGGTGGCTTTTGTCATGATCACGCCAAGTCTTCTTATACATGCTAATGCTTTAACCCAAATCATTCATGTTAATGAACAAACCTCAGTAACCCTTTCAGGTTTGACCTCTGCGGATCCGGATGGAGACGCACTGACTTATGCATGGCAACAAACCGATGGTCCAGCTGTAAAACTGGATAGTGCAACCAATCCTACCATAACATTTACGACACCAGCTGTTCCAGCCGGTCAAATACAGTCACTGACTTTTCAACTCACAGTAGATGACGGTCACGGTGCATATGATCACACCACCTTGGTTGTTCTAGTACAACACGTTAATCATAATCCAATCTTAGTGATGGACAAAGATATCACAGTTATGGAAGGATCTCCTGTAACAATATCTGGAAGTGCAACAGATCCAGATAATGACAAATTGACATACTCTTGGGGACAATTCTCTGGTACTACTATCCCATTATCCGCTACCAATAGTCCTACTTTGTCATTTACAGCACCAATGATAGACCCGAAATCAAGTGATAAACTCTTATTCCTACTCCAGGCAACAGATCCATACGGCGGGAAAGCTATAGGGCAGATCCAAGTTACAGTCCTAAGTAACCCGACACAGCTTGCAACATTATCATGTGCAGATATTACTGCACATGCAGGTGACCAAGTAACATTGTCGCCGATTATTAGCAATCCAAGCAACGGACCATTGCCGTCATACTACTTTTCTCAAATCAGAGGCACCAATGTAGTCTTTACATCTGATTCCTCAAATCCATCGTTTACTGTGCCGCAGCCTGTGACGACTAGAGCTACTCCAGAATACCTTGCAGGTCAATTACAGTTTGTCTTGTTTGTCAATGACGGTGTTACCTATCTTCCAGAATGTTGGTTAAATGTCAACATTGCACAACCACCACAGCAAACCAGTACTCCGCCAGTTGCAAATGCCGGTCCAGCCGAGACTGTAGAACACAATGAATCAGTAACATTGGATGGAACAGCTAGTACAGGAGACAACTTACAATACGTGTGGACACAGACTAGCGGTGATCCAGTACACTTGATAGCGGATAAAACAGCACAACCAAACTTTGTTGCGCCTGATGTTGCTATAGGTCAGACCAAGACTTTGACATTCCAACTTACAGTAAGTAATGACGGTGGCAGTAACAGCGATACAGTTACTATAACGGTAGAAAATCCAAACAGTGCACCAACAGCTAAAATCACTGTACAATAGATTTAGCTTATTACATAACTTGTTATTCAAGTCCAAGAATATGGTGATCTACTACAATCCTTCAGATTTTTTATCATGATCTTTTTTGAATTTCACTGAGCAACCATTACAAAGATTTGGTTTGTAATAATTTTAATTTATATGAAAAGCTTATAACCCCCCAATAACTCACTCATAAACACACATGTCGGAGAGATCTTGCATTATTAATAAACATAGAATTTTTACTGCATGTGTTGTAATGTTCGCCGCAGCAGCATTATTTGTTCCACTTATCTCATCTCATAATATGGCGTTTGCTCAAACAGGAGGTATCAGTAGTCCAGCTGTAGTGAACGAACAAACCCAAGTAACACTTTCAGGTGTTAATTCCTTTACCCCTGTTGCAGGAAATACTCTTGTAAAATATTATTGGCAACAGATGTTTGGCGACCCTGTCAGTTTTCTAAACGGGGGGCAAACCATAACATTTACAACACCATCAGTTTCAGCTGGCGATACTAAATATCTGAGGTTTGCCTTGACGGTTACAGATAACCACGGTGCGACAAGTAGTACCGCATTTAATCTTCAAGTTGTACACACTAATCACCCTCCTACCGTTGTAACTCAACATGAGCTCATAGTGACTGAATCTTCTCAAGTAAGTTTAACGGGTACTGCAACAGATCCTGACAATGATGCACTGACATACCAATGGAAGCAAATTTCAGGAAGTGCTGTAACATTATCAGCAGCAGATCAACCTGTTGCTACATTTACTGCACCATCTGTTGGCTCGCAACCGTCTACGACTTTGCAGTTTACACTCACAGCATATGACGGCCATGGCGGACAGGGTTCTGATTCAGAAACCGTTATAGTCATGAGTAATAACTATTACAACCAGCCTTCAATTCAATGTGGACCTGTCATTGGAGGAGCGCAAGGATCTCAAGTCACTTTGCCAGCAACTGTAAGCAATCCATCTAATACTCCACTGACCTATTCGTGGAAACAGATCTCTGGTTTACCATCTCAAATATCATCAGCAGGTACATTAAACCCATCAGTAACAATTCCTAATGGCCCTGATTCTTCTGAAATTGGATTTCTGTTGACCGTCTCTGCTGGTAAGACTGTGATTGGATCTTGTGACAGCTTTGTTTATACTCAACTAGGATATTCCTTGCCACCGATTGCTAATGCTGGTCCAGATAGAACTGTAAATGGAAATGATCAAGTAACATTAGACGGCTCTAAGAGTACTGGATACGGTTATCTGTCATATTCTTGGAGACAAGTTTCAGGAGTCCAGGTAACTCTACTTAACACAAATTCGGCCACCCCACAATTTGTTGCACCGGATGTCCCAGTTGGCAGCACGGACACACTTGTCTTTGAACTTGGTGTAAGCAACGGATATGGAAGAGGCGCAGACCAAGTTCAAATAACAGTCATTCATCCAAACGTTCCTCCGACTGCAGTAATTACAATGAAATAAAGGCAACATCACAACCAAAAATTAGCCCGAGTTTCATAAAAACAAATACTGTAAAAATTAACCAACAATCGTTTTATGGCAACATGGTGCGAATCATCCTGATGTGTGTCTATGACCTCATGATAACGTGATACTGTATCATCTTATCTGCCTGTGGAATCTAATCTACGATTCTGAAAAATTGACGATTTCTACATGGTTAGACAAAATCAAAAAATCGTCATATTGCGGTCTATCTTATCTTATCTTTAAAGTCTGAAATTCCGCTTGCAAAGTTTTTTGTCTCATGTCCAATGTCTGAAATTGTAGATCCGTTGTATACTCTGTCCAAATACTTACCAGCTATGATCATGGGCACACCTATGAAGGTGGTAAAAGGTTCTGGTGAAAACAGCAGGATAAAGCCTATCTTTTGTATCTTCTTGCCGGGTGCAGGCGCACGTTGAAGCGAACCTAGCGCACGCGCTGTTCCGCAGTCGTCAAGGGTTCCAAGACTGGAGTACACCTCAGCCCGTCTTTTGATGGACTCTCTCATTTTTTTAATTTTATGAATATTCTTCCTAATTCCCTCATTCATACGTGTCTCAAGTTTTGAGATTTCTAGTTAAGATTCCATGCAAAAGATCAATCACAATAAGGTAAAGATTTCTGATCAAAGGATTAGGTTATATCGCTTTGAGTATAACCATTGGTTTATAACATGAAAGAAAAACGTGGTGAACGGCTAGAATCTATCAAAGAGGCCAATAAATCAGCCAAGGGAGATTATTCAAGGATGGAGGACTATCTAGAAGTAATATCAGAACTTGTAGAGCTAAAAGGATATGCAAATACTATTGACATTTCAAGATATCTAAACGTTAGTGCCCCTTCTGTTACAAAAATGCTACAAAGACTAGATGAGAACGGCTACTTGGAATATGAAAAGTACAAGGGAATAAACCTCACTACAAAAGGCAATGCAGTGGCAGATACGATAAGGCAGAAACATGGTATTTTACTTGAATTTTTCAAGCTGCTTGGAATAAATCATGAAATAGCAAATCAAGACGCCGAAGGAATTGAACATCATTTAAACCAACAAACTATCAGACAGCTTAGGAAATTCATTACATTTCTAAAAGAAAATCCGCAAGTTTTAGAAAATTTTCAATAGCTAGTCACGCACCATTACTTTAATGTCATCTTTTGACATTACTGCATTAATCATCCTCTTTCCCAAAGTAGATCTTTTAGCTATGATGATCCTACCTCTTTTTCCTACCCTTGTAGATAACAGGTGTTTGTCTCTGACATAAACATCTGCATTCATGCCAGATTTGTCTTCATCTACTTCTAATATCAAATTGTTGCCAGATTCTGACATTTCAAACCATTCGTTTCTTCCATCTGATTCTGTTTTTGGTTCTACATCTATGTGTATGCCAAGATTTTTTTCAAGCTCATTGATGGTGGAACCTCCTCGACCAATAAGTGATGGTATAGAATCTTTGTCAACTTTAACTCTTATACTATTATTGGAAAGAATCTCGATTTCTGCATTGGAATCAAATCTCTTAATTACATCTTTTATTTTTGATTCTGCGAGTCTTTCTATTCCTCCACTTTTTGCTTCCTTTGATATTGGTATGACAATGTTTTCCTCTCCATACGTGTAAATCTCATATTCAAGTGTATGGTTTTCAAAATTTCTTACCTCTATAACCGGTCTTGCTAAATCTTGCTCTGTCATCCCAGTAGGAACTTTAACCTTGAATTCTAACTCATATACTTTTGAGATCTGACCAGCTTTCACATAAACAACTGTATCTAAAATATGGGGGATCATGCCCAACTCCACTTTTCCTATGAAGCGTTGGATTGCATCAAGAGGCGCATTTGCATGTACAACTCCAACCATGCCAACCCCAGCAAGTCTCAAATCAGAAAAGACTCGAAAATCATGATATCTTCTCACCTCATCAAATATTGTGTAGTCTGGTCGCACCAACAGCAATATGTCTGCAGCGTTTTCAAAACTTCCGTCAAGATGTGTATATTGCGTAATTTTTTCGTCAACCTGAAGATCTCTTGGCGACTCAAATGTCTTTACAATCTTGCCTTTCTTAGAATAAAAATCTGCAATACTTGACGCTAGTGTGCTCTTGCCAGAACCAGGTGCTCCAGCAACAAGTATTCCTTCTGCACTATCAGTTAATCTCTGCATCAGTTTCTCAGATATGTTGTATTGTTCAAGTGATAGCTTGACAAGCGGGTGCGTTATTGTAATTTCATAACTGTTAGAAAATGGAAGATGCGTTATTACAACTCTAAAGTCCCGAAACTGAACTACCAAAGCACCTGGTTTTGAAATCTCAATAACCCCTGTCCTATTAACTCTGGAAGCTTCTAAGATCTCTGTGGTAATTTCTTCCAAGTATTCCTTTCCAAGTATTTTATCATCTAGCTCTACTAGGGAGAACACGCCTGGTTTTCCACGTTTGGCAACAGGTTTTGCTCCTTCCTTGAGATGTATACTCATTGTCTGAGCATCAAAGTATTTTTCAAATTCAAGTCCATCTACCTTGACCTGTGGTTTTGAATAACTGGTCTTCACTCCCTCTGCTTGTGCAACTAAGGCTTGTACGTAATCTGCTGTATAAAATGTGGCATTGTTCTTTTTTGCAATGTCTTTTATTATGGCATCAATTCTCCCATGTCTTGCTAATTTGATATCATCCATGCTTGGGCGTTCCCCCTCAAATCGTAATGCAATATTGTTTTTTTGTACTAACTCACGAATCTTCTTTATTTCTTCCAAGCCAATAAACCCATAATCCTTGCTTTGTGAAGCTTGCGATTGAAGCTCATCTAAAACTGCAACAGGAATGATTATTTCACAATCTTTAAGGTTTCCAGATTCAATTAGTTTTGTTATTTCTCCATCTATTATGATACTTGTATCTACAACTATCTTTTCCATTATCTAGTCAGGTTATTTCGCACCATTTTAATCATACCTGTATTTTATCACGATACATATTCTGATATTTTACGTAATACATCTTCAAAATTGAATGGCTTTAGAATATATGCTACTGCACCAACACTGATACATTCTTTCATTGTGACCTGATTGTCACTTGCAGTAATCATAATCACTTTTGCAACAGATTTGTATGCGATTATATCCCTCAATACACTAAGGCCATCCTTTTTTGGCATGGCGACATCTAAAAGTACAACATCTGGATTTGTTTTTTTAAATTGCTCAAATGCATCCATGCCATTTGATGCCTCGGCAACTAATTCATGCTTACCTATGACCAAAATGTCCTTTAACACCATTCTTATGGCATCGGAATCATCAGCTATCATTATTCTGGCCAATTCTTACATATCACCATGTTTAGTATTTAAGTTCAAAAGGCATTCTACGGGTCTGGTATATGAGGAAATTTGTTGCGAATTTGTTTCTTAAAATCAGATACATCGTAAATATCTGAACCATTAAAAATCTGTTTCATGTCGTTAATTGTTTTAGTTATGACGGGATGAGATCCAGGTAACAAACCCTTGTTTATCATGTAATTTAATATGGAATCGCTTGTTTTAGCTAATTCGCCAACTTTCTCTTGCCCCATCATGGGTGCCAGTCCCTTGATCTTGTGAAGGTGTCGTTCTATGTTTTTAGAATTCTCTAATATGTCTTCATCATTACTGCACTGCAAGACAATTCGTTCTAATTCATCCAATTCTAACTGTATCTCTTGTCTAGCAGCATCAAGAAACTTGTCGGACATTTTAACTAGTTACCAGATCTTCTTCATACAAGCTTTTATAGGCTTGCCTATTGTTTTCTTATCAAATTGAAGATTACTCAGAAAACCTATCTGTTACTTGGAGTAATAATTGGAATTTCCGCCGTTAACCTGTTCTTGCTTCTCTCAATCTCTCAGGAGAACTTGGATGTACTTCATTCAATTAGTGCTGCAAGTAATCTGAAGGTTATAGTTGAAAGGATAGCAGGTACTGCTAATTCTATTGCAAGTGGCAACGAGTTTGATAGACAAACATTGGCGGATGAAATTAGTAATTTTGATCAAACTTATGCAATTCTAGGATCTGGAGGACAATCCCAAGGTGTCACAATAGTTCCTGCACCATCTGAATTGCAACCAGTCTATAGTCAAATCGGAAGTTCTTGGCAAGACTATAAACAATCTGCCGAAAAAATTCGCCAAGAATCCGTCTTTGATCCAAAAGTTGAAGAGGCATTAACATACGTTCTGGGTAAAAATGGAGATCTGACTTCATTAACAAATGGGGTTGTAAATGATCTAACTCCATTAGACAGGAATTACAATAAACACAAGATGATTGCAACAGAAATGGTATCTATTGCACAAGACATAGGACAAAAGACATTATTGGTTTCAATTGGTGAAGGAGGTAATGCTACCCAAGCTATAGAAAAAGACACAGTAACATTTGACGGAGATCTAAAGAATCTAGAAGGAATTCCTTTGGACAGCCCTGATTACGCAAAATACGGCATAACCCAAGAAAACTTACAGCCTATCCCAAGAGAAAATTCTAGTTCCTTGAGAGACCTTGATCCGCTATGGCAAGCAGAACAAGCTAAACTATTGTTTATTGAAAATAACACGTTAATTTCAAAAGAATTCGGTTCTGCACTCTCGCATCTTGATACTCAACGAGGAGTATTGCTTGATAATACTTCACAGTTTGTAGACAAATGGAACCAACTTGTTGATTCGGAATTGAACCATAATGTCATAATAGTTCAAGGTTTACTGATTGTAGATATCGCAGCGTTTGTAACTGTAATGTTCTCAATCAGAAAATCACTTAGTCCTCTACACATACTTACAAATGCCATTGCAAGAGTGAGAGAAGGCTTCTATGATGAAAAAATTGATTATACTTCTAATGATGAAATAGGTGAGCTTGCTGGGGCATTCAATTCAATGTCCAGCGCAATTCTAAAGAAAGAAGAAGAAGCTAGGAAGATTGAGGTCGCAAAAGATGAGTTTCTTGCCATGATAACACACGAATTGAAAACCCCACTAGTTCCAATACAAGGATATTCTGACATATTGTTAGGTGAACATCTAGGGCCACTAAGTAAAAATCAGAAAGATAGGTTGGAAGTAATTCGATCAAGTGCCGTATCTCTTTTACAATTAATATCTGATCTACTTGATGCACAAAAGTTAGAGTTAGGCCAACTTAGGATCAAAAAATCAAATCATAATATAAAAGAAACAATTGAAAATACGATAGTTGTCATGAAACCACAAGCACTTGCAGATAAAATACAATTAACACATAATCTGAACAGAGATATGTATGCTAATTATGATGATGAAAGAATAATACAGGTTCTCACAAACCTAATTAAAAACAGCTTAAAGGCAACCTCGCCTACAACTGGAAAAGTTGAAGTATTGGTTGAAGAAAATTCGAAAGAAATCACAGTGTCAGTAAAAGATAATGGAAGGGGAATCCCAGCAGATGCAATTGATAAAGTTTTCAAGAAATTCTATCAAGTGGATACTTCTTCTACTAGGGAATCTGGTGGAAGTGGGTTGGGTCTTTCAATATGCAAAGGAATTGTGGAAGCCCACGGTGGGAGAATCTGGGTACAAAGCGAAGTAAACAAGGGCTCTGTATTCTCACTGACAATACCAAGAGAAGAATCCTCAAAAACTCCGGTATAAGATAAAATAGTTGCAATATATTCTTCAATCGTTGTTACAAGATTTTGCAGATAAAGCAGTTCAAATTGCACTCCAAAATGGGGTAAAATATTGTGATGTTAGGGCAGAGATTGTTAAAAGTAATGGCTTTCTGCTTGAAAACGGCCAGATTGAGCATTTTTCATCTAAATTTGAGAATGGATTAGGAATACGTGTACTTGCAGACGGTGCATGGGGATTCTACTCCATGTCTAATCCAAGATCAATGGATAAGCTAAAAGAAGGAATATCCGGTGCAATAAAAAATGCATTTTATTATGCTCAAACAAAGAAACAAAAAGTAAAGTTAGCAGAAACTCGTACTTATGTGGATACCACAGATTGTAGTGTGATTGAAAAGCCTACTATAGAAGAGATGACAAAATTAGCAATTGAATGTGATACAACAATCCGAAAAAGAAAAAGAATAATCAAGTCATCTATTCACATGCATCATGATGAATCTTGCAAATATTTTGTAAACAGTGATGGAGCAAAAATAGTTCAAAATCATGATGATATTATAGCTCATCTATCTGCCACGGCATATGAATCTGGCCTCTCAGAAACTGTAAGTACAACTGAGGGCGGTCGTGGTGGAATGGAAATGATTACAAAAAAAAATAATGTTTTGAGCGTAGCAGGTGACATATCTGAAAATGCTGACAAACTAATAGATGCAAAGCCTGCAAAAGAAGAAAAAACCACTGTTGTGATGGATCCTGATTTTGTTGCATTATTGACCCATGAAATTTTAGGCCATCCTTCTGAAGCTGATAGAGTACTCGGAAAAGAAATGGCATGGGCTGGAGGCGCATGGTGGTCTGGTAAACTTGGAACAAAAATCGGGTCAGCTGAACTTAATGTAATTGATGATCCTATGATTCCATCTAGCTTGGGGTGGTACAAGTATGATGATGAAGGCGTAATTTCATCTAGAAAATCGCTAATAACAGATGGTGTACTTGTTGGGCACATGCAGAGTAGAGAAACTGCCTGTATCTTTGATACCGAGCCTAATTCTGCAATGAGATCAACCGGATATTCATTTATGCCATTGATCAGGATGGCATGTACTTGCATTAGCCCAGGAAATTGGGATCCAGATGAGATGATACATGATGTAAAATCTGGATATGTAATTTGTGGCATGAAGGTGCCATCTATAGATATGATGAGATATAATTGGAGCATCTCGTGCCAGTATGCCCAAAAAATTGAGAATGGTGAACGTACAGAATTACTAAGAGATGTTATTGTTATGGGAAATGCTCCCGAATTTTTTAATTCAATTGATGCAAGAGGAAACGATTTCACTATAAGACCTATAACAAATTGTGGCAAGGGAGATCCAATGCAGATAATGAGAATGGGAAATGGTGGTCCTCACATTCGTGGAGTGGCTACTGTAAAGAGTGTATAGGAATCTAAAATGTCAAGTGATCTTGATGCTCTAAGAAAAACTGTCATTTCATGTATTAAATGTGAACTGTCAAAATCAAGAATAAATGCGGTGCCAGGTCATGGAAGTGCAAAAACTGAGGTAATCTTCATTGGCGAAGCTCCAGGTAGAAATGAAGATCTTCAAGGTGTACCATTTGTAGGTACTGCAGGCAAGATACTTTCAGAAGCATTAGCATATGCAGGATTTACGCGTGAGGATGTTTACATTACAAATGTTGTGAAATGTAGGCCACCCAATAACCGAAGACCAAATACACAAGAGCTAGATTCATGTAGGAACTATTTACAAAAAGAACTTGATATCATTAGACCAAAAATTATTTGTATACTGGGAAATACTGCTTTTGGGTCATTATTAAACGGAAATGCAATAACCAAGAACAGGGGGAAAATAATCCAAAGAGATGGCCAACTATATTTTGTTACGATACATCCAGCAGCTGTGATATATAATCAAGAATTACGCCAAGTCCTAAAAGACGACTTGAAGATGCTATTTGATGTTCTTGACAAGATAAAAAAGGGAATTGCAATAGAAATTAACGAATGAAAATAATCCCGCGCTCATTTTATAATCAAGATACCGTTGATGTGGCCAAGAATCTTCTTGGTAAAGTACTAGTTAGAAAGATTAATGGTATGACAATTTCAGGAATCATTTCTGAAACTGAAGCTTATCGATACAAAGATGATCCTGCCAGCCATTCATTTGGAGGCATAACGGAAAGAAACAAAGCAATGTTTGGTGAGGTAGGAAGAGCCTATGTGTATTTTACATATGGGATGCATTATTGTGTAAATGCTGTTGCAAAAGATGAGAAACATGACGCAGGGGCAGTATTGATAAGATCTCTTATTCCAAAGAACGGACTTGAGTTTATGATAAAACAACGCAAAACAAACATTGTGGAAAATCTTACAAATGGGCCTGCGAAGCTAACCAAGTCTCTTAAAATAACGAAAAAACAATATGGTGAGGATCTAACAAAAACCTCAAGACTGTATGTTGTTGATGGCGTGAATGTAAAAAGTTACATAATTGTATCAAAACCAAGAATTGGAATTAAAAAAGCAGTAGATTATTTGTGGAATTTTAGTGTACCAAAAAGCTATTTTATGAATTATTGAGATGACGGTGTCGGCCTGACTTCCAAAGTAGCAATAAGGTCAAGCGACTTTCCTAGCCTATTGACTGTTATGGTTACCTTGTCACCTACAGATTTTTCATCATCCAAATATGCAATTACATCATCAATCGTCTTTATTGGATGACCATCTATTGCAGTTATGATATCTCCTCCATGAGGAATGCTGTTATTATCAAGAGTTGCCGCTATCACTCCAGCTTTTTCAGCTGGGCCTCCTTCGACAACTTTCTCAACTATTACACCTTTGAAGTTTCGTGATAACCCGTTAGCTAGTGAAACGTCTGGATCCATTGTTCTGCCTGCTATTCCAAGATATGGATGTTGATACACTCCATTTTTAATCAAGGCGGGAACTATTCTTTTGATAGTATCAGAAGGAATAGCAAATCCTATCCCGGAAAAATCTCCAGTGTTTGTTTTAATTGCTGTATTCATTCCAACTACTTCATTCTGCAAGTTTAGCAGAGGGCCTCCCGAATTTCCGGGATTGATAGCTGCATCAACTTGTATTATATCAGGTATTGAGTAACCTGCATTATCGTTAGGTAACAAACGTCCTACTGCACTAATTATACCAGTAGTCATGGTGTCACTGAGACCAAACGGATTACCTATTGCAATTACTTGTTGACCTGCCTGAAGTTCTGATGAGTTTCCTATAGTAACAGGAATCAAGTTTTCATCTGAAAAATTATCTATAATTTGTATTACTGCAATATCATTATCTGGATCAGTTCCCACTACCTTTGCAGTGTATGTATTTCCATCAATGAATGTGACATTTACTGTACTTGAGCCCTCTACTACGTGATTGTTTGTTATTATGCGTCCTTCTTTATCATAAACAAAACCCGATCCCAGTCTTGTTGATTGGCTCGAGAGTGGCTGTCCGTTTATGATTATAGTGTTGTCAATTGTAGAGACTTTGCTAGTTATCTGAACTACTGAATCCTGTGTTTTCTTAAACAGGTCTGTCAGAGTTGAATCCTGTGAAAAAATTCCTGTACTGCCAGCTGCTCCTGTAGATCCAGGCGGACCTTGAGGGCCAGGTAAACCTTGAGGGCCAGGTGGTCCAGGCGGACCTGGTGGTCCTTGTACAGTTGCCTGAGACAAATCTCCTGAAAAATGACCACCATTAGTATATTGTATAATAACCGTAGCCAAAAGAGCAACAATTATCCCAACTAGTATGATCTCTAACTTTTTCATAATATGCTGTTTGAAAAATAGGACAAACCAGAATAATATTCTTTACGAAGCTTTGTTAATCTTAACATAAATATACGCACTAAACAGTTAACCCCTGTGAGAAAGAAACAAAAAAACAAGGCAAAAACTCTATCGATTTCTCGCGGGACTATTATCTTTATAGCGATTATAGTAGTAGCTGCAGGTGGAGGAATTTACTATCTCCTTAACACTTCAACACCAGTTAATGAAAAATATCCAGTATTTGCAACTCCAAGTCATATCTACATTGTGGGAGTTCACGATCCGACTCAGGGATACGTATATGAACAAGAGTCCACGCGTCAAGCAAGAAAGGCAGTATCTGGTGGAGTTGCAGATGCTGCAATTCATATACCTAGGGGCACGTTAGTTGCACTCCATTTCATAAATGAAGATAAGGATACTGGTGCTTCTATGGACCTCAACATCGACAACTTTAACGTACATACAAGCAAACTGAATTATTTCCAAGCACAAACCGTAACATTTCTTGCTGATAAAGAAGGAACATACTCATACTATTCGAACTTGCATCCAGAAATGAAAGGCTCCATAACGGTGGATCCATAATGATATTGAAGATGTTTTTAAAAAAACATTCATCATGTGAAGAGGGGATGATAGATTTTGATGGATGATAAAGAACGTCCTTTTTCTCGAACAGATGTTCTTAACTTGATGGATAGTTTCATTGAAAGAATATTTGAAATTAGAAGAGTACTCCTAAGTGTTTCTGTCTCTGCATTAATACTTGCACCACTTGCAACAGGCCTCTCTATCTTTCTTTTAACACACCCGCGTTTTTACAGCGTTCTTGAAAGAGAACATGAATTTGGTACAGTCTTGGGAATCCTGTTAGGTGTTATCATATCTGTTTCAGTCGTATGGATAGCAACAGGAATACGACAATATGTAACTCTGAAATCTTGGGATCAAAGATACAAGGAATATCTAAGACAAAAAGACGAGATAGATAAGAGAATTGCATCTGATTACGGACTAGAACAAGATTAGGTATTATTTTCAGTACCCTTCTGGTACCTTTTTTTTACGAGGGAATATGTTTTCATATGGTTCCAAGATAGTTCTACAAAATTCTATTCCCTTTGAAGCAGGCTTGTAAATTGTGACGATTCTCTTTCCTAATTGTTTTTCTATTCTTGTTATCAACTCATTTGATTCAAGCTCGTCAAGTATGGGTTTGTGTTTTTTGAGATTTAAACCACAAAAGCTAACCAAAGCTGTTTGATTTAATTCCCCGTATTGCACAAGCATCAAAATTATGTCTTTTATAATGTAAATTCTATCACGATATGTGCTTGAGCCAGACATTTGTCAAGTCTCACTTATGATTGCTAAATATAATCTCTGATTGTTACCGCCACTCGTCTCATTTTGTCTTCTAGTATCCTTTTGCAAACATGACATCCACCTTGCTTGGTTTTCCACAGACTATGCATGGTGCATTCGTTCTCTTTTCATCAAAAGGTATAACTCGGATATCTGCACCAGTGGATTCTTTGACGGTCTCTTCGCATTTTTGGTCCCCGCACCATGAGGAATAAAGAAACATTCCATCCTCGATCTCTTTTTTGAATTGAGCAAAATCATTCACATTTTTTATGCCATTATCAAGCATCTTTTTTGCTTTCTCAAAGAGACCTTTTTGAATTTCATCTAATGTTTTGGCAATGCCGTCTTCTGCACTCTCAAAAGAAAGATCCGATTTCTTCAAGTCGTCACGTCGTACTATGACCATTTTGTTTTTTAGTAGATCCTTAGGGCCGATTTCAATTCTAAGTGGTACTCCCTTCATCTCCCAATCATGGAATTTGTATCCCGGAGTGAACTCCTCTCTTGAATCCATGTGAATCCTCAAATCTTTCTTTACAAGAGTTTCTTTGAGTTCGTTTGCTTTCTTCAAGATCTCATCTCTATCGGATTGAGAAGAATAAATGGGAACTATGACAACTTGGATAGGTGCCACACGCGGTGGTAAAACTAGCCCTTTGTCATCGCCATGTACCATTATCAGTGCACCAATGAGCCTCCAGGAAATTCCCCATGAAGTTTGCCAAGCAAAAGTTTCTATGTTCTGCTTGTCCAGAAACTTTACATCAAATGGCTTTGAAAAATTCTGGCCTAAAAAATGAGAGGTTCCCATCTGTAATGCCTTCCCGTCTGGCATGATTGACTCCATAGTAGTTGTATAAACTGCACCTACAAACTTCTCCTTGTCAGTTTTTTTTCCAAGTATGACTGGAATTGCCAACTCGTCTTCCACAGTTCTTTTGTATATGTCAAGTATTGTCATAACTTCCTCCTCAGCTTCTTCTCTTGTAGAATGTACTGTGTGTCCTTCCTGCCAAAGAAATTCCGATGTCCTAAGAAACGGTTTTGTTGCCTTGATCTCAGCTCTTAACGCAGAATTCCAAAAATTAATCTTTATAGGCAAATCTCTCCAACTCTTTATCCATTTTGAATACATGGAATATGCAAGAGTTTCAGAAGTAGGTCTAAGTGCTAATCTGTCCCCTATCTCAGTATTTCCTGAATGTGTGACCCAAAAGACTTCGGGCGTAAAACCTGCAAAATGTGTTGCTTCCTTGCTTAACAGTGACTCTGGAATAAGTACTGGAAGAAATCCGTTTTCATGACCAGTTGCCTTTAGCTTTTGATCAACCGATGACCTGAGGTATTCCCATATTGAATAACCATATGGCCTAAGTACGATTAATCCTTTAACTGGAGCATAGTCTGCAAGCTGTGCCTTTATTACTACTTGTGTATACCATTCGCTAAAATCCTCGTTCTTTTTGACTGTAATTCCAATCTCTTTGCTCAATTTACATCATCTTGCAGTTTGTCCTAATGAGCCTTATGTTCCTCTACAAAGGGTCGCCTTTGCAAAGGACTTTTCCAGTTATTCTACTCTGAAAGTTAGGGCAGACAAAACATTGGATAAACGGTACTTCCTTTTTCAAAACAGGACAATCCACAGATTCTTCTTTCATCTTCTTTAGCATCTTGGGACTAACTCCCTTTAGTTTCAACTTGCCTTTGTCATCCATCATTCCAGATGCCTTTAGTTCTTGTTTTGTTTCATCTGATAACTTGTTGGATGTTGTGGCGGCTTTGATTGTAACTTCATATTTGTGTGGAAGCTCGCTCATAATCTTCATCTTAGATATCTTGAATATATTGCTAGTGGTAGAGAAATCTCAAGATCGCTTAAGATTAATATAATCTCCATCATTCCACAAAGCAGAAACTGATGTTAGCAATTTTTGACGTGGAAGGTGTATTGCTTGATGCAGAATTTCTTCCAATATTAGCAGAAAAAATTAACAAACAAGATGAGATCTGGGAAATCACAAGAAAAGGAATTGAGGGTGCAATAAAGTGGGAGGAAGGACTAAAAAAGAGAATAGAACTTCTCAAGGGAATAAACTACGAAACTTGTACTCAAGTTGCTGGTTCGCTTAAGATTATGACCGGAGCTAGGGAAGCATGTCACGCACTCAAAGCTGCAGGCTGGAAAATAATGGCAATATCTGGCGGATTTACAATAATGACTGACAGATTAAAGGAAGAACTGGGGTTGGACTATGTATTTTCAAACGAACTAATTTTTGTAAATGGAAAACTTGATGACGTTATAATACATGTCGATTCTAATAAAGCCAAATCGGCTATGATGAAGATAAAGGAATGGAAAGAAAAGAAAGAAGAGATTGTGGTCGTTGTTGATGGCGCAAATGATGTGAAATTATTTGATATATGTGGATTAGGTGTGGCATTTAGAGCCCAAGACATTGTCAAAGACTTGGCAACTGTTACACTAGAAGAGAAGGATCTTTCAAAGTTAATCGGTATCATCAACAAGCATTATGGATTGAAGATACAGGTGCAAACTGTTGCTTAAAAAGAATATGATTTTAAGCAGTTAGGCAATAGGTTGCTAATGGTAATGGAAATCATCCCTGTTTACATTGAAAATGAAATCAAACCAGGTGATGATCTAATAGACTTGATGCTTGGATCAAAATCAAGGCCGCATTTACAAGATGGGGACATTCTAGTTTTTACGCAGAAAATTATTTCAAAACAAGAAGGAAAGATTGTAAACCTCTCAAGCGTTAAACCTACACTTCTTGCAACTGGCATTGCAAGTGAGTATCGAAAAGATCCTAGAACTGTACAGTTGATACTTGATCAGTCAAGACGTATAGTTCGAATGAAAAATGGTATAATAATTTCAGAGACAACCCATGGTTTTGTTTGTGCAAATGCAGGTGTGGATGAAAGTAATTTGGAAGAAGGATATGTAACTCTATTACCAAATGACGCTGATCTGTCGGCTGAAAAATTACGTAAACAAATAAAGGAAAAAACAGGAAAAAATACAGCAGTTATCATATCTGATACATTTGGGAGGCCATTTAGACAAGGACAGATAAATGTCGCTATAGGAGTTTCAGGAATTACCGCTATATTGGATTATGCTGGACTAAAAGATGCTTTTGGAAGAATTCTTCGTGTAACTGCTATTGCTATTGTAGACGAGATATGTTCTGCTACTGAGCTTGTCATGGGAAAATCACTTCACGTGCCAATATCTATAGTGAGAAACTATGGCTTCACTAATGCTAAAAATGCGATAAATGATCTTATTAGATCACGCTCAGAAGATCTATTTAGGTAAGTACAAATTTTTGAAAACAAAGATTATATTCACAGATTGGGGGAAGCGATAAACATTGGATACTTTACGGGCAGAATTACATTGTCACAACGAATTTTCAAATTTTCATCTAGGACAGAAAGAAACTCCATATGATTGCGGAATAACGGTGCAAGAACAATTAGAACAAGTGTACTCCACTGGACTTGATGTTTTCTTTATTACAAATCACAATACACTTGATGGATACGAACACTTGCTGCACTATAAGGAAAATCATGAAAAGTTTAGGCATATTCAGATTTATCCTGGAGAAGAAATAACAACCGATCAAGGAATCCACATCTTGGCGTACGGACTGACAAGGACAATAAAATCTGGACAAAGCCTCGAAGAGATACTTGATATTATACGATCTCAGGGAGCAATATCATGTGCGCCGCATCCTTTTGCACTAAATAATGGTCTTAGAGAAAAATCTATTCTCTGTGATTTGATTGAAGTCTTTAACAGTAATAATGTTGATAGATATTCAAACCTACGAGCTTCTAACTTTGCAAAAACAAATAATATGATAGAAGTGGCAGGAAGTGACTCACATGTTGTTTCTACGCTGGGCAGATGTGTTAATGTAATTGAGGCAGAAAATACTCTAGATAGCATACTACAAGCAATGAGGAAAGGAAGAATCACGATTGACAGTGCAGAATACATTACTTGCAGTGAAATGATAGAACACGCAAGATATAAAATCAAAAATTCAAAAGATGATATTATGATGTATTTCAAAGAAAACCACCCGCACCTTACTGGAATTTGCAGTTTTCTAATAGACGCATTTGAATCAAATCCTAACAGCATGGTTTGGAAAGCAGTGTACAAAGTAGCTGTACATCTTACTACAAAACTATCGAACAAAATTAATTTTGAAAATAAAGATTATAACATATTGTATGAACGCAACCTAAGAGCTATATTGCCAATGATTCTGACCTGAGTAATTTTTTTTGCGTACATGAATAGCTTTTAATATCACTTTACTAGCTTTTTGTTTAAAGGTGAATTGACATTTCAGAATTAACTCCAACTAAGACAATAGATGTTAGGGGAATGTTTTGTCCAGAACCTGTCTTTAGAACAAAAATAGAGATGGAAAGAATGACAGTAGGAAATATTCTAAAAATTATTGCAGACGATCCAGCGTCTGAAGAAGATATCTCAAGATGGGTAAACAGGAACGGGCACCAGTTACTTAGTATAAACAAGCCAGGAAAAGATCTTGAGTTTACTATTAAAAAGGTGAAATAGGTTTTTGGCCACAAAGGCGCTCAATGATGACGAGACACTTCTAAAAAAGATTGGTAATACTCCTATTGTAAAACTCACCTCGCTTTCAACTAGTCAGGCTGATTTTTATGCAAAATTAGAATCTCACAATCCATTTGGTTCTGTAAAAGACAGAGCTGCATTTTGGATGATAAAAATAGCAGAAGAGAATGGTCTTATAAAAAGAGGGCATAGTGTGATAGTAGAGCCAACTTCAGGAAATACCGGTATTGCACTTGCAGGAATCGCAAAACTTCTTGGATACAAAGTGGAAATTGTAATACCTGAAAAAGCAAGTGAGGAAACAAAGAAGATAATTGAATCATTAGGGGCTGTTCTTTATCAAACAAGTGATGACTTGTGCCCAAAAGTTGGGGCTGGCACAGATCAGAGTATAGCACTAGCAAAATCAATTGCGTCTGCACGACCTGACAAGTATTATTCTCCTGATCAATATTCAAACGAGGCAAATTTCATGGGTCATTACAAAAGCACTGGACCTGAAATCTGGGAACAGACAAAAGGAAAGATAACTCACTTCTTCTCGGGGGTCGGAACTGGTGGCACTATAACCGGAATAGGTGCATATCTGAAAGAGAAGAATCCAACCATAAAAATTATTGCAGTACAACCGCAACAAAATCACCTAATTCAAGGCCTAAGAAATTTTGAAGAATCTGCAAAACCTGATCTCTTTCTCAAACGAGAACAGGTAATTGATGATTGGATTACAATTACAAATGATGAGGCGTTTGCTGCAGTAAAAGAGATATTTGAAAAAGAAGGAATGCTGGTCAGTCCATCATCTGCTACTGTATACGCTGCAATGAAAAAATACAATGTTGAAAAAGGTCACGTGGTTGGAATATTTGCAGATGATGGTAGAAAGTTTAAGAGCCTTTACACTCAACAGAAAATATTTACAGATGCGGAATTCGATAAAGCACTAAAAGAGGCAAAATACCTATCTTTGCCTTCATTTTCTTGATTATTTTCTTTTATTTTCTGATAGATATCGATCAACATCTATTGCAGCCATGCATCCAAATCCAGCTGCAGTAATTGCCTGTCTGTATCTATGGTCATGCACATCACCAGCCGCAAAAATTCCATCCATGCTGGTGTGTGTATAGTTTTTGAGAACTATGTAGCCTTGTTCGTCTAGTTCGATTTGATCTTTGAACAGCTTAGTGTTCGGCTCGTGCCCTATTGCGACAAATAAACCACCTACGTCCATCGCCTGTTGTTGATTAGTTGCCACATCTCTTATTGTAATTTGGTTTACTTTTTCATTTCCCTTAATTTCTTCAATTATAGAGTTCCAGTGAAATTTTATCTTACTATTTTCAAATGCTCTGTCTTGCATTATTTTACTTGCTCTGAGTTTGTCCTTTCTGTGAATCACGTGTACATTTTTTGCAAATTTAGTGAGAAATATGGCCTCTTCCATGGCAGAGTCTCCTCCTCCTGCTACTACTATCTCCTGATTCTTGAAAAATGGACCATCACAAGTAGCACAATATGATACTCCTTTAGCACTGAATTCTTGTTCTCCCTTTACCCCTAGTTTTCTAGGACTAGCACCAGTTGCAATTATGATAGCATCTGCTTCATACTCTTCTGAATATGTCAATACCTTGAATGGTTTTCTTCTAAAATCAACATTTACTACCTCATCGTCGATGATTGTGGTGCCCATTCTCTCCGTTTGTTTTCTCATAGTAGTCATCAGCTCAGGACCAAAAATCCCCTCTGCAAAACCTGGATAATTTTCAACCTCTGTGGTAAGCATTAATTGGCCACCGGGTAAATTTCCAGAAATTATTAGAGTATCACGCTTGGCCCTTGATGTATAAATGGCAGCAGTATAACCTGCAGGACCAGCCCCAATTACTATGACATCAAATTTTTTCTTTACTTCTGGTTTTTTATTTTCAGCTCTAATCTCTGCCTGCACAAATGAAATTCATTTGTGTTTCATATTTAAATTATGCATACTGGTTTTGAAGATTACTCAATACCTCCTGGTGATGTTCACATAATTTTCCAACTTTCATTTGTGTATACAAGAGGTCTTCTTGCCAGTGTGCATTGTATAACATGCATTTTTTTGATTCGCAAAAAGGAACACTAGTAAGATAATAAAATATAGCTTGTAAGGCATATCCCCTAACAATAAAACGCAGTCTATTATCATGGTATTCTAGAAATCTTCCATCAAATTCACGTTTAGCTGCTTCTAGGTTCAGGCCTTGTGACATTTTTTCATACAATTGGACATAGTAATCGCGCGGTTTTGCTGGTGCTTCAATCATTCCAGTGGTAGAAATGATAGATGGATTAGAGCATATCACAGCCCTTCCATGATATCTGTAATCCTCGTAATCATAACTACAAGTCAGTTTTGTTGTAAATATGAGATGAAATTTGTCAGATGATAATTCTGAATCCGGTATGGCATGCTTAAAAATATTTTGAAGCTCAAAACCATCATACAAAATTATGTTATTTGTAGCTGATGGCATCTCTGATCGTTCTTCAAATGTGATATCTTCTATAGTGGGATTATGTTTTTCAAAAGGCACATAAGGATTAAAAACTCTACAAGATGCTATCTGATATAAAATTTCTTTTTCTAGATTGAAATGTTGAAAGAATTTTTGTCGTATCTCAACACTTGCTCCAATTTGTTTTTCTATGAATTCAGCAAGCTCATTGATTTTGAGCTCATTAATACTAGGCTCATTATACAAAAATATCTTACTTATTTTCAATAATAAAATGCCTACTCAGGTCGATTTATCTTCTTAGTTCTTTTATCTTATATGCCGTAATCTCAGCTGCCTTCTTACCTGACAATAACATGGAGCCGTATGTTGGGCCCATCCTTGCAATTCCATATGTTTCTGTGACTGACATACCAGCTGCTACAAGCCCAGGATATACTTCACCTGTGTTGTACACCACTTTATTTTCGCCATCGTCCACCCACATTGGATCCATGCCTTTCCAATTTACTAGTTTTCTGTCTACTAGTCTTTTGACAGCCACAGAATCATGACCGGACGCATCTATTACCATCTTAGATTCTAATGCAACTGGGTCTACACAAGTTATGTTTCTTGGAAGAGCTGAAACTGGCATCCAATTCACTACAACACCTCCCACTCTACCCTTTTTCAATACTAAATCGTCAAACTTTGTCAGATTCAAGAATTTTACTCCGGCATCGCAAGCAGCAGCTATTAATTTTGAAACTGCATGTGGTCCGGGTGTAAGATAAAGACCTTCTCTTACCTTCTTGTAGGGAATCCCTAATTCGTCCCAAATTTTTTGTGCTGGGGCTCTAACCGTTACAGGGTTCATCATGTATCCTCCTAACCAGTATCCTCCACCGAGGTAATTGTTTTGTTCTATGACTAGAGTTTTGAATCCCATCAATGCAAGTTCTCTGCTTGCTGTCAAACCTGCTGGACCTGCGCCTATGATTATGACATCAGAATCAGCTCTATCTACAAGTACTGAATGAAATTCATCTGCAATTGCTCTTGTAATCTCTTTCTCGTCCACATCTGCAAAGATTTTGGGCACTTCTCCTTCCTGAGTAACCTTTTGCATGAAAAATATCCTTGGGACAGCACATTAATAGTTTGCTCAGGTTGCAAATACATCTTCAAACAATTTGATACATTCTCTAATGTGCATCTTTTTTGTAGGATTTTTGAACGCGTAAGCTGAAATGGTGTCTACTTTAGCAAGATCTTTTTTGGCTAACACGTATTTTGCAGCCCTTAGTGAATCAACTATTACGTTACAACCATTTGTGCTATCATTAGTTCTAAGTGATAGGTCCATTTCTATCGTCGAACCTAGAAATCCTTTAGCTTCCATCCAGTAATAGCTAACCCTAGAGTCGCCAAGCTGTTCTGCATATTCTGTAGTGCCTGCAGTGGACTTGAAAGGATAAGTTGTCTCGATTGCAATGGATTCTGTTTTTATATTTCTCTTTTTCTCTCTTGTTTCCTCAGCCATTGTATTCATAGTGTCTTGATTTCCTCCTACGTCGAGCTGATATGCTTTCTGAACCCTGATACCTCTGCTTGTCATGAAATCTATCATACCACGATGAAATGCAGTTCCACCAAACTGGCTCATTAAATCGTCTCCTAAAATGATCAATCCTTTATTTTCAAATGCTTTTCGCATCTTATCAGTTACTGTTTTGGCAGATGTGGCATTAAAAAAAGAACATCCAGCATCTAATGCTGCTTCAGAATATTTTTCTGATGTCTTGTCAAGACCAGAAGAAATTACGCTGACAAGAAAATCTGGTTTGATAGATTTGAGTGACTTTACAAATTCTTCATAGTTTGAAGATTTTATCTGACCGTTCTGGCTAATGTGAGCAGGTACAGCATCTAACATCATTCCGGGTTGAATACTAACATCAGAAAAACTTGTCTTATGGTCTGCAATTAATTGACCAATTTTTTTCCCCACTTTGGAAGAATCTATGTCAAAAACGGTTGATATTGCAATGTCATTGAGAGTTAAACCTGCAATCTTTGGATGCCAAAGCCCTTCTACTGAATTCTTGTAAAATTCTAATCCTTTGATTAGAGTCGATGTTACATTGCCCATTCCAGCAATTGCGATTTTAATTTTATCTGACACGCAATTTTTCTCGCCGGTCTTCATTTAACTCTTTTCTGGTGTTATTGTTTAGATTAGCTTTTCCTAAGTAAAATCTATCATTTTATCATATGTCATGATATGGAAAATCTTGCCACCATATCTTTGACTAGTGCATATCTGGCGTCTACTTTAAAATTTATATGCGCTCCTAGAAGTAGCTACAGTAATTGAGTAAGACAAGCCTCTCTCAGTCTAAACCTGATAATCTTCCAAAACCTAGGATCCAATGGGGTCGCATAGAGGAGGCTGAAAAGTTTGCAGAAATGGTAAAACTCTTCAGGCAAGGTAAGATTAGCCGAGATGATCTGCGAAGATTCAGACTCCAACATGGTGCATATGGAAGCCGAATGACTGATGATTACAGTATGATTCGTGTAAAGATCCCAGCAGGGGAAGTTTATCCAGAGCAAATCGAAAAAATGGCTGAACTAAGTGAATCGTTCTCAATTGGAAGTGCACATGTTTCCACAAGACAAAATTTCCAACTCCACTGGATTGCCCTGGAAGATGTTTCTGAGGTTATGCGAGGGCTGGCAGAAATTGGACTAACATCAAGAGAAGCATGTGGTAATTCAGTAAGAAATGTGATGTGTAGCCCTCTTGCCGGTGTGTGTCCTAATGAAGTATTTGATCCTACTCCGTATGCTTTGTCAACTGCAAAATTTCTACTACGAAACTCGATGAATCAGTCTCTACCAAGAAAATTTAAGATCAATTATACGTGTTGTGAGAAACACGGGATGGCAAGAATAGTGGATATTGGTCTTATACCTCAAAGAGTAGAAATTAATGGGAAATTACAGAATGGATTCAAAGTTTTCTTAGGTGGAGGACTTGGTGCCCAGTCGTTTGTAGGCCATCAACTTGAAGAATTTACACCTGAAGAAGAGTTGCTCTATACAATAATTGCAGTCATTAGAGTTTATGATAGACTGGGAAACCGTGAGAATATGGCACGAAATAGAATGAGATATCTTGTTAATGAACTTGGATGGGATAAATTCCAAAATGTTGTATTAAAAGAACGAACGATGGTTAGGCTAACACAATCTGTTGTGGTAAAACTTGATCTTGATAAAGCTCCTGAAGTGCTGCACAAAGTCTCAATTAGTTCTGAATCTCCGTCGCATCCGGCAGGATTCTCTAGATGGCTTAAAACCAACACCATGAAGCAAAAACAACAAGGCTATAGTGCAGCATTCATTACTCTAGAATCAGGCGATATTACAGCAAGCCAGCTACGTGTCATAGCTGACATGGCAAGAGAGTTTTCTGCAGAAGGAAGAATCAGAAATGGATTTGCACAAGACATTGTGTTTAGGTGGGTACGGAATGAGGATCTTCTAAACTTTTATGCTAGATTGTTAGAAGTTGGTCTTGCAAATCCAGGTGCATTGACCATGGCTTCAGTGGTGGGATGTTCAGGTACCACCTCGTGTAACTTGGCATTGACCAATTCTCATAGACTTGCAAAGGAAGTGCAACGAAAATTCCTTGAAATAAAACTTGATGAAGATGATGATCTACGAGACTCCACAATCAAGATAAGCGGGTGTCCAAATTCATGCGGTCAACACGAAATTGCAACAATTGGATTTTATGGTGGTGGTGCAAGGCTGGGAAAAGACATGTATCCGCTCTATACTATGTCATTGGGTGGAAGAGCAGATGAAGCATCAATGTTAGGACTGACAACTACCAAAGTACCAGCAAAGAGAGTTATTCCAACAATTTTGAAAATAATTGAGATTTTTAAATCTGAAAAAAAATCAGGTGAAACTCTGGATTCATGGATTCATAGGATAATTGAAGGAAACGGCGGCCCAAAAGTCAAATCAATTAATGATATCAAAGAATTGCTAAAACCTGTTGTAGCCCCACCAACAGTTGAGCAAGATCAGGACTTTTACGTAGATTATGGAAATGACGGAAACTATCACGCCAGAACTGGAAGGGGCGAATGTGCTGCTTGAGCAAAGAAAAGACTACTCGAATAACTGTTGACGCTGATACTCTGCGATCTGAGATTAGAGATAAGAGCGTCAAGGTCCTTGATATTAGAAAAGAAGAAGATTACAAACAAGGACACTTGCCTGGTGCAATCAATTTTCCACTATCAAGCCTCCTCTCAGATGATAGTCCTGAAACTATTTTACAACATACTCAGTCTTTTGGTATAGATGACGAGACACATGTTGTTGTATATGATGATACATTTGGTGCTTTGGCATCACGTGTAGCATGGACCCTTCAATATATTGGTCATGAAGAAGTTTCCATACTTGATATAACATATGGATCATGGAAAAAACTTGGCCTTGAAACAAATACAGAATCGCCATCTCTTGGCAAAAAAACTCATTCTTTAAAGATACAACCACAGATTCTTGCAACTGCTGATTACCTAATGCCTGCCAAAGAGAAGGGTGCTGTATTGATGGACAACAGGGAAAGACTCAATTTTCTTGAAAATCATATTCCAGGAGCAATAAACATTCCATATAGAATGCTTGCCTCTCCTCAAAATATACTAAGATCAAAAGATGAATTGAGAAGACTTATGCAGAATAGGAACATATCTCCTGACTCTGAAGTGATCACATATTGTGGTAGTGTGGGTACTCTATCTGGATTGGGATATTATGCATTAAAGTCCATAGGGCTCCAAAATGTTAAACTCTATGTTCGCTCGTTTAAGGAATGGAAATCGCTTGAGAGGCCAATAGAGAAACAAAAGGATGCAAATTATTGGGATCTCTCTGCAGAATAATGTTTTTAGGTATTTTGGGTAGCAGTCTCATTTCTTAATTTCTTTGTAGTCTGACTTTCAATATGATCAAAGAGTTCCATCATTTTCTTCTTGTTTGCTTGTAAATATTCATAGCCTTTATCGGTTAATCTAACCTTGAACAGTCTGATATCTCTATGTTCTTCAAAAAAGTGTTCTATCATCTGTGCACCTCTTTTGTTAGGATCAATGAATGCATCCATCCTTGAGATAACCTCATTGACATCCCCTTTCTCTATGGCAGACTTGACTGCTTGCGCTGCCTCACTAATATCCCTCAAGTGTTGAATCAATAATGGATTGGTCTTCTTTGTTGTTCCAAACAGTCCTTTCTTTTCAACACCTATCTTGGCAGCTAGCTCTGGCGCAATCTCGAACTCTTCCATCTTTGTTAAACCCGCACTCTTCTCAGCTCTTGTCAAAAGGCCTTTTTCCACCAATTTTCTTGCAGCATCTTCTACCTCGGCCTTGCCTAACATAGTTGTCCAAACTATTTGGCCAACCTTGTGGTAACCCTGTCTTACCGATTCTAATACTACGACTTCTACAATTCTTCTATACCCTTCATCTGCTTTGACATTCTCAAAGTCTTTGTCTCTTACTGCCTTTTTTGCATTTTTAACATCTATCTCGATCGAGCGCTTTAATGCTTCAATAGCTTCAGGAATGTGATTCAAAAGCGAATTGTAACACGCCTTGTTGTACCAAGACATTCCGTCTGTTGGATTGGTTTCAATTGATTTTTCTACACTTTCTAGAGCTTTTTCATAATTTTTTTGTCTGTAGTAAATAAGACCTTTCAGATTCCAAGCATCTGAATTTGTAACATCAATTTCATGAACCTTGTTATAATCATCCATGGAGCCTGCTAAATCGCCCATGTGAAACCGTGCATAGCCTAATTTTAGAAGCGAGTCTACATGACCTGGGTCAACCTGTAATGCGCCCTCAAAGGCACGAACTGCATCCTCCATCTTCTCATCTGCCATCAAAGAAATTCCCTTTTTGTATAGTTTATTCCTAGTATAGTTAGGATCTGCTAGCTTTGACTCTTTGGATATCTCTACTGACATTTCGTGTCCCGTATCTTCACTTTTGGGTGGTTCTGAACGGTCCTTGAATAATTTTTTCACGGCTGATAAAATAATGGATTTTCCGTAGATAAATACTATTCCGGGTGTCTAAAAAGTAAATTTTCTTGGTAAAGTGGCTTTATAACGCCTGGATAAATACAAAAATACTCAGGTATTACACCTAGGATATGTCATCCAGAGACAAGACAATTGAAATAACTGGCGAGTCACCATTTAATCTTACATCGGGAGTCTTTGAGGTACAAATATCCATTTGTGATTATCCACCTTCTCCAGAGGACATAAAACGAAGGAATTTTCCGGTCATTTGGAAAGATAATTTCCATCTGCGAGTAAAAGACAAAAAATTCACCCAAGTTCTTGGCTCTACAAAAAATCCAATTCCTGACTTTGTCTTTACACGAGACTCTGTTTGGCTTGTAGTCCTAGATCAGTTTTCCTCAATTAGTTCTACTTTTCAAGTTGACGTACCAAAGATTTCAGATGATATTACAACAGTTCCTAGTTCTCAAAAAGATGAATTGTCTCCAAAGAGCCAAAAATCATCTCCGGAATATCATTACCCTACTCCAGGTGCTCCAGGTCCACGTGGTCCTCAAGGACAGCCAGGAGTTCAGGGTCCACCCGGTTCTCCCGGACCACAAGGTCAGCCAGGTCCGCAAGGCATGCCTGGTCAATCAGGTGACAAAGGCCCTCCTGGTCCTGTAGGTGACAAAGGTCAGCAAGGTCCACAAGGTTCTCCAGGTGATAAGGGCGATAAAGGTGACAAGGGACCAACCGGTGACAAAGGTATAACTGGTGACAAAGGTCCGTCAGGTGACAAAGGTCCAAGAGGTGATAAAGGTGAAGTTGGTGAAAAAGGTGACAAAGGCGATAAGGGAGACAAAGGAGAAAAAGGTCTTACTGGTGAATTAGGTCCTCAAGGTGATAAAGGCCCAACAGGCCCTCCGGGTCAGTCTGGAGATAAAGGCATTCTTGGTCCTCCTGGTGAAAAAGGACCCAAGGGTCAGCCAGGTCCTGTAGGTGATAAAGGACCATCTGGTCCACAAGGTCCTCAAGGTGATAAGGGGCTAACAGGTCCTCAGGGTCAATCAGGTGACAAAGGCCCACAGGGTCCGCAAGGTCCTGCTGGCGAAAAAGGGCTAACAGGAATTCCTGGTCCTCAAGGTGAAAAAGGTCCAAGAGGCTTACCCGGTCAGCTAGGCGAACAAGGCCCAAGGGGTCCACCAGGTCCACAGGGTCCACCAGGCCCGCAGGGAATTCAGGGTCCTCAAGGTGATAAAGGTCCACTAGGACCTCAAGGCCAACCAGGAGACAAAGGCCCGCAGGGAGTTCAGGGTCCTCAAGGTGAAAAAGGGGTTACAGGTCCTCCTGGGTCGCATGGAGACAAAGGCCCACAGGGTCCGCAAGGTCCAATGGGCGAACAAGGCCCAAGGGGTCCACCGGGTCCACCAGGCCCTTCTGGGCAACCGGGATTCTCAGAACAACAAAAGCAATTGATCACTCAACTACTTGAAATGTTGGCATCGAAAAATATGATCACAACAGAACAACAGATAAAATTGCTAAGTTTTCTCTATTAGTGAATGTTCTAAATCTATTGGGGCGTAAATATTTTGAAATGTCATAAAGATGCACTCGTTTTTGAATTATTTGATTATAAATGAAAGAAAATTCTTTTTGTAGCCTAAAGCTGCAACTTGGTGCTACAATGCTATGTTGACTAATTTTCAGCTAAAATATTAAAATTATCGCCTGCTGTCAAGCGATAATTTTTTTGATTTTATCTTCTGCGTTTCTTTGCAGATTTTCTTTTAGCTGTTCTCTTAGTTTTTTTACCCGCTGTTCTTTTGGCTGCTGATCTTCTCTTTGGAGCTGATCTTCTTTTAGCAGCTTTTTTAGTGCGTTTTTTCGTTGCCATTGATGAACTTTACATTTCACTTGTTTTTCTATCGTTACACTTAAGAAAATTACACCAAATGCTGATATTGTATCAACAAATTTTTCATAAAATTTGAAAATTTTGATCGCATTTTAGTAAACAGATTCTGCTGATGGGCGTCTTCCTTGCAACCATGATGTATTACCGCATTGTACACATTTGTATTGCCGTCTTCTTTTGTAAGTTGGAATTTCTGGCATGAAAACTATTTCTTGTTTTGTTTTTGAAAGACATCTCTTACACCATCTATTCTCTGATTCTTTTTCCATGTTATGAGGAGTTTAGGCGTGGAAATAGTTGTTACTATTTATTTTTCACTATTGTGAGCACGTCTTCATCTTCTAATGTGTGAGCTATGCCGACTCTTTGTCCGCCGAACTTGACACTTTTGCCCCACACTAGAGCATATCTAAAGTCCTTTTTCAAATCTCTATGCAACTTGTTGCAAACCTCTAAAACTCTAGAATTGCGCCTAATGATGAGCGGTTCTTTGTAGTCTGTTTCTCCACCTTTTGGTCTCATGTAAATTCTGATAAAATCTAACTTTTCATAAATTGCATCCTTGAGTGCATTGACATTGACATCTGCATCAGCTGATATGGGGATAATTTTTGATTTTATTTTTTCCTGCAGTTCATTTAAGAATCCTTGATTGACCAAATCTATTTTATTCATCACGGTCAAAGATTCTACATAAAACTTGTTACCTGATACATAATCAATTAATTGTTCAGAATCAATATCTTCTCTTATCAAGACGCGTGCATTGTTTATTCCGTACACTCTCAAAATATCTTTGAGCAGGCTTTCTGATATTTTTGTTATTGATACCTGCTGGCTTACTGCTAGTCCGCCATCACCTGATTTTTCTATGACTATGTTGGGAGGTTTTTGGTCAAGCCTAATTCCTATATTGCCAAGCTCAGTTCTAATAACCTCCTCGTGATATGGCTGAAATACATCTAATATGATTAAAACCAAATCTGCACTCTTTGCTACGGCAAGAACTCTTTTGCCAAGTCCTTTTCCTGTTGATGCGCCCTTGATTATTCCTGGCAGATCAAGAACCTGAATCTTGGCGCCACGATATTCCATCATGCCTGGCACAACCGTTGTAGTTGTAAATTGAAATGCACCAACAGCTGACTTTGCACCAGTAAGCTTGTTAAGCAAAGTAGATTTTCCTACACTTGGAAGTCCAATAAGTACAACAGTAGCATCACCTGTTCGTTTTACATCAAAACCAATCGAGCTTCCCGAACCTCTTGATTTTATCTCATCTTGTTCTCTACGAAGCTTGGCAAGTTTTGCCTTGAGCAAACCAACATGGTGCTCAGTAGCTTTGTTGATCTGGGTTTTTGCCATCTCATCTTTTATTGATTGGATCTTCTCTGGTATTCCCATCTATCTTGTCTGCCTTGACTATGGAATAAAATCTTACTAATTTCTTATCTGTAACAATTGTAGACTGATTACAATTTGAAATTATTAAAATAGTGAACAAATATGTTGCCAAAATAAACTGAGGCAAATGCGCTAGTTGTTCTTGCTATACTCATGGAAATGACGAATTTTTTAAAATTGTATTTTTTAACTCCTGCTATTATTGTAACAATTTCTGTCAATATGGGTACCAAACTTAGAGCGAAGATTATGCTCCAACCGTGCTTGTTTAGTCGCTCAAAACTCTTGTCATACTGGTTGTCGTTGTGCGTTTTTCTTAGCAGCTTGTACATCTTTTTTCCGTCGTATCCTATGTAATATGTTAGGATTCCTCCTCCGATCGATCCTACTGCCATTGTAACAAACACCATGAGGGGGTTCTGGCCGTCCAGAAGCAGCGCAGTTGATGTTATTACAATTGGAAACGGTACAACTGAAGCAAAAATGCAGTTTAGAAAAAGACCTAATAGCCCATACTTTACAAAGAACGGGTTTTCAAGTATGGGTTTTAAAAAATCAATTAACATGTGTCTTGATGCTCTTCTTACATATTATAACTCAATGTTTAAAATCACTTAGACTATACTGGGATCTTTTTTATTAATTGACTTGGAGTACAATGTCTTATCTTCCTTCTTTATGTGGAAAATTCTTGTAGCAGGTATTACTTCAAAGTTCTCAGAAATCTTGAGAAATTCTGTCAACGTGACTTCTTTGATCACATTAATGTCAAGATATCCAATAAAATAGAGACTTGGATTGTCATGATGTAATGCCTTGCTAAGAATTTCAGATACTATTCCTTTTCTAGTCATGAGTCAATCGCCAAACTTGGATATATCAATAGCCACATTCAAAACTTGTCCTCATATGTGGGCAGATGTTTTAAATTCTAACAGCTTGCTGATTCAAACCATGACCAATAAAATAATGCTGAACATAGACAAAGCGATCTATAACGAGGGCGAATACATGAAGTTAAAAGTTGACTATGAGACGTTTAATCCAAAACAAACAATTCATGTGACAATTTTAGATCCGTCAGAGAAGGAAGTATTTAGCACTGATCAATACATCAATTCCCAGAAAGGGTCTTACTCCACTGTGATGAAGTTTGATACAAAACAGTGGAGAGTTTCTGGCAGGTACAAAGTTACCGCGTGGGATCAGGAAGGAACAAGAAAAGAAATATTTTTCCAATTCAAAGGAAAACCATTGTAACAATTCACAGATGACAAAATAGGATGGGAATTCTATCTATTACAGTTATTATGCCCGATATCGCTACGTGACTTGAATGAAGCCAAAGATATTTGCAGTAGACATTGACGGTACTATCACCGACAACAAGGGAGGAAGAGTTGACCTTGATGCACTGGCAGCTCTGCGTTATCTAGTAAAACTTGGCCACAAAGTAGTCTATGTGACTGGAAGGTCATCAATTGAGGCCTATGTTCTATCAGTATTTGGAGGGACTACAAGAATAGCAGTAGGGGAGAACGGTGGAATTATTACATCTGGACCAGATGAACACAAACTAATTGGAAACAAACAAGAATGCTTGAAAGCGCTCCAATTCATTAAAGCCAGGATTCCTGAAGCTGTGGAAAAGCCAGTTTTTCCACGAATCACAGAGGTTGTTCTTGAAAGAAATTTTGATATTAATTTAGGAAAAAAGGTTTTGGATGAAAATAACCTAGATGTGCAATTGTCTGACAGTATGTATGCTTATCACATTAACTCAAAAGGAGTTAACAAGGCAAATGGGTTCCTTGAAGTAATGAAGATGTTCTCAGCCACAAAACAAGACGTCATTGCAATAGGTGATAGCGAAACAGACGTGCCTCTTTTCAAACTAGCTGGTGTAAGTGTAGCGTTAGGTAATGCAACAGATGATGTAAAATCTCATGCAACTATTACAGTTCCAGGCCATGCAGGCGACGGAGTGGTAGAAGCTCTTGAAAAGATTGAATTAAAACTTTTAGTGAAATAGTATCATGACACTACGACTTCTTTTTGAAGAAATTCGATCAAACATACAAAAAATCTCAAATGATCTGGGCTATCCTACTGTTGAGTTTGATATATCAGAGGCATCAAAACCAGAGTTTGGAGATGTAAGCTGTAACATTGGGTTTTTGCTAGCAAAGCCTCTTAAAAAAAGACCATCTGAAATATCTGAATCTGTTGCAAATGAATATCAAAAGCACAAAGGGGAATTTGTGTCCAAAATAACTGTTCATCCGTCTGGCTATCTCAACTTTGTAGCAAACTATGAAACTCTAGCCAGATCCGTCATGCAATCCTCTACAGAACAAAATTACGGACAGTTTAACGTGGGAAACAACACAAAGATTGTAGTAGAGCATACAAGTGTTAACCCAAACAAGGCACTACACATAGGCCATGTGAGAAATATCATAATTGGAGATACGGTGGCAAGGATTCTCCACAAGGCTTGCTACGATGTTCAAGTTTTAAACTATGTAGACGATTCCGGGCTTCAGGTGGCAGATATCATAGTTGGCTTCAAGTATGGTGGATTTGCCAAAGAACCTTTGCAAAATCAAAAATTTGATCACTATTGCGGAGATGTTGTTTATGTGAGCATTACGGAAAGATATGAGAAGGAACCATCTCTTGCAGAGAAAAGAGCAATTGTTCTAAAAGAACTCGAAGAGGGAAGCTCTGAGATGGCAAAATTTGGAGATGAAATAACCAGAAGAGTTCTAGAAGAACAACTCAAGACTTGTTGGAGGCTTGGAGTAACATATGACTGTCTAAACTTTGAGTCACAAATAGTTCGCTCCAGACTATGGACAACAGTTCTTGAAAAAATGAAATCGATGGGAATCATATATCTTGAAAATGAGGGAAAAAACGTAGGCTGTTGGGTAATAAAATCTGATTCAGAAGTAGAAGAGGATAAGATTTTGATAAGAAGCAATGGTATTGCCACATACATTGCAAAAGATATTCCATATGCTACGTGGAAACTGGGGATCTTGGAAGATCCGTTCTACTATAAACACTATGCCATGCAGAAAAATGATAGGATACTTTGGGAGACTACTCTTGAAAATACTGGAACAAAACTAAATTTCACTGGGGACACTGTAATCACGGTTATAGATTCAAGACAATCTAGATTGCAAAAAATTATTACAAAAATTATATCTGATTTTAAATCAAAGGGCAAGCAATACACGCATCTTGGGTATGAATCAGTTACTCTAAGCTCGGACACTGCTAAAACCCTCAATCTTGAAACTGGAGGAAAATCTGTCCAAATGTCTGGCAGGAAGGGACTCTATGTTAATGCTGACTATGTCTTGGATATACTTGGTGTAAAAACATATGAAGAAGCAAAAAAACGAAATCCGGAACTTGATGAAGTAACACTTGTCAAAATTGCAGAGCAAGTTGCAGTTGGGGCTCTGCGATATTCCATGATAAAGCAGGATCTTGATAAGATAATTACCTTTGACATGGCAGAATCTCTGAGTTTAGAGGGAGATACGGGGCCATACATACAGTATGCCCATGCACGATCTATGAGAATTCTAGAAAAAGCAGGCAAGACGCCAGACTTTAACGTCTCATTTGATAACTTGAATACCGAGCATGAAAGAAACCTGGTAAAGACAATTGGTAAATTTGACATGCATGTGGAAGATTCTGCAAAGAACCTATCCCCAAAAATGATTGCTAGGTATTGCTATGATCTTGCAGTATCTTTCAATTCTTTTTATGAACACATCAAAGTATTGACTGCAGAATCTCCTGAGATGATAAATGCTAGGCTTTGTCTTGTGTGGTCATTTAAAGAAACTCTAGTTAAGGCCCTTTCCTTATTGGGAATTGATGCGCCAGCTAGGATGTAACTCCGACCTTTCATTTTGGAAATACTATTATCTATATGGAGTCAGGTCTAGTTGTGAAGAAAATAAAACAAAACAGCAATGTGTTGTTCTTCTTTAATGATTCAAAAAAGTGGTTGATGAAAGTATCAAAGAAACAAAAGTTTCATACACATGTGGGAATTATTGACCATAAAAAAGTAATAGGAAAAGAATACGGGAGTGCAATTAAGACCAACAAAGGTAAGATAATCTATCTTTTGGAACCTACCGTATATGACTATGTCATGAAAAGTCAGCGTAGTACTCAGATAGTTTACCCAAAAGATCTTGGTTACATAGCTGCAAGGACTGGATTACAAAGCGGGCAGACAATTGTTGAAATCGGAACCGGGAGCGGTTCGCTTACTACATTTCTTGCAAGTTTAGTAAAAACAAGAGGTCATGTGTACACCTATGATGTAGATGAAAATTTCATGGCAATAGCGAGGAAAAATATCGAAAAGGCAGGAGTCTCAAAATATGTTACAATGGAAAAATTAGATATCAAAAATGCCAAGAAAATGCCACAAAAAGACGTAGACATGGTGGTAGTAGATTTGGGAGACCCGTGGACAGTTGTGCCGCAGGCAAGAAAAATGCTCAAAGGCAGTGGATATTTTGTGGCAATATGCCCAACAATGAATCAACTTGAGAAACTTGCATCAGCATTATGGGAAAATGACTTTTTTGATATGGAATTTACTGAACAAATTGTAAGAACAATTGAAGCTCGAGAAGGTAAAACACGACATTCTTTCCGCGGTATTGGACATACAACATATGTTGCATTTGCTAGAAAAGTTACCACGCCAAAAGATCTTAGAAAAGTAATACATGATCCAGTAATTGAGGATGTATCAAACGAAGAATCTGTAGAAGACGAAGGTTTATCCACCGTGAAAAAATAAGAAACTTGTTGGCCAAAATTCTCCAGGCAACAGTTGTTAAAAATTTTATTCCTCCAAGAAAATCTTCATCAAGAAAAGGAGAAAATGGCAAAGTCTTGGTTGTTGGAGGCAGTTATCTGTATCACGGTGCTCCAATTCTTTCGTCGCTGGCAGCACTTAGAACTGGGGCTGATCTAGTTTACACATGTGTTCCAAAAATCAATGTGACTCCAACAAGGGCATATTCACCAAATCTTATCGTCATACCACTGGTTGATGCCAAGATTACAAGAGGTGCAGTTAGAAAATTAGTTGGAATCATTCCAAAAGAACTTGATTCTGCAACTATCGGTATGGGGCTTGGAATTCAAGATAAAGAGGCATTGAAGATACTAGTAAAAGATCTACTTGACAGAGCAGTGATGCTATCTCTTGATGCAAGCGCTCTTGTACCGGAAATCCTTTCTGAAATTAAAGATAAAAAAGTAACAGTTACTCCACATGCAGGAGAGTTCAAAAGATTATTTGGAGAATTGCCACCAGATAATATAAAACAAAGAACTATGATGGTACAAAAACATGCAAAAAATAATGGAGTGACTGTATTGCTCAAGGGCCCAACTGATATTGTATCTGATGGGAGTCAAACGTTCCTAAACCCAAAGAACTTGGCGTCAATGACTGTAGGCGGTACAGGTGACGTTCTTTCCGGGGTAGTATCTGCAATGTTATCAAAGAACAGAAAACCTGTGGAGGCTGCATCATGTGCTGTATTCATAAATGGCAATGCAGGTGCACTGGCACAAAAGAAAAATGGCTTACATATTATGGCAACAGACATCTTGGATTTTATTCCTGTAGCCATGAAACCATTTGATAGGATAAAGTGATTTTCTATGCAAGAGCGATATATCGATAAAAACATGTCAGCATTAATTTCTGATTTGCAAAAGTTAATCAGACAGCCAAGCGTTTCTGCAAAGAATCTTGGGCTGGAAGAATGTGCAAGGCTGGTGGCTCAGATAATGAAAAAGTCTGGAATTAGGGCAGAAATATTAAGGCTAGGAAGAGGTGTTCCGCCAGCAGTGTATGGTGAAGTCAGGTCAAAGAAAAATCCAAGAAAAACAATTTTGTTTTACAATCATTATGACGTTCAACCAGAAGAGCCTCTTGAATTGTGGGATGATGCGCCATTTAGTGGTAAGATAAAAGGGAATAAAATCTATGGAAGGGGATCTGCTGATGATAAGGGAGAACTAATCACTAGAATCAAAGCAGTTGAAGCGTTCCTCAAAACTACAGGAGATGTACCGTGTAACATAAAGTTCCTAGTTGAGGGAGAAGAAGAAATTGGTAGCATGCATATTGAAAATTATCTGAAAAAATATCAAAAGAGACTGTCATGCGATGGTGTAATCTGGGAGTTTGGATATGTTGATGAAAAGGACAGGCCGATAATCAGTCTTGGCATGAAAGGCCTGCTGTATGTAGAGCTTTCAGTGCAAGAATCTATCCGCGATGCTCATTCCAGTCTTGCAGTGCTAATTGAAAATCCCGCTTGGAGGTTAATTGGAGCATTGAAAACATTACGTGACAAAAATGGCACTATTCTCATTAAAGATTGGTATGAGGAGGTTGATAATTTTACAAAAGAAGAACTTGATGTGATTGCCCTTGAGCCATTTGATGAAAAGTCATTTAAAAAAGAATATGGTGTGAAGAGATTTGTGGGCAACAAAAAGGGGATAAATATACGAAAAGCAGTGGTAGGTGATCCCACCTGTAACATTGCTGGATTTTCATCTGGATGGGAAGGGCTTGGTGCAAAAACAGTTTTGCCATCAAAGGCACTTGTGAAAATTGATTTTAGACTTGTTCCAAAAATGGATCCTCTAAGACAATTATCTAGACTCAAGCGGCATCTCAAAGAAAAGGGATTTGGTGATATTCAGGTGAGGATGATTCATGGTGAGGCAGCTTCAAGAACCAAAATATCTGATCCATTTGTTAAGGTGGTAGAGAAGGCAGCAGACGAATCTTTTGGAACCTCAATAACAAGCGTTTCTTCTGCTGGAACAGGACCGATGTATTCATTCTCTAAGGTGCTCAAGGCGCCGTGTATCTCGATTGGAAGCACATACGTCTATGCAAGAATTCATTCGCCCAATGAATTTGCAAGAATTGACCTGCTAAAAAAGACAACAAAATGTATGTGTAAGATAATGAAAAAATTTAGCATCTAACAGAAAAATCTCAAGATATGTTTCTCTTTGCATGCCGATTAGATCGCATAATCTCAATAGTATACGGAATTTAGTTTACAAGTGATTCAGAGAAAGGCCTTTATTGTGCTCGGTTGGCAGTTCAATTATGGCTTATATGTATATGCCAGGTGCCACTGCAGTTGGAATTGCTTATGATAGCGGCATTATACTGGCAAGCGAGAGAAGGATATCTTATGGAAATTTCGTAGTAAGTAAAAGTACGAAGAAGACCTTTAAGATAACCGACTTTGTCGGGGCATGTTGTGCAGGAATGGTGGCAGACATGCAAGTTTTGGCCATGCAAATGCGTGCGTTGACAAAGATTAGAAAGTTGGAACTAAAAAGAGAGATTCCGCCAAACTCTGTAGCTAAAATGATGTCATCTCTGATGTATGAGCGAAGATTCTATCCTCTTCTTACTCAAGTAATTGTTGGCGGTGTAGATGGAGAGGCTGCTATTTACACGCTTGATCCTCTAGGTTCTGTTCTTCCAGATGATTATGCAGCTGTGGGAACTGGTGCAGAAATGGCACTAGGTGTACTAGATCAGGAATTCAAGAAAGGAATGAAAGAAAAGGATGCAGTAACACTTGCAGTAAAGTCAATAAGATCTGCGATAATGCGAGATGCAGCAAGCGGAGATGGAATTGATGTGCTAGTTATCGACAAAAGCGGAACAAGAGAATTTACAGAGAACTAGTCACTTTTTTATTGTTTTTGCAGACTCCCAATATTTGTCTGATATGTAATGTAGGTTCTTGATTACCTCGCCCTTTGTGATGTTGGACATTTCATCACTTGATACAAGTGATTTTCCTATTGCAAGAAACTTGTTATGAGTCTCTTCGACGACACAAACAAGCTGGTCTTTTTGAAAGTCAGTATGATTTTTGATTCCTGGACGCATGACATTTGCACCATTGCAGACAAACTTTATGGCGCCAGCATCCACCATTACTTTTGGAAATCTCTCAAGAAGGCCAGTCTCTGAAAGAAATGGCAAATATGTTTCACCAATTTTAATTGCCATGAAACCATCACCAGTTATGATTGATGCTTCCTCGTCAATCTCATGTTTTATCAATGTCTTTAGTTTTGGTAAATCTATTTTCCACTGGGAAGTGATTGCTTCTAGAATGTCGGTGGTATCGCTTTTAGATAGAGGATGAGACTTCAATCCCTTGCCATTTCCTGCTTGATGTCTAGCAAGTCGCGTAATATGGAACTTGCAGTTTCTATTCCACCTGCACCACGCCCTATTATTGTCTGTTGACCTGAGTGCTCTGAGCTAAAGGTAATTGCATTTAATGTCCCGTTGACACAAAGCGGATCATCTGTAGATATTTCTCTTGGAGATACCTCTAGATCCCTATTACACGATGCAATTAGTTTAACTGCAGCATGGTTTGTTGATGCTCGTTTAATGTCAGCAGTTGACACATTTCTAATTCCAGTTCGTTTGATATCCTTGATTGTTACCTTCATATCCATTATCCAGTTTGCAAGTATCACAAGCTTGGCAGCTGCATCAAATCCGTCAATATCCAAGGATTCATCAGCTTCTACGTATCCTTTTTTCTTTGCGTCAGCAAGGGCTGTCTTAAAAGTCATGCCGCCAGCCATGTTTGTAAGAATATAATTTGTTGTACCGTTTAGTATGCCTTGAAAAGAAACTATCCTCTCTCCTCTGAGACTATTCTTTGCATAATCTAATATCGGCGTTCCGCCACCGACAGTTCCACTGAATCTTAATTGTACTTGATTGTATGTCGCTAGTTCTATTAAAGATGGAAACGCAAGTGCCAGTGGACCTTTATTTACTGTAATGACATGCAGGCCTTTTTTCATTGCAGTGACTATGTGTGACATGCCTGGCTCTGCATCCTTGTAGTTACTTGGGGTGGCCTCGATTAGAACCTCAGCCTCCATACCATTTATCATGTCAAGACCGTTTGCTTCCTTTTCCTTATTGTGATATTTTCGTATGTCTCCATATTTCTTCTTGACTTCAAGCAATCTGTTTAGATCAATTCCTGCAGACGAAGCAGCAGAACCTTTACTGTCAAATACGCCTACAATTCTAGGCTTGAGACCATGTTTTGCATAAAGATCTTCGGATCTAGAAAGGAGGAGTTTTGCAAAACTTTGGCCTACTATACCAAACCCCGACAGTATTATGCGCAACATTCACCAGACGCATGTTGGTATTAATTAAGATTGACGATTTTTGAGATTCCTTTATTAAAGCTTGAAAAACTTCGGATACCGTGAAATCTAAAAAATATGTTTACGTTGGAATTGCAGCAGCCTGTATTGCAGCAGCAATTGTGATTCTCACCCAGTCCAATGTGGGGCAGACCGCCAGTACTCCCACAGGAATTTCTGCATATACTTTGGATTTTACTTATGAAACTGCGAACGCAGATTTGAAAAGCACCCTAATAAGTCAAAGCATAAACATGTCAAAACCTCTAGAGTTTAGTACTGCAACTGACATTAACCAGTATTGCAATTTTCTTACTAATCAGACAAAACAGGCAATGATACAATACTGTACTTCAACAGAAATCAAAGATGAAAACAATAGTTTTCTTGGGAATGTTAACATGGTAGGATCCGCTCTTGCACCAGTGTTGGTGATTACGGCAGCACAGTCGGATCCAACATTTAGCAACTATCACGACGTAAAGACTCTCTTTGTAGATGTCATAAATGAAACAGTGTGTCAATGTTGGGATAAAGAAAAACCAGGAGGATATTCTACACCATCAGATATGATTGATGCTCTTCGCGCTTTTCACTTGAAGGGAACAGAACCAGATAGCACCACTCACAGTATACCATTAAACGGAAAACACTTTGAAATTGAGATGACTACAAACACTCAAGGCTATCTCTGGAAATTACTTGTGGCCAGGTAATTACTCTATATCTGGGTCCATTAAGCTTGACGCACTCACTTAACCTATGGGAGTTTCATTTTGGTGTTAGTATTGCTTGAATATCTCTGGCTGGTACCGCTTGGTTTTGCAGCTGGTATCATAGGTTCTATGATTGGCCTAGGAGGGGGATTTGTTATTGTTCCTGCATTAACCTTTGCTGGGTTTCCCCCCACACTTGCAGCTAGCAACAGCCTCTTTGCAGCATTTTGTAACGCAGTAGCGTCTACGATATCATATGCCAAACAAAAGCGAATTGTATACTCACTAGGACTAAAACTGGGACTACTTTCTATACCTGGAACCGTACTTGGGGCATACATCTCAGATGAAATATCTGCATCTTTATTCAAGCTACTATTTGGTATGGTGCTGGTTGCTTCTAGTGTGTATATTTATTCTAGAAGAAAGATGGAACCAAAAGAATACAATCTCTCAAAACAGATGATGATACTTGCAGTTGGTTCTAGCTTCTTTGCTGGTATAATTTCAAGCCTATTTGGAATTGGGGGAGGCACGGTATTTGTTCCTCTCATGGTTGTGGCAATAGGTCTGTCTATGAAATTAGCTGCACCCACATCACAATTCATACTGATGTTTGCAGCTGCATCCGGAATGATTGTACACTCTATGTTAGGGCATCCTGATTACGCTCAAGCTGGCTTGTTATCGATAGGTGCATTTGCTGGAGGAATAGTAGGCAGTAAAATATCGCTGAGAGTTGATGAAAAGAAACTCAAGATATTTGTTACAATAGTGCTTGCCATAACATCAGTTAAACTCTTTATGGATGCTTTTAATGCACCAGTTAAAGTACCATGATAATAATTTGAAAAAATAAATAGCAAAAAATAATTTAACTGTTTTTTACTGGATGGTTACTTTTTCATTTGATAAAGATTTCTTTTAGATACGAGTGCAGTCTCTCCATTTTCTTTTGTTCCTTCAAAATCGATTGACAGTAGACCAAATTCATCATTAAGGTCACGTTTATCAACTATCTTGAATTTGATATTTAGCTTTTCATCTGTTTTGAGCGGCTTGAGAAATCTTGTCTGTCTATTGTTCCATGACGGATCCCCATCTATTCCATAGAAAATCAATAGATTCCCATACATCTCTTCAAGCCTAGTAAACTCTCCTTCAATTTTTGCTAGAATTGCTCTGCCTGAAACCATTCTATCTTTCTGGTTTGAAATCTCATTTTTCTCATAAATTATGTTTTTTATTCCTGAAAAAGAAAGATATCTATCTAGATCATCTGAAGAAATCTTACACTCTGAGAAAAACTCGTCGCCCACATTTAGCTCAGAGAATTTCTTCAAGACCTTGTTTCGTCTGGATAGTAAATTATTTCAGAATTTCCAATTGCCTTTCCAGAGCTGAAGAAATTTACTGCGTTTAGGATTTTTGAGCTGTCAGATTCTGTTCCATCGACGCTACCAGGAAGAATAAGGTATATTCTGATTTTTGACTTGAGAACATCACTTAGCTCCTGATTGACTGTTGTAGTAAAGGGCCTTAATGCGCCACGAAATACTTCTACTTTTGCTCTGTCTTTTCCTGTTACCTTGCTACCAGAAGGCATGTCAGGTCCAATCAGTATGATTGTGCCTTCCTTTTCTTTGAAAAGCGGTGGATTTTTTGCCCCTCCGGGAACAAACCTGTTGAGAGTTTCTTGAAGGACTGATGCAGGTGTGTTTATGAATTTGTCCACAAGTCCATCCCATTGCTGTCTTGACAATTCTGTAATATTTGGTACTTGGGGTAATCTTCCAGTTGCATAAATCACTGTATTGATTGGACCTATCTTTTCTGTTGCTGTATTTAGCATTCTTTTCATATTTTCTTGACTTGTGATGTCCATTACATGCGAATGAAATTTGGATAATCGCTCTTCTGCCTGTTTGATACTGGTCTTTGAAATCAGAATTACTGTTTTCCCTCCATTGGTCTCAATATTTTGTGCTAAATGTTCTACTCTTGATACATCTGACTCTTCTGTGGCATCAACTACAAACAAAACCACCTTTGAGTTATAGTCTGGTCTGGTCTGGGGCGTTGAGCAAGATATGTGGGGTTTAACAGGGTAAAAGACTCTGTCACCTGGAATTACTTTTCCATTTAGGATCTTTGATATGTTTTCATCACATAACATCATAACAGTATCGGCAACCTGCTGTTGTGACAAAAATTGCTCGTCTGCAATCATCTTACTGGTATTATTTTGAATTTTTTCTGCAATCTGTTGTATCTTGGTCAAAAGTGAAGAAATAGTGTTACCGAGCTTCTCAATTTCTGATTCTGATATTATTGATTTTGTTTTTGCTAGTTTTGATGCGGCTTGTTTTATTCCATTTTTTACAGTGTTTTCATCTTCGCCTAATAATGGGAGGATATCATTATTGACAATTTCTACTTCTTCTGGTGTGAGATTTTCAAAACCACTGACTCGCATAAATTCTGCGGCTGCTTTTGGATACACTGTTTTGTATATCCTATCAGAATGAACTGGACCGGGATTGGTAGCAATTGATGTTATCTTTTTATCTGTAAGCTCCCATGACATTACTTCTGCAAGTCTATTCTTTGCTCCCTGTGAAGCTGTATATGGGCTTCTAAATCTGTACGGCCTCTGCTCAAATGGGCGCTCTTCTGTAAAAAAAGTTGATATTGTTACAATCTTGCATCCTGGTTTCATGGTCTTAATTGCCTGAGCTGATGTCCAGAAAGTACCTGTGAGATGAATACCTACAGTACTCTTGAAATCACTCATCGGGGAATTGGCAAAACATGTTACAGGGCCTGAGACTCCTGCATTGTTTACAACAATATCTACAGCTCCATGAGATTTCTTCAAATCTTCAAACATTCGTGAAACTCCCTCTTCATCACTAACATCAACACCTGGAAAAATTTTTACAAATGCTCCGCTTTTCTCTTTGTCAATTATCTGTTGTAACTCTTTGGCAGTTTCCTCAAGCGGCTCCTTTCTTCTCCCTAAAATGACTATGTTTGCACCATTTTCGGCAAATTTGATCGCTATTGCCTTTCCAATTCCAGTACCACTTCCGGTGATAACTACGAGTTTATTCTGGAACTCTGACATTGACAGGATCTAACATATTTTTCGACTATTTATTCGATTGTGCTTTGCTCTTAGAGGGTGGCACACTAATATTTATTTGAGGGTCAGATTCACCCTGACGCATGCACGATTCTGAACCAGATACCTTTGCACAAAAAAACAAACAAAAAGAATACTGTGAACTGTTGGAAAAAATTGGGGTAAGTGCAGAACCAAAACAATTTGAGACAGACGAAGTTGAAAAAAGTGATTATTATTCAAAGTATTTCTCGCATTCTCCAGCTATGGTTACAAATCATGGCTGTATCGATATTAAAGGCAGTAACATCGATGTTATACAAATAATCCAGAAAGGTTGAGATGACACAAGATCTAAATCCAATGCCTTGGGGCGCACAGGATAGATTTCAGGCTCACTTTATTGTAAAAGTTAAAAATCATGCAAATGCTGATAATCTTCTTGCAAAAACTACACTAAAGACAAGCGGGCACTTTGCAACAAAAAAAGTATCTGGGGTGAAATGGGTTGGAGGAAATATTGCCAAATCTCTATCTTCTGACGAAGAACTAAGAGGCATGATTTTGAAGCTTCCATATAATGACGCATTAATTTGGGTTGAGCCAACCAAGACTGGAGTGAGGATTCACGGTAAATGGAAAAGTAGCAGGGAACTGGGTATTACAAAAGAGCTATTCGATGTTTATGATAAAATAGCATCTCATGTAAAAGAATCTCTCTAGGCTCTCCACCAATCAAGTGCCAAACAATCAATCTTGTTACCTCTTGGAATTGCAAGAATGAATTGTTTTCTTACAGTTGTAGCTAATCTACCTGCTAAAACAACTCCAGTTGCAGACATTGTATCTGTAGAATTGTATACTTGTAACAGATATGGTGCATGATCAATACCAGGACCTTTCTGGTAAACTGCAAAATCGCAACCAAACTTAATTCCTGGATTTACAATGTATCCTTTATCTCTGAATTCTTTGTAAACAAGATATTTTCTGTCAAAGTTGTGGTGCTCACGTCTGCATATTTCCAACATTTCATTTAGTGCGATTATTTTTTTAGATCGATAGATCTTCAATTTTGATTTTTCCAAAAGATAGTGCCCTTCTATGAGGTCTAGAATCAATGGTACGTCTATCTCATCAGGTTTGGGTTTTGTAATTCCTATTGGTTTTCCGTAATATCCATCAGCAAATAATGTTCGTGATTCCTCTAGATCCCATACTATTATTCTGTTCTCGATTAGTTCTCCTTTTATCATTCTATTCACAAATCACGCAATTGATTTTAGTGTTTAGAAAATGCTATTGAGAAATATACCTTTTATCTTATAGGCTAAGGGCAAGCAAAATGAATGAATCTGATACCTGAAGGCATTTGTCAGACATTTCCTCTATTCCTTCTACGACATCTATTAGAAGCATTAGTTCCTTTGTAGCTGTAACCTCGTCCAAGACCTTTATGGTTAAAGCGCGATACTTTTCATCAACTGCTCTTTCCATCTTCTGAGCTTCATGAGCAAGATCAATTGCAACTGTAGCGTTACCACCTAACGCACGAACGATTTCATTTATTTTATAAATCTGGTCTACTGCCTGCTCAATCAGACCTGCTAGATCTTTTTCAATTTTTTCCTTCTTAAGTGTGGCTCCCTTTATGTTTGACAACTTGAAAGCAATGCCTGTAATGTAACCTGCAATTTCATCCATCGTATATGCTGTATTCAGCAGGTTTTCTCTGTTCATCATTAGTCCACCAACATCTGCAATTTCGCGAGTTATTTTCCTGCGCAAAGCCTCTACTTCGTCTTCAGTATTTTTTATTCTCTCAAGAACCTGCTTTATCTCGGATTTGTCAGCCTTGATTATCAACTCTGGAAGTGATGACAGGTCTCTAACTGCATTAAGAATCCTGTTTATTTCATCTTGCAAAACGGCAAGTGCCTTTCTTTTTGCCTGAACTTCAAGTTCCCCGCTGTACATCTAGACGTTTAACTTGATGCCAGCAGCTAATAATCCTTACGTAAAGAGATTTCCCCTTGATCAAGTCAATCTTTGCTCAAAATTGTTTTTCGTCTTGTACCACTTTCTTTTGACTGTTATACATGGTGATAATCTCATCTACAGAAGTAGCATTTTCCGGAGTTTTTTCAAATCTAATCTTCCCAGTAAATTTAGGGAAACGTAAGGCAAGACCACTGCCCTTTCTTATCTTGTCTAAAGCTGTTTTGTGAATGGGACTCAATGTAATCTCAGAAGCTACTATCTCAATTACGACCTCTGGCTCAAACCATACATCTGCTTCAAGGCCACTATCAATCCTAGGATCTTTCTTGACGATGATCTTGTCAGACAGTATTTGATAGAATTGATCTAAACTCTCATCTGTAAACCCCGTTCCAACTTTGCAAACACTGGGATATCCATCTGTATTTTCATCATACGCAGATAAGAGTAACGCCCCATATCGTCCAGTCCTTCTGCCTCGACCATAAAATGCCCCTATGACAACCAAATCTAGAGAATCTCCCAACTCATTTTTGTATTCACGTTTTAGCTTGAGCCAATTACTTGCTCTGGCACCAGCTCTGTACGGTGAGTCAAGTTGTTTTAGCATCAATCCCTCACAACCCGAGTTAATGGCATTTTCTAGAAAGTCTTCTACCTCGTCATCTGTTTTGATTAACATCATTGGCATAACTCTGGCAAAAGAATCCTCATTTATTGAACTTTCAAGGATGCGTCGCCGCTCTTTATACGACATATCTAAACAGCTTTTACCATCAACAAACATGATATCAAAGAAATTAACTGTGATGGGATACTCGTTTACTGCTTTTGCTATGTTGTATTTCCGCCTTCTGTGCATAAGCTCTTGAAATGGTAGAAACTCTCCAGTGTTTTCGTTTATTGCCACTGCCTCTGCCTCTAATATTATTTCGTTAGCCTTTATGGATTTTCCAATCTTCTCCACAATATCTGGATAATAATTAGTGATGTTCTCAAGGCTCCTAGAATAAAGAATGATCTTATCTTTTTGCATGTGTACCTGAACTCGCTCTCCATCAAGTTTGTATTCTGCTGCAAAATCTGCTTGTATTTTTTCACGAGCTTCTTGTGCATCCTTTACTCTCTCTGCAAGCATCGGACGGATAGGACTAAAGACAGATACCTGAAAATGCTTCAATGCCTCTATTCCATTTTTTGCTACATCTTCTGCCACTCTTCCTAAATCACTACAAACGTTGTACGCATGTTCTAACATAGGTCTATTTTCTTTTGAACCAGTAAAAGCAATTGATAATGCGTCAAGAATGGTATAATCTGCTACCCCTAACCGCAGATTAGATGTAATTATTTTTGCAATGAATCTCCCTTCTATGGGGCTAGCATCATTCAAGAGGCTGGAAATGTATTTCATTTTCATATTTTGAGACCTATTTCCCTTGAGTTCTGCTATCTTGAATAAAGTATCATAGACTCTCTCTATTGTTATGTCTTCTTTGAGAAAAGTTGTTTGTGTTTTTTGTTCCAAGATGTTAGCAGTAGCATGACCAAAATCCCCTACTTTTTTGTACTCGTGTTCAATTTTCAATGCTGGAACTCCCGTTGATTTTGATAGTGCTCTAATTGCAATCTTCTCGGCAACTCCTATTTCTATTCCCTCATGTTCTGGTCTTAATTTTCCCTGCAGTAAATATGCCACTTTTGAAATTATTTCAGGAGGCGTGATCTTAAACAAATCAACTAGATGCTGAGTCAGTTCTAGTCGTTTAGTGGTGCCTTCCATGTATCCTAAAGTATCAGCAACTAACGAGAATTTCATCTGACGATTTTTACAAACTGTAGAATAAAAGGTTGAGTTATTTGAGGTGTAGATGTGTTTTGATTTTTAATCGTATTTCAGGAGTTCTCTTCAAAACAGTATTATGAAAGTCTGAGGATTCTTCTAAATCCAGATATCTCTTGTTTCTCTGCAAAAATCCATCAAAGAAAACGCCGCAGATATATCCGATGTATATTCCATATGAGAAATCTTCAAGGTTGGATATTATTGACAGGGATCTGGCCTCTGATAAGATCATCTTAGGATAATCCAGAGCGTATGTTATTACATCATTAAGATTTTTTTCCTCAATTACATCCAGGCCCATGTGACAGCCCACCTTTAACTTGTATTTAGAATTTCTGAAATTCTGGTGCTGGGTAATTGGTGAGACCTTGTAGACAAAATTCTTTGCGTTTACCGTCGAGACCTAAAAAAATTAGATTTTTTAAAAGGTCAGATTTAGGAAATAAGAATCTACGTTGTGGTTCAGAATCCATAGATCACAACTTACAAAGATGGGTTTGAGGCGATTTTAATGGATAATTTAGAAGACATTCTAATTATGACTGGAATAATTTTATCAGCACTTGGAATGTTGCCAGAACCTTTAACTTGAAGATGTTAGAGATCGATCAAGTTTGCTATCTTGTGAAAAAATTGCCGTTTTTGTGTGTTTTTCATTGTTATTAATGCCGTTAATCGTTTATGCAGACAATTACAGCAGTAAGGTTGGAAATCAACAGATCACTATTGTAATCAGACCTAACAATACTATTGTCTCGAACATAACAAATAACACTGAAGAGGATAACCGACTGGAAAAGATAGCAGCAGAACTTTCTGAAAACGAACGATTTTCATGGACTGAGGGGGATGTAATTATTGCATCTTCAACAATTTTTGCGTTTTTTACATTCAGTTCATTTCTAGTTATCAGATTCAAAAGCAAAAGGGTAGATGATTTACTAGATCTTATTGATACCATAATCACATCGATTCTATGTATACAAATCATACAGATAGGCATAATTATCATGATTTTGGCGGGTTGGTTCAAGGAAGGTGCATATGCATACTTGTTAGCTGCTACTGGGTTTTGCTTGATTTTAATTGCAGTTTCAATTCGACAAATAATTCATCTTGAAAATAGAAGGGGCGAAAAAATCATCGAGGCAGATGCTACATACAAACAAGTTATGGATAAGATACTAGGATCTGAAAATGTAAAGCGTACCATAGAGAATATCATAAATAAACCAATAACTGGGGTTAACAAACCATTTGTAGAACCTGAATTCCAAACATCATTGGATGACGATGATGACGATGAAGATGATGCGTTAGGAATTGAAAAATTTTCTAAATTTGGTCAGGCTTCCAAAGCAGGATTAGGTGGAGAAATCATAGGACAGAAAGGACTTGGGAAGCTGTCTCTTCTACGCTTTGGCGAAAAAGTGAATTTTAGAACCAACAACGGTGAAATTGGCATGGATATAATAATGACTCCACAAGATTTTGAATACGATATAAAATCTGCAACTAAATTTTTAGATCATCAAGGAACACGCATAATAATACCTAGTCCAAAAGGTGTTCCCCCCGTTGACGATTTGGCAAATTATCTAAAGAAAGTTTTTGGTTTACGCATTGCAAAAGGAACAGAGATCATTCTCAATGGGGTAAAACTAGAATCTAATTCTAAAATAGATCCTCAAGAAAAATTCTTGTTCAGGCTTTCTGGTGGTAAAGTAGATGTAACTGGAAACATGAAAGAAGATAAAAAAGGTCACGGAAATGCTGATCTTTACATAAGACATGTTCTTGTCACATCTCTTTTAGTAGACCCCGAAAGAAAGTTTTCTGGGTGGGTAAATTGTAATGAATTAATCCCTACAACTTCAAGAAACGATGTCGTTAGAGACAGTCATGGCGGGATATTTGATGATTTTCTTGTCCATCTTAAAGATTATGTCCGTCGATTTCCAAAGGTTGAAGAGGAAATCACAAAAGATGAAGAATTGTTAGGTAATGAACTTAACAAAATGCTACGCAATTATCTAAGCGAGTTAAGGATTCTTCCTCAAGGAACTATTTTGATTGGACGAGGGAACGAAAATACCTTAGATAGACAAGATAAAACCAATAAGAAGGAAAAAATAATCAAGGACACACCTGAAGAAACGCCCGAATATGTCAAAATGCATACCTCACGAAAAACCAACAAACCTATCAAACGGACTGTTAAAACCGATTATGGTGTTATGTGGGTAGATCAAAATATTGGAAATGAAAAAGAACCTATCTTTTTTGTAGAACCCAACATGGTTATTAGAAATAGAACAAATGATATTTACAAATTCCTAGTGAAAAACAAAGCATCACTTGGTTCAAAACCAATAAGGGCATTTCCTTATCTTGCGAGAGTAGCTGTAAGTATGAACAAAGAATCTCCGAAATGGAATCGTGAGCAGTTATTTCTTGAGATGGATAGGGCTATACGATATTTTCTAAAAAATAAAGGCGAACTTTAGTAGGTCTCGACAGTAAACAAGTAGAATTTTGTCTACAAGGTCTCACCAATTACCCAGCACCGAAATTCTTGTTCGTTTATAAATAGGAGGTAGAAAGATTCAGTCTATGGGCGGAGCAAAGAAAAAATCCCCTGCACAAGCAGAAAAATCTCAGACTGCAGAGGCTGCAAAGAAAGATGGACCTTCAAAGAAAGACAAGAAAGAGCAGAAACAAAGAACAAACATTTCTGTAATTGTAGACGAAGGACAAGCTATGAGTTTTATAAAAAACTCCAAAGTTTTCACCGTTCAAGAACTGTCTAGGCAAACAAATGTCAAGGTGTCGGCTGCAAATGCATTTCTGTTAAACTTGTTAAAACAAGGAACAGTAAAGAGAATAGGTGGGTATAGCGGACATCACATCTATGTGCCGTCTTGAAATATAGAAAAAACATCTCCAGGTTTAACCTCTTTTAGCATTTCAATGTTAGATGTTATTTTACCAACCAATGTCATGGGCTTTGCTGATGCAACATCTTCTAAAAAAAAGCAAATTGAGCCATTTGATGCCATGAACCCAACTTCTCCTTTTTTGAACTGAGTTCTGAGTTTTTCGCCTCCTGCAGTAAGAGTTGTATCCATAAAAGCAATAGAACTTCCCATCATGTGCGAGTTGCCCTCAAGTGGTAGACCTCTTAATATGGCGCCAACAGTTTTTGGTGCAAGATGACGTTTTAATTCAATTTTCATCTGCACCTTTCCTTTCAAATCTAATACCAGATCAATTTTGGATACAGATCCAGCACTCATTTTTGAACGAGAGTATTATGAAATATATAACGTTTCTTTCTGTTCGATCGTAATGTCTGATGAACCTGAGGAAGTTAGTGTAGAAACTGAAGAGGTTCAAGCAGAGGAAGAGCCAGTGGTAGTTTTACCGCCAGAGCCAGAAACTGTAGAAGTTGTATCTGAGGAAGGAGAAGAAAAACCAGTAACTAAACGAGGAAAGAAAGAACTCTCCCCAGAAGAACTTGCAGAACAGGAAAGAATACAAAAAATCATTGCAGCAAGAGAAATTATTGAAGTAGATCCTACACACGAACCAATAGAATACGAAACTACTGGAAAGGGAAAGATCATGATAGGTCCTCCGACTCTTACACGTTTTGAAAAAGCCAGGATTCTTGGAGCACGTGCATTACAACTCTCACTTGGAGCACCACCATTTATCTCCGTACCTAAAGAAGTTGCAACTTCACTTGATTTAGCTTATACAGAACTTGAAAAACGTGTTATTCCAATTACAATAAGACGTGTGTTACCAAATGGGGACTTTCAGAATATCCCAATTGATCTCTTTGATTAAATGGATGATTCGTCGATAAGATTTTAATAGAATACCAAAGTCTGTGTGATAGAGTTTGTTGAGTGGAATTGAGGAAAATGTGCAACTAAACGGTGTGTCATCCCACTCAAAAGATAGAAAATTGATCACAATTAATCAACAGCCAGTAATGGAATGGGCGCTTCACATTTTGACAGAATTGGTACAACATGGGACTGTAACTCTAGAGGCTAGAGGTGACTTGATACCTACGGCAGTTGCTGTAGCAAATATAGTAACTGAAAATATGATGAAAGGTAACTCTAGGATAGTTGATATCGTGGTAGATAGTGAAAGCCAAGGAAACTTTGGCCCGCTTGTCTCAATAATTGCAATTACTATAACTAAAACAAACTAGAACGCAGTTCCAGGACCTTTGAGAAGCATGCTCTCGCACTCTTTGCATATTGCTTCGTCTATGTTTGATTCCAGCTTGTGATGTATGTCGCAGATCAATAGACTTGATTTTATATAATTGCAAAGACCTATGAATTTTGAAAGGCTAGATGGTGTATACGCCATATTGGATGCTAGATTGGCGCAAATGTCACCTATCATCTCTGATACTTCTTTGACTGCAAGAAGTTTGTTGATAAGTTCAGGATCGCCCCTGGTTCCTCTCACATAGTTGCTAATTGCAGCCTGTGTTACTCCAAGCATTTTTGAAACTTCCTCTTCCCGTATTTTGTGGTCTTCTATCAGCTTTTTAGCCAAAATAGCTCTTAATGCAGGGATGAGCGTCTTTGTTTCGATTTCAGCAGGCAAAAGCATACAATTTTTTTCTTTTGTAAAATATTTAAAGCTAATCTTTACTGTCATGATAACTTATTTGAGAGATGAGTTGAAAGATCAATTAATTGCAAGAGATTTGTTTACAACTCCAGTCACTTGTATCTGATGCTGCTATGAGATGTAAATCTGAAAGCATATCTTTGTCAGGTGGTCTTGACTCGTCTATTCTGGCATCTTTTCTTGATGCTAAAACAACACATGCATATGCAATGGTAACAAAAGATTTTCCTTCAACAGATCTTGTCAATGCACAAATGATTGCCAAGATAAATGATCTAAAACTTACTGTGATTTCTGCATCAGTTGACAACCTATTGCAATCAATTGAAGAAACAATTCAAATTCTGAAGGTGTTCAACCCTATAGAAATTCGAAATAATATTGTAGTTTACCTGACAATGAAAAATGCAAAAAAAGATGGGCTCAGATCTATTATGACAGGTGATGGGGCTGACGAACTTTTTGCAGGCTATAACTTTTTCCAAAGAATGCAACCATTAGAGCTGCAAAAAGATCTTGAACGAATATGGAAAGTAATGCATTTTCCATCATTGTCTATATCGAAGGCTCTTGGAATAGAACTACAGATGCCTTTTCTGGACAAAAAAGTTGTAGAATATGCAAAATCCATACCTTCAGAACTCAAGGTACATGACGAAAATGGCAAAAAATATGGCAAATGGATTCTAAGAAAAACATTTGAAAAAACTTTGCCACAGTCAATTACCTGGAGAGATAAGATTGCTATGCAAGATGGCTCTGGTACGAATGGTCTAACACACTTTTTTGATAGTGCCATATCGGACTCTGTATTTTCTGAAAAGGCAAAAAAATATCTAGAAAAAGAACAAGTTGTGCTATCATCAAAAGAAGCACTTCACTATTATGAGATCTATAGGAGATACTATGACTATCCATCTAAACTTGGTTTGTCCAAAAGCAAATGCCCTAACTGTAACTATTCTGTTGAAGAAGGATCACATTTTTGCCGAATGTGTGGAAGTTTTCCTATCTAATCTTTCTTCCACTTATTGGGTTTTCTTACAAAAATTCTCTTGCACCCGTGGCAGCAAAAGTAGTATTTTTTTCCTTTGTATTCGTGTTCTAGAGCAAGCTTCTCATCTAATTCTATACCGCATACTGGATCCACAGGCATGTTTTGGTTCGTCTGTTATTCGTATTTAAAACTTACAATTATGATGGTGATAGTTTACTAACAAGTTCAGAAAATTCTGCTGTACTCAAAACAGAAGTTTTTGCTAATTCCAAATTTTCATCCACATGGGAAGGAGATTTTTGTCCAACCAATGGTGCTATCACTCCTGGTGTTGATCTGACAAACTGAATTGCTCTATGTGATGGGTGTGTCAACTCTCCAAATTCAGGCAAGACACCTTGACCAAGAAGTTTTGCCTGCATGAGTGGAACACTTGTGAAAACACCTATCCCAAGTTTTATTGCTGCTTCAAAAATATTGAATGCGACACCATCTTGCATCTGATTCTTCATGGTAAGAGCTTGATCAAGATACATGTTGTATGGAAGTTGAATGAATTTGAATCCGTTTTCAGAACCTCCTATATCTCTAGCCATGTTGGCTATGTCAAAAATTGAAAGATACTGTGGATGTTCTTGCGGTACTCTAAAGCAGTCCCATGTGGCCATTCCATAGTATCTTATTGTTCCAGACTTTCTCTGCTTCTCATAAAATTCAAACACTTCTCCAAGTCTTTTCATAAACTCATCTTTTGTCATATCCTGTAATTGACCTTCTGCAGCATTGTGTAGATACATCAAGTCAATGCATTCAAGTCCCAAGTTTTTGAGGCTTCTGTTTAATTGATCCTGAAGATACGGTATTGTCATACAGTGATATCCTGAAGATATATCGCCAGATTTGATTACACCTGACTTTACAAGAGTATTTTGGATATTTTCCCAAAAGTCCTCTTTTACGTTCCCATCATTTGTTATGTATCCATTCTTTGTACTTATGAATAATTGATCCCTTTGCGCCTTGTTTTTTTCAATTAGTTGGGCAATTGCTTTACCTACTGATCTCTCTGCCTTCTGCGATCTGTAGTTGATGGCTGTATCTATGACATTTGTACCCAAAGTAACTGATTTTACCACTGCATCCTTGACTAGCGTGTCTGTTGCATCATCTGGATTTCCAAGATACGTGCCTATTCCAATAGATGATAATGCCAGTCCATTGAATTGTTTGAAATGATTCTTTGCCACATTAGTATGGTTTTTTGCAAACTCTAAAGTTCCCTCTGGAGTGGAATATCCTGATATCACAAAATGGCTTTAGACGTGGTTGATTTAACTCTACTGAGCAATTCTTACAAGATAATCTACAATAAAACTGACAACAAGTAAAATTCCGGTGATTCTACTGTATGACACAAAATCTTTCATTATGGGCACAATCTCCTCTATCTGATCAAACCTTTGTTTCAATGATATGCCAGATTTTATTGCTATAGGTAAGGTTGCAAGTGTGATAAGGGACACAATTGGAAAAAAATGTAATGCGACAGATATTATGATGATTCCGTATGATACAGCTGGAAAGATCCATATGCTTGATGCCGCCCTTGCTTTTCCAAGCAATATGACAAGTGTTTTTCTTCCATGAGCCTTATCTGCATCATGATCTGGAAATGAATTTACAAAAAGAATGGTTGATGATAAAATTCCAGACACTGCTCCAGCAAGAATGGGCTCAGTAGTTATGTGTGAAGCTTGTACAAAATACGTTCCAAGCACTATCATGGCACCCTTTATGGCAACAAACACTTCTCCTAGACCAGAATCAACTATCCTAGTGGAGTAAAAATAAATCGAAATAACTGCAAATCCCAAGATTATTGCGATTATTACCCCTCTTTCAAATACAAAATATGCTCCAATTAAAGAGCCAATGATTAGCAAAATAATTCCTGCACGATAGACTTCGGATGGCCTGAGTAGTCCTTCAGGCAAAACTCCTGTACCGCCACTGAATTTAGTTCTCTTAGTTTCGGTATCTATCTTTCTTTTGTAATCCCAATAATCATTTAGTAAATCCACGCTAGCATGCAGTGCTATGACTCCCACTAGCGTTAATACGAAGAATTCTAGGTTGATTGTAGTATTTTGCCACCAATTTATGACAGCTCCGAGAAAAACTGAGATGACTGATGCAAGTAGAAATCTGATTCTAACTGCACGTAGCCAGTATGACAACATTATGTAATATCCGTGTGTTGGTCTATTTCGGTATATGGTTTGTAAATCAGGGCAACTATCTATCGTAGTTTTTCCAAATCGACAGTTTCTATTGGTTTTCTACCATTGAAGCCTTCATCTTTTCCATGCCAAAACTTGATCTCAGTCTCTCCTTCTTTCCAGCAAAGCCATATCTCTTCATTAAATCGAAGTGATGGAAAATCCAATAATCCTTCGTCTAGACTTTTTATGACTATGCCAGTACTTTCAGTGTCTTCTATTGCTTTGTAAAAGTTAGAGATGGCTGTATTGAGCTCTTGTTTCTTAAGTACATAGTCTTTGAAGCTAGACATGTACTTTGGATTTGTCTCTATCTCAGTTTGAATTCTTACTACTTCATTTTTTAAATTCACCATCTCTTTGAATTTCTTAATTATGGAAGGAAGCATTGCATTTGCCTCTTTTAGCGTAAAGTGGGAAAACATTACAACACTAGCACGATGGCCCAGTTAAAAGTATTAAGTCTAGATCATTGATGATATCACTTCAGCAATCATTCTTGATGCTAGATGCGATGTTCTATCTTTTATGTCGTAGCTTGGACAGACTTCCATAATGTCAAGCCCAACGATCCCTCTTTTTGCTATTGATTTGAGAAGATACACCACCTCTAGATTTCTCAGCCCTAGTGGGACAGGAACAGATACTCCAGGTGCGTATGCAGGGTCAACTGCGTCCATGTCTACTGAAACGTAGACGTTTTGTCCAATCTTATCAAGTATAGATTCTTCGATTTTTGTAATGCCATTTTTGAGAATGTCAAGAGGGGTTACCACTGATAAGCCATATTTTTTGATGTTGTCTATCTCCTCTTGTTCTGGAGTCCTTATTCCTATCTGAACACTTGATTTTGTATCAATGTCAGACAAGACATCATACAAGACAGAGCCGTAATAGCCCCTCGAAGAGCCAATGAAATCAGGATGTGCATCAAAATAGACTAGTGATACCTTGCCATATTTTTTTGATATTGACTTGACAATCTCAGTTGTGATGGCATGATCGCCTCCTATGGATATTGGAATTTTTGAGCTTGAAATTATCTTGTGTATTGTGTCATTGACTTCGGTCCTCAATATGTTACCATAATCATACACTTTCTTGTTTATGCCACCAAATGGCAAGCCTGTTGAGATCTCATCTTCTCTTTTGTATGTGTCTCTTATGTTAGAAATCTCTCTTATTTTGTGCGGTGCCTCAGAAGTTCCTTTACGTAATGAATGAGATTTTGATTCATCAGGTATTCCCAAAATAACTACATTAGAGTCATCAAAGTTTTTGGTATTTGCCCAGCATATGTTCACACTCATACTCACAATTTTTAATTATAAAAAATGACTGGTAATACTCATAGTTTGGTTAGATCTGGTAAGATACGTCACCAACCAGTAATCTTTGGGTCTTTCCCTTGCTGAAAACCAATAACGCCCCGTCATCATCTATTCCTATTGCCTTGCCTTTTGTTTTTCCGCTTGGAGACAAGATAGTGACATTCTTTCCAACTGTGGAAGATCTTTTCTCCCACTCGTTTTTAATTCCACTGAGGTTGCCAACAACTACTTTGTTGTACAGTTGTTCAAGTTCGTACAGAAATGCCTGAAGTAGCAATATGGGGTCTGCTTTTTCTTTTTTCTTTACTAGTGTTGTTGCACCATAAAAATTCCCAGAATTTTTAAGTACTTTGGATATTGCTGTAGAATCAATCCTGAAATTTATCCCAACTCCTATGACTAGGTAATCTATCTGATTGGATTCAATTGATGCATCAACTAGTATGCCAGCCACCTTCTTATCGCCAAGAGTCAGGTCATTTGGCCATTTCAACTTGGGTTTGATCTTTAGTGTTTTTTCTATGGCAATCGCAAGTGCAAGTGATGTTAACATGGGAAATAGCGAGGCGTGAGAGACTTCAAAATTTGGTTTGAGAAGGATTGATATCCATATGCCGCCGCTTGGAGATGACCATTTCCTATTGTGTCTTCCTCTGCCATGCGTCTGGCGCTCAGCTATTACGACTGAGCCGCTCTCATGAGGTTTTGAAGCTAGCTTCAACGCAAAAGTTTGTGTTGAGTTAATTGTATCAAAATAATATATTTTTCTTCCGATGATTTCTGTTTGCAATCCATCTGAAACCTCCCACGGTAGCATGAGGTTTGTTTTTGTAATTAACTTGTACCCCGATTTTTGTTTTGATTTTATTTTGTAGCCCAACAATTGAAGTTTTTTTATGTTCTTCCATACTGCAGCTCTGCTAAGCCCAAGTGATCTGCTAAGTTCTTCTCCGGAAAGAAACCCCGACTGATTAGATTTTAGTAATCTGACTATTTTATCCAGTGTATCATCAAATGAGGTGTACATGCGATGTTTAGTTGACAAGTTAACATCACTTGATGGGTATTACTCGCTTAGTAACTTTTTGATGTTTTCTTCAAGAAAATTGTTTTGGCCAAATGCAACATCTCTGAGTACTCCCTTTTTGTCAATAAGGATGGAAGAAGGTGTACCTCGCAGAGAATACTGCTCAAATGTCTGCGCAGCGTATTCCTTGCTTTTCAAATATTGCTTGACACGTTCTATGATGTCTGTTTTTTGTTGCTCGTTATAGGAGTCAAACCCTGGCACATTTGTTTCAATGACCTCGTTTATCTTCTCTTGACTAATTGGGGCATCGTCTTTTTTTAAGAGATCCATACCTACAGGAAATGGAATTTTGTATGGAAGTTTTTTTCCATCTGCAAGTTGGCCATATTGTCCTAGTGCCTTAAGCGTTTCACCTATTGTCTCACCCTTTGTTAGAAGAAGTTCTAGATTTTCAACGGTATTTTTATCAAAATCCTCAAATGCAGTTGCAATTCCAAGGACTGTAACGCCATCTTTACGATACTTGTTGTAAATGTCGATTGCTTGTGGTATTCCATATAGAAAACATCCAGGGCAATTTACCTGAAACACTTCGACAAAAACAACATTATCTTTTTCTTTGTCGATGTTAGTTGGTAACCCCTGCACCCATTTTGAGACGCCCAAGTTTGGCGCCTTTGAGCCCACCTTTGCAATCATAAACAACACATGTGGTGTCATTTGTTATCTATTTCTTTGCAAGGTGAGTAGGAGCATGCGAAATTCTTTTATATGCGAATTCTATAGCTAAAATTATGTCGTCCAAGTTACCGGTACTACTGTTGTTAACAGCAGTTTTGATGACATCTGTCGCAGTATCAACTATTCCAGCATCAAATGCATTGATACAGAGAGACTTCTCCTGGCTCAATGATAACCACCTAACCGTATTGACAGGAAATACGAAAGTGTGTGGGGATCATCTATGTGCACCTGGTGAATGGGACAAACTACAAACATCAATTAATTCTGCACAGCTTGGAAATCAAACTGGAAAAGGTGCATCAACTACAGTTACACCAACCACAGTACCACCTACTACAACACCAAGCGTATCACCAAATGTATGCATGATGGTAAAGAGCGCACTTACTAGTGAAAATGTAAGCTCTGCTGTTGCACAAGTGATATTGTCAAAACTAGGTTGCTAAAAGAGTAAACTTCAAATCTCTTTTTTTAAAATCTGTCTCCCTAATCGAGATTCAAAAGTTTACGTCAAAGCCGCCCATGTCGCCAGGCCCACCATCACCATGACCAAAATCTCCACTTCCATAGTCGCCTTGGCTTGTATCATGGCCGCCATCATGACCACCCATATCTGTTGAACCGGTGTCGTACATGTATGAGTCAGGCATAAAACTTGTCATAGCAAGTCCCATAAACGACATCATTGAAGAGAACATCATCATGTCCATGATTCCCATGAACATCATGCTAGGAAGTATAGAGCGATTGTTATCCATATGTTGTTGGAGTTTGTCCTTGTCGCCACTCTTCCAAATGGTTACCATCTGATTCCAATTTTGCTCTAATTCAAATTTTCTTTCCTCTAATTCTTTTACTCCTTTCTCAGTTAGAACAGTTTCTATCTTTGGGCCAAAGAACCCTTTCTTTTCCACTGTGGTGATTAATCCTTTATCGTCGAGGCGTTTTATGATATTATTTAGCTCTGGGTCTTCAATTCTTGTCTTTTTTCTTATCTTGTCTAATTTCTTAGCACCTTGACTAATTGCACTTAGAACTATCACATCGCTTGGCTCTTCTTCCATACAGTAAAGAAATGTGCATATGCCTATAAATCGTTCCACGACAAGCTATTAAGAGGAACACTTTTACATAATATGATGGAAAAAGATTCTCATTCTGATGAACAGATAAAAAAAATATATGAATTAAAAAATGTAGCCGTCGTTGGCATGTCAAAAAATCCAGAAAAAGCAGCACACTATGTGCCAAAATATCTTGCAGAAAAGGGTTACAACATAATACCAGTCAATCCTACGACTGATGAAATTCTTGGAAAAAAATGTTATCCGAATTTACTGGATATTCCAATATTGATTGATATCGTAGATGTTTTCAGACCATCAGATCAGGTAAAACCTGTAATAGAAGAAGCAATCAAGATAAAACCACAAGTGATCTGGCTACAGGAAGGAATTCATAACCCTGAAGCCGAATTGCTGGCAAAAAAAGCAGGAATTGACATAGTTTTCAACAGATGCATGCTTGCAGAACATCAACGACTATTCTAAGATATGGCAGAAGATTTTGCAAAATTCTATGATGCTCTTTTGGAACTGGTAAAAGCGTTTGAACAAAAAAATGTGCCAGTCAAGGTCACATCAGATGTTGATTCCACCATGGTCAAGATATATGGTGAAAGATCTAGTGCGCTTGAGCGTGCAAACGCAGCTCTTGAGGAGATCTCAGAGCTTGCGTATGATACTGCAGAGCATCATCCGTATTGGAGTCTATTGTATGATAGTTCACAAATCCTAAAAATAGTTTTAGAAAAATGGAACGACACGCTAACAGAAGAAGAACTCAAAGAGATCAAATGGTATGCAGACAAGATAAAAGATTCACTTGAAAATGTCTCAAGTAACCATCATCACGAATAATCTGCAACAGAGATAAATAGTAAGTATTGCGAGATGAAACTCATGCCAATAAAAATTGGCCTTATTGGTAAAACAAATACTGGTAAAACTACATTCTTTAATTCTGCCACATTGTCAGGCGGAGAGATATCCACCTATCCGTTTACCACAAAAAAGCCAGAGCGCGGCACAGGAAATGCAATCACACCATGTGTTCACACAGAATTTAGCATAAGAGACAATCCTCAAAATTCGAAATGTACCGATGGGTGGAGGTTTATACCGATTGAGCTAATTGATCTTCCAGGCCTCATAAAAGGAGCTTGGGCAGGAAAGGGACTTGGTAACCAATTTCTTTCTATTGCAACCCAATCTGATGCATTGCTGCATGTGGTGGATGTATCAGGAAGTGTAGATGCGTCTGGAAGAATAACTGAAGTTGGACAAGGTGATCCAATTGCCGATGTGTCAGATATTGAGGAAGAATTGATAATGTGGTACCAAAAACTCTTGGAAGGAAATAGGGAAAAGATATCAAAACTTGTCAACTCTGAAACAGAGCTTATGCTAGCAATTACAGATGTATTTCGGGGAATAGGAGTAAAAGAAATTCATGTAAAGGAGGCATTGAAGGTGACTGGGCTTGAGGACAAACACTTTGATAATTTTGATATGATAGATAGCAAGAAATTTTCTGCACATTTACGAAAGATTTCAAAACCCACGTTGATAGTTGCAAACAAAATCGACTTGCCTGGGGCTGACAAAAACTTTGACAGGCTACGAGAAAAGTATGTTGACACGATAATCATACCTGCCAGTGCAGACAGCGAGCTCTCTCTTAGGCGTGCTGAGCAAAAGGGCTTGATAAAATATGTGCCTGGCTCAGAACAATTTGAAATACTACACAAAGAAGCGCTGGCAAAAAGACAACTAGATGCCCTCGAGTTTATCACAAAAGGTATACTTGGGGAATATATGAGAACAGGTGTCCAGTTTGCAATTAATGTCACTGTCTTCAAATTGCTAAAGATGAACTCAGTTTATCCTGTCGCAGATCCTGAAAAACTATCTGATAGGAAAGGACGAATTCTCCCTGACCTTATTCTGATGAAAGATGGTTCTACAATCGAAGATCTGGCAAAAGAGATTCACTCAGATCTAACAAAGGGCCTACTTTATGCAAAAGATGTTAGATATGGCGTAAGGTTGCCAGTTACCTATCAATTGCGTGACAGGGATATTGTATCGCTGGTTAGTGCAAAGACAAAAAAATCCATCTAATTTTCTGCACCGATTTTTTCTTGTTTCATCCACAATGTCTTTTTCTTGTGATCAATTAGAACAACTCCCATGTCTGATATCTTCTTCCTAATGATATCAGCATCTTGAAAATTTTTCTGACTTCGTAACAGGTTGCGTTGGCTTATGAGTTCATTTATCTCGTTTTTTTCTTTCAAAGTGATTTGAGACACCTCCAAACCCAAAATGTCAAGCATTTGGTCAAGTGCTGGCAAAACCATTTTGGAAATGGAAGACACCAGGCGTTCGGATGCGGCAATCTGGTTTGTAGCCTTGACAAGTTTGAAAAATGCACTAGTTGCAAGTGGTGTATTAAAGTCAGAACTCAAAGCTTCATCAAATTCTTTTTTGGTCTCTTTTATGGCATCTTCAATGAATTTTGTATCTTCTGCGATGGCAGCTTCATCGCCTGACAAAATCAATTCATAATAACAGTTCTCCACCTGGCGCCATTTTGTTATGATCTCTTTGAGTGCGTCTTCAGAATAATCGATAGGTTTTGAATAGTGGCCTGAGAGGCAAAAAAGTCTGATTATGTTTGGGCCCCATTTTTTTAGAACAAAATCCACTGATTTTGTATTTCCTAAAGACTTTGACATCTTCTCTCCATGTATTGTGACCATTCCAACATGCATCCAAATCTTGGCAAAGTTCTTTCCAGAGTACGATTCTGACTGTGCTATCTCGTTCTCATGATGGGGAAATATCAAATCTCTTCCGCCTCCATGTATTTCAAAGTCTGATCCAAGATACTTTAGGCTCATGGCTGAGCACTCGATGTGCCATCCAGGCCTTCCACCGCCCCATGGGCTTTCCCATCTGGGCTCATCATCTGCAAACTTCCATAATGCAAAATCTAACGGATCTTTTTTAGTGTCGTCTACTTCTACGCGTGCGCCAGAGATCAACTCATCTGTCTTTTTCTTTGAAAGCTTTCCATATTCATGAAACTTTGAGACTGAAAAATAGACCCCATTTCTTGATATATACGCAAAGTCTTTCTCAACTAGTCCTTTGATTAAACTGACCATGTCATCTATGTGCTCTGTTGCCTTTGGATATCTGTCCGCACGCTTGACATTAAGACTGTCAAATCCTTCAAAGTAGTTTTCAATGTATTTTGAACTTATCTTGTCTGAAGATACATTTTCGGTTCTTGCTCGATTTATTATCTTGTCATCTACATCTGTAAAGTTTTGAATAAATTCAACTTTGATTCCTTTGGATTCTAGAAATCTACGAAGTATATCAAAAACTATTATTGTTCTTGCATGTCCTATGTGGCTGTCATCATACACTGTAACACCGCAAAGGTAGATTCTCACCTTGCTTGTTGTATCTAACTCCTTTTCTGTTACTGATAGTGTATCAAAAATTTTCAAACCTTATCATCTTATCAAAGAACACATGTTTTGGGTGTTATTCTTTTGTGCTCGCTTCTTTTGTTCATCTGGTAAATTTTATCCACATCTGAAATTGGTATGCCTGTAAGTTTGGCAGTATCTTCAACTGATAAACTCTTGTCAATTATACAATGCAAGATTGAATCAATCTCTTCGTATGTTATCCCAATTTCAGCTTCTGCCGTATGTCCTTCCCATAAACGTGGGCCGCTTGGTTTTGATATGATGTTATGTGGAACACCAAGAAATCTTGCAAATTCACGAACTTGGGTCTTGTACAATGAAACTATTGGCAACAGATCTGCCGCACCATCGCCGTATTTGGTAAAATATCCTATCAGAAATTCGCTTCTATCGCCTGAGCCAAGAACAAGATAATTTCTTGCATTCGCATAATAATACAGGATGTTTGATCTAATCCTGGCGCCAAGATTGCCAAAAGCTAGCGGACTTGGTTCTATGTATTTTGAATATTCTTTGTGAATAAAACCAATATCGATTAACTTGTATTCTAGATTCAAGCTATCCACAATTCTGACTGCATCTTCAGTGTCAGACTCGGGGGTGATCTTGGCATCTGGCATTATCAAGGCAAGGGATTTTTCTTTGATAAATTTTGCACATAGCATGGCAATAACTGCAGAATCTATTCCACCACTGAGACCAAATATTACACCTTGTGATTTTCTTTCCTTGATCTCCTCTAAAAGAAATGAACCAATCTTTTCTTGTATGTCTTTAAAATCTTTTCTTGTAATCTCTTCTAGTATCTGAGAGTTCAACGCTTGTTAAAATTATTATAAAGAATTAAACTTATCACAAATCTAGATAGATACCATCGCTTTTCACTTCAACTTTGTATGTCTGAAGCTTTATTCCCTTGATGTAATCTAAGAGTTCTCCTGTCTTGATGTTGTAATGCCAAAAGTGGAGTGGGCATTCTACTACATCGCCTTCTAGTGTACCTGGTGCAAGTGAGCCGTCTTGGTGTACACAAACTGAGTCAAGTGCATGAAAGCCATTTTGATTGAATATGGCAATTTTTTTGCCCTCGACTGAAAACTCTCGACCCTTTCCAGGTGCAATATCGTTTTTTTCAGCTACTTTTTTCCAGGCCATGTTTTCTTAAGCAAAAAGTATCCAATATTTAGATTGCCATTTCTGATAGAATTTTATACCTCTAAAATTCGAGATTCTGTATGAGCCAGATAAAGGACCCAAGCCTTGCTGAAAAAGGAAAGATGTCATATGAGTGGGCAAGGGATCACATGAAGATTCTTACTAATACTATTGAACGATTGAAAAGATCACAGCCTCTTAAAGGGATAAGGCTGGGAGTTTGTTTGCACATTACAAAAGAGACCTCGGTTCTCATGATGGGAGCCAAAGCCCTTGGCGCAGATGTAAGCGCATGTGGTGCAAATCCTCTTTCCACACAAGACGATATTGCTGCATTTCTTGCAGAAAATGGAATTCATATCTATGCCTGGGAAGGGCAAACTCCAGAAGAATATGATTCGTGCATAGAGCAAATGCTCAGCCACAAACCACAAATTCTGACAGATGACGGCTCTGATTGTCACAGTAAAATTCATGGCAGCCGTGAATTTTCTTCGTGGACCATAATGGGTGGAACAGAAGAGACCACAACAGGAGTAATTCGACTCAAGGCACTTGAGAAACAAAAGAAACTCAAGTACCCCGTAATTGCTGTCAATGATGCATACACAAAACACATGTTTGATAACAGATACGGAACAGGACAGAGCACCATTGATGGATATCTCAGATCAATGAACTTACTTTTTGCAGGAAAGCGAGTTGTAGTAGCAGGATATGGTTGGGTGGGACGTGGTGTAGCTTCTAGATCTAATGGGCTTGGAGCTAAAGTGTACATCACTGAAATCGATCCTGTGAGAGCACTTGAAGCACACATGGACGGATACGAAGTCATGCCAATTGCAGAAGCTGCAAAAGTGGGAGACATATTTATCACGGCCACAGGCCAAACAGGCGTAATACGAAAAGAACACATTCTCAAGATGAAAGAGAGTGCAATCATGGGAAATGTAGGACACTTTGATGTTGAAGTTGATTCCAAGTTTCTCTTAACTGAATCAAAATCTGTACGAGAGGTTCGTCCGAACTTGGACGAGTGCACATTAAAAAATGGAAAACGTGTTTATTTAATTGGAAAAGGAAGAATTGCTAATCTTGTTGCAGCAGAAGGGCACCCGCCAGAAGTTATGGCACAGTCATTTTCAAACCAATTACTGTCAATGATTCATATCGCAAAGAATCATAAAAAGATAGGAAAAAGAGTAATTACTGTACCTGAAGAAATCGACAAACAAATTGCAGTGGATGCGTTAGCTGCAATGGACGTAAAAATAGACAAACCAACTCTGGCACAAATAAAATACGCACAAAGTTGGGCATAGCTTAAATCACGCACAAATCCTAACACAATAATGAAGAGGGCAATAATTACAAGCGCATTACCATATGCTAATGGTGAGATACACCTAGGGCATGTTGCATCTACTTATTTGCCGGCAGACATTACCAAAAGATTTCTCAAGCTTACTGGTACTGAGGCCTATTACATATGCGCCTCAGACGATTATGGCACACCTATCTTGATCCAAGCTGAAAAAGAAAAAAAGACGCCAGAAGAATATGTCAAAGTCTGGAACAAAAGAGATTATGATGATTTTACTGCATTTGGGATAGAGTTTGACATATTCTACAGGACAAGCTCGCAAGAAAATATCGCCTTTGTGCAAGACACATTCAAAAAATTAATGGAAAACGGTCACATCTACGAGAAGGAAATAATCCAGTTCTACTGCAAATTTGACAAAAAGTTCTTGCCAGACAGATACGTGATAGGCAGGTGTCCATACTGCAAAGCTGAAGACCAGTATTCTGACTTGTGTGAAAAATGTGGGCGAGTACCACAAGAGATAGAAGAGCCAAAATGCTCAATCTGTAAAAATCCGCCTACAAAAGAGAAGACAAAACACTATTTTTTCAAGCTAACAAACTTTGTAAATGAACTCAACCAATGGCTTGATGGAGACTCTCACCTACAAAAGGATGTAAAAAAATATGTTCAAAATTGGATAAAAGACGGTCTTGTTGATTGGGATATTACAAGGGACATTAGCTGGGGTGTGCCAATCCCGCTTGCAGACGCCAAGGGTCAGGTCTTTTATGGGTGGTTTGACAATCACCTAGCCTACATATCCTCTGCGCTAAAATTTCTAAATGATAAAGGAATAGATGGCAAGGAATTTTGGAACTCAGCTGATATTTACCACTTTATTGGTAAAGATATTGTGTACCATCACTATCTGTTTTTGCCTGCAATGAGAATTGGAATAAAAAAAGAATACAAGCTGCCTAATTATGTCCCAACTCGTGGGCATCTCATGCTACAGTCAAAAAAGATTTCAAAGAGTCGCAATTGGTATATTGGGCTAAAGGACTTTCTGCAGCTCTATCATGCTGACTACCTGAGGTTTTATCTTACCATGATTACACCTTACAGCCAAGATGATCTAAATTTTGACTGGGATGAGTTTGCAGCCAGGATAAACTCTGAGCTTATAGGAAATGTTGGTAATTTTATCAATCGGGCACTTGGATTTACAAAAAAGAGTGTTGGAGGTATAGTGCCACAACCTGACAATCTTGATCCTGCTGACAAGGAAGCACAAGACAAGATAAAAAATTTGGTAAACGAGATAACTCCTCTGATGGAAGAAAATAATCTTGATAGAGCACTCAAGAAGATCTTGGAATTTTCTGCGTACTTTAACCAGTACTTTCAGAAAAAAGAACCATGGAAAGGAGGTACAGGTACAAACAACTGTATATTTAATTCGGTAAATGCAGTGCGTTCTATTGCAATAACGCTTTATCCATTTTTGCCAGTGTCATCGCAGAAAATATGGTCACAGCTTAACTTGGCAGGAAATGTATCAGAACAAGCCTGGCAATCCCTGTCTGAAACTGCAGTAAAGCCAGGTCATAATCTTGGTGATGCTTCTCCACTCTTCAAGAAAGTAGAAGATGAAGATATCAAAGTACAAAAATCAAAGCTTGGGCAAAAATGACACTGGATTGGATATCACGAGATGGAAAACTGATACTTGGTGCGCGAATCGTAAGGACATTTTCTTACGGATTTCTAAGCGTTACTTTGGCAATCTATCTTAGTTTGCTTGGGTTCAATGAAATACTGATTGGTGTTGTCTTGACTGCAACTCTGGTAAATAGCGTAATTTTCAACTTGATATCAAGTGCATATGCAGACAAGATAGGACGAAGGAAATTTTTGATACTTTATGCAATCTTGATGATTGTCTCTGCTGTCATCTTTTTTATGACAAATAACTATGTTGCACTAGTTGTTGCAGCACTCATTGGCACAGTCAATGTAACAGGCTCAGAAGTAGGTGCATTTCTGTCCCTTGAGCAAGCAATATTGCCACAGACTGTGAACGATGAAAAGAAACGAACTTCAATTTTTGCTATCTATAACATGGTTGGCATGTTTGCCATGTCAGGCGGCGTGCTGCTCTCAGGATTACCACACATTTTTTCGCAGAAATTTGGCCTTGATGAGACAAGTGCAATCAAGTTTCTCTTTATTGCATATGCTGCTTGTGCATTGGGCGCTCTTGCAATATACCTTGTCTTGTCTCCAAAGATTGAGGCCCAGTCAAAGAACAGTAAAACCAATTCGCCATTTAGTGGAATAACTCAAAAGTCTCGTGGAATAATTACAAAAATGTCATCTTTATTTGCAATTGATTCTTTTGCGGGTGGATTTGTGATACAAAGCATAGTATCTTTTTGGTTCTACACAAAATTTGGGGCTGATCTTTCTACACTGTCTTACATATTTACAATTGCGGGAATACTCACCGCTGTATCGTATCTGTTAGCAAGCAAGATGGCATCAAAGATTGGTCTTGTCAATACGATGGTATACACACACATACCGTCCAACATACTTCTAATACTTGTGGCATTTGCACCAACTTTTCCACTTGCCATTGGGTTATACTTTGCAAGGATGAGCATATCGCAGATGGATGTTCCAACGCGTCAATCATATCTTATGGCGGTGGTAAATGAAAACGAACGCGTTGCAGCTGCTGGAATCACCAACACATCAAGAAACATTGCTCAGGCAGTAAGTCCATCTCTTGCAGGAATAATAATTGGGTCACTTTTGTCTGCCCCTTTTGTGATAGGTGGTACACTAAAACTTGTATACGATGTTGCATTATTTCTTAACTTTAGAAAAATAAAGCCACCTGAAGAACTCTAGGTATTACTTGTCTTTTCCAGATATGCAAGAATTCCAGTATAGTCGATATTTCCAAACCCGTCCTTGACTGCATTTTGGTACAACTCGTTTGCAAGTCTTGCAACAGGCAATTTTGCCCCAAATTTCTTGGCAGTGTAGTTTATCTCATCCAAGTCTTTTTGCATCACATTTAGAAAGAAACTTGGCTCAAAGATTCCCTTTGCCATCTTTGGTCCCTTGAGAAGGCTCATTCCTGTCTTAAAATAGGTGGAGTTTAGCACATCTAAGAAAAGAAGCGGGTCTAGGCCAGACTTTTTTGCAAACATGATTCCTTCTGATATTGATAGTGCCAGAATTGCAATCTGCAAGTTCATGGCAAGCTTCATTGCATCAGCAGCACCATTTTCTCCTAGGTAAAATGTTTTCTCCCCGATAGAATCAAAAACTGACTTGAATCTTTCGTATGATTCTTTTTTTCCTCCTATCATGACAACCAGTTGCCCTTTTTCTGCAAGGGAGGGCCCACCCATAACAGGACTATCAATCATTGTGATTCCATACTTGGAATAATTTTCAGCTATCTTTTTTGATGAAATGGGATTGATTGTGCTCATGTCAGCAACTATTAGTTTTTCATGCTTGCCATGTATGATACCATCCTTGCCAAACGCCACTGATTCAACAGCGTTAGCATCTTTTACTATTGTGATTACAAGGTCAGATTTTTTGGCCACTTGTTTTGGAGATTCTGCAACTTGGGCGCCCAAGATTTTCAGTGATTCTGTTTTTTCCTTTGTTCGGTTGTATACCATAACTTTGTGTCCTGTACTAAGAAGGCGTTTTGCTACTGCTGTGCCAAGCAATCCTGTGCCAATAACTCCAACATTCATCATATCATAGTTTTTCATGACAGTATTTTTTTCTATTGTATTAGTTACGATACAAGAGCTTTGAATCTGTCGTCATTTCGTAGAATGTCAAAATCCTTGTCTCCGCTGGCTTTTGCCCCATACTGTGGATCAAGAACTATGGCACGCTCAAGCAGTATCAGGGCTCCCTCAGTATCTTTCTGGAGTGATTTGCTACATGCCTTGTGATACAAGGCATTGGGTTGATCTTGCAGTTGTGATAAAATTTTGTCATAGCATGATACTGCCTCATCATATCTTTGGAGATAATGCAGTGCAAGTCCCTTGTTTAAAAGGCAGGCAGTATGGTTTGGCAATATCTTCAAAACTGCGTCATAGGCAGAAATTGCCTCATTGTACTTGCCTATCTTTCCTAGTGCATTTCCCTTGTTAGTCAAGGCATTCAAGTGTGCGGGGTTTACTGTTAGAACCTTGTCAAAGTAAAATATCGCATCTCGCGGCTTGCCACGCTTTGCATGACCTAGACCAATGTTATACAAATACTCGAGGCTTGCCTCTTCGTCATCTGTAGAAAAGTGTATTCCTTTCATGTTTGTACGTATTTCTCTCTATTTGATAAAAGCTATTGTATCTTGGTCAAACTGATAAAGTACTGGTGATTATATCATAAGATATGGAAAAGCTAAGGGCGTGCCCAATCTGTCCTAATTGTGGTTCCAAAAAGTTTGACAGGATACAGGCAAAAGATACCGTTGTTAGATGTGTAAAATGTGGAAAGACAATAACCATTTGAGAATTTTAAATATTGTATGAAACTATTGAGATTTAGATAAAACTAAATTATTGTAAAGGGTCTGATTTGAGAAACTCTGTACTCTCTTTTTCAAACAAGTCTGATTTTTCTTTTGCTTGTTTGATGACTGAATATAGTTTGAACAGCAATTCATCGCTAGGATTGGTTGTTTCCAAGGTCTTACGGTCTATGCCATGCTCTTCTATTGCTTGCAATATATCATCACACGATACCTTTGAATTCAATTTGCTCATGTTGGTTCAAAATTAATCCTGTATTTAAAAATTTTCTCGAGTGACTCAATTCAAAAATTTTGTTTGGTTGACATTTGTTTTCGATATCAAATCCTTGACCAAGTTTACTATATCATTGATATCAAATGGTTTGTATATGACTGCTGAAGCGTGCAGTTCCTTTAATCGTTCAGCCGTTGCAGCTACCAGATCTGCTGTGACCATTATCACTATTGCATTGGGATTAATTTCTCGAATTTTTTCTAATGCATACAGTCCATCTCCGTCTGATGTGAAAACGTCCAGAAATGTTATGTCTGGCCTAAGAGTACGATACATCTCTACAGCTTCTTGGCCGCTATGTCCTTTGCCAACAACTTGAAAGTCCTTTAATTGCAAAAGCTCTACAAACAGGTTCAAAACATCCTGGTTGGCATCTATAGCTAGTGCTCTCAGTTGTTGTCTCTTCTCTCCCAACAATAACAAATACTGAATTTCCTATTTAAGGTATTTTTTATCAAATGTTTGCCTTTAAAGGATTATTTGTAAAATCGTAACATGCGTTGTACATTTGTTCAATTGATCTTTAGATGTAAATGATCAAAAGTGCTAGTTATGGTAAACTGCAGCCTGTTCTACGATACCATGTTTCAAGGGAAAACATTGGTAAATGCGCCACTTGAGTTTTGTTGTCTGTAACTTGTTTTGATTGATTTTATTCTTCTACAATCTTCACTTGAAAATCTCTAGTATTTCTATGCCCGCTGCTACTATCTGTCATATCTTGTTTGGGACTTGGGCTAGAATTTTCGCTTGTCTGGGCATGAATATGTTGTACGTTTTTATTTCGATTATTTTCAATTATCTAGCATGGCAAGAACTTGGAAAGATTCCGATGTAAGTCTAGATCCGATAAAGAATGAAACTATCGCAGTACTTGGATATGGGATTCAGGGCAACGCGCAGGCAAACAATCTAAAGGACTCTGGTCTTAATGTCATCGTAGGAGTAAAGGAATCTGGGACTAGCTGGAAGAAAGCAAAAGAAGATGGCCACCAAGTAATGTCTGTTCAAAAGGCATGTGAAAAAGCTGACATCATTCATGTCTTGATTCCAGATATGGTTCAAGCTCAAGTTTACAAAGACGATATCGCGCCATATTTGAAAACAGGCAAAGCATTATCATTTTCTCACGCTGCTGCAATATACTGGGGATGGATTACACCGCCAAAAGATGTTGATGTTATAATGATAGCTCCAAAAGGACCTGGCTCGAAGGTTAGAGAAACATACCAGCAAAACTTTGGAACTCCAGCAATTGTTGCAGTTTATCAAGATCACACCAAAAAAGCTTGGGACAGAACACTTGCTATTGCAAAGGGCATAGGAAGCGCAAGAGCAGGAGTAATTGAGACAACTTTCAAAGAAGAAGTTGAGACTGATTGGTTTGGTGAACAAGTGGACCTTTGTGGAGGTTCAGCATCGATGGTAATGAATGCGTTTGAGACTTTGGTTGAAGCAGGATACCAACCAGAGATTGCATACTTTGAAGTGCTTCATGAATTAAAATTAATTGTAGACATGATTCAGCGATACGGAATAGCTGGAATGTATCGAAGAGTAAGCGAGACTGCAAGATATGGTGGCTTGACTCGCGGTCCTATGGTGATGGACAAAGAGGTTAAAGAGAAGATGAAAAAGGCACTAAAAATGATACAAGACGGTACGTTTAACCAAGAATGGACAAGCGATTACAGAAAGAATGGCAAAAATGCATTTGACAGACACATGAAAGAGATTGAGGCACATCAGGTAGAACAAGTAGGCAAGAAGATGCGAAAGATGATGTGGCCTGATTCCACAGAATAATGTATCTAGCCTTTAGTTTTTGTTAGATTAGACTGGATAAAACCAATTATTGTAGGCAGTGGTGTACCTGGTCCAAAATTTCCAAGCACGCCTGCTTTTTCAAGCTCTGACTTGTCGTCCTGTGGAATTACTCCGCCTCCTATTACAAGCACGTCATTGATTCCTTTTGCTCTGAGGGCTTTGACAACTCTTGGAAATAGTGTAAGATGTGCGCCATTTAGCAAACTTAGTGCGATGACATTGACGTCTTCGTCTTCTGCAATTTGTGCAATTCTTTCTGGTGTGGCAAATAATCCGGAATAAATGACTTCCATTCCAGCATCTCTGAATGCTCTGCATAACACAAGGGCTCCCCTATCATGTCCGTCCAGTCCTAACTTTGATACCAATATTCTGACTCGTTTTGTTTGAGTCTTCTGTGACATGGTGTTAAAAGTACAAAATGGGTTTTAAAACCTTTATTTGAAAATTCTACAAATATGTATGCTTTACCATTATTGCAACAAGATTTTATTGTACGTGTGGTACGTGATTGTTCTATATGGATTTGGTAAAGGATCTCAAGCGAGGTAACAGGAGAGCCATTGCACGAGCCATATCTATAGTTGAAAATAACGAAAAAGAGGCAAGAATTCTAATCAAAAAAATCTTCAAGAGTTCTGGCCAATCTCTTACTATTGGAATAACTGGACCTGCAGGTGCTGGCAAGAGTGCCCTAATTAACAAAACAAGCATTGAACTCAAAAAACTTGGCTACAAGGCAGCTGTTCTTGCAATAGATCCAACAAGCCATCTCACAGGAGGTGCAATTCTTGGAGACAGGGTTCGTATGACAGAATCAACAGACTCTGGAATATACATTCGTAGCATGGCATCAAGGGGTGCAACAGGTGCAGTGTCGATGGCACTGCGAAATAGCATCAGAATATTAGAGTTTGCAGGATTCAATCCGATAATAATTGAAAGCGTTGGGGCAGGACAGACAGAAGTTGACATATCGCGAGTTGTTGATATCACAACGGTGGTCTTTAACCCTAACACAGGAGACAACATTCAAACGATAAAAGCTGGCCTAACTGAGATTGGAGATATTTATCTAATTAACAAGAGTGATCTTCCTGGAGCAAACCAACTATTTGATTCAGTAAGGGATTTCATAGGAATGTCAGAAAAAAACCCACTTGTCATGATGACCTCTACTAAATCAAACAAGGGAATTTCGGAATTTGCAAAAAAGCTGCAGGGACTAATGGAAACTGGGAAAAAATCCAAGAAACAAAAGGAGGAGATGCGACTTGATATGGAACTAAGGGATATTATTTTAAATAATGTTAAAAATAAAGTGAGCAACATGCTTGATTCAAGTAAGACTTATGCTAAATATCTCAAACAAGTACAAACAAAGAACTTGGACCCGTTTGAAGCTGCAGACAAGATGGCTAAAACATTAAAGTGAGAATTATGGCAGATAAAATAAAAACTGATTCCAACATTCCGGTAAAGCGCTTCTACGACTCTAAAGTTAAACCAAAAAGCAAGAATGAGCTGCCAGGAAAACATCCGTTTACAAGAGCAATTCACCCTGGAATGTATCGAGACAGACTTTGGACGATGAGGCAGTATACAGGTTTTGGAACAGCTGCTCAGACAAATCAGAGATTCAAGTATCTGCTTGAGAGGGGGCAGACAGGTCTGAGCATGGCGTTTGACTTGCCTACGCAGATAGGATACGATGCAGACGACTCGCATGCAGAAGGCGAGGTGGGAAAGGTGGGAGTATCAATAACGTCGCTCAAAGACATGATGACGTGCTTTAATGGAATACCGCTTGACAAAGTAAGCACATCTATGACAATTAACTCCACAGCTTCGACATTGCTCTCCTTGTATATTGCAACAGGCGAGTCACAGGGAGTAAAAAGTGAGCAGCTGCGTGGCACCACACAAAACGATATTCTCAAAGAATACATTGCAAGAAACACATACATCTATCCGCCAAGACCGTCAATGAGGTTAATTGGCGACATGATAGAGTACTGCTCAAAAAAGGTACCACAATGGTATCCGATATCTATATCAGGATATCACATGCGAGAAGCAGGATGCAATGCGATACAGGAAGTTGCGTTTACACTTGCAAATGCTATCGAGTATATTGACACATGCGTTGACCGAGGCCTTAAGATTGATGATTTTGCTCCAAGGTTGTCATTTTTCTTTTGTTGCACAAGTGAATTCTTGGAAGAAGTTGCCAAATTTCGAGCTGCAAGAAGAATCTATTCAAAGATAGTAAAGGACAGATTCCATGCAAAAGACAAAAAATCAATGCAGCTCAAATTCCATGTCCAGACAAGTGGTGAGTCATTGACTGCACAACAGCCAGACAATAACATTGTCCGAGTTGCAATCCAGTCCATGGCAGCAGTGCTAGGGGGATGCCAGTCTCTTCATACCAACTCAAAAGACGAGGCACTTGCATTGCCAACTGAAGCTGCTGTAAAAATTGCATTAAGGACACAACAGATTGTGGGTCACGAAAGCGGAATAACAAAGAGCGTAGACCCGCTTGCAGGCTCCTATTACGTGGAATATCTGACTGACAAGATAGAAGACGAGGCAAACAAGTATCTAAAGAGAATAGATAGAATGGGCGGATCGCTTGCAGGAATTGAGAAGGGCTTTTTCCAGTCTGAAATTAGGCAGAACGCGTACAGGCTCAAAAAAGAGATAGACAGTAACGAGCGTGTCATTGTTGGGGTAAACAAGTTTACAGACTCGACAGAAGAAAAACCAGAAATAATGAGAATTGATGACAGCATTCAGGTACAACAGATACAGAGCCTAAAAGAGCTCCGCAGTACACGTGATAACAAAAAGACAGAAGCTGCGCTATCAAAGATGAAGAATGCTGCTGAAAAAGAAGAGAACTTGATGCCTTTCATCTTGGAATCTGTGAGAAGCTATGCTACATTGGGAGAGATAAGCAACACATTTCGGGAAGTCTTTGGTATATACCAGCCAAAGGAGTCATTTTAAAATGAGAATAGATCATGTCGCAATAGCTGTTAACAACTTGGATGAGGCAGTAAAGGAATATCGAAATGCACTTGGGGTAAAAGAAGTAGAGTTTGAGACAGTGGAGGCAGAAGGAGTGCGAGTTGCAATACTTCATCTAAATAATTCAAGAATTGAGTTGATGGAGCCAACAAAGGATACAAGCCCAATCAAGAAATTTCTTGACACAAGAGGGGAGGGCTTGCACCACATTGCGCTTGAAACCGAATCAATAGAGGGAGAAGTTGACAGGATGAAAGGTACGGGAGTGAGATTTCTTGGCGACGTGCGAGCAGGATCTAGGGGAACAAAGATTACATTTATCCACCCAAAATCGCTTCACGGTGTGCTAACTGAGCTCTGCTCGCATCCAAAAAAGTAAGTTAACAATTCCTAGGCCTTGCTAGACTCAGTTCTTTTTTTGCTAATTTTACTCAAAATGGGGATCTTTTTTGGCAAGACGGAAATGCGTTTCAACCTCAGAATATGCCTTTACAATATCTGTAGAACTTATGATGCCCTCAAGAGATCCATTACTGTCAACTACTGGTATCCCACTTACCGTGTAATCTGTCATTAACTTGGCAGCAGTAGCCAGATCGTCTTGAGTCTCCACTGTAAGCAATTCATCTTTTATTAGATCCCCCACCCTCATCTCCTTAGCATTGGCGCTGGGTAAAAGATAATCACGCGTACTCTTGCTTGCCTTGAAAAAACCACTATTTCTTAGAAATGTATCATATGTGATTACACCAACCGGATTTCCTTCGTTATCAGTAACTACCAATCTTGAGATCTTGTTCTTGTTTAACATGTCTAAAGCAAAGAGTAGCAAATCTGTCTTGCGACAGGTGATTATCTTCTTTGACATGTAATCTGCAACTCTGTAGGCTCTAGCGTAAAGACTCGCAAAAATTCTTGCCAAATCAGATTTTGTTGTAATTCCAACTAGTTTACCCTCGTTATCTACAACAATCACGGAACTTATCTGAAATGTATCCATCCTAATAGCTGACTGTGTTGCAATATCTTCATCTTCTACAGATATGGTAACTAGATTCCTGTTCATTATATTATGAATAGGTATCTTATCGAGAGTTTTTGTTGTCTTGTCGTGCTCCAAGAATCTCCCCATGTCGCGCTCTGTAACTATTCCAATAGGAAAATTATTCTGTACAATGACAACTCGTTTTATGTCATTTTTTTGCATTAAAAATAATGCGTCATTAATGGTACCTTCTGGTTCTAGTGTTATGACAGGTGAGGTAAATTGTCGTATTTTAGACATCATCGTATCATCTTTACTTGTATCACATTTAAAATCCGGGCTCTATTTTCAAACATGATTTTCATCTTGAAAAATTTTTTACAACTCTTAACTCTCAACTAATGTAGAATTAGGAACAACCTCAACTTCAAGTGAACCATTGTTAAAACAAGTCATGATTGACTTGACCTTGGATTTGTACAAAAAATATTTTTTACCATCTTGACTGATAGAGCCTGAGATGCCAAGCAGCTTGTGCCTGTGCAGCATTTGCACTCTGCGATAAGCGGTGCTGATTGGTATGCCACATTCATTAGCCAAGTCAAGGGCTGATTTTGGCATGTCTATTGTATACTCTAGTATGGTTCTAGAATACTTGTCTGCCAAGATCTCAAGCAAGACATCTTTTGTTGTCTCTTCTTGTATTGGTTTTCCTTGTAGCAATACTTGCATAGGTCATATTGGTTAAGATTTGATATAACAAGTAGGAATGCATTGCCGTGCAGTGCACCTAGAGCGCTACCATGTCAGTATAATTATATAAATCAGTAATGAAAACCTAGAAACCTATCTAAATGACTGTCAAGCGAAAACCGCATCCTGCAAAACATGAAGAGACAAGAAGCATAAGTTACAGATTGCCAACACATGTAGTAGAAGAATTAGAGACAGAAGCAATGCAGAAAAAAATTTCTCAAAATGTTCTTGTAAGACAGATTTTGGAAAAATATGTCAACTGGGATAGGTTTGCAGAAAACATCGGTATGATACCTGTTCCAAAGGACATCCTCAAGACATTAGGTGAAGAGATGGAAGGAGACTCAATGAACAAGATAATCGATGTCATGGTTCCGCTAGTAAAGGACTGGGTGATGTTCATGAAGGGCAATTACGATCTAAAACGTGCTATCGAGGCTTTTGAAGATTACATGAAGGCATCTGGCATGACATCAGACCATAGAATAGAAGGCGAGGTTCACCACTTTATTGTACAACACAACCTTGGCATCAAGTGGTCGCTTTTTACGGAGATGCTTTTGAAACAGATCTTTCATCAATTCCTACCAAACCTTGCAGTAAACTCGCGCACTACCCCAAATACGGCCATAATTAGTACTGCCCTTGGGTCCGATTTTAGCGAACACAGTTATTGAAAAATATCTTAGATGTGCACTAGTAAGATGCACAAGTAGCAAAGCCGTCAATTTTTTCAATATCAGGATCCTTTGCCAGTACAAGTATATCAGTCAGCGTTGCCAGCCCAACTGCCCGAATGCCATTTTTTCCCTCTCTTGCAACCATATAATTTGCTTCTAGTTCGTATTTTTTCTTGTCTATATTGGTCCCGTCTCTATAGTGTATCTCTAGTTCAACTTTGGGCTCTACATCAGTAAAGTTTCTCTCATAATACATTACATTTGTAGCCAGTTTGAGGTCTATTTTTCCTAGCTTGCCAACAAGTTGGTCTAGGAAATTGTCATACTGGGCTTCTACATTTTCTGACATGTAGAACAATGTGTGAAATATTATTTAAAACCAAAACAACATTATCAATTTTGATAACAAGTAAAATTGTCCAGATCATATCTATGTTAGATGTGATTTAGACACAGCAAATAAAAAAATGCACTAAAACAAGAGAAATTTTTTTGTAATTGATTTTTGCTATTTCACAATCAAGACAGGGCATTTGGAATGTTGCGAAACGCCTGATGCTACACTGCCAAGTAGCAGCTTTTTGAATCCGCCAAGGCCTCTTGAGCCCATAACTATGAGATCAATCTTGTGCGATTCTGCAAAAGATACCAATTCATCGGTAGCTGATATTCCCTCTAGTATCACAGTTTTGACCGGTATATTCAACTCGTCAAGTCTTGATTTTATTGTTGAGGTAGCGTTGGCAGCACTTTGGCGCATAAGTTTTAGTGTCTCTACATAGGCTGTGCCAAAACTTGGATCCATGGGAATATGTGGTATAACACAGGCTACTACACTAATGTCAGAGTTGAATTTTTTGGCAATATCAATTGCATATTCCAGTGCTCTGCTTGCAGGCTCTGACTTGTCATATGGGACCATGATGTGTTTAATCATCGATCACACTACAGTAATCGTTCATTTAAAGAGAGTTTTAGATTATCACTTGTGAAAAAGTATCTTATGATATTGTGACAACCCCAGTTCGCCAAGGGTGTATTGTACAAAAATAGTAATACACACCTGGTTTGTCAAACTTGTAGCTAAATGTATCACCTGTCTTCAATAGCGCACTGTTAAACATGGATACGATATTGCCATGTCCGTCTTGGCTTTGTATGACGTGGCCAATGTTATCCTCATTTTGCCATGTCACAGTCGTTCCTCGCATTGCCTCTAGGTTTAGCGGTATGAAAAAACCAGTGCCTGCTACTACAGAATTACCGTTTGGGATCATCACAGTTGCATTTGAGGACACGTTTACAGTAGGAAATAGGTCTGCTCCAGTAATCAGATAATCAAGTATCATCCTTGTATTGTTATTTTTCATATCTGCACTTACTTTCCATAGGGAGCCAGCATTTGTTGCAAAAATTCTGTTGCCATCAAGTGCTACATTGAAGATCTGACCTTGGATGGACTGGACTGGACCTTGCCCATGAAAAGACCCATCTTTATTATACAAGAACGACCAGTCTTGAGGCAAAATATACGCGTGTAGGAATGTATCGCTTCCATACACAAGAAATGTTCCTTTTGTGATGGTTGACTGGTCTGACAATGTTATTCTAAATATGGATTGATACATTTGCGGATTATTGGCATTCAACACTGCAGCTCCACTTCCTGACATTTGATATGATGATTCTGCATATGCCAAATTGTACACTCCAGATAAGGCAAGAATTGAAACTATTGTCGCAACAATAATTTTCATGCATGATTTATCTTGTCTATATTATATAATGAAAATGGAGATTATCATCTAAGATAATCAGATATCGCTTTAATTAAAAAGAAACTGAAAGAAACCATGTGGTTACAATTCCAGAAGATGTACTCTATATGATGAAAAAACAAAAATTTGTAGTAGTAGCTTCTGTTGACCCCAACGGATTAGCTAATATATCGCCAAGGACGGCATTTTATTTTACAGATGATTCAATATATTGGCTAGATTTTTTCAAGCATAAATCACAAGGAAATTTTCGTGTAATACCATGGGTTAGTGTGGCTGTCTTTGACAAGGAAAAATTACGAGGATTTCAAATGAAAGGTAAGGTAAATTTCGTAACTGATGAAAAAAAGGGAAAAAAGATCATTGAAACAATATCACGATCAGTCACTGGCAAGACATCATCGAAGATATTCGAACAGCAAAGCAAGAACAGCCATCCTACTGTGATAATGTTCAAGCCAAAAGCAATCTATTCGCTAAACCCAAAGGAAGAGTCAGGCAAATCTCTGGTCTCCGACAAAGACGGGGAAACTGTATCTTTATTGGGAATCTAGTTATCACAAATGAAATCTGGCTTGTTTGTTTAATATAGGAGAAATCCATCTAGGGTTTAGGTTGTCTAACAAAGATGGTGATGAGCGTGCAGACAAAGACAAACTGACAAGTGATTATGGCTCAATAATAAGGGAAAGTGCACTTTTAACAACATTTTCTGCTTTTCTATTTGGCTTTCTACTAAATATCTCAATTACATCCTCAGGTGGGTTTGATCTGCTAGACAAGATAACGATTTTGGTAGCGTTACTTTCTATAACCATATCAATCTCGCTTTTCATAATGCCGGTAATTTACCATCATTTAGGATACCCGTATCTTGATTTTAAAAAGTTCAAAGCGAGGAGTCATCGCTTTACATTATTTGGCTTGATACCTGCCATGATAACACTGTTCTTGGGTTTGGAACTTGCCATGACGTCCTTGGCACAAAACCATCCTGTTGCATTATCGCTTAGTACGATACCTTTTGTGCTTATTTACGTATTTTATAGACTACGTAAATAAAAGAGGATGAGATGAAAATAAATTCCAAAGATTTTCTTGTGCATGCGGGAAAAAAGGTCAAACTCAAAAACTATCCAACAACTGTCAAACCCATGTACAAATCAAAGGAACAATATGGCCAGATCCTCAAAAAACATATTGAAGAACTAAGCTCCTTGCAAAATCTTCTCTATGCATCAAATCGTTATTCGTTGTTATTGATCTTTCAGGCAATGGATGCAGCAGGAAAAGACAGTGCCATCAAACATGTAATGTCAGGCATTAATCCTCAAGGCTGTCAAGTGTTCAGCTTCAAGCATCCAAGCACGGAGGAACTTGAGCATGATTTTTTATGGCGTATTGTTCAATGCTTGCCTGAGAGGGGACGAATAGGTATCTTCAATCGTTCCTATTATGAGGAGGTACTGATTGTCCGTGTACATCCAGAGATTCTCCACAGCGAAGGCCTTCCAAATGAATTATTGGGCAAGCATACAATTTGGCACCAGCGGTATAATTCTATAGTGAACCTGGAAAACCATCTACATTCCAACGGAACACGCATAATCAAATTTTTTCTTCATATCTCAAAAGAAGAACAACGCAAGCGTTTTCTAAAGCGTATTGATGAGCCAGAAAAGAACTGGAAATTTAGCCTTGACGATATTGAGGAGAGAAAATTTTGGAAGCATTACATGAAAGCCTATGAAGACTGTCTGAGTGCTACCAGCACGACTGACGCGCCTTGGTACGTTATTCCTGCAGATGATAAGGAGAACACTAGGCTAATCATTTCACAAATAATTCTTGATGCACTAAAAGAACTAAAAATGAGTTATCCAAAACCAACTGCAAAACGCAGACAAGAGCTGCACTCGATTCGTAAACTACTAGGTACGCAAAAATCCTAGTCCATTGACAAGGCTTGGTTCATTAAAGAATGTTTTATTCCACAATCTTTAGTGTATCAGTTTTTGGTTTTTCAAATTACTTGTGGATGTTTGGAAGACAAAGCAATAACCTCTAAACCAAACAATTAAATAATTGTTTAATTATTGTATCAACATGGAATCAGTCTGGAAGGCAGTTGCAGATGACAGCAGGCGCGAGATACTGATGCTGCTTCGAAAAAGGAAGATGACTCCAAGTGAGATGACAGAACACTTTCATTTTACAGCCCCCGCCTTGTCAAGTCACCTACGCATATTGAAGAGCGCAGACTTGGTCACTGAGGAAAAACTGGGCAAGAACAGATATTATTCATTAAACGAAAAAAAATCTCTTGAGATTGTAAATTTCTTTGAAAAGATGTGGGGATACAACCTAAACTCGCTTAAAGAATACGTCGAGAACAAAGAAAGGAAAAAAGGGACATGAGTGATCTAGAAATCAGAAAATCCATTGAAATTGATGCCTCTCCAGAAGTTGTATTCAAGGCTATTTCTGATCCTAGTGAATTGACCAACTGGTTTCCGGATGCGGCAATATTAGAACCCAGAGTTGGAGGGAAAACTAAATTCTCATATTACAAGGATTCAAAGAGGATTACTGCATGTGCAAGAGATCATGATAAAACTAATGAAGGAAGGGTTTTAGAATTTGTCAAGAACAAAAAACTTGTTTATACCTGGCAGCACATGGATGTACCAGACTTTCCTGAAACTATAGTAACATGGGAATTGGAAGAAATAAGACAGAACAAGACTAGGTTGACCCTGACTCATACGGGATTTAAAAGCAAAGACCAAGTCAAAGATCATTTCGAAGGCTGGTCGTTCTTTCTTAACGAATTAGCTTCATACTGTAAGCGGAAATAACATCCACAGTCTTATTGAAACCCGGCGAACATAAAAAATAAGGAAATCAAACCATTTGGCAAGTACCCCTAATGGCACTGAAATTGTACTATGATGATACCCTAGTCATATAGTCATTCTACAATCTTTAGTGTATCAGATGCAGTAATTATTCCAACTATCTTGCTCTGCTTTGAGACAAGAACACATTTTGAATATCGTATCAGGGAGACCAGGGTCTTGACTGGGGTGTCGTAATCTACAATGGGCGGACGCGGGTCCATTATCTCTGATAGTCTTATCTTTTTTCTCTGTGTCTCGTCGCTATCTATGAGGTGCTTTACAATGCCATCTTCTGTTACCACACCTACCACATCGTTTCCCTCAAAGACAGGAACCTGACTGATGGATAAATCCTGCATTTTTTTAATTGCATCGTTTAAGGTGTCATTTGACTTTAGCTTGACAATTTCTTTACTGCAAATGTCTCCTGCCTTCATTGCTGACTGGCTTTCAAGCGACCACAGGACCTCAAATATTTTCCTTGCAGTGGCATAGCTTGGCTGACATCTTCCTGATTCAATCTGGTTTATCATTGAGGTGCTAACACCTGTAAGGGAGGCAAGCTTTTGCTGCGTTAAACCAATTTTCTGTCTTGCTTGTTTTATTGATTCAAGTCTTGGTAGCATTATCTGTCGCGCCTTATCTTTTTCTTTGAGGATTTAATAGACTTTTCAAGAGCGGCTTGGGCTGCAGCTATGATTGCTATTGGGACTCTATGTGCAGACGCACTTACATATGTCAGACCAGAGGCATTGCAAAACTTGATTGAGCGAGGGTCTCCACCATGCTCGCCGCAAACTCCTATCTCAAGGCCAGGTTTTACGCTTCGGCCCCTTGATATTGCAATTTGTATCAGGTTTCCAACGCCGTTAACATCTAGTGACTGGAATGGATTTTCTGCCATTATCTCTTTTTCAAAATACTCTGGAAGGAACTTGCCTTCGGCGTCTTCTCTGCTAAAGCTAAATACTGCTTGTGTGAGGTCGTTTGTTCCAAAGCTGAAAAATTCCGCACTTTGTGCAAGCTCATTTGCTGTAAGGCACGCCCTGACAACTTCCATCATGGTGCCAAAATTCATCTTTAGTTTGACTTTGAATTTTGATTCCACATCTGATTTTATGGCCTCATAAGTTTTTTTGATGTTGTTTAATTCATTTACGCTGCCAACTTGGGGGACCATTATTTGAGGGTGCACGTTTATTTTTTCTATGGCAAGCTCTGCCGCTGCCTCACAAATAGCTCTTATCTGCATCTCGTAGATCTCAGGATATGTTATGCCAACTCTGACTCCGCGGTGTCCCATCATGGGGTTTATCTCTGCCAACTCCTTTGCCCTGTCAAGCAACTTTTGGGTTACTGCAACTTGTTCTGGGGCGCCCTGTTTTTCTAGTGAATGGATCTTGCTTATCAATTCCTCAGTATTTGGAAGAAACTCGTGCAATGGTGGGTCTAGCAATCTTATCGTAACATGATAGCCTTGCATTATCTTGAGAATTTCTTTGAAATCTTGTTTTTGTAATACACGAAGCTTTTCAAGAACTAGTTTTCTTTCTTGAACTGTCTTTGTCATTATCATATTTACAAAGACAGCTAGTCTATCGCGAGCATTGAACATCCTCTCAGTTCTGCACAGCCCAATACCTCTTGCTCCATATGTGCGTGCAAGTCTTGCAGCTTCTGGTGTATCGGCATTTGCTCTGATGCCAAGTGTTTTAAGCTTCTCAGACCACTCAAGTATTGTTCTAAAGTCATCTGTCAGTTTTGGCTCAACAGTGGGCAACTCGCCTGTGTAGACATTGCCAGTGCTTCCATCCACTGTAATTACATCTCCTTCAGTAACAGCTTTTCCATCAACACGAAATTGTTTTGCAGAATAATCTATCTTGATATCAGAGCATCCAACAATGCATGGCTTTCCCATGCCTCTTGCTACAACTGCTGCATGCGACGTCTTGCCTCCTCTGCTTGTAAGAATACCTGCTGAAGAAAAAAACGCTGGAACATCTTCTGGCTTGGTCTCTTCTCTTACTAGGATGACCCTTGTTCCGCTCTCTCCAACACTTGCTGCCCTTTTTACATCAAAAATAACAATGCCTGACGCAGCTCCTGGGGAGGCTGCTATGCCTTTTGTTATGGGATTAAATCTCTTGACTGCCTCTGAATCTATAGTTCTGTGCAAAATTTGGTCAAGGTCTTCGGGATGAAGGCGCATGATTGCCCGCTCTTTTGATATCAGCCTTTCTTTTACCATTGAGACCGAGGTTCTTATCATGCCAACTGCATTCATTTTGGCAGAGCGTGTCTGTAAAAGATAGAATTTTCCTTTCTCTACTGTAAACTCGATGTCTTGAGGTTCTTTGAAGTGTTTTTCAAGCTTGTTACATGTTTGAACAAGTTGCTTGTACGTTGACGGCATTTCTTTTACCATGTTGTCTATTGTTTGCGGTGTCCTGATTCCTGCTACAACGTCTTCTCCTTGTGCATTGACAAGATATTCGCCAAAGATCTTCTTTGAGCCGTCAGAAGGATCGCGTGTGAAAACAACTCCTGTTGCACTGTCATTTCCCATGTTGCCAAACACCATTGCAACAACATTGACTGCGGTGCCATTTGCTGCATCTTTTGAGATCTTGTATTTTTCTCTGTATACTATTGCTCGCTCCCCCATCCAGCTCTTGAATACTGCCTCTATTGCAAGCTCAAGATGCTTGTAGGGGTCTTCTGGAAATGGCATTCCTATGTGTTCTTGGCAGATTGTTTTGTATTGTGATACTAGATTTTTCAGTGACTCGACGTTTAGCTCATGGTCTTGCTCTACATTTTGTTTCTTTTTTATGCCATGTAATGCATCTTCGAATTTTCTGTCTTCAATGCCAAAGACTACCTTGCCAAACAACTGGACAAATCTTCGATAAGAATCCCATGCAAATCTTGCATTTTTGCTTGAATCAGCAAGTGCCAAGACAGCCTTGTCATTTAATCCAAGATTTAGAATCGTATCCATCATGCCAGGCATTGATATTGCAGCACCTGATCTGACAGACACTAGGAGGGGATTTTTATCAGAACCAAGTTTTCTGCCGGTCTTTTTCTCAATTTTTCGGATATTTTTTCTTACTTCGACCATGAGTTGTTTTGGTAATTTTTTATTGTTGGTATAGTACTTGACACAAACTTCTGTTGTAATGGTAAAACCTGGGGGCACTGAAAGCCCAAGCCTTGTCATCTCCATGAGGCCTGCTCCCTTGCCGCCAAACAATTTTTTGTTCTTGCCGTCGCCTTCGTTAAAAAAATAAACAGACTTCACACAAGGCTTCTGTTGTAGTAGGATATCAAATTTTTCTGTTTTTTGTGAATGCCGACGCAAATTCATCTATTATTTTTTCCCAATCTTTGGCCTTTACGATGCCGCTTGCAACAAGTATGCCTTGGGCTCCAAGCTCAAGTGCCTTTGCAACGTCGTCTCCTGAAACAATTCCTGCACCACACAGCAACTGGGTGGAATTTTTTGCGTCTTTTACTGCCTTAACAGAATTTGTTATTATTTCGGGTCTTTCCTTTGATACTGCCTTGCCGCTTCCTATCAACTCTGGAGGCTCTATTGCAATGTAATCAGGATTTAATCTTGCATATTTTTTTGCCTCGTCTACATCCTTTACACATACTACTGATGTCATGCCAAGGCTCCGAAGTCTTGGGACAAGCTCTTCAATATCCTGGCTTGGAATCCTGTGTTCACTGTGGTTGATTAGGGTGCCGCTAACCTTGGATTTTTTTAAAATTTCTGGCACGACAAACCCTGTTGTGCTGCCGACCTTTACAGTATCAGTATGCTGGGCAAATACTGTTATTGGCAGTTTTGCCACTTCGGAGACAAGGTGCTGTGGGGGACAGACTGCAATTTTTATTTTATATTTTTTTTCAACCCTTGAAGCACTCTCTGCTAATCGCAATGAATTGTCAGCTGAAATTTCTTCGTAATTTTTAAAGTTGATTATGAACAATGTACTTTCAGCAGAATTTGTCATTCCCTATATATCAAGAGTTCCTTGTTTGGGTTGCATACTGGTAATATCCATGAGATTTCATTTTTGAAAATTCTTATAAGATGAGAGAAAGAAAAAATCATCCATGAAAAGTGAATCGCTCTTGTTGCTAGATGCTCTTCAAGATATTGCGTCAGCTGCATCTCTAGGATCACAGGATGAAGATCTTGTCAAGTCAGTTTTCAAAAAAATACTTGACAGCGGCGACACTTACAATATGACAGAGTTGGAAAGTTGGTTTTCCAAAGTTGTATCTGCCAACCAGTCTGCAGTTGATAGAGTGCTTAACATTGCACATTATCAAAAATCAAAATTTGAAGCCCGCAATAAATTTAGAATGATATCAGATGGTGATGACTGTGGATGCGGCGGAGGCCACTGATTACTTCTTTATGCCAAGTGTTCTGTTCTTTAGTCGCAAGTAAGGATTATGACATTTGCGACACCTTGTAGCTGACATTGAATTTTTGGCACCACATGAGAAACAGACCTTAAAGTAAAGTCTTGCCTTCTGGGCAATCTGTTTTTTTAGTGGATCTGTGATTGGCATTTTCTTTTTCTCCTATTTACCTGCTATTTGTTTCTACCCTTTCCAAGCTTTCCTGCAAGAAGCATTGGCAGCTCGGCAGGTCTCTTAGCTACAGGTACATTTGCCTTGGCATACATTGATACTTTGGATTCTGCTGAACCGTAGGTCCCATAAATTATGGCACCTGCATGGCCCATCCTCTTCTCTTTTGGAGCCGCACGTCCTGCAATGTATGCTACAACAGGCTTGTCAAACTTGGTATCAATAATGTGCTGTGCCAACATCTCTTCGGCGTCCCCGCCTATCTCTCCTACTACAACTACGCCGTCTATGTTGGCTCCATTTCTAATGGTGTCAAATGCCTGTATCAAGGGGGTTCCGTTGATGGGGTCACCACCTATTCCAAAACAGATGCTTTGGCCAAAATTTGCAAGCGAGAGATTATGCGACACCTCATACATGAGAGTGCCACTACGTGAAATCACTGCAATGTTTCCAGGCTTGAAAGGTGATGCTGGCATGATTCCAATCTTGATAATTCCAGGTATTATTATTCCAGGTGTGTTAGGTCCAACAACAATTGCATCCTTTCTTTTTGACAAATCTACAACTGTCAGTGCATCCTTTATTGGTACGTGCTCTGGAATTGCAATTAGCAACTTGATTCCAGCCTCCAAGGCTTCAACTGCAGCACTTAGGAAAAACTTTGCCGGAACAAAGATTATTGAAATTTTTGCACCAGTTGCAGCTACCGCTTCTCCCATGTTTTCATAAATGGGCACGCCCTCTATTTTTTGTCCGCCTTTTCCTGGCGTGACTCCGGCAACTATGTTTGTTCCATATGCTAGCATTTGTTGTGTGTGAAATGATCCAAACTTTCCAGTGATGCCTTGGACTATGACTGGTTTTTTCTTATAGTCGCGGTCTCCTTCTTTTCCAATTAGTAAATCAAAAAGATCAGCCATTTTTATTGACCTCAATTACTGCTGCATTTATTGCTTCTTCTATAGTGTCAAACATTTTTGTTCTAGACCCTTTTAGCATCTCTTTTGATTTGTCAGCCTCTGCACCTGACATTCTTGCAAAAACTGGCATATCAATTAACTTGTTTTCATATGCCTTGATAAATGCAGTAGCTACTGTTGTTGTCTTGACAATTCCGCCATAAAGATTTACAAGTATTCCCTTGACTTTTTTCATTTTGCTAATCAAGGTGAGTGCTTCGTATACCGTATCAGTTGTTGCCCCTCCGCCGACATCAAGAAAACATGCTGGTTTTCCTCCATTGTCAGAAAGCATGTCTAGTGTTGACATGACTAGGCCCGCTCCATTGCCTACTACGGCAATGTTTCCGTCAAGCTCTACTAGCGAAAAGCCACTCTTCTCAGCACGTTCCTCAAGCTCTGAGACCTCTTGGAACTTGCGCAGCTCGTCATGCCTGAACATGGAATTGTCATCAATTATCACCTTGCCGTCAAGGGCTACAATGGAATCATCTTTTAAAACTGCAAGAGGATTTATCTCTGCAAGCTCGACTTCTTTTTCTATTGTAATCTTGGATAATTTCTGAAGAATATCGATAAACTGTGCAAGCGCCTTGTCTTTTAGCCCCATCTCTTTGCCAACGTCTTCTGCAGTCTTTGTGTCCACATTGCCCAATCCCACTTCGTGTATGATCTGGTTTTTGACAGACTCTATCTCCACTCCGCCTTCTGCAGAAGCTATTATTGTATAGCATCTCTTGCTTCGATTCAAAAACAATGAAAGGTAAAGTTCTTTTTTGATGTCTGCCATCTTTTCAAGCAAGATTGCCCTTGTTTTTTCTCCCTTGACAACTTTTTGCATTATTTCTGGATACTTTAATTCCAACTCGTCGGCGTTGTGGCATTTTTGAATGGCTCCCGCCTTTCCTCTTCCGCCTACTGCCATCTGGGCCTTGATTACAAATGGAAACCCAATCTTTGCGGCATCCTTTCTGCCTTGCTCGATATCAGTTGATGTTAATCCCTGTGGGATTGGAATATTGTAATCTGCAAATAACGACTTGGCTTGATACTCAAGTAAACGCATGGAAGAATTTCATTTTCATGGTCTTTATAAACGCTGAATATAGACTATAACAAACAACGATCTGCCAAATCCCATCCACAATCTAAAAGACTTTTTAAAGTATGCTTTTTGTGGTTTAAAAAAGCCTAAAGACACTGAATGTGTCATTATTTCATACAAAAATAAAAAAGAGGATGACGTTCCATTAAAACCTAGTTCTGGCCTGGAGGTCCACAATGAATGTGGTTTGTGTCACCAAAGCCGTTACCGGGATAACAGGTGTAGGAAACTGTGACCGAATATCCTTTGGTGTTATCTCCGTAAAAGTTGTCGTTGAATCCTAGCGTTAATGGGCCAGATTGACCTGTTATGGTAGATGATGTACCTAGTTGAAAGAAAGTTCCCGAACCTCCTTGGCCAACTAAGCTAAATGCGGTCAAGTTTGGTGCTAGAAAATCTGATCCTGCAGTGCTTGGTCCTACATATCCACATGAATCATCAGGTGCACCAATGCCTGTACCACTGCCACTTGCATCGGAAGCTGCGCTACAACCACCTGCTCCATCGCCAGTTGCCCAAATTGCATCACCAGTAACAGTTACTGTGTAGGAACCAGTAGGAACTAGATTTATTCCTGTATTGACAAGTCCTGAACCTCCAAATGAGGGCAGAGTTGCACTTTGTGCAGAGACAAAGAAGGTTTGAGTGATTGTTTGTGGGCCGTGAGCCGTGTTTGATGTTGCAAATACCAAATTTGGTGATATGATAGTCAGAACAAGAACAGCTCCAATGATAGTCATTGTGATAATTTTGTTTGTCATTGTTAGAATAATGTTCTATCAGTATTTCAATATTATCAATATTGTTACCATACGTATTGCAAGTTTAATGGTTAATGCAGCTTATTTCAGCTTGATCTTTTGGTAGTTTTTTATTTTGGTCTTTATAATCTGTATGTTGGGCGCTAGTGATTTAGTTGATCCCATAACTACCTAAGTACGATGACGCCCACCAATTATCATGTCCGCTTTTATAACTGGCTCATGCATGAAGTGCGGATACCAAGCAAAACCGCGAAAACATAATTCTGCTGATGTGGGGGTTTATACTTGTCCAGTCTGTCACAACGAATTGACATAAAAATTTCATTCTTTGGGCACGTGTAATACCGAACATTGTTACTTAACACAGTTCAACAATGGTTTTATTTTAAATCAAGAAATGATACATATGAAGAACAGAAAAAAAGAGTTCGAGTTTGGAGATACGAATGTACGATTCTATCATCCAGTTATAGTGGGAAATTGAATCGATCAGAAAACCGCGATCTTTTTCCTAAAATCCCATCGGATTTTACCTCAATCCACTGACAACACATGTTCAAAATTAGGGATTCAGACCTGTGTAAGGACTCGTACCAAAAATAGGTTTAAACCAGAATTTGCGATAAAAAGGCAGACCTGTTACTAGAGATTGTAAATCTCATTGAATTTTAATTATATGAAATTAAGAACCGTATTGTTTGTGAGCCAATTTAGGAAACAATTTTTCTAATGTTTCCATTGCCTTTTGTTCACTTGTCTGCTTTGCTTTTTCAAGATTGACTTTTGTGTTGTTTCCTGATTCGTTTGTACTGGTATAATTAAACTGTTCATAGCTAATCTTTGCAGAAAAATTTTTCTTCGTTGAGCCAATTGTTTCTAGATATTGTTTAGCTTTTTCTTCACTTGCCTGTTTAGCTTTTTCTATCTCAGCATTTCTGTCTTTGGTTGATTGCCCTGCAGTGGTATAATTGAGATTCCCATAGCCCGATTTTATTCCAAGGTTCTTGAGATACTCTTCGGCATGCTCTTCATTTAATTTTTTTAGTTTGTTTAATTCATTTACACTGTTAATATCTGCAAAGACATACTGAATCGGATTGCAAAGAACAGAGACAAGTAGTATTGAGATAGAAATCGCTGCTATAACTTTCAAATTTTCTGTCTTGGCCATCTCGGGTGTCATCTAAACTGCTCTTCGAGCAAATCTACACAAGTAAGTAAGAGATCTCTGCTTTTCTTTACAAGCCAGCCTGGGAATTCTTCTATCGTAAAAACTAGTTGTTGCTGAAAACTTGGTGGTATGCCTCCTCCTGACGTTACCACCTGCACTATGACATAATCATCAGTTAGCGTACAGACTGTCTCCTGATACGACTCTCCTTCCTCTTCCATTGTTGTCCTGTATAGTACTATTGGTATTTTTGTTCTTGCCACGTGAGCAGAGCCCTTTTTTAACAATACCTGAAAGTGAGACAGCAGCCAGCCATCAAGTGTAATCTGTTTTGGCATGATAACTGATCTCTATCTAATTATTTAATTGAAATGGATAAAACGCTACTCAATAGAGATTTGTATCTTTTGACCATCAAGATCCTCATCTTTGTAGCTTTTGGCCTTGTCTGAAAATTCAACTCTTTTTGCCCTCACAAGAAAGGCAAGCTCGGATTGTTTCTCCTTGACCATCTCAAGTGAGTCGTCATCAAGGCCTAGTATGTATGCAGCATCCAAGACATCAGTTGGGTTGTATGCACGCTCCTTTCTGAGCACCTGCAATCGTCTTGCAATGTCTCGAACCAGCCCGCGTACCATCATCTCACGGTTTCTTGCCGTGTTGATAAATACAATGAGCGAATCACGCCTTGCCATGGCGTATCCATCTTGCTCTGCAAAATCTATTACAAAATCATCTCTGTCAAGCTCGATCTTGTTGTTGCCAAGATCAAATGTGTAGGACCCTTTTTTCAATAATGCATCTACAATTGCATCTTGTGCAGTCTGCGAGAACTTTGCTACAAGGCTTCCCATGTCTTGCTTTGCCTTTGGCCCTATCTTCTTTCGTTCAAGTTCCACTTTTGGAACAATCGGTAATTTTGCATTCATTAGATTTGCTATTAGCTCAAGTCCTTCTGATTTTGGTAATTCCACTATACGGTATTTTTCTACGTTGAGCTGCTGTATCATCAGGTCTGACAAGGACTCTAGTTTTTGTTTTTGTGATGGTTCGACACATATGATTGCCTCATTTAGGGGCCATCTTCGTTTCAATTTTCCTTTCATTCTTGCTGCAGAAGAAATCGAGACTGCTTCTTTCATCAGGTCAAATGATTCTTCTACTTTATCACTGACAAGTGACTTCTGCGGGGCAGGAAAGTCTTCTAAGAGTATGTTCTTTTTTTCAGAAAACATGGCAGAGTGCAAGTATTGAGTTGTAAATGGGCAAATAGGATGAATCAAAATATCTAGTGTTCTTAAGATCTCATACAGTGTGGCATAAATTGCAAGCCTTCGCTCTCGCAGTGAGTCGTCTTCTGCCCATAACTCTTCTCTTGTAATTGGGATGTAGACTTGGCTTACGGAATTTATGATATAGTCGTCAATTGCTTTTGCTGCCTCGTGAAACCTGCACCTGTCTTGTGATTCAATCACAGAAGAAATTAGTTTTTGAAGTTTTGAGAGTATCCACACCTCTGGCTCTTTTAGTAGGTTCTTGTCTTTTGCCCACTGGACTGTAAATGACTTGTCATACTTGTCATACTCACTATTTTGTTTTAGGTAGATGTGCAAGTGATATAGTGTGCTAAGAATCTGGTAGGGTCTTGAAACAAGCTCGTCTGTGCTAAAGTTAAGAGGCTCAATTGGACTTGCCTTCCACATGAAATACAGGCGAATCAAATCAACTGGATACTTGTTCATTAACTCTATTGCATCTAGTACGTTTCCCTGACTCTTGCTCATCTTGTTGCCGTTCTTGTCAAGAACATGTCCCTGAAAGAGAAATGACTTGAATGGTGCAACAGGAGCGTTGTTGAATATTACATTTTCAATTAATAGTGTGTATGCCCATCCTCTTGTCTGGTCTATTCCTTCGGTAAGAAATACTGCAGGGATGTACTCTTTGTAATCACTGTCGGCAAGCGATGCATATGGTGCGGCTCCGCTGTTGTGCCATGTATCCAAAACAAACTGCTCTCGCTCCATCTTTGATTTGCATTTGTTGCAGTTTATTCCAACCTTGTCTATCCATGGTCTGTGCAGCTCAAAGCTTGGCCCGTCGGGAAGATCTGATGACGCCTTGATTATCTCGTCTCTTGAGAAGAACCACTTTTGGTTTCCACAGTTTTTGCAATTCCAAAGAGGAAGCGGGCATCCCCAGATGCGCTCCCTTGAGATGCACCATGGGTGCTTGTCCTTGATTATCTCTACAAATCTGTTTTTTGGGGGCTCAAAAAAATATTCTACATTTTCTGCAGCCTTTACTGCCTTGTCTTCTAATCTGTCAAGAAAATAAAAAAATCCCCTTCTTGCAAGCCAGAGAAGCTTGTGCTGTGATCTCCAGCACAATGGATACTGGTGCTTTATCTTTCCTATCTTCACAAGGGCGTTTTTTTCCTTGATAGAGTTTACTATCTTGTCGTCTGCATCGCGCACAAAGAGGCCCTCGTAGACGCCTGCATCTTTTGTAAATTTTGCCTCGTCGTTTATAGGGTTAAAGATTGGTATCTTTCTTTTTGTTGCAATCTCAAAGTCCTCTTCGCCGTTTGCAGGAGACAGGTGTACAAGGCCGCTTCCTGTCTGTACATCTACAAAGTTTTCTGATACTATGATATGAAAATTAGGAAGCTTGGAGCGTTCCTTGAGCCCGGGGATCTCGTCTAGCAGCGGGTGGATGTATTTTTTTCCTTCAAGTGTTGCACCCTTTACCTCTTTTACAATATGGTGCTCCTCGACACGTGCCTCCTTTACGAACTCCTCTAGGCGGCTCTTGCCGACAACCCATGTCTCGTCGCCAACCTTTGCGTGGACATAATCCTCGTCTGGATTTACTCCAACCATTGTATCAGTGACCAGAGTGAACGGCATTGTAGTCCAGACAATAAGGTACAGGTCCTCGTCTTGCATCTTTACCTTGTAGTAGAGTGATGGGTCCTGGACGGTGTCATATCCTTGGTTTACTTCGGCATGACTCAGAGATGTCTGGCAGCTTGGGCAGTATGCCACCACCTTGTATGCTTCTGAGAGAATTCCACTCTCATGGGCTTTTTTTAGGTACTTCCATTCTCGTTCTATGTACTCATCTTTGTATGTCCAGTATGCATTTTTTTGGTTAAACGACATTCCAAGTAATTTATCTGACTCTAGCCATCTCTCGTTGAATTGATGCACAATCTTTTTGCACTCTAAAACAATTTTCTCCACTCCTGCAGATTCTATGACCTGGGACTTGCTTCCTGAGATGCCAAGCTCTTTTTCAGCCTGTAGCTCAACTGGGAGACCCTGTGTGTCCCATCCTGCATTGAAGATTATCTTGTATCCTCGCAGTGTCATGTACCTGTACCACAGATCCTTCATCACTCTTCCGCGAAGATGGCCTGCATGCGGAATGCCGTTCATGGTAGGAGGGCCTTCTATGAATACAGTTTTTTTTGTTTTATTTGTAGACTCAAAAATTAATTTTTCTAAATCAATACCTGACAGCTGCCGCTTTACTTCTTCTTCTACTTTCTTTGGATTAAACTCTGTTGAAATCTGCATTAACAGATGGTGATAATTTTACTGATTTAATAAAGGTACAAAGTTGGAATCTGTTATATTGTATTTATGATAAAATTCCCCTTTTGCTAACCCGAAGCTTTTTTGCTTCTCTCTGGCTATGTCCATACTTTGATTGAACCTTTTTTGTATTTCTCGTACAGCCCTATCTTGTATAGCTTCTTTTCTAGTTCCTTTTTGAGCTCTTTTGGTATTGCTATATGAAGAGGAATGTCCTTGCCATCCATCTCTCTGCCTGTAAATGCCTTCAATTGCGCATCTATGTTTGGGTCGTCTTTGAGGCTAGTTTTTGCCTCGCCAAAATGTCGTAATGCTCCCTTCATTCCTTCCAAGTCTGGAGTCTGTCCATCTCTTTCCTTTGGCTTTGGAAGAGACCTGTATCTCTCATCAAAATATTCTGGTGTCTTGTCTATGTCGATGTGTGTTATTGTTATTCCCTGTGATTCCATGGTGTTTGCCAGGGAGTTTACCAATCTCTGATGCTCATCTGATGTCATGTTGATAACACCACCATATGATAAAATCTAGGTATTATTTGATTTGTTAGATGTTCTTGCTTTGTGGATTGTGGGCGAATTTTTTTGTATTGATATTTTTTTGAAAAAAAAATTTGCCTATTTTATAATATCAAGACGCAAAATTAGGAAGGGAAAGTCTAGCCGCTTTCCCTAATCTTTTCTATGTAGCTCTAAAAACGAATGCTAGATAGCCTACCAAAACGCCTGCGGACATTAGACCTGCTGACTCGTAAAAACCCACGACATTGCTTCCTCCACCGTATCCTCCAGCTTCTGGGTTGATGCCAAATATGATAGTAAAACAGCAAGCCAACATTATGGCTACTGCTATTGGCAGGTACTCATCATGGCGTTTTCTTTGTTGCACTTTGCCAGACGAATCGTATGTTGACATTGCCTCCCATACGTTATACATAGATATAGAGATATTCTGAATTTTTAGCACAAATATACAGATAAATGCTTAATTATTGAACAAATGTGCATTATTGTATGGCAGTTGACGATCTGGATAGGCGTATACTAGAAGAACTGTTGAAGAACTCAAAGCGCTCGTACAGGCAACTTGCAGACGAGTTGAAGATTGCGCCTGGAACTGTTCTAAAAAGAATAAAGGACTTGGAATCAAGTGGGATAATCAAAAGCTATTCTGTGGTAATAGATCAAAGCAAACTAGGCTCGCAAATCATTGCCATAATAGAAATACTTTCGTCAGGCGGGAAATTAGAAGAGATGGGAAAAAAGCTATCAAAACTGCCCAACATTTACTGTGTTTATGAAACCACTGGCTCCCCTGATGTGATCATAATTGGAAAATTCAGGGATACTGACGAGCTTAGCAAGTTTGCAAGATATCTTTTAGGGCTGCCGTCTGTTAGCAGAACAAATACACATGTGGTGCTAAATACAGTCAAGGAAGATTTTAGAATTTTAATCTAGTCTGAAAAATACTTTTTGTAGTTCTGGCTTAGCTTAGTGCTATTTTGGAATCTACCTTGATGTGTATTTTTTCGCCAGTGTGTTGGTGGTCGTTGTAAATCATCTTTGTCTTGATTCCCTTTTTATTTAGATACCCTTCAAGCAATAGTGCCCAAGGAATAGAGTGACCGCTATTTACTTTGGATTCAATAACAAAGTGGTTGCCCTGAGATTCGTACCTTAGCTGACCTGAACATGTAATATCAAGCGTAGAATCAACAAGCGTAATTATCTCGTCAAGTGTCTTTGATTGTAGATCAAGGCCATTTTTTTCCAAAAATGCCAAAATGTCCATTGCTTTGCCCTTTGAGCGCAGCATTGTGTTTAGGACAAAACCCAAGCCATTCTCATTTATCAACTGGACTACCTTGAGCGTCTCTTGGGCGTCTGATTTTGTCATGTCTGATAAATTGTTAACCTTGATTCCATTCTTCCAGGCGTGGTCAAAAGTCTTGACCTGGTTTGTGCCAAGAACATCAGTTGACAGAAATATCGCGCCCTTGCCGTTGCTGCTATTTATCATAAGAATCTCAGAATCATCAAAAGTGATGACGTTTTGAGAAACTTCGGCAGTTTTTAATTTTATTTCTGCTGGCAAGTCGTGGAAGGCATCAGTGCCTACAAGATTTGACGGAATCACTATCTTGACATCTATGTTTCTTCTAAGCGCAGCCAAGAGTTCTTCCTTGCACTGTGCAATAAGGCCAAGTCCCCAAGAATCAATTATTGCATGAATTGATGTCTTTGAGCCCTCTATCATTGACTGGAATTGTTTGAAAACATAATTCTGGGCAAGATGGAAATATCTTTTTTCTTCTGATCCCCTTGCCTTCTTGCTGTCCTCGCTGAGTTTTTTTAATTTGGTAATTAGGCTGTTCATTGCATTTACCCGATTTATCTGCTCTTGAATTATCTCATCAAATGCATCTTCTGGGGCAATTGCAGTACACATTATTGGCTTGCTTTTTGATATTATTGTAATCTTCTTTTTTTCAAGTTTTAGTAATGTTGGATAAACTTTGGTTCTTGGCAAGTTGGAATAGTATGCAAGCTCGCCTGCAGAAATGGTGCCCTTTGTGATTAGCGTCACATAGGCCTGAGCCTCGTACTTGCTTAGGCCAAACTCTTCCAAGCTTACTGCTAAATCCTGCCCCTTGACCATGGCTGAGATTATCTATTTGCAAGGTAAGCTCAATAGCTAAATTCATTGAACAAAGGCTAGAAAAAATACTAAGCTGTAACTGCGCACTGCGTTACTGTGGTTACACAAGTTGTCGCTACATGGGTTTGATATATCAAAATCCAAAACCATATCTGAAAATGGCAACTCAATCAAAATGGGTAATAGAAGATGAGACTAAAAATCAGATTGTTCGAGCAAGTACCATAAAACCTAGGATAGACTATGCAACCGAGATTGTAGACAAGACACTTGAGATCCTAGCACAAAAGAGACTTGACCTCAATAGGTCAAACCTGTCACTTTACAAGCAGTCAGATGGTGCCTCCGCATCTTTCAAGGTGCTTGAAGGGGGAGTAAGACACGAGCTTGAAATCTTGTATGCAATAGAGTCACTAAGGCAGGTAAGGCGAAGCCTTGATTGTATAGCGGGAATAGGAAATGTCCCTATTTCTCTTGCACCTACCATATCAATTGTAAGGGCAACTCGGTCAAGGATGCTTTCTATAATGCCTGCCCTTGACTTTCAACTAGGTGAGCTGTCACTTCTTTTGGGCGGGGTCATAATAGATGCAGCCCACATTGCAAGCTCTTGTCTGGACTTTGAGAGGGCAAACAAAGAATCAAGAATTTTACTTGATGAAGCGAAGTTGATTGCCGACTCTAAAATATGCAAGCAGTTCCCTAATCTAGATTTACTGTAAGGCCTTACCATGTTACATTTCTCAAAAGATGACTCAGAGTATGACCTGTCTCATCCTCTTTTTAAAATCAAGACACTATCATCTAAGATTGAGCAGAAAATTGTCCAAAAAGACAATGGAAAAGAAGATGGCTTTATCGAGACACTATCAGTTGAGGAGCTAAAGGACCTCCGGCAGGTAATTCTTGCATCTGAATATCTGCTTACAAAATATCAGGATAAAAAAGACCTCAAAGAATTCCTCGAGGAGTTCATTGGTATCATAATGCATGCTGCAAACTCAGTTAATGTCCTAAAAGACGACATGGAAGACTTGGTAATATCAGCAGAAGTAGCATTGCAGCAGATTCAGACTCTGCATTACGATGTAACCCAGAACCTGGCCTTTGGAAGGGGAACACAAACAAAACTAGACGAATTTAAACTGCCTCTTGTCAAGACAGCGCCTGTCATGCCAGAGCCTGTAAAGGCCCAGCCTGAGGCATCTGGCACAAGTTCAATTAATTTAACAAATCCTACTAGACGAGTTCACACCAGTGATTACCTAACAAGAACCGCAGTTGAGATCTAGTTGGTAATATTATGAGTCTAGCCCCGCAAGAACTAGAAAACAGTGCAAGTAGATTTGCTGCAGAAGCTATAAAGCTTGATTCTCAAGGTGCTAGAGGCATGGCAATTTCTAATTATCAGAGAGCAATAGAGTCTCTCACTAAACTGATTCAACTATACCCTGAAAACAAACTAAATAGGGTATACCAGGAACGCGTTGCTGCATATCAGAATCGCATCAAGGCACTTCAATTGAATAATGTGGACATTGAACCAGTGGTAGATTCAAAAGCAAGCCCTGAAGAGCAAAAACAATCTCTTGCAAAAAATGATCTTGATTCATTGATAATGAAGGAAAAGCCAAACGTCAGCTGGGCTGAGGTGATAGGTCTTGAAGATGCAAAAAATGCATTGCGAGAATCAATTGTTTATCCTGCTAAACGACCTGACTTGTTTCCACTTGGATGGCCAAGAGGCATGTTGCTTTATGGTCCGCCTGGCTGTGGCAAGACTGTACTAGCTGCTGCCACCGCAAGCGAGATTGATGGATATTTCATTAATGTTGATGCTGCATCAATGATGAGCAAATGGCTCGGCGAAGCAGAAAAGAATGTAGCAAAATTATTTACCATGGCACGAGGAATGGCAGAAAAAGAAGGACTGCCAGTAATACTATTCATTGACGAAGTGGACTCACTTTTAGGAAACCGCAACAGCGAGATGGGCGGGGAGATTCGAGTAAAAAACCAATTCCTAACTGAGATGGATGGAATCAACGGAAAAGGAAAGGACCTCAAGCTCTATGTTATCGGAGCTACGAACAAACCTTGGAGCCTTGACTGGCCATTTCTTAGAAGATTCACAAAGAGAATCTATGTATCGCTTCCAACACTAGAGGCAAGAATTAATCTCTTTGAGCTTTACACTGCACCTCTTAAGAACGCAGGCGACGTAAAACCTGCCGAGCTTGCAAAACTTGCAGATGGATACAGCGCAAGCGACATCAAGGACATCTGCCAGTCTGCGCAGCTAATGGTCGTAAATGACTTGTTCCACTCTCCAGAGTTCAAAGACCCTGTAGTAGGAGAAGAAAGGTCACAGCCTCGCCTTATTACAATGTCTGACTTTAAGGAAATCGTAACAAGAAGAAAGCCAAGTGTCAGCATGGAAATGATTCGCGCCTATTACAAGTGGAGCGATCAGTTCAAAGCTCTGTAGATTTTTCAAATCTATTGTGGAACCGTTGTACTTTAAACCAGAAAACAAAAACCAAATCTAGATCGACATAAAACTTAAATTCTCATTGTTCTGCAGTTGCTGAGGGTCTCAGAAATTCCAACAAAAAAAGCCAAACATGTAAACAAGTTTGGTAAGCTTGTTTTGGAAGATGGCACTGTTTTTAACGGAATGGGTTTTGGTTATTCTACGACTGTTTCTGGCGAGGCAGTTTTCAATACTGGGATGACTGGCTACACTGAATCTCTAACTGACCCGTCATACAGCGGGCAAATTCTTACCCTCACATATCCATTGATAGGAAACTATGGAATTCCAAATGTTTCAGAAAAAGACAAAGATGGTATCAAAAAATACCTAGAGTCTGATAAGATACAGGTGCGTGCACTTGTGGTACACGAGTTGTCACTTACCGCAAGCCACTGGAATCTTGCCATGACGCTAGATGAGTGGCTGTACAACGAGAAAATACCTGGGATTGCAGGAATTGATACAAGGGAGCTTACAACAAAACTTAGGACAAAAGGTGTCATGATGGCAATACTTGCCGTATCTGAAAAAGAAATTGATGAGCAAGAACTAAAAAAACAACTTGCATCTGCCAAAAAGTATTCTGATGATGAATTTATGACTGCAGTATCCACCAAGGAGCCTCAGACATATGGTACGGAAAAAGAGTCTATTGTGGTAGTGGATACAGGTGTAAAAAATGCCATACTGCGAAATATAATAAAACTTGGGTACAAAGTAATACGTGTTCCGTGGAACTATTCTGTAGAAAAGATTCTTGCGTATAACCCAAAAGGTATTGTAATATCAAATGGTCCTGGCGATCCGCTAAAATGTGCAGAGACCATGAACACTGCTAAAACATTGATTGACAAAAATATTCCAACACTTGGAATATGTCTTGGTGCGCAGATTCTTGGGCTTGCAGGTGGTGCTAGCACATACAAGATAAAGTATGGCCATCGTGGACAAAACAAGTCATGCATCAATTTAGACACAAAGCAAGTTTATGTGACAAGCCAGAACCACGGATACTGCATAAACCCAGACTCGCTAAAAAATACCAACTTCAAATTATGGTTTGAAAATACCGATGACAAGACAGTAGAAGGAATAAAGCACAAGGAAAAAAAGATAATTGCAGTCCAGTTTCATCCGGAAGCGTCACCTGGTCCTTTTGATTGTATGTTTATTTTTGAAGAGCTCAAGAAACTCATAGGGGAGGGCAATGCCAAAAAATGAGTCGCTAAAAAAAATATTGGTTCTTGGCAGTGGGGCAATTAAAATCGGAGAAGCAGGCGAAAGTCACTAAATGACCGTCAATTCGACTACTCCGGTAGCCAGTGCCTCAAGGCCATCAAGGAAGAAGGGATACAGAGCATTCTTGTAAATCCAAACATCGCAACAATTCAGACTGACACAAGATTTGCAGATAAAGTATATTCCATTCCAGTAAACCCACAGTACGTAGAGTCCATCATAGAGTCTGAAAGGCCAGACGGTCTGATGCTTGGGTTTGGAGGACAGACTGCCCTGAACTGTGGAGTAAAACTCGACGAGATGGGCATACTCAAAAAATATGATGTACGTGTACTTGGCACGCAGGTAGCAGGAATTCGTGCAACAGAAGACAGGCAGCTCTTCAAAGACGCCATGATAGAGTGTGGTGTTCCAGTATTGAAGAGCAGGACAGTTTACAACTTTGAGCAGGCAAAAGAGATTGCAAATGAACTTGGCTATCCTGTGATCATACGTGTTGCATATACGTTAGGTGGAAAAGGCGGAGGGGTTGCCCACAATGAAATTGAATTGCATGAAATTGTGACAAGGGGCCTTAATGCAAGTCTTGTTGGCCAGGTTCTAATCGAGGAATATGTTGGACACTGGAAGCAGATAGAGTATGAGGTCATGGCAGACTATCACGGAAACAATATCATAATTTGTAACATGGAAAATGTTCTTTCAATGAGGGTGCATACTGGTGACAATATCGTTGTGGCACCATCACAAACACTTGACAATTATGAATACCAGCTGTTAAGGTCTGCTGGACTGCGGGCAGCAAAACATGTTGGGATTGTTGGTGAATGCAACATCCAGTTTGCACTAGATGTTGATTCTGACAAGTATGTTGCAATAGAGATGAACCCGAGACTCTCGCGTTCGTCTGCACTTGCAAGCAAGGCAACAGGATACCCGATAGCATACATGGCAGCAAAGATCGGGATGGGTTACACCCTGTCTGAGCTTGTAAATCGCATAACAAAAACCACCACTGCGTGCTTTGAGCCATCGCTTGACTATATAGTATGCAAGCATCCGCGATGGGATTTTAGCAAGTTTGAGCTTGCAAACCGAAGCCTTGGGCCTACGATGAAATCAGTAGGAGAGGTGATGGCAGTAGGAAGATGCTTTGAAGAATCATTTCAAAAGGCAATTCGAATGCTGGAGATTGGAAATGATGGTCTTGTTGCAAACAGGAACCCTGACAAAGTTTACGATATCGAGGATCTAGAAGACAAGCTGCAAAAAGCAGATGACCGTATACTGTATCATGTTGCAGCTGCACTACGGCAGGGAATCTCAGTTGAGAGGATCTGCAAGCTTTCTGCAATTGACCCGTGGTTTATTGAAAAAATTCAAAACATTGTAGAGACAGAAAAAAATCTCAAAGAGTCCAAGTTTGAAAAAAATATTTTGCACAAGGCAAAAAAATTCGGGTTCTCAGACAAGCAGATTGGAAGACTGGTAGGAAAAGACGACATGGAGATTCGAAAGACAAGAAAAGAATTTGGAATCGTGCCAGTAGTAAAGCGAATAGACACACTTGCAGCAGAGTGGCCTGCAAAGACAAACTATCTCTATCTTACGTATGGCGGAACAACAAATGACTTTGAGGTAACCTCTGACAATGAAAAGATAGCAGTGCTTGGGGCAGGACCATATCGCATTGGGAGCAGCGTAGAGTTTGACTGGGGAACTGTAAACATGGTCTGGGGTCTAAAAGAAAACGGCGTAAAAGAAGTCTCTGTGATAAACTGTAACCCGGAAACCGTATCAACAGACTATGACATTTGTGACAGGCTGTACTTTGAAGAGTTGACACTTGAGCGAGTCCTTGACATTGCAGAGTTTGAAAAACTCACAGGCATTGTAACTGCAGTGGGAGGCCAGACTGCAAACAACCTTACGCCAAAGCTTGCAAAAAATGGAATCAAGATAATTGGAACGTCATACGAAGACATTGACAGGGCAGAGAATAGGTCTCACTTTAGCAAGGTACTTGACGAGCTACACATAAGGCAGCCCCCATGGCAGGCATTCTCAAGTCTTGCTGATGCCAAGAAATTTGCGCTAAAGGTTGGCTATCCTGTTCTTGTAAGGCCGTCTTACGTGCTAAGTGGCGCTGCAATGAAGGTTGTCTGGTCCGAAGAGCAACTCAAAAGATATCTTGAGGAGGCAACCAATGTCTCGCCAGACTATCCTGTAGTGATTACAAAATTTATGCTAAATTCTCTTGAGGCCGAAGTGGATGGCGTATCTGATGGAAAAAATGTTGTAATCGGTGCTGTAATAGAACACATCGAAGGTGCAGGTGTTCACTCTGGAGACTCTATGATGTGCATCCCGCCCTGGAGTCTTTCAAACAAGGTGATTGAAACAATACTTGATTACACCAAAAAAATTGCCACTGCGTTTACGATAAAGGGGCCGTTTAATTTGCAATTTCTGATAAACTCTGATCAGGTCTTTGTAATTGAGCTTAACATCAGGGCCTCGCGCTCTATGCCTTTTGTGTCAAAATTTGTCAGGATGAATCTTATCAATCTTGCAGCAAAGGCAGTACTTGGGAAAACTCTTCCTGTGGTTCCAAAAGACAGGTGGCGCAAGATACACAACTATGGAATCAAGGTACCACAGTTTTCATTTATGCAGCTTGAAGGCGCTGATGTCATACTTGGAGTAGAGATGCAGTCAACAGGAGAAGCCGCTTGCTTTGGCGAGAGCTTTTACGACGCACTTGCAAAGGGGCTAATATCAGTGGGATACTCTCTGCCAAAGGAAGGGTCTGTACTGATAACAGCAGGAGGCTCTGAGAACAAGGAAAAACTCTTGCAGACAGCACTCTTGCTCAAAAGTCTTGGATATACGATTCTTGCAACAGAGCACACTGCAGAATTTCTGTCAGACAAGAGGATAGGAGATGTACAAATAGTATACAAGATTAGCGAGCCTCAAAGAAAGCCAAACATTGCAGACATGTTGTACGAGCGCAAGATTGATTTTATAATAAATGTTCCAAGCACATCGACACTTGAAAAATATGTTGGAATGTTGTACGACGAGTATCAGATTAGAAGAAAGGCAGTAGAGCTTGGTATACCAGTACTGATAACGACAGAGCTTGCAGACTCTTTTGCAAAGACACTAGAGTGGTTGAGGCACAATGAGACGACCAAAAAACCACTCGAGTCATACGAGTCCATTCAGTAGACTTTTCTAAAATGAGTCGTCGATGCCGAGGCTTTTTCTTAGTATCTTTGCGACATTTCTTATTGTCACACTGCTAATGCCTGATGCTTTTGCAATCTTGTCCTGAGTAAACTTTTCCTCGTTTAGTACTCCAGATATGAACATGGCAGTTGCTGCAAGCGATATCGGGCTTTTGCCATCTGTTATTCCTTTTTCTTTTGCTCTGTAAAGTATGTCAAGTGCATCTCTTTTTGCTTTCTCGCTAGAACCAATGGCTGTACCTATCTTTGATACAAACTCTGATGGGTCAAATGCATCTACTTGCAAGTCAAGTGCCTTGACAAATACTCTATAGTGTCTTGAAAGCTCCTTGACTGTTACGTTTCCTGCATGTGCAATATCGCTTAGAGCTCTTGGAACATTTGATTCCCTGCAAGAAATGCATAATGCAGAAAGAATCATTCCTGTTATGGTTCTTCCTCTGATGATATTTTTTGTTAGTGCCTTTCTATACAGGTAAGCTGCTCTTTCAATTACAGCATCTGAGAGCTCAAGTTTTGATTGTATTGATGTCATGACAGCAAATGCTGCACGTAAGTTTCTCTCAGTTGAGCTTGACTTGCTTCTGCTGTCCCACGTTCTTAATCTATTAAACGTGTACTTCATGTAACTTGAAATTGAATTTCCTAATGCATCTCTTCCAGTGTTTCCAATCATTGTTGACAATCCCTTGTCGTGAATGGCAAGTGTAGAGGCCATTCCTGTTCTTGCATTGTTGTTATACTCTTCTGGAGTGAATGATTTTTGCTCAGGACCGGTATCTTCTACCTTGTCTGCTAGTACTGCACCACAACTTGCGCACAAGATCTCGCCTCGTATGTTGTCAGTAATCAGCGGTCCATGGGATTTTCTACCGTCTGCGCACGCATCCTTGGTGCCTTTTTGAACTATACACTTCTGTCCGGATTTGCTATTAACTATCATTTGTATATCTAATATAGTAATGAAAGTATTTAAACACTAAAGTAAGAAACCGGATATTAACTGAAGGCATGGTAAGTTGGGTATTTAAAAAAAGACAGAATTTTGGAGTATCGCACTAGCCGTACCAATCGTGAGCTATTGCATGTATGTCCTTGATTGCCTTTGCAAAATTGCTTGCCTTGGTATCCTCGTCTCTGTTCATTGCTTCTGCCAAGACTCCCTTCACTTCACTGAATCCCATGAATTGAAACTCGGCATTGGAAAGAGACAATGCGTGCTCCCATGCTTTCATTGGCCCAGTGCTGTAAGCACCTCCGCTAGAAACTATTGTTAGTGCTTTTTTCCCTTGCATCAATCCGGCATAGCTTCCATCTTTGGCATCCCACGTGTGACCTTTTAGCATGATAGAATCAAACCAAGCCTTGACTGCTGCTGGCATGGAAAAGTTGAACATTGGGTATGCCAGTACTACCATGTCAGCCGATTTTACCTGCTCTGTCATCTTGTCCATCTTGGTCAAGAGGCTCTTTTGTTCTGGTGGCAGGCTCTGCCCTAAATAATCACGCGAGATGTATGCCATAAGATTATCAGACAAGAATAGGTCTGGGACATCCTTGGTAAGATCAAGCTCTTCAATTGTAGAGTTTTTTACTCTAGACTTGAATTCTTCTAGAATTTTTCTTGTGTTGGAGCGCTCTCCGCGCGGAACATATTTTACAACAAGTGTCTTGGTCAATCTATCTCACCTAAATTTTCTATACTAGATATAGAAAGGTAAGTATTTAAATCAGGCAGTAACTACAAGTAAATCAACTGAGGTTGTGGTGAGTTGAAAGAAGAAGAGTGCAACATACTGATGGACAACATGAAAGCATGTCCTATTGACAATACATTTGCAATAATTGGAAGAAAGTTCACCGTACACATCATACGAAATATGACACGACTGAACCAAAGTAGATTCAATGAATTTCTTGATTCAATTGAGGGCATAAACCCAAAGACACTGTCCGCAAGACTGCGCGAGATGGAAAAAAATGGGTTGATTGAGAGGAAGATCTACCCTGGGAGCCCTGTAAGGATAGAATATTCCATGACTGAAAAAGGCAAGGCGCTAAAACCAGTTCTGGAACAAATGGCTGCGTTTTCTATGCAACACTGCGCAAAAGAAGTCTTCAAGGATGGAAAGCCTCGTGTATTCAAACAAGTGTTTGAAAAACCTCCAAGGATTGCAAAATAAAATTCTAAAAACGTTTACACTTACCCCAAGTTAATCTGATTTCCCAAACTTCACTTTCCATCTTATATACTTACCATTGTATAGTAACTATAAGAACGTAATATGGAATGTACATCTGAAACATGCAATACAAAAGAACATGCAACGTGTTCATGTAGCTCTGAAATGCATGGTGAACAATGCGGATGCGATGAAATAGATGCAGTACATCATGTCATGGATCTGTGGCACAAGGCATTCCATGACGCGATGCACGAAGCCCAAGTGGAACGACTCAAAAAAAGAATAGATGCTAATTTTGGGCCTACCATGGACAAAGCAGCTGATGCGTTTATTGAAACAGCAGGCAAGGTATTCCAATCCGTTGTTGTAAAATCCGAAGCAAAAAAAGAGCTAGAATCAAAGTTGCAGAAAATCCTTTCTGAAACAAGTAGGAGATAACTCCCCAATTATCTCCTGCTTTATTTTTTTATAACTTGGAAAATTAGCGGTAGGATATGAGATGACCATGCATGGACAATTCTGATCGTGAAATATTTGATGCCTATGTGAATGTGGGCAAATAACGAAGGTATAAGGTATAGCAACGACACTACAAACTCATAAACAAAAATGAAACCTCGCTGAAAATATTAGAAGCATATACTCGTGATGTTGGTAGAGTCATAGCACGAATCGATTACAATTCCATGGAATCCCTTGGGGTATCAACTGGAGACATTTTAGAGATCAAAGGAAAGCGAAGATCGGTTGCAAAATGCCTTCCACTTTATCCGTCTGATGAAGGAAAAGGGGTTATTCGGGTAGATGGTCTTGGACGAAACAATGCAGGTGTAGCAATAGGGGATACCGTTGTTGTATCCAAGATCAAGACAGTTGCAGCCGATAAGGTCCTAGTTGCACCACTAGAGTCAATCCCAAAGCTAGATGAGCGTTATCTTACTGATTCGCTTGAAGGCGTTCCTTTGGTAAAAGGCGACAACGTCATGGTTCCTTACTTTGGAGGAAGGATAACGTTTCAGGTACTTGGATTAACGCCTCCTGCAGATGCTGTACTTGTAACTTCAAAGACAACATTTAACATTGCTGAAAAAGGCGCCGAGTTGCGCGGGGTTCCACAGGTCTCGTACGAAGATATCGGGGGATTAACAGATGAGATCAAAAAAGTTCGTGAAATGATAGAGCTTCCAATGCGACATCCGGAGATTTTTGAGAAACTAGGAGTAGAGGCCCCAAAGGGAATATTGCTTTATGGAGTTCCGGGTACTGGCAAGACACTTTTGGCAAAAGCCGTTGCAAATGAAAGCAACGCCAATTTTCTTAGCATATCAGGACCTGAGATAATGAGTAAATTTTATGGAGAAAGCGAAGCAAGGCTTAGAGAGATTTTCAAGGAAGCGCGTGAAAAGGCACCATCCATCATATTCATAGATGAGATTGATTCTATTGCTCCAAAACGTGAAGAGGTAACAGGTGAGGTTGAGAGAAGAGTGGTATCCCAAATGCTTTCACTGATGGACGGTCTTGAGGGAAGAGGCAAGGTAATTGTGATTGCTGCAACAAATAGACCAAATGCGCTTGATCCTGCATTGCGAAGACCTGGAAGGTTTGACAGAGAAATTGAAATCCGAATCCCAGACAAGAAGGGCCGGCTACAGATACTTTTGATTCACACAAGAAACATGCCATTAAATGAAGATGTCAACTTGGAAAAAATTGCAGCAACAAGCCATGGATATGTGGGAGCTGACCTTGAATATCTGTGCAAGGAAGCTGCAATGAAATGCTTGCGAAGACTGTTGCCAGAAATTAATCTTGCAGACGAAAAGATTCCAGTTGAAACTTTGGACAAGCTTATTGTAAATGATGAAGATTACCAGTTTGCATTTCGCGAAGTCACACCTGCCGGCATGCGTGAAGTTTACATTGAAAAGCCTGACGTAAAATGGGACGAAATTGGAGGGCTTGAAAATGTAAAGCTTGAACTGCAAGAGGCAGTAGAGTGGCCAATGAAATATCCTGTACTTTATTCAAAACTTGGGCACAAAATGCCAAAGGGAATCCTGCTTTATGGCTCAAGCGGCACTGGAAAGACACTTTTGGCAAAAGCTGTTGCAACAGAGAGCGAGGCTAATTTTATCTCTGTAAAGGGGCCTGAGCTTTTATCAAAATGGGTTGGAGAGTCAGAGCGTGGAATACGTGAGATATTTCGAAGGGCAAGGCAGGCGTCCCCCTGTGTAATATTTTTTGATGAGGTTGACTCTATTGCACCCATCAGGGGGTCTATGGACAGTGGGTCTAGTGAGAAAGTTGTTAGCCAGCTATTGACTGAGCTTGATGGCATTGCAAGCCTCAATGAGGTGGTAGTCATTGCGGCAACAAACAGGGCAGACATGATAGACAGAGCGTTGATTCGACCAGGGAGATTTGACAAGATAGTTCTAGTGCCAATTCCAGACAAAGCAGGACGACTCAAAATATTGCAGATTAGCTCAAGAGATGTTCCAATGTACGTGGGTGACGGTACTGCCACTGATGAAAATCCTGATTATGTCAATCTTGAAAAAGTTGCAGATTCAACTGATGGGTTTAGCGGTGCAGACGTTGCTGCAATTGCTAACACTGCTGCATCAATTGTGATAAACGAGTTCATTGACAAGTATCCTGATCCAAAGGAGGCAGAAAAACACACCGAGGTTGCCAAAGTTATGATGCGACACTTTGAGGATGCAATCAAAAAAGTCAGGGCCCAAAAAGATCTAAAGATTGGGCAAAAATTATCTGTGTCACACTTTAGGTGATTTTTTATCTGACACTGTTTGAAAAGAAGTGCTCTACCGCTCACTTCTTTTCTATATTTGTTAACATGGGATTTTGTTGGAAAAAGGAAAAGACCCTTTCAGGTCAATTATGATTTACTTTTTGCTTTTTGACTTCTTTGATTTTGCTTTTGATTTGGCTTTTGCCATACAAAGTAAGACTTTGCATGGCTATTAAGCATAGGGTTTTTCGTTTTCTGACATTGATTTGTGATTTTTGCAATTAATTTTGCTCAACTTTTTTGATTTGCAAAATTTGATTTGACTAAAACAGCATACAACATCAAATAGTTTGAACAAGAGATCTAACTGTCAATTGATTTTCTGCATTGTTTGATCTAAAATTTTGCTTTTCATCTACAGAACATTTGGTATCATTGACTCGTTACCGATTATAGAGCCGTCAAGTGTGACTATTTTTGCAGATTTTGGCGTCTTGATGGCGTTTATGATTGGAGAAATTGATTTTTTGTACGATCTTTTGAATGTCGCGTAAAAATACTTGTTAAACGATGGCACTATGACGATCTCTATCTCACCTACAGTTGAAGGAAAGATTTGGCTCTTTTCTGCCTTGATTGATACCCATACTCGCTGGCCATCAAGGACCGAGCCCTCCTGAAAGTATACTGGATGAACGTGGCCCATCACAATCTTGTTTATGTGGGATAGGTTCTCAGACGGCATTACATGCCCATGGGTCAGTAGTACATCGCCAACTACAATGCCTGATGAGCTAGATACCGTTACCCAGTCTGGAACAAGTTTCTGTATATTGCCATCATGGTTTCCTGGAATTACAACTGTGTCAATCTTTTTCCCAATCTCGAAAAAAAGCGGCACGGCACTCCATTCTATCTTGGATATTGTCTCTACACCTGACTTGATATCGCCTAGCAATACAAGTGAGTCTGGTTTTTGGGATTCTATGATTGACTCTAGGCTTTGTATTGTTTCTGCAATCATTTGCTTTGGATCGATATGTATGTCATTTGCAACAAGCTTGCTTTCAAATCCGATATGCAGGTCAGTCACGACAAGATAGCGTTTTTTGTCTTCTACAATTAGGGCAGGCTGAGATTTGACTAGCCTTGTTAATACCATCAAAGATAATACATTAGTTTTGAATTAAATTCTTGTGAAAGGACGCGGCGATGCCGACTCTATTGTATCTGCCATGGGTGTCAAGCTGCACTACTTTGAGCCAAGCGGGAGAAAAATCTGGACCGTAGTAGGAAATGAAAATGAGCACTGGCTTGACCCTGATCTGGGGTTTTGCTCTTGTGCAGATTATTATTACAATGCACTAAGTACTGGTGGAGAGTGCTACCATCTCAAGGCAGTGAGAGTAGCACAGGCACAAAATAAGATTGAGACTGTGAAATTTTCTGATTTGGAGTTTGAGAATTTTATTTCTGCTCTAGTCAAAGACTTACTGTAAACAAGTCTTCTTTTGCAACACCCTTCCAAAGACCAATCATTCCCTCTGGCTTTACTGGCTCTACTTTTGTTATCTTTTGAATCTTGATGTGGTCAGGATTTGGCGGCATCCAGAGCATTGCCATGTAATCACCCACTGTGCCAACAGCGTCTGGCCTTGCAGAGACTATCTTTTCTTTTGCAAATCCCTTTGATACTAGTGCATCAACTGCCTTTTGCTCCAAGTCTCGTCTGCCATGGGTAAAAAGATAGATTGACTTTTGCAAGTCTATTGCACTCATGGCTCTTTGAGATTGGGCACCGTTAATCAATATTTCTGCGTGGCATTTTTTTTCATTAGCTTTTATACGAGCCACATGAAGAAAAATTGTTGATAAACGTTCTAGTTGTGGGCTCTGGCGGACGCGAGCATGCACTTGGGTGGAAATTATCTTCCAGTCCCAAAGTTGGCATAGTGTACCATGCGCCAGGAAATGGCGGAACTCCAAATAATGTTGAAATTGAGGTGCACGAGATTGAAAAACTTGCAAAATTTGCGTCTGAGAATAACTGCCTGACTGTGGTAGGCCCAGAGGTGCCGCTTGCTGCAGGAATTGTGGACGAGTTTGCAAAAAAAGGTCTTGCGATATTTGGCCCAACAAAAGCTGCAGCTCAGCTAGAGTCAAGTAAGGTCTGGGCAAAAAATTTCATGAAAAGAAATGGCATCCCAACTGCACGCTTTGAGGTATTTGACGATGCAACAAAGGCAAAAGAGTATGCAAAATCAGTTGATTATTCACTTGTAGTAAAGGCAGATGGGCTGGCAGCAGGAAAAGGAGTGATTGTATGCAATGATAAATCAGAGGCAATCTCTGCAATTGACAAGATTCTAGTTGACAAGAGTTTTGGCGCATCAGGTGCTAGAATTATTTTAGAAGAGAGAATTGATGGTGTGGAGGCGTCATATATCGCAATCTCAGATGGCAATGTTGCATATCCAATGGCTACAAGCCAGGATCACAAAAGAATCTATGACAACGATAAAGGGCCAAACACAGGCGGCATGGGTGCATACTCGCCAACTGGCGTTATTGATGATACCATGGCAGAAAATATTCAAAAAAATGTAATTGAAAAAACTGTCTTGTCGATGAAAAAAGAAAACATCTTGTTTTGTGGATTTTTGTATGCTGGAATAATGGTAAAAGACGGCAAGCCGTATGTTTTAGAGTTTAATGCAAGGATGGGCGACCCAGAGTGCCAGCCCATAATGATGAGGATGGACTCTGACCTGCTTGATTACATCCAGGCAAGCATTGATGGAACACTTGCTAGCCTTCCCAATATATCATGGAAGCGCCAGAGTGCAGTCTGCGTGGTCTTGGCCTCAAAGGGATATCCTGATTCTTATCCAAAAAACGAAGAGATTTTGGGCCTTGATGCATCAAACAAGGACTCGTATGTGTTTCATGCTGGAACAAGGCGTGTGGATGGCAAGGTGTTGACAAATGGTGGGCGTGTACTTGGAGTTACTGCAACAGGTGATACGTTGCAAAGTGCAATCTACAATGCATATACCAGAGTTGAGAAGATTAGATGGCCTAGTAAATACTGCAGAACCGACATTGGAAAAAAAGGACTCAGATCCTCTGTGGGTTCAGACTTGTAAGATTCTGGACTGGATAACTTACTTTATCTTGAATTTTCTAGAAACCATTATTGCCCCAATTATGGCGCATATGGAAATTATCCCAACCATTGAGCCAAATTCTGGAACCGTCTGCATGATTATCTTTGTAGATGTAACTACTTGCCCATTAATTTTGGCATTTGCCTCTATTCCAAAATTGCCTGAGGTTGCTGTTGGTGGCACTTTAAATTGGAGTGCAAAGTTGCCATTGGAATCAGTTTGAACTGTCCTAATTACAATAAGATTTCCACTTGGATCTTTAACTTGAATTCCAACCAGAGTATTTGGAGCTCCGCTTATTGCTCCATTTATCTGAACCGTATCACCAGGGCCATACGAATTTTTGTCGGTATTGAGAATTATCTGTGCTTGTTCAGTAGAAGGATGCACCATTAGAGAAATCAATACAATTGAAAGCAATGTAAAGAGTACTGTAAAATGTTTCATCTTATTGAATCCCTACTGTTGCTGAGGACTCTGCAGTAAGAGGTGTACCACCATTGCTTGGCCAGTCAGAATAAACATCTGCATAAATAGTAGCAGCACCAACACTGGCTCCTGCAGGGATGTAGAATGATACCACCGTCTCACTGCTTCCAGATCCTAATGTTGTTTTGATTGAACCAATGCCTAGACTAGTACCATCAGATCCTACCAAGTTGAGAGTGACAAGCGCAGATTGGCTTGAGGTAGACGACAAGACTACTTTAGCAAAACCTGTTCCTCCCCTTGTAAATGATGTTACACTATTATTTCCTTGTTGGTCTGTCGGTTGTACAGAGGTTAGAGATACACTAGATAGTTGAGGCGTGTAAATCGGTGATAACACCATAAATTGAGCGGAGCCTTTTACATAGTTGTCATTATATGACATGGTTGCAGTTATCTGATAAGTTCCAGCTTTGGCATCTGGTGGTAATCCTATCTTAAGTACGCCATAACCCTGATTATCTGTTGATATTGTTCTTGATGAAATAACATTGGATAGTGGATCTGTAACAAGAATAGCTACATTCTGTCCTGCTGGAACACCGGGAGAATACGTCGTTATGGTTGTAGTATCACCTGGATTATACGATGATTTGTCAGATTGAACATTTATTGTGTATGGTGTTGGCGTAGGAGGAGACGATTGCACTCCATTTCCCACGATAATTTCACCTGTCATCCATGGATGAACCATACAAAAGTAATTGTATGTGCCTGCGGTATTGAAAGCAGTGCTTGTGTAGGACTTACCAGCTGCAATCAAGCTACTGTCAAAGACAGTGCCAGTCTGACTGTCTGATGGTTTACCGCTTGTTGCAGTGTGACCAACGGTGTCAGTGTTTGTCCAAGTTACAGTCTGTCCGATATTGATGTTTAAAATATTTGGATTAAAACAACTTGTTGCTGAGCATGTTCCGTTTGTGGCGCTTGCACCCCTACTAATTGTTACTTGAGTGCCAGATGGAGTTTGAGATAGCGGTGGAGTATACGGCGGAGTTATTGGTGATACGCTTGCTGTACCAACAATAATTTCACCTGTCATCCATGGATGAACCATACAAAAGTAATTGTATGTGCCTGCGGTATTGAAAGCAGTACTCGTGTAAGATTTGCCAGCTGCAATCAAGCTACTGTCAAAGACAGTGCCAGTTTGATTATCAGATGGGTGACCACTTGTTGCAGTATGTCCAACGGTATCAGCATTTGTCCAAGTTATAGTATCTCCAATGCTGATGTTTGCAACTTGGGGATTGAAGCAGGTTGTTGCTGAGCATATTCCGTTTGTAGCACTTGCGCCCTTGCTAATTGTTATTGGGACGTTTGCTGCATAAGCTGGTTGAGCTATTGCAAAAATTCCAGCAACTAGGATAAGAGAGAATACAAATAAGTTGTTGTATCTCATTAGTATTGTACGTAGTATTCCACTATATGACTTTGATCCTAATCTCGTATAATGTCTTTGTCCATTTAAACTCGAATCTTTAGTGGATTCAGACCTGTAAGAGCTTGAACTAGAATGGAAAATATTGATTCTGTTCTATTATGAATCAGGATAGATAATCTCACTTTCTGTTACAATACAGTCCACTTTGACGTCATGGTTTTCGTGAGGAATCACTTTTACGACTTGTTTAGAATAGGATAACGCAATCTTCTTGGAACGCTTGTCATGCAGATATCTGTCATAGTATCCAAATCCATATCCTAGCCTGTATCCTTCCCTTGTCAGTGCAATTGCAGGCACCAAAATCACCTCAAGCTTCTTTACTGTCTCGCAGCGCTCCTTTGGTTCCATAACAGAAAAGTTTCCAAGCTCAAGGTCTGAAAAACTAGAAATTTTCTTAAAGACCAAGTCATCTTTTTCCACCCTTGGAAGTGACAGTTCCTTTCCTGCATTTAGTATCTCTTGCAAGATATCTTGTGTGTGAACCTCGCTTCCTACCGCATGATACCCGCCTATTATCTTGGCATTTCTGTAAAACTCTATCTTTCGCAGGTTATCCTGAATCTTGCCGCTTGCTATCTTGATAAAATCAAGCGAGGTGTTGTCGCGCTGGTCCAAAAGTTGCTTGCGAAGACGCGCCTTTTCAACGATTTGTGGCAAATCCTTTACTAATTGAAGCTGCAGTGACAGTGTTTCTTAAAAGCATCGCTCTAGTCATGGGCCCAACACCCCCAGGAACAGGAGTTGCATATGACGCCTTTTTGATTATACCATCATAATCAGCATCTCCTGCAAGCTTGCCATTTACCCTGCTTGTCCCAACATCAATTACAACAGCACCTTCTCGTATCATGTCTGCAGTAAGGGTAAACTTGGCCCTGTTCCCAACCGCAGTTACCACAATGTCTGCACCAAGGCACAGATCCTTGAGATTTTTTGTCTTAGAATGGCATGTAGTAACAGTAGCATTTTTTTCTAGCATGAGATGATAAAGCGGCTTTCCTACCAAGTTGCTCCTGTTTATTATGACAACATTTTTTCCAGACAGGTCAATGCCATAGTAATCAAACAGTTCCATTATCCCTGATGGTGTGCATGGTTTTAGAATTGCCCTGCCAGAGGCCAAGAGGCCAACGTTGTAGGGAGTCAGACCATCAACATCTTTTATTGGCGAGATGCGAGTTGTCGTTGAAAACTCGTCAAGTTGCTTTGGCAGCGGCAACTGGACTAGAATTCCATGAACCGTCTTATCATTATTTAGAAGGTCAATGAGGCTGTCAAGTTCCATCTGAGAGAACTCTTGTGGTAATCTATGGTCCTTTGTGATGATGCCAACCTCGGCGCAATCTTTTTGCTTGCTTGTTACATATGACGCAGATGCTGGGTCGTCTCCAATTAGTATGGTTGCAAGGCATGGCTCGACACCATCTTTTTTGAGCTCAGAAACTGATGCCCTAACTAACTCCTTGACAGAATTTGCAACTGTAATACCGTCTATTTTCTGTCCAGTCAAACATCATTGAGTAACTTTTAGGATATTTAATCCTTGGAATTTATTATCTCAAACTACGATAGATTTCTTGATGAATCTACGAGAAGCAGAAACTGTAATTCGGGATACCATTGAGCAAATAAAAAAACACGAAATAGAGCTGCACCAAGGATGTGTTGCATGCCACGTAATATTTTCACTAAAACAAAAGTCTGGAAGATCAGAACAAGACGCAGCAGACATGATGTCAGAAATTCTAACAAATGACCCAGAATTAAATTCTGAACTAATAGAGACTGTGGAGCAGGTACACATGACAGAGCGAGGAATGGGGGGAACATTCGCAGCAAGAGAGCGAGAATCAAAGGACATCTATCTTGAAGCCTACTTTGCAAATGTACTTGACGAGCTTACATCAGACCTGCAACATGCAACGCACGATGTCATACTGAGAAAATTACTGCTAAGCTACCTGTCGCTCTATCTTGCACAAACCATCGGCGTGGATTATCATGCAGCAACTGAGGAACTCTATTACCTATTGCGAAAAGATGATGGCAAGAATTCAAAGATTGCACAACTGATTGCAAGATTTGAAGAAAGGATAAAAAAACAAGGTTCTGGCATGCGTTAAATCCATTAATATCTCAACTAGCCCATGCTAAACTATTGAAGATAGAGTTTGATACAAAAAAATATGTAAAAGACTTGGCCAAGTCCAAGTCATATTTTCACACATTTCTGAATAAAGAAAACATTGCCGCAGGCATTCTAAGACTTGAGCCAGGTGAAAAAGACACCCAATCTCCACATGAGAGCGACGAGGTGTATTATATCGTAAAAGGAGACGGCTTTTTGAGCATAGGTGGCAAGGATTACAAAATATCAGAAGGAATGTCATACTATGTGGCAAAAAACATTGAACACCAATTCCATAATAACACAAAAGAGCTAATAGTTGTGTATTTTTTTAGTGGGCAAGACTCTTAGGATGTTACAGTCTTTCTGCCCCTTGTCTTTATTCTGCCTTCTGCAAAAAGCCTGACTGCTTTGGGATAAATCCTGTGCTCTTGCTCTAGTATTCTTTTTGAGAGGCTCTCTTCTGTGTCTCCATCTTTTACCTTGACTATAGCTTGTAGTATTATGGGGCCAGTATCTACTCCCTCGTCAACAAAGTGCACCGTGCATCCTGAATATTTCACGCCATGCTCGATTGCCTGCCTTTGGGAATGTAGTCCTGGAAATGCAGGCAAAATTGCAGGATGTATGTTGATTATTCTTCCTTGATACTTTTTGATAAACTCTGGACTCATTATTCTCATAAATCCAGCAAGGCAGATCAGGCCATTTTTTGGCGTGACATTGTTTTCTTCAAGAAGTGATACTAGTTTTTGGTCATACTCCCAGCTTCCGCCCTTGAGCCCGGTGCTATCAACTATTGCAGTCTTGACTCCAAGTTTTTGCGCAACCTTCAGCCCCTTCGCATCAGGTTTGTTTGATATTACAACTGCAGGCTTGATTGGAATCTTTTTCTTTTTGACCGTGCGCAAGATTGCTTCCATGTTAGAGCCGCGTCCTGAAATCAGGATTGCAAGATTTACCATGTGTATTGGTTTTGGCCTTGTGTAAATAAACATCTTACGCTAGTTGCAAAAAAGATCGAGTTTGAATTGCTTTAGACTAGATGTTGTGATGGATCAATCTTGCAATTTATATCCGATGCACTTCTCCAAAATCTCAATTTGAAGCAAGTTGTAAAGATGACCTCTAACGGTATTTTTGTATCAACCCAGAATGGTGCCAAGATACACCTTGATCCAAAAAAGGGTGCAGACGACGGCATTACCTTTGTCTCTCATGCCCATCTAGACCACCTTCACAGGCAGAATGGCGGGCTTGTACTGACATCAAAGCAGACAAGCGAGATTGCAAGACTGCGAGGCTATTCAATTGAGAACTATCTTGAAGAGTATGAGGATTTTTCGCTAATTGATGCAGGCCATATTCTTGGGGCAAAGGGGCTCTTGTTTGGAGACGGTGTTTTCTATACTGGGGACATTAGCATACGCGAGCGCGCTTTTATGAAAGGTGCCAATGTTCCAAAATGCAAGGTATTGATAACAGAGTGCACATTTGGGATGCCAGAGTACGTATTTCCGAAAGTGCAAGAAACAGTCAAACGTGTCAACGAAATAATATCTGAATTATACTCTAAAGGCAAGCCCGTGATTCTTCTTGGGTATGAGCTTGGCAAGGCGCAAATTCTCTCGTATTTGTTCTCACACTGGTCACCATACTATCATGATTCTGTAAAAAAAGTAAATGATATCTATCGAAAATTTGGAATAAACCTGCAAGATTCCATGGGCCACTCTGAAGCAGAAAGTGCTGGGCTCTTGGACAAAAAGCCATGGCTTATGATTGCGCCAAACATGAGTGGCAAGAATAGTTTTGTGCAGCACATGAAATCAAGATATGATGCAATAACAATTGGCTTTAGCGGATGGGCCCAGTCGCCAAGATTTGCATTTGCAAGACAGCATGATTATTCCATACCGTTGAGTGACCATTGCGATTACAACGAGTTGGTACAGCTTGTCAAGCAGTGCAATCCTGAAAAAATCTATACAGTGCATGGGTTTGTGGAGGAATTTGCATCAGATCTAGTCAAAATGGGATATGATGCCCAGCCTCTCACTGAAAACGCGCTAGACGATTATTTTTGAGTGCAACTATTAATCTTGGGTGCTCTTCCAACTTACCACATTTTCATCTAGTAACTAGATTGTCACTTTGCACTTTATATGGATTGTAGCTGTATGGTAATTGTACAAAAATGACAGATCAAAAAGTTGCTATTGTTACTGGTAGTTCAAGTGGAATAGGATATGAGACTGCACTTGTACTTGCAAGAAATGGTTTTCGTACATATGCAACTATGAGGAATCTAGAAAAAGCAAAAGCTATCTCAGATGTAGCAAAAAAAGAAAAACTTTCATTGCATACAATAAAGTTAGATGTTACAGATGAAAAATCTGTAAACGACGCCATTAAAACTATCAAGTCTGAAGCAGGAAGAATTGATGTACTGGTAAATAACGCAGGCTATGGTCTAATGGGATCTCTTGAGGATCTATTGATGAGTGAGATAAAGGCGCAGTATGAAACAAACGTCTTTGGTCTGATACGAGTAACCCAAGCAGTTCTGCCTATTATGAGGGAGCAAAAAGGTGGCATTATTGTAAATATTAGCTCTATAGGTGGGAAGATGGCAATGCCGTTGTCATCGCCATACATTGGTACAAAATTTGCAGTTGAGGGCCTCAGCGAATCTATTGCATATGATCTAGAGCCATTTGGAATCAAAATTATCCTAATAGAGCCAGGTGCAATCAAGACCAATTTTGACACTGGCATGATAGTAGCTCAAAAAAATCAAAACCCAATCTCTCCTTATTACAACGGCATGCAAAAGTTGCAGAGTTCTCTTAATGCCATTTTAAAGAATGGCACCTTGCCTGCCAAGGTCGCTGATGTAATATTAAACGCAATTACAATACCCAATCCTAATCTTAGATATACTGTAGGTGATGATGCTGCCTTGCTTGCACAAAAAAGAAGAGAGCTGCCAGATTCAGAATTTCGTAAACTTGTTTCAGAGTTTCTCAAATAAAGATGATTTAGTAATAATTTTAATAATCTCGGATTTTTAAATCAGAGAAATGGCTGAACGCTGTAGGTTCTGTAAAAAAACCCTTGGATCTTGCACCTGTGATGAGAACAATTTGGGAGAATATTACAATAAACCCAAAGAACGCGATGATCCATATGAATAACTAGTATCACACAGTTTTTGTGGACAAACAATTTATCATGCCTGGTATATCGCAATTAAGACCATAGGACTTCAACGGAATGATGATAATTACGGCAATCCTTTGACTGTCGGAGTGCTGTGGTCACTCTAACTTTAATATGCAAAAAGGATTAGTTTCCTATCTGTAAGACATAAGATGTCTTCAAGGTATTGCGGTATTCAAACAAATATTTGGAAAATCTCCGGGAATTGTAAAATAAAATTCTAAAAATCTATTGCGTTTATCTTAAATTACTCTGATTTTCTCAAGTTCTATTTTATTTTTCAGACTATTGTCTCAGCTCTAAATCCTGTATATCAATTGATAAAAACAATTGATACAATTCATTATAATTTCAATTTAAAATGAACCAAAATGAAAATACAACTATTTTTGACACTGCTGGTGTCATGCGCCTTGCTTGTTCATACTGCATATGCGACCATGTATACTGGAGATTTACAGACTAGACAAGAAAACTGCTCTCTTGAATCATGTGTAACTCCAGCATTTTTTGGGATTTTTACGTATCAGACAAGCGAACCTGTAGTAAACTCACAACCTAGTATCAGTACTTCCTATGGGGCTACAATGACCTCAAACCACGGCCAAGACTGGCTTGTACAATTTAATCCATTTACACCACAAAATGCATATGCTACATTTGTGTCTCAGGTAAATCAAACAGTTCAGACTATTTTCTGGGGCCAGTTTAACTTTACAGAGCAGAAAACAAATCAAGGTCTTGCTGCTATGAATCAAGTTCTTCAAAATGGAGGCACCAGTGATCAAGCAAGAAATGCATTAGCTCAAAATGCTCAGAGCTCTAGAAGTGAAATAACAAAAGTCAACAATGATTTGAATGTAAAGTATGGCAATGCAAGTGCTGACGTCCAGTCAAAGTTTGACAAATATGGTAACTTGCGGTAATGGAAGTTGGAATCTTGGTCTTGCACCGAACGGCAAATAATTAACCCTTAAGTATTTGTTTTCCGATCAAGATTCTAATTGCTAGTGCCCTATCCTAGGGGGGAGGATATGCTTTTTAGGAGCTTATTTTTAATTTTAATTCAAGGAAACATGTGTTTGAATGATTAACCTTCTTCCCTACGTAATAGGAGCAGCTGTAGTTGGAATACTGCACATGTCAGCACCTGACCATTGGGTTACGCTTTGCGTCCTTGCAAGGAATAAACAGTGGGCACCCAAAAAGCTATTCGGGATATCGTTTGTAGCAGCAGTCGGACATGTTGGCCTGTCTATTGTCATGGGTCTTGCAGTAGTAACTCTTGGACTAGTATTCTCACATTTGATTTCATACTATCTTGATACTGGAATTGGAATTATCATGGTTGGGGCTGGGTTAATTGTTGGAATCAAACCACTTGTCGTAAAAAAAGGTCATCATCACGATGACCACGAACATGAACACAGTCTTGATACTCAGGATAATGAAGGAAAGGAAGGTGTTGGCAAACTAACGCAGGGAATAGGGTATTTTGCAGTCCTAGGGGCCGCACTCTCACCGGATCCTAGCATCATACCAATTTATCTTTCGGCAATATCTGCTGGGTTTTATTTTGCGCTTGAGCTATCTGCAGTGTTTGCAACTGCCTCAATTCTGACACTCTTACTTTTAGTCAAGCTTGGTACGGTGGGACTTGCAAAAACCTTCGAGAAAATTCCAGAAAAATACAATGACTCACTAGTAGGTTTTGTAATTGCTGTTATAGGAGTTTATGTTCTTATTGCAAGATAGGTTGGATAAACTATCCAATTAGATAAATATCTCAATAGGTACAACATAGATCATGACTCATCATAAACTGCCTGAAGTGAAGAAAAGGTTGGCAAGGATAGAGGGACATGTTAAAGGCATAAGAAAGATGATTGACGATGAAAAGGGATATCCTGAGATTGTACAACAGATCACGGCAGTCAGAGCGGCTCTTGATAGCACAATGGAGATAATAATTCAGGATCTTGTAGATCATGTTAACCTTAATACAAATACTAGAGGCAAACAGGCAGCCAGTGATCTAAAAAATACAGTGTCCAAAATTCTATAGGGTGTTGACAAGAATAACAGAAGCAGGCAGAAAAATTCACAATGCGCTGGATGATCAATAATTCAAACTGGCTTTTATTTTTCAAGTTTACTCAATCCTGTGTTTAATTTGCAGAAAACTTTCTTAGCGCCCTGTTGTACGCAACACCGAACCTGTGGGCCTCGTCTCTTGCATATTGCAGAACCTTTAGTGCGGCACTGCTTTTTGGCAAGACAATAGGGCTTTTCAGGTTTGGATGGTAAATCTCCTCATTTTCCTTGGCTAGTGAGACAATTGCTATGCTTACCCCAGCTGACTTGAGTGCCTCACGCGCAGCATTTAGCTGCCCTCTCCCTCCATCAATTAGCACCAAGTCAGGCATCTTGGAGTCTTCCTGCCGTGCTCTAAGGTATCTTCTTTTTACTATCTCATTTATCATTGCAAAATCATCTCTGCCCTTTACTGTCTTGATTCTAAACTTGCGATATCCTGACTTTGATGGTCTGCCGTCTACAAGGCACGACATTGAACCAATTGCATAATCTGTGCCATGATTTGATATGTCAAAACATTCTATGGTTCTTGGGGTGTGTTCTAGTTTTAATTTCTCTTGGAGCTCAACTACCGCAGGGTCTGCACCCTTTGTCAGTACAAGATCAATATTTTTCATTATGAGTCCTATCATCTCTTTTCGTTTCCCGCCTGCTGGCACCACAATGTTTACCTTGAATCTTGCAGAGCGAGAAAATATTTCTTCGAGAATCTCTTTTTTGTCCGGCATCTCGCTTGCTACAATGAACTTTGGAATTGGGTTTGACATATAGTATTGTGACAGAAAACTTGAAAACGAGTTGTCTCCCACCAAGTCAAATGAAAACTTGTTCCTGTCTTTTATTACGCCACGAGTCTGCCTGAAGCTCATGACATGAGCAGTCTGGTCTTTTATCTTGATGCCAAAATATTCTTCATCTGATTCTCTTACTGTTTCCATCTTTTGTCTTGTCTGAAGATTTTGAAGCCTCTGCAGGGTCTCGCGAATCTCTTTTGCCCTTTCATATTGGAGGCTTGATGAAGCTTCTTTCATCTCCATTTCTAGTTTTGTAACAAAGTCTTCCAGTCTGCGTTTTCCTTTTAGTATGGATTCAAGTTCTGCTATGTGTTCTGGGTATTGTTTCCGTGCATCCTTGAACTGGCATGGGGCTTCACAGTTGCCAAGGTGATATTCAAGACATGCCTCCTTTGGGAGTTTTTTGCATATTCTAATCTTGAATGTCTTTCTTAGGTGTCCAATTGAGAGCATCTTTGAGCTACCATGTGTGAAAGGCCCGTACACGCGTCCGCCTCCAAGAAATTCTCCAGTTCGGGTCCTTCTTGCCACCATGAGACGAGGAAACTCTTCGTTTGTAATCCTAAGGTAGGTATACCTTTGCTGGTCTTTTAGTTCGATGTTATAGGGTGGCCTGTAACGCTTGATCATGTTTGATTCAAGCAAAAAGGCCTCCTCTTCATTGTCTGTTAGGACAAACTCGATATCGCGTATCTTTTCAACAAGTTTCTGTGTCTTGTAGTTCTGGTTCTTGACAAAATAAGACCTGACTCGATTCTTGAGGTTCTTTGCCTTTCCGATATACAGTATGTTGCTGTTGTCATCTTTCATGATGTAGATGCCAGAGTGTGGTGGAATGTTTACAGTTGATATGTCAAGTGTCATTTCTCAAGATTCGTTTTAGGTACTGCCCAGTGTAACTTCTTGGATTTTGGGAAACCTGCTCGGGAGTTCCAGTTGCAACAATTGTTCCGCCGCCATCTCCTCCCTCTGGGCCCAAGTCAATTATCCAGTCTGAGTTTTTGATAACATCCATGTTGTGCTCAATTATGATTACCGTGTTTCCCATCTTTACCAATCTGTTTAGCACCTCAAGTAGTTTCTGAACGTCTGCAAAGTGCAATCCGGTTGTTGGCTCGTCTAGTATGTAGACTGTTCTTCCAGTGTCACGCTTTGACAGCTCTGCTGAAAGCTTTACACGCTGGGCCTCGCCGCCAGACAATGTTGTAGCAGCCTGGCCTAGCTTGATGTATCCAAGACCCACATCAAAGACTGTTTGAAGTTTTCTCTGAATTGAAGGAATGTTTTTGAAAAACTCTAGTGCCTCTTCTACTGTCATTGCAAGTATGTCTGAAATGTTCTTGTCTTTGTAGTGCACTGCAAGTGTTTCAGAGTTGTATCTTTTTCCTTTGCATTCATCGCATACTACGTATACGTCTGATAGAAACTGCATCTCTATTTTTTTGACCCCGTCTCCTTCGCATGCAAAACACCTACCGTCTGCAACATTAAACGAAAACTGTCCTGGGGCGTATCCTCTCTCTTTTGACAGTTCGGTCTCTGCGTATAGGTCTCTGATTGGCGTAAATGCACCAATGTATGTGGCAGGATTTGAGCGCGGAGTTCGTCCTATTGGTGACTGGTCTATTCCTATGACTTTATCAATCTCATCTAGCCCTGTTATTGTCTTGTGCCTTCCCGGCCTCTCAATTGAACCATAGATGTCTTTTGCAAGGGCCCTGTAGAGAACGTCGTTTACAAGCGTAGATTTTCCAGAGCCTGATACGCCTGTCACTGTAATCATCATGCCTAGAGGAAACTGGACATCGATACTTTTGAGATTGTTCTCTGCTGCACCTTTTACTGTTATCTCTCCTTTTTTTGTATGCACTCTTTTTTCAAATTTTATTGCATCATGGTTTTTGAGATACTGTCCAGTTACAGAGCCAGAACTTTTTAAAATATCATATATCGTTCCTTCAAAGACCACTTCTCCTCCATGTACTCCGGCACCAGGTCCCAAGTCAATTATCCAGTCAGAGCTTCGCATTACTTCTTCATCATGCTCTACGACAAGTATTGTGTTTCCAAGATCACGAAGCTTTGTTAGTGTCTTTATCAACTTTGCATTGTCTCTTTGGTGCAATCCAATTGTTGGCTCGTCAAGAACATAGAGCACTCCTGTAAGATTAGAGCCAATCTGTGTTGCAAGTCTTATTCTTTGTGCTTCTCCTCCAGACAAAGTAGAGCTTACGCGATTAAGTGTAAGATAGTTCAGGCCAACGTTTTTTAGAAATTCAAGTCTTGAGAGAACCTCTTTTAGAATGGATTTTGCAATATATTTTTCAGTCTCGCTTAGCTGGAGATTTTTGAAAAACTCGTAACAAGAGTCAACTGACAGGTCACAGACATCCATGATTGATAATGAATTAATTGACACTGCAAGTGATTCGTCTTTTAGTCTTCTTCCCTTGCATGTGTTGCATGGAGTCTCTCGCATGAACTTGCTTAGCTCCTCTCTTTTTGACTCGGAATCTGTCTCTGCAAAGTTTTTCTGAAGGCTTGGAATTACTCCATGAAAAGTATTGGTATACTCCCACCTTGAATCAGTTGACTGGGATTCATATGAAAACTTGACAGCTTCTTGGCTACCGTGCAAAATGATTTGGAGCTGCTTTTGTGTCATCTTGTTAATTGGCGTCATTAGGTCAAAGCCGTATTTTTTTCCAACGTCTCGCAGAGTCTGCCTTCTAAATGAAGAAAACCTGCCTGACCATGGCACTATGGCCCCATCTAGGATGGATTTTGTCTTGTCAGGAATCAGCAGATCAGGCTCAAACTCCATCTTTACGCCTAGCCCATGGCATGTCTTGCATGCCCCAAAAGGAGAGTTGAACGAAAAGCCTCTTGGCTCAAGCTCGCCTATTGAGATTCCACAAAAAGGACATGCATTGTTTTGAGAGTAGACTTTTTCCTCAGTGTCAACAATCATGACATCGCCCTTTCCTGCCTTGAGCGCAGTCTGGATTGATTCGTAGAGCCTACTTTTTTCCTCCCAGGATGCCTTGAGCCTATCAACGACGATTTCTATATTGTGCCACTTTTGCTTGTCAAGTACTGGGAATTCTCCTGTGATCTCAAGTATCTCACCGTCTACTCGAATTCTCGAGTATCCTTGTTTTTTTACTTCATCAAATAGTTTTTCATAAGTTCCTTTCTTTCTTCTAACAAGTGATGCAAGAATCAATATTTTTTTTCCTTCAGATTCTTTGAGAATTGACTCGCAGATTGATTCTATTGACTGGTTTGATATCTTGCGTGAGCATCTTGGGCAGTGCGGCGTTCCAATTCTTGCGTATAGCAGTCTGAGATAATCGTAAATCTCTGTTATTGTCCCAACAGTAGAACGAGGATTTTTGCTTGTAGTTTTTTGCTGGATTGATATTGCAGGAGAGAGTCCTTCGATTGAATCAACATCAGGCTTGTTCATCATCTCAAGAAACTGTCTTGCATAAGCTGACAGTGATTCAACATATCTTCTCTGCCCTTCTGCATAAATTGTATCAAATGCAAGCGTTGATTTTCCAGAGCCTGAAAGACCAGTGATTACTACAAGTTTATTTTTTGGAATATCGACATTGATATTTTTTAGGTTGTGCTCCCTTGCACCTCGGATGATTAGCTTGTCATTCATTTCTAAGTTGTCTCTGTACCTTGGTTAATTTATCCCGGTATTCGATTGCATTCTCAAAGTCAAGGTCTTCCGCATATCGCTTCATGGTGGCTTCTATCTCAATTGCAAGTGTTTGCAGGTCATGTCTTGACATATGTTTTGTCTCATCTAGTGCTATTGTTTGCTGTGGTATTGCCTTTACAATAGTTGCAGGGGTAATTCCCATCTTTTTGTTGTATTCTACCTGTTTCTTTCTTCTTCTTTCTGTCTCTGCAATGGCAAGCCTCATTGACTGGGTGACGTTATCTGCATACATTATCACAGAGCCGTCCACGTTTCTTGCTGCCCTTCCAAAGGTCTGAATCAAACTTGTGATATTTCTCAAAAATCCTTCCTTGTCTGCATCAAGTATTGCAACAAGGGCAACTTCAGGTATGTCAAGGCCCTCCCTTAGGAGGTTTATGCCTACAAGTACATCAAACTCCCCTAGCCTCAGCTGTCTTATTATCTCGGTTCTCTGGAGATTTTCAATCTCCGAGTGAAGGTATCGCACCTTGACCTTGTTTTTAGACAAGTATTCTGCCAAGTCTTCTGCCATTCTTTTTGTTAGTGTAGTAACAAGTACGCGCTGATTTTTATCAACACGCTTTTTTATTTCTAAAATTAAATCGTCCATCTGCACATCTGTCTTTCTTATCTGAACTGTTGGGTCAACAAGGCCTGTTGGTCTTACCAGTTGCTCGACTATCTGGAAACTTTTTTTGCGTTCATACTCTCCAGGAGTTGCAGATACAAAGATTGTGTTTCTTACATACTTTTCAAATTCATCAAATCGTAGTGGCCTGTTATCAAAAGCGCTCACCAGCCTGAACCCATAATCTATGAGAGATTTTTTGCGTGTATGGTCGCCATTATACATTCCATGCAACTGTGGCAAAGTTACATGCGACTCATCAATTACAAGTAAAAAATCATCTCCAAAAAAATCAAGAAGACAAAAAGGAGGTTCCCCTGCAAGCCTTCCATCAAAATGTCTTGAATAATTTTCAATTCCGGAACAATATCCAAGCTCTTCAATCATCTCTAAATCATACTTTGTTCTCATCTCAAGTCGTTGTCTTTCAAGCTCGGGCAGCTCTTGCAGTCTTTGTTTTAGCTCATTTCTTATTGACTCGATTGCAGTTTTTCTAACGTCTGCTGCAACAAGATAGTGCTTTGCAGGATAAATCTTGATCTTGGACACTTGTTTTTTCTCTTTGAGAGATATGGGGTCGCAAATTGATATCTTTTCAACATCGTCGCCAAACATGGAGATTCTTACTACAGAGTCAGAATAAGCCGGAATGATGTCTATTGTATCGCCCTTTATTCTGAATCCGCCTGGTGCCAACTCCATATCATTTCTTTCATATCTTGCATTGACGAGTTTTTTTATCAAAGATCCTCGTCCAATCTCAGAGTCTTTTTCTATTGTAATTGACATGAGCTCCCATTCGCGTGGAGAACCAAGTGAGTATATGCAAGAAACTGTGGCAACTATGATGGTGGGCTCCCCTGAGAGCAACATTGCAGTTGCCTCAAGCCTCATCTTTTCAATTTTCTCGTTTATCTGGGTGTCTTTTTCTATGTAGGTGTCAGTCTGTGGTATGTAGCTTTCAGGTTGATAGTAATCGTAATAGCTTACAAAATATCCAACATTGTTTTTTGGGAAAAACTGTTTTAGTTCAGAGTAAAGCTGTGCAGCAAGCGTCTTGTTGTGTGAAATGACAAGTGTATTTTTCCCAGTCCTCTGAATGGCATTTGCAACAGTAAACGTCTTGCCGCTTCCTGTAACCCCAAGCAAAGTTTGGATCTTCTTTTTCCTAATGCCTTCTGCTAGTGCATCTATTGCCTGGGGCTGATCCCCTGTAGGTACAAAGTCTGATGCTAACTCAAAGGTAGGATTTTCAAGCAAGATTGCTATTTGTTGGTGCTTTCCTAACTAAAACTTTGAGTTGTTATGGATGCTGACTAGATGTTTGCAGCATTTTTCAAATGATGTACTTACCAGAGCGGATCTTCTGATATCTCGAGGTCTTTGCCTGTCTGTCTTATACCCATTGTCTTGACCGTATTTTTTGCAGTAGGTGAGTTTCTCTCAAGGATTAGTTTTGCTAGCGCAAGCCTTGTTTTTTTGTCCAAATGTTGGCCTATCTTGTACTTGCCACGCATTGTCTCTGGCACCACCTTGATTATGGCAACTTCATCTACTACGTGCATCTCAGGCGTTATCTTCTCATACTTGCCTTCTGGCTGGTATTTTTCCATAAGTGAGTTTAGGGCAAATACCTTCTCGTTTCTGTCTGACACTAGGCTTCCATGTCCCTTGATGACGACGCTGATGTAAAACGTGTCTGCCTGCGATGCATCTGTCGGGCTGCTAAAGTATGACGGTAAAAATTCCAAGCTATGATCTACCTCAAAGCCCACCTTTGAATTTCTTGAGATGTTTTCAAGTTTCTCACCCTTGATGTGAGAATGCATGTAGATCGAGTCTCTTGCATAGACAAAATTCATTGGGATTATCTGGGGGTACCCATCCTTGTCTATACTGCATACACGCCCGGTCTCCTGACTGTTTAGAAATTCGATTATCTTTTCCTTTGATTTTATCTCTAATCTTCCAAGTAATTGCATGTATCTTGTTCTCATAATTGGTATTTTTGCGTATGTTTTTAATGGTTAAATTGGGGGACATACCATTACCGGGCATGCAATCAGACCAAGTGAAATCCAGTCTTAGGGCATTTGTGATGATTGGAGCATCAGTTGTAGGATTTTCAAGCTTTGTGTATCATTTGTTTGGAGATACGATTCCGTCGTTTTTCTCAGTATATCTCAAAGAAATTGGTGCTGCCCTGATAATGATGGCAGTCTTTGTGTTTGCAATTGCATGGCTACTCAAAGCAAAACCACACAAAAAACCGCAACGATACTTTATCAAAGTGTTTGATCTCTTCGGACAAGAGTTTAAGATTGAAAACGTGAGAACCGAGTTTAAGACACACGATGTGGCATGGAGCTTTATGAAACAATACAAAACATCTTACCCGCTCTACAACTTTGCACTAGTATCAGACCTGCCAAATTCTGACAAGATGACGATTTTCAGATATCTGTAAAGAAACTATTTTCTTGGATTGTTTTGGTCTTTAAAGTAAGGCAATACAGTAGAGCCAAACTTGTCTATAGAGCCAAAGTATCCAGAACCCCAGAATCTGACTATAAAGTGGTTGACTCCTGCCTTGATGAATCTCTCAAAGACAGGTATGATATCATCTGGGGTGCCAATACCAATTGAAGAGCGTGCCACCTGGTCAGGAATTGTCTGTGCGGCCTCTCTCATCTTTACTATCCATTCCTGATTTGACATGGAATATTCTGTGAAATACTTTTTGAAGTCAAAGCCTGCAACATCTTTGATTCCGTGTACCTTGAGAACCTCTGGCTTGAACAAGCTTACCTTTACTGCATTTTTCATCTTTGCCCATGCTATTTCTGTGTCATCTGCAAAGTAAACATCGATATCTACGCCAAACTGGAAATTTGAGCTGTCTCTGCCGTTTTCTTTCATTGATTGCTTGATTGATTTTACGTGCTCTTCATATAATTCTGGAGTGTATCCTATTGGAATCCATCCATCGCCATATTTTCCGCACAATGCAAGTGTCCTTGGTGCACCTGCTGCCATGTAAATTGGTGGATGTGGTTTTCTAATCGGTGCAGCTTGCAAGCATGCATTTTCAAGCTCATAGTATTCTCCCTTAAAGTTAACTCTGTGATCAGGTGATGACTCGAAAAGTAATTTGATTACCTGAAGCTGTTCTTCAAATCTGCCAACTGGTTTGTCCCATAATATTTTGAACTCTTTGATATTTTGTGCCTCCCCTGCACCTATTCCAAGTGTTCCTCTTCCATGTGATACTCTGTCAAGAGTAATTGAAGCAAGCGCAATATTTGATGGATGACGTCTTACTGCATCTGTTACACAAGTTCCAAGCTCAACCTTGTTTGTGATGGACGCTATGGCAGAGAGCATCACCCATGGGTCATTTACAATTGCATGATTCCACTGAGGAACATTGCTGTGGTCCATGTACCAAATCGAATCGTATCCGACCTTGTCAGCCAGGACACATGCCGTTAAGATCTGGTCTTCTGTTAGTCCAAGACGAGCAACGTTTAACCCCTGTTGAATTCCAAACTTGATCATTTTTTATTCGAAATCCTGTTGCACTTTGCTCAATTGAAAGCAGTATTTAAGTTTAGTAAGAAAGACAGTAATCGTCATCCCGTGTGATAAAGTGACAGAAAAATATACCAAAAGTATCAATTGCCAGAAAAATCCTACAATTTAACCCTGTAATAGTCCCACCTTTCAGGATCAAATTGTCTTACAAACTCAATTTTCTCGTTGCGCTTCATCCTTTCCTGTACTACATCTCTTAGGGCAAAACTTGAGAGATACTTGTATCCCTTGGATTGGGCCTGCATCAAAAACAACAGGCGCATCTCACGCCCGCCTTTTAATCCCCAATATCCCATCTTCAGTGCAATTGGCTCTAAAAACACGGTATCATTTTTTCCAAAGTGTGGATCGTCAATACCCGGGCGAAGCTTGTAATTTTCAAGAGCACTTCCCTTCACAAACCCAACTATTGGACCATTTTCGTTTCCAATCCTTAGTGTGTTAAGCAATATGTCGGGGTTTCGCACAGAGTCTGCAAAACCTGTTTGCAGAAACTGGAGAGGGTATGGTAATTCTTTGAAGATCTCAAAGAGTGCATTGACAAACTCATCTTCTCGTCTTGTCTTGATTGGATCAATTGTCGGTACGAGTTGCACCTTGTCATAAATTACAGATGCCTGATTTTGTATCTCGTTTTCTCTAAGCCTCATGAAACCAAGTACGTTATCCATGAACGACTTGCGCATAGCCCTTGGCAGTGCTTCTAGGATGTGATTACACATTTCAGATTCATTGTTTAACAAATCCTCAAAGTATGCAACAGAGCGAATTGCAATCAAGTTTGGATGCCATGCAAGCGAGTGGGCATTTTTCTTTGCCATCTCAAGTGCATATGAAAAGTTTCCCATGGCATATCCTCCTATCCTGTCTGATACAGAAAGAAACCATCCAAGTTTTTTATAGTGCTCGACCTTGGATGGATTGTCATGTGTGCTGTCTGCCATGGAATAAAAATTATCAATCAGTAATTCGGCTTTTTCCTTTTTTTCTCCATTCCACGGATAAGTGGTCCTCAATATCATTGCTGCAACAATGTTAGAGTCAACACCAGCTTCTTTTAGTAATGATTCTAGTGTCTTGTCAGTCTTGACAAAATTAACTGCATCAGGTTCGTGCGGCTTGTCGATTCTTTTCTGAGGATCATAATCATGAAACAAGGCTGACACAAAAAGATACTTGATGTCGTCTTTTGTAATGATATTCTGCATGCTATGCCATTGTGCAGCTATGAGAGTGACATATGTGACTTCGAGCTCGTGAACAATATTGTGGTATCCGTAATAGTCAATGCCAAGACCTTTTTGATGAAACAGGTCTATTGTGTAATCAAGTATTTTGGAATAGCAAGATGAGTCAAATCCGTTCTGGTTGAGGTTTTCTAGTATCTTATCCCTGAGGCTGTTTGTACTGTAAATCTCTTGCATTGGAACTTTTAGTTTTATGGATCTGGTTGCATAAAAGCTTAATCAGAAATGAAAAAGAGGATAAAATGAGGCAGAGAAAAGCTAGGAGCGAATTACATTCTGCCGTCTACAATATCCTGTAAGAGATGCATAATGTCCTCTTTTGTTACAGGTATTGGATTTGGGTCAAGGTGACCTCTGTCTGTCATGACAACATCTGCAGCTTGGTCAATTGGAGCTTTGAGTGCAAGCTTGTCAAATCTTAGTTTCTCTATTACTTCTTTGAATTTGTCGTAGAATATTGATTTGTTGAACCTGTGTGCCACCGTAGTGCAAGATGAAAGTGAGTAACCATGTGGAACTCCCTCGTTTGAAAACACATACGACAATGCATGTCCAAGTGTAGTTGATGCGTTGCCAAAACCAATTCCAGACAACATGGAACCAAATGGATAATTTTCTGGCTTGTTGTTAATTATTGCATCATACAGTACATCAAAAGCAGACTTGCACATCATTTTTGTAAACTCGTTTCCTCTTTTGCTGTCATAGCCCTCTGTTGCTTGAGCACATGCATCGCAAACCGAGTTCTTGACTATGGCTTCTGGTGTTCCATCCATAAAATAGGAATCTATTACTGCTACATCTGCAAGAAACCTTTCGTCCTGCAATAGTTTCTTTTTTCCTTCAAATTTAAGTACACAATACGTTGTCATCTCTGCACCTGTGCCAAATGTTGTTGGAATGAGTATCTTTGGTATCTTCATTTCCATACCTGAATATTTTGCTACATCAAGTGAGCTTCCTCCACCAAGGCCTATGATTGCAGAAATATTCTTTGGCTTGTATTCTGCAATGACTTTGTTTACTGTCTCAATGGAAGGCTCTGGCTCTACCTTGTCATAGAGCATGTAATCTGTGATCTTCATTCTGTCAATCCATTTCTTTGATACCTCAGGAGGCGCCGTTGTAACAACAAGGGCGTTTTTTGGATATTGTGTTTCTGATAACGCATTTTTACCATAGTTTATTGTCTTTGGGATTCTTACTGTATTCATAGCACAGTAAGATCTGCAATTATTATTATACTATTGCCTGTTCTGGTATTTTAAAAAACAAAACAAAATGTGGTTTTGTATCCCAGATAACGGGAATAAAGGCGTTGATTTTTATATCTAAAAACTAGAGGATAGTAAGAAAATGAGTCCTAAGAACTCTGATGAAACAATTTCTAAAGTAGAATCCATGATTCGTGTGCTTTCTAAAGCAGTACCACACGGTGATGTTTTAGATCAAGACGACATCAAGGCTCTAAATCAGGTGGATAAGGAAGACCAGCCCAAGTTGGCTGATAGGCTAGAAGACATGATAATGTTCCTAAAGGACGAGCCAGATAATAAACGAAAGATACTTGAGATTCATGACACTGCAATGGACGAGTTTGGCCATGTCAAACCAGTCCGCGATGTACTAGAGTCAGTAAAAACATACTTTTTGAACAAATAAAATTACAAACCTATGCTGTTTATTGCTGCACCGGAATTTGCATCAATTACTAGGATTATTTTTTTTCCCTTGTGATCGTATTTTGCAAACCAGATTGGAACATGTAATATCTCCCCACTTGAAACATCCATCTCGGTTTGCATCTGCTGTATCATGTGATATTTTGAGTGGGCTGCGTCTGACTGTAACTTGTCTGCTATTGTTTTGGCTTGATTTTTGGCAATGTCCTCATTGATGTCGCCATTTAGAATCTTGACTGATTTTGGAATCTTTTTAGAGTCAAAGTCTACTCGGCCATCAAGTGCAAACTCATAATCATGAGGCTGGTACATTGTCAATGCCTTGAGTGCAATTACGGGGCAATTGTAATTTGCGTCAATTGTGTATGCTTTTTTGGTATTTGCAGAACCCATCATTCCTCCGCCGCCTAGCATGCTACCCATGAGCATGCCATCCATCATGCCCATCCCCATTCCTCCTCTTCTTGAACCAAAACCCCCTCCTCCCATGGCTCCACCCATCACACCAAACAAAGCAGCTGTTGTGGCAATACTTCCAACCTCTGCAGCAATGTCTGTTGCAACAAGATTAGTTCGCGCAGCAACAGGAATTATCCAATAAGGAATCATGCTCAAGCTAATCTCTTCTAGAGTTGAAGTTTCTTGCAAGTGTCTGTGGAGCAGACCCTTGTCCATCATCTTTTTCAATCTTGCAGTGATGTCGTCTTTGTCAATTATGGTGATTGGCAACATGGTGTGCCTTTCTACATTTTTCCAACCGGTGTTTTCAAGAGTAACACTACTGCCGCAATATTCACATGTTATGACCATCTCGCCGAATTTTGGAGATATTGGAGCGCCACAACTTGGGCACTTGATCTCTTTTACTCCCTGTGATTCATTTGTTGATTGGCTTGCTGATTTCTCAGGCTGTGCCGTCTGGGGCACTTGTTGTTTTGAACCGCATTTTATGCAAAAAGCCGCGTCATCTGGAAGTTGAGAACCGCATTTTATGCAATACATGTTTTTCTCCTAACTTGTCTTCAGTGCCTTGCCGCAGCTGGAGCAGAACTTGGAATCGCTGGCAATATGGGCCCCACACTGTGGACACAAAATTCCTTCCTGTGGCTTTGGCTGCTGCACCTGTTGCTGGCTTGAACCACAATTTGGACAGAAACTATTGGAGACAGGCATCATCATGCTGCACTTGGGACACTGCTTCATTGGGGGCTGGTACATTCCTTGGGACATCTGGCCTGCAAGGGCATATCCTATTCCGCTTCCAGCTCCAAATCCTACTCCCAAGCCAACTCCTGCTCCTGCAGTACCTCCTGGGTTCTTGGCAGCATCAGTCATGGCTTGGCCTGCCTGATACTGCATGTAATTTACACCAAGTACAGACATTTCTGATCTGGTGTCAATTGCCTTTTGAACCTCTTCTGGTAAACTAATTGTAAGTCCTGATATCTTGTTAATCTCAATTCCGTACTGTCCAAAATTGGACGTTGAGTTGGCAAGTACTACCTGCTCGATGTTCTGAAGATTGGTAGCAAGGTCGGTCACCTTCAGACCATTGTCTTTCATCTTTCCTAATGCATTGAATATCAGCAGAGTCATCTGTTCTTTTAGTCTTGATTCTATCTCGTCTGATGTCTTGACTGCAAATGTGCCAACAAACTGATTTACAAAATTCTCAGGCTGTGCTACTTTCCACCTGAACTCTCCAAAGATTCTCAAATTCACTATGCCAAAAACAGGATCTACAAACTGGTATGGTTGTGTAGAGCCAAATTTACCGTCAACATACCTGTTTTGAAGATAATACACTTCTGCAGCTTGCTGTACTCCGGTGAAGAATTTTAACAGGCCTCCAACTATTGGAGCGTTAAAATCGGTAAGGGCATATCTGTTTGGTTTGTCAAAATATGTCAGAACCTTTCCGTCTCTGAAAAATACTGCAATCTCGTCTTGTCTTACCACTATGTTATCGTTTAACCTGATAAGGCGGGGAACCTTCCACATTACGTTTCCCTCTTTGTATTGTGAGTCCCATTCTATTGTGGTGGACCCTACTACGCTACCGCCGCCAAAATCTGGATCTTTTTTGTGCCCAAACATTTATAGTTCACTTTTTTCCTTTCTTGTTATTATAATTTTCATCAACTATTTTGTCACCAATATGTTTTCAACAGATTCCAGCCTTTGTCTCCAAACATGCTTGAAATCTTCTAGCATTGTACTTATCTTGGCCGAAATTGCCTGTGCGGTAATTGTTCCTGCTGTATACCCTGAAAGCGATTCTGTAACTGTAGAAAATATCTGCTCAGAATTATTTACAAAATTGTAATCATACTCGTATAGTTTGTTTAGTACGTTTTCATCTATCCTTATGTTTGGCGATATGCCTGCAGAGCCTTGTTGGGCATGAAACACCTCTCCGCCTATTTGTTGCATCTGAGAGATAATACCTCCAATAGCAGTTAGACCGCTAAAATCCCCCTTGTCAGACATTGCCTTTCTTAGCGTCTCAAGTCTTCCCCTTGATTCCCCAAGTCTGTCAAAGACTTGTTTTCTGAGAAGCTCGTCAGCTGCTCTAATATCCTCTAGTTTGCGATATTCTTTGAGTGCAGGTATGGCAAGCTGTAACTTTTTGAAAAAGCCACGACTCTCGTTTACTTTGTCTCGAAGATCTGGATTATTTGTTGACATGTATCACACCATATGTAGCGATATCGCTTAAGTATTGCGTAACAAAATTCTTGATATTTTTCAAAATAACAATCACCATAACTAGACTACAATTATGCCGTTAGAAACAAGCCACTGAATTCCCTTGACAAAGTCTTGATCAGAGATTTGACCGCTTGCCCACCATCTTGCGTTTGTCTTAATCCAAGATGGAATCTGAGATGCTCCAGATGTTGCAGATGAATTTGATTGTAAAGGCACTTGCATTATTTTTTGTTGTATCAAGTACTGGATTCCCTTGACAAAGTCTTGGTCTCCGACTTGACTCTGTGACCACCATTTTGCAGTATTTTTAATCCATGATGGTATTACTATTGTTGAATTGATACCTGTAGTGCCACTAGAATTTCCTCCTCCAAGATTAACAGTAAATGTTGCAGTCTCAGGTGGTATTGGCTGGAAAAGTATTCCGTCTACTTCAACAACTACTTGGTATGTTGCAGCGTCAGGAAATTGGCATGGGATGGTAACTGATCCTTCTGCTGTATGCAATATTTGAGTACCACAGATCTGACTACTTCCTTCCATTACTGCTACCTTGTAGTCTATGTGTTGTTGAATGGCATGAGTTGATTTGTTAACAAAGCTTATCTGAAGATTTGTGTTTCCACCTGGAGTTGGGCTGGCAGGGTCTGTTGCAAAACCCACATCAATAGTTCCTCCGCTTGTTGGCTGGATTACCTGATCAGCGTAAGCTGGTATCACAATAATAGAAGCGATTACTAAAAACCCAAAATACATTGATAGTTTTCCCTTGGGCCCGAAACCTGTGCCTCCCATAAGCTATCTTACTGCTGACTATATATAAAAAAACTGTAACAAGGGTAAGCATTCTTTTTAAGTCTGTGCAAGTGTTTTGGGACTAAAAAGATTCAAAAATTCAAACAACTTTTCTTTATTTGTATTATGATGACAAATGATTGTTAGGAATTTCAAGCAACTAGCAAGAGACAGCAAGAAAAAATCAGCACTGTCGATAATTGAAGCAGGTTTTGCTGCTGCCATACCAAATGCAGCACTGGGAAAGATCATAAAGAAAAATTTTCTTCAAGTGGGAAGAAAAAAGATCTTTTTTAAAAAATATGACCGTGTCTATGTAGTTGCCATAGGTAAATCTGCAGATTTGATGACAAAGGTAGCAAATTCTTTGACTAGAATTCACAAAGGCATTGTAGTGTTGCCTGATAATGCTTCAACTATTCTAAATGCAAGAAAATTTACTGTGATAAGGTCTAGTCATCCAATCCCTACCAAGAAAAGTATTGTAGCTGCAAAAAAGATAATTGATTTTCTTACGATCCCAAAAGAGTCAGATCTGGTTCTCTTTCTGATCTCAGGCGGTGCTTCATCATTGGTATCTGTGCCTGATGGTGTGTCACTTGAAGACAAGCAGCTTGTAACCAAACTCTTGCTACGATCTGGGGCCAATATACGTGAGGTGAACTGCATTAGAAAACATCTTTCAAAAATAAAGGGTGGAAGACTGGTAGAGTCACTTGGATGCAAAGCAATATCCCTTGTAATGTCTGACGTAGTGGGAGACAATCTATCTGTAATTGCATCTGGAATCACATATTGTGACAATTCAACTTTTCATGACGCAAAAAAAATCCTATTAAAATACAACTCTAAAAACCGCATCCCAAAATCAGTCTGGTCGCACATCATTCTTGGAACAAAAGGGCTGATTCCTGAAACTCCAAAAAGACCTATGATTCCTAACTATGTCATACGAACCAACAGGGATTGTGTCAATACCATGAAGATTCATGCGCAAAAACTTGGATTTGCTACAAAAACAATCCTCTCATTGGAAGGAGATGTAAAAGATGTGGCATCGAAGATCTCAAGACATGTTTGCAATTCTCAAAACTTTTGTCTTATTTTCGGAGGTGAGCCTACAGTTACAGTAAAAGGAAAAGGAAAAGGTGGGCGAAACCAAGAATTGGTCTTACATCTACTCAAAAAATTAAGAGATCATAAAATGATCGTTGCATCTGTTGGTACAGATGGAATTGATGGAAACACAAATGCTGCAGGCGCAATTGCAGATTTTACCATGCCATTAAAACCGATCGACCGATATCTTTGCAAAAATGATTCATATCAATATTTTAAAAAATACGGCGGGTTGATATTCACAGGACCAACTCGCACTAATCTTATGGATATTGGCATAGCGTTACGAAGAAAGTAATGGTGTCGCCTTGTTTTTCTGTTGCTCGATCAGATGATATCTGATTTGTAATTCTCGCTGATCTACTAGTTGTTGAATGAATCTGATTTTAGAAGCAATGAGCGGATCATCAGCAATTTTATTTTCTGCAAGATGCTCAAACATGGATTTTAGATCAAGCATGACATTTACAGTATCTCCATTTTTTATTACGAATCTACCAATTCCCCAAAAGATTCCTACGTGCAATGCAATGTATTTTGACTGCTCTGCAGACACCATGTCATAGTAATTTTCTGCATGTGTTCTAGTTTGATCTGTTTTTGTCTCACTGTTCTCAATCGTCCATGAGATCATTTTTGAATTTCCATCCAAATAAAAAACATGTTCCATATGTCAATCAAAAAGGTGTTGATTGTCTATATATTTTGAATATACAACTGAATAACAAAAATAAAAATCTGATTTCGTGTTAGAGGCCAATTCATTCTTCACAAACATGGTAGACGAGTTGGTAGAGTTCTCAGAATATGATCCAGAGCTCGCTGAGGGGCTAAAGTGGATCGATGGTGAAGCACAAAAACGAGGAATAACTTTCTATGAGATGGTCTTCCATGTTCTGCATAGATATGATACTGATGCACGAGCAAAGGACTGGCTTGCTAATAGAAACTAGGTCTCAAGTTATCTGTTAAAGGTATTTTAAAACAGTTTTAAAAAATTAAGACAATGATGAGCAAATATCGCTGAACACATTTGGGTTGTATTGTCCGGCATACATCTTGATGCTTTTATCGCGCGGAATTATTTTGCAGATTACCTGTGGTATGAAAAAGTCTGCCATAAGGTACACCCCTATGAGCAAGCATCCAATCAAAATTATAATTCCAAATGGTACTTTCATCGCTTGGCAGTGTAGTACTCCCGTATAATAATCATTTAATTGATTTTCTAATTTTATGTATCAGATAGATGCAAGTCTTTTTTCAATGGGCACATATTCGCATCCAGAAGGACCGCAATACTTGCCAACATAGACTGCCTTTGGTCTGTAAAGCATTGGTTTTGGTTGTGCTTCTGCAAATTTTTCTTCAATAACATGTGCAGTCCATCCTGCCACTCTTGAAATTGCAAATATTGGTGTGTTAAGATCCATAGGTATGCCAAGCATGTAATATGCTGACGCACTGTACAAATCCACGTTTGGAAATATGTCAGACCCCTTTATCTTTTTCATTTCTTCCTCTGTTACATCTTCAACTTTTTTTGTGATTTTGTACCATGGCTGGCCCGTCTTCTCTGAGAGTCTACGAGAAAGTTCTCGTAATACCTCGGCTCTTGGATCAAATGTCTTGTATACTGCATGGCCCATTCCCATGACTCTTTCTCCTTTGGCAAGTTTTTCTTTTATCCATGGTTCCACCTTGTCTTCTGTTTGGATGCCAAGAAGCATCTTCATGACTTGAAAGTTTGCTCCTCCGTGCAGTTCTCCACTGAGCGCACCAATGGCAGCGCTGACTGCTGCGTATATGTGGGCCCGGGTCGAGGCAACTTCTCTTGCAGCAAAGGTAGATGCGTTAAAACTATGCTCTGCGTGTAAAATCAAGCATATGTCAAAAATTCTGGCAATCTCTGAATCTGGCTCTTTTCCTGTTAGCATGTAAAGAAAATTTCCTGCATGGTCTAACTTTTTTGAAGGTGGAATGACGTCTTTACCATTTCTTATTCTGTCCCAGTATGCTATGATTATTGGAATTTTTGAAATAAGATCTATTGCCCTGTTATAGTTGGTTTCCCTGCTGTCCCCCTTCTCTTTGTCATATGCAGCTAATTCTGATACACGAGACTGTATGACATCCATTGGATTTGCTGTCTTGGGCAGGTTTTCTAGATTCTTTTCAATATTTTCTGGAACTTCTCTTGCTTCAACCAATCTTTTTGCAAAATCAGCCAAAACATTGTCTGTGGGAAGGTCATCATTGAGAAGCAGGCAAGCAGTTTCCTCAAAATTAGATTTTTTTACCAGATCTAAAATGTCATATCCTCGATAGATTAGTTTGCCATTGATTCCGTCAATTGCACAAATCTTTGTATCTGCAACTTCAATATTGCGAAGACCGATGTTCTTTGTTTCCACTGCTGATAATAATGCAGCAAATGTGTATTAAATTATTGCTAAGGGTGAAAAAGGTAAAAAATTAAGCACTTGGTCTAATCTAACAACTCTGGTGCATATAGCAAAATTTTCAATGAATTATATAAAATGGTTCAATTGGAAGAAGATTTCATCAAATTAGTTGACGGTTTTGTGGTAGAAACTAGAGACCCAAAAATCTTGGAAGAGATATCACAGCTTGATGAGGAATCTAGATTGCTTGGAATCTCATTTTATGACATGTACTGTGTAGTTTTACAAGATGCAACCAAGCACAAAAAATTGGTCTCAGAATTCAAACACTATATGAATCTCAAAAAACCCGCAACTTTTGTAGCTTGAATTAATTATTAGATTTTTATCGGTTTTGATTTAAATGAGGGTGGTTCTGCCTTGTTAGTTCGATGGCAAGAACCAAAGTTATCTGTCTTTCTCACAAAGAAGATGCCGATGGAATAGGCGCAGCATCACTTATCAGGCAAGCTTTTGGAGGCGATACTAGACTTGTTGATTATCCAGGTCTTATGACAGAGCTTGAACAACTGCGTAACGACGAATCTCTAAAAACGCTATACATATGCGATCTGGGTCTTAGCAAAACCAACCAAGATCAGTTCATCGAACTTTTACGTAATCTACGAAAGAAACGCGTTGCTATAACCTACATTGACCACCATGATATCGAAGAAGGCATAAAGAAGAAGATCAAGGCTCTAAAAGTCAAGTTAATTCATACGATAAACGAATGCACTACAGTCCAAGTCTATAACGCATTCAAGTCAAAACTAAACGATCACAGTTCCTTGATTGCGGCGTGCTCTGCAGTCACTGATTATATGGAAGACAGGCCAATTGGCTCTAAGCTGCTTCAGAGGTTTGACAGGCAATTTGTCTTACTTGAGGCCACTGTTCTCACATTTACAATTGTCAGCCATCAAAAAGATGGGGATTACCTGCTGTATCTTGTAGACGAAATTAGCCAATTAAAATATCCACACGAAATTCCAAATACTTTTGAATTTGCGCGCATACAAGCAGAAAGAATCTCAGGCGTCATTCAAAAGGTAAAAGATAACATGAAGAAAATGAAAAACCTGTCCTACATGGAAGTCACAGACTCTGGTGCAAGCATGGTAGTCAACTTTGTCTTGGGGTTATCAGGAAAAGATGTTGGGGTGTCATACAAATTTAGAGAAGAAAAAGGAATCTATGCAGTTTCTATTCGTGGTTCAAAGGCATGCAAAGTACATCTTGGTAGAATAGTAAACCAGTTGGCAACAGATCTTGGAGGATCAGGTGGTGGTCATGACAAGGCATGTGGTGCAGTCATCCCAAAAGAAAAAATGCCTCTATTTCTAAAAAAATTCAATTCCAAACTTAACTGACTTCGGCTATTGCATCTATCTCAACAGTAGAGTTCAAAGGAAGACTTGCAACTCCAACCGCAATTCTGGAATGTTTTCCTTTGTCACCGAATATCTCAAACAACAAGTCTGAGGCAGCGTTGATAATTTTTGGTTGCTCAGTAAAATCGCTGGCGCTGTTTACAAATCCAGACACTCTCACAATTCTGGAAATCTTGTCTAGTGTTCCAAGTTCTGCTCTGAGTTGTGCCAAGATGTTGATGATGCACAGTTTAGCTGCTTGCTGGGCTGTATCAATTGATACATCTGTAGGAACTTTTCCCTGAAATTCCACTTTGCCATCCCTCATTGGAATCTGGCCTGAGACAAACACCAGATTTCCAGTTCTAATTACAGGAATGTACGAGCCTGCCGGCTTTGGCGGTACTGGAAGTGAAATATTCAAAGAAGCAAGTTTTTCTTCAATCATGATTTTTGCTTGCCTGATGAATCTTTTAACTTTATGTTCATATACATTGTAAACGGAGCCTAATTATGGAAAAGTCGCATGGCAAGAAAATGCAAAAGGACTTGGACATTATGGAATCTAGGCTTAATGCGCTTGATGCCTCGTCATCTGACAAGTATCAAAAATCGCTCATTAGCGTTCTAAAGGGGATTGTCGAAAACCAAAAACACCTTGTAGATGAGTTTGAGCATTTGAAAAAAGCTATAGATCTGCTTACACTCCATATATTCAAAGTAGAGCAAAGCTCCAATTCAAGATCGTAAACTTGTGAGCAGAAATTATGTTATGCTTTAAGACTCGACGAGGCATTTATTAATAAAGATTAAATTCAGCACCTATTTTTTGGTCAACGAATGTCATCGTCAAATGAGCCATCTGATAGCTCAAAGCCTGTTCTAAGAGACAAGAATCCTCATAATTATAGAAAAGTGGGCTATTCGATGATAGTAATCTCAGTATCCCTAGTGGCAATTGGTTTACTTGTATGGGCAATAGGAAGTGACTATCACTTTTCAACCAACATCATGGCCTCGCAAGAAGTAGATGCCATGACGCCAAAAACAGGATACAATGTTGTTCTCTTTGATATCTCACAGCCTGTTGGTGCCAAATTAAAATTACTAGATCACGCAGATGCACTTGATGCTGCCCAAGTATTGCAATCGCAAGACGCACAGCAAAACCAAGGCTCTACAATGCAAGTACTACTCTTTAACGCTACTAACAATTACAATCTTAATCTAATGGCTAATGCCGAAGTATTCGTTCAGACTCCAAAACAATGTTACAACGTAATTCTCTTCAACGATGATTTGCCTGTGGGGCAAAAACTAACGCTGGGAATTCATGAAAATGCATTTGAAAATGCTACAGCGTATCAAAAACAACAAGTAGACTCACTTCAAGGGCAGGGAATTCAGGTATTGATTTTCACTCCGTCTTTTACTGATGATTTGAAAATGGTAACAGGCTCTAGCACACCAGTTGGTGCTTATGCTGTTCTAGCTAGTAATGAGACAAGTCCTGCATCATTTTGTCCTGCACTGCAGCCAGCAAATCAAACGAAAACTGTTACAACAAATCAAACAGCAGTTGTACCAACAAATAACACTATGATATCAAACAAGACTACAACTGTTGTAGCAAACCAGACTGCAGTTATGGCAACAAGCCCAATTGCAAAGATGATGATATCCCACCAAACTAATTCCACAACTCCAAAAACAATGAACACAACTACAAATGTTTCAATTAATGCTACAGTATCTGCTGGGGCTGGCAAGTCAGTTACACTAAATGAAACAATGTCAGTTAACGCCACAGGAAAATAAAGACTAGATTAATTCCTCGTCAATTTCATCTATAGGATCTATGTATTGTTTGCAAGAACAGTTTGATATTATGCATCTGCCCACCTTTAGAACCGAATGACTGTCACTTGATGGTTCATGTGCAGCATCAGTGTGATGGCAGCGCTTGCAATTCATAACTGAAAGAATTTGAACTGTTATTTAACGCTTGAATAATGCCGGACTCATAGTTTCAATATTCCGGCATTTATCATGTATTGAATTCCAGAAATAAAATCGTCATCAGAGATAGTTCCCTGTGCCCACCATCCAGCATTACTTTTTATCCAGTGCGGGATGTCATGTGTTGTATTATTGCCAGAGGAACCATGAGGTATCTGCATGATTCCATTTGAGACAAGATATTGTATGCCTTTCACAAAGTCATCATCTGATATCTCACTGCTTGCCCACCATCCTGCGTTTGTTTTAACCCAAGCTGGAATGATTATGCTCTTTGAAGGTTGTGTATAATTAGAATCGGAACTAATGATGTCAGTATCTATCAGATTGTTTGAAAATGTAACTGTAATGGGTTTTCCCAAAAACTTTGTCATTCCAACAGAATGTGCACTCAAAAGGACACCAGTTTGTGTATCGTATGCCATATCAGATGAGCCGTTGGTATTAGACTCGGTAGCAATCAGCACCGTCCTCTTAAACCCGTTATAGTCTTTCAATTCTTGTGATATTACAATATCACTTTGGTTATACTGGATTGGTACTGGTAATATTGAAACAAACGGAACAATATTTCCTTGCTTATCATGTCCGTATCCAGTTTTTAGGCTCAAAACAAAAGTGTCATTTTCAACATCCTTTCCAAGATAATATGTTTCTGTGACATTGATGCTTTCTGGATTGATCATGTTTCCAAATGAGTATATGATGGAGCTATTGACAATGCCTGTCTGGATAGCATATTTTAGATGATCTCCTGAGTGCACGCATACATTATGAGGCGCGCATACATTTCCTTGGTCTGCAAAGACCTTGCCTGAATACATTACGCCAAACAGAATAGCAAGAACTGCTAAACCCAAAACCAATTTTCTCATTTGTTAGCCCACTACGAAGGGCAAACATTACTCTTTCCATATCCCATCGAAAACAATATGGAACAATACAAATAGCCATTTTTGATTCTAGAAATTGTGGAGCCAAACAAACTCGTTCATGAATCAAGTCCATATCTTTTACAGCATGCATACAATCCTGTAAAATGGTATCCGTGGTGTGATGATGCCTTAAAGAAGGCAAAGGACGAGAACAAACCAATTTTTCTCAGTGTGGGCTACAGTGCTTGTCACTGGTGTCATGTCATGGCGCACGAGTCTTTTGAAAACGATGAGATTGCTCAAGTAATGAACGAGAACTTTGTCAATATCAAAGTCGATAGGGAGGAAAGACCGGACATTGATGATATTTATCAAAAAGTATGCCAGCTTGTTACAGGTAGCGGTGGCTGGCCTCTTAGTGTATTTCTTACACCAGACCAGAGGCCATTTTATGTTGGAACATATTTTCCACCACTTGATAGTTATGGCAGGCCTGGCTTTGGAAGTCTCATAAGACAGCTTGTGCAAGCCTGGAAGGAAAAACCCCAAGACGTTGAGGCTGCTTCTGAAAACTTTGTAAACTCGTTGCAAAAAACTGAATCAATTTCTCTGCCATCAAAATTAGAAAAACCCATACTTGACGAGGCTGCCATGAATTTACTCTCACTTGGAGACCCAACAAATGGAGGATTTGGGCATGCTCCCAAGTTCCCAAATGCCGCAAACCTATCATTTATGTTGCGATACTCAAAACTTTCAGGAATATCCAAGTTCCAAGAGTTTGTCCTAAAAACTCTAACAAAGATGGCAAATGGGGGAATATATGATCAAATTGGCGGCGGCTTTCACAGGTATTCAACTGATTCCAGATGGCTTGTGCCGCACTTTGAAAAAATGTTGTATGACAATGCATTGTTGCCAGTTGTATATGCAGAGGCATATCAGATAACAAAGGACTCGAGATATCTTGACGTGATAAATCACACACTGCGATACATCTTAAAAGAAATGACCTCCCCTGATGGCGGGTTTTATTCTGCGCAGGATGCAGACTCTGAAGGAGAAGAAGGAAAATATTATGTTTGGAAAAAAAATGAGATCCAAGAAATACTTGGAAATGACTCTGATGTTTTTTGTCTATTTTACGATGTAACAGATGGAGGAAACTTTGAAGGACATACCATATTGAATAACGCCATAAAACAATCATCCGTGGCATTTCAGTTTGGCAAGACAGAATCCGAAGTCCAAAATATTATAGAAAAAAGCAAGACAAAGCTTTTGGAAGCAAGAAGCAAACGTGTACATCCTGGCAAAGATGAGAAGGTTCTCACTAGCTGGAATGGGCTTATGATGACAGGGTTTCTGCGAGGTTACAGGGTTACACAAGATGCTGACTTCCTAAAGGCAGCAGAAAATTGCATCAGGTTTATGGAAGAAAAAATGGTAAAAAATGGAGAACTATTACACACCTACAAAGACGGGCAAGCAAAACTCAGGGCATATCTTGATGATTATGCATACTTTGTAAATGCATTGCTTGATTATTTTGAAGTCAGGCCTATCAAGAAGTATCTTGATCTTGCAATATATTATGCAAATTATTTACTGGAACATTTTTGGGATGAAAATGAAAGGAGTTTCTTTTTCACTGCAGACAATCATGAAAAGTTAATCATCAGAACAAAGAACATTTATGATTTGTCTCTTCCTTCTGGAAATTCTGTAGCAGCAGGCACGCTGCTACGATTATACCATATTACACAAGACAAGCGGTATTTTGACACATCGCTTAAGATAATGGAGTCTCTTTCTACGATGGCTGCTGAAAACCCATTTGGTTTTGGCCAGCTCTTAAATGTCATTTACATGTATTTGCAAAAACCAACTGAGATTACCATGATAAACTATGTCAACAAGGAACTATGCACTTATCTTGAAAAGAAATTTCTCCCTGAATCAATTCTTGTAGGGATAAGCAAAGAAGAATCTCTAAAGGAGCTGCAACATTTGTCGTTTTTTGCAGGTAAGGTGTTTGACAAGACAAAAACTAATGTCTATGTATGCAAAGATTTTACGTGCTCATTGCCGCTAGGAACAATAGAGGAAGTTGAAAAACTTCTCTAGATTTTTTTAATATTGATCTCTAGCTTGTGTCCTACTTGAGGGCTGCCCATTCTTTCGTATCTGCGCTTTGGCATGCTTATTGTTATTGCAGTCTGGGCATAGCTTTTGATTGCAATGGTAGGCTGGGCCTGAAGTATGGCCTCTAGGAATGGAAGAATCTGGTCTCGCAATTCTGGTTCTAATTTTTTATTGATGGCTTCTAGCATGAGCTGTTTTTGTGAAACAGGTTCTGTCTGCACATCTTCTATGAGAGAAAGTTGCACTGTCTGTCCATTGTCAACTAGCTGCTGTATCATATATTGCACAATTTCAGACATGGATTGTGGTTTACCATGTCGGGATTTATCTGTATATGCAGAACACTCTATGGATGTTATTTCATCTTAGGCTAGGTAGAAAATATCTTACCAAGACCTAGTTGTGCAATATGGCAAGCTTTGAGTTTTCTGTAACATTGAATTTGTCCACAAAGCCTGAGGTTACTTCTAGGACATATTTTGTATTCTGTCTTTGAGCATCATAAATTGGACATGTAGAGTTGTCATTGCAGGGAGGCAAGTTTTTTTCAATATGCACTACATTTCCATTGTCATCAAACCAAATCATATCCAACGGAAACTGCATGTCCTTCATCCACATTGCAACTATCTGTGGTTCTGGGAACACAAAGATCATTCCTTGGTCATATGGAAGTTGTTGCTGAAACTGTAATCCTTCTGTCATCCTGTCCGGAGTGTCTGCAATCTGGACTTTCAGTATAATGTTGTCGATTTTGATCTTGCCCTGTGGGAAATTACTTGATAACAGGTTTGAATCCTGTCCTATGTCCTGGCTTACGCCAGGCTTTAGCTTGATTTCACCATTATTGATAAGGTATTGTATATCTGAGAAAAACTCATAGTCTGAAACACTTCCGCTTGTCCACCATGCTGCAACATCTTTAACCCATGAAGGAATTGTACCTTGCAAATTGGCAGTGTCGTACTCATGAGAGAGTGGCACTATGTTATTTGCAACAAGATATCGCACGCCTAAAACAAATTGTGAATCACCAAGTTTTCCTTGTGCCCATAAACTGGTATCGTTTCTAATCCATTCGGGAATGGGGGAAACGAACGCGCTTGAAGGCTGCGAATTCGTAGTATCATTAGTTGGTTGCTGTGCAAGAGCGACATGTGTTGTCTCAAGTTGATTTTGAGAGAATGGATTTACAATAACTCCAAGTGTTGATACAAGCAACAAACTACACGCCAACAAACTTGTCTTTTGTTTCAACTTCTCTAATTCTTTCCTGCTGGCATATTAAAAAGCTCGAATTATTCTTTATGCATGATCAAAATACTGCAAAGTTATATTTTCGCATCAATGATGCTTCGTTTTATTTGAGCTGCTCTTTTTTTAATAATTTGTGTGAATTCTTGCATGTCTTCTAAAGACGGCTTTTGTTGTTGGGTGGTGTATGACTGTATGAACGCTGAATAGATTGAGCCTAGTATGATTCCAAAGGCAGCTGCTGGAACATCGCCTACCTCGTCGGCATATGTTTTTGCCATCTGTTTGTATGACGATGCCTCGCTTATGTAATAGTCCACCAAATTATCAATGAAGCTCTTGGTAGTTGCAGAAATCACAACCTAGAATTGAGTCCTATTCTTTATAACGTTTGATTTTACAGCGATTGCAAATATAATTTGACCTTGTTTCTTTTGTAGAAAAACAATGACTGTTACCTGTGCCAATTGAAGTTAACCGTATCAACAGGGAATGTCCCGAGTGCAAGAACTCTACCATATTTAATACTGGTAAGGGATATTTTTGTGGTAAATGCCTTAACACAGTTTCCATATCCTAATCAACAAGTAGATTTTAGGTAAAATATAATGTGGAAGATAGAACGTGAAGGAGTTTATTTCAAAATATATGACAAAAGAAAAAACCTAGTTGGATATTTTGCTCCCGAATATGGCAATATATACCCAGAAGACAGGGCAAACGAAGTAATTGATCAGACGCATAGGCAACATGACAAGATAAAAAGCGGCTACCTCATGATTCCGATGGTAAAATTTGGAATCTTCCAAGAAGGAAATGAGATGAATGTTGCGTACCTGGCAAAGCAACTAGACAACGTGAAAACACGTCTCACGTATTGGGATGATTTTCTTTCAAACAATAACATAAAACAATACAAGATTATGGTATCTCACACAGATCACGACATGCTTAGCATAACCATGGACCTGGTGTTTTCCTCTCCAACAGATCTTGAAAAAAATGCTTTAGAAAATGAGATTGGTAAAATACTTGATCCGCTTGCTGCACTAGGCTTACTATGAATTGCCTGATTTAGCATTATGAAAAGACTGTAATGCACTCATTTCATACTGAAATGACTGCTGTAGCAGTTGATCTGATTTTGCTCTAGTTGAATTGTCTCCTGTCTGAATCCATTCTTTTAGAAGATTGTCGCTTTCTATCTGTGTCTGAGTTGATAGCCTGAAGAGCTGCAATGAAGCAGAAAATGGCTCTGGTGGGCTCAAAGCATCATATCTTGGTATGATGGTTTGCATCTTTGCAATGTGTGCATCTGTTATGTTTAACATTTGTTCTTTTGATATCTGGCCTTTTTCGTACATTGTAAGATTGGCATCAAAACCAATCGTCTCGTTTTTCAAATCAGATTGAATCGCTGATAAACTATCCCCAAATCTCTGTCCAGATAGATTTGCTTGGTCTAAATTGTAATTGACAAGAATGACTACAGCTATTATGGCCACGCCTATTATGATTGCAACTTGTAACCCTCTCTTGGGGTGGGGCTTTACTTCCTTCTTTTTCTTCACAAGCCGACTAGATTGCTATCTAAAATAAATCGTTTGGCATGGTTGCATGTAATTTTAAAAATACTGATGTTTGCAATAAAGGGCTATTCTATGTAGTTGCCGTCTTGATCGGCTTTTAGCTCAATGATAGCTACGCTCCCGCTTATGTACGAGTCATTTCTGACAGTTCTCACACGCCCAACTTCCAAGTGATATGGCCATACATCTACCACAATTGTCCCAATTTTGACACCAGTAGGGGCATCTGTGAATTGTATGTCTTCCTTTCTTACCCCATAATCCATTAATTTTTTGACACAATGATCAAGCAAAGGTTGAGGAAGGCCGTGATTTATGGCCCAAACGGTGCCTTCGTATTCAATTTTTTCCAATTGGTTATCAAAAAGTTAATGTTTTTTTTAAAGCTATCTGCGCACAAAAATGCTAAAGAATCTTAGCTAGGAGTTGTCACTTTTAATGTCATCGTACTTTCAACTCTTGATATATTTCGAATCTTATGCGATACGGCTCGATCAAATTCTTCAGAGGTAGGAGTTTGCAATTCTGCTATCACGTCATAAGCACCAAAAGTCACATATGCACTCTTGACTTGAGGTAAAAGCTTCAACTCCTCTATCACATACTCCTCTGCACCAATATCGCAATTGATCAAAATAAACCCCTTTTCCATACTTTTCTCAAATCTACAAATTACTTAACTTTGTCTATTATGTGAAATGAATCAGAATTGAAAAATAAAAAAATACCAGTTCTTGAAATGCTGGCTAAACTGCAGATTGTCTTGCAATCAACGGCGTAATAGATTCAGCACTTTAAATGGAGTGGCAGATAAATCAATTTCTTTTTCTGCTGACAAGAGAAGAAGATTATCCTTTATAGGAAAACTCATGATCACGACTCTTTCTCTATATGACATGGCAAAAGATACCTGTCCTAGCACACTGTCGGACCCCTGGCGCATCTTGGCTCTTGTAACAATGCCACAGTAGAGTGATTCATCGTCTTTTTTATCGCCTATTGGCTTGATGCCGCTCCTCATTCCGCCTCCCACTAGTTTGCCGTCTTGGTCAATTATTCCCACAAATCTTATTTTTTTATCAATTTCCATTATTTTCTCACAAAGTCTGTTAAAATCTCCATGCGTTAGCATTTCGAGAATGTTTTACACAACACTGCTATTAACCTAGTCGATTTTTCAAGCATGAGACAAGGGCCTTTCTTACAAACCTCTGTTTGGTGCAAATGTGGCAGAAATATCACGATATAATATTGAAGCCAATGAGGGGATTTGGACCCCCGACCTTCTGATTACAAGTCAGATGCTCTAGCCAGGCTGAGCTACATTGGCGTTAGGTAATGGCATTTAGAGGGTGGTTTAAAATGTTATTGCGTGATGAACTGACAGATTAAGTTCATGATCGTCACCAAGAATTAGCAAAAACTGAATATCCGCGAAAGGCAAAACCTCGCTTGTAAAAATATACTCATGATGTGGTAACTATTACACAATCAAAAGGAAACGGCTAATTATAATTTAATTCCAGACAAGAAAAGTGAAAAAAGAAAATTACGACAGGATAAAACTTGACAAATCTCTTCTAGCTGAAAAAAGAAGATATTTTCTTGGCAATGTTGTCTTGCACGACATTTCAAAAAATATTGGCATTAAGGATTCAAAAGTATACTATGCAGGCTTTAAAAACGGCGCAAGAACAAAAGTTCACTATCACGAAGGGGGACAGACACTGGTTGTAACTCAGGGCTTGGGTGTTCTTGTCTTGTTTAAGGGCAAGATTCAAGGCAAGAGTGTTAGAATAAAACAAGGGGCAAGGCATGTCTTGAAAACTGGTGATATAGTGTACATTCCAAAAAATACACTTCATTGGCACGGTGCAATAGAGAACAAAAACTTTGGGCATGTTGCATTTAATGCATTTTCAGGCAAGGGCAAAGAATCAAAAACGATTTGGTATGATTCAGATTTTAAGACGCGCGCAATAAAAATTCTCTAAAGGTCTTTTTGATATCTCAAGTGTTGTGTGCCAGTGCTGTGAGCACAGTCCATGGAAAAGTTATCTTTCCATCTTTTGTGTAGCGTACAGTGTTTTGCAGTGAATCATGTTTTATCTGGGATCTGATATTTTCTCCCATGCTCTCAATCTTGGGTCTAATTGAATTTGCAGTTGAGTGCATGTAATCATGCCAGTACTCTTCAAAGGTCCCCGCCTCATAGCTGAAAACATGTTTTGTTATTGATACATTGGAAAATCCTGCTCTCTCAAGTTCTTTTTGCAAGTCGCCAGTGTTGCCAAACCTATGTACCGTAGGGACACCTTTTGGCCTGATGTCTGGGATATATTTCAAAATGGGTGACATTATACTACTAAAATATGGTACATCTTCTGCTAGCCCATGAACTGCAAAAACAATTCTTCCATTATGTTTTAAAATTTTTCTTGCAGTTTCAAGTACTTTGTTGACATTTGGAAAAAACATGAGTCCATATTGACATAATATTTTGTCAAACACAAAGTTGAATCCAAGATTTTCTGCATCCATTTCAAAAAAATTCGCATTTGGTAAACTCATTGTTTTCTTTGCAATATGGAGTGCTGTCCTTGACAAGTCTATTCCAACCAATAACCCTGTCTTGTCAAGACGGCGAAATATCTCAGTTGAAACAGCGCCTGTTCCGCATGCAATGTCAAGCACCTTGTCTGACGGATTTATCTCTGCCAGATTTACTACTTCCACAGTGGACTTGAATGGACCTGCATGCTTGTTGGCCCAGTTGTAATGGTAATCTGGAGCAACAGCATTCCAGTTGGCTTTTGAATTAATCTTGTACTCTGTAGGATCAAAAAGTGCTACCATGCCAATCCTCTAGTCAAGGCTTAAATTAATTCTCTTTTTAGCAACTCCATGCCCTCTTTTCTGGTTAGTGTGATAATAGAGAACAAGCCAGAAATTGTCGATCCTGAAGGGGATACCATCCTAAATGACCTTATTTTAAAAGACAAAAAGACATCTGTCAAAAAGATTCGTTCAGCCAAGATGCTAAGGTTTCAGATAGAAGCAAAGAGCAAAGAGCTAGCAGAGAAGGCTGTCATGGATCTGTGCAATGAATTTAGAATATATAATCCGCTAGTAAGCAAGGTCTCAGTAGACACTTCTCAAATCTAACTGTTTTTTACAACCTTTCTGTTTAACGCAGTACTGTCTTCCATGGCCCCATCTATGAGAAGCTTGCTGCGAAGGTACTTTGCCAGATCTGTCTCAGTTATGATGCCGGCAAGCTTACCATTGTCCAAAACTAACAGCCTGCGTATGTTCTTGTTTGTCATTTTTTGTACCGCGTCCTCAATAGGTGTCATAGGCTCTACCCATCTAAAGTTTGGAGACATTATCTCTGATAATTGCACTTCGGAGCTTTTCTTATCAGTGGTTGAAACCTTGCGAGCAAGATCTCTTTCTGTTACCAACCCTATCGGTGTTCCTTCTTTTACGACCACAAGTGAGCTAATGCCTTTTTCTGCCATCAGTGATGCAACATCTTTTGCTGTCTTGTCATACTCGATAGTGACTACGTTATGAACCATAATGTCGCGAACTAGGCCCATAGCTAGTACCAAAGAGTATTAGAATAAAAACGATGTGTTGCTTTTTGACTATTAATCTTGTAAACTATTATGAAAATTCCAAGTCGATCTATTTTTCTTACAACAAAATTTCAGTATAGTTTGCAGTTACTTGCTTCGCATACGTCCTTTTTAATTATCTGAGTTCCGATTTCTTGTACAAGAGACTGCGAAGCTACAGTTTCCTACCAAAACTGCTTCGCAGTTTCCTATGGTTTATAGCTAGACAGGGTTTCAGTGTTGTAAAAAATTGCATCTGCAACAAACAAAAGAGATGATACTGTCTTATGTAGGAAAAATGTCAAAACGCCCCATTCTTTTTCTGCGTTCAATTTCTATCATCAACTTTGTTAGGAACAACCCCGTGACAAATCCTCCCACGTGAGCCATGAATGCTATGGTAAGTGAAGCAAACGAACCTATGAATACATACAAAACTTGGATTGCAAGCCAATAGTATCCACGTATGTCTCCTAGTGCAGCTGATACTCCCAGTATTCCAGATATTGCTCCTGATGCACCAATCAGTATACTATCGCCACTTGATAGTGCATAAGATGAGACAACTCCATGGAGCAGTGCGCCGCCAAGCCCTGCAGCAATGTAAAGTGTTATGAACCGTGGAACTCCTATTGATCTTTCTGCAAAGCCTCCCATGTATGCCAAGGCAAAGAGATTGAATGCAATGTGCGCAATGTTTGCATGAATGAACATCGAAGTAAACAGTCTCAAAAGACTGTCAGATAGTGGAGAGTTGGTGTCACGGAATAATTCATTTGGGATAAAACCATAGCGCGCAATAATGTCATGCTGTGAATTGCTAAGTATCCCATAGGCAAAGATCAAGGCATTTATTGTAATCAGTGCGGTGGTGACAGGAGCAGGACGCCCTACTAGTCTTAACACCCTTTATTGAAATCGGTTACATAATAAATTGTATGAGATAAATTCTAACCAAATCTGCAAAATAAAAAGCGATCGCATTTTTTGATAAAAATCTCCTAAGCTATTTCATCCGATTCGATTTAATATTGCTAGCAAGTAAGGATACTTGTGAGGGTTGCAGTAATAGTTTTTCCTGGCAGTAATTGCGATCGCGACATGCACCATGTCCTAACAGACGTCTTCAAGCTTGAATCCCAATTAGTATGGCATACCGATAACCTGCCAAACAATATTGATGCAATTGTGCTACCGGGGGGATTTTCTTATGGTGATAGGCTAAGAGCAGGTGTAATTGCAGCTCATAGTCCAGTTATTGCAGAGGTAAAAAAGATGGCAGAAAAAGGCATGCCAATTCTTGGTGTATGCAATGGATTCCAAATATTGACAGAGTCTGGCCTTTTGCCAGGTGCACTTTTAAAAAACACATCTCTTAGCTACATCTGTAAATGGACTGAGATAATTGTCAAGAACAATAAAACCCCATTTACAAACCGGTTCAAACCAAACCAAAGAATTCCTATTGCCATTGCAAATGGTGAGGGGAGATACTATGCAGACAAGAAAACACTAGAGTCACTGAAGAAAAATAATCAGATTGTTTTTGCTTATGCCGAAGATATCAATGGCGCTACAATGAAGATTGCAGGAATATGTAACAAGGAAGGAAATGTTGTTGGGATGATGCCGCATCCAGAAAGATCAGCTGAACAAATCCTAAACCCAAGTGATGCCAAGCCTGCCTCGTTGATCTTCGAATCATTGCTAAAGACTCTGGGTGTTACTGCATGAGTCTGACTCCTCAAGAGTCAGAATATCTTGAAAAAAAGATAGGACGAAAACCAAATCATGTGGAGACCCAAATAGTTGCAGCAGAATGGTCAGAGCACTGCTCTTACAAGTCATCAAAAAAACACCTAAAAATTCTTCCACGGCAAGGCAAAAGAGTCATCTCAGGTCCTGGATACGATTCTGGTGTACTTGATGTGGGTGATGGATATGTTGTCACAGTACACATTGAGAGTCATAATCACCCGTCTGCAGTAGAACCGTATGGTGGTGCAGCAACAGGAGTTGGCGGTGTGATACGAGATATCCTGTCTGCTGGTACAAGACCAATTGCAATTTTGGATGGTCTTCGATTTGGCGATATTGAAAAAGATATGCACGCAAGATGGCTTTTCAAAAATGCTGTCAGGGGAATTGCCGATTATGGAAATTGTTTGGGAATACCTACTATTGGTGGTGAAATAGAGTTTGACAAATGCTTTACCAACTATGCACTAGTAGATGTGGCCTCTGTAGGTTTTGGTAAAAAAGAAAGGCTCATCCAAAACAGAGCCGACAAGGGTGATTTTGTAGTGTTGCTTGGAGGTTCTACGGGAAGAGATGGCGTCGGAGGCTCACAGTTTGCATCCGACAAGCTAGAGTCAGAAAATCGTTCTGCTGTACAAATCCCTGATCCGTTCATTGAAAAATTAGTAATTGAGGCAATTCTTGATGCTAGGAATCAGAACTGTATCAAGGCAATGAAAGACTTGGGGGGTGGTGGGCTTTCTTGCGCCATTTCAGAAACAGCAGATGCTTTGTCAGTTGGCATAGATCTTGACCTGTCTTTGGTTCATAAAAGAGAACAAAACATGTCTCCAACTGAACTGATGATATCTGAATCACAGGAAAGAATGCTTGTAATTACATCTCATGAAAAGCTTGAAACTCTAAAAAAAATATGTGAAAAATTCCACGTGCCATGCTCTGTTATCGGTAGAATAACTGACGACAAAATGATGGAAGTCAGATCTGAAAAAAATATTATTGCTAAACTGCCAAGCGATGTGGTTGCAAATGCACCGCTTCTTGACAGGCCTTCAAGTGTGCCCAAATATCTAAAAAATATTTCTTCTGTAGAAAAACCAAAAACTCCAAAAAACCTATCTCAAACAATTCTAAAGATGCTCTCAAACCCAAATATTGCAAGCAAGCACTGGGTCTATACGCAGTATGATCACGAGGTTGGAATTCGTACTGTGGTCAAGCCTGGAAACGATGCCTCTGTACTGAGGCTTGATAATGGAAAATTTTTGTCAGTCAAGATAGATGGAAATTCCAAGCACTGCTACGTTAACCCAAGACAAGGAGTAATAGGATGCTTTGATGAAGCCTGCAGAAATGTGATCTGTACTGGTGCAACACCAATAGGAATGGTTGACCACCTGCAGTTTGGAAACCCTGAAGACCCGCAAATATTTTGGACATTCAAAGAATCAGTAGAAGGAATTACAGAGTATGCCAAGTATTTTGAGATTCCATGTGTGGGGGGAAAGGTGAGTTTGTACAACGAGACTGATAATGGCCCAATCAAACCAACTCCATTGATAGGAATTCTTGGTCTGATTGAAAGTAAACCATTGATACCAAAGAAAGCAGAAAAAAACGACCTTGTCGTCATGGTGGGCCTCACAAAGGACGAACTTGGAGGATCAGAGTATTACGAATACATTCATGACATTATTGGAGGCAAGTGTCCCACTGTAGATATGAGCTCATCCAAGGCCAACCAAGCTGCAGTCTTGGAAGTAATACCTCAAGACCTAGTAAAGTCTGTACATGACTGCTCAAAAGGAGGAGTCGGAGTTGCAATATCAGAAACTTGCATAAAAAATGAGATTGGCTGCAATGTTTTATTAAATAAAATTCCGTCTGAGAATCTCAGGCATGATGAGTTGCTTTTCTCAGAGTCACATTCTAGATTCTTGCTGATAGTTGACCCCTCGAAGATCAAAAAAGTCAAGTCGATTCTAGAAAAAAGAGGAGTTCAAAATGAAATCATAGGCAAGTTTTCAGGCCGTAATATTACATTTAAGGACAAAACCAAGTTGGTTGCAAGTGTAAGGGTTGATAAAGCACAAGAAAAATGGTTAAACTCGTTGGGGTCATTGGTCGGTCATGGTTAAAGAAAACTGTGGTGTAGTGGGAATCTTCAGCCTGGATGGAGTAAATGTTATCCCAATGGTTATTGATGCATTGCGTGCACTGCAACACAGGGGCCAAGAAGCTTGGGGTGTTGCAGTTCCAAAAAAACAGCCATTCAAACAACTAGGGCTTGTATCTTCTGCAGTATCAGAATTTGACAAGATAACACGTGATTATGTTTCTCCTGCAGCAATAGGCCATGTCAGATATTCAACTATTGGTAAAAGTAACTTGGAAAATGCCCAACCGCTCAAAGTCAAGGATCTATGCATTGCCCATAATGGTACAATATCTAACGTTGAAGAGTTGGCAGGAATGGTAGGAGGATGCACATTTACCCCACAAAATGCAAGTGATACGCTTGTTGCAGCACAAAGACTAGTCTCACTCATGTCAGAAAATGGAAAACTAGGAAATGCTCTCTCAATTCTAAAAAACGAGATGGTTGGCTCGTTTTGTTTTACTTTTGTTTCTGACGATAATGCGGTATACGCCGCACGTGACCCAAGGGGATTCAGACCCATGGTTATAGGGCACAGAAAAGATAACAACACATACATCGTGGCGTCAGAATCAGTGGCCCTCTCTGCAGTGGGCGCACAGCTTGTAAGAGATGTAAAGCCAGGTGAGCTTGTAAAAATAAGCAACACGGGTCTCGAGTCTGAGATGTTTTCTGAAGCAATAAAGCCTGCCCATTGTTCTTTTGAGTTTACTTATTTTGCACACCCGTCAAGTGTGATGGAAGATTCCAATATCTACGTGGCACGAAAAAGAATTGGGCAATTTCTAGCAAGAAAATACCCAATAAAGGATGCAGACATTGTTGTCCCAGTTCCTGATTCTGCAAGGCCTGCTGCACTCGGGTATGCACAAGAGCTCGGAGTTCCATTTGAAGAGGGGCTACTCAAGGATAGATACAGCAGAAAGGGCCCACTGCGTAGTTTCATTGAGCCGCATCAAAGTGACAGAGTTGAAATCAATCGATGGATTATTCCAATTACTCAGGTAATCAGCGGTAAACATGTTGTAGTAGTTGACGACAGTCTTGTAAGAGGTACAAGCTCAAAAGCAATTATCAAGGCTCTAAGACGAGCAGGCGCTAGAAAAATCAGCATGGTTATCACTTTTCCTCAAATAAAATTCCCATGTTATGCAGGAATTGACTTTCCGTCACAAGACGAGCTGGTTACATATCTTGGTGACGATAAAGATTACACTGAAGCAGAAATTACAGAAAAAGTCAGACAGCTAATAGGTGCAGACTTTCTTGGATATAATGATTCTAAGAATCTTGCAGACGCTGTGGGCATGGACCACAGTTCCATGTGCTTTACGTGCTATTCTGGTGATTATTCCACTTTGGGAATAAAACCGACATTTAAGAGCAGAGCGGAGATCAAGGGTGAATAGATTTGGAGATAGCATTTGTTCTTGTAAAAAGCAAGATGGGCCATGAAATGGAAGTATTAAATGCACTATTGAAGATCGAGGGAGTAAAAGAAGTGATGGGAACATACGGGCAATACGACATTTTTGCCAAAGTTCAAGTGCCAACTGAGGACCAAATTGAAAAAATAATCACCAAAAAAATACGTCAAATACCGCATGTAGTTTCCACTACCACCTTGCCTGTCATTCCAGGTCAAGGCGAAAAATAGATAATTTCCTTCTAAACGTTCCTGTATCTGAAAAGTATATCAGTTTAAATCCGAGTCAGTCCAATGACGCCTGATTGAGGTTTCTACGCTCAGGCAAGGTTAAAGACATATACGAAGTAGACGACAAGCATGTCTTATTTCATTTTTCAGACAGGGTTTCTGCATTTGACGTAAAATTTCCTACTCCAATACCGAGAAAGGGCGAGGTTCTTTGCAAGTTTGCCGAGTTTTGGTTCAAAAAACTTGCAGTCAAAAACCATTATGTAAGAACAGAGGCAAAGGACAAGATAGTTGTTAAAAAGATGGCCATGATGCCAATCGAGTGCGTTGTTCGCGGATATTTCTATGGCAGCCTGATTCAAAGGTGGAAAGAGGGCGAAGTGAAACTTCCGGAAGGTGCAGACACCAGGATTGCAGCAAAACTTTCAACGCCAATCTTTGATCCAACAACAAAGTCAGAAACTCATGATGTTCCAATAACTAGGGATGATGCATTGGCAAAAAACCTTGCAAGTGCTGCTGAATATGATTGGCTAGAAAAAACCTCGCTTGAGATTTATCACGCAATGTCTGGCATTGCAGATAAGGCAGGATTCATCCTGGCTGACCTGAAGATGGAATTTGGAAAGATAGGAAACGAGATTATCCTGGGTGATTCTATTGGTCCTGATGAATATCGCATGTGGCCAAAAGAGTTGTACGCTGTAGGAAAGATTCAGGAAAGCTATGACAAGCAACTATTGCGTGACTGGCTTGCAGCTCGAGGACTGCAACAAAAGTTTGAAGATGAAAGAAAGAAAGGCATCGAGCCTGTTGCACCTGCATTGCCACCTGAGATGTGCAACGAATTGTCCTCTAGATACCTAACTTCATACGAGCGCATTACTGGAACTCGTCTTTAACTCGAATTTTGTTTTAGGCCATAATGCAAAACCTGTCAATCCATGCTGTTTTTTTCTGCTCCAAGGAAATCTTTTTCCAAAAAAGCAGATTTTTTCCTTTTTCTACTTTTATCATACCGTTACGATATGTGATATAATAATACTAGATATATCATAATAGTACAAGTTGTATAGTTATGGTATCACTAAAGTTATAATAAAAGGAGAAAATTAGGACTCTTCCAATTATTATGACGTGAAAATAAATCACGTATTGGACAACAAAATGTGATCTCATGATCTTTTAGGTTGTTTTAAAACTAAAATCAGGAAATGTCGACTTTACTGCAAAAAGAAATCAAGATAAACAAAATTCTTGCCACTAATATGGAACAAGCAAAAGCCCTCGATGACCAGGCTCGACTTAGAATCCTGAAGATATTATATCACAAGCAACTTTCAACAGAGCAAATTGTAGCAGAGTTGCACAAAGATGGATACAAGAAAGCTACCACTACAATAAGGCATCATTTGGATATTCTAAAAGAAGCTGGATTGATAGAAATTGTAAAGATGGAAGAAATTAGGGGAGCGGTTCTAAAATATTATGGAACTACAGTGCGGGTTTTTGGACACAAGCTTCCGCCAAATTTTGAAAATGAATTTTCAAAAACAATTGCAGATACGTCGGTTAAACTAGAAAAGGTAATCAAAAACATAGCACAGAACGCCGGCTCAAAAATGAAGAAAAAAAATTCATCAAAAAATAATTCAGAGCCAAACTATGAAGAATACATCTTGGTTGAAATTGTAAACAGGGCAATGGCCAAAGTATTCGAAGACAACGGTTCCATGGTTCAAAAGTAATTCATACCACTTCTATTGCAAAGACACCTTTTGTTTCAGGACTTTGCAGAATCTTTATCATCTTTCTTGGAATCATGTCAGACGCCAAATCACAATTAGTGGCCAGAGTTCTCGGGCACACAAAAGCGCTTTTTCTAATTACGATATCATGAGGATTTGTCAGAGTCAACTTGTCATTTCCTCTGCCTTTTACTTTGAACGTAAAATCCTTCACTGTGATTGTACAACTAACATGAGATTTTGAATTTTGCAAAAGTTGCTTCATTTTTTCTGGAATGTCGTTGCATCCAGAGCTTGCACTTACTCCGATGATGCAGTCACCATTTACTGTAAGATTTGACTCTGTTGTTATCTCAATTGTTTTTGGATGAAGTGATCTTATGTTTTCATGACCATAGAAAGGGATCTCAAAACGCATGATCTGTCACTTGTATAAACTTAAATTAAACCTTCAAAGGTAGAATTTTGAAATGCTTCCAGCAGCAGCAGGTTATGATAGAGCAATTACTGTGTTTTCTCCTGACGGTAGACTTTACCAAGTAGAGTATGCAATTGAGACCGTAAGAAGAGGCACTCTTGCAATCGGAGTTAAATGCAAAGAGGGAATTGTCTTGGCAGTTGAAGAAAAGCCAAGAAAGCTACAAAATTCTGATATTACACAAAAAATATTCCAAGTCGACGATCACATTGGGGTAGCAGCAGCAGGATACATTCCTGATGCAAGATCTCAGGTAGACAACGCTCGATTCTTTTCACAGAGTAACAGGATGATCTACGATGAACCAATCGAGGTCGAATCAGTTGCAAAGCATCTTGCTGACCAATGTCAACAATTTACCCAGTATGCAGGTGTAAGACCATTTGGTGTTGCGCTGATAATTGCAGGCATTGACAAAAGCGGCAGTACAATTTACCTAACTGACCCAAGTGGCACCTACATTTCCTATGATGCAGTTGCAATAGGCGCAGGCGCAGATCAGGTAACCGAGTATCTTGAAAAGTTTTACAAAAGAGATATGGCACTTGATGATGCAGCAGCACTTGCAATAGAATCGATATATCTTGTAAGCGAAGAAAAAGAAGGAGTCAAACACATCAAAATGGCTCAGATTCTAAATGAATCCAAAGTCATGACAAGAACTGCTGAAAAAGATATTGAAAAGTATGCCGTTAAAGCCAAAGATAACATTTCAAAAAGACAGCAAAAGTAACATCTAGTATTTTATAACGCACCCAAGTTATTTGCAATATTGAAAATATCCGTAGCCATTCCAGACTCCTCATTAAGTGAAGAGCCCTCGCCTATGGGAAAGGCGTTAAAAATCTCTGAGATTGCACGTGCCTGTGCCGTCTTTCGTGTAAAGACAATCTATCTGTACCATGAAGCTGATGGTAGAGATAGTGACAGGTCACTTTTGCGTACCACCTTGCGTTTTCTTGAAACCCCACAGTACCTCCGTAGAGCAATGTATAGAAAAACAGACGAGCTTCAGTTTGCAGGCAGTCTTAGCCCTCTTAAGATCCCATCTCATGTGCAAACTCCAGACCCTCACAAGATAAAACAAGGTGATGTTCGTGATGGGGTTGTTGTTTTTGCCAGAGGAAAAAAATTTGTCGATGTTGGATTTGAACAGTTCATTCCGTATTATGGACCTGATGAAGTAGGAAAAAGGATCACAGTTCAGTTCAAAGAGGAATTTCCAAATCTTTCCGTAAAACAGATCAGACGGGAAGAGATCAAACAGTATTGGGGATATGAAGTCAAAGAGGCATCTGGCCTGAGCAATGTTCTTTCTGCTTGGGATTCTTTTGTCATATTTACATCAAGAAAAGGAAAACTTATTCATAAAACTCAAAAGTATTTCCAAGAGATTTCAAATTCCGAGGTGCTTGTGGTGTTTGGTTCTCCAAAAAGAGGGGTGCACGAGATTCTAGGAAAAGCATTAGGAAATGTTCCAAAATCGCAGATCTTAAACTTCTTTCCAGATCAAGCTACTGAAACAGTCAGACTTGAAGAAGCAATACTTGGGACACTTGCGATCTTAAACATATTGTCACGTAACTAGTTTTAATATTCCATAATGCAAACGATCTGATGTTGAACGAAAAGAAATTTTTTCTGTTTGCAATTATGGCTGGAATCGCAGGAATTATTATTGGAAGTATAGTTATTACAATACATCTTGTGCATTTTTTATAGAAACTTGAAGTTTTGCAAAAAAATAATGACAAGATGCATTTTCTGATAATAGACTTATAATGGGGTATTCGACATTTAGCGTTTATCCATGGGTCATAGGAAGCATAGTCAGCCAAGGAGGGGAAGCCTTGCATATTTGCCAAGGGCAAGAGCGAAAAGCATGGAGGCAAGAATACGCACTTGGCCTAAATTTGAAGGCGATCAGCCAAAACTGCAGGGCTATGCCGGATTCAAAGCCGCATGCATGCGTATTGCAAGCATTGACGATAGAGAAAAGACCCCTAATTTTGGCAAACAACTTGTAAGCCTTGGAACCATTGTTGTTACTCCGCCTATGACAATTATCGGAATTCGAGGATACTCAAAAGACAGATACGGCCTTGATTCTGCTTTTGACATTTATGCAAAAGATCTCCCAAAGGAATTATCAAGACTGTTTACTACAAAGCACGACGAAAAAGGACTTGAGAAAGCAGAAAAGTCACTTGGCAAGATAAATGATCTTTTTGCTATAGTGTCTGTGACACCAAGTCACATCGGACTTGAACAAAAGAAACCATATGTGTTTGAGGTTGCAGTAAAAGGCGGCGACATTAAAACACAATTTGCATTTCTCAAAGATCTTTTAGGCAAAGAAGTAAAAATTGATCAAGTTTTTCAAAAAGGCGCTGAAGTTGATGTTGCCGCAATAACAAAAGGAAAGGGATTTGAAGGCCCAATTGCAAGATGGGGAGTTAAAAAGAAACAACACAAATCAAGAAAGAGTGTAAGAGCTCTTGGTACTCTGGGTCCTATCAGTCCTGCAACAATCATGTACACTGTGCCAAGAGCAGGCCAAAGAGGATTCCATCAAAGAATACAATACAATAACAGAATAATGATAATGGGAAATTCTACTTCTGAAGAATACAAAATCAATCCTTCCGGTGGATTCAAACATTTTGGTGTAGTAAAAGGTGATTACATTATTTTGCGCGGTTCAATTCCTGGAACTTATCGAAGATTGGTAAAGCTTCGCACACCAGAGCGACCAAAACTATCAAAGATAAACCAACCAAAAGTTTTGGAGATAATGCTATGAAAGCTCCAGTCCTCTCCCTTTCTGGTGCAAAAGACGGCGAAATAGAATTACCGTTGGTATTTTCTACCCCATTAAGAAGTGACTTGATTCACAAGGCGCATATTCATTTAGAGTCCCACAATTTTCAAAGACAAGGCCGATATCCAAACGCCGGTATGGATGTAGTTGCCGAGTCAAATAGCCCCCCAACAGGACATCATGCAGCAAGAGTTGCACGTATGCTTGGAGGTGGAGGAGGAAGACAAGGCCAAGGTGGTGGTGTGGCAATGGTACGAAAAGGAAGACAAGCACATCCTCCTGTTGCTGAAAAAGTCGTATACAAGTTACTTAACAAAAAAGAAAACAAACTTGCACTGTGTTCGGCAATTGCAGCAACTGCATCTTCGATACTTGTAAAACTAAGAGGCCACAGGATTGACAAAATCGAATCATTCCCAGTTGTTTTATCTGATCAGATAGAATCTGTATCAAAATCAAAAGAAATTTCCAAGATTTTTGACTCGTTAAACTTTTCTCAAGATGTTGCACGACTTGAATCAAGACTCAAGCGTCGTTCTGGAAAACCAAGATTGCGTGGAAGACACACCAAAGTAGGCAAAAGCATTCTGCTTGTGGTAAAAGATTCAAAAAGTCTTGCCAAGGCATGTGGCTCTATGCCAGGTGTTGATGTTGTCGAAGCTAAAAACCTAAGTGTCATCCACTTGGCACCTGGAGCAAAACCAGCAAGACTGACAGCATTTTCAAAAAGTGCTATAGACGAGCTTGCCAAACTAAAATCCACACACCTTGAATTAATGGTGACACTAAAATGAACGTAGACGAAGCAACTCACATCATCCTCAAACCATATGTAACTGAAAAGACATTTGCGCTAGTTGAAAACGAAAGCAGGATTTGTTTTCTAGTAAGAGAAAACACTACAAAACCAAAGATATTGGAAGCAGTAAAGGTACTCTACAACGAGACTCCAATAGGGGTTAACGTATGTAGAACAGTATACGGAAAAAAGGCATTTGTCAAGTTTGACACAATTGAAAAGGCAAGAGACCTTGCAACTAAGATAGGAATGCTATAATATGGTCCTTCGTGAAGCAACTCAGATAATGGTGGAACTAGTTGGTTAAAGAATTCAAGTACCGTGGAATGGCAATCGAGGAATTACAAGGACTGTCACTTGAAAAGTTATTCGAACTTTTGCCATCACGTGCAAGAAGATCGCTGACAAGAGGAATTACTGATGGCAAGAGAAAATTGCTAGAAGAGACCAAACTTGCAAAGGCAGGCAAGCTCAAGGGACCTATCAAGACCCATCTACGAGATCTCATAGTTTTACCATATATGACAGGATTAACAATTAGCGTATTTTCTGGCAAGGAATTCAAACCTGTAGAGATCAAACCAGACATGGTTGGTCACTATCTTGGAGAATTTGTAATGACTAACAAACGAGTTATTCACGGCGCACCTGGTGTGGGAGCATCAAGGTCCAGTTTGTACGTCCCATTAAAGTGATTGTTATGCATTTTGGATATTCTTTTCAAAATTATGATAAAACACGACATGTCCGTGCAGCTCTGCGAGAAAAGACAATCTCACACAAGCACGCACGTGAAATTGCAGTAACAATCAAAGGAATGTCAATCGAAAAGGCAAGAAGCTATCTGCAAGCAGTTGTTAATTTAGAGCGAGCAGTGCCATTTCGAAGATACAATAATGAAGTGGGACACAAGTCAGACACTGGAGTAATGTCAGGCCGATATCCAAAAAAGGCCGCAACTGAATTTTCAAGACTACTTGATAACTTGGAATCAAATGCAGAGTATCGCGGAATGGACCTTGACAGATTAAGAATAATCAACGCAACTGTACACAAGGGAAGAAAAATAGAAAGATTTATTCCACGTGCACAGGGAAGAGCAACGCCAAAAATCGATATTCTAACACATGTGGAGCTAGTAGCTCAGGAATTCTAACATGTCATCAGTAAAAAATGTAATTCAAGACAGCTACAAACTTATGCTTTTGAAAGATTATCTAAGAGAAGCAATCAAGGAAGCAGGTTTTTCAGCAGTTGATATTCAGAAAACTCCAACAGGTACTCGAGTCGGGTTGCACGTAACAAGGCCAGGAATTGTCATTGGCAGAAAAGGCAGTGGCATTCGTGATCTTACAAAAGTTTTAGAAAAAGACTTTGGACTTAAGAGCCCACAGATTTCAGTAATCGAGATTCCACGCCCAGAGCTTGAACCAAGTGTCATGTGCAACAGAATGTCACAGCACCTTGCAAGGGGAACTGCATTTAGACGAGCTGTAATGTGGACACTGCAAACAATCATGGAAGCAGGTGCAATGGGTGTACAAATCACAATATCTGGAAAACTAAGAGGAGAGCGTTCATCATTTGAAAAACATAGCAAAGGAATACTGCCACGAGCAGGATACCAGGCAGGAATTGTAGTGTCAGAAGACATTGCACACGTGGAGACCAAAATGGGCCTCATTGGTGTCAGAATAAGAATTGCAAGAAAAGAATACTATATTCCAGAATTTGAGTTAAAGATAAGAAAGACACCAGCACCAAAACCAAAACCAGTCGAAGAAATAATCGTAGATCCAACAGCTGAGGTAATTGAAGAGCCAAAAATTGACCCAACAAAACCACGAACAGAAAGCGAAGAGATTGAAAGAGAAGAGAAGCTAATAGAACAAGTTGAGGTCTACGAAGAAGTCGAGGAGGAGCTCAAGTAATGACTCGACTGAAGATGAAAACTATACGTGAGCTAAACGAGACTGACCTAAAGGACAGACTTGATCAGTTACGCTCAGAGCTGACAAAGCTTAGAATCGAGTCATCAAAAGGAACATTACGAAAAGATAGCGGTAAAGTAAAGCCTACGCGAAGAGATATTGCACGAGTACTAACAAGATTAAACGAGTTGAGAAAAAAATGATAACAAAAGAAAACATCGCATCACATGAATTGATTGGATTGGAAGCACAGATTGTAGAATCTACTAATAAACAGATAATTGGTCTTGCAGGAAAAGTTGTAGACGAAACAAAATCCATGTTTACATTAAGAACTCAAAAAGGCAACAAAAAATTCCCAAAAGCAGAATCGCACTGGAATTTTAGCTTCAATAACGATCAAGTCAAAATTGACGGCGCAAGACTAACCAAGAGGCCATACGAAAGAATGGGAGTAAAAGCATGACTAGAAACATAGGGCTGCAAGTTACTACACCAAAATCAGAATGCAAAGATGACCACTGTCCATTCCATGGCACTCTTAGCGTAAGGGGCAAACTCATCCAGGGAAAAGTAGTAAGTGCAAAAGCTCCTAAAATGGTTGTAGTGCAGCAAGAGGCTCCAAAGTTTGTGCCAAAATACAAAAGATATGCACGTAGCCAAAGCAAGATTCATGCTCACAGGCCGCTCTGCCTTGATGTCAAGGAAGGCGATATTGTGCTGACTGCAGAATGCAGACCGTTATCAAAGAGTGTGTCATTTGTAGTTGTGGAGGTTGTGTCATAATGACAGCAACAAAGAGTCGTGCAGTTTCTGCAAAAGGTGTACAAGAATTCAGGCCATATGTCACAAGAGCCTTGCCACTTGGAGCCCAAGTTGTCTGTGCAGATAATACCGGTGCCAAGATCCTCGAGATAGTGATGGTACAAAAGACAAAGACCAGAGTGGCAAGATACCCATCAGCAGCAGTAGGAGATTTTGTAAACGTTGTAGTAAAAAAAGGCCCGGGTGAGCTCAGGGGCCAGATATTTGGTGCAGTGATAATTAGACAAAAGTATGCAGTTCACAGATTAAGCGGTGTTAGAGTTACATTCGAAGATAATGCAGCAGTACTTGTTACTCCAGAAGGCGAGATAAAGGGAACGGAGATCAAAGGACCGGTTGCAGTAGAAGCTTCAGAGAAATGGCCAAGGATAGCAAACCTGGCATCAATGGTGGTATAACATGAAGCCTACTATTATGCGAAACAGAATGTTGTACATGGCATCGGCACATCTTATCAGTAAACAAATGGCTGCTCCGCTTTCTGATGATCTGCAAGAAAAATATCATCAACACAGTGCTAGAGTGATAGAAGGCGATAGCGTAAAAGTTCTTAGAGGCGAATTCAAAGGAATCGAAGGCAAGGTTACTAATGTTTCAACTGAAAAAAGAGGAATAGCAATTGAGGGAATAAAACGTGAAAAACTCAAAGGGGGAAACGTCGACATTTACATTCACACATCTAAAGTAATGATAACTACTCTAAATCTACAAGACAAGTGGAGACAGAGCAGACTTGAAGGGCAAAAGCCAAAGACTGCAAAACAAAAACCTGCCGTAGTAGAGCAAACAGATGCTGCAAAACCAAAAGAAGAGACTCCAAAACCAAAAGAGCAACCAAAGAAAGAGGAAAAGAAAGAGCAAAAGCCAAAACAAAAAGAAACAAAAGCAGCTGAAAAACCACAAAAGACGGAGAAAAAATCTCCAAAATCAAAAAAGAGTGATAAATAATGGTAAGCATAGCAGGAAGTAAGAAACTAAAAAGACAGATGGCCCCACTTTTCTGGGGAATTACAAGAAAGGATAAGAGATTTGTAGTTACTGTCAAGCCAGGAGGCCACAAAAAAGATATCTCTATCCCAACTGCAGTATTTGTACGTGATACTCTAAAACTTGCAACAACGCTTCGAGAGACCAAGTCAGTCATTTATGGAGGAAAGATAACAGTGGACGGAATTGTCCGCAAGTCACTTCACCACGGGATTGGACTGATGGATGTAGTAGAGCTGCAAGGAGTGCAAGAAGTATACCGACTTGTTCCAAAAGATTTGACTGTCTTAAAACCAATTACAATAAACGCATCTGAGAAGACAAAAAAATTATTGAAGGTGACCAAAAAAGTCACAATTAAGGATAAAAAAACACAGATAGGATTTCATGACGGAAGAATTCTAATCTCTGATGCCAAAGTAAGCGTAGGCGATACCTGTCTTGTCCAAGTTCCACAAATCAAGATCCTCGATGTGATAAAACTCGAGAAGGGCGCACAAGTAATTGTGACAAGTGGTGTAAACGTAGGAAAGATGGGCAAAGTGGCAGAAATAAAGGAAGGAACATTCGTATTGCCAAAAAGAGCCTTGGTTGATATTGGAGAAAGACAGATCGAGATTCCGTCTGACCTAATCATGGCAGTTGGAAAGGACAAACCAGTAATACAAATAGAGTGATAGTAATGTCTCAAAAAATGGAATCAATAATGAAAAAAATAACAGTTGCAAAGGTAGTGCTCAATATGGGAGTGGGCAAGTCAGGGGACCCAATAGAAAAAGCAAAGCGTGCGCTAGAGCAAATATCTGGCCAAAAACCAAACCCTAGAGCAGCCAAGGCCACCCAAAGAGACTGGGGTGTACACAAGGGAGAACCAATAGGTGTTGCAGTAACAATACGAAAAAAACCCGCACTTGAATTAATAAAAAGACTAATTTCAGCCAAAGGAAGTCAGCTCAAGGGCTCATCATTTGATGAGTTTGGCAATGTTTCTTTTGGAATAAGAGAACATATCGATATTCCTGGAGTAAAGTATGATCCTGATGTTGGAATCGTTGGATTGAATATCACAATTTCATTGACAAGGCCTGGATTTGGTATCAGATTTAGAAGCAAGCACAAGGCAAGCATTGGCAACACCCATAGAATAACTGCCCAGGATGCAAAGGATTTTCTTGCCCGTGAGTTTGGAGTCCAAGTGGTATAGTATGGCAAAGAATAGAGAATATGCAGTTACAGGCAGAAAAGAGCACAAATTTGGCAAAGGCTCACGATGGTGTAAAAGATGCGGTGACTATAATGCTGTTATTCAAAAATATGACCTGACACTGTGCAGGCGATGTTTCCGAGAAGTAGCTGTTTCATTGGGGTTTAACAAATTTAGGTGAAAATATGCCAACAACTAATATCTTAGCAAACTTGTTTGTGACACTATACAACAGCGAGGCACGAAGAAAGGGAGACTGTGTAGTTCTTCCTACCTCAAAACTTGCAACCGAGGTACTCAAGACGCTACAAAATCACAGCTATATCGGTGAGTTTGAACACGTTGACGACAAAAGAGGAGGCAAGTTCAGGATACAACTATTGGCAAAGATAACAAAGTGCGGTGCAATTACACCAAGATTCAAGGTAAGCAAGGACGGATATGCAAGATGGGAGCAACAATACTTGCCTTCCTATTCTAGAGGCATGCTAATTGTCACAACAAATCAAGGTGTCATGTCACACCACGATGCAGTAACAAAGGGTATTGGAGGATTATTGGTGGGATATGTCTACTGAGCAAGTTGAGATACACGAGGTAACAATTACAGTACCTGATAAAGTAAAGGTATCAGAGCACCACAGAATTCTCAGTGTTGAAGGACCACTGGGCAAAACAAGAAAGAACTTTAAGAAAATCCCAGTAGAGCTTAAAATCGACGGCAAGACCATTATAGTAAAATCAGTTGGCACCCGTAAAAGAGATTATGCAATATTCAAGACAGCAGAGTCACTCATCAATACTCTCATCAAGGGGGTACAAACCGGATACACCTTTAAGATGAAGATAGTTTATGCACACTTTCCTATCACAGTAAAAGCAAAAGATGGCAGCATCCATGTCGAGAACTTTCAAGGAGAGCGTGCACCGCGAGTATCAAAAATATTTGGTGCAACCAAAGTAGTTGCAAAAGGCGATGATGTGGTAATCACAGGGCCAGTCCTGACAGATGTTTCACAGACAGCTGCAAGTCTTCAGCAAAACACCAAAGTCAAAAATAAAGATTCTCGAGTTTTTCTTGACGGCATCTATCTTTTTGAAAAACAAGACGGAATCGAAAAGTAATCTCAGCAAGAATTAAATCGGCTTATCCTACGAACAAGACTGTTGCCGCCCTAGCTCAGCGTGGTAGAGCAGCTGACTGTTAATCAGCGGGTCGTCAGTTCAAGTCTGACGGGTGGCGCTTAATATTTCTAAATTCGAATTCTGAAACATTATTTTTGTTACCTGCAAATCATGATATATTGTAGTACAGCGTTTGTAGGCATGTATTTCTAAATTCGAGTTTAGAAAGATCGTATTACGATCACTTGTTGGTTGATTCTCTTAGACTGTATAGATCTAATACTGATCGCAACATAACCACATATGCAGGAGGTCCGCATTGGCCAGAACAAGACGCGCAAATAGGTATTGCGTGGATTGTGGAGGGAGATTAGTTTACTATCCCCGCCTTTCGAACCCAAAAGCTCCAAATGAATACAGGGTGCTGGTTTATGCTTGTCCCGACTGCACTAAAGATTTTGATAAACCAAAGATGTTTTCCATAAAGCGAAACGTGGTAGACGAGCCAATAGAGACAGTAGAAATAGAGATAGTCCAGGCCAGAGAAAAGGTCCCAGAGGCTGCAAGAGCTGTCTAGTGGCAAAAATGCTAAGTATTACAGTACAGAAAACAAAGCTGAAAAAAACATGCGCGTTTTCTTTACTTCAAAACTTGAGACACTATTAGAGAAAATAGAACTAGGCGACTGGCGGCAAAGGCTGCAAGAACCACTAACATACCATGAGCAGTCGCTATCAGATAACTGGAAGTCTTGTGCCCTGGGAGAGAGAATACAAAGAGAAGGACGAGACCTTGGAAAAGTAAAGGATCTGACCCCCGAGGCCATAAAATTGGGATTTAGTTTTGCAACTGCAATAAAGCGCAGGGATAGTACTGCTGCCTTGGATATATTAGAACAAATTGAAAAACTACCATCAATATGGCGCAGCCAAGAAGACGCAATTTCTGCATGATTTTATCACTGTAATTTAGGCCAGTTTTTCTGCAAAAATATGGCAAAAAATGGGGTTTAACCTTTATTCGTACACCCAAAAGAAAAGCAAACTCTTACCTGGTAATGGGGGTGGTTTGACCTTTGACTGCCATATGCACGCTCAAGTGTTCAACCCCCCGCCAAAATCGCGTTTTTTGAAAAAATCACATCCTGCGTGATGCTAGGAAAATAAGCAGGGGTTTAACCTTTGAGCCTAATATCACAAAAAAAGAATTTCGCTAAAAAAGACCATTTTAGACCATTTATGGAAATGACACTGGTATGATCTAGCAAGTTTTGTGGCAAATAGGGGGGTAAAAATAACCCAAAAGACACCAAAGAATTGGATAACGATGGTTCTTTGTCACAAATGTTCTGATGAAAAGCATGGGGAATGCATGGGAAAAGCTGGCATGTTTGAATGCGACTGTGAAATCTGCAAGAAATAGTTAGTAGAAATACAAGCAAAATTAGCACTTACTGCTTATATCGCATATATCCATAACCTGAATCCGTGTCAACCCTTGATGATATAACAAAGGCAAAGATAGTCCAGATGATCTTGGATGGAAAGACAGAGGGTGCGCTTGGCAAACTAGGAGAATTTTACCGAGTTGAAACCCCGAAAATAGCAGTAGGTACAATCAAGGGAAAAAGAAGGACTGTGTATGCAGTATACGTGCCTGCAGAAAAGAAGATTTATGCCCTAAACTCTGACATTTTTTGCAACCCCTTTGTTATTTTACACGAGTATTACCATCATATTCGCTCAAAGCTTGGGGTGCACAAGGGCTCTGAAAGGCATGCCAATATGTATGCCAAGGACTTTATTAATTCCTATAATAAAATAATAAAGACCCAAATCAAAACATAGTCGATTTTTTTTGAATTCCTGTCATTTGGTCATCAAATATGGTGTTGAAATATCTCTCTGCCTAGTTTTGGGGTGCCAAAGGTTCATGGTTTGCAAAGTTATTGCTCATGTACTAGATGCCTAAAAGGCTCTATAGTTATGTAGTTTTTGTACTAGTGCTTCAAATTTTTAAGTTCTTTAAGATCTTCATGAACTGCCAAACAATCTTCTACCACTTCTTTCCAATTTCCCCTCCTAAGAGATTCTCGTATTTTCAGAATGTTCTGAGATGCGGAATGCAATCTTTGTTCAATTTCAAGTGTCATGTTTCGTGGATTATTTGTAACTTCCAAGAATCTTGTAATTGTTCTGCAGTAGGAAAACTCTGCCAGTTCTTCATTGATTGACTTTGCAATCTTAGGATAGGAACTGCCGTATAATTCCTTGAGAATTTCAGCAAGATATTCAGGATGTTCATAACAATCTGGCAGATAACAGCCGTATTGTTTTTTCAGGATTGTTACTACCGTTTCATAAAGTGGCCTACTAATGTCTAAAAGTTTCTCTTCTATCACTGTTGCTACTAGTGCTTTTTTTGCAGTATCGCCCTCACTTGTCATTCTCTACGTTTCAGATAAGGACCTTTAAAATTAAATAAATGGTTATGTGTAACATCAGAATACACAAGTATTGTTTGCTCTAGATGCAATTGATTAGGCTTTGAAAAGAATTGACGACTTTTGACAGTGGCGAAATCTGACACAGGTTTGACATTTGGTCCATTCTTCTTATCAAGATTTGAGAGATGAAGTCCACATCTCATATTTCCAGTCCACTCTAGCAACAAAAAGACCCTCTCGTAAAACAAGGTAAAGAACAATTCACTAAATCCAAAAAATATGATTTCCTGGCTTTAAATAGACCAGATCATTTCTAGATAGCATGGTCAGGCAGGAGGAAGGTAGCGTACCGACAAGCTACGAAGTAAAGAAGATAGTCTCCGACGAAGTCAAGCCCTTACTTGACAAGCTAGCCGAACTTGTAGACAAGCTTGAGCGCTATCACGATCACGACGTACAATTCCAGCAAAAATTGATACTTTTGATATCGCAGATGTTCAAAAACCAAGAGATCTCAATGGAGGGCTTTGACAAGCTTGATGCTTTCCTAAGAAAAGAATTCTCCTGGGGCAAAAACGAATCTACTGAATAAACTACAATTTTTGCAATTTCACCTTCGAACTTGTTTAGATGAATTGATCTCCACATTAAATAGATAGATTTTGTAAAAAATCACATGGAAAAATTTGAGCTCAAGTTTTCTGTAACTAAAAAACCAACAGACAGCCAAGCAAGAAAACTTCAGGAATACTTTGGAGAGATGCCAATGGAGGAAATTCTTTCAGGGCTTTATTTTGCAAAAAGCAGATGGAGTGCAAAGGACGCAGGAGTGCTAAAGGTAGGAAGAAAAAGCATTATCAAAAAAGAGATCCATTCTGTCACGTCTGAGCAGGCTCAGTGGAGATTGAAAAACTGGAAGATGATGATTGCAAATTATAGAAGGCTAGGATACAGCTACCCAACAATATCTAGAATAAAAAAGCACTTTGTAGAGATAAGCAAAAAGCGAACTAGATAGTAGCTTGTGTCTTTGTAGTGGAAGGCAAGTTGGACGGAAGGTCGGGGAGTGTCTGTCTGACATGGCCTTCCAGTACCGCTTGCGCTTCTTCTAAAATTAGGTTTGTCTCCGAGCTTGTCGTATCGACAACAAATTGGCTATCACCACCAACTGAAGAGCCTGCCATAATATCTCCTAGAATATTTGACAAGTCCTGCATGGTGTTGCCTGCCTCAGGCATGAGTCCGTTCAAACTGGTTCCTAGGCCCCTTATCACGGACATGCATGGGCTCAGTGTGACAACCACGTCGCCAAGTTCGGATATAGTGTTTAATCTAATCTGTATCTGCTCCATGGCAAGTTTTGCGCCTGTTACCATAGTATTCATCTTTCTAATCTCGTGCAATTCAGTAGCATATACGTTAGAATATGGTTTGTTGTGGTTTCGTACTGCATCTACCACTTTTCTGAAAATATAATCGTCTTTTTCCTTTAGTTTTCGTGAGATAGAGTCAAGTTTTGCTATCTGAAGCTGCAGCTTTTTCTGCGCCTCATCAATCTTTGGCCTTAATGGAGCATCTGGCTTTACCTTATCAATCACTTTTTGTGATATGCTTTCTTTTTGTGTGTTCCATTTTGCTGCAAAGTTCATAATTTTGACTGTGCCTTGATCTGAATTGATATTTTAAACATTCATGTTCTGCAAACTAGTGTAACTGCAGTGACAGGGTGCAATAGTTACAACAAAGTTCTACACTTTTGATAATTAATGTTTCTAAATTCGAATTTAGAAACATTAATTATCAACACGGCTAGCCAAACGTAAAGGTAAAGATTTGAAATCCTGGCTTTGCAATAAGGGTAAGTGTGTGCGAGCCTGCCTGCTGCGATGAGATGACATTGTACAACCTGTTGTCAGATACGTGAACTGTGTCATTTTGAAGGTCTTGCCCTGCATCGCTGCTGGTAACAGGAACTCCATCAAGCAGCACCTGCACATCAACATTGGGGCCTGCAGCTACAATGTGCACATCTTTTGCAAAGTAGGGAAGCACAATTTTCCCAGTGTCAGAAGCCAGCTTCATGCTGTCTGACAGGTTCTGCCAGCTTCCATCCAAGTAGAAATTGTCTTGTTGCAAGTTGGAAGGAAGTGTGTATGTCACTGTAAGGTTTGGATGAAAACCTTCTTGGTTTCCAAGAAAGCTTCGACCTGTTGCAAAGTCATATCCAAAATAAAGTTCTGGTGTTTGCTGGTCAGAAAACTGGTGCGGCGCAATATCTGCTAGTGGCATGCTTGCATTGACATTTAGTCCAAGTGCCTGTGATCGTTGGTCCAAGAGTTGTTGTATAGTTTTTTCTGTTTGATCGTAATCTCCTTCTCCAAAGTGTACATGTCGTATGTGTCCAAGATAGTCTGTCATGTATTCTGCAGGCCAGTACCTGTTGCCAAATGCATCCCATGTATTGTGATCGCTGTCTAGTACCACAGGATATGTTATGTTGTATTTTTGCACTGCCATCTTTACGTTATCAATATTTTTTTCAAACTCAAATTCTGGTGAATGGATTCCAACTATTAGCAATCCCTTGTCTGCATACTTTGCATTCCAGTCTTCAAGATAGGGAAGGGTTCTAAGACAGTTGATGCAACTGTATGTCCAGAAATCATAAAGCACCACTTTGTTTTTCATTGCTTCTTTTAGCGCATTAGGTGTTGTGTTGACGTAACCTGAAATTCCAACCAAGTCTGGTGCCACTGGATACTGGCTTTCGTTTGATGCTGACAATGACGCATTGCCAGAAATTGGTTGCGCTAGATTCGAATTTTCACTTATTGCAGCCTTGTCTAGTGACATAAAGTATACTGCAATGCCAGCTATTGCGACTGCTACAATTATTCCAGTAATTATTGCACTTTTGATCTCTTTTTTCATCATGTTATCCTCCTAGCAGGGCGTTGTTTAGCAATGGGAAACTGGCAATGGCTGCAAGCTGGTTTGTGTACACCAAGACTCCAAGCAGTACTATGAGAGCGCCCATGATGATTGAATAATACTTCAAGTGTTTGCTCATTGACTTGATGAATCTCGTAAACCTCGAAAAGAACACGCCCATTAGTATGAATGGCACTCCAAGTCCAAGTGAGTAGCTAAGCAACAAAACAAACGCATGGCTTGGCGAGGTAGCGGCAAGTGTCAAGATGCTGCCCAAGATGGGGCCTATGCAAGGAGTCCAGCCTGTTGCAAAGGCAAGACCGAAGACAAAAGAAAGAGGATAGCTTGCTTTTGCCCTGCTTGGAATTATCTTCTTTTCAAAATTCAATTTTGATATCTTTGATGACAATAGCATAAAGATCCCAAATGCAATTATTATGATGCCGCCAAGATGATTAAAGTCTGCAAGTAACTTTCCTGCATTAGTTGACACTACGCTGTTGAGCACAACACCTAGAACTGAAAAAACAACTGTAAATCCGGCTACAAAGAATATGGTATTTAGCAAAATGTTCAGCCTGCTTGCAACCAAGTTTACTGTGCCGTTGGTTCTCTGGAGCTCAGATAATGTGGTTCCAGAAATGTATGCAAGAAACGCAGGAATCATGGGAAGAATGCACGGGGCAAGAAAAGAGCTCAGTCCTGCCAAGGCTGCGATTCCTATGCTTAGTTCTACCATGCATTAGATGATCTCTTTTTTTATTAATACCTTGTTCCAAATCTACTCCAAATCATATCTCTAGGCTTTGGGACAAGAATTTCCTATGGGCCACAAAGTAACTATTACAATACTATGGCGAGCTGGTATCACCATAGGGCTCGTATGCAAACTAATTCTATATGAATAAAGTTCTAAGCCAATGAAAGGCTTGACAATCTATGGCTTCAAACGAATCAGATGAATCTTACCCCACATCTACTACAGAAAATATCCAAGAAGAGACTTCAGAAGTAGATGCAACCGCAGACGAACAAGAAGAAAATCCAAAATTAGAATAAAGACATCTCTAATTTTGGGTACCATCTTTTTCTACTTGGCTATATCATATAATGCCAAACTTTTTTCCGGCCCTTTCAAACACGTCTAGTGATTTTGCAATGCTCTCATCTGTTAGCCACGAAGTAACAGAAATCCGAATTCTTGCAGAGCCAAGCTGTACAGTAGGATACCTTATTGGCTGTGCAAAAACGCCATTACTTGACAAATACCTGCCAAATTCCAATGTTTTTTTCTCATTTCCAATTATGACAGGAATTATCTGGCTCTGTGACTCTATTTGGTATCCGCATGACTCTAGGCCTTTTCGCATCATGTTTGTGTTTTTCCATAGCTTGACTCTTTTTTGCTCTCTGTTTGAGGATATCTTGTCTAGTGCAACTTGGACTAGAAAGTTTGGCAGAGCAGAGGTGTAGATAAAAGGCCTTGAGGTGTTAATTGCAAGATCAATGACTTCTTTTTTTGATGCAACATATCCACCAAATGCGCCAAGGCCCTTGCTGAGGCTGCTGATGTATACATCTATTTTTTTAGACACTCCAAGATATTCTGCAGACCCGCGGCCGTCAGAGCCTGCAACAAAATCCCCGTGGGCATCATCTAGAATTAAAATCGCATCATGTTTTTTGCACAGCTCTGTTATCTCTTGCAGCCTTGAAAAATCACCATTCATGGAAAAGATGCCTTCAGTAACTACAAACTTGCGACGCCTGTCTTTTTGCAGTCTTTTTTCCAGGTCTTGCATGTTGTTATGTTTGTAGATTGCCTTTCTTGCATGCGTTAGTCTACAGGAGTCTATGATGCTTGCATGGTTGAGCTCATCGCTTAGTATCACGTCATCTTTTTGTGGCAAAATTGAGATTGCCCCCAGGTTTGCCATGTATCCAGTTGGAAATACAAGTGCGGATTCCTGGCGCTTGTGTCTTGCAAGTCTTGTCTCTAGTTTTTTAAATAAATTGTCGTTGCCTGAAATCAGCCTTGAGCTTGACTGGGTCTGCATCGGGAAAATCTTTGTGTATCCTAGTCCAAGGTAATCATTGGAGGACAGATTGACAAGTTTTTTTCTTTTTATGATAACGTATGGACCTAAAACTCTGGCATCGTGCAGACTGCGATATAGATTAGATCTTATTCTACCAAGTCTTGCATTTATGAAATTAAATTTAGGCTTCAAGGCCTATCTTTGATATCATCTCAAAGTCCTCAACTGGGGAATTTCCCCCTATCGTGAGATAGCCGCCAGTAATGATGCCGTTAGCACCGCCAAGAAGGGCTTTTTCCTGCTCACTTGACAGATACACTTCTCTGCCTCCGGCTATCTTTAGGATGGTCTTTGGCATGAGGAATCTAAATACTGCTATTGTGCGCAGGATCTCAGACAGTGAGAGCCTTGGCTGAACCTCAAGTGGAGTTCCTTTTTGCGGAACAAGTATGTTTATCGGGCATTCTTCTGGGCTAAGGCCTGCCAAGTCAAGACCAAGCTCAAGTCTTTGCATTCTTGTCTCTCCCATGCCAATGATTCCACCGCAACACAGCTCAAGACCTACCTTTTTTACTATTTGGTTGGTGTTCATCCTGTCGTCATATGTGTGCGTGGTGCATATCTTGGAGAAGAAGCTTCTTGATGATTCAAGATTGTGGTTGTATCTTTTTACTCCAAGCTCTTTGAGTTGCAACGCCATGTGCTCATCTATGAACCCAAGCGAGCAGTTTACCTCGATTCCAACTTTGTCATTTATCTCTTTGATGATATCGCAAATTTGAGCAAAATCGTTTTGAGTTGGGCCTCGCCATGCGCACACAAGACAAAAGCTTTTGACGCCATTGTCTTTTGAGAATTTTGCATTTTGTACTATGGTGTCAGCAGGCAGCAGCTTGTATGTGTCAATTCCGCTCTTGTAGAATGCAGACTGTGAGCAAAACGAACAGTCTTCTTGGCATTTTCCTTTTTTTGCATTGATTAGAGCTTCGACATCGACTAGATTGCCACTGATCTCTCGTGTGATCTCATTTGCGGCATTTGATAAAAAGTGTAATGATTCGTCTGATACGTTGACAAGTTTTTCAGCTTCTTCTTGGGTGATGGTGTGACCTGACAGCACCTTGTTCTTGCATAACGTGATAAACTCAATCTCTTGGCTCACAACATGATTTTTCTGACTCTATTAATTAAGATTATTATGGTAAACCAGTGATATGCCTATGGTTTACTGTTTTTTTAAAATACTGCCAAGACTTGTCATATCTTTTTTGCAACCTTTCTGATAGTGTCTATTGTCCCATCAATCAAAAAGTCAAGTTCTGTTTCTGGTATCGCAAGAGGGGGTACAAGCATGACTATGTGGCCAAGCGTTCTGAGGTAAATCTTGTGTTTTTTTGCCTCGCTGAAGATCTTTTTCTGTATATTTTTCTCAGGTGCAACAGGTGATTTTCTTGCCTTGCTGCTGACAAGCTCTATTCCCATTAACATTCCCTTGTGTCTTACGTCTCCGACCAGTTCTAGTTCTGATATCTCATCTACTCTCTTTTGTAGTTGCAAGGAGCGTTTTTTGACTTGGGAGATAATGCTGTATTTTTTGTAAAGTGAAAGGTTTGAGATTGCAGTTGCACAGGCCAGCGGATTTCCTGTAAATGTGTGCCCGTGGAAAAAGTGCCGCATGTCTTGGTATCTTCCCAAGAAAGCGTCATAGACCTTTTTGCTTGCAAGCGTGGCTGCAAGAGGAAGATAGCCAGCAGTTAGCATCTTGCCAAAAGAAACTATATCCGGGATGCTTTTCTGGCTCTGGTATTCTATCATGGAACCCAGTCTTCCAAAACCTGTAGCAATCTCATCAAGAATGAATAAAACGTCGTGTTTTTTGCACAGGGCGCCGATCTTTCTCTGAAATCCGTCTGGGTATATGATGACGCCGCCAGCTACCTGGGCTCCGCTTTCCATGACAAAGGCAGCAATGTTGTCATTTTGTGAGAGTGTTTTTTCTATCCTATCTATGCATTTATCCTGAAATTCTTCCAAAGTAAAGCCGCTTGGTATTCTGTAACTGTTTGGTACTGGAATTCTAATTGTAGGAAACAGCGTTGATTTGTATCTTGAAAAAAAAGAATGAACATATCCCAATGACATTGCACCAATGGTATCTCCATGATATCCATTTTCAAGTGTGACAAACTTTGTTTTTTTCTTCTTGCCCTTGTTGTGCCAGTACTGCAAGGCCATCTTTGCAGAAATTTCCATTGCAGTAGAGCCATCGTCTGAATAAAACACCTTGTGCATGCCAGGAGCTAGCCCCACAAGCTTTGCCGCAAGGTCTTCTGCCTTGTCATTTGTCAGGTTGAAAAGAGACGAGTGCTGTAGTTTCCTTGTCTGTGTTATCATTGCCCTTACAAGTTCATCTTTTGAGTGACCCCATACGTTGCACCACATGCTTGCAACCCCATCTAGCATGCGGTTTCCTTTAGAATCTTGGAGCCACATGCCTTTTCCACTTGTTATAACATCAAAGTCTGGCCATTGATTCATCTGTGTATATGGATGCCAAACATAACTGTGCATGTGGCAGTCTCTAAACTGGTCACATTAATAATTATTTTAAACATGGTATCATACGGTGAATTATTAAACAACAAGTGTGATTGTCTACTGTGAAATCATACTTTATCACAGGAACTGATACTGGTGTTGGCAAGACTGCTATTACTGCTGCACTTGCAGCCTCTCTTAGAAAACGTAACATAGATGTTGGCGTGATGAAGCCAGTTGCAAGCGGAGTTGCAAGAAAGACTGGATTTAGGTCGTCTGATGTTGCATTGTTGCACGAGGCGGCTCAAGTAAACGATAAAGAAGAGATGATAAACCCAGTGTTCTTACCGCTATCTGTATCTCCATTTGATGCAGCCAAGATACTAAATCTAAAAATAGATATGAAAATCGTGTTTGAAAGATTTCACTCTCTTCTCAAGGCACACCAGATGTTGCTTGTAGAGGGCATTGGTGGAATAATGACTCCGATTGCAAGGGATTTTTTTGTTGCAGACATGATAAAAGAGATGGAACTAGAAACCATCATTGTTACACGTGCGACTCTTGGTACACTAAACCACACCATCATGACAGTGAAGATGTGCAAAGAATATGGAATTACAGTCAAGGGCATTATAATTAATTACTTTGACGAAAAAGGAAGCCCAGCAGAAAGAAATGCCCCGTCAACTTTGCATGAAATTACTGGCCTGACAATTCTTGGAACAGTTCCTTTTGTAAAAGACTATCAAAAGCTAGAGACAATGACAAGTGCTGTAGAAAAAAATGTCAACTTGGACTTGTTCATATCCTGAAGATCTTCAGCTTTGTCTGTTTCTTGCCTGCGGAAAAACCGATTAGATCATTTATTATGTTTGCAAATGTAAATTGATCCTTATCTAGGGAATAAATTTTGGCATCTGACGAAATTGGTTTGTCTGTGACAAGCCATATGTTTTCAGACTTTGGCTGGATTTTTTTTATCTTGTTTACCTGCTCGTTTATTTCTTGTACCTTGTCTGTCTTTGAAAAACAAATGATTATTGCATCCTCTGGGGACAAGGAAAGTGTCTTGGTATCAGGTACTGCAACATCGATATCAACAGAATCAAGTTCTGTCTTTCGCTGGCTTGGAATCAAGGCAACTGTTAACATATAGTGGGTGAGACCTTCTGCCAATGCTCCTCGAGTTTCTGGCTTGTTGCCTCCTATCTTGTCAAGATTGGGCACACAATGGCTAAAAATTGCATTTATGGTCTCTGAGCTCTCGCCCTGTGCAATGTCTGAGAGTATTCGCCTCTCTTCATAGTCAGAGATGGCTTGGTACAATATGTCTTTTAGCTCCAACACAGACCTGATGTCATGATGATAATTAAAACATAATCAATAAACCCAAAACATGCAAATCAGACACTGCTTTAAATTGTAGATATATTGCACGGAATTCTATCGCAGATAACCTGTTATCTATACCCAAATAGTATGTTTTATTTTTTGAATTTTTTGCTTGTGTATCTTGTCAGTCCTACTTTTTTTAGCTCTTCGGATTCTCTGAGAACTGATTTATGCTGGTTTTCTTTGTACTGTTTTAGTTTTTTTCGCAGATCAGAAAATTCATTTGCCAATATCTTTGCTGCATACAGGCCAGCGTTTGCAGCCTTGTTTACGCCAACTGTAGCAACTGGTGAACCAGTGGGCATCTCTGATATGGATAAAAGAGAATCTAGCCCCCCAAAAGCAGAAACCTTGAAGCGGTCTGACTGGCCCTTGTCGTTATACACCATTATTGGCACACCTATAACAGGTATTACAGTGTGTGATGCAATCATTCCTGGAAGATGTGCAGATCCGCCGGCTCCTGCAATTATTACCTTGAATCCTTCTCTTTCAGCGTGTCTTGCATAATCTAGCAGTCTTGTAGGAGTTCTGTGTGCTGATACTATCTGGTCTTCGTGTTTTATCCCAAACTCGTCTAGAATCATTGCTGCTGAATGCATTATCTTGCTATCAGAACTTGAGCCCATGATTATTCCAACCAAGGGTTTTTTCAAATAAGTCATAAGATGGTGCGGCATTGAATTTTAATAAAGGTTTAATGGAAAACACACCACATCAAATAGTTCCTATTAACCTAAAATCGCCTAAAACAAAGTCAATGAGGCGTACCAATGACCGATGTTTTGCACTCTCTGCAAGCGCAATTAAATCTGAGAAGACAAAAAGCTCCTATATACGTTGCCTTAACGCATTTTTGGATTTTAGTCATATCAAAGAGTATGACGACCTTCTCAAGCTTGCTGACAAAAAAATTCAGGAGATGGTAGAAGACTATGTTGTGAAGCTCAAGACAAGTGACCTGAATCCAAACACAATTCCGTCAAAACTTCTGGGAGTTCAGCACTTTCTGGTTATGAATGACAAGATCATAAACTGGAAGAAAATCCACAAAATGTATCCTGAAAAAGTCCAGTCTACTGGAAAACAAGCTTGGACAACTGAGGATCTACAAAAAATGCTCGGAGTATGTACAAATCTTAGGGCTAAAGCCATACTTTTGGTCTTTGCAAGCACATCTGCAAGGGTTGGGGCTATTCCTATGTTGAAGATTAGAGATATTACAGACTGGACGCAAACAGATGATTCTTCGCCAAATCGAAGAGGATGTAAGAAAATTGTCATTTATGCAAGCTCAAAGGAAGAATATACTAGCTTTCTGACACCAGAAGCAAGTAAGGCAGTAGAGGAATATCTCCAAAAGAGACGTATTGACGGTGAGAAAATAACTGGGGATTCACCACTATTCCGTAATCTATATCAGGATAACACAGTTGACAGTGTAAAGCCAATCTCGTATCATTATCTCATGGATTTGGTAAAGACAATAGTCAAAAAAGCTGGTCTCTCAAGGAACAAGGCAAACAGGAGATTTGAGGTTCAAACCGTTCATGGCTTTAGAAAACGATACAATACAATCCTGAAAAACAATAAGGAAATCAATTCCAATATTGCCGAGAAGCTAATGGGCCACAAAAATGGACTTGATGGAGTCTATTTTGTGCCTACCATAGAGCAGTGTTTTGTAGAATTTCAAAAGGCAATCAAGGATCTTACTGTAGATGAGTCTGAAAGGTTACTTGTTCAGAATAGAAGCCTGGAAACTAGGTTATCTGAGATGGAGAATCTGGAAGATGAAATTCAGAGACAGAAACAGGCTATTGCATATTTGTTGAGTAAAGATTCCGAAGGTCAAAACAAGCTTCAACTACAAGCTAACACCAAATGAATCAGTAGAATGCATGTTTAACGCATGCACAGGTCGATCCTAGACTATATCCAATGGAATTTCGTTTGATATGACATGAGTCTGTCTGACAAAATAATAAATTCAAATTTTTAATTCAAGAGAAGCAACAGCTAGCTAGAGCGTAACTTTAACTCAATCTGATTCTTCAAATTGAAACAACCCTTTGTAATTTTATGCCGACATGTAAAGAATGTAATCTTGATTTCTACTCAAATGAAGGCCTTCAATTACACGTAGAAAAAGCACATGGAAAAACAGATCCTAACAAATTAGATTCGTTTTCATAAAATTTAAGATATGAAGGTTCTAAAACCGATTTGAATAGTTGATAGCTTGGAGGCATCTCTATATCAAACGAGAATCTTTTTATCTTTACATGATAAGTGTGTCTAGCCTTCAAAGGGGCTAGCAGGGAAATCAAGTGAACGCGTTACGTGGATCTCCTTCCCTTTGAGGGCTATCTAACACTATTACAAATATCTCTACTAAATAACCTTTGAATGATTTTAATAACATTGACCCAAAAATAGAACGACACAATACCTAGTCCCTCCGATTCTCACTCTAAATTGATTTTCAACTCTGAATCATGATCAAAAATAACCTTGAATTCAATGTGTTTAATACCTTGAATTTTAATAAACTCAGCGATTTACCTGATTTCCCTAAACCTTGTCTTATCGCGTGAAAATTCAATCTTTTAAATTATATGAACGATGGATTGTACATTCTTTATGCAAAACTCCCCACTTGAAGTAAGACGGGCATTTGGGATCTTGTTTATCGGAGTTGCAATCTCTGTTGGCTCTGCCTCTATTCTAAGTGAGGCGGCATTTGAGAACAAAGACCCCATTTATTATTATGCCATAATCTGGTTTGGCAGCTTTGCAATAACATTTGGAGCAGTTCTTGGTAAATTCAGGCACATACTTGCATCAATAAGGGGCAGGATGAAAAATAGTGTGAGCTGGCCTGCACCAGTAAAAGCGATAAATGGGCTGTGCTGGGCAGCACCGTTTGCAGCAATAGGTGCCTTTCCGCCGTTGTACCAGTATCTAATTTTGCTTGGAATAGGTCTTGGCAATGCATCAACATATGTATTCATGAAAAAATTCAGCAGTCTTGCAAATCATGAGCAAATAATAGTTGGTGCAATCTCGCTTGCAGCAATCCCGCTTGCTGTTTTTATTGATACATCATTTGTATCAAACCAGACAGTTGCAGTGATAGTTTCCAGGATTATGATAGCTGCAGCATATGGTGCAGGGGGAATCTACGCCCTTGCAGTAAAAAAATAATTATCTCAATCCAAAGGCTCAAACTTGATAGAGTTTCTTGCCGACTCTGCTCTGCTAATGAGTGCATCTATGTCCTTTGCATCGTCTGTGTCTACTATGTTGATGTGGCCTAGCTTGCGCTGAGGTTTTGCCTCTTCTTTGTTGTACATTTTCAAGTAAACTCCTTTTTTGCCATCTAGTGTTATTGGCTTGTATCTGCCTGAGAAGTTTTTTGGACCCAATATGTTGCGCATCACGGTGTAATGTTTCAGCTTGGTGCTTCCAAGTGGAAGGCCTAAGATGGCCCTTAGATGCTGTTCAAATTGCGATGTATCGCTTGATTGTAGTGTATGGTGTCCAGAGTTATGCACTCGCGGTGCTATCTCATTGATTAGAACATTATTTTCGCGTGTAACAAACATCTCTATGCCAAAAACGCCCGCCCCATGTAAGACCTTCATGGTATTTTCTGCAATCCTTTGAGCCTCCTTGGCTACTTTTGGGTCAACTCTTGCTGGCGCGATTGTAATCTCAAGTATGTTTTCTTTGTGTATGTTTTCTACAATCGAGTACGTTGCAATCTCGCCGTTGGTATTTCTTGCAGCAATCACAGAGACTTCCATCTTAAAATCAACATATCTCTCAACCATCATCTGCCTTCCTTCAAAGAGTTTGTACGCAGATTTAACCTGGCCCTCATTTTCAATTTTAAAATTACCTCTGCCATCATAGGCATCACGCCTTGCTTTTAGCAGGACTGGATATCCAAATAACGAAATTTTTTTCCTGAGATCAGAAAGCGACTCTATTGAAAAAAATTCTGGTACTGGAATATTGTTGTCTTTGAGAAAAGTTTTCTGCATGAACTTGTCTTGTATTGTTCTAAGGGTTGCAGGCGATGGATTTACCGATACCGATGTCTTCAATGATTCCAAAACCTGACTATCTCCAGATTCTATCTCGTAGGTCATTATGTCTGATTGTAATGATAATTCTACTATGGCGTTTTTGTCCTTAAAGTCAGCAACAATCTGTCTTGCACCTGCCTTTGCAGCCGGGCAATTCTTTGTAGGATCTAAGACTATGACATCTGATATGTGCTCTGGCATATTCTTTGCAGCCTCAGTCAGCATCATTCCAAGCTGCCCGCCTCCTATTATTCCAAGAATTTTTGGCACTATGCAGATTCGCCACTGGTTTTAAAAATAGTTACCTCTTTGCAGCATAAACGTTTGAAAGTTTATTACCTCTCCAAAGTTAGCTAATTCATGGCACTAAAAGCTGCACTCATAATGTCAGTAATCTCAATAATTATGATAGCTATCTATGGTGTAGATGTTATTGCAGCTGGCCCTAATGCAAGTTCTGCTGGAAAAACAGGATTTCTTCCAATGAGTGCCTCTGTTCGAGGCTCTGTGTTTGGGATGATTCCATCTGCAATGCTAATTGCATCGTTTTTCATTACAAGAAAAGAGCCATCTAGTGCTCTTGGGGCCTTGATGATAATTGGTGGGGCTCTGATTATTGTTGGCACCGGCGTCATACTGGCAATACAGGGAAGTCAGTCTCAAGACTCCTCACGGGTCATGCGAGAGTTTGGGGCGGTACTAGGAATAGGAATCATCATAGTGTTTCTTGGAGGCCTTAAAATCCGAGGGTCGCGAAAAGCTCGTGCATCTGCATAATTCTAGCCAGTATAGTGCAAATCTTCAAACGCAAGTGCAATGTTATCTCATTTATGCATGTTTGTGCAAAATGCGGGCAAGATGCCAAAAAGCTATATGATTGTGAGCATACCCATGACCAAGAATACTGTGTTGAATGTTATACCGAGCTGCATTATTACCTGACTGAAAGCCCGAAAAAAGATTCAACCTAGACACAAATATTTTGCTAATTGATGGTGTGTGTAAGTAGGCGGGGCTGTTCAATTAAGAGCGAACAATTTTTTCTGCCAGTGCTAATTTTGCATCCATTATGCCAGACAAGGCATTCTCAATTCTGGCCAAGTGTTCGTTTACTCCTTCTGCATCGTTTCTTAGATTTCTTAGCTTCATTGCCTCGACTTCTAATGTTATGTCCGAAATGTATTGTGTGAATACATCTGAAAACGAAGTCTTTTTCGTATCTAATACAAGATCGCGGCTCATGTCATTATCTACATATCAGGATTATAAAAGGCTGGTCTGCCAAAAATGGAAATGATAACAATTACTCACATCTTTGGTGTTTTTTTATACTAGAATACTGATTCTTAGTTTTATTTCTAGAAGAGGCCAAGTCAGCTATTGACCTGTATGTCTCACAGAGTTACAGATCATAAAACATTTCTAATTAACCAAGTTTTTATTTTAATAATTTAAAACATGATGTCTTTTTTCAATCTAGAAGATCTTTTAAGTTGTCAAACTCGCTTTTTGTAATATCGCATCCACCTTTGGAATCCATCTTTTTCTTCATCCTGTCAAATCTTTCTGCCAGTAATGAAAGTTCGATTGGTTGTCCGTTTTCCTCATTTGTCAAGTCAATATAGTATTTTACTCTCTCTTCAAATTTATCAGGTGTAATTTCTTTAATTAAAACCTCGCCAGTGGCTATGATTTTGGCCATCTTCTCTCTTTGCTTTTGTTCCAGTTTTTTCTTTTCTGATTCTATCTGCTGTCTGTGGTCTTCGTATCCTACTTTCATTTCTTTTAGTTCAGTCTCTAATTTAGAAAGAACACCGTTTACAGCCTCAAACACCTCTTTGTCATTTTCCACATTTGCCTGAGGCCCTCTTGATGTCTTTGAATCTCTGGGCTGGATCTCTATATGAGATCCTTCTAATTGCTCATCTACAGCTAATCTTACAATCATTGGCTTTGGGTTCTTTTTTGCTACCAGCCCAAACGCTACAGAACCAAATCCTGCAAATGTCATTCCTATCAACAAATATTGAAAGATGAGAATTACCTGATGCAATGGCGGATATCCCATCTGGCGTAGCATCCCGGCAGCGCTCATGGTATTGCCATTTGATAATGAACCGATAAAAGTGTGAACTGTATTGGTCAGAAAACTTGGCGAGTAGTAATATGCTGGTATTGAAATTATTGCAAGTAGTGCGCCTGCAGCTACTGGTACAAATCTCATTCTATACCAGATAAAACCGAATCTAATATCCACTTGTTTGTAATAATGACTGACATCACGTTCTAGACTATGATATGAAAATCATACCCTAGACTTTGGTTTTTCTGTAAAATCTATCTGAACCTGTATTTCAAAACTTTTTGCAGTCTATGCCGCTATGATTACAAACAGGCTTTTATCTGCCTGTGGAGACTTCTTGATGCCATTTTGTAATTCCAGAAAATTACATTTCACTATTGTAGTACTTTGTCACTTGAATAACGCGATATGTTTTCAAGTGATTTCCAAAATTGGAATTTGTTATCTAGAAAATATCCTACTCTTTAAATATAATTTCAAATGAATTTTTATGTAATGAGTGCACCACAAGTCAAAGTAAGAACAGGAGTGCCTGGTTTTGATTCTGTAATTTCTGGTGGATTTCGAAGGGGAAAGACCATTGTTCTATCAGGTCCTCCAGGTAGTGGGAAAACAACATTTGGAATGCAGTTTCTCTATTTTGGTGCAAAAGATTTTGACGAGCCGGGAATCTTTGTAACTCTTTCTCAGAGTCCAGATGAAATAAAAAATGACTTCAAGTCGTTTGGATGGGATGTTCAAAAATTATTTGATGATGGAAAGATGATAATAATAGACGCGCGACCGTTTAAGATGGAAGACGGGTTTATCGCACTAGATGAATCACTCTACAGGGGAGAGTCATTACCATTTATGCATCTCACTCAGTTGATACTAAGTAGCATAAAGCGAATAGGTGCAAAGAGATTGGTGATTGATTCTCTTACGGTGCTTGGCATGCAGTATACTAACAGCTTTTACACAAGGCGAGGACTGCAGGGAATGGTTCATACACTCGAAGACCAACAATGTACCTCTCTATTGGTATCTGAAGAGAACAAGACAGACAAGACACCTTTTGAGTGGCACGTTGTGTCAGGTATTGTACTATTGCATCACGTAAGAAAAGAGGATACGATGGAAAGGGCAATTCAAGTGATTAAAATGCGTGGTACAAAGCACAGCGAGCAAATATTTCCAATTAAACTCACAGAATCAGGGTTGCAGATAATTCATCCTAGGATAGTTCCCTAGTTTTACAGATGTATGTTCTTAGATCCAGCCCAGATGGACTGGAATAGCATACGCATAGAGTAAATCATGGCTTCTGAGTCTGTCCATACTGCTGATATCTCTTGGTTTGATTGGCTCAAGTTCTTGATAAAGAAGACAAGCTCGCTATCATCCCTGACTATAAAACATAGGTTATCTCTCATGCTGTCAGGCATTTTTCTCACTTTGGATCTATCAATATCATCAAATATGTACATTGATTTATCCGATGTCAAGGCCAACAGCTTAAGATCAATCTGGGCTTTATCAAGTGGCTCAAAAAAGTCAGAATGATAGAACTTGAGAAAGTCTTTTTCTGAGCCCCACACAAAAAATTCTTTTTTGGCATTTGAGATCATCTCTTTTATCTTGCTGTGAATCTGGTTTGTCCCTTGCAGCATCTGGAATTTGTTTTCTTTACTTTCAGAAGCGACATTAAATTCAGGAATGCTGTTCCATAGGTCTACTATGTTTTTTTCTTGTTTTTCAAGTGTATTTACTCGCTCTTTTTCTGCATTTACCAAAACCCAAATTGCTTTGTTTAACGGCTCGGCAGAAAACTTGATTGGATGCTGGAATGTTGCAGAGACCAATCCTTTGTTTTGCAATGTTGTAAGCAGGTGGTATGTCTCTGTTCTGGGAAGTTTTAATGCTTTACAAATATCTGGGGCTTTTTTTGAGCCATACTTGCCAAGAAATATGTAGACTTTGCATTGATTTGGCGTGAGCCCATACTTGGCAAGCTCATCTTTTAGCTTGTCAACTGATAACTTGTGTTCATATAATTTTGAATCTGAGACAGAGTCAAATATTGTGATTTGCGTCTCCTCATCTCTCATTGTTCTTCACCTTGTATCTTGGTCTGATGTATTGGGGGCACGTCAAACACTGATCGACTTTGGTCATTTGTTGCCCTTTTATGTGTATACATTTTATTAAATATGATGGTTTTACATCTCATATAGTAATTTATTTTAATTTTGTTCATGAATTTATATAATATTTATTTCATCTATTGGAACATCAAAGATCGATTTGAACGAGAATTTGGCTCTAGACTGGGCTGTCTGCGTAAATGCAATCTCTGCAGGTAACTCGTGGGTTGTAAGAAAAACACATCCTAAGTCTTTTTTAAGGCCTCTGGCAACTAGGTCATCAACTGCCTGTTTTATCTTGGTGGCTCGGTCTAACTCTGATTTTACCTGCTCTGCTGCTTTAAAGTATAATTCCAGTTCCCCTTTTAACCCGATTCCGTCAAATATTGATATTGAATCAAGATTGTACCAGTTATTTTTTTGATCTTTTTTCTTGACGCTTTTTTTCTTTTTTGGGTCGTTTGTGACACCTTCTATTTTTTGTCGCATATCTTGCAATTCAGCTGAATTTGTAGAATCAGTTGCGCGAAGTTTTTCCCCGATTAATCCTGATAGCTCGCCTGATCGGTTCTTTAATTGCCCTATGTTGCTATCTAGCATCTGCTGTAATTCGGTTATAGTTCTAAACGACTTGATTTTTTCTTGTGTCATCTGGCTCAAACTTTTCCTATCTGGGCTGCTGACGTATCCATTGTTATTGCATCATCTGAGCTTGAGCTTGGTATTCGTTTTAGCTTCTTGGCGCCTTCCTTTAAGAAAGATATCTTTTTGTTCTTTATTTCTCTGTCAGTTCTTGCCATGGAGATGATGGCAGGTATTGAATATTTCAGGACATTAGCAGTTTCGTCCAGTGTGAGATGATCAAACCTCTTTGTTTCAGACTTGTAGTTTGGTTTGATGATTAGTAAATCCAAGTTTGGAGTCAAGACAATGCGAAAGTCTTCTGGTAAGCTTAAAAGTTGTGGATGCAAGTCAACAGAAAATGAAAGATATGAAGTAATTATTTTCAAAGAGTTGTACAAGTCGTCTATGATGTTTACTTTTTCCTTGTCTATTTCATATACCTGAACAGCTTCGTCTACTAGGTCCTCCATGGCCTTTACTGCTGCTGCTAAATTTTCATCACTTGCGTTTGCTTCTGAGGGCATTACCCAAAAAATGGCTTTTTTATATAAAGAATATGTGTATGTAAGTTAAAGTTACAACAGAGAACTGAATTTTTGTGTTGCCCAAAATATTACGTTACCCTTACCACGCCAATATACTGGGTCACAAAGAATGGCTCGCCCTTTTGGTCATATCCACTTAGAAACGCGTACATTCTATAGCGTCCAGGAGTAATGTCTCCGTTTGCGTTCTGTGAAGGAGTTAATGCTGGAGGGCTAAAACAAACAGATAGCGTAGAGCCAACAGTAAAAATCGAACTATCTGTTAGTTGTTCATGAGGGTTTCCGCCAAATCCACAGTTCACCGACCCATATGCCTGGCTCGCATCAATGGTTTCAAATGTCACTCTAGTATTGTCTGTAAGCCATGCAGCATTAGGCCCAGGGTTGTAAACGTAGACATTTCCGTCTTGGCCGTGCTGATAAGTATAGTATGCAGGAAATGGTGTATCTGGATGTGGAACTTGAAGCATTGAGTTTGACTGTCCTGTGATTGCCGAGTTGTCAATTTCTAGCTTCATTGGGAGCTGTCCATTATTGAGTTGACTGACAAAGGTCATCTGAAGCTGCAACCTCTGGTTTGCTGTGAGTGTAACCTGTGGTAATGCGATAGAGTAATTGTATTGCCCCCATGTATTGCTTGGATTAGAATAGGCACCAAATGAATCTGCAAAATTCATTGCAAAGCTTGAGCTTGTTGCAAGGTTCCCATTAGATACCAGATTACCATTTTGATCTACTATGTTTATTACAAAATTGATCTTGTGTGCTGCTGTACCGTAGTTTGTTTTATACAAATCAGCTATCTGGTTTGTAGGTGATGTTGTCAAAGCAACACTGTTCCAGTGAATCAAGTCATCTAGATAACCTGTAAAATAATTTATGCCGCTTGAGCTGTCATCTCGACCTACAGACCATTTACTAGAAGGGTGGGAGTTACAATTAGAACATGAAACCCCTCCATTGGTTGCCTTTTGAACTCCGTCTACATATAGTGTGCACGTATCTGTACTGCCAGCATATGATCTTACAGCAATGAAATGATGCCAATTGCCATCATTGTAGGCATTTGCAGTAGGAGTTTCACAACTTATGACAGGGCTTAGATTTGACTTGCCAGCATATCTGAATAATAATTTGCCTGCATTTGCGCCGTTATCCAGTCCTATCTCATAAAATGGCTGCGAATCACCATTAGAACCAATTCGAAATATTACCTGTCTTGCAGACGAGCTGGTCTTAAACCACCCAGATGTGGAATCTGTAGAACCCATATCGTTAACGCCTCCTTTTATGCTGGCGTCCATGTATTGTGAGTTGGCACCGTTAAAAAAACACCCCCCAGAGCCATACTGTCCATTTGCAGAAGTACACGTTGGTTTAGCACTATTGCTACCCAAAGTAAGCGCGTGGCCTGCATCAACATTTCCTGTAGACTCGGCAGCAGTAGTTGCTAGCGGCCCATCCTCAAAATGATAAATCATCATGTTGTTGTTTGTGGGCAGTGTTGTTGCAACTGGGCTGCTCAAGTATCGAAGCGTAGCATTCCATTTTCCTGCATTCATGTCAATTGTTATGGTGTCATTGTTGGTGTAGAAATTCTGCGTTCCAGCAGTATCCATCTGGATTATTTTTCCTCTAGTGTCAGCTGCTACAGAATGCATTTCATATCCATTTAGGGCATCTGTAGTTTCCTGATGTAAAATTAATTGGCTGTCATCAACACTAACTGCAGAAAGTCCGCTTGTGGTAAGAGACGTTTGGCTCTGAGTAGCGCTTGGAACCTGGGAGATGTTGACAACCGAGAGAGCATAATTTCCTTGATGTGCGTTCTGAATAGTTGCGTTGAATTCCTCTGAAGATCCAATCTCACCTGACAAGGTGCATGTCCATTGGAAAAGTGCCGTTTCACCGTTTTGTATTGTTGTATAAGATGGCGGTGCGGCAGTTGGCGGACAACTGGGCGTTGCTCCACCTGAAATAAAATTCAACACAGGAGTAACATTTGTCATTATTGCATTATTTGACATGTTGTTTGTTACCGCTAAAATTACTGTTGTGCTAAATCCATCTGGGACAATATTTGGAGTTGTAAAAAGTTGTATGGATATGGGTGCAGAAGCTGCCGAGTTTATGGTAAACTGTTGTTCATTGCCTCTTGATGTTACCAGTTTGATATTGTATTGATTTGAAGGATTGACGTAAACAGGTATGTTTTGTCCTATGTTAGTTAGTGTACTGCTAGGCACTACAAGCGTGCTGCTTGGTGTATAGCTGTAAACCCAATCAGTCTTTGACATGTTTTGAACCCATATTTTTGTAAAGTTGATTGGAAGAGTGCCAGTGTTTGCAACAGTTATGTTAAGCTTAGAGCCTGAAACCTCGACGTTAGAAATCTGAAATTTCTCTTTATTGGTATCTAATAACTGCTGATTTTTTCCCAACACTGATTGGTTGTATCCATTTAGAATATTCATGCTATAGGTAATGTAAGTTACTGTACTTGTGAGTGCAATTATGGCAAACACGGCTCCTACCACAGTAGATAGCGCTCTTCGGGATTTCATGGTGGGGCTGCCTGCGTTGTAAGTGTGGTTCCTCTTTGAGTTGTAATGGTAATAGTGTCTGCACTCTTGCTCTTCCAGACTGCATTGGCAGAAAGTTTTGCTGATATGGTATACGATGCTTGCTGATTTATTGTGGCAGGCAAGGCTGTAGACATGGATAGGTAGCTGCTTATGGCCGTACTATTGACCTGCATACTAGTTATCTTTGCAGCTACTGTGCCAGTGTTTGTTAGCGTCACATTTATGATGTTTTTTGAGTTTGCTGAACCACAATTAGTACAAAATGCTACGTTTTCTATATTCAAATTTTCATTTATCTTGTTGGTCATATTTGATGAAGTGTTTATCAATGAAGTTTCAAATGTCTTGAGATTTCCATTTGACCATGCAACTATTGAGCTGCCCAACACGGCAACACTTGTTAACAATATTGCTGTAGTGATAACACTACTAAGACCCCTGTGAGCTCTAACAAACTTCATACATGTTTTCTTTGATTTATTCTGTCTTGGCGTGGTACTGTATGTGGCTAGATTGAATTTACACTCGCCTCACTTATGATCTCTTTTGGCAAAGGCTGGATTCCAGCCATTTGTTCTGCAATAATGTCATTTTCAATATCTGTTGTAACTGTCTCTTCTACAGGCTCTGGTATCTTGGAAGCTTCTTCTTGTTTTGTTTCTACTTGAGGTGCAGACGATATCTGTGATAGCTTGTAGGCAGGGCATGGAATTTGCACGCTCTTTGAGACTACATAAATTAAAGGAAAGATTTCTTGATATATCGTATTTACAATTAATGGTATGTTTTTTTGATCAGGTTCAAGATGTTTTGATATCTCGATATCATCCCCGCAAAGAGAGGCAATACCTTCTACGGATAATTTTGTATTTGTAGGGTTTGAAAGCAAGGTAAATTTGTATTTTAATTTGATTCCAAACTCGTTGTTTTCTATCTCATCTACTGATACATCAATGTCATATTTGATGAAATCATCATGGAAATTTTTTAATTTGTTTACTGTAAACGCTGTTATCTCTATACTTGGATGCATTTGATCCGTATATTGAATAGATCCAGACTTAAGCCCCTGTCTGTAGCGCCATAATACATATCATACAATTAACGACTCTTCATAATACCAATTTTGTGAGTAATTTAGAAGAGGTCAGTCATAGGGTAAAAGAGACAAACGCTTCAAAAGTTGTAAATGAAAATTTCAATCTCAATATCACAATATCAAAACTAAAACGAAATACGCACGCTCTTTCAAAAAACTATGATGTCAAAAAGTATCTAGACTCAAACAAATTTACTTTCTCGCCTGAAATATCAGAGCTTATTCCAAAAGACACTCCACCGTATATAGACAACGGTGAGATGTATGTAGAAAGAATTGCAAGAGCAATGGCATTTTTCAAACAATGTGCCCTAATTGGTCCTAGCGGTACTGGAAAGACACACATTGTATATTTTGTGGCAGAGCTTGCTGGGCTACCCTTGTGGGAGATAAATTGTGGTCTGCAAACCTCAGTTTTTGATCTTTTTGGTAGATATGTAGGCCTTGGAAAAGAGAACTGGATAGATGGCCTTATCACACTGTGGTGCAGGCATGGCGGAATTTTGTACCTTGATGAGGCCAATATGATGAAACAAGATATTGCAACCAGGCTTAACCCTATCTTAGATCAGCGTGGGCACATGGTACTGACTGAAAAAGACAATGAAATCATACAACGTCACAATGATGCTTTTCTTATAATCAGCATGAATCCAGTGTCATCAGAATTTGCAGGAACAAAACCAATTAATGCTGCAATGAGGAGGCGCATGAGTGTCTGGCTGAACTTTGATTACATGAGTGTAGGAAATAAAATTGATGAGAAAGAAATTGATTTGCTAGAGAAAAAAACTGGCATTGATAGAAAAAATGCAGAAAGAATAATACGAATTGGTGCAGAACTACGAGAACGATACAAAAGAGGCGAACTTCCGTATGGACCGTCTATTGGGGACCTGATAAACTGGGCAAAACTGGTATCAGATGGCACAGCTTTGAAGAGTGCAGGAGAAGAAACTATAATTGCACTTACAAGCGATGATCCTGAAATTCAAGAGATTGTAAGAAAGATAGTTCACAAAAATGCCGATAGCCTATGAGAAGCGAAGAGAATTTTTATGAGTATGTCTGCAGACTGTTTTATGACTTTTCTCACACAATGCCAGACGATGTTGGCCTAGTTCTTTCCAAAAAAACAGTTTATCCGCTTTTGGAGGTTGGCTCTAACCTTCATGTTGTTTTACCATTGCCAAGAATTATTGGGGATAAATACGCGTTTGAAGGAATGCTTTTTGAAAACACCATAGATGGAAAGAAAAGTCTTTGGATTCTTTTTTTGTTCACATTGTATCATCTAGCAGCACATGTAGCTATATCTGATTATCAAAAATACAAGGAATGGCAAAAAGACAAGACTGAAGATGCAAGTTGGCTTGTAATTGACTTTATTGAGGATATTCGAGTGGCCCGATACATAGAACGTGCAGATGCAGAAATCTGGAAAAACATGTGTTTGGTTGAAAAACAGTTTGACGATTATCTTGAAAGAAGACGATCAAATAATGCTTGCAAGCAAACCCCATACGAAATAGTAGAGGAAGAAAAGATTCGTAGCTATTTAAAGGCTAGAGCGGTAGATGGCAAGGCATCTAATGATCATGACACCATGGCAGATCTTCTATATCATAATCGTAATTTACTCGATTTTTTCCCACGGCCTTATCATGAGCGTCATAAATCTACATGGTTGATAAAATTTGAAGATAAGGCCCCTGGGCTCTTATCATCTGAAATTTTTAATGTGCGGATAACAAAACTAGATGAATTGTGGCAAGAGCATGAATATTCAAAAAACAGGTTATACCAAAGATACAAAAAATATCTCAAGAATCTCAAGTTTGATTCAATTGTGGTGCCAACAGGTGATTTACAAGAATACCACAAAATAAAATCAAGAATTTTGCCGCTCTTAAAAAAAATCCGTCAACAGTTACGGTTACTACCTAATTTGGTTGATTCTCCCAAAACTGATCAAATGGGCTATATTGATATGCAAATGGCAATTCAAGCAATATCATCACAAGGACAGACAACTGAGATCTTTGAGCAAGATGAACAAAGAAGAACTGAGGAGGCATGGGTGATTTTAGTGGATAAAAGTGGCAGCATGAGATTGTTATTTGATAAAATTCAAGAATTTGTTGTGTGCATGGCAGAATCTGCAAACGAGTTAACAGGGAAATATGATGAATGGGCTCTTTTTAGCTTTGACAATAGTTTTCAAATTCTAAAGGATTTCAAAGAAAAATACAATCAAGAAGTTCAAGCAAGGATAGGTTCTATAAAACATGGAGGTATGTCATTGTTGCCTGATGCGCTTGAATTATCAAGTATGATATTAGCAGATAATCCTAGAGAAAAAAAATATATTTTTGTCATAACAGATGGTAATCCTTCTGGATATGAGAAAATTCATGCTGCTTTCTCAAAGACTGTTAAAAAGATGGAAATTTCCGGAATAACCCTGATAGCAATAGGCGTGTCAAAAGGAACCACTCGTGCTTTTAGGAACAGTGCAAGAGGAAAAAATCTTAATCAACTTGTGGCCAAATTCATTACTGCTTACAGAACTGCCTCTGCAGGTATGTAACCGTAAAAGACACACTAGATCAGATAAACTGTCATTACCATTTCTGGTAATAAGGTATGTTCATAAAAACAAAGAACAGAAAGGCAATCAGTGCCGTGCTTACTACGCTGATTATCTTGGTGGCATCAGTAGTTCTTGGAACAGGTGTTGTATTATTTGGTACAAGCCTTTTCCAGACAAACGCCCAATCATCGGGTCTGGCCGCCCAAGGTACTCACGTGTGGGTAAATGCAACTACCGGAATGACTAAAACCTACGTGTGGGGTGCTGCAGAAATACGAAACAGTGGAGACAAGATATTGTCTGTAGACCAGATTAGTGTTCGTGGTACTCAAATACCATTTGCAAACTGGTACTATGACAGTAATCCAAATGACGTCACTGCCGCAAACTTCCAGTCTCAGCTTAACTATACTGGAACTGCAACAACTGCAAATCAGGTCGGTGGTGTTGTAGCAGGTGAGATGCAATCTTATGGTGCTAAGCAAAACTGTCCTACCGCAAGTGCAACCTCATTCTACATCAATGAATTTGGTTCTGCGGCAAATCCAACAAATCCAACACTGTGCTTCACACAAGCAAGTGGCCCAATCTCACTGAAGCCAGGAGGCTCAGCAATTGTGTACTTCCAAGTTCCTACCGGAGTCTTGAGTACAGTTGATGGAGGCTCTAGCAGCAGTGTTGCAATATATGCTGGTAGCGTAGGTGCACCACAATCGGTTACTGTACAAAGCCAATCCTAGAGGGCCAAAAAATGCCCAAACTCTTTTCTTTTTTATTTTCGGAGGATAGCAAATGAAAGAGAGATCAAACCAAACCAAAGAAATTGAAAGTTTTCTGACAAGTCAAATTATTGATGGAAATCAAAGTCATATTCCTCCAGGATATGAGGTGGTTAAAAACTATCAATTGCAACCACCGTTTAGTTATGCCAATATTTTGTATAACCAAGAAAAATCTTCATATCTCTATTTTGTAGACGAGTCTAAACTAAATCAAGACGAAACGTTGATCTTTCAAAAATTGTATAGACTCATAGAAGAAAGCCTAGAGTCGCCAACAGAACTAAAAAGTAACCAAAATTTTGATGACCACTTGAGTATGATTCTAAAAGAAAATGAAAAAATGTTTTTGGGCCAATCAAGTGCTAGCATGGAGAAGGTAAAGTACTATCTAAAGCGAGACATCAATGGCTTTGGTGTCATAGATCCTTTGATGCATGATATTGGCATAGAAGATATTAGCTGTAGTGGAACTGAAAAACCTATTTTTATCTGGCATAGAAATTATGATAGCATTCCAACTAACATACGATACACATCTAATGATCTTCTAAACGCGTTTGTTTCAAGAATAGTTTTCAGGGCTGGAAAACACATAAGCTCGGCATTTCCAATCTCTGATCTTGCACTGCAAGGAAACCACAGAATCTCTGTTCTTTATCAAAAAGAGGTAACTCCAAAGGGAACAAGCTTTACAATAAGAAAATTCAAGGAAGACCCTTACACTGTTATTGATTTAATCAAGTTTGGTACAATGAGCCTCCCAGTTGCCGCCTATCTGTGGATGCTGGTGGAGTCAAAAATGTCATTTATAATAATAGGCGCCACAGGCAGCGGTAAGACAACCATACTTAATGCAATTACTGGTCTGGTTCATCCCGATTACAAAATTTTTTCAGTTGAAGATGTGGCTGAAATTAACATAAATCACGAAAACTGGTTTACTCTTGTTTCAAGAAGTGGTTTTGGCCTTGGAGGCGAAGGTGAAATTGGTTTGTATGACTTGATAAAAGCTGGTGTAAGACACAGGCCTGACTATATTGTAGTGGGTGAAATTAGAGGCTCTGAGGCTTATGTCATGTTTCAGGCCATGGCGACAGGTCACGGTGGTTTGTGCACTATGCATGCAGATAGTCTAGAATCTGCAATAAAGAGATTGCAACAAAAACCAATGGATATTCCTCCGTCATACATCTCATTGATGAACTGTGCTGTAGTGATTAAAAGAGTAAAAGAAAATTCAACAGGTCAGAGTAGCAGACGAGCTATAGTTGTATCAGAAATTATTTCTTCTGATTCATCACATGCTGCTTTTTCATGGAACCCAAAGACTGATTATTTTGATGATGACCTCAAGGAGAGTATCCTGTTTAAAAGAATGGTAGCGTCAACAGGGCGTGACATGAGGGAATTATTAAAAGAACACCAACAAAGAATCTCGATTCTAAAGTGGATGCTTGAAAATGACATTCGCAATTATAAAAAAGTAGCCGAAATAGTTGGGAAATACTATAGAGACCCAGAATCTTTGATGCAGAAAATGGAAGTAGGAGTTTAATTGATTTTGCTTTCTTTAAAAAAACTTGACCAGGGGGATTATGAAAAGAAACAAAACAAAAAGATAGAAAGAGAACTACCATATTTCATAACACTTGTATCCTTGCTTGCATCAAGCGGGCTGGGGCCGTATACTATTTTACAAAAGATAAAAGAAATCAATCTTTTGCCAATAATTCATGGAGAAACCATAAAGATCCTCAAACGTATTGATATGCTTGGAATAGATCCTCTCACTGCACTAAATCAGACAAAAGACAAGCCGTCCTCTAGAGCTCTCGGAGAATTTCTTGGAGGTTATGTGTCTGCTATTCAAAGTGGTGGAAATGTAATCAATTACCTAAAAAGCAAAATGTCAAGCTCATATGATAGACTTGAGAATACAGAAAAACAGTCAGTAGAGAAACTAAGCGGTACTGTGCATGGCTGGCTAACGATGCAGATTGTTGTCTTGTCCGTGTTTATTCTAGTTGCGGCCATTGGTTCAAATCCACTAAGTTCTAACGGCGCAAGTCACCCAGAACCACCATATGCACTTTTGATTTTTTCACCTATAATTTCAATCGCATTTATGAAAATGGTTCAAAAAATGAATTATTCAAACATTCCAGAAATCGCGATAAAAAAGATATTAAAATCTACTTTGCCTCCCTTTCTTGTAGGACTAGTACTGATTGCAAGCAACCTGCTTTCAGACTTGAATGCTAATGCTTACATTTTGGGTGGTTCCTTGGTGATTGGTTCTTTATGGCTAGCAATTAAATTCAAAAAAATTTATGTTGCAAATCTACATGCAGAAGCTGCAACGCCACAAATTCTCCGAGATATCACAGAGGCAAGAAAATCTGGTATGGGACCTGAAAAATGTATCATACATGCTTGCAAGAGAAAAGATTTCAGATCATTTAACATTGTTGCAAATACCATAGCAAACAAGCTTGAATGGGGTATTCCATTATCTAACATTTTTGAAACACTTCATAAAGAAGTCAAGAATTTCCAAGTATTAATTACTTTTAGAATATTGTTTGAAATCATCTCTTCTGGTGGGGGTAATGTCAATACACTTGATTCATTAGCTGATGCTAGTGAAAAGATCCACGACATTTCAAAAACCAAGCGTGATATGCTTCAGCCATACGTGATAGTTGGTTTTATGGTAATTGTAATTACTGGATTTACCACTCTGTTAACAATAGACTCTTTTGCAGACATTGATAAAGAAAAAAATCTAGTCCACAACGATAATGCACAAACATCTAGCATGCCAAATTCCTTACTTGATGTTGTTTCTATTGCTGTAATTGTACAAGCATGGTTAGCTGGACTTTTCATCGGAAAAATAACAAAGGGTGCCTATTCTGGAGGGTTCATGTATTCGATGCTACTTACTATAATTAGCATGGTTGCTATAGGAATGATCCAACTCCATGTGATAAACATAGGCTCTATTCTCCAACCATCCTAATGAGTATGTCACGAAAAAAGTCATACCGCCTCTTATATCATCTTTGAAGATACATATGAATAATTTGAGATACATAGCAGTAGCCTCGCTAATTGTTTTGGCAATTCTTCCACATTATGTATTTGCTGACAATGGTAACCAGCTTGATACTACACTAATACCAAATAAAATAATTGCAAACACTGATGGTATAATTCAGGTCTACCCAAAAAGTTTTGGTAGCACAATTAGCAGTATGGTAGCTACATCATCTGATTCTTCAATAGTGCGGATTCTAGATGTAGGAAAAGATGTCTCTCATGATATTTTTAATGTAAAGATTAAGGCATTGAACTCAGGTCAGGCAACAATTAACATGGCAGCATCAGGTTTTGCCTCTCTAGAGTTGCCAGTTACCATCTATCCAGATTCTAAAGGAGCCACGAATCTTTTAATCAAAGCAACTCCGAAAACTTTTTCAACGTCAGGACCAAATACTGGTTATATTTCTGTAGAAACCGTCAACGCTGATGGGGTTCCGACTCCTGCATCTGTTGATACTCCAATAAAACTAAGTGTATCAGATAGTAGCATTGCAGGACTGGCCGATGATCAAATGATGATAAAACAAGGTTCATACTTTGCCATGGAAAAATTTGCCATAGCAAAGCCTGGCAGTGTTCAAATATATGCATCTGCACCTTCAATGCAGCCTGTATCAGCATCAGTCACGATTAATAATGAGGCTGTACCGTACACACTCCAAGTTTACGCATATCCGCCAATAGTTAATGTCAATAAAGATGCAGTGTCGTATGTAATAGTCCAATTACATGACTCTGCAGGAAATCCAGTTATAGCAAAAAATGATATTCATGTATCAGTTAGTGTCGTAAATCCTGTAGACACAACATCAGTTAACACAAGCGGTCAAAGTCCATCTGTGCAGGTAAACGATGGTTTTGTTATACAAAAGGGCTCTTACTGGGGATATGTTCCTGTTGAATTTACTGCTGGTGTGAATGCAACGTATAATGTAAATATTTCAGCTAAAGGTTACGTAATTAGTACAATTCCTGCTAGTACAACAGTTACAACTAGTACTACAGCTACTACTGGCACAACAGTGCCTGGTGGTGGAACATCTACTAGTGGTACAACAACTACCACTAGTACGACATCTACTAGTGGTACAACAACTACCACTAGTACGACATCTACTAGTGGTACAACAACCAGCGGTACGACAACTGCAACTGGTACAACAACTGCAAGTAGCACATTGGCCTCAATTTGTACATCAAATCCAATTTCAACCTCAGAGTCACAAGTACAAATTGCTGCTGTCGCACAAAATTTTGTTATGGATGACAAGACACCATGCTTTTACCCTCTTCCAATTCTTACAACAGGCAACACAGAGTTAATTGGAGTTTTAGCTTTGAAAGACTCATCAGGTTATCCAGTGCTTGCAAAATCAGATCTATCATTTAGAATGGATTCGTCTGATGTGTCTACAGTTTCTGTACCAGGCGTGGAAATGGGGTATGGGTCTCAATCTGCCCTTGTCTTTGCTCAAATTGGCAATGCTGCCAATCCAGTAACACTAAATGTTGTTTCAGACAGTCCTCAGCAGGTAATGCCAGTCATGGCATCTCCCTCTCAGGTGACATCAGGTTTGGTGGCTGATTCATTACTTCCAACTGTTTTGCCAAATACGCAATTCCCACTGGCGATTTACGCTACAAATAATGGCGCTCTCGGCACATTTAAGAACGATTTTACTGCCTTGATCTCTCCACAAGAAACAATCTCGCCTATACAATTGACCGTTACAAAAGGTGATCCGATATTTCTTACCGACGAAACATTGCTTGAAGGCGGCCCCCAAAATATTGCAATCACAACACCAGATTACTCATCCAATTTCATTGTGACAGGGGCATCATCAAAACCAAATGGTATTGTACTTGGTTATCCAGATCAAATTTTTTCAAATAGTAATTTATTGTTTTCAATCGAGTTGTTGGATGATAAACAACTCCCAATACTGGCTGACAAAGATACTGATATCAAACTAGTTTCAAGTGATCCGTCTGTACTTGATGTGCCAGATAATGTGCAGATAAAGAAAGGTACCTATTATGCAACACTTGATGCTCACTCCAATTCGTCTGGCACTGCAGAGATTGCAGTACTTGCAGATGAAATACCTCTATCAAAATTTGATGTGCCAGTTACAAGCTATGCACCAGTAATAAGCATCGACTCGGCTGATCACGCGGACAATAATTCTCCACTTACAGCCACTGTGACAGCTACCTACAATCAATTACCTCTTGCAGGTCTTAATGTGGATTGGTCGGTAACAGGTGCAACAACAAAGAACGCCGATACCATTACAGACAAAGAAGGTAAAGCAACCATCTCGTTAATCACAAACGATCCTAGTACAGTTAGTATAGAGGCAGGCGTTGGAGGAGGACCATATCAAACTGTTACAGTCGATAAGCAAGTCAGTATCAATCCGCCATTGCAGCCTCTCATCTCAACAGGCCAATCTGGGCAATCTAATTCACAGTCATCTGGTTTTACAGTAATGGGTGTTAGTCCTCTTTTGTTTATTATTCCAGGTGCAGCAGCTGCTGCATTTGTAGTTTTAAAAAAGAAACAAATGCTAGATGGAATTACCGAAAAAATCAACATTACAGATAGATTTTCAGAAATAAAAGAAAGAATGATGGACTCTGGCCAACGATAATTTATGATTTTATGAAGGTTATGACATTGGATAAATGCGATACAAATGACTTGCCTACTTGTTCATTTCTGCTTAGCATAAACAGCGAGAAGAATCCTTCAAAGAAAGTCAAAATACTTTGCAAAAGATTTTGGTGAAAGAGTTGAAGTGTAGTAGAAATCACAACGACAGTAGCAGCTACAAGTACTATCAAATAGTAAAGTGTATACCACTTAGTTTTAGGGTCATGAAAAGACGAGAAAAATCTCATGAGAGAATTTCATGGTTTCCAAAATATAAGATTTGTCTACCAATTTTGGAAATGGAACAAGGATCTAGTGTAGTATGTTAATTGAAAATTTGGATCTTAACACTGTGAGAATTATCACAGCTTTGGGTATGCTTGGAATTGCATCTTTTTTAGACATACGAAAAAGGGAGATAAATGATATTGTATGGATTGGATTTGGAGCCATTGCGTGTGTATTTGTCTTTTTCAGTGATAATTTCTGGTTGACAATCAAGACATTAGGTTTGTCGATGATAATAGTTCCTATCGCGCTTTTCATATGGCGTCTTGGTATTTTTGGGGGGGCTGATGCTTTTTGTCTTATAGTTCTTGGCGCCTTGGTCCCCATGGCATCAATACAAAGCTCTGAGATAACTCCATTTACAACACTCACTAATGCTGCAATAATCTCTATTGTTCCGCTATTTGTAAATCTCAGTCGAAATCTAGTTGCCATGGCAAAAAGAGAAGATATCTTTAATGGCATAGATGAGACAAGATTAACTAAACTTGTGGCACTTTTTGTTGGTCATAGGGCAAAGAACACAAAATATGGATTTTCAATGGAAAGGATTGAAGGAAACCAAAAAAGGCTTGATTTTGGATTTAGGCATGCAGAAAAGACACAGTTTTGTAATGCATCCACGACATGGATTACCCCTGCAATACCGTATATCCTTTACATATCTGGCGGATTTGCGATTCAGATAATTTATGGTGATGTTATCGTCAATTTGATTAAAAGTATCCACTGATGTTATCCTAGAATCATGCTTTGTGTGATGGACTCTTTTTAATGCCTATTACCAAATCTTTTAATTGAAAATATTATGTGGGATGTGTGTGAAAGCACTTATTCTTTCTGGAGGTCTTGGAAAAAGACTCAGACCAATAACAGATTATCTGCCTAAGCCATTAGTGCCGATTGATAGTATACCTATAATTGAATGGCAAGCCAGATATTTTAAAAAATTTGGAATCAAAGAAATAGTTGTCTGTGCAGGCTATCGTAATGAACAAATAATTGATTATTTGTCAAAAAAAAATCTAGGTGTGAGGGTTAGCTATTCAATTGAAAAAACCCCTTTAGGTACTGGCGGTGCAATAAAAAATGCACGTAAATACATCGCTGATGAAGAGAGTTTTTTTGTCATAAATGGGGACGTTATTACAGATATTGATCTCAACAAATTAAGAGCAAGAAAAAACTCAATTGCCGTGATTCCTCTACGTAGTGCATTTGGCCTAGTACACCTTACCAAAGACAAGGTTGAAAGGTTTGAAGAAAAACCAAAAGCACTCAGCTATTGGATGAATGCTGGTGTTTATCATTTGAACTCTGAGATCATAAAATCATTGCCAACTTGTGGCAATATTGAGAATACCACTTTTCCAAAATTTGCAAGTATTGGAAATCTTTATGCTATAAAGTTCAATAATGTTTTGTGGCGTTCTATTGATTCCCATAAAGATATTGAAGATTGTGTGATGGAAATGAAATCCATGCGATATGAAAGATTTTTGTCAAAGTGATATGTGTGAGAATTGGGTTTAGCCTAGGCTCATTACTCTCTATTAATGAAATATTGGAATGCTCCAAAACTCTTTCTGCTTATTCTCCTGACTCCATTTGGATTCCAGAAACATGGGGCATGGAATGCAGTTCGATGATTTCTACAGTGTCACAGCTTGCAAAAAAACCAAAAATTGGCTCATCCATAATGAATATCTATTCGAGGACTCCAGCACTTGTCGCCATGTCTGCGGTCACACTTGATACTATTACAGCAGGTAGATTCATTTTAGGACTTGGTACTAGTAGTCAGCCAATTGTAAACGAATGGCACGGACTATATTTTACAAATCCCATTGAACGAATGAAAGAATATGTCAAAATTATACGTCTTATAATTTCAGGAAGTAAAGTTAATTATGATGGTAAAATATTTCAGTTGAGAAATTTTACACTCTTAATGCATCCTGTACGAAATCATATTCCAATATATCTTGCAGCAATAAATCAAAAAATGGTTGAGCTGACATGGGATATGGCAGATGGCGCTATATTTTATTTGAGGCCATTAAATGAGCTTCAGGCAACCATAAAAAAAATGCAACAAAAAAAGAAAATTGATGTTGCCTGTCAGCTAATAACATGTGTTTCTGAAGATGCAGAAGAGGCAATGCTACGAGCAAAAAAGACAATAGCGTTTTATGTCTCAGTGGGTAAAATTTATCGAGAATTTTTGGCAAAAAATGGCTTTAAAAATGAAACTGACAATATTTTTGAAGAATATGAAAAAACTGGGCTTCAGAACAATCACGCTTTGGTATCAGATTCAATGGTTGATGCTCTTGCAATAAGTGGAACTCCAAAAGATATTGTAATAAAATTAAAAAAATTTACAAATACAGGTATAAATTTACCAATAATTCAATTTAATCCAATTGGGGATGTGTCCAAATCGTTTGAGTTACTTGTGTCTGCATTGGCAAGTGAGATGAGTTGAGACAAGTAGCTGTTGCTTCTGGTGGTCTCACCAGATTTACCAAAAATGATCTATCCCTTGAAACACTTATGGTTTCTTCTGTAAAACAAATTTTTGAAAAAACTGAGAACCTAGAACAAAAAGACATTGATGTAGTATTAATATCGACAAATGCAAATGACAAATACTTGGCAAACATTGTATCAGAATTATGTGGAATATCACCTAAAATTGCACATTCGATAGAAAGCCTGTGCAATTCTGGAACTAACTGCATTGTATCTGCATATTCATATATTTTATCAGGTCTTGCAAAGACTGCCCTAGTAATAGGTGCAGAAAAAACTAACAGTCCTGGGCTTGTATTGGAATGGGATAAATCTAGAGGACAGTACAAACATCCGATTTATTGGTCATCAATGTTTACAAGTGCACATATGAGAAAATTTGGTACAACATCAGAAGATCTTGCTTATGTCTCAGCCAAGAACCACAGAAATGCACTGGATAACCCATATGCTTATTTTGATAGAGAATACTCCTTACAAGAAATTACAGAATCAAAAAATCTGACTGAGAATGTGAGATTATTAGATTGTTCAATGTCGTGTGATGGTTCTGCTGCAGTTTTGCTTACCTCAAGTGATATCGCCACAAAATTTACAGACAGGCCAGTCTGGATAACTGGAATAGGACAAAAGTCTACTTCTGCTGGCTTTACAAAGAATGATGATCTTACATCTATGAAATCAACTGCTTATTCTGCTTCTGATGCATACCAGATGTCTGGTAGAAAACCAACTGATGTAGATGTTGCAGAATTACATGATGCTTTTAGCATATGTGAAATTATTGAGCTTGAAGACCTTGGATTTGTAAGTAAGGGGCAGGGGTCTTCTTACGTGCACCAACTATATGACTCACATGATAGACGAATAAATCCTCGTGGTGGTTTGATTGGTGCAGGACATCCACTTGGCGCTACAGGTATTGCTCAGACTGTAGAAATTTGTCAACAGCTACAAGGAAATGCTAAAAAAAGACAAGTGGATGGAGCAAAGGTAGGTCTAGTTCACAATATGTCTGCTGCAGCAACGTCTTCAACTGTCATGATATTGGAATCATGACCAAATTTGAACAAGAACTAAAGAACAATAATTTTCTGTGTAGTCATTGTACTACATGTGATAAGCTAGTATGGCCACCAAGTGATTTTTGTAATAACTGTTTTAGTGATGTTGTTTGGAAACCAGTTTCACGGTTTGCAAGACTTATCGAGTTTTCACGCAAAGACAATGAGTATTTTTGCATAGCAGAATTTGAAGAAAATATTAGAGTAATGGGAAGTATTCAGAATTCATCTAATTTGAAGATCAATCAACCTCTGTTTTTAGTAAAATGTGATTATGATGGTATCGAAAGGTTTGTGTTCGAACCAGTTTTAACGTCTTAATTCTTTAAACTCGCTATCTATCTTTTCTTTCTTGAAGATCTTGATATGATCGTATACTCCAAATGAGAACAAAAGATAACTCCACAAAAATACTATGTCTACTGGATGTCCTGTATAATACGTATTAGTAAAAGTTGTAAGCTGAAAACCGGCATCTGCAATTGTTTGTAGAATAATAGCAAGACAAATCAGTGACCATGTGAAATTTACCTCTCCTCTAAAAAATAAAGCAACTCCAATTAGAGCTGGAACTAATAATATTGCATCAGCTATAGGATAACTTGTCGCCAGCGTATTCTCGAGCATACTAACTTTAGGATCAAAGTCATATGCCATGTAGACACTTGGAATAGATATGGCAACAGAAATCAAAATTGCAGATATTATCATTCTCCTTGATATGGCGCGTGTAACAGGTCTTAGGTAATAAATCAAAAAACAAAAAAGTAGTGGATACCCAGATATGAAAAATACATCAGCCAATGAAGGAAAAGGACTAATTTTGAAAACTAGTTCGTATGTTGACCATATTGTTTCTGCAATAAACCATGAAATTGAAAACCCAAGAAAAAATAACCATGCTTTACCATGATTACCAGCCTGCCTGAATCTTAAACATAACCCAGCAGATAATGCAACCTGCGCAGCAGTTACAGGAATATACACGATATCTGTTACTATCTTAACAGTCTCCTTTCCTAGAAATGTTGCAAATACTATGAGTACTCCTACAAATATTATACTATAAAGTAATGATATCTGTACACTATTTCTTGGATAATGAATATGCAAATTTTAATTCCCTATCACATTGACCATTCTTTGGACTGTACTGTCTTCAAGATGCTCCATTAATTCTATCTTGATTGATTGTGATATAGCAACATGGGAGTTGCCAAAGACAGATTTTAGCACATTATTGAGATAATCTGGATGCTCATAACAGTCTGGAATATAACAATGATATTCCTTGTATAATTTAATGGACACTTTGTCAAGTATGGGCTTGCCTATGTCTAAAAGTACCTTTTCAATATAAAATGACGTCAACGCTTTCATCACTTGTTTTTTATCAATATTCATCTAGTCAACACCTAGTTTGTCACAGCCAGAAAAGATTTTATCAAGAAACAAAAATTCTTTACAGATCTGTCTTGTGTCCATTTCTACTAAGGATGTCTAGAGTTTGACCAAATGTAAGCGAATAATAATTTTAATGTATATACCATTGATAATGAATCAGTCCACATGGCAAGAATATTTTGGGGAGACTCACTTGGGTTTTTCATAAACAAAAGTAGTTCATCATCATCTTTTATGATAAAACATAGATCTTCTTTGATTTTCAATGGCATTCTTTTTACTTTGTCTTTTAACTTGCCTTCAAAAATATAGGTTGTTTTCTTTGAATTTGATGAAATGAATTGTGGTTCTACAATCGATGTTTTTATGCGTTCAAGAAACCCTGCATGATAAAATTTCATAAAGTCTTTTTCTGATGCCAAAATCTGAATTGATTTTTTTGCATTATCAATCAAGTAGTTTATTTTTCCAGTCATTTGATTCGTGCCTTGTAATATTTGAAATCTTCCATCCTTGGTATCTTCTTTGTTGATTTTGAAGCTGGGAATAGTATTCCAGATCTCTACTAAATTCTTTTCTTGTGACTCTAGATTTTTTACTCGCTCTTTTTCTGCATTGATGAGAGTTCCTATGGCCTTATCAAGTGATAATGCTGAGAATCTAATAGGATGCTCAAAAGTGGCAGACACAATTCCCTTATTTTGTAAATTGGTGAGAAGATAGTAAGTTTCAGTTCTTGGAATTTTCAGAGTTTTACTTATTTGTGTAGCAGTATTAGAGCCGTATTTTTCAAGATATAGATAAACCTTGGATTGATTGGATGTAAGGCCAAATTTAGATAGCTCATTTTTGAGCTTTTCAAGTAGCATCTCATAGTCATTTGGTTTTGAGTCAAGCGATGAGTCTAACACAGAAAAATTAGTAACAGTCGTCATATTGCGTAATTAATACAACGGTATCTTTAGAGATCTGTATGTATCATATAATTACACACTTTTGTTGTGCATAATTTAGGCGTGTGAAACTGCTTATCTTTAACTACTGGATCTGCTCAGAGAGCAAAATGACTTCTTTTGCAATTCTTTGGAATTGTCTTCTGGTTGCTTCATTCATGTCATGAACTTTTTTCACTTGAATGATTTCAAACATTATTTTTATCATGGATGAAACTGTTAACTGGCTTACAGGTTTTTTGCTGATCTGAATTTTGTCTATGTTCATTTGTTTTGTTTGTGAATTAAGCTTGTTTGCTGTCAATACTGACATATTTTTCTTAAGTTATATTAGCATAAAAATATGTCCTGCCAAAATTGGAAATATATTTTATTATTAACTATAGCTAAGTAACAAAATAATGTGACACAGCCTAGATCAAAGAATCATATTAATTGATTTTATCAAAACTGTTTCTAAATAATTTTCTGATGTTTGTAGAGTGCATATGCTATTACTAGATAGCCGGCATAATAACACATGTTCATTGGATGAGTCAGAGTGTATTGATCAAATGTATCCAAGTAACCATACCAAATATCGCCTGTGGTAGTAAGTATGATTCCAATTAGTAGAACTAACCATGCAACCCCCAGCACTCCCTGTCTGAATATTCTTGCACCCAACATTGTTCCTGAGAGTACAATAGAAGACAAAACTACGTAAGTTAAACCACTAAAGAATGTTAAATCAGGATGCCCAATTTTACTATAGGACAAGTAACTATACACTGATGTAATCACTATTGGAATAGCTACTACCCATGCTTTTGTCAAATACCCAATTTTTGGCTTGAAGAATCGTATGTTTGAGATGAGGTGAACTAGAACTAGTGGATAAAATGAATAAAAAACAATGTCAGCTGCGGTAAAAGTCGTATCCATTCCCAAAGTATCGTAAACTCCATAGATGATTTCTCCGCCTGCGTTCATGGCAAGAGCTAATGCCAAAGCAAGATATGCTTTGCCAAAAACTTTTGATCCTTTGTATTGTTTTGCCACATAAAATCCAAACACTGTTGCAATTGATGGATTGATAATGGATACAATATCTAGTAGTCCTGATGCGTCATCAGGTTTTGGAAATGCGTAGTAAAGATATGCTTGAAAGGATACGATTAGTATAGCTATTGAAATTAAAATTTTATAATTTATTTTACTTGTAAGTCGTTCTGGTACAACCTCTGGCGTCTCTGAGTCTTTTTTATTCCACCGTAACAAGATGCTTTTCGCCCCTTAGCATCTGGATCATCATGCTGTTGCTGATAGATTCTTTTGTGAGTTGAACTTGCACTATTACTTTGTTTTTTTCTATCTGGATTCTAATATTTTCAAAGATTGATGCATATTTGCTTACTTTCTTACCATCCTGCGTAAATTCGTGTCCATTCACTACGAGAAATCCATCTTGGATCAACTTGTTGATTTTTCTATAGCCTGATGTCTGAGGAATATTGCAGGTCTCCAAAATATCTGAAATTATCTTGGGCTGGTCAAGTACGGCATCTATTATGTTTTTTTTATCGTCATCACCAAATGACATTAAAATTAATTTGGCTAGATACCGATCTTCAATAGTAATCCATTCTTTAGCCTCCTTCTTAGCACGTTCTATTGTCATCATGTGCTGTAAGAACTGTCTTTCTATGCCTTCTGCCCCATCGCCAAAAAATTCTCTTAAGACAGAATCTAGTTTGGGAAAATCTTCTGTTGCGTTAGTAAGATTTATTCCATATTTTTCAAAGAGTCTCTGTTCTATTTTATCAACTGTTTTCTGACCTAGATTATTTTTTACAATATCTCCTAGGGATTTCCCAATAAGGCTGTCGAATCCAGGCATGCATTTCTTGTGAGTATATGCTTAAAATGCAGTTGTATGTCATTCAAAAATGTGACAAGGCTTATTTATCGATCTGTATTTCCCAAATATGGGAAATGAGCAGGCTAATTATCGATGAAAGTAATCTTAGGAGTCTTCCAGTCAGTGAACGATTAGATAAATGCCTAGGAATACTAATGAAAGAAACAGATGAATCTCTTAGATGGGATGCTGTATGGTTAGCAGGTGAAATAGCTGAGATCAGTGGACCTGATGATCCTATCTTTGGTAAAGTATCTGATCTAATGGCATGGGTTTTAAAAAATGAAGCAAACGGGGTTGTCAAGCATGAAGCTTGTTATCAAATTGCTGCTAGGAACATGAGGGAAAAGATCCCAGACCTGATCGATGTTGCGTTAAAAGATCCTAGCATTATAGCACGACATGAGTCTATCGAGTCGCTAGGCTTGATGCGTGCTTTTGATACTAAGGAGATGCTTGCAAGAGCTACAAACGATCCAAATCCAGATGTAAAGGAAACCGCCCTTTTTGTACTAAAGAGATTGGAAAGATTGGAAAAACTAGAGGAAAATAAAAAAACCTATCAACCATCCAACATTCTCTGAAGAATTCAAATTTTATCCGATTAATTATTGGTATTCTATGAATTAACGCTGCTCAATTTTTGGCAATTTTGGAAACCTCACTTCTCGCAAAACAGTATAGGGTGTTTTCTTTGATTCGTCTGGTAGGATCAAATCTGTGTTGTCTGCAAAAGATGCGATCTCGTCGAAGATTTTGTTTATCTCCATATCTTTTTCTAATCTTTCCAGATATTTTTCACTCCATTCCCAATTGCTATCAGGATTGCAAGAATACACTATCCAATGAAATTTACCTTCTACAAATAATATGTCAAAAGGATACGCTCTACAATCAAATGGTCTTTGTTCATATATACTACATAATTTTTTTTCTTCATTCCAAAAAACACAATTAGAAGAGTTTTGTTTTTTTTTCAAAGCTTTGACTTTTCTGCCTTTGATATCAAGTTCTTGTATGTATAGGTCTTGAGCCTTGCCAATAGATTTGAGTGCCTCAAAGTCAGTAGAAAAAACTAGAGGAACGGTTGAATCTGTACAGCATCCATGAGAGGCACAGTTATCACACAATCTCTTAAAACTAATCATGTTCCTTAATCTCATGTGTAGCACTTTGTTTTATTCCAACTAGCCTATTTCTAAGTAGATACAAGCCCACAAATGCGGTGGATACTGAAATTACATTTGTTATGGAAATTGTTTCGTGTAGAAATATGACAGAAAAGACTACTCCAAATGCAGAATTTATTGAATAAATCAAAATTGTTCTAACTGCGCCTATTAGTTTAAGACCTGTAACAAATAATGCTGTAGAAAGACCAATGCTGACAACACCAATTATTGCAATAGGAGGTATCTGAAGAGGGTTTATGTCTAATTTGATCTGTAATGCCAAGATGAGGCCTAGGGCAAAGCCTGCTGCCATAAATGAGGCAAGTTGGGTGATTCTTTGAGAACCTATTCTCTCGCTAACATACTTTGACATGTTAATATCAAGTGCCCAAAACAATCCTGCTGTAAGTAGAAGGATATCTCCTAGTACAAGTTTAGTCATCATCAAGCCATTGCTATAAATGTCATATCCAACTGGTAATGCAATCATGCCAACTGTTATCATGGAAAATGGCAGTCGTTCCATTTTTTGTAATCGTTCACGAAAAACAATAATTGCAATTAATAGTGAAAACAAAATCTCGCCATTATTTAGAACTGAGGCGTTTATTGCTGTAGAGTCATGCAAACCATAGAAATATGTAATGAGTGCAGAGCCTTCTGCAATACCTATAAAAATTAGCAAAATCAGATCTTTCTTTTTAATTTGTAAGATGGAATGGTTTTTTCTTGCAAGAGTGGTAAAAAAAATACCATTAACAATGAAGATAACAAAAGATATTGTAATAGGATTAAGATTGGATATGTCTAAAGTATCTGGAACTAGGAATGCCTTTGAAAGAATTTGACGAAAAGCTTCTAGTGTTGCAGCAATGATAACTGCAATATATCCTAGTTTTGTGCTAGAGAATAATCCGGTATGATCGCTTCGAATTTTATCTATTCCTCCGGGTATCCCCATATTCGGAAATAACCTGGCAACCTTAATAACCTTAAATAGTACCTGTATTGACAAATCGAGAAAGTAGTCTCAACTAAGTGTCCTAAAACACGTGATAGGTGTCTGTTTTTTGTCGATACTTACATCTCATTATATGATTTTATGTTGCGATTATCATAATTTGAGTAAAAAAGTCAGGGAATTCAGTAAGCTCGGCTTAGGATGTGCATTTATTGGTATTTTAGTACTTTTTGCATTTCTGAATCACAACAGCTCTGGTTTTTGGCCGACAAATCAAATTAGTTGGAATACAATCGAAAAAACCCTCAGAAATGATACTAGTGTAGATGGTTCTGCCCAAGAATATGCTGTGTTAATGGCTGCATGGATTCTTCTCATGGTTATTGGAAGTTATCTGTTTGTACACATTCATTTCCGAGTTCTCAGGGAGGAAAAAAGATAGTTGTTTATTGCTTATGAGTGTAAAGCACATGAACACACTAAGTGTATGACAATACCTTGTGATTGTCAATGCCATAAGATTGATTTGAAGTCTTGTGCTTGGAAAAATTAAACAGATATAACAAAAATAATGTATTTATGGAAATTTGAGGGTTGATTTTTCTAATTCAATTATTGGGATATATAGTGACATTCCATCATTGCCTATCTTATCTACAAAATTAAATTCTCCGCTTAGTCTCTTCAGTTCTATGAATTTCTTTGGAGGCTTATCCTTATTGATGAGGTAGTGTATCACTAATCCACCAACTGTACCAGTTTGAAGAAAAACTATGTCTTGATTGTTATAATTAATGTGATAAATCAGAGGCACTACTCCAAGTACAGATTGCGATGAGTATAAAATTACTTTTAAAAGATCATCATAATTTTTGTATTTCATGTATGTAGTTATTGATTCTGTAGAGTCCATAGTGTCCTATTTCCATAATAACGCATTTAAACCTAAGGCGAGGTTTTTTCTGCCTTGGAAATGTAGAGAATTAGCTATTGGTATTACTATAATTACCAACTAATATTATAACAAAGGGTTCAACTAGTATTTCAAATTAGATTAAACATGTCAGTTGTAAGAACCGAAAAATTGGTAAAATCAGATAATAAAGAGCCCAAAAGATCGTATAAATCTAAGAATCAGAGGATTGCACGAACAAGAAGGCAACGCGGGTATAATTGGGAGGATACTCTGGTTAAAAGATTCAATTCGATAGATGGTTGGAAAGCCTTTCGATTGGGGTCTCCAAGCGTAGGATTGCCTGACATATTGGCAGTGAGCACAAAGGAAAACGTCATCTACACCATTGAGGCCAAGTCTGGTACAAGCACAACATTGTATGTTCCATATGACCAGATCCTACGGTGTTTGAAATGGATTCATACTTTTGAATTATACAAAACAAGAAAAATGATAATTGCATTCAAATTTTCATCAAAGAAGCGTATTGGTACAGGAAAATACGAACACAGAGAACTACGTGAATATTACAAAATATGGGATGAATCTTATCCTGTTACTAATTTCGTATGTACTTATGATGGTATAACATATGCACTTTTAGATGGAAAAAGAAAACAGTTAGAGCTTAAAGACTACCACATGCCATTTCCTGTAAAAAATAATTCATTAACAAGAACCTAGGAACATAGTGTGGGCAATACGGTGAGGTCAAGGGACAATAACTTCTTTAATGACAATGTATAAAATCAGACTTATGAGTTTTGAAGATTTTGTAGATGAGCGAAGTCTAGTAAGCCATGATGCTCTTGGAACAAAAGAAATCAAGCTTAAACTTCTAGAGGTGCAAGATGATACATCAGATCATGTGTGGAGATTTGGGGTGCGTGTAAAAGTCAAGAAGATTCTAGTTACAATAAAACACATTAAAACACAACAAGTTGAAGAAGGAGAGTTTGATCTGCAAGAAATTGAAAGAGAGATGAAAGAAAAACGGCATTATAGTTCTACAAACAGGTGGGTGCAGACAGCTGATATCAAAAATGGATATATCCTTAGTACTAGACATGCATCATTATTAGGCGATGCGGTGGCATTGGATTATATCGTCATCTAGTTAGAGATTTTAAAAATGAATCTGTTTTAATTGTTTGCCAGGAAAAAAACCCAGATTTATTTTCTAGTTTTCCCTCAAATAATACAAAGTTAATTCTTTGAATTCCATCTTTGTTTTTTACAATAAGTCGTTTTAGCGTGGGTTTATTTTTTAATGTTATATCTAATTTGATGCTTTGAAGATATTTTTCCAGAGCTGTTTTGTTATTCTGGCCTTTTTTTGGTTGAATGTATGGTATGTTGAGAACAGATTTTTGTGTTGTATTTTCAAGAATTAGTATCTTATTTTTTGTTCGTATCAATACACCAACGCATTTTAATATGAATTTATTTTTATTTGGCACAAGAAAAGAATCAAAAATGTTCTTGTTGATTATGATCTTGTCTCTTGCAGGCTCTATGCTTGGACCTATGCTGAAATATCTGTTACGGTGATACACTAGGGGTTTTTCTGTGTCATTATATCTTATTGAAACAACTTTGCCTACTACCATGATGTGATCTCCTATTTTTTTGATCATGGTGAGGTCGCATTCTGCATTGATAAGACAATTTGCAATTAACGGTATTTTCGTTTTCTTTGATTTTAGTAATTGAAATGAATTGTTGATACTTAGTTTGTCTATCTCTTTTCTTGAATATCCTCCGGCAATGCTGATAAGAGTGGCTTGCTTTTCTGATGCAACATTTATTCCAAATTGTTTCGTTTTTCTAATGTTCTCTAATGTGCTAGATCCTTCGTGAATAAACACTGCAATCAACATTGGCTCATATGAAATCTGCATGGTCCATTCAGCTGCCATGACATTTTGTCCATTTGGACCGTAAGAGGTGATAAAACTCACTCCTGTCATGAAAAGCCGTTGCGCACTCTGAATGACTTTTTTATTCATATTAGTTTGTCTTTATTGTGCTAAAATATTAGTCCTCCAGTTGAATTGCTAATTGGCAGGTTTAGTCTTGGGTTATCTTGTTTGTGGGAAGGTGGGTCTAAGAAATTCTGTTCTGTAAATACATAATGAGCACATAGTTTGGCTGCTTGAATCATTCGTGCTTACCTGGTTATTGTATAGTGTTTTCAACCTCAAGATTAAGGCTAAATAGATAAGGTGAGGTTCAAAAACAAAACCTGAGGAGATGCTATGTGGTCAAGAAAATAAAGAAAAAAAATGAAAAGATTAATTCTGAAAAAGAGCATCGTAAGGACAAAAATACAATAATCTCAATAGTGATAATAGTTACAGTAGTATCTACATTAGTAGTTATTTTTCATGGACTCAATAACACTCCAGCAAATTCTGGTCAAGCTGCAATAGTGGATGGAATCCAATGTGATAATGTAACATCCTCCAATTTTCACATAAACGCACATTTGGATGTGTTTGTTGATGGAAAATCATATTTTGTTCCAGAAAAAATTGGGATTGTAAATGGTACTTGTTCATATTGGATTCATACTACAGATAATACTGGAACCATAAACATCGAGGCTCCAATGAATGACAACTTTACATTAGGACAATTATTTGATATTTGGGAGGCTACCGGTAGTAATCTTCCTCCTCATGGGATGCCAATAATTTACATAAATGGTCAGCAAGTAGCTTCTAGTCTAAATACTATTGAAATAAAATCGCATGATGAAATCACGGTTGTTTATGGAGTAAAACCCCAAACCCTGCCTACGTCTTACCAATTTTCGCCTGGCTTTTGAGATCTACCGTTTTAAGTTGCTTTTTACAGAAAACTTTATGAAAGTAGGACGAAGAGTCCATTCATGATAATTCAAGAAATAACACTGAGTGGTAAAAAATATCGTTTAACACTAACTGATCAACTACTTTCGGATGTACGAAGGCTCAAGGCACTCTATAATGCAGCTTATGAGGATCCAGAAAGCTTTGAAGAAGTAAGCTCTGCCATATCTGACACTATAAACCAAATAGCTAGTGCTGTGGAGCCAGCAGTTTCTGATAGTGATCTAGACGCTCTAATTCAAGCTGTAATGAAAGCAGTAGACGAAAAAAGCAAGGAGACTGAAGAAGCAAAAGCAAAACATGCTGCCGAGGAAAAGGCAAAAAGTGAAAAAACTAAGATACTAAAACCTAAAAAATCAAAAAAATAAACAATACAAGTTGAGTGTCTAATCAGAAAACAACCCTCATATTGGTTAAATGTCATAAATACTCAGAAAATATATATGGCAACTCACTGTGAATGTGGTATCTGTGGTCACGTATCTGAAGAAGACTGTATTTTAAAAGAATGCAAGTGTTGTGTAAACTTTCACATGCGCTCTGGCCCAAAAGTATAATCATTTAATTTTTGATCTTCGTAATATTCCAAATACAGCAATCCCAATCCCTGCAATTCCAATAATGATGGTACAAGTTTGTATGCTTGTTAGAATCTGACAACCTACTGCATAATCCTGTGAAGTATACGTAGAAACAATTCCTGTCATTGAATCGCAATTCTCAATTCCAGGTCTTGTGAGATAATACATTATAGATGAGATCACAATTATGGCTATGCCATAAGATATAGTGGTTATTTTCATTGCTGGGTGTTTGTTGATATGACATTTATGTTGTAGATATGCCTGTGTTTGCTGTTTATCGTCTTGAACCAAGTTCTACAAATACATGGTCGATTGGTTGATAGTTCAAGTTCTGTAACTTTAAATAAGTACCATCTAAATTTTTTATAATGCGTACTGAAGCGTTTCAAAAATGTATTGATCCAGCCTGCGGTTTGGAATACTTGATTACTGATATTCGTATAGAATGTGAACGTGGTCATCTACTTGATGTTAAATACAAATCAAAACCGCCTTCTTCGCTAAAAGAAGTTTTCTATAAACGAAGAAATCATGCAAATAACATATTTAATGAAAGCGGAGTTTGGAGATTTCGAGAACTGCTGAATTTCTGTCAGATTGATACTGAAAGTGCAGATGAATGTTCAAAATATTTGGTATCTTTGGATGGTGCAGAAGGAAGATTGTCAAAACCCTATCACATGTCAAAAGTTTCTGATTATGTAGGTGTGAAAGACATGTGGCTTCAACCAGAAGGATACAACCCTAGCGGATCTTTCAAAGATAATGGTATGACAACAGCTGTAACTCATGCAAAACTTGTCAACATAAAGAAAATAATTTGTGCTTCCACTGGCAATACCTCCGCATCAGCTGCAATGTATGCTGCAAATGAGAACATGGAGTGCGATGTATACATTCCTGCAGGTGAAGTTGCTCCAGGAAAACTAGGTCAAGCTTTTCAGTTTGGTGCCCAAGTGATTGAAATTCAAGGAAACTTTGACGATGCACTTTCAACTTCGCTTAAACGAGCAGGTGAGGTGGGAGGGTACACCGTTAATTCAGTAAATCCTTTTAGAATCGAGGGACAAAAGACAATAGTTTTTAGAGCATTAGAATCGCTTGACTGGAATGCTCCAGATTGGATTGTGTATCCAGGTGGTGCACTTGGCAACACATCTAGTTGTGGAAAAAGCTTGATGGAGTTGTATGAATGGGGATGGATAAAAAAAATACCACGTATCGCAGTAGTTAATTCTGAGGGTGCAAATACGCTCTACACACTTTACAACGGCAAGTTTGAAGAATCTGAATTAAGATGGAATAAGGGAAAACCAGATACAAATTTAATAAAAAAATATTATGAGTTCATGGATGAAAAAGGAATAAGGCCAAAAACAAAAGCAACTGCAATTCAAATTGCAAAACCAGCTAACATCCTAAAGGGAATCAGAGCGCTAGAATTTACTGATGGTATAGTCACTCAAGTCTCTGATAGCGAAATGCTAGATGGAATGGCTTTGGTTGGCCTAAATGGATTTGATTGTGAGATGGCCTCAGGTGCAGTTCCTGCAGGGATAAAAAAATTGATGCATGAAGAAGTTATTAAAAAAGATGATACTGTGATAGGAATTTTGACTGGTAGACAAAAGGACTCAAGCATACCTGTAGACTATCACAAGAACTCGCAGAATAGATTTGCAATTCCGCCCAGATCCTAGTCGTGTTCTGGTTCTGGAATTATGATGACTCTAATTAGACCCATCTCGTTTTTTACAACTGATATCATAGTCTTGACAATCCTACTTGTTTCATCAAGCCTTGTTTCGTCTGGTAGCAGGATATGTATTTCTGCATTAAACTCGCTGCCTGTAGGTCTTAGAAATACATCTTTTGTTTTGATTTTAAATCTCGTGAGTATGAGATTTTTTATATCTTCTATCATCTGTGGGTTGTCTACTGCATCCACTAAGACAAGTGTAGATTCACGAATTGCTGTATAGGCCATTAAAAATATGTAGCCTGCAATTATTATGCCACCGATTGCATCCATGAACTTAAAACTAGTGTAAGTGCCAACAAACACACTAGCAAATCCAACAAAAGATGCAGTGCCGTCTTTGATTGAATTTTTAGCATCAAGTTTGAGAGATATTAGATTTGACTCCATGGCAACTTTTCTTATCAAAAATGCACGATGCAATGAAAGGCCTCCCGCTATGACAAGTGTGACCATTGTTATCTCTGGAAAGTGAGTTTCAACATGATTGAATAATGTTCCAACTGCCCTATACGTGATGAGTGCTCCCAAGACTACAATTATTATGGCTGCAGTAAAGGCAGCAAGTACCTCCACCTTACGATACCCAAAAGGAAACAGGGTGCTCTTCGGTTTTCTAGTCATGCTAATCCCAAACCAAACTATGAAAGATATCATAGAGTCAGCAAGTGAGTCTAACCCGTCTGCTGTGAGGGTGATACTTCCTGTAAATATAGTTACAACTAACTCGGCCACTCCTATTGCAGCAAGTGTAATAACAGACTGTTTTGCAGCAAGTTGAGCTTTGTTTAAAACATCATGATGTCTGAGTTCTTTGTTTTTTTCTGTAGACCCCAATTTAGAATCTAATCGATAATAACGTACATTTCGCTCTTTTTAAACGATATTGTCTATTGGCGTCTGAAATGCTCTTCAAGCATCCTTTTTTTCTCTGCCATGTGAAATAATTCTTCGGTATGTCTGAACGCATCTTCTTTCTTTCTTTTAAACAACATAGCTTGCATGAGTAGGTGATTTTCTGGTACTACTATTCCGGTCTGATCGTCAGAATATGTCAATTTTACAACATCGTCTTGTACCTCGATAAGATCAGCATGTAAGTGGATCATGTTAGTGTCTTTGAAACTAAACTTGATTGATTCAGCATAATCTCTAATGTCTTTTGTTCCTTTTGCACTATACAATGTAGCTACACCGTATTCGTTTTTGTAAATACTGATTATCTCTGCCGCATTAGGTGCAGAACCATCAAATCGTATGTCCATTGAATGTACATGCATCTGCCTAGTGGGAACTTTGAAAGCACGTATGAACAAAGGCGTGTCTGCCCCCATGTAGCTTTTTACATCTTCGTCATGATGTGGCTTGTGGCTCCATTCGATAGAGTCTTTTACTTCTGTCTTCGAATCTTCCAAATCGGCCCATCTTCGAATTAATATTGCATCAAGTCTCTTTATTTTTTTACCATATTTTTCTTTGAGGGGTTGAATGATTCTTCCCATACCTGTGACATTACAGCTTCCTTGCATCACAAATTGTCTGTCAAATGTTTTCTCATAATTCACTCTAGAGTTGAAGATGAGTTGTGCTACTGATTCTTCTCCTGTGATTTTCTCCCCTCCTTGAAAGATAGCTCGTGTATTTTTTGGCTCATAGAGTGTTTTCTTGTTTGCATATCCTGCCCCTCCCGGAGATGCATCTATTACAAGATCACAATCTGAGATTATATCTTCTATAGTTCCTGAAATATTAAAATTCTTAAAACTAGCAACCTTGTTTTTTGGGACGTAGACCTTGAAACCTCTTGATATTGCATCTGTAACCTTTTCATCAGGAGAGTGTTTTCCTATGCCTGCTACTTCTATGTCCTGATCATCTGCTATGAATTGTGCTATTCTACTTCCTATTGATCCATATCCATTTACAAAAACACGCTTCATATTTTTTTGTTAGATGATTCCCTCTTATTTAGATACCCTTGATAAGAACTAAATAGACTCAAAATTCTGATAGAATTATTGAAGATACATCTACCATCCATTGGAATTGGTGTTGGTATCGCAGCTGTTGTGATTGTAGTTTTTCTAATTTATGGACAAGGTATAATGAAAACATCTCCAGATATTGCTACTCCTCAAAATCTACAGAACTCAAGCCAAAAGATAGGTCTTGATACTATCACAGGTAATGCATCTCCTGTGCTGGGCTCCGAAAACGCTCCAATAACAATGATAGAGTTTGGAGATTACCAATGTTTTTACTGTAATAATTTTTTTCATAACACTGAATCAGACATAGTAAAGAATTATGTCGATACAGGCAAGGTCAAGATGTACTTCAAAGATTTTACTATAATAGGCCAGGACTCTGTCACTGCTGCAAATGCAGCACATTGTGCCCAAGAGCAAGGCAAGTTTTGGGAGTATCACGATATGTTGTATAATAACTGGTCAGGCGAGAACACTGGTTGGGCTTCTCCTACAAACGTGTCCCAGTTTGCAAAACAATTGGATCTAAACCAAGACCAGTTTAATCAATGCATGACTCAGACAAAGTATGCCGCAGTTGTTCGTAGCAGTGTCTCTGACGCTAATAACCTTGGTCTTACAGGCACGCCTGATTTTTTCATAATTGGGCCTGATAATTCTGTTACGAAGGTGGTTGGAGCTCAACCATATGACGTATTTGATGAGATTTTCAAGTCTAAACTGCAATCTTGAGGTATTTCTCGCGTGTTTTATCAAAAAACTAAATAAAAAATACTGTTTTATGAGATCAAATTTGACTCTCAAAATGCTTATATTTGTTACACCGAAGGTTTAGCTGTTGGCTGCAGGTATAGATGACATAGCCATCTACGTTCCGAGGTTATTTGTAGATGCACGAGATTTTGCAAAAGCTCGAGGCATGGATCCAGATAAGCTTCAACGTGGACTAGGAGTTTCTCAAATGGCTATTGTAGATACTAATCAAGATCCTGCATGCATGGCAGCAAACGCATGTTTGAGATTGTTGGAGCGAAACAAAATTGCCCCTAAGGATGTTGGAAGGCTTTACGTAGCTACTGAATCCTCACTTGACGAATCAAAAGCAATGAACTCTTATGTTATAGGTATGTTGGAGCAGGTTTACGGCAATGATTCCTTGGAACATTGTGGAGGAATTGAGTGCAAATTTGCATGTGTTAGTGGTTCATATGCATTATATGATAATTCAAACTGGATTAGAGCTGGCGAAGCTGAAGGAAAACATGCAATTGTAGTTGTTTCTGACATTGCCAAATATGATCTTGGTTCTAGTGGGGAATACACTCAAGGTGCAGGTGCTGTTGCAATGCTACTAAATGACGAGCCAAGAATTATGACTTTTGATCCAAAGGTAACATCTACTTCGATAAAAAATGAATATGATTTCTATAGACCATTTGGGAAGGAAACGCCAATTGTCAACGGCCAATATTCTAACCTCCTTTACATGATTCAAGTAAAGAAGGCATTAATGGCGTATAAAGAAAAAGCACTCTCCACAGGGTTGATTAAACTAAAGGAAGGCGAAACACTCTTGGATTATATCGATTTCATAAACATGCATCTTCCATATAGCAACATGGGCAAGAAAGCGCTTGCCTATCTGTTAAGACATGAATGGAGAAGTATGCCGTACTGGAAAGGAATAATCGAAAAGATGGGAATGGAAGAACCAGCCCCCAAAGACCCAAGAGGCACCATAGAATCTGTTCTTGCAGATGAGGAATTCATGGCAAAAGACCATGAGTTTACAAAACGATTTACACAAACTGATGAATTCCAAGAGGCCTATGATTCAAAACTTGCAAGCTCATTGATTGCATCTAGAGTAGTTGGAAATTTGTATACTGCATCGCTCTACATGGGATTTAGAAGCTGTCTTGAGTTTGAGTTTCAAAAAGGAACTGATCTTGAAGGAAAAAGGTTCGGATTTGGTTCGTATGGAAGTGGTAGCAGTGCGATGGTTTTTAGTGGTGTGGTCATGCCAAGGTATAAAGAAATCGTAAAAGACATGAATTTAGAGCTAGAAATAGGCAATAGAATAAAAGTCTCACTTGAAGAATATGAAGAGATTCACGAAAATAAAAGAAGCCCAAGTGAAAATCTTCTTGATAGTAAAAAAGAGTTTGTCCTAGTCGGGGTGGAAAATACCCCTGAAATGCGTGGTCAACGCAAATATGTTTTCAAAGAGTAAAACAAGATTTTTTGATCTAAACGATCACTGAAAATCAACAAAAAAGATATAAAATCATAAATTTCTAAGAAAAACATGAAAGATCGTTCAATGCCTGTCTGTTTTACTGCAGAACAATATGGTAAGATTGAGCAAATTGCAAAGCAAAAAGGAATGCTCGGTGTAGACCAGCTTATCGAAGAAACCCTAAATGAACTATAAAAAACATCGATAAGTTCTTCTTTTTCATTCTTGCCTAACTATCAATCTTTTTTAATAGATTGGATTTATTTTATGGTGTGGGCCTATTCGGACAAAAATATGCAATCTGTACAATTTGTAAAAAACAGATCACTCATAAACACAAACCAAAAAATGAATGGCAGATAGAAGGCCCTCTCTGTGGTGACTGTTATGTTACTCAAATGCAAAAATTCTACGATCTTAGCTTAAAACAAAAATGCATTATTTGCGGCGCAGAAAAAGATGTACCTGACATGTGGGAGCCAAGATATCAGTGGGATATGAAAGGCCTACTCTGTAAGACCTGTTTTGATGAAAAAGAACAAGAATATGGAAACTTGAAGGCATTCTGTAAGATTTGTGGAAAAAAGCTTGGCACTATACGGTATAACCCTAAAACCAAATGGAACGTCGGTGGGCAATTATGCAGGGAGTGCTGGGACTCTCAAAAGGCAAAGATGGGTTAAGTATGCATCTCTTCAAGAAACATAAATGTTCAAAATGTGATAGAAAATTTGGTCAACGTGAAGAGCTAATGCACCATGAACAAATATCTCATAGCAGCTCAGTATATGATTGCAAAGAATGTAATCTTAATTTTTCAAGCATGGAAGAGATGAGAACACATTTGCAAAGAACTCATAGTTATAGAGGAAATAGAGAGTCCTAGAATGCTTTTACTGTCTTTACTATTGGCGGCCTTACCTTTGTAAAAACTCTGAAACCGCAAATGCATTTTATTTCTGGAAGTCTTGTCAGTTCTGATTGGCTTACTCTAGTACCACATCTCATACATGCATAAAATACACTAAAACTAGCTGGTTTTTCTTCTTGTATGATATTTTCTTGGACAGGTTCATCAGACATGACTGACAATAAAATTATCTGTAATTTAAGGCTAACAAAAACTACTTGAGTGTAAGTTCGATATACACATCGTTTGGGATCTTGATTCTCATCAGTTGTCTGATTGCTCTGTCGTCAGCACTCAAATCTATAACTCGACGATGTATTCTCATTTCCCATTTTTCATATGTGTGTGTACCTTGTCCGCATGGTGACTTGCGTGTTACTACATTGAGTCTTTTTACTGGTAGTGGTGTAGGACCTTTTACTTTGACGCCTGTCTTCTCGCCTATTCCTTTTATTTCACTGCAGACTCCATCCAGCCTTTGTAAACTCGTGCTTGTTAGTTTTATCCTTGCTGTCTGGGTCATTCAGATCACTATTTAGTGAACTTTTCAGTGATCTCTTTTACTATACCTGCAGCAATTGTTGCACCCATGTCTCTGAGGGCAAATCTTCCAAGCTCTGGAAAGTCTTGGAATGTCTCGATTGGTAATGGTCGCACTGGTTTGATTCTAACTATAGCTGAATCGCCTGCCTTCAAGAATTTTGGATCTTTTTCCTCGATTGCACCTGATTGTGGGTTGATCTTGGCCTCAAATGCAACTATTGTAGCTGCAACTTGGGCTGTATGTGCATGCATTACTGGTGTATATCCAGGTGCAATAGCTGTCGGATGATGAATTACTATAATCTGTGCTCTGAATTCTTTTGCAACGTTTGGTGGGCTATCTGGTGATCCAATCACATCACCTCTCTTGATATCTTTCTTTTCGATACCTCTGAGGTTAAACCCGATGTTGTCTCCAGGCTCTGCAGATTCTAGCTGGGTGTGGTGTGTTTCAATACTCTTGATTTCTCCTAAGGCCCCTGATGGCATGACAACTATCTTCATGTTAGGCTTGGCAACTCCGGTCTCTACACGACCAACTGGTACTGTTCCAACACCTGTAATTGTATACACATCTTGTACTGGAATTCTTAATGGTTTGTTAGTTGGCTTGTCTGGAAGTTTGAATTCGTCAAATGCTTCATACAGTGTTTTTCCTGTCCACCATGCCATACTTGGTGATTTTTTTACCAAGTTATCTCCCTTCCATCCTGAAACTGGGATTATAGGAACTTGTTCAAGTTTGTAACCTACTGATTTTAGCAATTTTTCAGCTTTTTCTTTTGCTACTTTGTAAGCCTGTTCAGAATAATTACTGTCATCCATTTTATTGATGGCTACCACCAATTGAGCCACTCCCAGTGTTCTTAGCAAGAATGCGTGTTCTCTTGCTTGTCCTCCTGGGGCAGTAGCAGTGTCTGTTTCTCCTTCCTTTGCGGAAAGCACGAGAACAGCACAATCTGCTTCTGAGGCTCCAGTAATCATGTTTTTGATAAAGTCTCTATGTCCTGGGGCATCAATTAATGTGAAGAAGTATTTTGGAGATTCAAACTTTTGAAATGCTAAATCTATTGTAATTCCTCTCTCTCTTTCATCTTTTATATTGTCCATGACCCATGCATACTTGAAAGTATCACCCTTGCCAGTCTTTTCTGACTCGGCAGCATGAGAAGCAATCGTTCTCTCATCTACAAGACCTAGTTCCATGAGGAAGTGACCCATAGTTGTAGACTTGCCGTTATCGATGTGACCGACAACGATCATGTTTAAGTGTGGTTTTTTGCTTGCAGCGCTCATACCGACCATTGAAGACTTGGGCTTTATTACCATTTCGATTTTTTAAAATTGTTTTTGGTAATTTTTCAATAAATTGCGGTCTGATCTTTTGCTTACCTTATTTTTCACATACTATAAATCGAGGAATTTTATGACTAAACACAATGAAAATCACTGTAACTGCAATCAAAGCTGATGTCGGCGGAATTGGCGGACATACAAGACCAAGCGATGGACTGTTAAATGCTGTTAGAAATATTGTCAGACCACAAATGATAAAAAATGGAAAAGGACTCTTAATTGATTCTTACATCGGATATTGTGGTGATGATATACATATTATCATGACACATACTAGAGGAGTTGATAGCAGAGAAATCCACCAACTTGCTTGGAGGGCTTTTGAGGCTGCAACTGCAGTAGCCAAAAACGAAGGACTCTATGGTGCAGGCCAAGATCTTCTAAAGGACTCTTTTTCAGGAAATGTGAAAGGAATGGGACCAGGAGTGGCTGAGATGACATTTGAAGAGCGTCCCAATGAAGCATTTACAATTTATGCTGCAGACAAAACTGAGCCAGGTGCTTTTAACTATCCGTTTTACAGAATGTTTGTTGATACACTAAGCAATACTGGACTTATCATTAATCAAAACTTGGCAGGCGGAGTAAAGATAAACGTCATGGATGTAGAAAAAGGTAAGGTGGCTCAACTCCAATTGTGGCAAGACAAACCAACTCTTGAAGCCGCGCTAATGTATCCTGGGAGATATGTTATTTCAAGTGTATATACAAGAGATAATCAACCAATTCTTGCTGCTTCGACAGATAGATTGCATAACATTGCAGGAAAATATGTTGGCAAAGATGATCCAATTTGTATCATTAGAACACAAAAGGATTTTCCGGCAACAGAAGAAGCTGGAGCAGCTTTTAACAATCCACATCTAGTTGCAGGGAATACTAGAGGAAGTCATCATGTTCCTTTAATGCCTGTTAAATTGAATTCTCCTGCAAGTATCAACTACGCCATACCAATAGTGTCAGCGCTAGTGTTCAGCATGCATAATGGAAAACTTGTTGGACCAGTAGACGGATTTGCATCAGCCGATTGGGATTACATACGTCAAATTGCTGTAGAAAGAACTATTGCAATTAGAAGCCAAGGGTTTGTACATCCTGCAACTCTTGTACCTTCAGAACTTGAATATGCTGAAGGATACAGAGCAAGGATGAATGTGTTATGGAGCAAGATGAGACCTATTCCAAATTCAAAGGGCCCTCAATTTCATCCACAAAAACAACAACAAAGGCCACCTCAGAACAGACCACCACATCAAGTACAACAGAATAGGCCACAGCAGAACAAACTGCAGCATCCAGGACAACAAAATAGACCACAACATCAACAGAATAATCAAAAACCCATGCCTCAAAGACCTCAACAGCAAAAACTACCACAAAAGCAGCAAAATCAAAGACCGCAACCGCTTCAACATCCTAACAATACTCAAAAACCTTTGATACAACACAAACCATCTGAGCCTCAAAAATCTGCTGAGAATACAACTGCAAAAGCAGCAAAAAAAATAAGAAAGCCTCGCCAAACAAAATCTTCTGCTATTCCAAAGACAGAAACAAAGAAACCTGAGTCTTCAGAATCCAAGTAAATCATCCAGTTCAAATTACAATTTTTATTATCGAGTCTTTGTTCATTGTTTATTGGCAAAAAAGCCTCAAATTCTCATCATAGGAAATAACGAAAATGGGTGCACTCCTGAACTTGAGAAAATAGCATACGAAACAGGAATGGAAGTTGCAAAATCCGGTGCAATTCTAATTACTGGTGGTCTTGACGGGGTAATGAAAGCAGCATCACATGGTGCAAAGGACGCAGGAGGGATCACAATTGGAATAATACCGCAAAATGATGCGTCTTTTGCAAACGAATATTGCGATATAGTCATTCCAAGTGGCATGGGACTTGCAAGGGATTTTCTTACAGCTCTTTCAGGGGACGGTGTGATAATTATTGGTGGAGGATCTGGAACTCTCTCGGAAACATGTGCAGCTTATATGCATAAAAGACCAATAGTATCTATCAAAAATACAGGAGGTATTGCAGATAGATATGCTGATCAATACCTAGATCACAGACAACAAGTGAAAATTACCGGGGTAGCAGATCCAAAACAAGCTGTAAAAATTATTTTAGACAAAATTAATTCTGGGTAGACAGAAGATATGGATCTGGCTCATAGAACTTGCCGTAGATATTAGCAAGTGACTGTAACTCTTTTACTATTTTTGCCATGCCAAGTTCTTTTGCAGTTTCAAATATTGGTTTTCGCAAACCCATTCCCAAGTTCAATGCTTTTTCTATTTCTGTGACGTCGCTTGCCTGGTTTGTCACAAGCCACGCAGCATTATTTAGCATAGTTCCAAGCATCTGAGTAGGATCGAATTTTTTTGCTAATTCTTCTGTCAGGTTAACGCGCTCATACTTTTCTCCAGTGTATTCATAAAAACCACTACCAGTCTTTTGACCAAGTTTTTTCTGATCAAACAATTTCTGAATTAATGGGTGTGGATTGATTACTTTTTTATCTCTAGAATACATCTCAATTGTTGCTTTATGGATTACGTCAAGACCTGTAAAATCTGCAAGTTCAAAGATTCCCATTGGAAAATTTAAAGTAAATTTCATCGCCGAATCTATCTCGGTCATGGAAGCTTTTGTTCTGTCCATTGCCCATGCAGCTTCATGAACAAGAGGAATGAATATTCTATTTACAATAAAGCCCACTACATCTTTTTTACATAAAACAGGTTCTTTTGAGACAGATTTGACAAAGCTCATGGTCAATTCTACTATATCTCTTGGCGTTTTTTGGCCTGGGATAACCTCAACTAATTTCATCAGTTGTGGAGGATTGAAAAAATGAATTCCAATGAATTTATCCGGCCTGTTTGTAATGTTGGCGATTTCTGTAATTGGAAGTGTACTTGTATTTGATGCGTAAATTGTATTGTTATTTGCAACCGCATCTGCCTCTGCATATACCTTCTTCTTCAAATCCATTACTTCTGGAACCGCCTCAATCATCAAATCGCAATTCCTTAACGCTTCACCAAGATCGATTTTTGGAGTTATCCTGGAAAATATTTTTTGTGATTCTTCTTCTGAAATTTTTTGTTTTGACACAAGTTTATCCAAACTCCATTTGATCTTTTCCATAGCTTTGTCCAAGAATTGCTGTTCTATATCTCGCAATATCACGTTATATCCATGCATTGCAGCAACCTGAGCTATACCATGACCCATTATGCCAGACCCTAAAACCGTGATATTTTTTATTGCCATGTTAAAATTTTGTTATCTCCCTTTGTAAGTTATTCGATTTGTATCAAAGACTGTCTATGATTGGTTTTAGATGAGAAGGTAGTTCTGGTAATTCGCCTATGTGGCTTATGTTATTTTGAAGAACATCTGGGCCTATCCGTCTTACCTGCTGAGTAGCAATAAGTGTCGCAATACTTCTGTCTATGTCTTTTTGTTGTAGTACTATTTTGAGTTTCTCCATTAGGATGTTTTCGTTCTCATATTTGCTTATTGCATGTTGTAATAGTATCAATTTGTCTGTACTAGAAAGATCTTCCATAAAGAAAATCCTTTACTACTTTATAAAAAATGTTTTTAAAAACTAGGGTAATTACTGGCATTTCTAGTCACCCATATTCTTAAAACCTAGCAACAATTGAAGACTACTAGATTTTGGATATTGAAAAATTTACGGATGACGTATACACTGTAGCAGAAAAACTAACGCACGACAAACCTCCAGAAATGAAGGCAAGAATAAATTTTGTACGTGAACGTCTCATTGAGTTATATCAGAAAAATCTTGTTAAAATTAACCATTCCGTGCTTGAGATAATTTGTGCATCAAATCTTATTGCACAAGGTTATTCTGTTGATATAGAAAAACATCTTTCTGAAATTCTTGTCTGCGATGTATTTGCCACCAAGGGCGATGGAACATTCATTATGGAAATCGAGACTGGGTTTACGCCTCCTGATCATGCGCTTGACACAATTGATTACTATGTTGCAAGAATAGCAAGCAAAATTGCAAGATATAGTCAATTTTGTTCAAAGTTTGCTCTTGCTACACCGGTAGTAGGCATACTGCCAATCCCAAAACTATTCCTCAAGCCTCCAAGCAAAAGAACTGAAGAAGAAATTCAAAAGATAAAAGATCTCTGTGATAGGTTTTACAAAAATCCTCCAATAGAAATAAACGATATACTGAATGCTAGACTGCATTCAGTATATCTAATTAATATTGACAAATGCTTTGCAAAACAGATTGATCCGTATACTTACCTTGAACTTAGCGAAAAATTACAGGAAGCAAGCGAGATAGATCTCTGATTAGTTTTCTAACTCTACTTTTGTAGCCCTTTTCCTATACTCAAAAATTTCAGTAAGTTGGTTCATCACATAATTTTCAAAAAACTTTCCCACAAAACCGTAATGCAATTGAAAATCAATTTGGTCTATTATCTCTGTACGATTATCATTTATTTTATTGAATTTGTGGATGTGTTTCCATGTTTTGAATCTGCCACTAATCATCTCATCTATGTATTCGTATGGTCTCAAGTATGTTATTTTTGAATGCCACTTTGAATTTGTAACCAACTTTGCCTGCAACCATGCTTCTGCTCCTTCTTCAAGAATATCGTTTTGTGTATTTATCGTTATTTTCATTTTTTTAGGAGTAATTATCTTCAAGTGATTGATGTTTGTATAAAATTTCCAAACTTTGTCAATATTAGAATCTACAACAAATGTGTGTATGAATTGTTTCATAGTCTATAGTTCTAATTTGTACGTACATTCATGTTGGAATCTCTACGTTTGTTTGTACATGTTTTCATTTCTTCTCTAGTATGATCTTTTATTGATTTGCCGCACATGGCACATGTGGGGGTTGGCTCGATAGGTTTACGCTCAAAGTTCAATAAAATATGGAACCTTTATGAAAATATATTCCTGGCGTCTTCAGATATGTGATTTTAAAGAGTGTTCAAGTTGAATTATTGAGCGTAAAATAAGACCAGATATTCCCAGATGAGAAGTTAGAAAGGAAGCTGCCTCTTCAAGAGCATTCTCACCCCTATATCCCTCATCGTATGTCATCTCAATTGAGCCTTTGTCAGTTTCAATAAATGCGGTTAGCAAAGAATAAGATCCAAGCTTTGCGTCTCTTCTTTGTACATAGAGATTAAGATTTACACGTTTTACCATGTACCCCTGTTCCATAAAACTTCCTGATGAAACTAGGACTATTGTTTTGTCAGGATCTCTGTTTATTCTTGTTGGGTCTATTACATCAATTATTTTCAACAAATAAAATATGCATATCTTTCTAAATAATCTTGTTACGTGAAAAGCCTTAAAATGAATTTTAGGTATTAAAATTCTTATTTATTATCCTTTTATGTGGTGAGCTCGTACTAGTAAAGAAAAGTAAGCAAAAATTATAAAATGCTATTCGTTGTCTACTGTTCCGCCTTGCCCGTAAATTACTGGCATGGTTGTAGTACCTGTCACATGTGCAACATTTCTTACTTTTGATATTGTTGTATCCACTTTTCCAGGATCTTTTGCTTCGATCTTTACAAAGACATCATATTTTCCCATTACCCCATTGACTTCGGTTACATCTGAAAGGCCTTTGACACTGGCAATCACTTCTTTCTCATTTCCAGGCACACATGTTACTAGAATATATGCAATCATACTGTTCCGAATTATCTGTCATTAAATAACCTATCTGAATTTATATCGTAATCTATGCTGTGAGAAAATTATTATGGCCATTGTAGTCCCCAGAGTTAAGATCAACATTGAGATTCCAAATTCAGGAATAACAACAGTTCCTGTCAAAGTAAGTTCTTTTATTCCGTATGACATGGGACAATCAAGAATTCTTTCCATATCTGTCTCAGTTTGAACACAGTCTACCACGTTACCATTTTCCTTTATGTCTAGCTGCCCACCTGGAGCATCTATTACTTGCTTGGGAATCTGATATTCTTCGGTAATGGAACCATTTTGTATCTTGCTAGTATCCACCTGAATAGCAATGGAGTTATCTGCTGTTGCAACTTCAACATTTCCATATTTTACAAGATTGGTATCTTTTCCTCGAACTTTTATGTCACTACCAAATATTGGAATTATTTGTGTCTGTCCAACAGTTACCTGAAACTGGATTTGGGTGGTTTGGCTTCCTTGTCTTATGTTTACGGTATAAAGTCCTCCCTGAACGTCGTCACTCAATACAAAATCATGAGAAAATATGTTGTTAAGCAATGTTACTTGGCCCACTTCGTATACATTTCCAATTGGATTTCTTACTATTATTGTGACAGGATTTACATTTGTTAATTGTTGTACTGTTCCTGTGATTATGACTTTATCTCCAGGTTCATAAGATTGCTTGTTAGCAGTTGCAGATATTCCCTGAGGGCTCTGAGCTAATGCCGAATTCATTGATACTGTAACTAATAGCAAAACAAGAAAAATCACTGCCTGTAACCAACGCATTGGCAATTTTGATAATTTCATGGTATTTAACTGTAGATTTGGAGTGTATGGTTTTCTATGTAAATTTCTTAATTGATTTTAGTTTGTCCTCAAGAGAACGATCCTTGTCTCTTCTCTCATCAATCTTGAGAATTGTCTCTACGCGAGTTACTCCCATTGCAAATATTGAATTTGCAACGGCTTTTGAGGCTTCAAAGATCTTGTTTATGTCGTCAGATTCAATCATGGTGCCCATGGGAGTTACTTGGTATCTTATGCCATCAATTTTCTCTAAACTTTTCACACCGTTTGCAATGTATTTGCCTAAGCTTGGTGATGAAGTGCCTATTGGAAGGACTCCAAGTTCTGCATGAATTTTTGTCATGATATAATTATATTTTTGTTCTTTAAAATAATTGCTTGATTTTTTCTCTATATGAAAGCATCAAGCCCGGTTTTTTGAGTCAGGTCTTGTTTTTCAAGAATCCTGGACATTTTTTCACCCATCTTCTTTGCTGCAGTCACTTTTCGCTTTCCTATCCAGTAATAGGCTTCATCTGTGGTATCTTTTGCAATTAAGACTATTAGTTTTCCATAATCTTTTCTGCCTGTTCTGCCCTTTCTCTGGACGTATCGTATTGAGCTTGGGACATTATCAAAAAATATGACTGTATTCACTTCAGAAATATCTAGTCCTTCTTCTCCTACTCTTGTGGCAATCAACACCTTGTACTGACCATCTCTGAACTTTTGAACTGTCTCGATTTGTTTTTTCTGTTTGAGTCCAGTTTCTCCTGCCTTTCCTATGAGAAATCCTGCAGGTATATTCATCTCAATTAGTTTTTGGTGTATTACTTCAACTGAATCTCTGTAGCTTGTAAATACCAGAGCTTTTCCAGGGAGATCATTCAGTATTTCTTTTAATTTTATGATTTTTGAATGCTCAATGCCTTTTTGTTGAGCATCTTTTGACAGGCGTATAGCTTTACCAAAGTTTAGATCATTTTCAAATAAATCTCGTATTCCTACCCCTTTTTTCTGCATTGTTCTCTCGCAGAATCTAAGGAATGATGTTATCCCATGTGATTCTAATACGTTTAATGCATGAATCAACCTTATCGCAGTAAAGAGTGGTTTTGCAGCTCTTCGGTTTTGCCTTAAAACAAAATCTCTCACGCGAAGAAGCTCGGATAATGACCTCGTATTGGATAAATTCAATCCTAGTTTTTTTAATTCATCATATCGCGAATCTATTGCCATCTTTATGCAAGCCTGAATCTGCTTCATTTCATATGGAAGTTCCACGCTTATCCATTGAGTGTCGGTTTGTTGTACGTAGGGACTCACGTCAGGACTTTCTTCAGTTCTTTGTGCGATACTAGATATTTTTAATATTTGTAGTATTTCTGAAGCTTTTTCTCGCTCACTTGGTAATGTAGCAGTCATGCCCATGATTCTTACATTTGTGTTGTTGAATCGCTCTGCTATGCCAGCATATGCATAATCTCCCACAGTTCTATGGGCTTCATCAAATATTACCAAGACAAATTGTGATGGAGACACAAATTGTCTGTCAAGATCATTTTTGACAATTTCAGGCGTTGCACAGATAATGCTATTTATCCAGAGTTTTTTTCGTTTGGTTATTGGGTCTTCTCCAGTTATGAGAGCTATGTCATCTACAAGCACATTTGATCTCAAAAATTCATAATGTTGATGTGCTAATACTCTTGTTGGCGCTAAAAATAATATTCCACCTGTTTTTCTAGAAAGAAACTCTACTATCACTTGAAGAGCAACAGTTGTTTTACCAAGCCCAGTTGGAAGCACCACTAGACAATTATCTGAAATAGCTTGCCTTGCCAAATTGACTTGATATTCTCTGTATTCAATAGAGGACTTTTTGACAAGTGGGTGCTCGATGTATTGTTGATTCAAACACCTTCAACTTGCCTTCGATGGGTAAAAATGTTCTTTCAAGCTGGTTGTTATCCATAGCTCACATCTTTACATTCTTGCTGATCTTTGTAGATCTTATATTATGGCGAGTTACAGTCATCTTGTGAAAAAGGAATTCGAACGCCCAACTTGGGATGAATATTTTATGCTTCAAGCAGAACTTGCAAAATTACGCTCTAATTGTATTACAAGACAGGTTGGAGCCGTTATAGTTAGAGAGCACAGGCAGATTGCCACTGGATATAATGGTACACCTCCGGGAGTCAAAAATTGCTATGAAGGAGGGTGTAAACGATGCCAACTACGTGCTGAAGGAAAGATTGCTTCTGGCGAAGCGCTTGATAGGTGCATATGCAATCACGCAGAAGCAAATGCAATAATGCACTGTGCAATTTTGGGAGTAGGTGCCGGCACAAAAGATACTACATTGTATACCACATTTGTAACATGTTTAGAATGCAGCAAGATGGCAATAACTATAGGAATTAGGAGAATCGTGTGTCTTGGTTCATACCCTGAGACAGACTATCAGCTTTTGAATGACGCAAATGTAGAGGTCGTGGTTCTAGACAAGAACAAAATAAAGTATTGGATCAAAGTATTGCTCGAGGAACCAACTACTAGTTTGATACCAAAGTGAGATAGCATGCAATCTTCTGTAGCAGTTGACGAAATAACAACAACAATGCCTCCGGCGCTGCTTGTTTCTGCCACTTATGATGGTCAGAAAAAAGCCGCCATTTTGAAGTTTTATGAGCCAGTTTCTCAAAAGGTTCTGTTATGGACAGATAATACAGGGCATAAACCATATTGTTATTCTAAACTAGCACCTGAAGAATTAAAATTCTTGTCAGATCGAAAAGATGTGATAAAGCTAGAAAAAACCAAGAAGCAAGATTTGATCAAGGACCAGTCCATCGATGTAACAAAAATAATAGTTACAGATCCTTTAGCAATTGGTGGGACTCAAACTGACAAGAGCATAAGAAATGTCATAGAGACATGGGAGTCAGACATCAAATATTATGAAAACTATTTGTATGATAACTTGCTTATTGTGGGAAGATACTACATCATAGAAAATGGCAAACTAAAAGAATTTGCGTATCCAATTCCAGATGAGGTACAACTTGCGTTAAAGGGGTTATTGTATGATAAAGTAACCAGTATGGGGATGATAGATCAAAAAGGATTTCAAGATAACATAAGTGAGTGGGCAAACTTACTCAATCAACCAATACCTAAGATTAGAAGGATAAGTTTTGACATCGAGGTTGAATCAGAGACAGGGAGGATACCTGATGCTAAAATTGCTGAGAAAAAAATAACTGCAATTGGATTTTGTGGTAGTGATGATTCTAAACAGGTATTTGTCCTAAAGCGAGCAGAAAGAAAACTTGGAACCAGTGAGATGGCACCTGATATCAAAGTAACTTTCTATGATGAGGATAAGGAAGCAGACATGATACGAGATGCCTTTAAACTTTTGACAAGTTATCCTTTCGTAATCACATTCAATGGTGATGACTTTGACATGCCATACATGTACAATAGGGCAGAGAAACTTGGAATTGGATTAAAAGACATTCCACTCATAATGATGAGAGACTCTGCCACTCTAAAACAAGGAGTTCACATTGATTTGTATCGGGCTTTTTCTAATCGTTCGTTCCAGATCTATGCATTTAGTCACAAATACAATGACTTTTCGCTCAATAGTATATCAGAGGGATTAATTGATGAATCAAAAATAGAATATGAAGGCGATCTAGACGATCTTTCTTTGTACGAGCTTGCAAATTATTGTTTTAATGATGCAAGGTTAACAGAAAAACTCACAAGTTTCAATAATGATTTGTTAATGGATCTGCTTGTTGTCATAACAAGAATAGGTAGAATGCCAATCGACGATATATCTAGACTTGGAGTGTCACAATGGATTCGTAGTTTGTTTTATTATGAACATCGGCACCACGGTTTTTTGATTCCAAGAAGGGAAGAATTGGAACAAAAATCTGTTGCAGCATCTACCGAAGCAATAATCAAAGATAAAAAATATCGTGGCGGTCTAGTCGTAGAACCAAAGGAAGGAATTCATTTCAATGTATTTGTGATGGACTTTGCTAGCCTGTATCCAAGTATAATAAAAGTGCGAAACCTCTCATATGAAACGGTAAGATGCACACATAATGAATGCAAGAAAAACATGATTCCTGAAACTGCCCACTGGGTGTGTGAGAAGAAAAATGGCCTTACTGCACTATTGATTGGATCTTTACGTGATCTGCGTGTTAATTATTACAAGAGTTTATCAAAAAACCCAGCATTAAGTGAAGATCAAAAACAACTCTACACAGTGGTAAGTCAAGCGCTCAAAGTTATACTAAATGCAAGCTACGGCGTAATGGGATCTGAAATATTTCCATTGTATTGTCTTCCTGTTGCAGAAGCTACTACGGCAGTTGGAAGGTTTACAATTTTAGAAACAATTGAAAAATGTAAATCCATAGGAATTGAAGTTTTGTATGGCGATACTGATTCTTTATTTCTTAAAGGTCCTACACGAGAACAGATTCAAAATGTAGTGGATTGGGCAAAAGAAAAGTTTGGTGTTGATCTTGATTTGGATAAAGAGTATCGTTATGTTGTTTTTAGTACGAGAAAGAAAAATTATCTTGGAGTTCAAAAGGATGGTAAAGTGGATGTAAAAGGCCTAACAGGTAAAAAATCACACACACCACCATTCATTCGAAGTCTTTTTTATGAAATATTGGGGATCTTGTCAAAAGTACAATCAGAAAGTGAGTTCTCGCAGTCAAAACAAATGATTGGCGACATGATATCTCAATATGCTAAAAAACTAAAAACAAGACAAATTCCGCTAAACGAACTTGCGTTTAATGTAATGATAAGTAAAGCCCCGTCTGAATATGTGAAAACAATTCCTCAACATATACGCGCAGCTAAATTATTGGAACAGACACGGGAGATTAAGAAAGGAGACATCATATCATATGTAAAAATAATAAACAAACCTGGTGTAAAACCGGTTGAAATGGCACGTTCTGATGAAATTGATTCTGCAAAATATATGGAATTCATGGAAAGTACTTTTGATCAAATACTATCTTCCATGGATTTGGACTTTGATACCTTAATTGGGGCACCAAAACAAACTGGACTAGATCAATTCTTTTGGAATTAACTATGGATTGTCCTAACTGTGACTCCCCCATGGAAATAATGCTTCAAAATGAAACAGGCAAAACAGAATCAGAAAAGAAAACTAGCAATTATAGATGTCTTTGTTGTAATTTGATTCTGAAATAGAAAATGGTTGACATCATTGCAATTGCAAGTATTAAAATAGCAATAGTGCCAAATTCTGGCATTATTTGAGTACCAATTATTATTACTTGTGCATTGTTTGATCCAAACGGGATGGTAAGAGTTCTATTGGCATCAGTCTTTGTTTCATTGAACGTTGTTGTTATTCCATCATTTTGGACGACAAACTGGCCGTCTTGACCATTGTTCTTTGCATCTATCAGCAATCTTGGCAGTGTGACTGAGATCGTACCATTGCCGGTAGGTTGAATTCGTATTGTTATGGATTTTGTGTCAATGTCTGGATTGATGGTCAATACTTTGCCATTTGTTATGTGATATGTTGCATTGTATATCTGGCCTTGAATAGTAATCGGGATGACTGTGTTAAATCCAGTAAACGTAAATGTTGTTTTTGCAGTATTATCTTTGTTACCATACGTAACATCTACTTCATAGGTGCCAGATGTGGTCCATAAATTACCTCCTGCAGTAACTGTTGTGGAATACAAGTTATCTGAGTTTGGAGATACCTGACCAAGTAATACGATATTTTGTGACTGGTCTCTTACAACTATTGATATTGGAACATTAAGTTGAGTACTCACAGCTCCTGATATAACGATCTGATCTCCGTCAGAATAGGTAGACTTGTCAGTAGTTACTGTGATTGGCGCAGATGTTGTGCTAGTTTGAGCAAAAGTTGGCACCATACTCAATGATATGGTAGATACAATCAACATGATGAAAATAAGAGTAATTTTCAACAAATAAACGAAGAATTGTTGTTATTTAAGATTCTCGATTAATTTTACTAGTTAACATGTTATGTTCCAGTCGCTCAAATTTTGTCTAGTGCCATAGATCAACTCATGTACAAGCATGTTTTGAGCCCTATCCTTCAGAGGCTGATTTTCCGCCATCTACGTTCATGATTATTCCTGAAATCCAATTAGATTCATCAGACGCCAAATAAACTGCAGCGTTAGCTACGTCAATAGGTTCACCAATTCTATTCAATGGCTGTCTATCTTCTAGGACTTTTCTTGCTTCAGGATATTCAAGATATGGCTTTATCATTCCAGCATTCATTATTCCTGGATTTATGCAATTACAACGAATGTTTCTTCTGGCGTATTCGATTGCTATTCCTTTGGTAAACATGTTGATTGCAGCTTTGGTAGTGCAATATACTGTCAAATGCACTTTTGGAATTGCCCTTTCACTTGATATTGATCCTATATTGATAATTGACCCTTTTTTATTTTCAAGCATTTTGACTAGTACTGATTTTGTCATCATGAAAGTACCAAAGAGATTAGTGTTAACTAGTGACCCCCACTCAGATTCTTTCATCTCATGGAAATGGACAGGATCGTTGATTGTTCCTGCATTGTTAACGAGGATGTCTATCTTTCCATAATGTGCGTTTATCTGCTCAACTGTTTGAATAACTTGGGATTCATCTGTAATATCGCATATTATGGTCACAGTGTTTGCATCATGGTTTTTTATAGATGATCTAGCCTTTTCTAATTTTTCTCTATTTCTGCCTACCAAAACAACCTTTGCTCCTTCTTCTACAAATCTCTTTGATATCTCTAGGCCTATCTCACTTGATGCCCCAGTTACTATTGCAACCTTATCTTTTAATCGCGTATATGATATATCCGAAACAGTCGCTTAAAAAAGTCGCTCTTGCTTTTCAGACATGAAGGAAGATGTGTACCTGTATCAAAGTATCAAATCGCAAAATCTATGATTTTCTGATCTTTTGAATCTCTTGAGTAACAAGAGGTAAGAACGCCCCTACATCTGTTACTATACCTAATGCCTGCCATGTTCCCCTGTCCATGAGTTTAGTTACTGTGGGTTGGTTGATATCTACTACAATCACTTTGACGTCAGCTGGAAGCATATTTCCGGTTGCTATAGAATGAAGCATTGTTGAGACCATTATGACCATTTTTGCATCTTTGAGAATCTCTTTGTATTTTTTCTGTGCTACAGTCATGTCTGTTATCACATCTGGCAATGGTCCGTCATCGCGTAATGAGCCTGCAAGAACAAATGGAATCTGATTTTTCACACATTCGTACATTATTCCTCGTTTCAGTGTCTTTTTCTCAACCATCTTTGAAATTGAACCTGCCTTAAAAACAGAATTTATTGCTCGCATGTGATTTCTGTGACCCCTAATGGCAAGTGTGCCATCACGTACATTCATTCCAAGAGATGTCCCTAAAGTTGAATATTCTATATCGTGAACGGCTAGAGCATTTCCCGCAAGTACAGCGTCAATGAATCCTAATTTGACAAGTGTTGCAATCGAATCGGATGCTCCAGTATGAACTATAGCTGGACCTCCAACAAGAACTATTTTTCCATTGGCTTTCTTTGTTTTGTAGATGTCTTCTGCTACTCTTCGTGCAATGTGTTGAGTAGGTCTTTCACTTGAACTTCCGCTTCCCATGAATTGGAATAGATTTACTCCTTCACGTGGTCGTTCTGGCGGTGTGATCTTAATTCCTTGTTCACCTATTACGATCAGGTCTCCTTTCTTTATTTCACGAATGGGAGTACAAAAAACGCGATTTCCCTTCACTACGATACATTTATCCATCATCATATTTTCCACTCTGATCCACTTGCCTTTATGAAAAATGTCAGTATGATTATTCGTTGTACTGTAGAAGTCATCAGGCATTACCATATCTTTCTGAGTTGCTTTTAACACCACTTCTTGTTGGATCTTTGAAGTAGCACCTTCTCGATAGACAGCTTGTAGAATTTGATTTAGATGTTCTTTTGATTTACCTTGGATGAGAAGTTTTGCATAGCTTTCATCTTTTTTCTTCTTTCCAACTGAAAATCGTTCTACTTGAAATTCTCCTTGCAAGTCCATGATTATGTCAAAAATTTTGGTAAGAATCATCGAGTCAATAAGATGTCCTTTTACCTCGATTGTGTGATGAAATTTAGCCATTTGATGAAATGAGGCTGTTGTGCTAATTTAACGTTTAAGGAAAGCCATTAAAGTGCCTGATTTAGTTAGACCTAAAATCTATAGTACGATGCGTTCTTTTTTGTACCCTGAGTATTAACATAAAAAGTAAAAATCCAAAAAATAACATGTTTGCAACAAAGGTAAGCGTACTATCAAGAGATTCCTGCAAGGTTCCATAATGGAGTGGATTTACCCATGTTGTTCCTGGTGAAAAATAGATTTTTTCCCAATATGAGAAAGATGTCATGGAATGGACAAATATGAAATAAATGCTAAAAATTATTTTTATTTTTTTATTTGAAATCTCTTTTATAAAACTCCAGAAACCATAAGATGCTATAAAAAGGACTGAGATCTCAAGAGGGAGAAGATATCGTTCAAGTGAGAAATCTTTGACAATTGTAAGTGTAAGGATAAATGTACTACAAAACCAAATTAAAAGTAGTGCTTCAGAGATACATTTTTTGTTCTTTCTTACATTGTATATCAAATACGCAAATCCAATAAAGAAGAAAGTAGTCAGAGGAATTGTTGAATAAGTGGGTGGATATGTCCAACCAAAATTTCCATTCAAATTTAGAATAGGATTAGAAATTTGTTTCTCTATAAAACTTGGGAAAAGAAGATAATGAAAAAATGACGCAGTTGATTGAAAGTTAACATTATGAATAGTAGGATAACCAATGTACCAGACATCACGATTGTAATTATTCATGTCTGTTTTCATGACTGAAATCTCGTTTAGTGGGTTTTTGTAAAATCCAGGTTCTGTTAAAAATATGCCAAAAAATGATATTATAAAAAATGAAAAAACGATGAGGCCTGTTTTCGTGGCATATTTTTTTTCAAAAAACATGCCATCTTGAGTGTCAATCCACCTCTTGAGTAAAATTATGCCAAGAAATAAAGCAAAGAAGGTTATCGCAAGCATCTTGAAATCTATTGCGACTCCGAATGCTATTGCGCTTGAAACAAAATATATTATTTTTGGATTTTTTTTATTTTTGAAAGCATAAAGTAAAAGCAATAGGGATAGCATTACAAAGAAAATGTAATGAACTTCAACCATCACAGTACGACTGTACCATATCCAGAGATCATACGTCAGAAAAAGAAGAGAGGCTGCAATTCCAAGATACTTGTTGAAAAGCAATTTTCCCATCATAAATGAAAACATGACAGTCAGAGAACCAAATAGTGGTGAAAGCAATCTGCCTGCCGTCATTTCTTTAATCGATGGACCATTGTCATGTTTGTAACAATCCCAATAGCATGACCAATTGTAAAAATCCCCAGTATCCTCGTTTGTAAGATACATTGGAAAACCAATCAGAAGGTTTCTAACAGGACTATAAGTCAGCCCAAATGCTGGAATGTGGAACAACGAATTACAATTATCTAGAGACTCTAAACATGAATTTCCAATATTTCCTTTTTTTATTAGATCAAAGTAATTACCGCCCCATCCAAGATATGTGATTTCATCGCCATGCCATGGCTGCCCTTCTAAATTGTATGAATAAATAAAAAATGAACCAAGTAACAATGCAAGAGGAATGACATAATCTGATTTTTTTATTATGAATTGCACTATTTTCATTATTTCATTTCCCACACACTGATTTCAAGTCTTAGTGTAACTTTAAAATACGTTTTTAGTGTTTTTTGCAAAATGCTAAAGTTGAAGAGTTATTCAAACAGGCAAGACAACTTGACCTTTGTATTCAGATATGTTCTCAGATTGCAGTACTTTCACAATGGCATCTTTATGTTCGGTATTTAGTCCTCGCACAATCGCTTTTGAAATACCGTTTTTATCACACAATACTACCATGTATCCACTCACATCTGTCAAAACGAACCCTCCAGCATCATTTAGTATGGAATAAAGATTTTCCTCCCCTACTGGTTCCCATACGTTTGATTTATTGTCACGAAGAGCTAACGCTGGCATGGCTTGCCCATTTGAGATCTTATTGAGATATTCTCGAGCCGCTTTAACTCGCTTCTCCCCAATTTTAAGAGCAGCAAAATACTGCATAATGTCAATCCATGAACTTGTTATTTATAGGATATCGAATCTAGAACTTCGATGAGTTCTTTTGATCTGATCTCACTTCTAGCTGATTCTACAAATTCTTGAAGTTTTTCTTTTGTGCAGCCTTCCCCAAAATATTTTGCGGCTTGTATTGCCATCTCGAGACGATCTATTTCATGTATTAGTATAGATTCCCGCGATATACCATCAAGATATTCTTTCCACAATGAGGAATATGCATTTGCAAGATGCGATGGGAGCTTTGATAATATTTCTTCCATTGCCTGATTTTCTACAATTATTTTATTTTCTTTTGTAATTTCACCTGGTATGAAATCACCTGTTATGGATTCAGCTAGGTCATGAAGTAGAGCCATTTTTACCATTCTTTCGGTATTTAGATTCATCTTATCTGAAAATATCATTGCCATGATAGCAACCCCATAAGAGTGGTCTGCAACAGATTCAGGATTTAGCATTCCAACTTTTTCTTTCCACCCCTTTCTGGCTACTTTTTTTAATTCTAATATAGCATAAAAAAAGTCAAACAACATACTGTATATCGATAAATACCAATAGTTTTAGGCTTTTGTTTAAAAAAAGACTTCAGTATACGAACAAGATAAAAATGACAAAAATGACTGGTATCCATTGGTAAAAATATATACAAAGACAGGAGATGATGGCACCACTGGTCTTGTAGGCGGAGGTCGAATCAAAAAATCAAGTCGTCGTATTATTGCATATGGTGCAATAGATGAACTAAATTCTGCCATAGGGATAGTTTTATCGTCTAAATTAGACTCCGATATCAGTAATCTACTCATAAGAATACAAAATGATCTTTTTGTGGTAGGTTCAGATCTTGCAAATCCAAACTTGGAGGATCACTCAAGTCGAATTACTGATGCGATGGTTACTCATCTTGAGAATCAAATAGACCAACTAGAGTCTGAGATTTTGCCTATCACATACTTTATTCTGCCAGGAGGCGATTTGGTTGCCTCTCAAATCCATCTAGCCAGAGCTATTTGTAGAAGAGCTGAAGTAAATATTGTAGAACTTGAAGAAAAAGAACCAATTAACAAATCTTGTCAAATCTATGTGAATCGATTATCAGATCTTCTCTTTGTAATATCTAGAACAATAAATAAACGAAAAAAGATCAAAGATGTTGCTTGGAAAAAATAAGACAGACACACTTTAATTCCCCAAGAATTGGATGATTGAATGTGCCACCGTAGCTCAGCCCGGGAGAGCACTCGGCTGAAGACCGAGCTGTCGCGCGTTCAAGTCCCGCCGGTGGCACCATTATAATTTAAAATAATATTCTAACTCAGATTAGTTCTTCCCAATCATGGTCTGGTTTTTGTGCTGCCTGTAGGAAAGATAGGTTGTAGTTATGAGCAAAACTTGCAAAACATATCCACCAATGATTAACACTAATGCATTGTAAAGAGGATGAAATGTAGTCATTATCTCAATATGCTTGTGAAAAGCACTGTTTCCTACTATGACTGCTACAGATATTATGAAGTTTGGAATGTAAATGCGTTTATAATTTTTTACCGCCAAGATTGTAAGAGCTATAAAACAGCCCTCTAGTACAAGTGCTTGTAGAATAAACTTAGGATCACCCAGAGGAATTCCAAGTACTCCAACTACCGATATAGAAGACAGGATAACAACTGGAGCTTTTTGAATTCTATCCATATGCACTCGAAGGGATTTGTATTCTTAATAAAAATACTCGTTGTTATCATTTTTCGTATCTGAAATTATCTTAAATATGAGACAGATACAGCCGTTCATAGGAAGGTAGGACATGAGTACTGCATCTACAAATGTGGGTAATTACTGTAAAAAAATACTAGACCTTGATTCAAAGATCAGGTTTGCAGGAAAGATTGTCAATGATCAATTGGTGTCATCTGCAAGAAAAGATGGCGTAATACCGCTTCTTGATAAACAACTCGCAGATCTTGCCCATCATCAAGTTGCTGTAAAAGCAGTAAGGGACAAAATGTTTACTGATAAGATGGGTAAGACAGACTGGATCGTAGAGTCAAAGGGCAAAGTGAAGCTTTTGACAGTATTTCAAGAGGATGGAATACTGATCTTATCAACAGAGCCTGTCTCTGATCACTATGCAATAATTGAGAAGATAAAAAAGCTGAAAATGTGAATTTTTATACGTTTAATGTTTGCGCTGGTATTTCTTGAGACGTTGAAGGTCAATTTCTCCTTTTAATACCAAATGAGACAAGTTTAAAAGCACGATATACATTGTTGGTTAATCGTCGCAATGGCCAAGGAAAAGAAAAAAGAGACAAAAAAGCCTGCAAAAAAGGAGATCAAAAAGAAGGATTCCCCTAAAGCAAAACCAAAAGAAAAAACCAAACTCAAAGAGGATATCATAGAGGAGGATTCAGGCATAATTGTCGTGGAGGATGACACAGATGTGGACAAGGAAGCTGAATTAGAAGCCAGAAAGGCGTATCTTGAAGAAGCCAGATCACAAGAAGCAGGCGATGATTAAGATTTAGTTTTATTTGGTTTTATCTTGTGCATAAACACTTATCCGTAATAATGCGATTAAAAGATCGTGAGAGCACTGTGCTTAATTACAGTTAAACCTGGAAAGGTGGATAATGTTCTAAGAATTTTGCAGAAGATACGAAAAATCATTAAAGAAACCATGGTAGTTACTGGTAGAGCAGACATAATAGTAGTTTTACAGGGTACAATAGATGAGATTAACAACATGGTGATAGATTTCAAGAAAATAAAGGAAATCGTATCAACAGAAACCCTAATTGAAGTGGAGGTTGATTTAGGTTGGTCAAAGCCGTAGTTCTAGTCAAATCCCCTAAAAAGTTGATTGCTGCAAGGCTACGCATGGTTAAATCAGTTTATGACTCATTTGCCGTAAGTGGGCAGTTTGATGCTGTGGCATTAATTGAGGTAAAAGAGCTATCTGGGATTAAAGAAGTTACTACTGAGATTCAGAACATACGAGGCGTGGAAAGAACCGAAACTATGGTTCAAGTTGTATAACATAATAGTTTTAACTTTGGAGTTTTTAGGTCTTATATGAACATAAAGCACCTTGGGAGCGTCGTGATAGCCGTTTCCAACATGGACAAATCTATCCAATTTTATAGTGAAATAATAGGACTGCCAATCAAGAACAAAAGAGGCGATTGGGCAGAGTTGGGAAGAGATGGTGCTACAGTAATACTACACCCTGCCTCAAAACCAATCAATACTGGAACTTCAATTGAAAATGGCATTGTTATCGGTTTGATTGTTGGAGATGTAGAATCTGCAGTGCAAGAACTAAAATCAAAAAAAGTTACCATATATCGAGAAATTACCATACACAAAGCAGGAAAGAATTGTATTGTTCTTGACCCAGACAAGTACATGATCTCATTGTTTGAACCATCAGCAGAAGGTGGCCCACGACAAGCAAGAGGCTTTCATGGCTTTGCTCCAGTCTAGATTACTTTTTTAATTTTAGAAATAATTTTAGCAATTCCATCTGAGGTTATGCCTTTGCCTAATGAAATATAATAAATTCCTTCATTGCTTTGAAAAACTACCAATGTCACCTTCGCATGTTTGAATATGGCGTAATCCATCTTTCCTATCGTGATATCTATTTTATTGCGTATGTTAAACAGCACAGATACCAAAAAGAATTCGTTTCTTGCAGATTCTGGTTTTAAAAGAATGCTAGTTCCAGGCTTAACTATTCCAGTTAATGTCCTTCCATATTCATTTACAAGCCCAACATATCGTATTGAGGAAGATAGATTGAGAATCCGCTGGCATTTTTTTCGATATTTTAAAATTTCTTCATTCCATTTTTGATTTGGTGTCTTATTCATAACGAACGTAATGCCATCTGTCTTTATAAAGTTCGACCTAGTTTTTCTTTTCTTTGTTTTTTGCAGTCTTTAGAGCAACATTTTCCTGTCGTAGTCGTTCATTTTCTTCTTGTAACATATCCACTGCTTGTGTTTTAGAATGAATTGGATGTCCTGGCGCGAATTGATTTGGAGCCATATTGAATAAACCTGATGCATAGCGCTGGAAAGTTGCATGATATCCATCTAGCCTTCCCATCATTGCATCTTTGTCACGCACAATAGTGTCTTTAATTTTGCCAGCATTTGAAATTCCAAGTGGTGGATTTACACGTGGTGGGAGTCTTGGGAATGCAAAAGGCGAACTAAGCATATCAAACGGTTGATTGTACAAATCTAATACCCTTTTAGCATGAATATAATCCCACATAACAGCAAGTCTAGTTGGCCCTTATTTCATGTTTACGCACAAACTCATTCATTAGATAACCTATCATGTCAAGTGCTGGTCATTTTTTATCAAATTCCGTTGATCGCAGATCCTTATAGAATGGCCAGATCGAGATCAAACAAATGTCAAAAACAATATCCATGAACTGTATAAAATGTAAAAAAAATATTATTTCAACAGATTTATACAAAATTGTAATGTATATTGTTGATCAAAAGTTTACCGATCATCATTATGAACATGTTGAATGCCCAGACAAATTCATCATCTAAACATGTAATGCATAAACATCATAGATTTTTCCAGTTTCTTTATCGTGATACGTCCATTGGTTTCCGTGCCATTCTACTTTTTTGAACAGATCTCTTAGAGATGGATGAAGTTTTTCATAAACATCTTCACCAATTAAGATCTGATTTGGCCTTGCTAACGCAGTAATCTTTGCAGCTATGCTTACTGCTGGGCCCAAAATATCTACATGCGATCTAAGTTTATCAGATCCATATCTTACTATTGCATTTTCGCCAAAATCCATTCCTATTTTTACACGTAGGTCTGGATAGTCGTATTCGCTTAGAATTGGATTGATCCCTCGCTCTATAACATCGATCATGGCTTTTGCACAGTTTACTGCACTATCTGAAACAACAAGTGGGTTTTCTTCTGCAACAAAATAACCTATGACTGCATCACCTACATACTTGAGTACATAGCCTCCATAATTTCTAATCACGTATCTCATTTCCTGAGAAAATGAACTGATAATTATGCCCAATTTCTCTGCCGGTAGGATTAAAGACATTTCTGTCGAACCGACAAGATCTACAAACACTACAATCATGTGCTGTCTTTGTGAAACATGTTCACGTAGGAACTGGTCAGACTCATCTTCCGAATACCCGTATTCGTACCCTTTTTTGAGAGACCCCCAAACCCTCTTTTGAGTTTCTTTAATGAGCGATTCAGTATCAAGACAGCCTGTCTTTCCACCGCTTAGCATCATATCCACTATATTACTAGTGTTCTTCTCTTCTGGCTTGGACTCTGATTCGTTACTCATTTATCTCACTCTAATGGAAAATTTACTCCGCACACTGGACATTGACCTCTTTCTCCTTTGTATTTTATATCAAAGTATTGCACAATTTCTGCGTTGCAATTCCAGCATATTATCTTCCTAAATGAGGATTTTGCCATCTCGTATAATGAAAATTGCTCATATTGATATTTAAACTACCTATCAGTTTTATTTAAGAGGGATAAGAAAAAACAGTGCAAATTCCATCGAACTCGGCGGATTCTTTTGTAAAATCAATGTCAGAAAAGAGTGAACAGATACGCTTGTTGTTCCTTGAACATATCAAGAATCTTACCGTCAAGGCACAAGTAAAAGTAATGCTAGGAGATGGCACTGTTTCAGATCAAGAGTCATTTGACCCAGCGGCAGTAAGACAATTTTATGATTCCATTTTAAGAAAATTGCCAGATTGGACAACTGATGGTGTATCAGTCACAACAGATCGAGACCTAAGACGCAGTTTTATCAAGATTGAAGCAAGAGATGGAAATTACATCTTGTCGGCACATATGTCACTTCAGTATCATGCCTTACTTTTCTATAAACTTGACCATGCTGTACTTGACATACAAAAAGAACTATCAGAAATAAGCGACAAAGTAAAGGAACTTCTGGAGAACATGGCACCACAAAGCGATAGAGCAATAGAAGAAAAATTAAAACAAAAAGGATATGAGGGCATGGATCAGCAAAAACTCTTCGAAGTTTTATTCGAACATGACGACTTGACACAGGAACTAACAGAATCGCTGAAGTCAAGCCAAAAACAAATTAATGATCTAAAAGAAAGACAGAGTTTTCTTTTCAAAGAACTAGATAATATGTTAATTGAAGTATATCATACAACTCCAGTAATGATCGATGAGATGAAAATGATTGCTGCAGAAGAAGGTTGTCTGTGTGTTTTCAATTTAGAACATATGAAAAGTAACTCAAGAGAGGGAAATCTTGATCCTGCAAGAATACAACCAAAGATAAAAGATAATTTGCTCAAACATATGGACGATATAGAAAAAGTGTTAAAAATTTAAAAATTGTTTATATCTTGGTCTTTTTTATCTATTGATACTTTAGTCAAGGGGCCCATGGAACTGGGACGAGGTGTCTCATAGATATGGGGAGTTGACACCAAGTGACCCCTTGACTTCTTAGATCTGAGATCTCAACCAAATGATATTTAGCCTTTTCCAGATCCTTGAAAATTTTAGAAAAAAAGAAACATGCAATGTAATTTTTGCATTAATTGTACCCAAAAAGCAAAAATGCTCAATATTTTTTGGCCTTGAATTATTTAAGAAACCAAATATACGGTAATCAGAGTGAGGATGTTGTTGAATCTAACCTATGATGATATTGTAAAATCCCAAAAAATCCAGGGGAGAGTAATACGTAGGACCCCCCTGGAATTATCACGTACTTTTAGCCAGATGACAGGTTCCCAAGTTTACCTAAAATCAGAATGTTTGCAAAAAACTGGCTCATTTAAGGTTCGTGGGGCATATGCAAAGATTGCTACTTTGACTGCAGAAGAGAAAAGGAAAGGAGTGATTGCAGCATCGGCCGGAAACCATGCTCAAGGTGTTGCATTTGCGTCAGCATTAGAAAAAATTCCATGCACGATTGTAATGCCTGTCACTGCATCGCCTGCAAAGGTGTCAGCAACTAGATCATATGGTGCAAATGTTGTACTATATGGCACCATTTATGACGAATCATGGTCTAAGGCGCAAGAACTATCAAAAAGAACTGGAGCCACAATAATACATGCATTTGATGATGAAACTGTTATCGCAGCACAAGGAGTAATAGGCCTTGAGATAATGCATGATCTTCCAAACGTTGACGAGATCTATGTTCCAATAGGAGGCGGCGGTCTTGCAGCTGGAATTTTGAGAGCAGTCAAGTCAAAAAAGCCACATGTCAAAGTCATTGGAGTCCAGTCATCTGCATTTCCAGCGATGAAGAAATCCTTTGACTCGGGCAAACTTGAAGCAGTGCGAGGACAGAGAACAATCGCAGATGGCATCTCAGTAAAAAAGCCTGGCGAGTCCACATTTAAGATAATCAATGAGATGATTGACGATGTAGTTCTAGTGGATGATTCTCAGATTGTCAAGGCCATGTTTCTTTTAATGGAGAGGGCTAAAATGGTAGTAGAGCCAGCAGGAGCAGTGAGCCTTGCATATCTTCTTGACAAAAAGCCTACCAAAGGAAAGAGAGTGGTCCCAATACTCTCTGGAGGTAATGTTGACATGTACTTGCTTGGTCAAATAGTTGCCAAAGGTCTAACCGAGATGAGAAGGATGGTCAAGATCTTCATTGTGCTTACTGACAAGCCAGGAGCCCTAAAAGAAGTGGTGGATGTGATATCATCCCTAAGCGTGAACATAGTTGAAGTTGTTCATGACAGATTGAGCTCAAACATTCCAGCTGGTACAGCCGGGGTAACTTTGAGTCTAGAAACTGAGAATCCCAAGCATGCAGAACGCCTCATAGCAAATCTAAGGCAAAGAAACATCATATTCAAGATAGTCACCTGAGAGAGTGTCTAGTGTTAACCACTTTGCCCAGAAACTAGCATGTAAGAATCAAGTGTAATTATCAACATAGTGAAAAACACTGCTACAATTGATGTTATTTTCCTATTTACAAACTGCCCCATAATTTTCTTGTTTGTTGTAAATATTACTAATGGGATAATCGCTAATGGTATCAATAGACTGAGTATCACTTGACTGTATACTAGTATCTGTAATGGATCAAATCCCAAAAATATTGCAACAGTTGTTGGTATGACATTTATGAATCTCGTGACCAATCTCCTAATCCAGACATTGACCTTTCTACCAAGAAACCCTTCCATTACCACCTGTCCTGCCAATGTACCTGCCACAGATGAAGCCAGTCCAGAGGACAGTAGTGTGATCAGAAAAATCATGCCAGCTGCAATCCCAAATACTGGGATGAGGGTCTTGTAAGCGTCTGAAATTGATTCTATCTGAGAGTGTGCTGGGTTGAATGCAACTGCTGACATTATCAAAATTGCCGCATTTATGATACCAGCTATTGTTAGAACTATGACAGTCTCAGCGAGATGAAATTTTCTCATCTTGTTTTTTGCTTCAATAGTTTTTCCTTGCGCTCTCTCCTTAGTTAGGGAAGAATGTAGAAATACAACATGCGGCATTACAGTTGCACCAATTATCCCTACTGATACAAACAATGCATGAGCATTTTCAAATCCAGGTACAAGAGAGTGCAAGACTATTTGTGTAGGATCTGGTCTTGCAGTAAGTATCTCGTACAAATAACCAAAACTTATGATTGAGACAAAAAGTAAAAAGAGTTGTTCAAGAAGACGAAACCTCCTAGAGGTCAATCCAATGATAACTATTACATCTACTGCACCAAATATTGCAGCATACATTAGAGGTACATTAAACAAGAGATTTAGAGCGATAACAGTTCCAAGATACTCTGCAAGATCAGTAGCTGCAACTACAATCTCAGTACTCAGCCAATATGGAATAATGAAAATTCTTCTGCCAAGTTTTTCGCGTAGTATCTCTGCCAGTGATTTCCCAGTGGCAATGCCCAATTTCCCTGAGAGATATTGAATCAACATGGCCATAGCACTTGATAGCCAGACTATCCAGAGTAGAGAGTACCCAAAAGATGCACCACCTTGGATATCAGTGCCATAGTTTCCAGGATCCATATATCCAATACTTACAATTAGAGCAGGACCAGAGTATGCGATGAATCTAGATATTGCATTCCTAGTTTCCACTAGTCGATTGGATATCATGTGTTGTATGAACAGAATTTCTAATATAAAACTTAGCTTAATCTACATAATTTAGCTTAGCCTAAATTTGAATGGTAGAAGGGATGTTATTATAGAGAAAATCAAAACGTACCTAGTTGACAAGATCAAAACATCAATGGAAAGGTAATTTACGTCTTAATTGGACGGATATCGAAACCTGTGTAAAGATTCTTTCAAACAAGATAAGAGACACAGGTTTTGAATTTGAAAAGATTGCCACAGTATCAAGAGGGGGATTGATTCCTGCCAGATTGATAGCCGACCAATTTGATGTAAAGACAATACTTGTTGACAGGCATAAGATTCCAGCAAAAACACTATTTGTAGATGATATCTATGATTCTGGCAAAACTTTCAGGAAAATCATTTCGCAAGTAAAATCACCTGAAAGTTTTGTGTATGCTACACTAATGGCACGAAACAGGACAAAATATCCAAAACATCTAGTCTATGCAAAAAAAACCAAAGGCATGGAATATGTGGTATTTCCTTGGGACATGATAGAACATGACCTAAAAAATAATTAATATCGGCAATAATCATTTAACCAAGATGGCATTTGATGATATTGACACTCTAAGTCTTACATTTGATAAACTACAATACATTTTTAGAGGATATGATGCAATTCTGAATTCTTTTCTTGAGACAAATGCAGCTTATAGACAAGGAACTGTTTCAGATCGAGAGTTTTTTGACAAAATACAGGAAAGCATAATGCGCTTTTCTGCATTAGAGTTTTTATCAATAAAATCTATTTTTGAAATTAAGAAAACACTAAACCGAGGAGTTGTGGCTAAAAATATTACTACGATTGGAGACCAATCTGCTACAAGTGCTCGCACCACAAGCCACTCGGTTGCTTCGTTTGTTGTTGCAGGAACTTTACCTAGATCAGACACACAGACAACTATTCCTCAAACCAAGAACAAGAACTGCATGCAATGCGGAAGTTTGATCAGACAGAATTCAAAGTTTTGTACTAACTGCGGCAATAAGGCTTGAATTTGTAATGCTCAATAACTGTGCGGTAAACTGTATTTTGTATATAACTAGGCGCCAGTTTTCATTTGTTTTGATCTGCGCTTTGCTATTGCACCACTTATTATGGAAACAACTAGAAGTGCAAAAGCTATTTCAGTATAATATTGATAATTTACACTTTTGATATCCATGAATGATACAATGATGAAAACAAATCCAATGGCTGCCAGTACAAAACTTAGAACACCGAGGCTATTTTTTGACGTGCATTATGTGTAAATTGAGATATATTTCAACACTGCCATACGATTATTTTTGATGGATCTTTATTATAACAATTAATATCAACTTCGTACGTAGTGAAAAAAAATGAAAGATAAAGACGCTCGGTCAGGGGCTCAAGTAATGCTAAACAAGGTTCCCGAAATCACGTTGTTTTTTTGGGCAATAAAGATCCTATGCACCACGGTTGGTGAAACGGGTGCAGATTTTTTGAATACAAAGTTGAATCTTGGACTAGACGGAGTAACGTTAATCATTGGAACAATGCTTGCTGTAGCACTAATCTTTCAATTCAAATTCAAAAAATATGTGCCTGGAATTTACTGGCTTGCAGTTGTTCTAATAAGCATAGTGGGAACCCTCATCACAGATAATTTGACTGATAACCTTGGGATATCTTTGATGATCTCTACCATAATCTTCACCGTCTTGCTTTCAATAGTCTTTGCTGTTTGGTATAAGAAAGAAAAAACATTGTCAATACATACAATCATCACTACAAGAAGAGAGGCGTTTTATTGGCTAGCCATTCTGTTTACATTTGCACTTGGAACCGCTGCAGGGGATCTATTAGCTGAGACCATAAACCTTGGCTACCTGCTCTCTGCAATCATTTTTGGTGTTCTAATTGCATCTGTTGCGATAAGTCATTTTGTTTTCAAGGTAAATGCTATTTTGGCATTTTGGATAGTATACATTCTAACTCGTCCTCTTGGGGCCTCTATAGGTGACTATCTCTCGCAAGATTTGAGTAACGGTGGCCTGGGATTGGGAACTGTAATAACAAGCATGATTTTCCTTGTTACGATCTTAGCTACAGTCATCTATCTAACGGTAACAAAAAAAGATGTCATTAGGAAACAGACTTGAATCATGTAGGCCATAAAGTTAAGTCTCTTCTTTAATTTACTATTCAAGATACGGAAAATGTATTTTAAAAAATGACAGTATATTGTCCTAGATTAAAAGGGATGGATCGGAAGGGATTTGAACCCCTGACCACTGCAGTGTGAGTGCGGTATCCTACCAGCTAGACCACCGATCCAAGCCTTCTGGAAAGCATGTACCTATTTTGTCTTTGCACAAAACCATTACCTAATCAAGAAAAAGTTTTTCCATTCTCATGAACTTGCTTATATGGCATAAGGTTTAATTCAACAACAAGATCAAGTGCAGAACATGCGTATATTGCAGCTTCACTGCGATTACATCGAGTTTACTCCAGTTAAAAAAGAAATCAAATCAGCAGAAGAAATCGACCCTCAATCAAAACACTTTGATGAAATAGTAGTAGCTTTTGTTGCAGTTGAAGATGGAGACAATTCAGAAGTAGCAAAAAAAGCAATGAATGAAATTTCTGAATCCATGAAAAAAGTTGGCTGCGGCAAGCTATTGTTATATCCTTACGCACATCTAAGCTCAAAACTAGCATCACCTAGTACGGCACTATCAATTCTAAAAGAAATGGGAGAAAAAAGAGATGGTCTTGAGATCAATAGAGCTCCATTTGGATGGACAAAATCATACAAGATTCAGGTAAAGGGCCACCCACTTGCAGAGAATTCCAAGACCATTTCAGCTGGCGAGGAAAAAGAATCTACTTCGGAGGCATTAAAGGCAGAATCCAAGATCCAGTCCTTCTGGCACATCATGACACCTGACGGCAAGATGCATGATATTGACAAGTTTAATTTCGCAAAATATCAGAGTTTAGAGGTTCTTGCAAAATACGAGTCTGCAAAAAAGCGTTCAGTGGATGAGCCTCCACCGCATGTAAAACTAATGAAAAAATTAGCTATTGCCGATTATGAACCAGCTTCTGATGCAGGCAATATGCGATTTTTCCCAAATGGCAGGCTAATGAAATCGCTCATTGAAAGATATGTTACAGATAAAGTAGTAGAATATGGCGGGTTTGAGGTGGAGACACCCATCATGTATGATTCGCACCACCCAAGCATGGAAAGTTATTTCAACAGATTTCCTGCAAGACAATACAACGTAAACTCTGAAGGAAAACAGCTCTTCTTGAGGTTTGCAGCATGTTTTGGACAGTTTCTCATGGCTAAAGACTTTCAAATGTCATACAAGAATCTCCCGCTAAGGTTGTACGAGCTTACTCGCTATAGTTTTAGAAGAGAGCAATCTGGAGAATTAGTGGGACTTCGAAGACTCAGGGCGTTTACCATGCCAGATTGCCATGCAATGTGTAAGGATATGGAGCAGGCAAAAGAAGAATTTCGAAAAAGATTTGATTTGTCACGCCAAGTAATCCGAGGTCTTGGAATGAATGAATCAGAGTTTGAGATGGCAATAAGATTTACAGAGGAGTTTTACAACGAAAACAGGCCACTTGTGGAGGAGCTTGTCAGTAAGATAGGAAAACCAGTGCTAGTAGAGATGTGGAAGGAGAGATTTTTCTATTTTGTTCTCAAATGGGAATTTAACTATGTAGACAGTTCAGGTAAAGCTTCTGCCCTGTCAACAGACCAAATCGATGTTGAGAATGGCAAGAGGTACAATATTGAGTTCATCGATGAGAACAACAAGCCGCAAAATCCAATCATACTACACAACTCTCCAAGCGGGGCAGTAGAGCGTGTGATATATGTATTGCTTGAAAAGGCTGCAAAAGATCAAAGAGAAGGACGAAAGCCTGGGCTGCCCTTGTGGCTTGCGCCAACTCAGGTAAGAGTAATTCCAGTAAAACCAGAGTTTCTTGACTATTGTGAAAAACTAGCTGAAAAAATATCGCAAAATGATATTCGGGTAGACTTGGATGACAGAAATGAGAGCGTTGGCAAGAGTATTAGAGATGCAGAAACAGACTGGATAAGATACATCATAGTAATTGGGGAAAAAGAAGTGAGTGCGACCAAACTAAGTATTAGAGACAGAAAGACTGGAACTGTTAAGGAGCTTGCAGTAGATGAGCTTGTCAAAGAGATCAAAGAGGAGACAAATGGTATGCCATTTTTGAGGATGAATATGAGTAGATATGTCTCAAAGAGACCTCAGATAATGGTCTAGAATAAGATTCTGCTCAGAAAACTATTGATGCCTTTAGGATTAATTATAATTTCATTCGAGAGCATAGTTCAATCAAGAAAACTCCTGCGGAACAAGCAGGAATAAAGTTAGATTTAGGTCAGAATAGGATGAAAATCTAATTAAATTAGCATCAAAGATGATAAGAGAATAAAATTATGTTATAATGGAATTATCATGCAATATAATCTCAGTACGATCAAAATGTCCTTCCATTCTATATTGATATTTTTGGTTATTGGTATGACTGGTGTACCAAATTATCAATCCAAAATAACAGGTATTAGAGGATAACATGGCGTTGAGATGAAAACCTTACTCATTGGAATGTCTACACCATATGATTCCTGTGGGGCGAGTGGAGCTTCAGTTTTTCCATCAGGAAATCCATCCAATTCAGATGTTTTTAGATTTGATTCTGTACCATTTTCTACAATTTTCACATAGTACTCAGTTCTAACATTAGTAGCAGGGAGAGAGCCAAAATTTTTGATACGAAATAATGCCTTAGTATGTAATTTCATTTGTTCAATATCTTCTTTAGGAAAAGTCATATGCATTCTTGATAATGATGGTCGGTACCTGATTCTCAATTCCTCTTTTAGTAAATTATTAGATTGACCAGTTCGTACAGCCGTCACTATGGCTACACTTAAGGTAGCAACAACTAACGCAATCTGTACTCCTAATTCAAATTCACCTATTTTTAATCACCAGTAGGAAATATACCACATAGAAAATAAGCATATCATCAAAATCCCGATAAGTTAGTGGAAGTATATTTCACAATACTTAATAGATAAACGACAAAAATCAGAAATTAATTACATTTCATAATGTGTTAAACAGGTTTTCTAGTTATTTGTGAGAAAGATTCATGGCTATGACTTCTGCCATCAATTTTGCAGCAATAGAAGCGGTTGCCCCATTGTCATATGGAGGACATAATTCCACAATATCCATGCATCTAATCGTGTTGTTTTCCATCGCATATACCATGTCAAACAACTCACGTGATGTAATGCCAAGCGCCTCTGGGTTTCCAACACCTGGGGCAAATGCAGGGTCAAGTACATCCAAATCGATGCTCAGATATACCCTATCAAATGTCGAGAGGGCATCTTTTACAAGTTTTGGCCCCTTGCCATCCCTAATGTCTTTATCAGTTACTGTTCTAACCTTATGTTCAGTTTTGAAAGCAAGCTCTTCGCTTACAAAAGAGCGCGCACCAACATGTACGATATTATCAGCACCACGTTTTTCAATAATTCTTCTAAGATATGCCGCATGACTTAGCTTGATGTCTGCATATTCGTCTCTTAGATCATAATGTGCGTCAAATACGATATATCCAGTATCTTTTGGAAAGCTCATGTATGTTCCATATGTGATGAGATGCTCGCCACCCAGTATTATGAGCTGTTTATTGCGCAAGACAAGCTCTGATGTTATCTTTCCTATCATATCAAGCACCTCGGTTGCCACTACAGTGTGTCTTGTATTTCCAAGATCTTCCACATTTACAGATTCCAAATCAACGTTGAACCTATTTGAAAAGATCTCAATGTTGTTAAACGCAAGTCTGATTGCATCAGGACCAAACCTGGTTCCTGGTCTAAAAGAGTGTGTTGAATCAAATGGAATCCCATATACTATTGCTGAAACATCACCTTTTTCGTTTGGACTAGTAATCAGAGGATTTCGATTCATGTACAAATCAGTGAAACTCATCAAAAACGCTGACATTATACCTGAGATATAATGTTATGGAAATTGAATTGCAGTATCACAAGTTCTGCAAAAATGTAATCCTGTCATGATTACACAGTTGGCGAGAACGCCATGATGGGGTTTAATCGATAGGCCAAAAAATTAACCTACGCGTTCTCGTCACGGTTTATTGCAGGAATTACTATTTATTGGTAGATTAACTTGGTTAACTCTGATCTCAAGAGATACATGGTATCAAGAAAATTAGTTCAGGATTAGGGTGCCATCAAGGGTTTCACAGCCTATGTGAAACTGGGATTCGCTAGGCTTGTTGCATGATCTACATACCATGCTGATCACTTCATTGCATGTACTACAGCGTTGAAATTCTTTCATATCTTCACCGCAAGTTCTACATGAATCCATTCTCATATATACAAAATTTACAAAATCCTCTTATAAATTGTATTAATATTAGTCTTGACTAACAGAGTGAAAAATACTTGCTAAACAGACCACCTCAGGACGATAACAGTCTCTTTCTTATCAATTCAAGTGTGGTGCCAGGACTTGCTTTTCCCTTTGTCTTTTTCATGACCTTGCCTACGATATAGTTTACTGTATCAGGATTCTGCTTTGCCTCTAATACTGCCTTTTCCTCTTCTTTGAATACTTCATCTATTATTTTTTCAAGAGATGATACATCACTTACATTGCCCAAGTCAAGACTTGATTTTACATCAGACAAGGATTTTCCTGTCTTTACCATCTCTTGGAGTGCAATCTTGCCAGAGTTTCTTGTTATAGTGCCATTCAAAATTGCATCTGCCAAATCGGATATATGTTTTGGAGTTATTTTCAGATCCAGTTTCTTTTCCCTAGTATCTGCAAAACCCATCAAGTCTGTTGTTATTATATTTGCTATTTCTTTTGCGTTAGTATCAGTATGGGCATTTTCAAATAAATCAGAATAAAACTTGTCTGATGATAGAACATCTGCAACTTGTGGCGGAATGCCATATTTTTGTGCATAGCGTTCCTTTTTAGCAATGATGCTTTCAGGCATGTTTTCTTTGAGTGCAGCAATTTTGTTTTGTGCTATCTGTATTATTGGAATATCGGCTTCAGGAAGATAACGATAGTCTTGTTCTTCCTCTTTTGACCTTGATGAAACTGTGATCTTTCTTGCTTCATCCCAATGCCTTGTTTCTGCTACCACAGGTATGTTTCTTTCAACCAAGCTTTGTTGTCTTGTTATTTCAAAATGCAGTGCTTTTTCTATATCGCGAAATGACCCTACGTTTTTTATCTCAACCCTATTTGCTTTTTCAACAGATATGTTACCATCTACTCTCATGGCACCCTCAAGATACGGATCTGAAACACCAAGATTTTCTACCAAATCTGCAAGAACGTTAAGAAAGATACGAACTTGTTTTGGGTTTTCAAAGTCGGGTTCTGTCACTATCTCCACTAGTGGCGCTCCTGCCCTGTTATAATCAACAAGCGTAATCTGCGTTTTCTCCGAGCTTCCCTCATACACCAGCCTGCCAGGGTCTTCTTCTAGCTGTATCCTCCTTATCCTGATTTTTTTTTCTTCTATCTGTACTACACCGTCTGAGCCTATGCTTGTTGGCCCGTATGCGTTGTATTGAGTGATTTGAAAGCCCTTTGGAAGATCAGGATAAAAATAATTTTTTCTAAAAAAGCTTATCTGCTCTGGGATTTTGCATCCAAGGGCAAGTGAGATCATTGTGGCTTTCTCTACTGCTTTTTTGTTAAGTATCGGCAATGAGCCTGGAAGACCAATGCAGACAGGGCAGATGTTTGAATTTGGCGACAGGTTTCTGTAATCTGCCTTGCAACTGCAGAACAGCTTGCTTTCAAGCTTTGTTAGTTGACAATGTATTTCAAGCCCTATCTTTGTCAAACTGGCACCTCCGGAAGATGTGTTGTCTGTTGTAATGCATATGCTGCCTGCAACAAATTCTTGTCTTGAAATGAATTTGCAAAAATTTGGATTCCTATTGGAAGCCCAGAACTAGAGATTGCAAATGGCACAGAAATGGCTGGAATCCCAGTCAAGTTAGCCATGATGGTGTTAGCATCAAGCAAATAAAGCGTCAGAGGATCATCTATTTTTTCTCCAATTTTGAAAGGCAGTATTGGCATGGTTGGTGCAACAAGAAAATCAACTTTTTTGAATGCATCGTCAATTTGAGATTTCATCATTGCCCTCACCTTTTGGGCTTTTAGGTAATACTTGCCGTAATATCCTGCAGATAGCACAAATGCACCAAGCAACATCCTACGTGTTACCTCTGGCCCAAAATTACTTCTCACTTTTGACACGTATGCCTTGAACTCATAGCCTTCGGTGCCAAGATCAAATCCGTATCTCAAATTGTCGTATCTTGAGAGATTACTACTTGCTTCTGCTGACGCAATGGTATAATACGCTGCTACAGAGTGCTCTACTGAATCAAGTGATATTGGAATACACTCAGCCTCAAGATCTTGAAATTTTGATACAGCTGCGTTTGTTGCAGAGGATACCTCCTTGTCTACCCCATCCCCTGTCATTTGGGATACAAGGCCAATTTTTTTTCCTTTCACCCCAGCATTCAAATCTTGAAGGTAGTCTACTCTTCCTTTTTCCACGGTGGTATCATCGTGTGAGTCATGGCCTGAGATTGTATTCATGATCAAGGCAATATCTTCAACTTTTCTTGCAACTGGTCCTATCTGCTCTATACTGTTAGCATAAGAAACAAGACCGTATCGGCTCACAAGACCATAAGTTGGTTTTAGTCCCACCACAGAACAAAAACTCGCAGGACTTCGGACTGAACCACCAGTATCAGAACCAAGCGATGCAACGCATTCAAGAGCGCTAACAGATACACCACTTCCGCCTGATGATCCTCCTGGCACATATTCCACGTTCCAAGGATTTCTGCTCGGTCCAAAGCAGCTAAATTCTGTAGTGGAGCCCATAGCAAATTCATCAAGGTTTACTTTTCCAATTATTATTGCATCATCTTGCTTGAGTCTTGATACTACGGTTGCGTCATATGGTGCAATAAAATTCTCTAGCATTTTTGACGCGCATGTAGTTCTAATGCCCGAAGTGCAAATATTGTCTTTAATTGATATTGGCATGCCAAAAAGCGCGCCGATTCTTTCTTTTGCTTTTATTTTTTTATCAATGATTCTTGCTTGGTTTAGGGCATTTTGTTCATCGATTGTAATGTAGGCATGGACTTTGCCTTCAACTGTACGAATACGATCTAGTGTCTTTGCGATAAATTCTTCAGCAGATATTTGGCCGTTACGTATCTGTGACACATACTCTGTTGCGGAAATTCCAAGATTCATTCAGATCATCTTGGGAGCCCGAACAAAACTATTTTGGTCTCTCTTCAATTTACTGATGAGCGACATGCCATCAGTCATAAATGGCTCATGTTTGTCTTCTCTTAGACTCTCATACGGTATCTCTTTTCTGAGCGTTTTGTCAGAATCATACTCTACTTTATCTAAATTGTTAAAATAATTTAAAATTTGATCAACTTGATGAATATATTTTTCTGGATCTTGTAATTCAACTTTGACCAAATCGCCAAGATGTTCGATTTCTTTTCTATCTACCATTTTAATTCACTACGGTGTAAGTCTATCAACGTCTCTTGGATAAAATGTGGTATCCCTTATGTTTTCCGTGCCAGTTAGAGCCATCATCAGACGTTCTAAACCTATACCGCAACCAGCATGTGGAGGAACTCCATAGTCAAAGACCTTGAGATGGTAATCAAATGCATCAAGCTTAAAGCCTTTGTTCTTCATCCTTTCTTCAAGTTCGTTTCTTTTCTCAATTCTTGTACTGCCAGAAGACAATTCAAGATCACCGAACATCAAATCAAATGATTCTGAAATTTTTGGATCATCTTTTTTTGCTTTGACATAAAATGGCTTTGGGGCAAGCGGCCAATCTTTAACAAAATAAAACCCTGTTACGTCTATTTTTCTTAGTTGCGAGGGGTAAAGATCGTCTCCCCATTCAATTTTTGCCCCAACATTTTTCATTTTATCAACAAGTTCAGAATACGAGTATTGAGGTATAGTACTTGGAACTTCGGGCACCTGATACTCAAATCCTGTGAGTGTGGCGACATAATCTTTTACTACTTTAATTGACTTTATTATGATATTTTCAATATGCTTCATTATGTCATTATAATCTACAAATGCCTCTTCAAGATCTATTGAGATTGCTTCTGACAAATGCCTGTTGGTTCTAGACGGTTCTGCCCTAAATATTGGTGCAATCTCAAAAACTTTTTCAAATCCTAATGTCAATTGTTCTTTGTAAAGCTGTGGGCTCTGAGCAAGAAATGCTTCCTTATTATAATAAAATATTGGAAATAATGCAGCGCCTCCCTCGGTTGCAGTAGCAATCATCTTTGGAGTATTAACTTCAAGAAAACTCTTGTCATAAAGATATTCTCTAATGGATTTTAGAACAAGGCTTCTCATTTTGAATACATGTTGTAATACATTTCGTCTCAAGTCTATTGCACGAATCTCAAGCCTAGTGTCGATGTTTGCGACAGTTTTTGTCTGCCAAGTAAACGGTGCAATTTTTTCTACACTTGAAAATATTTTCATTTCAGATGGAATTATTTCAGCACCATGCGGAGCCTTGTTTGATGGTTTAACAATTCCTTTCACTGCTATGGTTGATTGTTCTTTTATTTTTCCAAGTGCATTTTTTATATCATCTGAACAAACTCCAGATTTTGCCGTAATTTGCATTTCTCCATCTTTGTCATTTAACATAACAAACACCAAATTTCCATGGTCACGCACACTTGATACCCACCCCATAACCGTTACTTCTTTTCCTTCAAGAGATGGATTGATTTCATTAGAATATGTAGTTCTTCGCCAATTTCCAAGTTCTGTATCTATCATTCTTTTCACCAAATGTGCTCTTGTTAGTGTTAATTTATGTATCGAGTGGTTCGAATAATTCTCTAAATCTTGGCGGATGTACAAAATATCAACCAAGAAGATCAAGACGAGCCAACTTGTGATTTAAAATATATTTTTCCACTATTGGCGTTGACCAAATGTTGCTCATCACTCTATATCATAATTTAGTAATATATGAAAAATTTCATAAAATTTGAAATAATCGATGCAATTATTTCCATAAAATGGAGTAATTCACCAAAAAGTTATAATCTAGCATGTTATTTCCCATATATGGAGAATAAGTGTTTGTTTATCGATATTTTTGCACATGAAAAGAGGTTTAAGACAAATGTGGGTATTTGAGTCACCTGCACTTTCAAGCCCATTAAGAAATTACATATCACTATTTGTATCGTTAGCTAAATCCCGAAGTCTGGTCTATGGATTTGTCATAGCAACTCTTGGCACATTCCTAATTGCGACGTCTGCACACGCAATTAATTTTTCAGTAGCAATAAGATTACTTGTTTCAGTATATGCAATAGCACTTGCAACTTATGTCTACAATGATCTTACGGATCAAGAAATTGACCACAGAAATGAGAAGAAAAAGTCAAGTGGGATTCAGCAAGATCAATATCTGCAAACTAGAAATTATGTGGTTTTCTTCTTTGCCCTTTCCAACATACTAGCATTCTCAATAAACTGGCAAACAGGTTTAGCTGATTCATTAGCTGTCGCATTGGCAATTGTCTATTCACATCCAAAAACCCATTTGAAAGACAAATTCATTTTAAAAACTGTAATTACTGGCAGTGGAGGATTCATTGCATCTATCATGGGATCCCTAGCTGTAGGAAATGTCCCCCCGCTTGCATTTGTAGCATCATTTACAGTGTTCCTTTTCTATTTCTTGTTAGGTCCACTTGGGGATATTACAGATATGAAAGGAGATAAAGAGGCTGGAAGAAGAACAATACCCATAGTCATTGGGATACCAAAGAGTTTCTTTTTGATGACATCTGTAGTATTGTTTATTGCTAGCATGATTGTCGCATCTTACTTTATATTCGGATTGAACATAATATCAATGGTCATAGGATTAACAATTTGTTCTTATGCAATAATACAAATAAAAACTACATCAAAGATCTTTTTCAATAAAGAAAAAATGAATAAGACTAGAACAATTCTACGATTTAGTTTCTTTGGCATACAACTTGCTCTAATGAGCGGGGCGTTGTTAAGCTCAGTAATTTAACAATTATTGTGTTTTTTTGACTAATTGAGGAGGATTTGGTGATGCGGTTTGCCATAGGCCATCAAAAACATGTTTCATCTGCTTTGCCACGCTAGAATTATTAGCATAAATCGACAAACTGAACTTGTCAGGATTATGTTTATCTATAATCTCGATGCCGACATGAGAATCATCAATAATAATTAGACTAAATGGGACGTTACTATATTTCCTTTCAATCTTTAGAGGATAAAATGGATTAGCTACCACTTGGTTTCTCTCGTTTGTATTTTTATCTGAGACCATCATCTTGCTTGCTTCTTGAGAGATATATCCACCCACAGTGTTTATGTCGCCTAGTGCTTTAACTTTGGTTCCCATATTTGCTTTTTTCAACATTGAGTTTATGATGAGTTCGTTTGGATATCTACTCATGAGTATAATCTCTTTTTGAGCTAATTCTATGATCTCTATTGCTTTTGTAACCATATCATCATAACTTGAAATGATTTTTAGCGACATTGATTCATTTTTTACTGGATTATCATCAAATCCAATTTTTGTTAGGAAACTAGATATTTCCTTAGAGTCAAACTTTGAGCTCTTCTTCAACAAATCAATCATTTCTAATTCTTTGATATTTTCTACATTATCGAGAAGACCTACAACATGTTTGTTATAGATAATGGTTCCAAAACTAGTGTGAGTGTAAGTATTTTCTTTCTTAACCATCAAGCCAAGCTCACAGAGCTGTTTTAGTCTAGTGTAGTATTGTTTCTTGGTAAGACCTATTTTTTGAGGTGTATCTAACTCAGATCTAAAACCAGTTTTTGCTAATACGAAAATTTCCAGCGCATCCAATTTTGATAATACTGAGAGTACATCTTCCATTCGCTTGAGTGTACTGGTGTTTTTTACTGACAGAATTGAGCCTATTTTCTCATAGCTTGGATCTGTTCCAACTAACGCTGGAGAAGACTTGCGGTTTGCCAATGAGTTTTTGTAATATTATACCCATACTTATCTATTTTGAGAGAATAAGGTAGAATTTTCGCCTATATGGCTATAATATAACATAATTTCTACATCTCCATGCTACGCATAAAAATGCGTCATCCCTAATAGGATAACAGCAAATATCGCTTTACATGTGACCACATTTAATATTTAAAGCAAAAAGAACTGTAGTCAAGTCATTCATTTCATAAAACTATACCAAAGATTGGGGTTTACCAGTCATCAGATCATAAAACTAAAATTAAAATTTCAAAAGCCAAACATCTATGGTTTTAACAACACGTGAAAAATGTATAATCGCAATATCACATGCGATGATTCTCTATTCAGCCAGTATGAGAAATGAGGAAAATCCTGGACACAAGTCTGTAATAGATTTCATATTAAAGAACATACCCCAGGAATTAAAATCAGAGGTATCAATGGAATTAATAGATGACATATTCGAATTTATTTCGAATTCTAAGATGGAACTTTCATAAATACCCATCATTATAGAAACATCATATGACTTCTATTGCGACTCTTGGGTCTCATTGTTCATTACAAGTGTTAAAGGGTGCAAAAGATGAAGGTTTTAGAACTGTCCTAGTTTGTGAAAAAAAACGAGAACGACTGTATCGTCGTTTTTCCTTTATTGATGAGTTAATCCTAGTAGACACTTTTAACGAGATATTAGATCAGCACTGCTCTTCACAACTTGTTGAAAAAGATTCTATTATGATTCCACATGGAACATTGATTTCACAAATGACTTCATCTGAAATAGAATCAATAAAAATTCCAATTTTTGGTAACAAGTGGATTCTAAGATGGGAATCAGATAGGAAGATGAAAGAAAAACTCATGATAGAAGCAAAACTCCATGTTCCAAAATCAATTTCCAGTCCTAAAGAAATCAATGGATTGTGCATAGCAAAGAGACATGGAGCTGCAGGCGGCAAGGGATATTTTTTAACAACAAGCAAAAAAGATTATGAAAAAAAGAGAGACATGTTGATTTCAGATGGTCTGATTAAAGGTGACAGTGACCTGTATCTTCAAGAATATGCTTATGGGGTTTCAGCATACTTGCAGTATTTTCATTCTGCCATAAATGAACAGCTGGAATTTTTTGGAGTTGATCGTAGATATGAATCAGATATTGATGGTCTTGGTCGCATTCCTGCACTACAACAGATGGAAATCAATAAAATTCCGTCATTTAACGTGGTAGGAAATAGCCCATTGGTGCTAAGAGAATCTCTTTTAGACGAGGTTTATGCGATGGGTGAAAGATTCGTAACTTCAGCAAAGGAATTGGTTTCACACGGTGGCATGATTGGCCCATTTTGTCTAGAAGGAGTGTATGATGACAATGGCAAGTTTACTTCTTTTGAATTTTCAGCTAGAATAGTGGCAGGAACTAATCTCTACATAGATGGGTCACCATATTCAAGCCTAACTTATGGCGAACCAATGAGTATGGGAAAGAGAATAGCCAAAGAGATTAAAGATGCAAAAAAGAAAGACCAATTACAAAAAATAATTACTTGATTCCTTTAACTCCAAGTTCAACGTCAATAAAAAATTACTAAAGTAATCATCCCATAGTTAATGTTGCAGTATGAAATTTTACTATAATACTATATGTTCTATCATTATAGGTAGCTGTAAATGATTTGTCTCTAGGTGCGTTATTTTTTATTATTATGTCAGCTATGCCTCCAGTATCATAATCAGAAAATATTCCTGCATTAGGTACAAGCTCATGAATAGTGAGTGGAACAGATAATGAATTAATGGATTCTGTACGCTTTAGCCCGCGGCTGTCAGAAAATAATGTTTGGATTCCATTGCTTTGTTGGTTTGCTACAACTACTCCTTGCGGATTAGGATTTTCAGTCAATCTGCCATTATGGTTAAACATGAAGGTTGTCAGATTACCAATAAGATTCTGCATTGCAAGGGTTCCGTCTGCATCAGGTTTGCCATCATTTCCAAATGCCATATAATATAATGTGTTGTTAGTAATTGAAGCCCCCCAAGTCCAAGAATCTTCTGAAGTAGGATCAATGTTGAGCTGTGGATCAAGCAGATCCCCTTGAACTTGAGAACCTTGAGGAAAGTCAGGCCTATCTGCAAAGACGTGAATCAAATTAGTTGGGATTCTGTCAAAAGTTAGATTAACTATTTGATCTCCTCCAGCGTTTTGATAATCAACTGTTACAGGAGTTGGAATTGCTGAAAAATCATACAATTGTATAATTGGCCAAACATTTTCATAAGTGGTACCTGCTGCAAATCCATTTACATTTGTGTTTAAAGTCTTATTCTCCCGTATTACATGCTCCATTTGATTTGTGGTCAGTGTTCCCTGCACATTTGTACATACGGGTAAATTGGATGGAGTGATTTTGGCTCCACCGTTATTAGTGTCATTAATCGAGCCATATCCACCCCTAGCAATTGTAAACCCAGTAGTATCAGAATAATCGACTCCAGAGTGAGGTGAGAAGGAACTACCAGGATTACAAAAACCGCCAAAATCCAACCCTTTACCAGAAAGTACTGCAGTGTTAGCAGCTGCAATTGCCTGATTTCTATCGGCAAAATAACCATACCAGTTACCATCAGTACCTTGTGCCAGCCTCAGCCTTTTACCATTTACAGTTACTACAGGTTCTCCATAAGATTGATCTAATCGCTGTATATTTGGATCAGACACTATAACTTCTATTACCATGGGTCCAGCAAAATAATTTTTGAATAACGGATTTTCTGCAGAAACATACAGATTTGGATTAGACGATACGTGTTGAACTGGTTCATATTTTGGAAGTAATCCTTCCATGGCATGTACTGGTTTTATTGTAGTTGGTAAAAGAACAATAAAACTAGATACAAGTATCAAAAGAATAAACAGAAAAATCTCCCCTGTGCTTAATGGTTTAAAAATCAACCCATTATCCCGGACAAAACCAAGCATTTAATCTTATAGCTAATAAAATGTATACTTGTACGTATTTTTCATTTCCTAAAACTAAAATTATGCTCCGCCCATTGTAACTATAAGATCAGTGATAAATCCTGCACAGACACCAACAAAGATGCCAAGCATTATGACATTATTTGTGGTCTGTTTTCTTCCTGAATTATACATCAGCATCGAGACATAAATCAGTGCACCTCCAGCAATTGACAAAAATAGAATGTAAGCGACATTTGAGAATATTAAACTTCCAAGTACTGTTCCAAGAAATGTCGGGCCACCACCTATGAGGCCTGCCAATAACAAAAATCTGACAGTTGGTTTTTTTAACACCCCAGTGAGAGGACCTGCGATTCCAAATCCTTCAGTAGTATTATGAGCACCAAATCCAATTATTAGTAGAATAGCTAGCCCTATTTCGCCTGCAGCATATGATTGTCCGATGGCCAGACCCTCACTAAAGTTATGAGCACCGATTCCTACAGCAATCATCATAGCTAGTCGATATGCATTTGTATCGTGAAGTGTTTGACGTAGATGATCATCTCCTTTTTGGATATTTTCAAGTGAAAGAATCTGTGGTACATTTTTTGTCATGGTCTTGTGTTCAAACCATGTAAGTCCAAGTAATCCAATTGCAATACCACCAAAAAATACTAAAAGATCAATGACAGCACCGCCAAATGGTGCTTTACCTGAGAATGCACCAATCACAGCATCAGATTCAGATTCGTAACTATGACTGAACACATCAATTATGAGAAATACTAGAATGCCTAACGCAACTGCATTGAGGAACCCCTTCTTTTTTGTGCTCAAGTTCTTCATTACTGCAAGTGGCAAGCCCAAAAAAATTGTAAAGCCTGCAATTGCTCCCAACATAATTAGCTGCCAGTAATCCATTCAACCGTTAGGATAAGCTAACTTTATTTAAACCCCAAACTTATTCTAAAAATTTAGAATACCACCACATCTGGTTTAAATAGTTAGGCCCACCTAATTCAAAAAACATTGAAGAAAAAAATATCATTTGCACAGCTAAGAAAATATGATGTAAGTCAGAAAGTTTTTGAAGCGTTAGCTGATGCACAATCTCGCACAATATTATTTTCTATCATCAAAGAAGGAAAAACTGCAATGGAATTATCAGAAAAACATCGCATCCCATTAAGCTCAGTATACAAAAAAATTACAGATCTGGAAAATATTGCTCTTGTGAAAGTTGACAAATGGGAGTTATCAGATGGCGGTAAAAGATTCAAAGTTTACAAGAGTAGAATCAGCAAAGCTGAAATCAGTATCAAAAAACCAGAGCCTGCAATCATTCTAACCCCAAATCAAGATACATAGAATTTCATATTTGTACTAGTCTTAACAAAATAGCACCAAAGTAGTTTTGACAAATCCTAATATTGGCATAAAGTTCAGCAAAAACGTGAAAAAGCACTATGTTGTTATACCTATAGCTATAGCAATTGCTGCCGTATCGATATATCTATTCTACCCACATGAAGACAGTACTGCCACCAATACAGTATCCGCCCAAACATTGATGGAGAATGGCTCACCCATATTGGGAGACCCTAATGCAAAAATTACCATTGTAGAGTTTGGAGACTATCAATGTACGTATTGTCATTTATTTCATCAAGATACCAAAGATCAGTTAATTCAAGAATATGTTAATACAGGAAAAGTAAATTTTGTGTTTCGAGACTTTCCTCTAAATGGTCCTGACTCGGTATTAGCTGCAGAAGCAGCATATTGTGCAAATGACCAAAATAAATATTGGCAATATCATGATGAATTATACAATAATTGGGGCGGAGAAAGAACTGGATGGGTTAACCAAAAATCGCTTGATCAGTTTGCAACAAATGTTGGGCTTGATTTAGGCCAATTTGACAACTGTATGGACGCTAAAAAGTATGAAAGCAAAGTACTAGATAACCAAAAATTTGGTCAAGAGATCGGTATTGATGGAACCCCATCATTCATCATATTTAATGACAAAAAGATCACAAGGGTTGTAGGTGCTCAGCCTTTCTCTTTTTTCAAGCAAGTACTAGATAACATCTAATCTCATCTGGAAAGTAATGTAAATGGTAAAACCAAAAATCGAAAAACAAGATTCTGTAAAACTATACAGGCTACGAAAAACACTAGAAGAGTTATCTGACAAAAGTGGACGTGGGACAGAATTAATCTCCCTTTATGCTCCACCAAAAAAAGCTCTTCATGAAATCATAAATGGGTTAAGAGAAGAGCAAGGTACTGCGGACAACATAAAATCAGACCTCACTCGTACTCATGTGGTTGATGCGTTATCAAGAGTAATCCAGCGTTTAAAATTATACAAAAAAACACCTGATACTGGATTAGTGATGTTCTGCGGTGCTCTCCCACCAGAGGGCGGAGGGCCTATTGGCAGCGAAGTCATAAAATTATACGAGATAGAGCCTCCAAAAGAACTCCAGACATTTCTTTATCGCTGCGATGATCATTTTCACGTAGATATTCTAAAAGACATGCTCAAAGAAGAAAATATGATAGGATTTCTTGCAATAGATGCAAAAGATGCAGGATGGGGCCTGTTACATGGGGACAAATTGGATGTATTATCTGAAACATCATCAGGTGTTGCAGGCAAACATAGACAAGGCGGACAATCTGCAAGAAGATTTGAGAGATTAAGAGAGATGGAGCTCAATGACTATTATAACAGAGTAGCACATACAACAAAAGAATATTTCATAGATATCTATCCGATAAAAGGGCTCGTTGTTTCAGGACCTGGCCCAACAAAAGAGAATTTTGTAAAAGAAGAATATCTAGAATACAGACTTCAGAATGCAATTATTGCCACACTTGATACGTCATATGCTGGTGCCGAAGGAGTAAGAGAGGCTTTCTCAAGAGCACAAGATGTACTTACGGACTTTAGAATGGTAGAAGAGAAAAGACTGGTAGAGAAGCTATTTTACGACATACATAACACAAATGGCCTTGCCACTTATGGTTTGAATGAGATAATAGACCTGCTCAAAAGAAATGTGGTAGATACCATACTGATAACCGATGACACTAATTTACGCAAGATTGACATCACATGCAAGAGATGTCAAAATATACAATCAGAGATCCTAGAAAGACCAAAGGTAATATCAAGAATACAGGATCTCTTGAGTAAACCATGTCCTAGCTGCAAGAGCATGGATCTGGAATCATCAGAAAAGGACATTGTGGATTATTTGGCCTTACTTTCTGGCGAGACAGGAACCAAGATAGAGGTGATATCTGGCACTACCGAGCATGGCGCAATGCTATCAAGCATAGGAAAAGTAGGTGCATTTTTGAGATACAATCCAAATCAATAGTAAAGATTACAAAATTATGTAACTCCAAGTATCAAATTTTTTTATTTTGGAATTGTAAAAATAAATGTGGCCCCCTGACCATACTTACTTTCAAACCATAACTTTCCACCATGGGTTTCTACTATCCCTTTGCATATAACAAGACCAAGCCCACTACCACTTGACTCTCTAGTAGAAGAAGTATCCGCTTGATAGAATTTTCTAAATATTTTATCCTTGTCCTCATCTCTGATACCCCTACCATTATCTTTAACTAAGATTTTGATTTCAGACGGTGAGTCGTTAGCGATAATTTCTATTTTCCCAGTTTGCGGATTACATACATTCAGGCTATTTTTAATCAGATTTGTTATGACTTGCTTAATTCTTGCATCATCATAACTTACAAAAATATCACTATTTACATGATTTACAAGTGAAATGGTTTTGTCTGAAGCAACTGTTTTCAATGCATCAACTGATTTTTTCACTGTATCTTTGATGTTATTTTTTTGTTTTATGATTTTTAGCTGACCCAATTCTAATTTTTGAACATCCAGTATATCGGATATTAGGTTTAACAGAGAACCAGCATTATCTTTTATTATTTGTAGTCTCTCCTTCTGATCATCAGTAAGATGACCTAGATGACCGTTAAGCAGGATATCTGCATATCCTTGTATGGGGACTAGTGGCGTTTTCAATTCATGAGTTAACATTACAGCAAATTCATCCTTGGTTTTATCAGTCTGTAATAATTTTTCATGAACTTGCTCAAGTTGGACTGACTGCTTTTTGATAAAATTAGTCAGTCGTTGATATCTGATAATTAACAATGGTACAGATACAAAAAGCAGGAACCCTGAAATAAGAAGAATTTGGCCATATGTATTGCCAGATTCATCAAATGGTGAATCCCAAATTTGATATTTGAGCACATAATAATTTTGTAAATTATATCCAAAGAGATCTGTATTTTTTTGTATAACTAGTGAGTTTTGTAACTCGTCAGCAGAAAAGAGGACATTACCTTGCTGGATTCGGCCATCCTTAACCTCAATTTGGTATAAAGTCCTATTATTATCCTGATTGGACAATATCAACTTGAAATTATTACTAAATATTACAGGGTTTACAAAAGAATCAAACGGGACCGAAAGTATGACCGCCTCACTAGGTTGAGAAAGCTGAAACACAGCATTCATTACCTTGACTCCTCCCAATTCTGCAGGATATTGTGCATACAGCGAGCTTACATTAGAGCCTTCAAATTCTTGATAAGGATAAGATTCAATAATTTTTCCATTATTCTCAACTATGATATTTTTTATTTGTGAGTTTTGTTCAAGTATTATTCTACTATAATTATCAAATTGTTGGTCACTTACTAATGATGATTGATTATAAAACTCATTTAGAGTAGCTGCAGCTTGTTTGATTTGATTATCTTGCTTTGAGATTTCATCCTCTATTACTTTTCTTTCATCTTCTTTATTTTGACTGACAATTTGTGTTTGATAGTTAGTTATCTGATAATTTGTTATCAGTACAACAGCTAGAATTATAACACCTACTATGATCGGTTGGACATATGTGGTTTTGATTGACTGTGATTTAATAATTTAACTTTGAATCCACAGGATCTTAAGTATTACTCGTAGTACATCATGATCAGTTACAAAATCAACTCATTTTAGGCTCAGATTATCCAAATTCAGAGACTCTACTAATTCTTTCGAGAACCTCAGATTATGAAATGCCCTTTTTGTTCTTGTTTAACCTGCTTTATCTTACCCATTATTTCCTATCATATTCTACTCATGCGTGATTTGTACGAGTATCTTTGAAAGTATATCTAAAATCATTTCAATATGGAGGAGACATTACTATGAGTTGGTCCCTCATCGCAGATTGATAATATCTGTATAGTACAGATACCTCTAAATAATTTACATTTTTCAATTTTACATATGGAGCACATTGCACCAGAAGAATTTGATTCAAAGATATTAAACAACGGCAAGAAAACGCTTGTTCTGTTTTATGCTAGCTGGTGCCCTTATTGTGCAAATTTCAAACCTTCTTTTGAATCTGCTAATGTTAACAATGTAGTAAAGGTTGAAGCTCTTGTAGATGAGGATGAGAATCCACTTTGGGATAGATTTAACATTCAAGCAGTGCCCACAATGATTGCTTTTGAAAACGGTAAAGTAGTTGCTAGAAAGGATGCAAGAAAACATGTTGGCCTTACAAGAGAAGACATGGAATCAATAATAAAAGAATTAACTTGATTTTATAAAACTCTTAATTTTATTAGATAATTCTGCCAATTCCTGATCAGTTACAATCATTCTTCTTTTCCATGGATTAATCGTTTTTTCATATCTCGGGATTATATGTACATGAACATGTGGGATTATCTGATTTGCTACTCTACCATTATTTTGACCAATGTTAAAGCCATCTGCGCCCGTAGCTTGTAATACTGCTCTTGCCACCAGCGGGACTTTGGCAAATAATGACGACACCCCATCTGTTGGCATGTCAATTATTTTTTCATGGTGTTCTCGTGGAATAACAAGCGAGTGTCCAAGCTGTATTGGATATCTGTCCATTATTGCAATATGTGTCCTGTCTTCATAAATCACATGCGCTTTTTTTCTTCCCTCAATTATATCACAGAAAATACAGGCCATGAGATTCTCCGTTTCTCCATTTTATTTATAGTATGGGACAGCAGAACAGAATTCTTGTAAAATCAGTATCTAAAATTCTGATTTGTGATACATGCCATTTATACTGCATTCAACGTATAAAGCATTACAGGTAAGAGACACAACAAACAAAACCAGTTGTCACATAGTTAATTTTGTAGATATGGTATTTTGTGGCATTCTCATAATTTCGATATAAAGTACATATTCAAGACCAAATAAATCATAGGCTATAGAAAACGCTTATGTATACGAGAAATCAACCTTCGCTAATGCACAAGCGAATTATTAAAACTTCAAGCGCAGTAGTAGCTGCGCTAGTTCTAACGCTTGTGGGAGCTAATTCATCTGCTTATGCACTGTCAGGTCATGGTGTATCTTATGCACCATCATTTGGTAGCACATATGCTGGTTCTGCACTAGGTAGTGTACCATTATACTACAACGATGGTTTGACCATCAATGGACACACTTACAACATATCCAATTATGTACAAACAATACCAACCAAAACACTCTATGTAGGTTCACCTGCAACCATAACAGTCAAACTATGGGAATATGGCGGCACATACCAAATTCAAGGTGTTGCACTGTTCCTTAATGTAAGTGGCTATAGTCCAAGCGCTGGAGACAGCGATACATGGGTACAATACTCCAAAATAACCGGGGTTACTGTACATGATCCTCATAACATGCTTGGTACAACCACAGCGGATGTCAAATATGACAAAGCCTTCATGTATGTAACATTCCATATGGTGCCAAGCAAACCAATGAATACGTCATGGATGATTTTTACAGCATGGGATCAGCAATTATCAGTCGGCACTGCAAAGGTAATCAATGGGGTTAATTTCTCATACGTGCCATTTGCATACCATTAAGTGTTAAACTCCCTCAAGTTTCATAACTTTTTTTGCTATCTTATTTGGTCAGTACTGGATTAACAATTTAACATAGAACACTATCGTCAGATATAGTTAATTAGGGTAGAATTTTGACGTTTATCGTTAAATGGGCAAAAAAGAAAGAGAAGTACGAGAACAAGAACGTGAGAGCTTTTACGATAAACGTCAAAAACAGCAATTCAAGTACAAGGCAATTGGAATAGGAGTACTAGTGGGCATAATAGCTGTACTTGCAGTTTCAAGTTATAATTTCTATATTTTATCCACTCAGGTGGTTCCACAAGGTATGCCTCCTGGAGCAGGTCATCTTGGAGGTGTCAACATGCGTGCCGGAATGCTAACTATGATTTTTGGCCAACAATTCGATTATTCGTCTCCTGCATACCAGATAAAAAGCAGATATATCGATTTTGAAAAGAGTAATGGAGAAACAATACACATGCATGCGGCAAACGTAACCCTTGGTTTCTTGTTTAATTCATTACACATCGGAATAACCGACAAGTGTTTTACATTTCCTGACAAGCGTGATTTTTGTACTGATGACAAATACAGTCTCAAGTTCTTTGTAAATCACCGTCAAGTTCAAGACATTACTAATTACGTGATCAAAGATAATGACAGAGTTCTGATATCTTATGGCAACGAGAACTCCACACAAATAGATGCACAGTTAGCAAAGCTAGATACTTTTGATATTACGTCCTAAGACTCGTTTAAAATATCTTTTAATGTTTTAAATTCTTCAAGTGTAATCTCGCCTTTGGCCAATCTACTTTTTAGAACCATTAAAGCATAATCGTCTTTGGTTTCATTATCATCGTGGGATGACAATTCAGATTCTTTATTATCAGTAGTTTCAGAGTCGCATTTCTTCTTTCTTAGGTACAAAATTAACCCTACAATACCAGCTCCACAGATAGCCATGAGTGGATAAAGAATATTTTTGAAATCATAACTAGTTGAGGATTGTTCTGAATGATACACTGTTGAATTAATTTTTGATACTGTCACGGTATCAGTAATATTTACACTGTGTTCTACGATGGAATTAGAATGTTGTAAATTAAGCGACTTCAACACAGTATTATTTTCAGCGATATTTTGAGATGTTTGTGAGTTATTTTGAGTAGATGTTTGATGATTTACTGGAGAGCCATCAGGAGAAAAGTCAAAAGATATGGTCTTTCCACCAGATTCATCGGTGACAAATGCTGTTGCTCCATATGTTCCCTTGAGAGAAAACTGGTTTGGATCATTAGTATTAATAATTATGTGGAAGATACCATTTGAATCAGACGCATTACTAGTAATCAGGACAAGTTTTCCATAAGGATCATGAATTACAAGGTTGACCGATTTTTGAGCATCTGCTTTATCAACAGTTCCTGTAAAATACATGTTCATATACGTAGCATATGACGGTCTATCAGTTTGTAATGATTCCACTTCAGCATATGCTGGAATAATAGCTAGAGAAAACACGCACAGTACCAATAATGACACATGGCCAAACATCTCTGTTATTCCAATACTGGAAATTATTAAAAATACGTAGAATTGTGAAGAAGTGTTAATTAAATGAGAAATAGTTGACTAATCTCTTGGTCAGAACACGTCTTGTAAAGAAATTACAAGTAGTTTGTTCATCTCAATGGAGCTATGTGTCTAGTTCTTGTAGTTATGGTATTCTAATATCATGTATCCTATTTACAAAATATATGACAAGAGCGACTAAATCTGTAGTGATATACAATGATACGCAAAATTAGTCCAAAAGCATCTCGCAAGACGATGGTCTTAATACTTGGAGGAGGGTTTGCAGGAAGTAACGTACTGCGGGAGATTCAAAATAAGTTTAACAATGATGCTGAAGTAACTCTGATCAGTCAAGATAATTTTTTCCTTTTTACACCAATGTTGCCCGAGGTTTCTTCTGGAATGCTTCATCCAAGTGATATTTCCACTCCAATCAGAACTTTTTGTAAGACTGCAAATTTTTGCCATGCAAGAGTTCTTTCAATTAACCTAGAAAGTAAAACAGTTACAGTGATTAGAATATTTGATCAAAAAGAGACTACGCTTGAATATGATTATATGGTTCTTGCCATGGGAAGCAAGGATAACTTTTTTGGAAATGCCAACATTGAGGAATTTGCGTTTACAATAAAGACATTAGAAGATGCCATTGCAATAAGAAACCATATAATTAGCGTACTTGAATGCGCAGACCAAGAAAGGGATAGCATACTGCAGGAACAACTTTTACGGTTTGTTGTAGTTGGAGGAGGGTTTGCTGGAGTAGAGATTGCAACAGAGATAAATCATTTCTTGCATGATGCTGCAAAAAACTTTTATAAAAATATAGATTTAAAAAAAATACAGACGATAATAGTTTCAGCAAGAAACGGAATCCTACCAGAAGTTGGAGAAGATCTTGGCAACTTTGCACTAGACTATGTAAAAAAGTCTGGAATCGAGGTAATAACAAATACAAAAGCAGTAGACGCGGGAGAAGACCACATATTGCTCAGTGATAACACACTCATTCCATGTGCTACTATGATATGGGCTGGCGGTGTCATAGTAGATCCACTAGTATCATCACTCAAATGCGAGCATGGCGCCTCAGGTCGTGTGATAGTTGATCAATATCTAAGACTCAAAGAACATCCAAACATATTTGCACTCGGGGATTGTGTACACTTGGTAGATCATCATACCGGTTCAGTTTATCCCACTACAGCTCAAATTGCAATAAGACAAGCTAAAATTGTATCAGAGAATCTTGCTGCCAAGATATATGGTCAAGAGAATGCGATGAAAATTTTTGACTATCAAAACAAAGGAGTCATGGCCACAATTGGAAAATGCACTGGTGTGGCATTAATTAATGGAAGAAAAGTTTTTGGATTACAAGCTTGGTTATTGTGGCGATTATTTTACTGGTTAAACCTACCTACAAATGAGAAGAAAGTAAAAGTTGCTTTTGATTGGCTTCTTCATGCCGTATTTAGGTCAGACATAATGACAGTAGGGTTTATCAAGAAAAAGACTCTGACAAGACTTGAAACTCCAATCTATTCAGTTCTAGAAAGAAGCCAAGAAGAGTCTTTTGATAACACGTCTTACCTATAAGACATAAAATTTCAGATATTGCCAGATATTATTAGGAATAATGTTATGTATGTCTGAGATATATTCTAGAAATTTACTAAAAATAGAGACTGGATTTAAATCGTATCATAAAGGCTGTTTTTAGTTTGAAATGGCAAAGTACAAAATGCTCTACTTACTTTAAAAAATCAAGTTGAAAAGAAGGCTATCACAGAGTCATGAAACTCTAATCCTTGTTACATCGCTTGTCATTTGTATCGCGTTTATTTGGTACTTGCCCTTGAATGTTTATGCACAATCTAACCAAAATGTAACCATTTCTTCAGGTATCAGCAGTTCACCGATACAGTTTGATAAAAAAGTCTTTTCTTGGACTGATAGAGTTGGCATCACAATATACGCTCCAGATTTTAATTCTGACCCTAACTTGATTGATACCATTGGGGATACAGAGGATGACAAGATAAATGTGTGTACAACTGGTCACTGCATTCCATACAAGCTAGTTGAGACTGGAACTAACACTGGTGTTTTTTCCGGTTATGTAGATCTGACAGGTGACCCCAGCCAGAAAGGAGCTTCAGGAATAGATGGAAATGGCGAGAATCCATCTGGCATGACCTCAACATGCAATACGATATGTGGTCCTACAGATGGTATGCTTCCAACTACAGGAAACGATGGGATTTCTGTTTCTTTTGAGTATTCACGAGATCAAACAGTAACAGGTTCTGCTCTAATTCGCTGGCACATGGGAGAAATTCAATGGTTGCAACCAAACTACTCATCAAGCAGTCAAGGCACGCTACAAATCGTAGATCCAGACATGAGCATTGTTCCAGATGCAATAAACAAGTTTGACACAAACGTCTGGTCAGACTCAGACTCGGGCGGAATTAAACTTACAATGACTGAGACAGACAAAGGAACAGGGGTCTTTCAAGGTACAGTTGATTTTACTACACAGTATCCCTCTTCCGGAAACAGATTACATGTATCTGATGGTGATACCGTTACAGGTCAATATATCGACAGAACTCTACCTCCTCCATATTCTCCGTCAGATCAATCAAAATTAACTGCAGTTACTACAGTTGGTACTTTGTTGCCACCATTAGAAAGTGTCCCTGCCAGTAATGCAAGAATAATTGATTCCACTGGCAAAGAACTTGACAAGGTAATGACAGACCAGCAAGTGCAAATTGTTTCAGATGTCACAAACAAACTAAACAAAGATCAAGAGTTTGCCTACCTAGTACAGATTCAAGATAGTAATGGCATCACTCTTTCATTATCTTGGATAACAGGTTCGTTATTACCAAACCAAAGTATGAGTTTGAGTCAATCGTGGAGCCCAAAGTCTCCTGGAACATACACTGCACAGATATTTGTATGGCAAGGTGTAACTAGCCCTAATGCTTTATCTCCCCCGTTAACACTACAGATTCCTACATCGTAATAAATCAAATTTCTAACAGCCTATAATTCCAAATCCAAAATTAAAGTTAGGTTGGAACTAATCTTAAGAAGGCTAAAATTATACCAAGTCTCAAGGCCTTTTGTTATCTAATGGAAATATCAAGCAGAAATGTAGTTGATGGCCCGTCAAGGGCACCCCACAGAGCAATGTACAAAGCAATGGGGTTAACAGATAATGATCTTGGAAAACCATTCGTGGGAGTCTCACATACAGGTAATGAAGCAACCCCATGTAATATTCACCTTGGTAGATTGGCCTTGCATGCAAAAAATGGTGTTCAAGAATCTGGCGGAACCCCAAGAGAGTTTTCTACAATTGCAGTAAGTGATGGAATAGCAATGGGTCACGAGGGCATGAAGTCTTCACTGGTCAGTAGAGAAGTAATAGCTGATTCTATTGAATTAATGGTAAGAGCACATCAGTATGATGGGCTTGTAGGAATAGCAGGATGTGACAAGAGTTTACCAGGTTCTATGATGGCCATGGCACGATTGAACATCCCATCAGTTTTTGTTTATGGTGGAACCATAATGCCTGGAATTTACGAAGGAAAACAAGTCACAGTTCAAGACGTTTACGAAGCAGTAGGGGCATATGATGCAGGACAGCTAACTCTTGAGGCGCTCAAGAATTTGGAGAACGTAGCATGCCCAAACGCTGGCTCTTGTGGAGGCATGTACACTGCAAATACAATGGCATCGATTAGTGAAGCCATTGGAATTGCATTGCCTGGAAGCGCATCTCCTCCTGCAGAAGATCCTAGAAGAGAGAAAATTGTCTACCAAAGCGGCAAGGCAGTCATGAACTTGCTTGAAAATGGAATAAGGCCAAAAGACATTCTTACATATGAGGCATTTGAGAATGCAATAACTATTGCTAATGCCATAGGTGGTTCTACAAATGCAGTATTGCATCTTCTAGCACTATCTAGAGAAATCGGCATAAACTTGACCCTTGAAGATTTTGAAAAAGTGAGAAAACGCACACCGCATATTGCAGATATGAGGCCTGGGGGATTTTATGTCATGCTAGATCTTGATAAGATAGGCGGAATTCCTCTAATAATGAAAAGTCTGCAGAAAAAAAATCTCTTAAATGGAAATGCATTGACTGTCACAGGAAAGACAATGAAGCAAAATTTGGATTCCATACAACTTTCTTTTGATGAGAATCAAAAAGTACTAAAACCTATAGAAGCACCAATTCACAGTGTAGGAACTCTAACCATACTTCGAGGAACCCTTGCTCCAGATGGAGCTGTTGTCAAAGTAGCTGGAATGCATACAACAGAATTTCGAGGAAAAGCCAGAGTATTTGACAGAGAGGAAGATGCATTTGACGCAATATCAAAACGCGAGATTAAGGAAAATGATGTAGTTGTTATCAGGTATGAGGGTCCAAAGGGTGGCCCAGGTATGAGAGAGATGCTCGGAGTCACAGCTGCACTGGTTGGACAAAAATTAGGTGAGAAGGTAGCACTTGTTACAGATGGAAGATTCTCAGGTGCCACTAGAGGTTTAATGATAGGGCATGTATCTCCAGAAGCTGCAGTTGGCGGAAACATTGCATTGGTAAAAGACGGCGATGAAATTATAATCAACATTGAAAAGAACAGTATAGATATCATGGTACCAGAAAATGAACTTGCAGAACGCAGAAAGCAATGGAAGCCAAGAAAACCAAATTATGAAAAAGGCGCATTGGCAAAATTTGCCTCACTTGTCACCTCAGCATCTGAAGGGGCAATAACAAAACCCAAGTGGTAGTCTACATTACATCTTTAGTACTTTGGAATATGGTATTGACAGAAAAAGCGCATCTTTTGCCCTGTCTGTTTGGCAGTTACTGAAATCCCATCTTCTAGGCCTTTATCACATATAGTACATACTGCCTCTTTCACTGTTGTTTTTACTGACGCTTTTCTTTTTAAGAAATATAGATCTTGAAAAAGTAGAGCATTACTACTATTTGCTCGCCGAGCCAGTACCTGAGACATGCATTATAGATCGTCCCCAGCGCATATAAAGGTACCGTACCATACCGTAACTTCCACTTGTAAGGTAGCTTAATTTTAAATATAGATAGAACCGAATGATTCGTATGGGTGGCCACATTTGGACATTCGAACCTTAAGATAGTACCCCTAGATTATTCTGGCTCCCAATTTGATCTGTATAACAAAATCTCTAGGAACTTTGAGTATTCATTTCTCTTTGAATCATTAACTGGACCTGAAGAGCTAGCAGAAACATCAATCATGGGGTTTGACCCTTCAGTTATAGTCAAAGGTTTTGCAGATAGAATAACACTTCATTACAAAAATGGTACAACTACTGTCATCAAGACAAAAGATCCACTATCAGAGATCAAAAAATTACTTCATCAGGTTCCAGATCAGAAATACAGATACGTTGGCGGAGCAGTAGGGGTCATCAACTATGACGCTATCAGATTGTGGGAAAAAATTCCAGATTCACATAACAAAAATAACTCACCTGTAATGGAATTTGGAATTTATGATGACGGGATTATTTATGACAATAAAGAAAAAAAATCATTTTATCTCTATTATGATATAAACAGAATACAAAGACTTTCTTACAACGATACCAACTTTGGAGAGTTTTCCATGTCAGACGTTGAAGAAAATCTAGACAAGGAATATTTTGAGAACATGGTAAAGAAAGCAAAAAAGTACATACACGATGGAGATATTTTTCAGGTCGTACTTTCAAGAAAATTTAATTTTAGTGCTAATGGGGATTTACTGAAAGTCTACAAATCACTCAGACAAGTTAATCCATCTCCCTACATGTATCATATAAAATTAAACAATAAAACCATGATAGGATCTAGTCCAGAAATGTTATTACGTATTACTGGAAACACTGCTGAAACTTTCCCTATAGCTGGAACAAGGCCAATTACAGACGATGAAAAAAAGAACGAGTCTATGAAGGAAGAATTACTACATGATGAGAAAGAATTAGCAGAACATACCATGTTAGTAGACCTAGGTCGCAACGATATTGGACGGGTTTGTAAATACGGCTCGGTGCACGTAAAGGATCTCATGGCAGTAAAGAGATTCAGCCATGTACAGCACATAGTTACCCACGTAGTGGGTACACTTGATAAAAAATACGACATGTTTGACGCAGTCAAGGCAGTATTTCCCGCTGGTACTGTTTCTGGTGCTCCAAAGATAAGGGCAATGGAAATAATAGATGAATTAGAACCAGATGCAAGAGGCCCTTATGCTGGAGCTATAGGATATTTCTCTTTTAATGGATGCTGTGATTTTGCAATTGCAATAAGAACAATTTTCATGGATGGAACTCAAGGTTTTATCCAAACAGGTGCAGGAATTGTTTCTGATTCAGTATCAGAGAATGAATGGATGGAAACTCAGCACAAGGCAAATGCAATGATATCAGCCCTAAAGGAGGCCACCAGATGAAATTTTTAATCATTGATAATTATGATTCGTTTGTGTATAACATAGCTCAGCTTTTAGGCGAACTTGGAGTAGATTCTGATGTAATTAGAAATGACAAGATAACGCTAGACGAAATTAGAAAAGGAAATTATGATGCAATAATTATTTCACCAGGGCCGGGAACACCAGAAGATGAAAAATATTTTGGAATTTGCACCAAGGTGATAAGAGAATTGGGCCCAACAAAACCAATCCTAGGGGTTTGCTTGGGTCATCAGGGAATAATACACGCATTTGGAGGAAAAGTCGTAAATGCAGTAAATGTGCGACATGGAAAAACTAGCCCTGTAAAACATCATGAATCTCCATTATTTGAGGGAGTTCAAAATCCATTCAGAGCTACAAGATATCACTCACTTGTAGGAGACAAAACAATAATTCCTGATGAGCTTAAAATTACTGCAGTTGCACAAGACGATGAGGAGATAATGGCCATAAGCCACAAGAAATATCTCATCGAGGGAGTTCAATTCCACCCAGAATCAATCATGACAGGAGAGGGCAAAAAAATATTGAGTAATTTCATAAAGTTGATCAAAAAATGATTTCAGAAACAATAACAAAACTTTCGCATAATCAAGATCTTAGCTACGATGAGATGCTCAATGTCATGAATGAGGTACTTGATGGCAAGATCTCTGTTCAAGAGACTGCGAATTTTCTCAAAAATCTTACTGCAAAAGGCGAATCAAATGAGGAGCTCTTGGCGATGCTTGATACAATGCAAAAATACGCCATACACATAGAACCAAAATGCCGTGGAAGGATAATTGATGTCTGCGGTACTGGAGGAGACAAAATGCACACATTTAACGTATCAACGACTGCTGCATTTGTTATTGCAGCAGGAGGAGTAAGTGTAGCAAAGCATGGAAACAGGTCAACTTCCGGTATAAGTGGTAGTGCTGACATATTCGAATATTTTGGATATGATATCAATATGGAACCAAAGAAAATTAGAGAGATAATTGAAAAATTCAATATTGGTTTTATGTATGCACAAAAATTTCATCCAGCCATGAAAAATGTTGCAGAGGCAAGAAAGTTGTTAGAAGTAAGAACTGCTTTTAACTTACTTGGTCCCCTGAGTAATCCTGCCCAAGTCAGAAATCAACTTGTAGGTGTATTCTCACCAGACTATTTGCAACGAATCGTAACACTACTGCAGTCAAGAGGAGCAGAGAATGTAATGACTGTAATCTCTAATGATGGACTAGATGAGCTATCAACCACTTCAAAAAATCAAATATATCTTTTAAAAAATTCCGAAACTCACAATTTCATACTAGATCCAGCAGAACTTGGATTAGCAAAAGCAAATCTTAAGGACATACAAATATCAACAAAAGACGAGGCAATTAGATCATTTATTTCAGTTCTAAATGGAACCGGAAAAAAATCAATGATAGATATTACAGCGTTAAATGCAGCAGCTGGATTTATTGTGGGAGGCATATCAGATAAGTTTGACGAGGCTTTGGAAATTGCATTTGACGTAATACATACTGGAAAGTCATTTGACCTTTTTAGGAATTTTATCAAATATTGTGGAAATATTAGCAAAGTGGAGGAGCTTGAGAACAAATGAAAAATGTTCTAGAAAAACTTGCAGAAAACTCCCGAAGAGCGATAGATGAAGAAGTGTACAACATAGAATACCGACTGGAAAAATCAGATAAAAACATCATAAATGAGATTAAAAAAAATCCGCATGCATCACTCATAACAGAGGTGAAATTTTCATCTCCATCGCTTGGCGACATACGACAAGTTTCCAACCCCTCCACAATTGCAAAGACAATGATTGAAGGAGGCGCCATTGGACTTTCAATTTTGACCCAGCCGTATCTTTTTAATGGATCGCCGAAGTACTTTGCAGAAATTAGAAAACAGATCAAAGCCCCCTTGTTGATGAAAGATATAGTTGTAGACAAGGTACAGATTGAAGCAGCAGAAAAACTGGGTGCAGACGTGGTGCTTTTAATTCAATCAATCTTTGACAAAAAGTACGCAAAAGAAATCGACGAATTTATAGAATATGCACATAAAAAGAATCTTCTTGTATTAATAGAATCACACACAAAAAAAGAATTTCTTGATTCTGCCAAGACGCAAGCTGACATACTTGGAATAAACAACCGTAATTTGGACACACTAGAAATCGATCTAAAAACTACAGAAACAATACTCAAAGACCAAAAAAAAGATGGTAGAATAGTCATATCTGAAAGTGGCATAGAAACTCCACAAGATATTATATTTCTCAGGCAATATGGTGCAGACGCCTTTCTTGTAGGTAGCAGCATCATGAAGAGTAAAGATATCAAGGGATTAGTTTCAAGTCTGGTGTCAGCAATATGAAATTGGGATACCCAAAAAATGGCAAATTTGGAGAGTTTGGTGGTCGGTTTATACCTGAAACCTTGGTACCTGCAGTCGAAGAGCTAGAGCAGGCATATCTAAAATTCAAAGATAACAAGGATTTCAGACAGGAATTAGATTACTATTTAAAAGAATATGCTGGAAGACCCACACCACTTTACTTTGCCAAAAATCTCACCGAGTCTATCGGAGGCGCCAAGATATACCTAAAAAGAGAAGATCTTTTGCACGGCGGAGCACACAAGATCAACAATACCCTAGGACAAGGGCTATTAGCAAAGAGGATGAATAAGAAAAGAATCATCGCAGAAACAGGAGCTGGCCAACACGGAGTAGCAACTGCAATGGCATGTGCATCCCTTGGACTACAATCCGAAGTGTACATGGGCTATAAAGATACACAGAGACAAAAATTGAATGTTTTCAGAATGAAACTTTTGGGTTCTATAGTACATCCTGTAAAAGACGGAACGCAGACACTCAAGGATGCTATCAATGAAGCCATACGAGATTGGATTACAAATGTAAAAACTACATATTATCTTTTAGGATCAGCAGTTGGGCCTCATCCATATCCGGTGATGGTCAGAGACTTTCAATCAGTGATAGGCAATGAAATATTATCACAGATGAAAGACTTGGAAAAGAAATCTCCTGACTCTGTAATAGCATGTGTGGGAGGAGGATCAAATGCAATTGGGACATTTTATCCACTCATTGACGAAAACACTCTCATGTTTGGAGTTGAAGCTGGTGGAGAGGGAATAAACACAGAACATCACTCTGCAACACTTGTAGCAGGATCTAAAGGAATTCTTCACGGCATGCTAACTTATCTTTTACAAGACAAGTACGGACAGATAAGAGATACACACAGCATAGCAGCAGGGTTGGATTACCCCGGAGTGGGTCCGGAACATTCCTATCTTAAAGATGCAAAGAGAGTAAAATATGATACAGTAAGTGATAATGATGCAATCCAGGCCTTCTTGATGCTTTCAAAACATGAAGGAATTATACCAGCCTTGGAATCATCGCATGCAGTAGCATATGCGATAAAGCAAGCAAAAAATATGTCAAAGAGTGAAACCATTGTAGTAACGCTATCTGGACGTGGTGACAAAGATGTTGAAGTCGTAGAGAAATATTTGATGGAAAATGCCAAGAATTCAAGATAAACTTTCAGAGATGAAATCCAAGAACCAGAAGGCGCTTATAGCCTATGCTATGGCAGGCTATCCTAGTGAAAGCGGTACAATATCCATGGTTCGAGGACTGGTGCAAGGAGGAGCAGACATCATCGAACTCGGACTGCCATTTTCAGATCCTCTAGCAGATGGCCCAGTAATACAAAATGCAAGTTTTCTGGCATTACAGAAAGGCATGAATCTTGACAAATTTGTAAATCTAGTAAAAAAAATTCGAAAGGAAGCAGATATTCCACTTGTCTTGATGACGTACGCAAATCTTTTGTATAGTCGCGGGTATGACAAGTTTATCTCAACTGTAAAAAAAGCCGGAATTGATGGCATCATATTACCAGACATGTCAATCGAGGAAGCAGAAGGGTATCTTGAAATAGTTCATAAAAACAACATGGATGCCATCTTTCTCATATCCCCTAATACCTCAGAAGACAGGATAAAGAAAATTTCTGGTATGTCATCGGGTTTTATGTACCTAGTTTCCATATATGGCACAACTGGAGCACAGCAAAAATTTCAACAGTATACGCTTGACGCGATAAGAAATGCAAAAAAGACATTAGGCGGCAAGATGCCTCTAGGAGTAGGTTTTGGGGTAAATAACGCAGATCAAGCAAAATTAATCCTGCAAACAGGCGCAGATGCAATAATTGTAGCAAGTGCATTTTTGCGATTAATTGAAAAAACGCCTCAAGCGAAGATCCAATCTAAAATCGCCTCATTTGCAAAAAATCTAAAAAAAGCAACTATCTCAGAATAAGAAATAAAAATAGCATCAATCCATCATAGATATGCAGACAGAAACGAGGTATATTTTTGTAACAGGCGGAGTCATGTCTGGACTTGGCAAGGGCGTAGTATCATCCTCTATTGCAAAACTCCTTCAGCTTTCAAACCAAAAAGTTTCTTGTATCAAGATTGACCCCTATCTAAATTACGACGCAGGAACCATGAATCCAATTGCTCATGGCGAGGTATTTGTCACTGACGATGGCGGTGAATGCGATATGGATATTGGAAACTATGAGCGATTCCTAAATCAAAGCATACCAAAAACCCACAATATTACTACAGCCCAGATATATTCAAGTGTAATAGAGTCTGAAAGACGAGGTGAATACTTGGGTGCTTGTGTCCAGATAATACCTCATGTGACAGATGCCATAAAAGATAGAATTAGAAATATTGCAAAAAATGAAAACTTGGATGTCCTAGTGGTAGAATGCGGTGGAACTGTTGGCGATATTGAAAGCCTACCATTCCTAGAAGCGTTAAGACAGATGAGATTAGAGGAAGGATCAGATAAGATCATTTTTGTACATGTCACTCTAGCACCGTCTCTTGATGTAGTTGGCGAACAGAAAACAAAACCTACACAACATAGCGTACAAGAACTGAGAAGAATTGGTATCCAACCTGACTTGATGGCAGTAAGATGCAGCAGATTACTTGATACATCGGCAAAGAGAAAAATATCATTATTTTCTAATGTTTCTGAAAAAGACGTATTCTCGTGTCACGATGCAGAGTCCATACTGACAGTACCACAAATGTTGTATGACCAAGGAATTGTTGATGTAATTTTTAAAAAGTTTGGCAAAGTAGGACTTGTAAACACATCAGCAAATTGGGACAAGTGGAATTCCATAGTAAATTCATTTGTCAATCTAAAAGACCAGGTAAGAATAGCTATGGTAGGCAAGTATGTCAAGTTAGCCGACAGCTATGTCAGTGTAAATCACGCACTCAAACATGCCGGAGCAAAGATTGGCAAAAACGTTGCAATAGACTGGATTGACTCTGAAGAACTAAATGGCAGCATAGACAAGCTTTCCCAGTATCAAGGAATTATCGTTCCAGGAGGATTTGGGGAAAGAGGGGCAGAAGGAATAATTAAAACAGCAAACTTTGCACGAGAAAAGAACGTACCATATCTTGGCATATGTTTTGGATTCCAGCTTGCAGCTGTTGCCTTTGGGCGTTATGTGTGCGGTTTATCAGATGCAAACTCAACTGAGATTAATCCAAATACAGAAAATCCTGTCATTGATCTCCTACCAGAACAAAAATTCATCGAAAACAAGGGCGGGTCTTTGAGATTGGGAGCAAATGAGATCAAAGTGGACGATAGCACTCTTGGATTCAAACTCTACAAGTCAGCTACAATCTTCAAAAGACATAGACACAGATACGAATTTAACCAAAAATATCTAGAACTATTCAATACTAAGGGCCTCAGGTTTTCAGGATACAGTGACAACAAAAAACGTATGGAGATTCTTGAGATACCAAATCACAAGTTCTACCTAGGAGTTCAATTCCATCCAGAATTTAGTAGCAGACCAGGATATCCCGAAGAATCCTTTGAAGCCTTTATACGAGCAGCTTCTAGTGCCTAATTATTTTGGGACTTCGTAGATTCGTTGCCTAGTATCTCGAAGTGACACCCTTCTTTTTACATAGCCTTTATCAAGTAAATGCCTCAAGGCCAGTCTTACGGTTCTATCTGGAAGAAGAGTTTTTGTAACTAGTTCCTTTTGAGTAAGAGATCCTTCGTATTCTAGTGTTTTAAGTAACAATTTTGAGCTTGGTGGCATGTTTAAGAGATCGTCTGCAAGTTTTACTTTTTTTGTCAAGGCAGAAACTGTGGTCGAGTCTTTTTTCATACGAATGACATTGGCTGTCTGTGGAAATTTTGTAAATTCCACAATTTTATCAACCTTGAATCTATCTTTTCCATCCATTACAACTTCACATCTTAGACTAGACGATATATCATCAACCTCGACAAAATTATCTTCTGGAACTATCAATGGTCGCCTTGTTATATCAAGAGAGTTTACTGAAACAATACAAAGCACCTTAGAGCCTTGATAGATTGCTGGCCCTCCAGCAGACATGGAATATGCAGAAGATCCAATAGGAGTCGATATTATCAAACCATCACTGCTATCATGCCAAAACTCTTCTCCGTTTACTCGTAAAACGTGTTCTACCAGAGTAGCACTTTTTGAAGAAAAAATTGCCACGTCGTTTAGTGCTGGGTAGACATTTTTTCCATCAATCTTAACCCCAATTCTAGTCAAGTTCTCTATTGTAAAATCTCCTTTTTTTAGCCTGTTAAGATAAGTTGGAAATTCTTTAAGATCAGTTTGAGCAAGATATCCACTTGATTCAAACTCATTAATTCCTAAAACTGGAATTGTGCTGTTTATGAATCGATGAAAATATGATCTTACCCCTCTATCTCCACCAGTTACAACCACATAATCAATCTCTTTTCCAAATGTTTTGTTAGTAAGAACATGTGATTCTATGCCGTGGCTTTCAAGCGATAGCTTAACTGATTTTACAGTCTGGTCTTGTTCTTGACTATAGATAGCCACTTTCATATCAAAGATGCAGTCCTTGCACAATAAAAGCCTAAACTTGAGAGAACTTTACGAGGTTATACAAATAAGCAGCATTTTGTTGTATGGCACCAGAATTTGGGATTTTTGATAAACCTGTAGCTTTAGTGTCTAATGCAGCTTGAGCTGCTCCAACTGCAAAACAAATAGCCCATAGAGAATCTTTCTCTTTAAGATACGAACATGCAAATGCCGCACAGAATATGTCTCCTACGCCAGTTGTATCACCAATCACCATATTTGGAATGGTGAGATTATACAGCCTATCTTTCACTAGCATCGTTATGCTTTGTTTATTTGTGTAAAGAACATGTTTTACTCCTTTTTTTTGTAATGCAAGCATTGCCTCTTTTTCTCTTAGTCCAGTAAGATAGAAGGCTTCATCAGGATCTGTTTTAATTGCCGTTATTTTTGAGAGATCAAGTAATGTTTTTTCAAGATAAATTTTATTGTTATTATCAATTCTTCGTAAGAAACCTTGCGGATCAAATAGAAAAAAATCAGAATTGTCTCTTACTTGATCAAGTGTTTCTTCAGATACTTCATCAAAGACAGGGCTTACAATAAAACCATCAGCGTCAGAATTACTAAATTCTATTTGATCACATTTGGCTTTGAGATACAATTCTCTTTCCGTACCAGCAATATTTAGTAAAAAATGCGTAGTTGGATTACTAGAAGAAGAATTTGGCAGAAAAGTTAATCCTTTATTTTCAAGATCATGCTTGAATTTAAAATCTGGGCCAACTCTAGTGTGTAATTCCACATCAAATTTCATATTTTTTGTAGTAAGTCCACAATAGGAAGCAGGTCCCCCAGGTGTTTCTACTGTTTGCCCATTTCTTGATATCTCATCAATAGTGCAATGTGACAATATTGCAAGCTTCATCAATTATTTTCAGATACCTTTCCATTTAGTCCTTCTTCTGACGCTGTCTTTGAAGGCATGGAAGACAGATTATCTGACGTTTTTCTATCACTACCTCCACATTGGAACTAAGACATACGTGGCACAAGCCCCGCATGTCATGGTCTATGATATAGATACTTAAATTTCTTAATGAAGAATCAGACATTTATCAGAAAATTATCAGGCCGAATGCGTTTATTTAGTGGCATATTACAGTTATATTATATGCCATTAAAGCGTGCAAGTAGAGGCAGGAAGAAGGGAGGCAAAGGATCCTCTGATCGTGTCCAATGCTCTAACTGTGGTGCAACCGTACCACGTGACAAGGCAAAGAAAGTCACATCAAGACTAAATTTGGTAGAACATAGCTTAGCAAAAGAGCTTAGAGCACAAGGAGCATACATTGCCTCACCAACAGTATTGAAACACTATTGCATTTCATGCGCAATTCATTTTGGCATATTAAAGATTAGATCAGCAGACTCTAGACGCCAAACTGGCAGACTCCGCTAGTCGTTTATCTTTTTGGCAGTAGCAATTATTCTTTGAATAAATGTAATTCCTGCTATGATGATTACTATTATGACAGCGTAATTGAGAAAAACCGCGCCTGCCATTCCAACAATTGCTATTACAAGTAATCTTTCTGCTCGTTCACCTATTCCAATTCCTTGAAGCTGAACACCTAACGATTCTGCCCTTGCCCTAGTATAACTTACAAGCAATGACAAAGTAATTGCTAAAAGAACCAAGTATCCTTCGGAATAATTTCCAATCAATATGCCAAGAAATATTGCCACTTCTGCAATCTTGTCAAAAACAGAATCTAGGAATGCTCCTTTTTTTGATACCTTGCCAGTTATTCTAGCTACTTGGCCGTCTACAATGTCAAAAAATCCTGATACTAGAAGAAGAATGCCACCAATTACAAATGAATACTGAAAATGAATTCCATAAACTATAGCTGATGCAAATGCAAATGCAAGACCAATCGCAGTCCAGAAATTTGCAGAAAGTCCAGTAGAAGCAAACGCTTTGCCTATACTTTGAAGAGTTGGTTTGAGGCCTTCTCTTAAATTGTTAAGCATTTGACTCTCAATCGCTCTTTGGAATTAAAGCGTTTACGATACATAAATGGACCAAAAATACTCAAATAATATAGTGTAGAAGGTCTTGCATGGGCATCATAGCAAAAGGTGCAAAGTGTAATGTTATTGGTTGCGATAAAGATGGGGTTCGCTCATTGACTACCTCAAAGGTAGAAGGCACCGGCTTGAGTATCACAGGTGTCGGAAAGAAAACTGTTCTATGCAAAGAACATTACAAAGAATGGAAAAAAGCCACAAAAGAAGACCGCGATGTAGAACGTGCCAGATACGACAGGTTTTAGCTCCTATCCTTAAACCCCGCAAGAATATAGCAAACAGACCTTATTCTATATTAGAGAAATACAATTCTTTCACGCTAAAAACCGAGGCCTTTATAATGCCCCAATTTGTCAAACAATCCGATGAAGTCAAAACCAATGGGCGCACTATTTGGTGTTTTGGCTCTAGTTGCCATCATCGCAATAGCTCAACCAGCTTATGCAGCAAACGTCCCAATAACAATTAGCAAGGGCGCAAGTGCTACAAACGGAACATGCTCAGCAACAACCTGCTTCAATCCCCAAGTTGCAAACATCAACGTTGGAGACACTATAACCTGGACAAATGCTGATACCGTTGGACATACTGCAACAAGCGGCAAGCCATCAGACAATCAGACAGGCACTGTCTTTGACAGTAGTTTGATTGCAGCTGGCAAATCTTACACGAGCACTGCTTTCAATACAGCAGGCACATACAACTACTTTTGCATGGTTCATCCATGGATGACAGGCCAAGTAATTGTCGGAGCAGCCGCAACTAGTACACCACCACCCACTAACGCGTCTTCAGGAAGCATGTCTGGAACGAACATGACTGGAAACAGTACCATGTCAGGAAATCAGACTGTACCAGAGTTTGGTCCTGTGGCCTCACTAGTTCTTGTAATTGCAATCATTAGTGTCGTCGCATTCACCGCAAAGACTAGAGGATTACCAAAACTCTAAATCTTCTATTTTTCTATTTTTAATTCACAACATCTAGATGTATTTTTCTTATTTTCAAAATATGCAAGATCTTTGCAATACTTTCTCAGTGCATATTGAAGATTCTTGATTTTCTAGGTTTGTCAGTGTGTAATACACAATTACACTATACCAACACAGTTTTTGGTTATGAAGCAGCTAACTTGACTTCTGTTGCATAGTGCCGAGATACTTCATCATGCATGATAACATGAGATTGTTCTTTGAAAACCAGGTTACATCGATAACATTTCCATGCTGTCATGCTCATTACTCACATAATGCAATTTTACTATATAAGACACACTCATGATTTGTACTGTTGATAATTACCTAAAACAATTAACATGACTTGAAGTGAGCATTTGGTTCTTGTCATATAGTATTTTAATAACAACAAGGAACTCGATGTAGATGCGCCCTTTTAAGATAGGCAAGTGGAACCTAAGTGAACTTGTAGTTGATCCATATTCCCCCGAGTTTAAGAGAAGGCTTGGTGCAATAGATCTCAGAGTTAAAGAATTTGAAAAGAACAAGAAAAATCTAACTCCAAGTATTTCAGAAAAAAAATTCACAGCCATGCTTCATGATTTGGAAGAAATATCAGAAAAGTTCGGCATTGTGGCAGGTTATGCATCACTAGAATACTCCTCTGATACCCAGTCTGATAAGGTAACCTCACTTCTTACTAAAATGAGAAAATTTGGAGCAGAAGTTGACAACCGCACTTTATTTTTTGATCAATGGTGGAAAAAACAACTTGATGAAAAGAATGCAAAAAGACTAATGCGGCACACGGGAGAACTGCATGAATTTCTCAAACATAAGAGAGTGCTGGCACGATATTCGTTGACAGAACCTGAGGAGAAGATAATAAACACACTAGATGTCACAGGCCATTCTGCCCTCGTAAAGATATATGACAAAATTACAAATGCGTTCCAATTTACAGTAAAAGTGGATGGAAGAACAAGAACCTACACACGAGAAGAGCTTACTCAACTTGTGAGAAGCCCAAAGGCAAAAACAAGAGAGATTGCATACAAATCACTACTATCTCAATTTGACAAAAACAAAGGTGTTCTAGGTGAGATATATCAGAACATTGCCACAAATTGGAGAGATGAGTGTATTCAAATCCGAGGATACTCTTCACCCATATCTGTCAGAAACATTGGAAATGACGTAGATGACAAAACTGTAGAGTCACTTATTTCGGTATGCAGGAGGAACTCTGATGTATTTCGAAAGTTTTTTTCATTAAAAGGCCGCATTCTAAAAGTAAAAAAACTCAGAAGATATGACTTGTATGCCCCTATTGAGAAAAAAGAGGAGAAAAAATACACATATGACAATGCAGTCAAAACTGTGCTTCAGACTCTTGGTAACTTTAGTCCCACACTGGGGGAGTTTGCAAAAAAAGTATTTGTGGAAAACCATGTTGACTCGCAAATAAGACCTGGAAAAAGAAGCGGTGCTTTTTGCAGTACAATTGCACCAAAGATAACACCATTTGTTTTACTGAATTTCAAAGGAAGAACAAATGATGTCTTTACCATGGCGCATGAACTAGGACATGCAATACATAGCATTGCTGCAGCAGATAAATCAATTTTCATTCAGGAAGCACCACTGCCACTGGCTGAAACTGCATCTACATTTTCTGAGATGTTGTTATTTGATAGAATCTCAAATCAGGTCTCAGAGAAAGAACAACAACCAATTCTAGTTGAACACATAGATGATCTTTATGCCACGGTTGGAAGACAGGCCTACTTTACAGTTTTTGAGATAGCCGCACACCAGAGAATAGGGGAAAGCACAACAATACAAGACATCTCTGAAGAATACATGAGAACATTAAAAGAACAGTTTGGATCCTCGCTTTCAATTTCTCAAGACTTTGCAGTAGAATGGACATGTATCCCGCATTTCTTTCATTCTCCCTTCTATTGCTATTCATATTCATTTGGCAATCTACTGTCACTTTCTTTGTTCCAGAGATACAGAAAAGAAGGACAATCATTTGCACCAACTTACGTAAAGATACTTTCTGCGGGAGGGGCAAAAAAACCAGAAGAGTTGCTCAGAGAACACGGAATAGATATAACATCTGAAAAGTTCTGGCAAGAAGGTTTTGATTATATCAAAAGTCAGATCAAAAGGCTTGAAAAAGTAGTATATTAAAATCGCCTGGCAGTCAAGCGCCCTCAACTGCCAGGCATGTTCCCCTACGGTTTGAACCGATGTCAGTGACTAGAGAGATACATTATAATTTAAACTATTGGGAGCAGATCTGAGCTATTTGTTGAGATGTAGGTTTGTTGCTAAAAATGTGTGAAGAATGGGTTTTTGCACTATCTTTCAATTTTTTAATTATTGATTAATTGTCTTTTTTTATATCGTATTACAAACAGAATTGTGATAACAGAAATTATGCCTCCCACAATCAACCAAAGGTTGTTTGGCAGAGTCATTTCAGACTGAGTTCCAGTTGTCTTGTCCATTAGTTCTAAAACTCCATGTGATGACGGTATTGACATGGTTGTTCCAGAAGGCCAAGATAACGCATAAAATGTACTACATGCAGAATTATTATTTCCAGAACATGCTGATGCCTTTAACGAAATGCCATATCTATCTAAATTATGCAAAAGAGATAGTGGTATTCTAAATTCATATAGTCTGTGATCATAGTTTGATTCAATAGGATCATTTGTGCTTGAGAACCCCATACTTGAATTATAACCTGAGGGTGGCACAAGGTCAATCGGATTACTTTGATTATCATATGTCCATACTTCGCTTCCAAAATTGGTACTCATTTTGGTTCCATTTAAGAAAGCATAGCTTGTTCCAACTCCTGTTTCGTTGACACTAAGAAAATTTCCCTGGGAGTTGCCTGAATCAAAGATCATCAAGAAATGATATCCTAGTACAGGGGCGTAAGATGAATTTGTTTGGTCAGTCACAACATCAGCAAGAACGTAAAGAAAATTTGAATCATGTTGTGCAAGGACATACATCTTGGACCCATTTCTCTCTGTGCTGACAGCTTTTGATGGATCCCACTCTGTAGTCCACTTTCCATTAATGATAGGAGGAGTATCGGTAAATGAAGCCTCCAATACTTGTGGTTTTCCAGACAAGGTAAAATTTTGAGCAACAGATCCTGCTGCAAGAGGGGCTTGTGTGAGCATCTGACTGCCTGTAATCTGAATCTCTTCTATTCCTTGATTGAATGCAATTTTTAAAATTCTGTTTGAAGGAGTTGTAGTCTCTTCATAGCCTAATCCGTGATTATTTCCACGTACCACAAAATGTGTCTCCTCGCCGTTCTTCGTGGCATCTATCAAAGTTCTTGGCAGATTTATTGTAAAGTTACCGTTCTTTGTTGTTTGTAAAGATATGACAATAGAGTTGGATGTAGTATTGGCGTTTATTGAAACTAGTTTTCCTCCTGTAATATCATAGTTAACTGACATATTAGTTCCATTTACGCTAGCAAGATTATTCAAGTTGGCAGATGGCATCTGTTGACCAAATACAACTTGAGATGAGATGAAAATAGCAGTTAGTATTATAAATATAATCAAAACTCTACTGTTTTGGAAAATGTGTGTTTCAATATTAGATTTTGGGGACAATTTATTAGAAGGGTAAAATGAATCTATCATATTAAGAATTCGAAGCAAAAAAAGATTACTAGATCCTCGCAACAGTTTTTCAAAATGATCGGACCTTATGGTACTTGAACATTCAACCTGAAAAATAGAATGTTGTTTGAGATGTAACATTAGACGAACCATATTGTGCTGATACAGCATATGTCCCACCAAGCTTCCAAATAGCAGGGGTAGTCATGATTGTAGCTTGAAATCTACCATCTAGAGAAACAGGAATTCGTTCAGCTTGTAAAAGTAAATTATTTGGATCAAGAATCAAAATTGTTACTGGAGTGCCAGCAACTGGCGATTTAACCATACCTGAAATTACGATTACATCGCCCATACTGTAAGAGGACTTGTCTGTGATAGCAGTGATAGAAGTCGGAGTAGGTTGGTTACTTGATTGTGTTATGCTGGATGTGGAATTGTTGACAGTGGTAACCTTGAATTCACCTTGTTCAAGATAGAGGATTATCGTTGTTATGACCACAATCACGACACATACTGCAATCAGGATTTTTCCATTCATGATTTAACTATCCTACATTTCACGTATTATCTAATGGCTAAATCTGACTCTGAAAATCAACAAGGAGATGATGGCAACCGTTAGAGTGACAAGAGTCGTGGTACCAAATTCAGGAACAGTAGCTTTTTTCTGGGCACTGGAAGTTTGATTTTCTATTGAAAATTTTTGTACGGTGGGATGATATGGATTGCTGTCAGACACATACACATTGCCCTCAGAATCAACTGTGATGCCTGTTGGCGACAAGAACTGGCCACTATCGGTTCCATTGGTTCCCCATGCGGTAACAAACTGTCCATCGTTTGTAAATTTTTGTACATTTCTATTGCCAGCATCTGTGATGTATATATCATCATTTGAATCAATTGTGATTCCTATTGGTCTAGTAAATTGTCCATTTCCTGTACCTGAAGAACCCCATTTTGTTAGAAACTGGCCATCGTTTGTAAATTTCTGTATGCGATCGTTATTTGTATCAACCACATACACATTACCATTTTTGTCTAGCGCTATACCACTTGGGGTATCAAATTTTCCATCGTCGGTTCCAAGTGTCCCCCATGTGTTAATGGCATTACCATTGTTTGCAATTTCAAAGACAGAATTTTTTGATTGTTCTGTAAAATACATATTACCAGCAGAATCAACAGCAATACCAACAGGATACAACTGAGAAACAATAAATGATTTAACATAATTTCCTGAACTATCAAATTCTTCGATCCTATTATTTGACTGATCAGTTACATAGATGCTTCCAGATGAATCAGCGGCAATATTTGTCGGTAAATTAAATTGCCCATAACCTGTTCCATATGTACCCCATGCAGAAAGAAACTTGCCATCATTTGAGAATTTCTCAACACGGTTATTGTTTGTATCAGTTACATACACATTATCATATGAATCCACTGCAACACCTACTGGTTCATTTAACATACCTTCAGAGTTACCTAAGGAACCCCACGAGGTAACAAAAGAGTATGTCTGTTGTGCAAGTGCAAATGCAAATGAAAAACCCGTACTAAAGTAAATCAATACACAGCCAATTATCAATAAAACCCAGGTCTTTTCTAATCTCATTTTTTAACTGACAAATTCTGGTTTTTTATTCTTTATTAAAGTTCGCCAACATGATAAAAACACAGATGAAGAAGAATGAGAAGTAAATCTGTAAGATGTCCTATTCTCTAAAATTGGATTTGATAAATTGTTGATTTGTTTATCATGATGACAAAATACAGAATTGGGCGAATGAGTAGATGTAAAAAAACTCCAGTTTTTGCCAGATATGAACCAGTCAACGACAAACAAAGACATATCTAAAAGATAGAAAACTATGGAAAAAGAAGCCTAGTTCTCCAGCATGCATAGTTTTGCACGTTTTGTTCGTAATTCAAGTATAAAAAATGCAATCAGCATAGCAAAAGCTATTTTATTTTACAATGCAAACTAATTTGTAAGTGAAATACCCCAGATGTTGCAATAAGGAACCAGAATATTTGATTACATATGATTGTGGCCCAGATCCACAAGAGACCATGCTTGTATGCAAAGAACATTTCAAAGAAGAACCATTCCAGAGATTTGCAGTCAAGATAGAAAAACTGCGTGGGTAGACTTAATAATTCGAGCTAAAAAGTTGCATTAAATGAAATATGTTGTCGTATCTTTATTTATCGTTACAGCTCTGATTAGTTCGATTACAAGCGTCTATGCACAACAGCCCCAGCTTGCAACATACAGAGAAACGGCACATGTGCTTGTAGATGATGTTTCTCAGAATCGAACTTCTGCCTTCATAACATTATCCACTGACAGTAATCTAGAAATGCAAGTCCCAACATCTCTTGATAAAGAAATACACGATGCCCAAAATGTCACATCTGTTGACATAACAAATGTACCAAACTGTGTTTTAGGTGTACCGAGTAATGTAGGCTGTGTGGTAATAACAATGATAAATCCTTCATTGGTAGAATCACATGATATAGGAAAGATACAAGCTAACGGACAAAAAGTTGGTGATTCAATTATAAAAGAAATAAACAAAGAGTTTAGTCTTGATTCTCAACTTTGGCAAGTTTATGTCAGACCTACACCTAAAACAGAATTAAGTGCAACTCCCGGAACTTCTAACTCTTCTGCAAATATTTCAATTAATGCAGTATACACATTTTCGACTACCAAGACAGATTATCTGTTTGATGACTTTTCTTCGGTGCTTTTAGCTAAACAGATTTCACATGCTGGAGGGTTTTATGATGTTGCAAAGACAATGGCAAGTAACAATGATTCAAGTATAACATTTGCAATAATTCCTCAAAACAATACCTCACTTTATCAACTACAGGTTGCAAGATACTTTTCCTTGAATGAAACACTGCCCATCATAAAGCCCTTACAATTGTTTGGCATTAATCAATTAATTAGATCATCATATTTTGACGTTGGTTTCTTCCCTCTCAACTCGCTTCTAGATGTAACAATATTATCAAAACATGATTTAACAATAACAAACCACGGAGGAGAACTTGTACCAACTACTATAAGAAACGGTCAACAAATACCAACTGTTCTTTCACAACCTGGCTGGATTTTTGACCCTGGTTCAGGAAAAAGCATTTTTGCAGTGTATCTCTTTGGAACAAACACGACAGCATCAAATGATGAGCTAACATTAACCATAGGTAACTCAACTGGACAAGTAGGTCCAACTCAAGGCACAGCAGCTACAAGTCAGTCAGGAACTGACTACTCAACGTATGCACTAATCGGAATTGTAATTGCAGGTGGCGCTGCAGTTTATCTTTTCATTAAAAGAAAATAATCTAAAGTATCAAAACTGCGGCTGCAAATACAGTAGTCCATCTTCCGTGTGGGTCTCCAATAGCACTTTGAGTGATGTTTCTTGTTTTGTATATTTGGTTTGATATTTTCCACTGTTGTTTTTTCTCATCCCAGCTCTTGTTTACATCAAATTCTATTCCTAATGAAGATGCCAGCATCTGAGCAGCAATATCTTCAGCATACTCACCGGCTTCTTTTTCAGTCTCACCAAAGGAATGATACTCAGAAAGATAACCGTACTTTGTTTTGTCTTTTGGTTCTGCAATTCCTACTGATGAAGCAATAAGTCTGTGAGGCTCATTAGTATCATTTCTTGCATAAATTACAAATTGTATACTTCCAGGCCTTATCAATTTAAGACCTTCAGCTTTTGAGATCAGTTTTGCACCAGGTGGAAAAATGCTAGAAATTAGAACAATGTTAGTGCCTGCAATTCCAGCATCACGAAGAGCATATTCAAAGCTTGTCAGTCTATCTTGATGTACACCCTTACCTCTGGTAAGAAATAGTTTTTTTGCAACAAGATCAAGCACATTCCATTCTAATTCCACATCTTTAAAAATTTATTGAAAATAAGGAAAAATTAGTTCAAAGACTGTAATGCCTGGATAATTTCTTGTCCATGAGATTCGACGTTAACATCTCGAAATATCTTGGCAATTTTTCCATCTTTATCTATGACAAATGTAGAACGTTTTGCAAGTCCAGCCAAGTTCAGCCCTGCGTAGATCTTACATGTAGATTTCGCAGTATCGCTCAGATGTAGGTAAGGAACCTTGTACTCATTAACGAACTTTTTCTGGTCATCAATTGTATCTACAGATATTGCAAAAAGCTCGGCATTTTGTTCCACGATTTTAGGATAAGCCCTTATAGTGGTTTCTGCCATCTGGAAAATTTTTTTTGACGGACATGCAAAGAGGTGGTTTTTTGGATAAAAACACAGTACGACATTTTTTCTTCCTCTAAAAGAGCCAAGTTTTATGGTATTTCCGTCATTTGCAACAAGTTCGAAATCAGGTGCAGCGTCCCCTTCTTTCATGTAATAGTTTCACGCCATGGGTTTATGACTATTTTGGATTTAGACAAATATGTGCGATTAGATGAGATATGACTTTTTGAAGGTCTTTTGATAAAGTTTTACAGAGTTAATCACGACCTTTTTTGCACTTGCGGCATTCTTCCAGCCCACAATCTCAACTTTTTTTCCTTCTAGTTGTTTGTAAACCTGAAAAAAGTGAGCTATTTCTTTTAGATGATGTTTTTCTAGATCTCCGATGTCTTTTAGACTTGCATATCTTGGATCATCTTTTGCTACACAGAGAATCTTACTATCCATTTTGTTTGAGTCCTTCATTCTTAGCAAACCAATTGGTCTTGCCTCTATTAGAATTCCTGGAAAAGTAGGATTTGTAACCAAAACCAACGCATCTAATGGGTCGCCATCTTCAGCATAGGTCTGTGGAATTATTCCATAATCTCCAGGATAATACAGTGGAGAAAAAAGAACCCTGTCTAGTTTGATAATGTTATTTTTTTTATCATACTCATACTTGTTTTGAGAACCTTTTGGTATCTCGACTATCACATTCAAAATTGATGGTACTTTTGAGCCTGTTTCAATATCATGCCACAAATCCATAATGATTACTGTCACAAAAAAAGCCTAATTTAATTGCCATCTAGTAATAAGATATCTTACATTACCAATGTTTTTTGATTTTTTAATCCATGGGTGTTATTTTCACTCAATAGATCTTAAATTCAAGATAAAATAGATCATCTTTTAAAAAACATTCAAATAATTACGGAATCTTAAATCAGAGAATACAAATAAGAAAGGATTCAGGATTATAACATGAAAGCAGCTTATGTAAAAGGGCCATCAAATGTAGAGATCAAAAATGTCGAAAGACCACAAGTCGGAAGTAGCGACGTCATAGTGACAATGAAGGCATGTGGGGTATGCGGATCAGACCTGGAAAAAATTTACGGGCAGTACAGTCAGCCATCCATGAGACTGGGCCACGAGCCATCTGGAACAATATCTCAAGTGGGAACCAATGTAAAAGAATTCAAGAAAGGAGACAGAGTTTTTGTCCATCATCACGTACCATGTTACTCGTGCCACTTTTGTACGCACGGAAATGAGACAATGTGCCAGAAATATTCCGAGACAAATCTTAGTCCATGCGGTCTTGCCGAGGAATTTCTTGTCCCTGATTGGAACGTCTCCCACGGAGGAGTAATAAAATTACCAGATCACATAAGCTTTGAAGAGGCGTCCATGATAGAGCCCCTTGCATGTTGCATTAGAGCATGGAACAAAGTCAAGTTCAAACATGGAGACTCGGTTGCAATTCTTGGGGCGGGCCCAACAGGTATGATGCATGTAATGCTAAGCAAAACTTTTGGAATAAAAGACATCTTCTGTTTTGACATAAACAATTTCCGACTAGACTTTGCCAAAAAACTTGGAATAACGGATGCTATCCATTCTACCGACCCAGAAGCACATCAAAAAATTCTTGCCGGAACTGAAAATAGAGGAGTAGATATAGCAATAGTGGCCACTGGAAGTCTTGGTGCAATTTCACAGTCAATTGACATAGTTAGAAAAGGCGGAACAGTAGTTCTTTTTGGCGTACCTTCAAAAGATGCAAAAATGCCTATTGATGTTAGTAAAGTGTACTCAAAAGAGATAACTATAACACCAAGCTATGCTGCATCCGAAATCGATACAAATTCTGCGCTCAAACTAATAGAAGAAAAAATAGATGTGAACAGATTGATTACACATAGGTTTGATCTTTCTGAATCTGCAAAAGCACTAGAATACGCTCATCAAGGAAACGATTCAATGAAGATAGTTGTAACAAATTCAGAAAGGCTTAACTAAGGCAAATTTTTTGGAAGAAGATATGGATTGGGGATTAAAAAATCGACTTGCACGCATAATAAAACATCATGATAACCGAGGAGTAATGCTTGCTGTAGACCATGGCTATTTCCTAGGACCTACAGAAAGATTAGAAAATCCAAGAAAGACGATTGCGCCTTTGTTGCCTCATGCTGACTCATTAATGCTTACACGTGGGGTTTTGAGAACATCGGTAGATGCGTCATATCCTATTCCTGTAGTGCTTAGAGTTTCAGGTGGCTCTAGCATAATTGGCAAAGACCTCTCAAACGAAAAAATAACCACATCAATAAAGGAGGCAATTAGATTAAACGTGTCAGCACTTGCAATGTCAATATTTGTAGGCGCGTCTCATGAGCACGAATCACTTGTAAGCCTTGGCAATCTAGTAAACGAAGGCGAGGAATATGGAATACCAGTTCTTGCTGTCACAGCAGTAGGAAAGGAATTGGAAAAACGAGACGCAAGATACTTGGGTCTAGCATGCAGAATAGCTGCTGAATTTGGCGCACACCTAGTAAAAACATACTATTGTGAGAATTTTGAAAAAGTTGTAAACGCTTGTCCTGTACCAGTCATAATTGCAGGAGGCCCAAAACTAGCAACAGAGTTAGATGCGTTAAAACTTACCTACGATGCAATCCATTCAGGTGCTGCTGGAGTAGACATGGGAAGAAACATTTGGCAATCAGATCATCCAGTTGCAATGCTCAAAGCTGTCAAAGCTATAGTACACCAGAATTTAACAGTAAAAGAAGCCTATGAGATATTCAACAAGCTAAAACATGTTGAAAAACCAGCAGCAGCAACAAAGCCTGCCACTAAATCTGGCCAGAAATCTAGTCGGAAATCTTAGACAGATGCACGTGTACAATCTTCCATTTTTGGGACTTTACTAAAACAAATGTTCCTCGGCTTTCCATTGAAAGATGCTGGCCTCGAAAGCTATAGTTATCAACAATCATTCCAGTTTGTCTTATAACAAAAGTTACCACTGCGCAATTCTCAAATATGTCTACACGTGTATTTTTAATTTCATGTTCATAATCAGATATACTAACAAACCTTAGCTGTTGTAATGCAATGGTAGTAGCATAGTCTTTCAAGTCAAAAGGCGGAACATCACTATAACTTGAAAATCTAGGATCATCAAGTTGGATTGCACTTAGTGGTGCCAAGTTCTTTGTCTTTCCAGCGTTGAAGAAAGTTGCAACTATATCAATTATCTCGTCTTTATCGCCCAAAATCGATATGGTTTGAGATAATTCTAGTTTAAGTCTTGTGAAACGTAGACCAAATCTGTCACTAGTGTTGAAATATTCATGAGGCAATAATGGTATTTTTGATAATTTTATTCGTTTTCACTAGCAATATTTATAAATTATTTCAGAGGGAAAAATCATAGACTAAAAATGAAGTTAGGAGGTTCGGCAAGCATTTCTTGTATTCTGCTGCTAGTCGACCTTCTGCTGTAGATTACAGCAAAGTTTTTGGAGTTAAAAATTATGGAAAAAATGTCAGGTGCTAGGTCTTTAATGGTTGCCCTCGAGAAAGAGGGTGCAAACATAGTCTTCGGACTACCCGGAGGCGCAAATCTTCCAATTTATGATGAGCTTTACAAAAGCAACATCAGACATATTCTTGTCAGACACGAGCAGTCTGCATCACACATGGCAGACGGTTTTGGAAGAGTCAGCAGAAGACCTGGAGTATGTTTTGCAACTTCAGGTCCTGGAGCAACTAATATCGTAACGGGAATTGCTACTGCACAGGCAGATTCTGCCCCGATGATTGCAGTTACTGGACAAGTACCTACAAAAATGATTGGAAAAGATGCATTTCAAGAAAGCGATATCATCGGAATTACAAACCCCATAGTAAAATATGCATTTCAGCCCATGACTGCAGCAGAAATCCCCGAAGTGGTAAAAAAAGCATTTTACATTTCATCTACAGGTAGACCTGGCCCTGTGCTAATTGATATTCCAAAAGATGTTCAACAAAATGAAGCTGAGATGGTATTTCCTTCAGAAGTAAAAATAAGAGGATACCATCCATGGGTAGACCCAGACATTCGAGAAATTGAGCGAGCAATAAACATGCTACTTGCTGCTGAAAAACCAGTAATCTTGGCAGGTGGTGGTGTAATAATTTCTGGAGCCTTTGCAGAGCTCCAGTCAATAGCAGAATTATTAATGATTCCAGTAGTAACAACATTCAAAGGAAAAGGCTCATTTCCAGAAAATCATCCTCTTTCCCTAGGACCAATAGGAATGCACGGACATGCAGAAGCCAACAAGATCATGGTCGAAGCTGACTGCGTACTTGCATGTGGTTCTAGATTTTCAGATAGGTCTGTAGGAACATTTGAAGAATTTGAAAGAAATCTCAAGATAATACACATGGATGTAGACCCAGCTGAGATAGGAAAAAACCAAACTACTCACATAGCAGTAGTGGGCGACATCAAGGCCTCGCTTAGAATAATGGTAAAAATGTTAATCCAAAAGGCCACCAAGCGACCTGGAGATAATCCATGGTTAAAGCGTGTGAACGAGACTAGAGAGTACTTTAGACAAAATCTAAAGCTTCATTCTCACCCATTGGGGGCAGCAAAGGTTCTAAGAAAATTAAGAGAGGTGCTCCCACCACAATCAATTGTAACAACCGAAGTAGGACAACATCAAATGTGGGCGTCATTATTTTTTGACGTTATACATCCAGGGACATTTTTTAGCTCCACTGGTCTTGGCACAATGGGTTGGGGTTTTCCTGCTGCGATTGGCGCCAAAGCTGCCAAGCCAGAAGTTCCAGTAGTAGACATAGCAGGAGAGGGAAGTTTTAACATGACTGAGAACTCACTTGCAGTTTCAGTATTAGATGACTTGCCTGTGATAGTATTTTTGTTAAACAACTTTTCACTTGGAATGGTTGCCCAGTGGCAGAGGACATTTTATGACAGACGCATGATAGGAATAGATCTCAAGAATTGCCCAGACTATGTCAAATTAGCCGAGTCTTACGGAGCCCAAGGCATAAGAGCACAGAGCATAGACGAGATTGGAAAGGCAGTTCAAACTGCACTAAAAAGCAACATAGCCACAGTAATTGACATTCCAATCGACCCTCAAGAAGATGTCTTGCCATTTGTGGCCCCTGGAACATCACTCAAGGAAATGATATTGCCATCATAAGGTATATTCATGTGGTCCATAATTTCCGTACTTGTAGAAAATAAACCTGGAGTGTTATTCAAGGTTACACATCTCTTCAGATCAAGAAATTACAACATAGATAGCATATCGGTTGGCATAACAGAAAATCCAGAATTTTCTAGAATGACGATTACAACATCTGCTGACGAGAAACAACTCAACCAGATAATCAAACAACTCGATAAAATGATAGATACGGTAGAAGTAAAATTATTAGATGAGAAGAAGAGCATATACCGTGAGCTAGTACTAATGAAGATAAAAATAACAAAACCATCAGACATAATGGAGATAACTGATCTTGCAAACGCCTTCAAGTGTAATGTACACGACGTAAGAAAGTCATCAATCATCGTGGAGATAACAGCAACACCCGACAGGATCAGTGCATTTGAAGATCTAGTCAGAGGATACGGTATACTTGAGATAACAAGAACCGGACTTTGTTCACTAGAGCGAGGAGTTGGAAATGAAAGTTAGAATTTTTGATACTACTCTAAGAGATGGGGAACAAACACCTGGCGTTGCATTAACCCCAGAACAAAAGCTTTCAATTGCTCAGAAATTAGATGAATTGGGAGTGGATGCCATAGAAGCAGGCTTTCCAATAATCTCAGATGGCGAGAGAAAGGCGGTAAAAGATATAGCCCATGCTAATCTTAGGGCAGAAGTTTGCGGCTTGGCAAGAACTGAGAAAAAAGACATAGATGCCGCAGTGACAGCTGGGTTGAAGTACATACACACATTTATTGCAACATCTGACATTCACCTAAAATACAAACTCAATCTTACACGAGAGCAGGCAGTGGCAAAGGCAATCGAGGCAGTAGAATATGCAAAATCATGTGGATTACAAGTTGAGTTTTCTGCAGAAGATGCAACAAGAACTGACAGAGAATTTCTCAAAAAAGTTTTCAAAGCAGTAACAGAAGCTGGTGCCGATAGGATAGACATACCAGACACAGTGGGCTATTCTACTCCGCAGTATATAGCTTCAATTACAAAAGATGCGATTGATGTTACTCATTTACCTGTCAGTGTTCATTGCCACAATGACTTTGGTTTAGCTGTGGCAAATGCAATATCTGCAATTCAAGTGGGAGCACAGTGTGCACATGTTACAATAAATGGCATCGGAGAAAGAGCAGGCAATGCATCACTTGAAGAACTTGTCATGGCACTACAATGCTTACAGTTTGATAAGAAATTTGAGACAAACATCAATACCAAACTTCTCTATGAGACATCACGATATGTTTCAAAGATCGTTGGAGTCCAAGTACAACCAAACAAGGCCATAGTGGGAGAAAATGCATTTGGGCATGAATCTGGAATTCACACCCATGGAGTATTGAATAATCCATTAACGTATGAACCAATCAGCCCAGAACTTGTAGGTAGGACGCGTTGGTTCCAGGTAGGAAAACATGCTGGAGCACATGGCGTTGCTGCAATGCTAGAGGAATACGGCATCCAGCCATCAAAGGAGCAGACACATGAGATACTAGAGAGAGTCAAGAAATTAGGAGACCAAGGAAAGCACGTCACAGATGTAGAATTACTATCAATCTCAGGTGAAGTTATGCATCAGGAAGGATTGAAAAGACTAGTCCACCTAACGGGATTTTCAGTATCTACTGGAATTGGCAACATGCCATATGCATTTGTCAAACTAAACATAGAAGGAAAAGACTTTGTTGGCACAGATCATGGTGTTGGGCCTGTAGATGCATCAATTAATGCAATACAAAAAATCACTGGGGAGATTGCCAAAGTCAGAATAAAAGAATACAAGCTAGATTCAATTTCCGGCGGATCAGAGGCATTATGTGAAGTAACAGTAAAGGTAGAGGATGCATATGGAAATCAGGCTTCTGCAAAATCTATTGGGGAAGATATTGTAATTACTAGTGTTCAAGCTATGATAGATGGCATTAATAGAATAATGCTCAAAAAAATTCTTAAACAAAAAAACTTGGGACACTAGATGTACAAAATATCTCTTATAACTGGAGATGGCATAGGTCCCGAATTATCCGAATCTGTTATAGACATACTGCATGCGATAAATGACAAGATTGGACTAAAGATAGAAATCAATACAGTTGAAGCAGGTGATGCTGCATTAAAAAAAACTGGCAAGGCACTTCCCGATTCAGCTCTGGATACAATAAAAAAATCTGATACATGCCTAAAAGCTCCAGTAGGAGAAAGTGCTGCAGATGTCATTGTGTTTTTACGAAGAGAGTTGAACCTTTATGCCAACATAAGGCCTGCAAAATCATATCCCAACATGCCTGCCCTTAAAGAAAACATTGACTTGGTCATAGTACGAGAAAACACAGAAGACCTCTACACAGGAATGGAGTTTGAGGTAGACAACTCTGCAATTGCATTGAGAACCATATCAGAATATGCTTCAAACCGTATTGCAAAATATGCCTGTATTGTTGCAAATCAAAGAAATAAGCAAAAAAGGGTAACCTGCGTTCACAAGTCAAATGTCATGAGAAAGACAGATGGCCTTTTTGCAAGATCATGTGCTGCGGCAGCAAAGGACTTTCCCAATATCACGTTTGACCAGATGTATGTAGATGCATGTGCCATGAACCTCATCAGACAGCCAGAGTCTTTTGATGTCATAGTGACAACTAACTTGTTTGGAGACATTTTATCTGATGAGGCTGCTCAAGTAGTTGGTGGGCTTGGTATGGCACCTGCTGCCAACATTGGAGATAATTTTGCCTTGTTTGAGCCTGTCCATGGAGCAGCTTTTGATATTGCAGGAAAACAAGCTGCCAATCCGTCTTCTTTTATCCTATCTGCAAAAATGATGTTTGAGTGGTTAGGAATGAAAAACAATGATGCAATGTCTTTTACTGTGGCAAAGAAGATAGAAGAGGCGGTGTATGGGGTCGTAAGAGAAGGAATCAAGACTAGAGACATTGGCGGAAACAAAACAACCAAAGAATTTACTCAGCATGTAATTTCAAAACTTACTTGAGATCTGATACTGGGGGCTCTCTTGACCAAAAAAACATTGCAAAGCCAATTGGTATCATTATAGTTACTGCCACACCAAAACATACCCAATAAAATGTAGGGTCGATGCCTTTGATTAGAGGCACTGGAAATACAGTATAGGCCCACACAAAGGCAATAAACCCGAGAATTATCTTATTTTTCTTAAAAACTCTCCATCCAAGTTTTCGTTTTGTTATATAACATTTTTTGCATCGTGTCCTGTCATCTGTCATGCATGAGTTACAACAATGCTTTTCACAAAAATAGCATGTGTGGTCGCCAAAACCAGAGCCGCAAAAATCACACTGCTGCACAGGTAACTGTTGTAAGATCCAGATTTATCTTTTTACGGAAACAGCCTTTCTGGATCTCTTGGATAGAGAACAACTTCCCTTACATTATCAATCTTAGTCAGGACTGACATTAATCTGTCAAGGCCCAGACCCCATCCAGAATGTGGAGGCATACCCCAATCAAATGCCTTGAGGTGATCTTCGAATTGAGACGGGTTTAGTCCTTGTTCGGTCAATCTTTCCCTAAGCTTGTTTGGATCGTGCAGACGCCTTCCACCTGATGATAACTCAAGATACCCATATTGCAAATCAAATGACTTGGATAGTGATTGATCATCTTCTTTTTCGTGTATGTAAAATGGCTTGAGCTTCATAGGCCAGTCTATCAAAAAGTAGAACCCGGAATGTAGTTCTCCAAGTTTTCTCAAATGAGAGTCTAGTAAATCGTCACCATTTGCAAGACTAATGCCTTCTTTGCCAAGTTCTTCGATAGCTTGCTTGTAAGTTATTTTCTCAAATGGCGTCTTGGGTTTTTTGATATCAATTCCTAGAATTTTTTGTTCGTCTATACAGTTCTTTTCAACATATTCAAAAACATTGGTCACAAGTTTTTCTAGAATTTCTGCAACATCAAGATAATCCATGAAATCAGCTTCAATGTCTACACTTGTAAATTCGGTAAGATGTCTAACGGTATGCGATTTTTCTGCCCTGTAAAACGATGCTATTTCAAAAACTCTTTCAAGCCCAATTGTTAGCTGCTCTTTGTAAAGTTGCGGGCTCTGTGCAAGATATGCTTGCTTGTCAAAATATTTCAGAGAGAACAGGTTTGCACCCCCTTCACTGGCGCTTCCAATTATTTTTGGTGTATTTACTTCAATGAAACCAAGATCTACCAAAGTTTTTCGCATTGATTGCAATACATGGTGGCGCATTTTGAAAATGGCCGCAGTTTTCTGATTTCTTAGATCAAGCGCTCGTGCATTTAATCTATTATCAATATTACTTTCTAACCTTCCTATTGGGTCAATTGGTAAAGGATGTACTGCACGTGACAAGATTTCTATCTTTTCTGATTTTATCTCAAATGGAAAATCTCTTGATTTAGTGTCTTGTATTGCACCAGTGATTCTCACTACACTTTGCCTATTGAGGTCTTTTACTTGCTTGATGCCCGCTTCTCCAACCACCACCACTTGGGCAACTCCTGTAACGTCTCTGAGTGTGAGAAAAGTGAGTTTTCCCAGTTCACGAAGGTCTTCTACCCAGCCTCCAACCACTACCTTTTGACCTTTCAGGGACTGGTTTATGCTACCAATATAGTGTGTCCTTTTCAAATCCAACTAGTTTTCTCACTTTCTTTCAAATTCAACAACTAGTTCTATCTTTCGCAGGTGTTGTGATATTACGATTACTTTGTCTATATCAATTGGGAATCTTGGTGTCCTTCTTCCTGAAACTATGACCTTTGTCTTCCTAACTCCTCCAGGTGCCCACAATTGATTAACTGCTAATATTTTGATTGGAAAGAACATGTCCTCAATGAACTTTTTATCATCACATCCTATTTCAACAAGCCAGATTTTGCCGATAAACTCGCCTTGAAGTATCCTGTAAAGTTCCCTACTTTGCCTTATAGTCATGATATCTGTACTGCTAAGATACAGTACGTAATTTCCGTTTGATTCCTGGCAGGAATTCAATGTGAATTTTTCAATTGGAGGTATTTTTTGGGATAGTTGAACTAACTTTATTGAGGCATCAACATCTGCCTTTGTGAGTTGTCCCGAGTCTAATTTGGACTCGCATTGAGGACAAAGGATGCCATTCATAGCATCAAAGCTGCAAATAGGCGTCCTCAAGGAAATCGATTTTTTGCTTACTTGAACTGGAAGATAAACTATGCGATATCGGGCACTGTTGCGTTGTCAGGTGATCATTGATTTTCACTCAAAAATTCTACGTGTTACAGGTCGGGTGATAATAAAAATAATTAGGCAATCATCTGCATTCTTTGCACCATGATTGCACCATTCTTACGCCCCCATTATTACGAATCCCGAAAAGTTCTTCTACTTTCGCAGAAGTATTGGCAACCTTTCCACACTTGGGACATTCTGCACGGTCAAATTTTCCCATAAAAAATAATGATCGCATATTGATATAAAGATCATGTTAATTCAACTTTATCTTTTAGTCAAGTGATCCTCAAACCGCTGGTTTTTTGATCACTCTGAAAGCAAGTCCATGATGAAAAGGAATGAAAATAGATTCTTTTGGCGTGGTATCAAGCATGACATTCCTTTATGTTGCATAATGTTCTTTGATTCAGCATGGGAATCCATTAGAAAAGATGTAAGAGAGTATGGTCAAACTATGTCTTTTCTAACTGATAATCAAGGTATAATCATGTGTCCTGAATGTTTGCAAAAAAAACTCATGAGTTCAACTTTGCGTTCTGAATTAGCGTAATCCATTTGTTATCTCCCTCTATCTTAATCCCTGCAACTTCCGAAGGTGTCTTTCCATCTAAACTCATATGCGGTCTGATATAGTTATGATAGATTTGATAACCTGTAAGAATTGGCGTATCGGATTTCTTTAATCCTCTCATAACCTTCTCACGGTCACGAATTTCGCCGTTTAACCTCTCCATCATATTGTTATTCCTATCTCCTTTGAGAGTGATGTGAGATTCATGAACTACTCTAGGCATTGACTCCGTCAGGTTTAGAGTCTAGTTAGAGTTTATGGGATTGTATGGTATTGGCGCCCAGCGGCTCCAAATGCTATAGCACAAGCAACTACACCTACCACCATAATTACTGCATACTGTTGTGCCGTAGCTAATGGTGTGCATCCAATGTATCCGTAAGCTTGTTCTCCACATGGTTGTTGTGCAAAGGCTAGGTTAGTGCCTGAAATAGCAACTATACCTACCACCGTAATGATTCCAGCCAGTTTTGCGGGACCTAGGTTAACCACGCCATAAATAGGACACCATAATATTTACGCTTTAATTAGAAGCTAGTTTTTCATCAAAACAGGTCACAGGAAATCCCACTAATTTACCAGTGTAATGATTCAGACACTGTTCGACCCATGGTTGATCTTCTTTGTGTTCATTTTAGGTTGAAGAACAAAAACTAACTTTCCATGATTTTGAAAAAATCTGCCATATCTTTTTCAGCAATTAGGTCGTCTCCTAAATGTAATTTGATCTCATCTATAATAGAATTGTAATCTTCCTTGTATACTTCTTTAAGCACAGTTTTTAGATATTCAGGATGTTCGTAACAATCCGTAATTGTCACGTCGTAATGTGCATTGAGTTTGGCTACTACCAAGTTATAGTCAGTATTTCTCCTCCTCATTAGAACAACTTCTATGCACGATATTAGAGCAATTTTATGTTGTTCCCCCACGCTCATCACAATTCAATAGAAATTTGTGGTTTTAACTATTTCCAAAAATTAGTCAAATTGACTATGTTTTCTTATATTTTGGACAATTAATCCATTATTCATCCCCCCCCCCAATCTCTACAATTCTCATCTTGGAGTTTAATCTTAACTGATAATTATCAATGATCTTCAGATCATTTTAATCCGTTGATTATCAGTGTGATTACAAATGCTACTGATGCACTAGCAGGAATTGTTATTATCCATGCCCACACAATTCGTTTTCCTACACCCCACCTAACAGCAGATAATCGTCGCACTGCCCCAACACCCATTATACCTCCAGAAATTGCATGGGTTGTACTTGCCGGAATTCCAGCCCAAGCAAGAGTTGCAAGAATAGTTGCAGCCCCTGTCTCTGCAGAAAAGCCCTGATATGGTCTGAGATTAGTTATTTTCATGGCCATTGTCTTAATTATTCGCCACCCGCCAAAAAATGTTCCAAGACTCATTGCAGTGGCAGCCATTATGATCACATAAGATGGAATTTCAAATTTAGTTATGACACCTTGCGTGAGTAAGATAAGGGCTATCACACCCATTGTTTTTTGTCCATCGTTTGCACCATGAGTTAGTGAAAAATATGTAGAAGAAACAAGTTGTAACTTTCCAAAAACAGAATTTACTGTATGCGGTTTTGTTTTTGCAAAAAACCGCATTATCAACAATGCTACAAGAAAAGATATTGCTAGTCCAGCTATTGGCGAGATCACTATACCTGTCAATACAGTTTGAAGTCCACCAAAAATCAAGGCTTTAGAGCCCGCCCCTGCAAGACCAGCACCTAGAATGCCACCGACAAGTGCATGGCTACTAGAGGTTGGAAGCCCCAAAATCCATGTTATGATATCCCATACTATTGCACCAGCCAGAGCACCTATGATTATGTTAAGTGTGACAAAATCAGGATGTATGATACCTTTTCCTATCGTAGTTGCAACAGCCACACCAAAAAGAAATGGGCCGACAAAATTTGCAAATGCTGCTATACCAACTGCTGGAAGAGGTTTGAGAATTCTAGTTCCAACAATAGTAGCAATGGAGTTTGCAGCGTCATGAAACCCATTTAGAAAATCAAAAACTAGTGCAGCTACTATAGCACCTATGGCAAGTCCTATCATACAAAATCTACGTGTATTTTAGAACGACGTCTTCTATAGAATCAGCAACGTCAAGACATCTGTCAGAAGCATCTTCTAGTGCCTCGTAGATATCCTTCAGTTTTATAATATTGATAACATCAGTTGTTTCTAGCAAATCTCCGACAGCCTTTCTGTATACATCATCTGCGTGATGCTCTATCTCGCTAATTGCACGACAGTGTTCTATGATAGATTTGTTTACCTTTAGCTTGTTCAGACTTGTAATCATGAGGTTAATCTCCTTTGTAGAGTGTTGAATATCTTGTGCTAACTCCAGCATGTAAGGAGGTGGTGATTTTATCTTGAAATTAACAATTCTTCCAGATATGCCTTCAATGTAATCAATAATATCATCAGCTTTTGATGCAATTCTTGAAATATCTTCCCTATCAAGTGGAGTGATGAATGTTTTGTTTAGTTCTTCAAAAACAGAGTGTGTCAACCCATCAGCTTCTCGCTCGATCTTTTTTATTTGGGAGTGGTTTTCGTTTAATTTATCGAAATTAGCAAATATGTCTACGAGCAGCTTTGATGCTTCTTCGGCCTTGCAGGCCAGACCATTTAAGAGTGACAAGATTTCTTTTTCATTTGATTTTATCCACGACATCCATTGATTCATGTAGCTACTCTAAAATCTCATAGTTAAATGTCTGATGTATATAGCCCACATGATCTATATAGTTAGAAAATTTAATTGCGATCAGGCAATTCCAAAAGGCAAATCTACTTGCATACCATAACCTAATTGTAACATGTTTGCTATTAATGACCTAATAGTACAATACCAATTACGAGGCAAGATAGTCCATGCTGTAGATAGAGTCTCCTTTTCTCTTGAGAATAACGAATCATTAGGCATTGTAGGAGAGAGTGCATGTGGAAAAAGCACTCTAGGACTTGCAATAATCAGGTCTGTCATGGGTGGAAAAATTATTTCTGGAGAGATACTGCTTGATGGACAAGACATATTGAAAATGTCAGACGAAGAATTTACCAAAAATATACGTTGGAAGAAGATAGCCATGGTATTTCAAGGAGCCATGAACTCGCTAGACCCAGTTTTTTCAATCAAGCAGCAGTTCGAGGAGATTCTCAGAACGCATGATTATAGTGGAAATCGCCTAGAAATGATAAATGAGGCTATTGCTTCAGTCGGCTTGCCTTCATCTGTATTGAACAAGTTCCCTCACGAACTTAGTGGAGGCATGAAACAAAGAGCAGTGATTGCCATGGCGTTGCTTTTGAAACCAGAACTAGTAATTGCAGATGAACCTACTACCGCACTTGATGTATTGGTACAAGCCCAAGTCTTGAGTTTACTTAAAAAACTCAAAAAGGAAGGCATGTCACTTGTGCTGATTTCCCATGATCTTGGAATAATATCAGAGATAGCTGATAAAGTTGCGATAATGTATGCAGGAAAGATAGTGGAGTTTGGTACTTTGCAAGAGGTTTATTCAAATCCCAAACATCCCTACACAAAGTCATTGCTAGAGTCTGTACCAAAAATTAAAGGCAAGTCAGATTTGATGTCTTTGAAAGGAAATCCACCTGACTTGGCAAACCCTCCTGAAGGATGCAGATTTTACGACAGATGTTCTCAGGCCATGGAAAAATGCAGAAAAGACCCACAGAAAACCAAGACCAAATCTGGGTACGTATCATGTTGGCTCTATGAATAAGTAAATAAAAATTAAAAAATTCTAAGCTTAGTGAGAGTATCTTGTCTGATTAAGACCGTTGCTTGGATAGTATGAATTGTAGATATTGAGTGCATTTTGTAATGCTTGTTGACTTGCGCTTGCTATTGAAGCATTTCTATCGTTTGAGTTTTGCTCATCGGTAGTTGTGCTAGTAAGACCTGCATATTGTGTAGATTGTATTTCTGTAAGCTTCTTTGCATGAATCTCTTGGAATATTTGGATTGCCTTGTTTAATGAATCTGCATGTGCTGCATCTAGTTGACGACCTACAGTGTTCTCGTTAGTAGTACCACCTGATTGAAGATTCAGGTAATTAGTGTCAATCTTTGTTATATCATTTACAAGTGCTGTTGCTTGTGCTTCCATAGCATTCCATGTCTTTTCAATTTGAGCTTGTCTGTCAATAGACTGCTCACTTGTTGTTCCTAGACTTTGTAGATTAGTATAGGCTGCATTTATTTTTGATAATTGTGAGACGATAGCTTCTGACTCGCTCAGTGATTGATCTGCTGCTTGAGCAATCATAGTAGTTCTGTTTCTTCCTTGCTCATCAGTTGTAACACTAGTCAAGCCTGTATAGTTAGTAGACTGGATATATTGAAGCTGTCTGGCATGAATTTTATCAAACTGTGACATGGCATTTTCTAAAGATACCTGTGTTCCTGTAGTCAGGTCACGACCTTTAGTAGTCTCATCTGTTGTAGTAAAGGCCAGATTAGACCAGTCTCGTTGTGATTCGTTCATATTGTTAAATTGATACTTGTTAGAATAGACCAATGCTGCTCTTTGTTGAGCAACAAGTTGTCGCTGAGCAATATCAGACCATTTATCATCCGCAAATACCATCTTACTTAGGTATAGAGAACTTCCGCTTAGGACTAAACCGCTGATCATTACTACGGCTAGGAGTTTTACGTTCACGTTTGAGTATCATATATCATAGCCTTTAAAACTTTGCGATAATAGGAATTTGACCAAGTGATCGCCTAATGCCTAAATTATTCACCAGACGATCAGGTATGGGATCAGCAAAAAATCCATTTTTCTACGGTTGACCCATGCACACTTACAGTTTTCTTGATATACATGACAAACGACCTAACTGTAGTGGAAGAGATCCTTTCTATAAAAAACTTGAAAAAGTACTTTGTAAAAGGAAGAGAATTTTCTCGCCAAAAAGAGACAATAAGGGCAGTGGATGGGATATCATTTTCAATTACACGTGGCCAAACTTTTGTCCTTGCTGGAGAGTCTGGATCAGGTAAGACAACAATTGCCCGTTTGATATTGCGTGCGCTAGAACCTGACTCGGGTGAGATATTTTTTGACGGCACTAAAATAACTAATGATGTATCAAGTCTAAAAAAGATAAGAACTGAATGTCAAATGATACATCAAGACCCTTATGCATCAATTGATCCTAGAATGACGGTTCTTGACATAGTAAAAGAACCACTAGACATACATAACATTGGCAAATCAAACAAGAGAAGGGATTTAGTTTTTGAAGCATTAAGAGATGTGAAATTAGAGCCTGATGAGATTGTTTCAAAATATCCACACATGTTATCAGGTGGCCAAAGACAACGTGTGGCAATCGCAAGAGCTATTGCAACAAAACCCAAACTAATCATAGCTGATGAGCCAGTATCTATGCTTGATGTTTCAGTTAGAGTCGGAATTTTGGAGTTGATGAGAGAGTTGCAAAATAAATACGGAATTTCATTTTTTTATATAACTCACGACTTGTCCACTGCAAGATATGTTGGACAGACGATTTTCATATTATATCTTGGCAAAATTGTAGAGATGGGCCCTATCAATGACGTATTATCACGACCGCGGCACCCATACACACAAGCATTATTGGATTCTATTTCAGAACCAACCCCAGACAATTTACAAAAGGAAAAGAAAATTCGCATCAATGATCCTATTGATATCAATGTGTATCAAGGGTGCAGATTCAGAGCAAGATGTCCGTATGCTATTGAAAAGTGTAAACAAGAACCCAGTCTTGAACAAATTGATGGTCAGAGATCTGTTGCGTGTTTTGTGGAGATAAACTAGTTTGCAACTTCTTGTGGCATGCTAGAAATTCTATGTGACACAACATGTGAAACTCCATTTCTTGGAAAGACACCGTAAATCAATTTTGCTTTTTTCACTACAGAATCCTTCAATGACACCATGATAATTTGACTTCCTCCAGACCTATCTTCAAGTATTTTGGATAGTCTTTCTGTATTTAGTGCATCCAGGTGAGCATCAACTTCATCAAGAAGATAGAACGGAGAGGGCTTTAGTTTCTGAAGAGCAAGTAGGAATGTAATTGCAGCAAGTGTTTTTTCTCCACCGCTGATTGATGTTGATTCACGCTTTGGTTTGTTTGGGAATTGTACCAGATATGAAATTCCAGATGAAAATATGTCATCTTCATTTTGAATCTCAAGCCAAGCATTACCTTCAGTCATCTTGTTGAATATCTCACGTATGTCTTTATCCACTTTATCATAAGATTCCAAAAATGTTTGTCTCTTGTCTTTGTCTATTTCTTCAATGAACTTTACAATAGAGTTCCTTTCAGATTCGAGTTCATTTTTCCTAGTGGACATTGAACGATACCCATTTGAGATCTCAACATATGTCTCAGGAGCCCTTGTATTGAGAGAGCCTGACATTTTTTTCTTTTCAGACTCTAGTGCTACAAGGATTTGATCGACATCAAATGAATCAAGCATGGCATCATAGCCATATGAGAGAAGGGTTTTGTTAATTCTTTCTTCATTTTCACTAAGATCTTTGATATCACGTAATATAGAATCAGATTGCCTTTCCATACTGTTGATTTCTTTTGTAAGTGTACGCTCAGATTCATCGAGAATCTTCAATTTGGCGTCATATTCTTTGAGTGTGGATACTGAAGTACCAGATGTCGATATCAACTGCTGCTCTTTTTCTCTTAATGACACAAGTAATGCATCAGCACTTTCTTTTTCCTTTGATAGTGCCCTTGACTGCACATCAAGATCGTGTTTTTCATGGTTTAGCGAGGATTGTTCTTCGGATAGACGACGCATGTTTGCCTTGTGCACACTTTCTTCATTGGTAAGCTCTGTCAATCTTGCAGTTAGTTCACGAAATTCAGTAGAAATAGTACTTTGTGCACTCAGCAAGGCCGCTCTTTTCTCATTTAATGAGGAGATCATGTCAGCAATTCTTGCTTGTTCTTCTTCAGCATAGTTTTCTTTAGTTAGAGATATCCTCTCCTCTAAAGATGCGATATAGGACTCTGTCTTTGATAGCTCAACTAGAATAGTTTCTTCTCTGCGCCTGAGTTGCAAAATCCTTGATGAAATTTGCTCTAGTGATACAGATATTGTCTTAAATTTTGATTTAACGTCAGTAAGACTAAGGTCTACGTTTGCAAGCCCAGTCTCTGAAGAACCATACCTACTTTCCAGGCTTCTTGTTATCCTTTCAATTTTCTTTAGTTGGCCTTTCTTGTTTTGAATGAATTTCTTTAGCAATTCAAGTGATTGTACCAGTCCATCTACAGATGTACTAAGAAGAATTATCTTTGTAAGATTGGAAACTTTGGAGTTAATGTCCACAATCACAGCACTTGCATCTGCCTCAAAGAATTGACCGTCAAGCGTGACTGCTTTATGTCCTTTTTTTGATAGGGCATACGCTGCCTCTGTAGAAGAAGCAAGACCTATGCTTCCAAAGATAAAGTTCTTGAGAGACTCTAATCTTTGATCGCATTTTATAAAATCAGAGAGAACTCCAAATATTCCATCTTCTTGTTTTATTGTTGGCTTGAAATCTGATACGGCATCTAACGGAATAAGCCTAATTTTTGGGAGTTTCTTTTGCTGAGCAAATTCAGCTATACCAAGAAGTGTGGCAAAGTCATTTACAACAAGAGCTTTTAGCCAGTCAGAACCAACAGATAAAATTGCTCTCTCATATTGTTTGTCCCAAGAAAGCAATTCGTAAACAAGGCCTTGGATTCCCAACCTCTTGGAATCCTCTTTTAGTTTTGCGATAGAATAGTCTTCATGCATCACATCTTTTACAACTTTTATTTTTGCTTCGTATTGTGCAGCAGCTTTGCTTGCTTTTTCAAAAATTATTGTAGTTTCTTCAACATCTTTTTCTATCTTCGCACGCTTGTCACGCAAATCTGATATTCTTGATTTTAATTCATGAATAACAGACTCGTGACCTTCTTGCACTTGCTTGAGTTTTTGTTCAAAATTGAGCAGTTTTTCTTTTTCATCTGATAATGCTTTTGCCCTCAGTGAGTTTTGATCAACTTTACTTTGAATGTCTAAATGTTCTTGTTCTAACTTTGAGCTGGAAAGTTTTGCTTCACTTAGTGTAGCGGTAAGATTTCTTACTTTTTCATCAACTTTTAGCTTGTTACTTGTAACCTGAGATTGTTGCTTTAAAGTTTGATTGATCTCAGAGTCAACAGACGTAAGATCAGTGTTAGTACTCTTTTTTGATTCGTTAACAGCGTTAATAGAATTTTTCAATTCTAAGACTTGAGATTCTAAAATAGAACGCTTTTCGTGCAGTCCTGTCAGTTCAGTTTGAATTTCTGGCAACCTGGTCTCTATTTGTGCAGTTCTCCTTGCATCTGTAGCCAACTTGCTATTTGCCGCTTCTGATTGGTGCATTGCAACAGAAAGTTCAGAGTCAATTGAGGCCTTTGCAATATTATACGCATTGACTTCTTCCATGAATTTTTGTTTCTCTTCTTCGAGTTTTTTTATCTCATCTCTTAACTGGACACGTTGTTCGTCAAGTTTTTTAGATTCAGACTGGATAGCGTTAAAACTTCGTTCTTTTGACACTTTTTGAGTATCAATGTCTCTAAGCTTGTTTGAGGCCTGAATGGCATAGAGTCTCTTTAGTTCACGGTCTAGAAAGTCATATCTTAGTTGGCTGTTTCTTTCCTCTTCGAGCTCATCAATACGCTTCTTAATCTCATCCATTCTTGCCAGTGCAATCTCCAGTCTTCTATCGGCCTCATCTAGTTGCTTTAACGCCTCTGTCTTTTTCTCGTCAAAATAGGCAAGCCCTATAATATCTTCTATTATTCGTCTTCGCTCTTCTGCATTAAATTCGGAGATTCTAGTGATTGTACCCTGTTGTACAATATTCAATTTGTGAATACCGCAATTTGCTATCTCCAAAAGATCTAAAATATGGTTTCTTAGCACCTTTTTTTGGTTCAAATAATAGATATTTTCCCCTGATTCGTCCATCTCTCTTGTGATTGTTACAGTGTTAGAGTCAACTGGTATCTTTCGATCAAAATTATCAAAGTGACAGCTAACTCGTGCTATCTTTGCACCATGGTGTGCATTATCTACATCATGTAATAGCGAACGTAATTTGTCTACTCTCATAACCTTTGGTGCATTTTCACCTAGAGCAAACGAGATTGCATCAAGAATGTTGCTTTTGCCAGATCCGTTGGCACCAGAAATAGCTACAAGACCGGGTTCAAAGTTAACTATACTGTTTTTGTACCCAAATGATTTGAATCCAAAGATCTCCAGCTTGCGTATATGAACCAATGAAATCGGTGGTTTGACATCTGAAATAACAGATTATTGACAAGTTTCATTGACTAGGCTAACAATAATTACAATGTGTGTCTATTTGTCACGTTTGCCTTCAACAAACTCTGTGAAGGCTTTCTTTGCATCAGTGTACGGCATCTGTATTGGAGGATGCTTGAAGCAGTAAGATGAGATGCTAGTCATAGGACCTGAGAGATTTCTATCTAATGCTATCTTTAGCCCACGTATAGCATCAATCATTATTCCTGCACTGTTATACGCATCAATTACCTTAAGCTTTAGATCTAGTTTAATTGGGATTTTACCAAAGTATTTGCCTTCTATGTTGATATAACAGATTTTTTCATTATCAATAAAGTCAACATAATCGCTTGGTCCTATTCTCATTGGAATATCATAATCAGCCATTGCCTTTACTGCACTTGTCTTGCTTATTCTCTTGTCCTCAAGTCTCTCCTCATCGAGCATGTTGAAAAAGTCCATATCGCCTCCAATGTTCAATTGATATGTGCCGTCGATGAGTACACCTCTATCTACGAAAAGCTTTACAAGCGTTTTATGTACTACAGTAGCTCCAAGTTGACTCATCACGTCATCTCCAGCTAGAGGGAGTTTCTTTTCTGCATACATTTGCTGCCATTTTGGTTCTGATGCGATAAACACAGGAATTGCGTTAAGAAACCCGATACCTGCCTCAAGAGCTTGACTTGCATAGTTTCGTACTGCTTCTGTGCTTCCAACCGGAAGATAGTTGACAAGCATCTCTGCACCTGTATCTTGTAATACTTTTTTGACATTAACCTCAGGCTCTGGGGAAGGCGTTACTATACGGCTTAGATGTCTTCCTAGACCGTCTTTTGTAGGTCCACGCTGTACAGTTATCCCGGTACGAGGAACCTCTGCAACTGTAATAGTATTATTTGGTCTTGCGTATATTGCCTCAGAGATGTCCTTTCCAACCTTTGTATCTGCCACATCAAATGCTGCCACGACTTCAATATCTCCTGGCTCATACCCCCCCAAGTTGTAAGCAGTCAATCCTACAATATCATTAGGGTTATCTGAATAGTATTTTGAACCTTGAATAAGTGCAGAAGCACAATTGCCTACACCGGCTATAGCAATCTTGATCTTCTTTCCCAACTTGACCGACAGCTACCAAATTATACCTACATATTAATTACTTGCCATTCATAAGAGCAGTAGATTTCATATCTCAAACTTGATTCCAGTCATTATCTATTTCTATATTCTAGACTATTTTCCAAAATTAAATAGTATAGATATTTTTTTGATAAATCTCTTTGAACCCTTGTTTCAAGTAGAAATTAACCAATTCGTCTTTACGATATGTTTCAAGCATCAACAATTCCAAGTTTCGTTTCTTTACTTCACTTAGAGCAAAGTCAATTAGAGACATGGCAAGGCCCCTCTTTCTCATACTTGGAATTGTTCCAAGACAATAAAGCCCCAACATTGAATCTTTTTCATATAATGCCACGCAAGAACTAGCTGATTCATCAACATAGTACTCTATTGACTGGATGGATTTTTTTACTATCTTATCCACAGATGTGACCCAATCTTGACAATCATATGCATCACAGAATGTTTTTGACCACAACATAGATTCATCGCTAGATATCATATGAATTTTTGTTGCTTTTGTAGAGTTGGGTGTTTTTACAAGCACGTGTTGAACATCGTAAAGTTTGAAATTTTTTTTGAGTAATTTGTCTTCAAGATCTGCATAATTTAATGTGTAGATATATGGGGCTGTACCATATTTGGCAAAAAGTGCCAACGCATCGTCTATCATTTTGTCGTTGATGCATGATATGTTTGTGAGCTTGTCAAAAAAGACATCATTTGTGAGATCTTGATTGAAAAACAATGTACCACACTGAAGAGGTATAGAATTTGTCAACAGACCAGTAAAATCAAGGTCTATACCTTCTAGTCGTGATATTAGGTTGTTATTCCCAGTACCTGACATATTCGTTCAAAATCTCTGTAACTGATATTGCTTCCTGCAATTATCTGGGAGCAAATGTTTTCAAATATTTCAATTGCTTTTTGAGAATTAAGATCATCGTCTAATGCAGCAAGAAAATCATCTACTAATTTAGAAATTTCCGAGTCAGTTTTTTCTGATGTTTTTGTGCCGGCAAGATGGATTTTTTCTAAAAGCTGTTTTTTTTCAGCAATTTTATTTTCATCGAAATTCACATCCTTACGATAATGAGTAGAGAAAAGATAAAGACGCAATAGGTTTTGCCCATATTTTTGTATCAGATCTCTCGACCATACAACATTGCCAAGCGATTTGGACATTTTTTCACCATTTGAAAGAACAAGGCCTACATACATCCACGCTTTGACCGGATTTTCATCTGTTGAAAACATCTTGTATTGGGCTAAATGCGCTTCGTGATGTGGATATGCAAGCTCCCTTGCACCACCGTGAATGTCATAATTTGTACCAAAGTTTTCCAATGCAACAGTTGTATCTTGCATGTGCCACCATGGAATGCCTTTCCCAAATTTGCTTTTCCATGAAAAGTCAAAATCCTCAGAACAGTTCCATAACATTATGTCCTCCTGGTTTTTCTTGCTAGGCCCTATATCCAATCTATGAAGTTGGAGTTGAGCCCTAGACTGCTTAGATAACATACCGTAGGTGTTAATTTTTGAAGTGTCAAGATAGACATTTCCATTTGCATAATATGCAACTTTTTTATTCAACAATTCAGATATGTGACTCTCCATATAATCAACATAATCTGAAACGTATGCAAGTCGGTTTATGCTTTTGATGTTCAATAAATTTAGATCTTTTGCAAATTCTTGTGCATAGAATTTAGCAATTGTAGCATAGTCTTTTGATTCATCTTTTGCCTTGTTGAATACATTTTGATTGATATCTGTCATATTTACTAGTACATCAGTTCTGTATCCTCTTTCGTGTAAATGTCTGCACAAAAGGTCGTACGTAAGAAAAATTCTTGCATGTCCTAAATGAGTATAATCATACAAGGTAGGTCCACAGATGAATACACGTGCCATATTTTTCTGAAATGGTTCAAAAGTATCTATAACTGAAGAAAATGAATTGAATATTCTCATGGCGTAATTGCTATCTTCCGCCTTGAGATAATATTGGCGTTAGTGTTACAGTGGAACGAATCTTTGAGATTCTTCGTATCTTGTAAGTCACTATCTCTTCTAAAATGGCATTCGAGTCAGCTTGAATTTTGACAAGGATATCATATATCCCATATGTTCCTCTGACTTCTTTTACTTCTGGAATTTTTGCAAGTTCGCTTATGATTTGCGTTTCCGATCCCAAGTCGCAGTTTATGAGTATGTATAATGTTTCCATGTACACCAATAATATTTGATGCATAAAATGATATCCATGATTTAAAAGGATGTAACGGCATGATATTTTGTGGATAACGAGATAACAATTAGAGAGTTAAAACCAATTAACATAGAAGGCGGATTTGTCATAGATGGTTTTCCTTATGCAGGACTTGCCAACGCAATAGCGACAGAATCTTTGATAAACACAACATCTCAATTCAAATTGGCAGGTGTTCTTGATTCAGAACTTTTTCCTCCAATTAGTATCATAAGAGATGAAACACCTAATTTTCCTGCAAGAATATTTGTAAATGAGGATCTCAAGGTTGCGGTATTTTCAGCATATTTAACACCCCATGAATCGCTTCACAGAGAGGTTGCAAGAACCATGTTAAAGTGGGCAAATGATCACAAATGTTCGCTCATAGTAAGCAGTGCAGCTGTAAAGGCTGAAGAAAAACCGTTTGTCATAGGAGTTGCAAGTACAGAAAATGCAAAGAAACGATTGACAGATTCAGAAATTCCAATACTTAAGAATGGTACTGTCCCCGGCATTCCCGGAATTTTGTTAAATGAAGGCTCCATCACAAACACCAACGTAATTGTTCTTTTATACAAAGGCCAAGAAAACGGGCCAGACTTTAGAGCAGGTGCAGAGATTTGTATGGCAATGTCAAAACTTGTCCCTGGTGCAGCATGTGATTTCCGAACCTTGATGAGCGAAGCAGAAAACATAGAGCAAAACATGAAGCAGACAGAGCAAGAAGCAGGTCCACTACGAGATGCAATTTACGGATGAGCTACCAAGAACGAGAAATCTCAAAAGATAGCTTGCCAAAACAACTCAGAGTTTTAGATTCTGACGAAGGAGTAAGAATAGAGAGCGAAACAGGATTTATTTTTATCAACAAAACATCTAGACGATATTGTATTGACATATCAAAGAATGGTTCTGACGAGTTTTTCTATATGAATAGTGTTGATGACGTACTGAGTTTTTTAACAAATAAGATGGACGCGTCATCAAAAATTTTCTCATACTAGTTTACTGCAACATATCTAGATGACACCAATACTAGAATTTGCATTGACTGTAATTACAATTTCAGTCTCTGGAGTCATGTCTCCAGGACCTCTTTTTGCAGCAAATGTTGCATATGGTACAAGAGGTGGTTGGAAGACCGGAATTAGAATGGCATTTGGACATACAATAGTTGAACTTCCACTTGTGATACTTCTTGGAATTGGTGCAATCTCACTTGTGGTCTTGCCACAATTCAGAGAATACACATCAATACTTGGTGCTATCAGTCTCTTTGTTTTTTCAGGACTGCAAATTAGAACTGCGATGATGAAATCTTCATCCAGTCAGTTACCAAAACATGGTCCATTTATCATGGGAATTTTGTTGAGTGCATTCAATCCGTTTTTCTTGATTTGGTGGTTCACAATAGGCTTTAAACTAATTTCAGATGCATTACTTTTGTACTCATTTATTGGAATAGGGATAATGTTTGGGCTCCACATATGGATGGACTATGCATGGTTAGGTACGGTAGGATTTTTGTCTAGTCGCGGAAAAAAGATCCTCTCAACTAAAAACTACAAGATTTTCATGATTGCACTAAGTGGGGTTCTTGTCTATTTTGGAATAAATTTCTTGATTCAATCTTGGCATTAACCACAATCAAGTATTTCCAAGCCACCTTTGCACTCATTGTCAAATTTCGATATCTTGTCATTTAATTGTGAACATAACTCAGGATCTTTTGTTTGATCATATTTTTTGAGATCAGAGTTGATATCAATTTGTTTTACAGGACAAGTATTAACAAACCCGAGATGATACAATGCAACGATTACAGTTATGCCAACTAGTACTATTAGTATTGAGCGCTTTAGGAACTTGCTAACCATCTTCAGGTTTAGAAACATCAACTTCAATTGTTGATACGTTTCTCTCTTTTCCATCTTTTGACTCCATCCTTTCGGAAAAAATTCTCACACCGCTGACTTTGTAGCCCACCGCATTCATTCTCTTAACTATCATTTGTGATACATCTACTGCTGCTGTTATGCTCTTTCCCCTTGCTTTTATTGTCACAGTAGGTTCATTTGCAAGTAGTGTTAACGTGGCGTTCACGTATGTAAGAATTGGTTTTTTACCAATAAAGACAATATTTGGAGGTCTTGGCACAGACCAACTCTTTTTGTGTTTTATTTAATGGTTAAGATTCTTTTTTTCTATGTATTTTTCGAGAATATCATCCATATCTTCAGATTTGGATTGTTTTAGTTCATCAACAATTTCCTTTTCTTCGATTTCATAACAATTTAAAAGATCATTTTTATCTTTGAAAAAAAGCATTGCCTTGTCTTGGTAAATACAGTAATACAGCTTGTCGACTTCCATTTTTTCTGGCTGCAGTTTGATTCCTTCTTCTCCTATAGAAACTGGATAATCCACAATATTCATTGAAAAAGACGATATTTAGATGTAATTTGAAGAATTTGCCAAAAAGAAAGGTCATAAATGCGTGAGACAAAGCAAAAGGCAAATTAATTCATTTAATGTTTACTGTAAAATTATCTTACAATAACGTAATAAATAAAATAGAATAATAAAAAATCCATGCAACAGCGAATTGTATTCCATGTTGATTTTGACTATTTTTTTGCACAATGTGAAGAACTAAGAAACCCCGAATTGAAGACAAAGCCAGTTGTTGTATGTGTGTTCTCCGACAGGGGCGGAGACAGCGGCGCCATTGCAACTTCCAACTACTTGGCAAGAAGATATGGAGTAAAATCTGGAATGCCCATAAAATTTGCAAAAAGAAAGATGGAAGATGTTCCTGAAGCAGTATTCTTGCCTACTGATTTTGACTATTATTCAGAAATCTCTGAGAATGCAATGAATCTAATTAGGAAATACGCCGATATTTTTGAGTATGTGGGAAGAGATGAGGCGTATCTTGACGTTACAAAAAGAACGGAAGGAAGTTTTTCAAATGCCGCACATCTGGCTCAGCAATTAAAGAATACCATACGTAGTAATACCAAACTTTCATCAACTGTTGGAGTCTCGACAAACAAAATTGTATCCAAGATAGCTTCTGATTTTAAAAAACCTGATGGCCTTACCGTAGTAGAGCCAGGCAAGATTGAGCATTTTCTTGATCCTCTGCCAATTAAGGTAATACCGGGAATTGGAAAAAAATCAGAAGAAAGGTTTAACGAAATGAAACTTCAAACCATATATGATCTAAAGAAAGTAGATGTATTCTCGCTTAACAGCATGTTTGGGCGAAAAGTTGGAACCTACATCTACAATGCTGCAAGAGGCATTGATGATGAACCAGTATCGCCAAGAGCAGATCCAATACAATATAGCAGAATAATAACATTAAAGCAAGACAGCAAGGATTTTGATTTTTTATCAAAAGATCTAGAACAGTTATGCGTAGATGTGCATGATGCCATTGTAAAAGACAGTATTGTTTTCAAGTCGGTGGGAATACAATTTGTGCAAGAAGACCTCTCAAATAGAACAAAGTCTAGAATGTTGAAAAACCCGACATCGAGTCTTGAAGAATTGAAAAAAACCGCACTTCAACTACTTAGAGAATCTCTTGAGGATCAAAGATTGCTTATCAGAAGGCTTGGGGTTAGAGTGTCTGATTTTTCAGAAGTAGCAGGACAGGTAGACATTACAAGATTTTTTTAAGGCTTTAGCCCTACGTGTGTTGCAAGCCTTTTGTGTTCGTCTTGAGTTATCCATTCTACTTCCAAATAATTCATTATCTCGTTGTGTTCCATGCCTAGTCTTTTTGCTTCTTTTACAGCTACAACATAGGCCTCGATTTCAGTAGGTCTATCCACATAAGAATAAGATTTATCATACAGGTCAAGGCCCTGTCTTTGTTGTTTTACATGCACAAGCTCGTGTACGATATCAAGATAAAGAATTATCTTATCGGAGTTCTTCAAATGATCAAGCCCGATTACAATTGTAGCATCTTCGTTTTTTACGTGCATGTATGTACTGCTTGTATCTACAACTACCTTTGTCTTTGAAAAAACATCATCTAGTTCGTTGCTTGAGCCAAAGATCTGTAGCAAAATTTCAACCTTTCTCAAGCCATCAAAAATATCTTCGATGCGGTATGTTCCAGGATTTATTTCTCTATTGATTTTTATCGTATTCATGTTTTGCAATTTTTACTTCATTTTTTTTTAATCTCTTTGTCTCTACATATGTTACAATGAGCAAAAAGACAAAGAGCCAAGGAAGAAACATTATCTCACCTGCAATACCATGAAATGACTCAAATTCATTTACGTTTGTTGACACCTTGAGTACAAACAATGAAAGAGAGAGTATTCTGATTACGTTTACTCCAATTGTTCCAATCACTCCTAGCACAAAGTAACCAGCCTTCCTGTTTCTTCGAATGTTCATCTTTAGAAGAAACGCCATCATGACAAGTGAGTAGATAATAATACTATGAACGCCTGCCGATGGCCAGAACACTTGAAGTGCGAATGGGCCATGGTCACCACTTAGGAACATAATATTACCGTGTGCACTGGCAATTCCCAAATGGAAAGTGGTTATCAAAAAGACATCCAGCTTTACAAGGTACGGTACAACATACTGTAAGGGACCAAGTGAATCATATGGAAAGAACGCATCAAGTGAGAGAATAATTGCAGTACCTGCGGCATAGATTGGTCCTGCGGGGGATATTCGTATCCATCTCTTGCCAAAAAGTACAGTCAGCGTAGACGTGAAGAAAATTGCAATTACAATAAAGTCCCACATCCAATCCCATGAATCTAACAATAAAACATGAAACTGAGGTGCAACTGCAGCAAGATAGCTTTTGAGACCAAATTCTACAGCCACAAGATATGCAATAGCGACACCTGCTAACGGAATTGCAGCATAGAGTCGCTTCTTTGGAATTTCAAGTTTGATTCCTATCAGCTCAGCTGCAATAAACGCCATGGCAAAGAGAAATCCCCCTCTGCCTTGATTCCAGCCAAGACTAAAGGTATCTGGAAAGACAGCCAGTGCAAATATTATTGGAGACGCAATAATGGCTATTGCGATTATTATGCTTCGATTTTGCAACGATTTAGGTGCAAAGTGCGTTCAATAAAAACTCTCAGAAATAATCTTTTATCGATTTTTGATTTCTTGCTTTTTGTAATTTACTTCTTGCAAGCCATTCTTTCTTGCCCACACTTAGGCCCTTGCATACAAGATCCAAGCCTTGTTCAAAATTTGGCATTACAGTTGGTTTTTGTTTTAACGCCATCCTTACTCCTTCTCTAACTTGCCAGACCCCTAGAGGAACTGCATATTCTGGCCTTATCTCGCGAAGCACCATAACTCCTGCCTGAACCTTGGCTCTCAAGAGATATTCTGCAACAGCAAGCCGCGATGCAAAATGTGCTCCTGCAGTCTCCGGATAGTGTGAAAGTCCCTTTGCATCTTCAAAATCTGATCCAAATCCAATGTTACCTTCTTGATCGTACCACGCCTCTTGCATCTCAAACATCCATCTGCGTGGAAACATGATTACGCCGTACAAATTTCCAAGGTTTTCATAAGTAAAAATCTGGCAGCAATCAATCTCAGAAAAATTCACAATTTCATCAACAATGGATTTAGAAATTATATCGTCAGTTGCAGTTATGCTCCATTTCGTAGGTACAAGTTTGCGGTCTTTTCCAAACATTCCTATACTGAAACACTTTTGTATTTTGCTTACCTCTATGCCACGATTATAAAGTTCAAAGACTGCATCATACGCCAGAACGTCTTTGTCGTAAAATAATCTCTGAATATTCTTGTCTGATGATGAATTTGAGAACTTGGCAGTTTTTATTTCTCCAATGGGGCCAAAAGGGGCATTTTCCCCATCTACAAATAGAGAGGGTTTTGTATTTTTTACAAACTCTACTTCAGAATCAGTAGATCTAGAAGACATTGCAAGCTCTTGTAAGCTTTCGATGTATCTGCCCTGAGGGGCTTTTGCTGTAACTGCTTGTATTCCTCTTACTAGTGATAGTCTATAATTTACAATATCTTCCAGGCTCTTGCCTATCCAAGATTCTGGCAAGTCCATAGATAACGTGTTACCATGGATTGGAGGCACCATTGGTCCTACCAGTACCTTTGGATACCCATAAGATCCAACAAAGACTGACGGAGGACTAGAACCCTCTACATAATTAGAAGAAAATAGATTGGCGTATTTTGACAGATATTCATTCCAGTTAGATTCTATAGCCTTTCGTATATCAGAAGCAGTTCTGGACACCGTCTCTCAAACGACTTTTGCGACTAATAATATCTCTGATGCAAATACTTTTGAGTTATATTCAACTATTTTCCAAGCAATATCAAAAATTGTCAGGTGCAGAATCTTTTGGTATTGAAAAAGGATACGGAAAACAAGCAGTAGACTGGATGAATGAAGAGGCAAAGAATATGGATTGGAAATTTGAAGCAAGGCTATATGATTATGAGATAGATACCAAAAACTTTGGTGCGTTTGAGATGTTTTCATGGATGGGAGACTCAAAGGCTGCACGTGATTTAGTAGCAAGAGCAAGCAAGAGGTTTAAGATCAAGGTCATAGAAGGAGGATACAAAACAAGACAGTTGATTATTAAAACATCTAAAAATGAATATGGGATTGTACGAAAGGGAGATCGTGCAATAGGACAGATTGAGTTTACTTCATCTAGATTAACAAATAGCAAGTGGGTTGTAAGCAAAGAAGAGCGAAAATAGAAAATTAGCGTAAAGAACTTAGCTCTGCCTTGGCAAGAATTTGTGCTACACGTAATGGTTCAGGCATGGCTCCTTGTAACGTGAATGTATCAAGCAGTTTTTTTGCTTCCTTTAATTCACATCCTTCCACTCTTAGGTATAGATCATGTTTTGTATGCAATGATATCTTGGTCCTAGTGCCAAGGTTCTGATATTGTTTTATTTTAAATTCATAGGAATTAGGAAAATGATGTCTAATTGCATCTTCCATTCCGTCAGACTCTTCATATGTCACACCAATAATTGGCATCTTGACTTTTTTCCATAGTTTTTTGATATCAACGATATTGTATATGGAGATAATCAATCCTGAGACCAGAATGAAGCTAATGTCATCACGATTTAGATTCTCATACATTGAGATAATTGCATCAGTGGCATCATCACCTCCTATAGTAGCCATCCCAAAAACAAATCCATCAATTACAAAATCTCTTCGCATCACAACTCCTGCTAATTTTGATTTTAAATCATTCTCGTGGAAGCTTTCTGCTATTGATAGCCCGCGCAGACCTTTTTTCTCAAGTCGTAGATGGTTCATTTTTATTTCGAAATTTTTTATAAACTAGCCCAGTTACAACCATAAAAATAGCTGTGATAGTGGACCAAGAGATAATGGCTACAATATCAAAATGAGTCATACAACAAATTATACAATAATTGGCCCGCTTCCTACTATTCGTATAGTCTGCGACTCGGGTTTTAGAATCACGCATATATCATTTTTTATAAATGCAACTGGTTTGTTAAGAGAAAGCTTCATGGGGTTAAGAGATACTATTTTTGCAGCTCTTGTCTGCAGACCTATATTTACAAGAAATGTCTGGTTTTCTGCCACTTTGTCCTTGAAGAATTTGTTTTGTAAATAATCCAATGCAACATCTTGCATCACATGGATTCCATCACCAATGCACAATTGGTCTCCCCTTTGTACATCATCAGATACAACTCCCTTTACAGCAAGACCGACTCGTGCTGGAGACACAGCTTCTTCCACCGGATCGTCATGCATTTGAATGGATTTTATTATAACCTCGTCTCCTTTGGGCAACAGTTTGAGTTTATCATATGCTTTGATTTTTCCTTGTGCTACCTTACCAAGTATAACCGTGCCTACCCCTTTTACATCAAAACAATGATCAATTGGAATCCTAGCATCGCCTTCATTTGATACAGGTTCCAAAGAATCCATTTCCTTTTTGAGATCAGATAGTTCTACTAGTTTGTATTGTTCCACAACGGTTCCTTTTATCATAAGAAGAAGTTTTTCATGATCTACTTCGTAAGAATGAGTTAGTAATCCCTTATTCTTTTTGAGAACATCAAGTGCAACAATTTGTTCTCCTGTGAATTTGTCAAGCTTAGAGACACAAAAAATAACATATTCACCCATGTTTATGGCTTGAAGAAGCGGTTGGATCTTTTCTGGAAAGCCTGTTGGCATGGTCCATGTTTTTACAAAGCCTGCATCTTTTTTATCATATATTGTAAGATCAGTAGCAGTGCCTTTTTTGCCAAAATCTTTGGCTATTGATTCATCTCCAAGCAATACATAATTGATTGATTTCATTTTATTTGTGAGAACCCATAACTAGTAAAATATCTTGTGGAGACGGTACAAAAATTAACGATGTGTTTGTCAAGTTAAACAGAAAGATTAACCTCTAGGATCATTTTTTGTTGCATTCTGACCAAGAATTAGGTCAACTTTATAGTTCAAACTTAATCGTGAATTCATGTTTAACTTCCATGGAATAAAGCTTGGTTGGCTTGTTCTTCTAATTAATTTGAATCCAGACTGCCTCAGATACAACCTTAGTTCATCTGGACTTATTTTGGATTTTACAGATGCCTTTCCTCGCTCAAAGTCATATGGATCAGATATCATGAGAAACTTTTTGGATTGATGCGAGACAGCCTGCAAAAGCTCACGCGGCTCTACAATATCAAGCAGGTTTAGGACAACCACCAGATCAAATTTTCTGCTTCCAAAAGGAGAGTTTAATGAGTCTGCCACAATGAAATCCAAATTTTTTCTTTGATGTTTTTTTGCCTCTAATATAGCATAAAATGATTTGTCTATGCCAAATACGAGAGAATTTTGCTTTGCAAGATGTGCTGTTAGGTGTCCTATAGAGCACCCATGCTCCAATACAAAATCACATCTAGGTAACTTGTGAACCAAGTTTTTTACATGGACATAGAACTGCGAATGTATACTACGCTTGTAGATTCCAACCCAGTTTCTTTCAAGTTCAGAAGTGTCTTCTAATACATGTTTTATCTTTCCCAGCATTTCTTTTACAAACAACTTCATTTTGGAAGACTTGGCCATCAGCATCAACTCACCACCAAGTGCCATCCTAATTGCAAGATAAGATGAAAAATCTTCCAGCAAAAAAGGCACAGACGATATTACAGGATATCTGTGATTGCATTTTGTGCAACTTAGAAAACCCTCCTGAACTTCGTCACCACATGTCAATGGCTCAATGGATAATGCAGACTTGCAGATTACGCATCGCAGATATTTAGCAGTGGATTCAAACAATGAGATTTTAGAATATGTTGTAGATTAAATTTATACCGTTACTTATTCATGAATTTTACTTTCTTGAAATGAATCAGAATTATACCAACAGTATCTAAAATAGTCCAAACACCATTCATGAAATAGAGGATCTTTGCTGTAAAACATTTCACGCATGTCTGCAACACCGTCCAATGTTGGAAATCCAATACATGCCTCTTTCTCATTTAACACAACAACCACATTTGTGCCTGTTCTCATTTTTCTCTCAACCAGGCCTTTTTCGATTAAATCTTTCATACCTAATTTATTGAGTAAATCTTTTCGTCCCTTAGGAACTATGACTGATTCTGAAAAGATGTAATTTAGTTTAACTCCCTGTTTTACTTTGGTTAATAATGGTTCGATTAGATCAAGCGGAACTTCAGTGAAGATTTCATAGATAAATTCATCCGCATTTTTATAAATTGACTTCCATTGTTCTAGAGATTTGACAAATCCTTTGATTTGTTGCCCCCCAGCAAGTGCACCTATCCTTTGTATGAATTTCATAGGAACATCACCGAAATCATGATTTTCAAAATATTTTCTATTCTTAGAGAGAAATAACAGAGACGGAACTTGGGTGCACATGGTTTTGCCATACGTGGTAAGATCATACAAGCCATCCCTATCTTTTATAACCAATCCTGCATCTGCAAGTCGCTCAAAGTTCCTGTGAACCTCCTGAACTGTGGCGTGAAGTTCTTTTGCCATATTTGAGATCTTGGATTTTTTCTCTAAAAGTTTGAAGATTATGTTCAGACGTTGTTCGCTTGCAAGCTCAAGAAAGTCGTCTGCTGCATTTTCATATATGTTATCCATTGACAATAATGCTTAGAATTATTTATGTAAATCTTTGCTCTATTCAACTATTTTCAACAAGCGAGTAACGCGTATCAAATTTTTATTTCACGGTATTAAGATAGGTGTGTACAAAAAGGATTAGGTAACTTAGTTAAGTAATCCATTAAATCAAAGAAGTGAGATCAAGAAGCATTGGCAGTAACTTTCAATATTAGTGACGAGGTAATGCAAGATCTTTTGTCAGACAAAGTCAGTAGAATGATTTTAGAATCGATCAGGACAGTCCCAAAATCTACAAGTCAACTCTGCATAGAATGTAACATACCCACAAGCACTGCTTATAGAAAGATGCAAAAATTGTCAGATTACAAAATAATACGTAAGATTGGCACCATAAATGAGGCAGGAAAAAGAGAGATACTCTACAAGAGTACCTTTTCTGTTTTTGAGAAGATTTGAAAGGAATAAAAGTTTGTTAAACTAAAATACAGTATCATTTTTGCATATAAGCTGTGATTACGGTTAACTGTAGAGATATTCCGTCCATAAAATCGCCACTGGCAGTATATACCTCAGACCAATTAGGAGCTGTTCCAGCCCTAAAACTTCACGAGTTTGTTCTTGCGCCTATAGAAGATGAAGAGATAGACCCAGCAAATGTAATTACAGCAATCAAAATGTTCCTAGCATCAATAGGATGTGAAAGGCATTTTGCAGTAATACAAAAGAATGATACAATTTCAGTGGTATCGCTTGATGGATACAAGATAGAGTCACCCACACAAGGAAAAACAGACCAGTTTTTTTCATGCATCCATTGCGGTCATGTGACCCAATTTGAAACAGTACACAACAATCACATGAAGATTCATTATTTATGATTTGAATTGTGCCTAGAGATTATTAATTAGCAACTACTTCATAGAAGACTGGTCTTGGCGGGACTTCCATGTATGAATGACCATTTGATTGAATTCTGAAATGCTCTTGTGTCTGATGCATTTTTTCAAACTTATCCTGGCTCTCAAACTCTACCAATATAGTATGCTTACCAGTACGTGTTGCCAGTAATCTTCTGTTAATGAATCCATCAAACTTTGCAAGATCTTTGTTTGATTCGTTTACCCATTTTTTGAATTCTTCTTCCATCCCTTTTTTTAGTTGAATCTCAACTACTACCACGAACATAGAATTCTTCGATGATTAATGGATTTAAGAGGATTTCTAATATTCTCATTCTCGGCAAACGAGATTACAGCACACTCAATAATGCTAAATACGGGATTACTTTCGATCAAAGTATATGAATGAGAAACTTCTAATATTTGGCGCACTTGCCGCAGCAGTGGTAGTTATGACTACAGCGGTTTTTCCTTTCTGGAATCTCATTCCTAATACAGTAACCGAAGTAGTTACAGTAAAACAAGCAGACCAAAGCGGTTGCTATGTTGAAACCCATGATCATTTTGTCATAAAGATACCTCCATGCAATGCACAACCCGGACAGAATATTACAGCAACATTTGATGCAAAAGTAAGAGATCGTGAAAAACAGATCTAAAGCAATTTCAAACTTTGAGTTACCTTATCAATCATATCTTCAGGTGCAGGGCCTATTGAGATACAAGTTACAGTCCCAGGCGCAATCTGAGTATGACCTGCATCTGTTACCTCAGACCATGGCAAATTAAGAGAGATGGCGTGTTTTTTTACATCTTCCAACTCAGATAAGCTAGAAACTTTGAGTACTACTTTTTCTTGGCCCAACTCTTCCCATTCAGTATACCATTCCCTATGGGATTTCCTCACATGTTCTGCACCTAAAACACATGCATGCCCCACTTGAGCTGCAATCTTTCCAGTCCCCATACCGAGGTCCTTTCGTACTACTATTACTTGCTTAATGTTACCCATATCAATTTGAAATAATAACCCAGTACATGTTAAACTTTTGAATTGAAAGTATTTTTCACTGTAAAAAGCAAAATACATTCACAAGATCTTGTTTTGTACAACGTTAGATGTTGATATAAATAAATGAGAAAATGTATCAAAGTGTGGATTACGACGTAGTTGTAGCAGGTGGAAGCGTTGCTGGGCTTTTGTGTGCAAGAGAAATTGCAGGCAAAGGACACAAAGTTCTGGTAATAGAAGAAGACTATGAGATTGGTACACCAGAACATTGTGGAGGACTAGTAAGCATAATGGGCATTGATGATCTTGGAATCATTCCCATGAGAGCGACACTTGATAACAAGATAAGATCAGCACGTCTGATATCACCATCAGGAAAAAGTGTTACTCTTGATGCAAGACCGCAGCAAGTCATAGTACTTGATAGAAGAGAATTTGATAAGCAAATTGCACATCAAGCCCAAACTAATGGCGCCGAGATACAAGTGAGAACTTCGCTTAGAGAAATAACCAAGGATGGTGTCAGGACAACTGATGGCAATATCAAATGCAAGATAATAGTGGACGCAAGAGGTGTGTCATCTTTGATTCACAAGGACCGTACTGGTACCATGCAGTCTGCACAATATGAGGTATATGCCGATTGGATTGACAAGGAAAGAGTTGAGGTGTACCTTGATCAGGAAAAATACCCTGGCTTTTTTGCATGGATTATACCAACTAGACGCGATGAAGCAAAAGTTGGCGTTGCTGGAAAAGGAATCAATCCAGCTGTAGTATTAGAAGATTTTTTGAAACAAAAAGGCAGCTATTCTACTGTAAGAAAAATATTTGCGCCCATATGGATAAAAGGTCCAATTAAGGAATTTGTCACAAAAAATGTAGTAATTGTAGGAGACGCTGCAGGACAAGCAAAGCCTACAACAGCTGGAGGAATTTATTCTTCAGGGCTTGGCGGAATACTGGCTGGAAACGCCATATCAAAATTTTTGAAATCAGAGAAAGAAAAAGACTTGCAAGAATATCAGAAAGAATGGTTGGATAGATTTGGTAAAGAGTTTGAACGGATGCTTCTTGCTAGATCTCTTCTTGAAAGACTTGACAATAAATCAATTAACGTTCTTTTTGAATCAATAACTCCTCAAGTACTAGACGAGATTTCAAAAGAGGGAAGTTTTGATTTTCATACAACATCAGTTGCAAAACTTTTAGGGGTAAAAGGTTCTGTAAAAGCAATTCAAGCAATTTTAGGAAATGAGTTGAGACGATTACTAAGTTGAATGCACGTCGATCTATAAGGAAGGTATAAATTCGGTAGAAAAATCAGCTTGTAACATGTCGTCATCTATTACTTTACCAGTATGCAGTTCGTGCCATAGACCAATAATGCCTAATGATAAATGTGTAAAATTCAACTGCCCAGACTGTGGCTCTATGCTGCTTTGGCGTTGCGAGAGTTGCAGAGAGGCAGCCAGAACATACAAATGCAATTCATGCAATTTTGAAGGGCCATAAAGAAAATGCCACGACTAACATTACGAGCAAAGATTTTACCAACAGGTACGGAGATCGATCTAGATAATGCTGCTAAGAAGATTGGTGCGTCTCTAAAGGATGGTATAGTACTCTCAAAATATACAAAAGAGCCACTTGCTTTTGGTCTCTACTTTATTAATGCAGAATTCTCCTTAGATGACAAGGAAGGACAAATGGACTCGCTTGAAAATAGTGTACGTTCAGTTGAAGGCATAGGAGAGTTCGAAGTGCTTGGAGTAAGTCGAGCTTCTGTTGGCGCAAAGTAGGAGGAGTTCCTTTTGGTAAAAAAAGATGAACTGCTTCAGATGCGCGTTGGAGAAGCCAAGCAAAGAGACGTAGGTAAGAGACGAGCCAGAATAGAACCAGAGGCCATGGAGTTTTTAAAAGTAGAACCAGGGGACATGATAGAGATTATAGGAAAAAAGTCCAGTTGTGCAATAGTATGGCCAGCAGATGACGACAACAAAGCTCCAGACATGGTTCGAATAGACGGACAGACTAGAAAGAATGTTGGTGTTGGAATAAACGACTTGGTCAACGTCAAAAAAGTCATTGCAAAACCAGCAAAAAGTGTTGTACTTATGCCAGTCAACGGAAATGTCACAGTAGACAAGGAATTTACAGATTTTGTCAAGAATAGGCTAAAGGGTTTACCTCTTTCAGAAGGTGATGAGATATCAGTCATGATTCTTGGAAATTCAATGGACTTTAAGATACACAAGATTACACCAAAAAATGTCGTCAAAATAGAGCGCAATACTGCACTTACTATTTTAACCGAAGCATCAGTTGACAAAAAGATTCGAGTTACATACGAGGAGATAGGCGGCCTCAGAGCACAAATAAACAGAATGCGTGAGATTGTAGAACTCCCCTTAAAACACCCTGAGGTTTTCAATAGATTAAATGTAGAACCACACAGTGGCATTCTTTTGTATGGCCCTCCAGGATGTGGCAAAACATTGATTGCGAAAGTACTTGCAAGTGAATCAGAAGCTAACTTTTATTCGATAAATGGACCTGAGATAATGAACAAGTATTATGGAGAGACAGAGGCAAGGCTTAGAGATATTTTCAAGGAAGCAAAAGACAACGCCCCAAGTGTGATATTTGTTGATGAGATTGATGCAATTGCTCCAAAAAGAGAAGAAGCATACGGAGATGTTGAGAAAAGAGTCGTGGCTCAGCTATTGGCATTGATGGATGGCTTGACAGAGAGAGGCAATGTCATTGTACTTGGGGCAACAAATAGACCCGAGAGTGTAGATCCTGCATTAAGAAGACCAGGAAGGTTTGACAGAGAGATTGAGATCTCAGTTCCAAATGCAGACGGCAGGCTAGAAATTTTACAGATTCATACACGTGGAATGCCACTTGCAGATGATGTTGATCTAAAACTTTTATCAGCAGAGCTTCACGGATACACTGGTGCTGACATCAAGTCTCTTTGCAGAGAGGCGGCAATGAAAGCTCTTAGAACCTTTTTGCCAGAAATTGAAATGGAAACTGAAAAAATATCTTCAGAGATATTGCAGAAAATGTCTATACGTCTTCAGGACTTTTACGATGCAACACATGAGATTGTTCCTACTGCCATGAGGGAGTTCTATGTCGAGAGCCCAAAAATTTGGTGGAAGGACGTGGGCGGATTAGACGATGCAAAAAGAACCCTAAATGATAATTTGATTACAACAATAAAAGAGCCTGCAAAATTTCAAAAGATGGGGATTAAACCACCTAAAGGTGCATTGCTTTACGGTCCACCAGGATGTGGAAAATCATTGCTTGCAAGAGCGCTTGCAACAGAAAGTGGCGGCAACATGATACTAGTAAGAGGAGCAGAAATATTGTCAAAATGGGTAGGTGAATCTGAAAAAGCAATAAGAGAGATTTTCAGAAAGGCGAAGGCGTCGTCACCATGTATCATAATTTTCGATGAGCTTGATTCTCTGGCAAGATCAAAGTCACTTGAAGAAGGAGGTGTGGGGGAGAGATTACTCAGCCAGTTGCTTACAGAAATGGAAGACGGCGGGGCTGCACGAGTAGTAGTAATAGGAATTTCCAACAGACCTGATCTCATAGACCCGTCATTGCTAAGACCTGGACGTTTAGACTTGATACTATTCATCCCACCGCCTGAGGAAAAGGGAAGATTAGAGATAATCAAGACACTTACCAGACCAATGCCACTGTCTGGAGATGTAGACTTGAAGGAGATTGCATTTGCTACAAAGGGATACACGGGTGCTGACTTGGTAGCTGTATGCAGAGAGGCAGCAGTGCAAGCACTGAGAACCAATGCACCAAAAATTAACAGTGTAGACTTTGCTGCAGCATTAAAGGTCGTCAAGCCTTCGATTACTAAAGGCGTGGAAGACTGGTATACTTCAATCAAAGACAATATATCATACGCACTACCCAAGCCCATCGACAAGGCGTTTTATGGTTAGATATGGCAACAATACCTCTTAGAAACACAATATACGAGATAATAAAAAATGCCGGTGCTATGACAGATTCGGAACTCTCAAAGGCATTGACAAAAGCAGGAATTTCTATTCCTGAAGATGAGTTCAACAAGACACTGCTAAATCTTGAGATTTATGGTCTCATCAAAGTGACGTGGCTAACAAAAGATGAGAGGCGAGTTGAGATTTTTGTAAAAGAAGCAGAAGAAGACGAGATAGAAAAACAAAATAGAGAAAGTCTAGAAAAAGAGTATGAAGCGGGATTTCCCGGCGTAGAACAAGAAACAGACATCGAAGAATAATTTATTTTATTACCGGAAAATGAAATGCCGCATCAAGTGCAATTCCTACAAATATTATTGTAAGATATGGAGCAGTTACCTTGTAGGCTTTCCATGCAAAGTCCGAAGTTGGGGTTTTTGTTAGTTTGTAATGATATACCAACATCAGACCGCCTGAAACTACAGCAATTCCTAGATAGACATAACCCAAACCAAATGCCACAAGCGCTATCGAATATGGAAGTAATATCGCGGTGTTAACAAGTATGTACTTTGATGTCTTTTGCATACCTATCAATACTGGCAACATTGGAACATGTGCTTCTGCATAATCGTCCCTTATTTTCATTGCAAGACACCAAAAATGAGAAGGAGTCCATGCAAAGACAAGAACGCCTACAAGTGCTCCCAGTATGTCCATTGAGCCAGTAGCAGCAGACCATCCTGCCATAGCTGCACAGCTGCCAGCAAAGCCACCAATTACAATATTTGATGAGTTGGTACGCTTGAGCCATGCAGTATAGATTATCACATAGAAGAATATTCCAAGTGCGATGAGAAATGTAGAGATTGGATTTAGAGTAAACCATGCATAAATTACAGAGATTGCACTTACAATTATACCATACAACAAAACATTTCTTGCAGACATTCTTCCTGATGGAATTGGTCTCTTGTTGGTTCGTTTCATCAATGGATCAATATCTCGATCATAATAGTGGTTAAGAGCACTTGAGCCAGCAGAAGACAGCGATCCGGCTATAATTATGTGCAATAAACTGACATAGTTAAGTGGGGGACCTATCAGCTTGCTAGCCGCATACATTGATGTTACTGCAGTAATTACAAGTAAAACTACTATACGTGGTTTTGATATTTCCAGTATTTCTTTTAATCCCACAGGCCTTAGCGGGTCTTTTGGGAATTTAATTTCTTCGAAGTTTGCCACTAGAGGTCAAAAGAATTAAGTAGCTCACTTAATCGAACTACCACAGATGAGTGACTGGGATCTAATGATGCCTGGCATGGGTTTGACTGCAATAGGTCTTGGAGGAGTGATTTTGTCTTACTTGGGAATTGCCAATACTTTCCTCACAGGAATGCAGGCACTTTCAGGTTTAACCATGTTTATGGGCATGGTGTTCTTGTCTGCCGGAATTCTAAGCGGTGGTGTTTCAACTAGTCCAAGAGCCAAAGCAACAACTCTTGTAATATTTGGAATTGCTGGCTCTGTTGGAGCTTATGCAATAAGTCTGAACACAGTCATAACATCATTGCCCAGATTCGTAGGAGTTTTAATTATCATAATCATACCAACCGTTGTCATAGCATTTTCAGCTATGAAGGCACAGAAATATTTCAGGCCAATAACTGTGATATTTTTGGCTGCCATGGCAGTAGGAGTTGGTTCGTTTACAGCGTTTGGATTCATAGGACCTGGTGCTCAATTCTCATTGCATTCACAAAACATGACCAATGCTACAGAAGCAGCTAGTTCGACTTTACCAACAGCCCCTGTGATAACAGTCAGCATACCAGTAAATGCATCCATCAAAGGAAATCCCAACTTTACACCAAATATTGTTACAGTTCCAAAAGGCGACATAATAGAATGGACCAATAACGACACAGTACCTCACACTGTTACAAATGCACCAGATGGTGCAATATTTGATTCTAGCCTAATTGCGGCTGGTAAGACATACTCACTTGACACATCAAAACTAAACGCAACAGAATACGATTACATGTGCACGGTACACCCCTTCATGACAGGTAAGATAGTAATAACTCAGCCAGCTGTTGCAAATGTGACAATCTCAAAAGGAGCATCTACACAAAGTGCTGGACAAAAATACTTTGATCCGGCAAGTCTTTCTGTCAAAGTTGGAACAACTGTAACTTGGACCAACCAAGACAGTGCAGCACATACTGTTACAAGTGGTGATCCAAGTGCAGGACCCTCTGGTACATTTGACTCTAGTCTAATCAAACCAGGCAACACATTCAAACATGCGTTTACAACTGCTGGTACAACATCATACTTCTGTACAGTTCATCCATGGATGACTGGAAAAGTAATAGTAGGATGACATTACAAAAAAAGATAGTCCTTTCCAAAAATCACATCGATATTCTAAGAAATCACGCAAAACAAAATAAACCCAATGAATCTTGTGCCATACTTTTTGGAAAAAGTGACAGCAGTCAATTTTTGACATCAGATGTATTTCTAACAAAAAATTCAGAGCCCTCTCCTGTTAATTTTACCATATCAAACGATGATCTGATAAGAGCATATGAAGAATCTGAGAAGAGGAATTTAGAAGTCATAGGAATTTTCCACTCTCATCCAGATTCGATTGCTTATCCCTCCTCCACTGACCGCCAATACATGGAAGTAAATCCAGTTCCGTGGATTATCTATTCAAACACAAAAGATGAGTTTAGAGCATATATTTTAGAATCAGCCATCATACCAATAGATGTAACAATCCTTTAGCATTATTGTTTGTGTATGTTCTTTTTATGTCGCTCAAAATGCTCTTTATCTACAAAGGTTGCACTACAATCCTTACATTTGAATCCGGATTTTTGGCCCCACACTGACAAGTGATGCACGTAAGTTACGTAAAAGAATTACTCTAGCCTAAACGTCGCCTTTGCACCATCATGGACTTTTTTCACAAATTCTCCATCAGTTGCACTTGTCTTTCCTATTACATTCACAGGAGAATACGGCTTTATCTCACCCTTTGAGCCAATAGGAGTCGGCCCAAAAAATAGACATATTGCCTTACCTTGTGGCCAATAAGCTACGTCCATCAAGTCTACTGATGATTTTGAATTTTCTGCACCTACATCTATTGGAGTCTTGTCTGTGTAAAGTTCTTGCCCCCAGACATTTATTCCAACATCAAGTGGAAGACAACTAAGAAATGATCTAACTGTCTTTGGTGCGATCTTGTCATCCAATTCTAGAATAATACTATTGATCTTTGGGAGATCGACCCTCACTTTATGCATCATAATAAAAGCCTGTATGATTTAGAATAAATATCCCTTTTTCACCCATCAAAAACATGGAAATTCACGTATACGACACATATGTAGAAGCAAAGGACGGCCATACGATGCATTTTGATGTCATCACAAGTGTAAAGGATCATCAAAAGGCAATCCAGTATGCAAGAGAATGGTTAAAGACAATAAACGAGGCAGATGCAAAAGTTACAACCGAAGAGTGTCAATTCTGCCACTCACAAGGTGCACCTCAGCCAATTGCCAATGAGATCCAGCAGAAAGGATACTTTATCCAGAAGATGGAAGGCTGTCCATAAACTATCTTTTTCAATTTTTAAACTCATTATTTTTGAAAACTCTTTTTAGATCGCTCTATCCTCTCGATAGTGTGGCAAAGAATAGCAAATACAACAAACTGACTGTAGAAGGCGACATTCAAACCAAGTGGATATGTGGGTGTTTTGAGACTGTTGATGGGTTCTTCAAGTTTTGCACAGAACACACTAATGCAATGAAAAAAACAATAGAGGCTCAAATAGATGAGCTTGACATGACATTGATTGTGAATGACAAATAGACTGTGTTATCCTACAGAACAAAAATAGCAACAAATGCAGATACGAAAACTATTGCTACTGTGTTTAACAATTTAATGACAGTGTTTAGCGCAGGTCCTGCGGTGTCCTTGTAAGGATCTCCTATTATATCTCCAACAATTGCTATCTTATGTTCTTCAGTTCCCTTTTGCTTGTTAATTTCCATGTATTTTTTGGCATTGTCCCACGCACCACCAGTATTTGCCAGATGGAAGGCCAAGAAAATTCCTGTAATTACTGCACCCATTAAAAGTCCAACTACTGCAGATGGGCCCAGAATTATACCAAGTACTATCGGTGCTGCAATTGTTATTGTTGCAGATTTCCAAAGCTCACGCAATGAAGCTACTGTTGCGACATCAACACATTTTGCATAGTCAGGTTTTGTCTCGTGGGTCAAAATTCCAGGAGATTCTTTGAATTGTCGTCTTACTTCTTCTACCATTTTAGAAGCTGCTCTTGCTACTGCAGAAATAAGCTGGCTTGTGATAAAGAACGGCAACAGACCTCCTACAAGTAATCCAATAACTACTGCGGGATTTGAAAGACTATAATCAAAAACGTGATGAAATACTTTTCCTGCTTCATATTGAAATGCTTGAATCATAGCTAGCGCAGCTAGACCTGCACTTGCAATTGCAAAACCTTTAGTCACAGCCTTTGTAGTATTTCCTACTGCATCAATTTCATCTGTAACTTTACGATTTTCTTCGCCCATACCTGTCATCTCTACAATTCCACCTGCATTGTCACTGATAGGACCAAATGCATCTATACTCAACACGATTCCTGCAAGGCTTAGCATTGCCATAGCTGTAAGCGATGTGCCAAATATTCCGTAAAGTGTGGCTTGTGTAGGATCTGGTGCTGCAGACGATGCCAATACATACGATGTAGCCAGAGCTATAACAATGGCAATCATGAATGGACCTGTTGAGCGCATTCCTTGTATGATTCCCATCAGTGTAAGTGATGCATACCCCCATTTTGCAGAGGCCGCAATTTCTTGGACTGGCTTGAATCTATAGCTTGTAAAATAATCTGTAATTCGCTGTATTACTGGTACCAGAATAACGCCTATCACAGTACTGCCAAATAACGCATATGCAATCTGGGTATGACCTAGAAAGAAATATGTGAAAACAAAATTAAGTGCAATTGCTATTGCAGCAGAAACATAAAATGCATTGGCAAGTGGCTTGTTTACGTCTGTCATCTTTCTTGGAGTTATGGTTGCAATGCCGATGATAGATGCAAATAATCCTGAAGCACCAACTAGCATAGGATAAAACAAGTTCTGAGGAGTTCCAATCAGCCCAGCAATCAGTAACGATGCAAGCATTGTTACAATATATGATTCATAAATATCAGACCCCATACCAGCCGCGTCACCTACATTATCTCCCACGTTATCAGCAATCGTTGCGGGGTTTCGCGGATCATCTTCTGGGATATTTGCTTCTACTTTTCCTACCAAGTCTGCACCCATGTCTGCAGCCTTTGTGAAGATTCCACCACCAACTCTGATAAACAATGCAATCAAGCTAGCACCTATACCAACTCCAGCAATTGTAATAGGACTTGGAAATGCAAAATAGAGTAAACTCATGCCCAAAAGAGCCATAGCAGGCACGGCAAGACCTACTGTTGCCCCACCCCTAAATGCAAGAGCAAAGGTATGTCCAAGGCCTTTCCCAGATGCATTTGCAGCTCTAACTGCTGCCTTTACTGTAATTTTGAGTGCGATTAATCCAGCAATAGCAGAAAGCCCAGCACCTACAGCAAAAGCAATGCCGTTGGTAGATCCAATTGCAGCACCAATCAAGACTGCAAGACCTATGGCTATAGGAATAACAATTCTAAATTCTCTTCTTAAAAACGCCATTGCGCCTACCCCTACCGCATTTGAAATATCCAGCATCTGTTGAGTTCCAGGTTTTTGTTTAGATACCCATGTTGCAAGTACTGCTGCAATGATAAAAGATACGATTGACGCACCGACAGGAATCATTTCTTTTAGCGTCATCTGAAAGTAAAGCCCGGATGGGTTATTTATATAAATTTATTCTACTTTCTTCGTAGAATGTTATAATGACACGGTTTAAAATTACTTTAAAAAGAATTTTTACACTCTTTTTTGGTATGGTTTAAAATTTTTTCCTGCCAAGCCTTGCCTTACAAGCTTGTTGAAGCGCTTTCCATGGCTTAGATAGGGAAATCGAAAATGAATGAGCTCGTGCACTATGGTATTTTCAAGTGTCTTGTCATCAGGTATCTTCTTAATATTGACAAATACAAGATTGTGCTGCAAATATGACACCCCCAAGTATTTGTAAGCCGAAGTCCTCCTGCCCTGGGTAACTTCCTTTGGCATGTCAAGAACTTCTCTAGTTGTTAGTAACACTTGGGGTTCTGAAATTCCAAACCTGTTTGAATAGATCCCAACCTTTTCCAATATCTTAACTTTCAAGTCTAAATCATGTTTCATTGCTTCAGAATCTTTCGGAAATAGTTTAATTGGAATTGTCAAATATCGTACAAGAGTTTGTGTATTTTTCCAAGTTTACCAAAAAAGTGGTTAATTTAGGGTCAGAAATCGTGTAGTTTTAATCACTAGTCATACAGCCACCGGATCATCATACCCCAATTAACTCATAGAATCCATAATCTTTATCGCCGTATTTCTTATCTGTTCGGTTACCTTCATTACAACTAGGCCTTCATTTGGCTGTCCATACATAATGACAGCATTTTCTGGAGCATACAAGGCAGCAGGCAGGACTAGCAGATCTTCTTCGCCCTTTACAATTATTCTAACTGGAGCATCTGCGTGAAAGGCCTTTTTTATGGTCTCTATACTTTCGTTAGTAATCTCTGCTGCAGGGTTTACACACTCGAGAGTTGTTCTTATTTTTCCTAGAGGTAAATTTCTTTCGTGTCTTTTTTCTAAAGAATCTACAATTTGTAAGGATGGGGCTAGTCCAAATTTTATCATCTTTTCAGTTGTTGCATCCCCAACTGTTATTAAGAAAGCATCGTTTGGCATGGTTCGTAAAATATTCTCTTTTGTTACTTCTGAATCTCTAATCAATAATCCCATAGGTTTTTTGAGACTATCACGTAAACTGTCTGGCAAACGCACAAGATAATCTTTGTTTTATTCTATTTTTATGTAGCTACTTCTGCCTTCATTTCTTCGCTAAGCTGGCTTGCAATCACGCTGCATCTTGCGGCTACATTTTTTGCCACAGTCATAAATGCTTGGGCATTAGGAGAGTTAGGATCGGTAACAAGCACTGGCGTACCACTGTCAGAGCCTGCCATTATTCCAGGATTTAGTGGAATCCCGCCCAAGAACGGTAGATTATGTTTTTCACCCATTCTTCTTGCACCGTCTTTACCAAAAATATAATGATCAGTATTGCAATTATTACATTTGAAGTAGCTCATGTTTTCTATCACACCGATAATTGGCACGTTGAGTTTTTGGAACATGCCAAAGGCCTTTACCGCCACATTGCTTGCAACCTCTTGTGGAGTCGTTACAACTACAATACCAGTAATAGGAATGGTTTGAGCCAGTGTCAGTGGAATATCTCCTGTTCCTGGAGGAAGATCTACGATTAGATAATCAAGATCAGTCCAGTTAGTATCTACCAAAAATTGTTTTAAAATTCCGGAAATTATGGGACCACGATATATTGCAGCCTGATGTTCTTGATCAGCAAAGAATCCAAATGATACCACTTTTAATCCGTGCGAGTCTGCTGGTTGTAATTTATTATTTTCAACTTCCATAGCAGCCTTTCCCATTCCTAGCATAAGTGGGACGCTTGGGCCGTAAATATCTGCATCAAGAATTCCAACTTTAGCCCCAGTTTTTACAAGAGCAAGTGCAAGATTTACAGAAACTGTTGTCTTGCCCACACCGCCCTTTCCGCTTGCAATGCCAATGATGTTTTTAACAGTTGGAAGCATCTCATCCATGCTAAGCGCACGTCCTTCCATTACCTTGGCAGTAACTTTGATGTCTGTTTTTGAGATGCCTGAAATTGTAGATATTGCCTTGCGCACATCCTGTTCTATCTCATCATTGAAAGGGCATGCAGGTGTGGTTAGTTCCAAAGTAAACTTGATGTCACTACCATTAATCTCTAGATCCTTTATCATTCCCATTGAGACAATGTCTTTTTTGAGATCTGGATCAATTACTGTACTGAGTTTCTGCAAAACCTCGTCAACTGAGACCATACAATTAAAAAATTCCTAGTACGATATTTAAACATAGGCAAAAATAGCATACAAGATATCCAAAGATTCATAAATTCAAATTCTGCCAGTTTTTTTGGATGTTTTCTATATCAACCCTTACTGATGTAGTTAGAATTCCTCCGAAATTATTTGGCGAGTCACTGAAAAAGGCAGCCATTACAATTTTGAGAGAAAAATATGAGAGCATGATAAATCCTGAATTAGGTTATGTCATAATGATCATGGATACCAAAGTCGAAAAAATGGGAAAAATTATTGCAGGAGATGGCGGTACTTATCACAGAGTAGAATTCACTGCACTCACATTCCATCCAAAACTTCAAGAGATTGTAAGAGGTGAGATTGTTGAGATTACAGACTTTGGAGCATTTGTAAGAATTGGTGCAACAGATGCATTACTACACTTGTCACAAATAATGGATGATTATCTAAAAAGCGATGTAAAATCAGGTATGATTTTGGCTAACCAGAGTGGAAGAACGATGAAGATAGGTACAACTCTTCGAGCAAGAATCACTGCAGTGTCATTAGGCAAGACTGCTGCAATGAAAGTAGGTATAACTTGCAGACAACCATTCCTTGGCGCAGACGAATGGATTGAAGAAGAGATAAAGAAAGCAAAAGCCCCTCCAGCACCACAAGCTGAGAAAGTTAAGAAGACCGTAGAAGCCAAGTGATAAAAAATGGTCAGAGAGATGGCATGCCGCAAGTGCAAATGTGTAACCATTGGAAAAGTATGTGCAGTTTGTAAATCAACAGACTTGACACCAGACTGGAGTGGAGCTGTTCTCATAGTAGATCCGATAAATTCGGTCATTGCAAAATCTTTAGGAATAACTGAAAAAGGAAAATACGCTCTCAAGGTAACTTAGATTGCACAGTCGTGCAAAAAAGGCACTAGAAACATTTCTCAAAGAAGACATTGGCAAAGGCGACATTACAAGTAAGCTTCTTCCTCGAAAAGAAATTTCTGCAACCATAATTTCTCGCCAAAAAGGCATAGTTGCAGGGACAAAGCATGCCAAAGAAATCTTTACTTTGAGAAATTGTAAGGTCAGAATTTTGAAAAATGATGGCGCAAAGATAGGACCTAACGATAAAATAATGACAATCTCTGGCTCGGCATATTCAGTCTTGTCATGTGAAAGGACTGCACTTAACTTGCTATCAAGGATGAGCGGAATAGCAACCCAGACAAACATGTTGGTAAGGATCATCAAAAGTGTAAATCCAAAAGTAGAACTCTACTCCACAAGAAAGACTGCACCCGGTTTGCGCATTTTTGACAAAGAAGCTGTTGAGATAGGAGGCGGTAAAAAACATCGTGTCTCACTTGATCAGATGGTCATGATAAAAGATAATCACCTAATGGTTGCAAAATCATTACAAGACTTGGTTCGTGCTGCAAAAAAACGATATAATAGATTTGAGGTGGAAGTTGAAAACCTTGATGATGCAGTAATGGCTGCAAGAGAAGGAGCAACAATCATAATGCTTGACAATATGCCACCCAAAAAAATCTCACATATTATTCAAGTCTTAAAATATCTTAGTCTTAGAAAGGGGATAAGAATTGAAGCATCTGGAGGAATAGATACATCAAATGTAAAGTCATACGCTAGAACTGGAGTAGACATGATCTCTATTGGGAGGTTAACTAGTTCTGCACCTGGATTAGACTTGAGTCTAGAAGTTAACTAATTGCTAACATACGCTCAATAGCCAGCTGTGCTCTTTGCGCAATGTTTTTTGGAACCTTGACTTCGTATTTTTCTTCCTTTAGTGACGAATGGACCTTGTCAAGTGTTATCATCTTCATGTATTTGCAAACAGCAGAGTCGGACATTGGTATGAATTCTTTTTCTGGGTTTTGTTTTCTCATTCTGTATAGTATTCCTGTTTCTGTAGCTACAACGAATGTCTTTCCGCTAGAATTCTTTGCATGATTCATCATTCCTTCTGTTGACAAGATCTGGACTTGTCTATTTCCATAGTCTCCACATGCAACATCATACATGATAGATGATGTGCAGCTACATTCTGGATGAACCAAAAACTCAGCATTGGCATACTGGGCTAGTTTTTCTTGCACTTCTTGTGGTCGTATGCCTGCATGGACATGACATTCCCCTGCCCAGATGTACATATTTTTCCTATCTGTCATTTTAGCAACATATGATCCAAGGAACATATCAGGTAAGAAGAGAATCTCTTTATTGGTTGGGATTGATTTCACTACGTTAACGGCATTTGACGAAGTGCAGCAATAATCAAGCTCAGCTTTTACCTCAGCAGATGTATTCACATATCCCACCGTTACTGCTCCTGGATGTTCACTTTTCCACTTGCGTACCTGATCAGCATTGATAGTATCTGCAAGAGAACATCCCGCAGATAGGTCTGGAATAAGCACTTTCTTGTCAGGACACGTTATTGCTGCAGTTTCTGCCATGAAATGCACCCCGCAAAATAGAATTGTCTTATGATCAGTTTTTGCAGCTTGACGAGAAAGACCTAACGAGTCACCTACATAATCTGCAATATCTTGCACTTCTGGCAGTTGATAATTATGAGCCAGAATTAGTACGTCCTTTTGTTCCTTTAGTTTAAGAATTTCTGATTTTAAGTCCATTGTCCAGAATAGAGCTGGCTGTTCTTTCCATTTAAAGGGTCATGATGTTGACAAATTTTTGGTCGATAGAATACATTGTGGCAATATTTGCCATTCACGTACCTATGTGAATCTCTCCACCGCATATCTTCTTCAAACACTCTATTGCAGAAAGAATTGCAAGTCTGCTTGTTTTTGGGTTGCTCTCACTTGGGACATTTTCAATTTTTATGGAAAATTTTCCAAACTTTCCACTTGCTTGTATCTCATGAGTATTTTTATCAGTTTTAGGATCTGCAATTATTCGTACCATGGTTTTTGTACTTCCAATTCCAGCCAAACTGATAAGTGCTGCAACATTGATGTTTGCTGGAAATAATCTTACTGCATCTTGTGCAGTTCCTTCATATATTACAGTAGATTTTTTTATTTCGTCTGGATTTATTTTTGAGGTCTCGAAAAATTTTGCACCTTTTAGTGCTTTTGGATTCTTGGTTGTAACTAAAACTATAGAATCCAACTCATCTTTTACCGCCCTAATGCTATCAAGCCCAGCAATAGCTCCAGATGGAAGAAATATGCGTTTGTTAAAATCCTTGCAGCCTTCTAGAACTATCTCAAATATGGATTCATCTAACAGCGCACCAACACTCATTATCATTAGATCTTTTCTGTTTTGGAGAATAGATAGCGCATTGTCTCGTACTGCATCCTGAGAAGCAGCCTCTACTATCAGATCTACTGGAGACGCTGCTAATAGGCCAGCATTATCTGTTATTACAGGTTTATTTTTTAGTTTTGAAACTAACTTTTGTGATGAATCTTTTGAAAAATCAAACACATGTGTAAGTTTAGCAGGAATTTTACCAGAATCTATAGCAATAGCTATTTCTGTCCCTATGGCACCACAACCCAAAAGTCCTATCCTTTTCAAACCAATACTTTTGGTAAACCACCTTGTTAAATCTGTTATCGGTTTTTCGTACACATAACACAAAATTGAATTATACAATTTGCCAAGTTAATGGTGGAGTTTAAATCAAAGAATTGGAGACACATGAATCTACACTTATAGAAAAATTTCTTTTCAGAATAGCAAAGCAATGGATTGCTGGAGATACCATGAATGAAGCACTCCAGTCTGCAAAGACTGCAAACAAGAATGGGATGAGTGCCATAATCAATAGGCTTGGGGAACACATGGTGTCAAAAGAGCAGATCTGCAATGTTGTGTCAGAATATCTCACACTAGTCTCAAACTTGCGTAAATTCAAGGTAGATGGAGGCATATCAGTCAAGCCAACCCAAGTTGGAATGACTAGAAATGTTGAAGAGTGTACAGCCAATCTTGAAAAAATAATAGAAAAGGCCTCAATCTCGCAATCCTTTGTTTGGATAGATATGGAGTCTTCAGAGTATACTGATGATACCCTGAGGATCTACTTGAAACTATTTGAGAAATACGAGAGGTTTGGAATTGCAATACAGGCAAACCTCAAGCGAACTGAACAAGACTTGAAAAGGTTATTGGAACATGGTGCAAAAATTCGACTGGTAAAAGGCGCATATAGAGAAAATGGCAGAGTGGCGTACAAAACAAGACATGAAGTGGATGAGAACTACAAGAGGCTTACAAGAATGCTTTTTTTAGATGGTAACGAGTTTGCAATAGCAACTCATGATTCAAAGATGATCGAGATTGCCATAGATCTATCAAAGAAACATGAGAGAAAATTTGAGTTTCAGATGCTAAAGGGAATACGAGATGAGTTAAAGCCAATCTTGATCAAAAATGGCTTTTCCATATCTGAATACATTCCATATGGAACCAACTGGCTACCCTATTCAATAAGACGACTAAAGGAAAGAAAATGTAACATACTGCTTCTTGGTAGTTCTTTTCTTCACTCGCATCGTGTTTGAGTTTGTTCGCGCATAAATTGGAGCAAATAGTAAGCACCACCTGCTCCCTTACCTGAGATTCCAGATTCTTTCCACCCTACAAAAGGCTGGGCTCCAACCATTGCTCCAGTAGTGGCACTAGCTGCTCTGTTTGCATATGTGACTCCCGCCTCAATTCTATTGAAGAACGATTCAATCTCATTTTTGTCTTGACTGAAAATTCCTGCAGTGAGTCCATAATTGCTTTTGTTGGCCTCAGATATTGCTTCATCAAAACTATCAAATTCTTCCACACAAAGAAATGGAACAAATAGTTCTTCTTTTACTAGCTCGTGGTCTTTTGGAAGACCTATAACAATTGTAGGCTCGACAAAATTTCCGTCCTTGAATTTAGAGTCAGACAAAACTGAACCACCACAAACTATCTTGCCATCTTTTTTTGCAATTTCTGACGCTCTTTGGAATTTTTTCAAAGCTGTCTCATTTATTACAGGACTAACAAACACATCTTTTTCCCATGGCTTTCCTATCTTCAGTGCCTTGGTCTTTGCGACCAACTTTTCTACAAATTGATTTGCAATATCTTTTTGAACATAGACTCTTGAACATGCACTACACTTCTGACCGCTATAACCAAATGCTGCCCTTAAGACCCCATCTGTTGCCTTTTCCAAGTCTGCTGTTTTTGTAATTATTGCAGGGTTCTTCCCGCCCATCTCTGAGATGAATGGCCTGGGCTCAGCCTCGACAAATTTATCAAAACCTGATACTCCTACCTCTTTTGAGCCAGTAAATGCAATTCCATCTACAAGACGACTTTCTAAGATAGTTCTTCCCACGATACTGCCAGAACCTGTCACAAAATTTACTACAGCTGGAGGGAGTTTGTGATGTATGGCTTCAATGAATTTGTATGCAGATATCGGAGAATCGCTTGATGGTTTCAATACTGCAGTATTGCCAGTGATCAGTGCACCAGAAGTCATTCCTATCGATATGGCAGATGGAAAATTAAATGGAGATATTATTCCCCAAACACCATACGGTTTTAGAGTGCTGTATGTTTTTTCATTTTGGTTTGCGCTTTGGGTCTCCTTTGAAAAGCCGTGGTTTATCTCAAGTTGTTCTGCATAAAACCGCATAAAGTCTATCGCTTCATCTAAATCACCCATGGATTCTAGTCGGTTTTTACCATTTTCAAAACTCAGTATTGCTGCAAGATGAAATTTGTTCTGTGCAAAGGCATCTGCAACACCTCGAAATATTTCGACTCTTTTTTGGTATGGCGTAATAGACCACTTTGAAAATGCTTCTTTGGCAGACTCGATTGCATGTAAAACATCTTCCTTTGATGCTAGTGGAAAGTTTGCCAACACGAGGTTCTTGTCAGCCGGAGAGCGTACTTGAAACTGATTACTAGAAAATATCTCTTTTCCACCTATTATCATTGGATAACTTTTGCCAAAATCCTTTTTCACTTCCTCTATTGCTTGATCAAATTTACGATGAAATTCATCAGTGGAATGACTAGCCACGTACGTGGGCCAAGTGTTTTCATTTTGGAACATGCCAATATTAGAACTGACCACCATAATTAGTTAGCTAGGGGATTGATTTTTCATTAACTTGTGGACAAAGATGTTTCAAACGAGAAACATTTTATCTCAGCAGATAAAGGTGTTTTATGCTCAATACTGTTTATCGCGATGCCTTGAAGAAACGAGAGGAAGCAAAATCTATCTTCAAGGGAGAAACATTTGAACGCATAATCCAGGCGGCCAAAGAAAACTGGGTGGATTATTCTCCGCAGAAGAAGGATTCAGTTATTGCTGGTATAGATAGTAGTTATAACAGTACAAAGTTTCAAGGGCTTGAACTATGGGTGGTTACTGTGGTATCAATCAAATCAGACGGTCAAATCATAACTGAGATGCACAACCAAGGGCTAGGTCAGCCTGCCCCAGAGCTTGAGACACAGGCAAGCAAGATGGAGGTAGATGCCTGCATTGCTTCAATTGACAAGGCAGACTTGGTAACACTTGACGGTTCGCTTTATTCACAATTTCTCACAAGACAGTCTTCACTTGGTAGTTCTATCACTTTGGCAATCAAAAAGAGAGGAAACGTTGTTTTCATATCAAAGACATCATCAGCAAGAAAACAATTTGAAAAACTAGGCTCTGCAGCAGGAGATATCTTCTATTACAATCATGCGGTAAAAAGACCTGGCTTTAGTAAGATATTTGTGGATAATTCTCTTGGACCAGGCAAAGTTGTGTCGTATGTCTATGCAAGACTTAGAGATTCCACACCACTAATCAAGATCGAATTGCTTGGCTCCGGCACTAACGAGAATGACATCAAGTCTCTTTTGGACAGATTGACAAAAAATAGTGTTGGAGGATATCCGTATGCATTAAAGTTAGCACATGAGAATTGTAAGATAACCAATTCAGATTTATCCAGACTTGTTAGTCTATACGGACTGACAAATGAGATTGGTTCTAGGGAGGTATTGAATTGATAATAGGTGTGGTAATTGGCGAATCAAAGCCAACCGAAGTAACAGCACAATCGTCAAAACCTCTTTCTGTTGGAGAATACGTCATAATTGATTCTCACGATGGCAAAATTCTTGGCCTAGTTGAAAAGTCTGCAATATCAAGCGAAGCACTTACAGATATTAGAAATTTTGATGAAGCAATAGAAAGCAAAGAAGTTGCCGAGATTAATTCTAGAGATAAGAATTACAAAGTAAAAATAGGAATACTTGGACTTTTGGACAAGTTGCAAAAAGGACACATGATGATTCCTGCAATTCCACCGCTTCCCGGAACTTCAATTCTCGAAACAACACAGCAAGACTTGGGAATGATATTTGGACCATCTAGAAACGATTGGATCAGAATAGGCTCACTCTTAAGAAATTCAGACATTGAGGCAAAAATAAACATTAACAAAATTGTATCACGACACTTGGCTATTCTTGCAATGACAGGAATGGGAAAGAGCAATCTTGTCTCACTCATAGCAAAACATGTTGCAACACTAAATGGTACACTCATCATATTTGACTATCACAATGACTATGAAAATCTAGATGTTTCCAAGATGAACTATATGATGGCAAAGATAAATCCTCGACTTTTGCCTGCAGACAAACTAGCCGAAGTCATAGAGATTCGTGAAAATGCAGACAAACAGCAAAGAGTCTTGCGAGAATCACTTACAGATTCAGTCAAACAGGCAAAAGAATTTTGGTCGTCTTTAGAAGAAAATGTTACTGCATTTGGTCATACTACAAAGGGTTATGCAGATAGTGCAAGCAGAGTTTTAGACAAGATAGATGATGCCAAGCATAGGTTTTCAGATATTCTAGATCCTGACTGCGGAGACCCTGTAGATCTGATAAAGGAAGGCAGAGTAAACGTATTGAACATAGCAGAACTAAGCGAGCGACAAGCAAATGCTGGATTATCATACTATTTACAAGAACTATTACAGCAGAGAAAAGAATCAGTCTGGGAAAGAAAGGGCAAGTCTACACATAAAAGAAATTACAAGTTTCTTGCGCCAATATTTGTCATAATAGAAGAGGCTCATGTGTTCATACCAAAAGGAGAACACACAGATACCAAATATTGGGCCTCAAAGGTAGCAAGAGAAGGTCGTAAATTTGGAATTGGCCTTGGAGTAGTATCACAAAGACCAAGAAACATAGATCCCAATGTGCTCAGCCAGATGGGGTCTCTTGCAATAATGAAGATTGTACAAGACGATGATCAGCAACAGATAGCATCTGCTGCAGAGTCATTAAGTAAAGACCTCCTCTCTCAGCTCTCGTCTTTGAATATTGGCGATGCAGTGCTAATTGGACAGTGGGTAAACTTGCCTTCCATAGTTCACATAGACGAAATAAAGAGTAAAAAATCTGGCTCTGATCTTGATGCAGTTTCAGAATGGAACCAGACAGACAAATTCAAAGACATTGGAAAGGAAACAACACAAGGGCTAATCCAAAAAGACTTGCTGCTTGATTGAGATGATTTTTTCACACATTTCTGATACACATCTTGGTTTTGTACAATATCACTCAGAAGAACGTGAAGAAGACATCTACCGTGCATTTAAACAAGCCATAGACATTTCAATAAAAGACCATGTGGATTTTGTAATTTTCGCAGGAGATATTTTTCATGTGCCAAATCCAAGTGGAAAGGCAATAGTAGTGCTAGCAAATGCCCTAAAGAGGCTAAAACAAAACAACATAGATTCATTTTTCATCTTGGGGGAGCATGACATTAGTAGAATAAGAGGCGTTCCTGTTCCATGGGTCTACCACAATCTAGAATTTTCCAAATACATCGGAAACGGCAAATCAGTTCTATACAAAGATGTCCTGATCCACGGATTTGACAAGAAAAGAAAAAGCGAGATCCACATATTTGAAGAAGAGTTTTCAAAAGCAGATGCAGAGGCGAAAAATCACAGAGGACACAAGATACTGGTGCTACATCAAGGAATTTCAGAAATAAACAAATTTGCAGGAGAGATAAATTCAACAGATCTCCCAAAAAATTTTACATATTATGCGATGGGGCATCTTCATGACAAAAACCTAAAAAAGTTTGCACATCTTGGAGGTCCCTTGGCATACCCAGGCTCTATTGAGATTACATCAAGTGAGACAATAAAAGAAACAGAAAAAGGGTTTTTTGAAGTGGATATATCAAAGGCTGAAGCATCGCCAAACTGGATTAAACTAGATACAAGGCCACAGGTCTCTTCGAGGATCTCAGTTGACAAGCTTTCTGATGAGATCAGCACACTTTCTGAGAAGATTAAATCATATAACAGAAAACCAATAGTTGAGATAAGAATAACTGGAGATGTTTTAGAGCCAGGATTTATCCAAACACAGATCTCACGACTATCTGAACTAACCCTGCGGTGTTTTTGGAAGCATGTTTCGCCTGATCAAAACAATGGTTCAGTATTCATTGAAAGACCAATAAAGATAGAAGACGAGATATACAAAATAGCAAAAGATATTCTTGGTTCAACTGAGCTTGCAAATTTTGCCATAAATGAGTTACTGCCGCTTCTCTCAAAAGGAAACATCGAAGAGGCAAATGTTGCAATCAATGAAAACTTTGTACAATTCAAAAAGGGAATGAGGAATGCTACGATCAGTTGAGATAGCGAATTTTCTCTCTCATTCAAACACTAGGCTAGAGTTTGAAAATGGAGTGACAGTATTTGTTGGACCAAATGGAGCTGGCAAGTCTAGCATAATAGATGCCATAACATTTGCGTTGTTTGGAGAACACATTAGAAAGTCTACAAAAGGCCTATTGCGCAGGGGAAGCAGTCAAGCATACGCCAAAGTAGAGTTCTCCATAGGAAACAGACAATTCAAGGCAGTTCGTAAAATAGACACAAAAGGAACTGTATCAGCTCAGCTTTATGAAAAAATTAACGGAGAGACAGTTCCACTTGCTGCAGGTGAGCGAAAACAATTTGGTGAATCCATGACACAGACAATAGAATCTCTAATAGGGCTTGATTTTGAGAAACTCAAAGTAGCATCCATTGTACAGCAAGGTGAGCTACAATCAATCATTGAAGCAGACCCAAAAAAATTCAAAGAACTTGTCAATGCAATAATTGGAATAGACAAGCTTGATACTGCATATGAAATTATGAGAAAAACCATTGATGCGTTTAGAATGTCTGTGAGAACAAGAATAGACTATGATGATACCAACATAGAGTCTCTACAAACCAAGACAGACTCGATATCAAAAGAAATTGCATCCTTGGAGCCCCAAAAGAGCAAACTTGAAGAAGAAAAGGCAATTCAGGAACGAGAATTTACTACACTACAGAGCAAGATAGAGAGCGAGGCACCAAAAGAGCTAAAGATAAAAGAGATAGAAAGTAGAAAAGATGAACTTGCTCTATATCTAAGAAATGCTGTAACATCCATCAAAAGAGAGATTGCCGAGAAGGAGCGAAAATTTGCAGATTGCTCTAATAGCTTACCAATTTTATCCCTCAAGCCACAGATAGAATCCGAGTCAAGACAAATACAACATGACATTGAACAAATACGAATAGAATCAACAGACATAGGCGAAAAGATAGCCAAGATAAAAGGACAGCAAGAGATTGCTGGCAAGTTGCATATGATAGATGGCAAATGTCCTGTATGTGATTCCAAAGTAGACCACATCAATCCCTTGTTTGAAGAAGAACACTTACGTGCAGAACTTGATATTCTTGGAAAAAAGATGGTAGTTCTCTCTCAAGAAGAAGTTGTTATTCAAAACAAGAAAAAAGAGATAGATGCAAAGACTCAACAGATCATAAAGGCAGAAAGCGTCCTGTCCTCAAACAACATAAAAAACCAAAATGACTTGGTAAGATTAAAAGAAGAAATTTCAAGTTTACAAACTAATATCAAACAAGTACCCCTCGAGGTCAGCACAACAGGAAATCTAATGCAATTTGCAATAGATGAATATTCAACTGATGCAATCAGAACTATATCATCACTAATAGAAGAGACAAAAGACTTTGATGTTGCAAATTTTAGAAATCTCAAATCAAAACTAGAACCACAGCGAAAACTTCTCAATACAATATATCAAGAACTTGGTGCAATGACCAATAGGCTAAAGTCACATAAAGAAGAATCAGAAAAAATTTCACAGATACTAGGAGAGTTGCATTATGTAAGACAATACGTCTCAAGTCTTGAGACCATCAGAGGCCAGATTTACAATAGAGATGGCCCTGTTGCTACAAGTCTTCGCTCGTGGGCACTTGGAATGATATCGCAGAAAGCCTCAGAGTACTTGGCTACATTTAACGTAAAGATTCAGAGAATCAACCTAGAGGACAAGGCAAGAGATATTGGAATTACGTGTTACTCTGGTAACACAACACTGGATTTAGAATCATTGAGCGGTGGAGAAAAGGTCAGTGTAGCACTTGCATTGCGCCTTGGCATGGCTCACCTCATGGGTTCGTCTCACCTGAATTTTATCATTCTTGACGAGCCGACAACACATTTGGACCAAGAGAGAAGAAAGTCTCTTGTAAGTGTGCTCTCACAGGCTTTTGAATCAAATGTGGATGCAATATCGCAGTTTATCATAATTACACATGACTCTGAAATCTTTGAAAACTCTAACATTAATGCAATATATGATTTCAAATCAACACAAGAAGGAACACTGGTTACTCCAATTTAGCCGCCAGTCATCTTTGCAAATTTTTCGTTCTTGCAAAGACTTTCCATGAATTTTAGGTTAGATAGTGCAACTACTGCAGAATCACGTACCTGTTCACTTGAATCCAAGAGCGCTTTTTGTAGTGTCTCCTTTGCGTCCTGAGATCCAATAACTCCAAGGGCAACAGCAGCTTCGTGTCGTACAAACAGACTAGGATCGTTGCGTGTTGCATCTTCTAGTGGACCTATTCCGCTTCTCAGACACATCTGCCCCAGAGAAAACGCCGCCTCGTGTCTTACCAACTCGTTAGAATCATTCTTTAGTATATTTGCAATATACGGAACAACATCTTCTCCGCCCATATCTACCAGTATGCAAACAGCTCTGCATCTAATTACAAAATCTTTGTCACCTAATAGAGTAACAAAGTATTGCTTGTCCTTTTTTTCATATCTTTCTTCCATTTCAGATAGGAGCTCAAGGCGGCCATTAGGAATAAGTTCCATGCACACAATTTTATAATCGCATATTTATTTCAATGACTAGATGAGTCGATTACGATACTGGAAATTAACAGTGGAGGATCTCAGAAAGGCGCAGTATGATCCAAAAAAGGTTCTCATCTGGGAAATAAAATGTACCATAGATGAGCAAGGTACACATTTTGGAGTATTTTGTTACAGAAACGGTACTCCGTGGGATTATGCATCTATCCACGGAATTGTCTTTTATCACAATCAAATAAGCAAAGAAGAGATAGACAAAATAACAAATTTCCTAAAGGGCAAGTTTGGTGGCGAACCAGCAGAAAAGGGTAGCAGGATATTTTTGAAGGACTCAAAGGAGATCTATCAACCAAAGGAGATAGCAGACTTGGCAGTTCAGCTGGGAGATACTTTTGAGGCAAGCACAGAACTAACGGTAGAACTTGAGAACTTTACAATTCCTGAGCAGGAACAAAGCAACTTGCCTTCAAGCAAAATTCTCCCCATACCTGGCAAGTAGATAAATAGGGTTTTGACAAATTCAAAGATCTCTGATGGATAAGTCAATGACAATCATGGAGCATCTAGATGAGCTAAGAAAGCGAGTCTTCAGGATGGTCATTGCAGTTGGAATTATTACTTTCTTTATTCTAGGATTTCATTTGACGCCATATACCTACAATGGAATACATCTTTACTATCCAACTTTTAGTCCCTTTGACAACATAGCAGCACAGGCTACTGTATCCATGAAACATCATCTGCTTCCTCCTACGGTACAATTAATTCAAACAGCCCCAGGGCAAGCATTTTTTGCTCAATTTTATGTTGCAGTTTTGCTTGGCATCGCAATAGGAATGCCAGTAATAGTAAAGGAATTCATTGGATTTCTAACGCCAGCACTTGGCAAAAAAGAGATCCACATAATAAAATCAATCACTGCACCTGCAATTGGTCTTTTTGCAGCAGGTTGCATATTTTCATATTTTGTTGTCACGCCATACACGCTAGCATTTCTCTACAAGTATGGAGAATCTGCAGGTCTTCTTACTTTTCTTAACATAGTAGATTTTATCACATTTGTATTGCAGTTTGCACTTGCATTTGGCGTATCATTTCAGCTACCGCTAATAATGTATGCAGTGACTGCTTCAGGAATGGTTGGTGAGAAATTCTGGAGAAACAACATAAAGTGGGCCGTAATTGCAATGGTAATTTTAGGAGCTGCAATAACACCTGACGGCAGTGGTGTGACCATGTGGTTTGTTGCAGGACCTCTCATAGTTCTATACCTAGTAGGCATGTTCCTCTCAGAGAGACATGCAAATCAGATTGCAACACTTAAATCTTAATCTGCCGCATTAAGAGCACTCATGGCATATGAGAATCTAATAATTGCAGTAGTGATTATCGGTGTATTGATTTTTGGAGCAAAGAAGATCCCTGAACTAGCTCGAACATTTGGAAAAGCCAAAGGCGAATATGAGAAAGGAAGAATTGAAGCAGACAAAGAGCTAAAAGAGTTCAAGGACAAAGAAGAACTCAAGTAAAGAACGCTTTTTACCCATACAAAAATAGATATCCACATGATCAAAAGATCAGAGATTCAAAAAATAGTAAGAGAGTACTCTGATCTTTCCATAGGTGTTCTTGGCAGCCATTCTGCTCTTGAGATAATGGATGGCGCCAAAGACGAAAATTTCAAGACTAGAGTAGTATGCCAAAAAGGCAGAGAGGTTCCGTATAAGAGATTTTCAAGAATCGCAGACGAAATTATCATGGTAAACAAGTTCAAAGACATGCTTTCTGCCAAGATGCAATCAAAATTTAGGGCATCGAGTACCATAATAGTACCACACCGAGCTCTTACTGCATATCTTGGATATAATGCAGTAGAGAACAAATTCAACGTACCATTGTTTGGAAATCGTGCACTATTTCAGGCAGAAGAACGCTCATACAAGAAAAACCAATATTATTTGCTACAAAAGGCCAAGATTAGGTTACCGCGAATCTTCAAAAACCCAAAGGACATAGATAGGCCTGTCATAGTTAAGGTTCAAGAAAAAACACGTAAGCTGGAAAGGGCCTTTTTTATCGCAACATCTTATGCAGATTACAAAGATAAGACAGAGAAGAAGATAAGGCAGGGGCTAATCTCAAAAGAAGCATTAAAGATTGCAAGCATAGAGGAATTTGTAGTTGGAACCTACTTTAATTTCAATTATTTCCATACACCGATATCAGACGAGGTAGATTTTCTTGGAATTGAAAGAAGATTGCAGACAAATGTTCATGATTTTGTTTCATTGCCTGCAAAGCAGCAACTTGAGATAGGCATGGAATTACAAAATATAGAAGTAGGCCATACACCTGCCAGCATACGAGAATCGCTGCTAGAAAAAGTCATAGAAGCAGGAGACAGGTTTGTTGCAGCAGTAAGAAGAGAATACGCCCCAGGCATCATAGGTCCGTTTTCACTTCAGAGTGTCATTACACGAGATCTTGAGATATTGGTGTATGATGTATCCCTTAGAGTTCCAGGCAATCCAATTCTTGCAACTACCAGTCCCTATACAAAGTACAAATACGGAACAACTTTTGGCGTTGGCAGAAGGATAGCTATGGAGATAAGAAAAGCTCAGCAAGAAGGCAAGATCGAACAAATAGTAACCTAGGCTTCCATTTTTTCTTTTAAGAGATTTTTTCTGACAAGTATTGGTATGTTATAAAATGATGCTAGTGCGATGGCATCAGAAGCTCTGTAATTTCGCATGACAAGATCATTTTTTCCTGTAAAGTAGAGATTGGCACGCAATACGCTTCCGCTTTCGTACACCTTTATCCTAACAAGAACAAGCTCATTGATTTCAGCAATCTCTTCAATCATGTTGTATATTGTAGGAATTGCACCTCTTTCTCCTTCAATAAAATTTGTGATGTGTCGTGCAACTTCTCCTGAAAAAGCTCTCATATGGAATTCTTTACCGTTATCAGCATGCAATACAACTAGCCCTTCTACTCCATATGGATCAACAAAACCAACGTAAGTTATCTTAGTCTCTGCATAATCAGAATCCTGAGGCTCGTCTATCTTCACGGCTGGTTTCTATCAAGCGTCATTGCAGATAAATACTTTGAAAAAAACAGATAGAATTTAATGTCACCATACATCGTTTTTTACTAGTTGGAAAAACAGAGTACAGTGCATCGTTCACATCGAGTACTTATCATTATTGGATTTTTAGCAATTGCAGTATCTTTTCTTGCATACTCAAGAAACAATGAGATCACTGTAACTCCGGCTGCCATGCCTGCACTACGAAATCTAGCACTAGCAACCTATGTAGTCTTGTTCACTTCATTTGGTGCAATAGGCTGGGGACTGTACAAATTTTACAAAGCCAAAACAGAATTTCCTGACGCATCAACTGCCTCGATAATTTCCAACGCGATAAACAACAAGAGAGCAAAACAGATCTTTATCATAAGTGCTATAGGATATGGAATATTTTTTGGGTTAACGTCTGGAATAATCCTTTACAAACCAGAGATCAATGCTACGGATTATGGCTTTCCAACTCCCCCACATATTGAGCTCTCACCTTGTTGTGATCTGCCAGGCTATATGCCAATGATATTTGCCTTTTTCACAGAACATGTAGGATTACAGATTGCTCCACTAAACTTGGTTCTTCTTGTTGCAGTATCTTTTCTTGTGGGACTGAATTTTTCCCTCTCGGCTACTGCATTTACAGTTGCAAGAAGTGCAGGAAAATTGGGCGCATTTGGTGCGATAACAGGGCTCTTTGTGGGTTGTCCGACTTGTGCAGGTACAGCCTTTACAATGCTTTTTGGCCTCGGAGCTAGTGCGACCAGTGTTACATTGTTCTTGACAAGCTATGAAGCCCAGTTACAAACAATATTCATAGCTGCTTCAATTCCTATCTTGCTTGCTACACCTTTCATAATGGCAAGAAAGATAAGAAAAACACAGAATGGAAGTTGTGCGTTAGAACCTAAGCAGTAGATTTTGTGACCTGCGGGGTTTTCCAGTCACCTATATTGTAACCATCTTGCCTGAGATATTTGAGAGTGAGTTTGTAGACTAGTTCATCATGATCAGATGTCTCAAGAATTTCTGTCCATGAAACCACCCCAGTTTGTTCGATCTTTTTTGCAAGTTGAGAGGATACCGATTGTGCTATTTCCTTGCATTGGTCAAACGTTTTGCCATTTTTGTAGGCTCTAGTGCGAGTATCACAGGCATCCATGGCGTAAAGAGTACAAGACCCAAATAAAAAGTTCAATTTTTCATCTAATCAATAGAAGAGTTTTAAACCAAATGAGATTTTATTTTATCAAGTGCCATCAGAGAATAACCAGAAATTTATCAACATAAATCCCTTCAATGCGTTTTTGTGGACATTTCGTCGAAATGAAAATGATGTCATAAATCTATATGATGCTCTTTCTTCCCTAATGCAAATTTCTACTGGAAGCAATATGCTCAACTTTGGATACTGGAATGAAAATACGACTAACCCCTATGAAGCACAAACTGCACTTTGTAAAACTATTGCAAATATGTCTGAACTAGAATCTGCAAGAAATGTATTGGATGTCGGAAGTGGATTTTCTGAACCTGCAGTCATATGGAAATCAGAGTTTCCTCATATCAAAATTTCTTGCTTAAACGTAAATCCAAAACAACTCAGTTTTGCCTCAAAAGTTCTCAAAAATAATACATCAGGTAAGATAAGTTCGAACTCATCAGAAATCAATCTTGTCAACTCTACGGCTACAAAATTACCATTTGCAAACAAGTCCATGGACAGAATAATTGCATTAGAGTCTGCCCAACATTTCAAGCCATTTTCTGAATTTGTGTCAGAATGCAAGAGAGTTTTAAAGGACAAAGGTATTCTGTCATTAGCCATACCGACACTATCAGGATCAACAAAGTCTTTAGAAATTTTCAAGCTTGGGATACTTTCCTTTACATGGTCATCAGAACATTACAATCTTGAAAATGTCCAAAAGATGGTTTTGGATGTGGGTTTTGATGTTGTTTCTACAAAATTAGTAGGCACAGATGTATACGAGCCACTTGCTGATTATTACATAAAAAACAGAGAGATGCTAAGATCAAAGATACTGCTTCAATATTCGCCCTATGTTGAGAAGATCCTCTTCAATTCATTGTTAAAAATGAGAAAAGTGTGTGAAAACAAGACCATAGATTATGTTCTTTTAAAGTGTGTCTTACAATAAAGAACAAACCCTTATTTTCTGGTATGATGTGGTGATATCATAATACCAGTTTGTCTGGTACCCACTGCGTAGAGTAATTTCTACGCAGGTGCCATTTTATTATTAACCAATGCATCCCAGATCGGAGAAAAAGAATTATTAGCACATTTTAGCTAGTTTGAGGTATGGGCCTGTTTAAAAAAAAGGAAACCCCCGAAACAAAATGTAAAGAGTGTGGTCTTGAATTCAATGACCCAGTACGTTTAGACAGACATATGAAAAAAGCCCACCGTCACGCGCCACAAAGGAAAACCGATGAGCAAGGTTTCACCACTGGCGGCATGTGGTAAGACTACGATAGGTATAATTCACGTTTCAAACGGCTATAGTAAAGTTGGTTACTGCAGAGATACTTGGTAATTTGACGAATTTTATAATTCAGACTATATCAAACTCTGGTTACATGGGAATTTTCCTCCTCATGGTTGCCGAAAGTGCGCTTATTCCAATACCAAGTGAGGTCATCATGCCGTTTTCAGGATATCTTGTCTCAACGGGAAAGTTCAATGTTGTATTTGTCATCATTGCAGGGTCCATAGGAAATCTGGTGGGTGGGCTTATTGCATATTTTGTAGGATCATACCTTGGAAGGGGGTTTATCTTAAAATATGGCAAGTATGTTTTGCTCAAAAAATCACACTTGGAATTTGCTGAATCTTACTTTAAAAAATACGGAGATAGATCAACTTTCATCAGTAGGCTTTTGCCAGCGATAAGGACATACGTTTCTTTACCTGCTGGAGTTGCCAAAATGAACCTAAAGAAATTCGCAGTTTTTACTCTTGTAGGCTCCATAATATGGAGTACTGCTTTAACATATGTTGGCATAGCATTAGGCGAGGAATGGAACAGCATCAGAAAGTATTCTAATTATTTTGATGCAATAGTCGTAATAGTCATAATAATTGCCATTATTGTATACTGGAAGAAAAAAAAGACTACACCAGCCGATGATTCTTAAAGTGAGTTAGCTCTTCAAGTATGATTTTGAACATTGTTTCCTTGTCAAGTAAAACGCATGGAATGTCGTTCTCCTTGCATGCCTTGCCAACCTCAGTATCTTCAGTTACCATTATCATGCCATTTTCTTCAGCATATCTTATCACCGAATAGTCACTAGTAAGCTTCTTTCCTTCTGTAATCAGTTTTTTTACGCTAAATGCATTATACCCAAATTCCTTGAGCTTTATGTCCATTCCGTCATACATCTCATCAACTAGCACTTTCATATTGTAACCTCAAAAGAGCGTGTTATTTTTACCATATGAATATAAAATAGCCTTTGATGATTTAGTTAATATAAAAATGAAAATGGCGTAATCTTACTATTGCATATACGACGTTATTACCTAGATAATAATTATTTGGAATTTAATTAGAATAATACTCTTCCAATATTTCTATCATATTAGAAATTTTTTCAGTACTGATTTTTGATATAATTTGTAGATCTATATTGAAAAGGCGTATATACTTGCCATTCTGCTCCCTAGGTAGATCATCATGAACACGCAAGTCTTTAATGGTTCAAGTGAAACCCTTGGTGAAGTTCAATTAGAATGCAAAGATCTAGCCTATTCATATTCAAGCTCTCACGTTATTTTCAAGGATATCAACATCAAGACATATACTGATGAGCTAGTAGCAATAGTGGGCCCTTCAGGTACGGGAAAATCAACTTTAATTAGAGTACTTGCAAACCTGATTCCGCCTACTGCAGGCCATGTGTTTCTAAATGGTATTGAAGTAAAAGCCCCGTCTTCTCAGATCTCACTTGTTCACCAATCTATCGCTACTTTTCCGTGGATGACAGCTCTTGATAACGTCAAGATAGTTTTACGAAACAAGGTCAAAGATGATGAAGCCACCGAGATAGCAAAAAAAATGATTACCTTGGTGGGATTACAGGGACATGAAGACAATTACCCCAAAGAAATGAGCGGTGGAATGAGACAAAGAATAGCTATTGCAAGGGCACTAGCAGCTTCTCCAACTATAATGTTGATGGACGAGCCCTTTGTGCATCTTGATGAACTTACAGCAAACTCACTTAGAAGTGAGATCTATTCGATTGTCTTCAACCCTGAAAACGATCTAAAATCAGTAATTCTTGTATCACATAATTTACATGAAGTGGTCCAATTGGCTGATAGAGTTTACGTGATGGGCGGTACACCTGCACAAATTATAAATGAAATCAAAATTGATTTGCCCCGACCAAGATCGGAGGAAGAACCCATATTTTATGAATATGTCAAAATGTTGTACAATGATCTAATACCAAAAGAATCACGGTGATTGATGATTGGAATTAGACACTATAGCTCTTGCTACCCTCGCAAGTTTGGGCAGAGTTATGGCTTTGATTCTAGTTTCCATAGTTAGCGGCTGGTTTCTTTCCTATGTCGCAATAAAGAGTCGAAAATTCGAAAACATCTACATTTCATTTGTAAACATATTTGAGTCAATTCCAGTGATAGGTTTTCTCCCAATCGTTTTGGTAGTCTTCATTTCAGGACTTGGAGGAACGCTGGGAGTAGAGGTTGCCGCAGACTTTCTTGTCTTTGATGCAATAGTCTGGAACATCTGGATTGGACAATATCAAGCATTCAAGACAATTCCACAACCTCTCATAGAAGTTTCTGAAAACTATGGTTTTGGATGGTGGGGTAAGATGAAAAGCCTTTACATACCGTTTTCATATCCAAGGGTTTCATCTGATATATTTCCAAGTTTTGCTGATGCATTGTTCTACATCATGATAAGCGAGGTATTTTCAGTTGGAATAACTGCATACAAGGTCTTTGGTATTGGCACCTTGATAGTTCAAGCTACGTCCGCAGGAGATCTAAATAGTGTGTATGAGTGCTTGGGTGTTCTGGCAATAGGAGTTGTTTTGATTACTCTGGCATTTAGCAATTTCAGCAAGTATGCGGTTGCAAAATATGGCCTCAATACATCAACAGAGATTAAACGACACGTACGTTACTGGAGACCTCACATCATAAGATGGCGTCCTACCGCCAGTCCAACATTTCAGTTTGCACGATACACCACTAAAATGAGAGCCGGAAGAGAAAACATACAATCAGCAATGACCAAAGTGCGGGCAAGCCACTCATTTGAAAGAACAGGAAAATACATCGGTACGGCAATAGCGTGGCTCTTTCTCATCTTCATCGGATATTCGTCAATTCAAGTTATGTTATCTGTCCCTCACTCACAGTGGATTAACTACTTTGCACAGACACCAAATCTTTTGTATCAGATGGGAATTGACTACATAAGGGTACTTGTTGTTACAGTAGTCTCGTTTGTCTTTGCAATATCACTTGGATACTACCTTACAGTTCATAAGAGAATAAGCATAGCGTCGCTGCCAATAATACAAACAATCTCAGCTTTTCCAGCACCTGCTTATTTTCCACTAGTCTTTGCTGCAACAGCATCATTTTTAGCACATACTATACCATTTGCAGAAACTGAGATCTTTGTCATGATCTTGTGTTTTCTTGGTACGTTTTACTATGTATTTTTTGGATTCTGGGTTGGAGTAAGAGCTATACCAGTAGAGTTTCTAGAATTGACACAAAATTACAAGATAGGCTTTTTCACCAAGATGAGGAGGATAATTATTCCAGCAACTTTTCCGTATCTAGTTACTGGCCTTTCAAGTACGATTAACAGTGCATGGGGTGGATTGGCAGTAGCCGAGTACTGGCCTAACATCTTCGGGAACCAAACTCTACAGGTACATACAGGCATGATGAAAATAATCTCTGCAGGTCTTGTCAATGGGAATATAGGACTTGCAGCTTGGGCCTCATTACTATTTGCCATCGTAGTTGGCGTTTACAGCATAGTATTTACAAGAAATCTAATGGATCTTGCGCGCAAAAAGTACGTAATAGAAGAGGGGATCTACGCCGCATAAACCAAAAGCAGATGAGTAATCCACGATTAATAAGATTCAATGTTTTAAACTAATCTCTTATTTTGTTTCCATTTATTTTATGAAATTCGATCAACTTCAATAAAACTGACTCTAATTAGGCATAAATTCAAAATATCTCTATTTTGTATAGAAAATCAAAGGTTCATAAATCGAATTCACTAACTCTCGGAGAATTGCAGACCGTGAAAGAATTTGGAACCCTAGAGTATGTTTTAGACACATATTCAAAAAACTGGACTTGGAAACTAACTGGCTCAAGAGCTGTTAGCATGGTTGCTCGAGTTATACCCCAGGCGTGGTATGGAGATGGTCCTGATGAAGCAATAGTACCTGATACAGAACACAATGTTCAGAAAATTAAATGGATAATGGAGACCTATCCTCTTGAGATAAGATCTAGAAACATTTGGCAGAGAAAGACAAGGCACATGAAAGTACCAAAAAGAAAATGGACGAGAATAGAAAAATTACGAAAAGCAAATCCAGATGAACAATTTAGGGGGACTCTGCTTAATTTCCAAAGAGAGGGATTAGACTTTTTGCTAAAATCTTCCGGTAATGCACTATTAGCTGACGAGATGGGATTGGGCAAAACTGTGCAAACCTTAGCATATCTTGCAACAGAAAGACAAACATTTCCAGCTCTTATTGTTGCCCCTCTTGTGACTTTGAGCAACTGGCAAAGAGAGATTCAAAAGTTTCTCAAAAGAAGAAGCAGAAACGGAAGAATAATTGATTTAGAGTATCCGACATCAGTTTTAATTCGTACTGGAAAATCACAGGAGATAGGCAAGCATGACATTTACATCATAAACTATGATCTACTGTACAAGAGACTAGATGATCTTTCCAAGTTGAACATAAAGACTCTTGTGTGCGACGAGGTCCAACATCTCCGTTCAAAATCAACCAAGAAATATTCTGCCGTAAAAAAACTTGCTACAATGGAATCTGTAAAATATAGAATTGGATTGTCTGGTACTCCAATCTATAACAGAGGTTCAGAGATTTGGCCCATAGTAGACATACTTAGACCTGGTCTACTTGGAAGCTTTGAGGAGTTTTGCGAATATTTTTGCTATGTTAACGAAAAAGGCAAGGCGATAGTTCTTGAAAACAAGCGCGCTAGCCTAGGAGAAGAATTAAGAAAGCATGTAATGTTAAGGCGCAAAAAATCAGATGTACTAAAAGAGTTGAAAGAAAAGGTACGATACAAGGAATTCATAGAATCTGATATCAACTATTATCATGCCGAGCTTGATAAGATATGGAAGAGATTAGAGGAAGAGCAAAAGGCCGCAACTTCAGCATTTGATAAGTTTTCATCATACAAAAGGGCAATCCAGAGTGAGAGACAGGCAGCAGGAGCTGCTAAAGTTCCCCATGTTATCGAGTTTGTCAAAAACATTATGGAGATAGAAGAGAGTGTTGTAGTATTTTGTCATCACAAGGCAATTCATGGATTGTTGCACAAGAGCCTTCATGAGTATTCACCATCTTCAATCATAGGAGGACAAACAGACAAGGACAGACAAAATAACATAGACAGGTTCCAAAATGGAGAGACAAAGCTAATGATAGCAGGACTCAGAGCAGGTAATGTTGGAATCAACCTTAGCAGAGCAAGATATGTCATATTTGCAGAACTTGATTGGAGCCCGGCAATTCACAGACAGGCCGAAGATAGACTACATAGAATAGGCCAGAAAAACACGGTATTTGCATATTACCTGATAGGCAATGGGACGCTAGATGATCACGTGGCAAATGTACTAGTTGACAAGAGTTATGAGATTGATGCCATCATGGATGAGAAAGAAGAGCCTTTTGAGAACAAAGACAAGGCAGAGCTTATCTTGGCTCAAATTCATGACAAGCTTTCAGCCAAACGCTAGATTCTTTATTCTTCGCGTATCTCGTATTTGTCAAAAAAGTCTTGTCCTTCTCCCAGTCCTTGTTTGAGAAATGACTCTAGTTTTTTTATTACATCTGCACGATTCATTCTTCCTTCTGTAGATACATAATATTCTGCATGTGACTCGCGAAATTTCTTGTAGTTTATCCCTTTTGTCATCACATATCATACTACGGAATAATATATAATAAGAGATCTTATCGTCGCAGTTTTTTTGCTTTTTCAATACACTTGGTGCCTTCGCTTTTTCTTTCTAGTTTGAGTAAAAGATTTCCCTTGTTATACCAAGCATTGGCAAAATCTGGATCAAACTTTGTTGCCTTGTCAAACGATTCCAGTGCTTCATCGTATCTTTTTAGATTGTAAAGACAGACACCATTTAGGTTCCATATTGCTGCATGTCTTGGGTTAATTACCAGTGCTTTGTCAAAGGACTCCAATGCTTCATCATACCTTTTCATGTCAGAAAGGCAAATACCCTTGAGGTTCCACGCACTCATAGAGTTAGGTTCGATCTCAAGCACTTTATCATAGCATACCAATGCTTCCTCGTGTCTTTTCAGATTGGAGAGGCAGTCTCCTTTCCTAAGCCATGCATTTGTGTATCTGGGTAATTGCATAGTCACTTTGTCATAGTATGCAACAGCCTCATCATACTTGCGGCTGGCAAAAAGCGCTTCAGCTTGATCATACAATGATACAGCATCCTCAGGATACAAATCAGCAAATTTTTTGCTTGATTTTGCCTCTACTTTGTGTTGATTTCGTAATGTGTGGTATGCATCTGCAATTAGTTTGAATTGAACATCATCTTTTTTTGAAGAATTCTTATCAGGATGGTATTGAAGTACAAGTTTTCGATATGCTGCCTGTATCTCTTTCATAGACGAGTCTGACTTTATACCCAGAATCTCATAACATTTTGAGATATTCAATGCGTATCACCTTTCAGAGCATTCAGCTCTAAATCTAGTTTGCAAAAACTTCCATTAAATTGGGCTTCCACGACATAACATTACTAATTTTAGCATGTATAAATGTAAAAACTTCTACTTTATGTAACATTTAACAATAATCCAAACTATATGGATGAAATTTTACTTGTGTTGAATTTTCTTTAATTCAAAGTATCAAAAAAATTATTCCTAAGAAATAAATTTAAAAATATTTTAGCGAAGTGAAATGGTAAATCAAACAATAAGTGAACTTGTCAAAATGGCTGATAGGATAGTAATTGACCAAGTAAAGGGAAAGAAAGTGACTTTGAAGATAAGCTGGTTTGATCTCAAAGGAGCAAGAAAATCAAAAAAGTTTTTGCTAGAAGAAAAGGAAAAGATCGAGTTTTAGATCTTACCTAATCACCTTTTTTGTTTTATTTGCGATCTGATTTTTATTAAAAAATTCCTCTTGTTTCATAGAATAAAAATTTTGTTCATAAATCAGTCCTAGTACTAATATAAACAAAAAAGATATTTCCAAGCACGGCGAACTTTCTTGTTTGTGAAGACAAGAACTCAGACTCACCACCATGGTCTGAACGATCTACCCCCCACAGACAAGGAACGCCTACATTTGATGAGCCAGGCATTGTACGAACAGACGCCATGAGACAGAAGGGCAAGTCTTGTTACATATTTTTTATAACATCTAGCGAAATGCCCAAAACTTGTGATGACGTAATATCATTTGATGAGCTTTGTGCTCTATAACAGAAAAAAAGGCATGTATAGAAAGTTGTTTGTACTGTATTCTAGTGATTATGAAATAGATGACGATGAAGACTAATACAATAATAAAACCATCAATAAACGTCATAAATAAGATATGTTTCATTTTATCCATGAATAAACACGAAACCAACAAAAAACTTCTTGATAAATTTACTCTAAGCCAGTTACATGATTTTTGCAAGACACATAAAAGAGAGATGAGCGCAATTGACTATAATGACAGAGTAATTCTTGGCGAATCAGATCCTGAAATAATAAAGAAACGATTCATCCCATACATGGTTGGCTTTTTTGATCAATCTGAAATCGTAGAATACGCTAGAAAATTCCAAATAAAGATAGACTAGTTCTGAGAAATTAAATCCCTACTGCCCTAACGAAGACTGGTTATTTCCTGTAGAATTTGTTGCATTAATAGACTTGGTAGAATTGTCTCCCATTCCAATATTACCTGAATATAACAGTCCTGCTACAGACATTCGTGCTTGAACCAGCATCAGTTGTTGCTTGACATCTCCATAATTTTGTGTCAACTGACAATCCCACTTGCCTTTTCCAAATACAAGATTTGAAAATTCTTCAAGGTTGTAATTTTTCTCATAAGAATATGGTATTAACCCCAACACCTTGGTTTTTATCAAAAGCGTTGAATTAAAATCAGTGCCAGTTTCATTTGATATGGTCCAATCGACAAATGTCTTCATGGCATCAAAGTCTACAAAACTTAATGTTCCCTGTAACTTTTCTTGGGAATAAGGTTGGATGGTTTTTCCTGTCATCTCAAGTGAACCATAATCATTTGAGATACCATGCATGTCAGATTCTATGCTCTCAACAGTTACAGGCACAAAAGACGGGTTACACACAGCCAAATTAACATCTATTTCAGATGCACTAACTTGACCTAGTCCGCCTCCAGCAAACTCGAGGCCTCTTGCTGACTGGGACACTTCAATGTATAGTCCTGTTATTACCACTGCCATTATCACACCAAATATTGCCAGAGATCTTTTCAAAACCACACTAGATTATCCAAATGTCAATAAATTTCTTGATGGAGTCTGAGAGAAAAAACACTAAAAAAACAAATTGCAACTCTAAATGCCGCAATCAAAAAACTAGAAACAAAATAGAAATTCTTCAGATTCACGTATTTACCTCAAGTGAGATAAAAGACCAAAGCAATGACGGAAACCTTGAATTGTCAGTCTATTCCCGGTTGTTCATGGATACGTTGTTTGTGTCGATGATCTGTATGAGGAATACCATACCATGAAACGTGGATACGGTATCCTGATAACTGGCGCAGGAATGCTAGTTATTGGTCGTTTTCTTTCACAATGGATAGTAAACAGCATACCCACCATCAATCCCTCACACTCATCCATGATGGCAGACGCCCAATATCACATGTTGTCATGGAGTAACCAACTAGATACAATCAGCCAGTGGGGGATAATTGTTCTTGTCATAGGCGGATTTGTGACTGTACTTGATAGAATAAAAAAACCAAAGACATCTCTCTAAATCCTTAAATCAAATTACGGATATGTTACATAACATGTCTGCAAAAACAATCGGAATTATACTGGCCGGTTTTGTCGGCGGTGTGATCGCAATAGGAATTGCAATGTCAGCTGGATCCGGATGGGAGCAGCCAGGTACGTATACAGGAGTAAGCAATGCAGCACACACTGTAAACGACTCTGCACATTGTTATGCATTTCAGACTGGATGTAGTGTTTCAAACTATGGTACAACCACATCTGCTTCAGACAATAGTGGAGCAGCTTTAAGTGGCAGTTATGGCGGCCCATAGATAAAATCCTAATTATTTTTTAGTTTGAACTGTTAGTTGGCACAGTTTTTCAAGCAGTTTTCTTAATTACGTAGATTAGTGTTTTATCGAAAGAATCTTGTCGCATTCTTTGCATATGATAAGATTTTCTTTTTTATCAATGCTATCAGAACCGCATCTTATACAGATAAGAATGTGCTTTCTTGAGTTTTTCATGCCAAAAAAGTTCAAAAGATCATGCTTACGACTTGATGCCATTTGTACCAAGATCGAATAGTCACGATATAATTTAATCACTAGGTATGCATTGAATTGCACTGCAAACATTTTAGAGATTTCTGACTACAGGCAAAAGATTTGGTGCTGGGATCTAAAAAATATGTCTCCATGCCTATTTTAAATAATAAACATGGAGGTAGCGAATGATTGTTTAGCCGATTAAGTTGGGCTAGAGTCTGTAATCGCTCGGAGGTAAGCTCTGACACTTGGTTTTTGCATCGTATAATTAGTTTTAAAGATTCAATTCAAATTGTTACAGCTATAAATCAATTATAGTTTAACGCCTTTTTTGGAATTTTTTAACTTTTTCTTGTCAAGTTGTCTGATTCCAAAACCTGCAAAAAAGAGCAGCCATCCAAAAATTGTTACAGTTCCCAAGGTACCTTTTATAGACTGGAAGTTTGCTGCGTTTGAAAAAGCTGAAGAGAGTATCCAGTTTACAACCTGCATAGCAAGACCAATTGCCATGATGATTGTACCACGTTGCATACAGTCATAGATTTCATACAGATCTTAAAGGTTCCTCAATAAATTACGAAGCAATTTAGAATATGGACTCCATCTAGCCCCACCTTAAAATACGATTTCTGTGTAATTATATCATGCAAGGTTCAAGTGCGCTAGATAATTATGATTTAAGAAAAGCACATCAAGCTTTGAAAATGCTTCTTATCGATAGAAGTAATGAGTTTCGCATACTTGCTCTAGGCATAGGGTATCCAATCAATACCAAAGACTGGGAATTAATAGTCCTGAATTTTTGCCTTGACTTTATAGAGTGTTTTCATACATGGTCAGATGATAATCCGCCTGATCATTATCATATTCACAAGTGTATGACACAGATGAGGCAGATGGCTAGAGGAAAATCAACCATGACTGAAGTCACACATCTTCAAAATACCGCATACCTAATTGCAGAGGATTTTAAAGCAATTTACAAGAGAATGGAATAGGGCCTTTTTAGAAATTTAACATAGTGATTCTTTTTACATTTTAGACTCAAGTTTACTCTTTTTTATCGAATAAGATAGAAACAATTCCATTTCATATGAGGAATTGATTGCATACTAGGCTGTACACAGTGTAGGATGTAATGTTCTGGCATATGTGGCGTTACAAGGAAATGCACTGTAGCAATTGCAGTTCCTATTCCAATTAATACTGAAATTATTGATATCGCAATAACCGATTTATTCACAATATAATTACGTCAGCATTAACTTTAAGGATTCTTCAACAAATCATAACGCATTCTATAACGTAGTGTTGATGTGTTTTCGCAGAGCAGGCAGACTAATGTCAGCTGACACTTTCTTGATACGAGCTTGAAACCTGACCATCGTATAGCGCTTCAAGTGCACCTTCATCGCATTCTGAAATTTGCGAGATAGTTGGATCAACCTCTGGGTACATGATATCACCATACAAGGTAGAGTGCCCAAGACCCAATGCATGACCAAACTCGTGTCTTACTACCGCACCAAATTCTTCATCGGTAAGATGATCTACTTGAAATATAACGATACGTGCGTTTGTTACCATTTCACCCGTTCGAGTAAACGTAGTCAGACCAGAATATCCTAGTTCATTCTTGTCTGTTGTCAATATGATAGTTATCTGAGATATATCATTAGACGAGTTTGTTATCTTGATGTTCTCTGGAACAAAAAATAAATGATGATTAGCAGAGGCCTTGAGCAGTACTCCTTCCCAACCTATGAAGACCAACTTTCCATCGTGCTCATAAGAACCTGTTGAGAATATGGCTTCTTTTAGCATGTTAATTTTATCAGTAGATACTGGCTGGTTTGCAACAATCTTGATTAGTAATGGGTTATTGTTTGGTACCACAAGAGGAAAATGTGTGGTTATTTTGTCGTATTCTTGTTGAGACCAGACATTTGTAGGAATGATGCACAAGAATGCAAAAACTGGAACAAGAAAGACTGATTTCCACATTTGGAAAATAGATCGTGATAAACAAGATAGGATCCATTGTGTAATAGTAAGTTACATACTGCAAATGATGTCTTTGTTTTACAGAATGAGACAAAGTTTGACGTTGTAATGGTTTTTCTTACCTTTGAGAGTCATTAGTAATCTGAAAATTTCTTATTCCATTCGTTTGACCATTTCCTAATGAAAGGGACTGGAAGTATAATGAAAATCACCAAACCACCAATTAGACCATAAGGCCATGGAAAAATTATTTGAAGAACTATGCTAGATGCCAATGTTATGGGTATGAAAATCAGTCCAAACACAAGCTTTTCAATTCTATAAAATGCATAAATCCAAACATACGGTAGCAAACAAAGAATGGTTTGTACATTTACATTCACAGGTTCTTGTTTTACCATTGAGAGTCATCCATTTCGTCCAACATCTCGTAATCCTGCCGTACTGTATTCCAAAATATCTCTACATCTTCAGGAGAATCAGTGACATTTGGAATTCTACATATTAAAAGCGGAATCGTTACATTTTTTGAATTTCCATACTGGTTTTGAGTTAGTCTACTTTTTCCAGTCTTGACCTCTACCCATTTGAAATCCTCTGCTTTTACATCATCAAGAATTCTCGGATTATCACTCTCATATGCCTTGCAAGCAAGAAAATCATAAACAAATGAGGGATTTGCTTCACTGTTGTTTGATGGTACTGCCAAACTTTGGATTTCATTTCTTAGTTCCGAAGGAATTTTTACCATTATTCTTTCAAATCCAAACTTGAATTCCAATCTGTCATTTTGAATCTTATTTTTGTAAATTTGTTCTAAAGATGTGTATGCCCATCCACGTTGTGCACAATATTCTTTGTAATAGCATTCGCCAAGAGATCCTTTCAATTCATTTGTGATCTCAACTTTACCCATTGTAAAGTAGCAGAACTTCTAAACCATAACCTTTACGACAACAGCATGTTTCTACGAGTAAAAAGGGGGTAAACCATTTTTACTCTTTATCCACAAACTCGTCTGCTGTCGGAGGCTCTGGGCTCAGACCCTTTCTCTTGCGAAGATCACCTATTATAGTAGGCAAGATAGAGTTTGGAACTGGCGTCCAAGCTTTAAAGTGCGTGTTCCACATTGCTTTTCCGGCAGTCTGTCCACGCATTATCTCTGACAAGTCAAATGTCTCAGATGCAGGAATCTCTCCTGTTATAATATTTACAACACCTTTTTGCTCCATGTTTAACACTTTTCCTCTCTTTCCTGATATCACACCTGCAACGTTGCCGATTAGTTCCTGTGGTATTCTAACCTCGATTCCAAGTGTTGGCTCTAGCAGTACAGGCTGGGCAAGCAACATGGACCCCATGCATGCACGTCTTGATGCAGGACCTAGTTGTGAAAGACCCCTGTGTGCCGGGTCCTCGTGAGGAACAAAATGGTGGAATGTAAACTTGCATCCTCTTACCTGTTCTCTTGTCAAAGGTCCTTCCTTCATGGTATCATCAAATCCTGACAGTATGGAATCAGTTGATTCCTGAACAAACTGGACACCTTTTGTGCCATCAACCATAACATTTCCTCTAGTATCAAATCTCATTACACGCTTGGCATCATCTCCATCCCAGCCAGCATCTTTCAATATTTTCTGTACTTCCTTTTTGTCCTTGTACTCGTTTAGTGTTCCGTTTCGTATCATCTCGGCAACTTTCTCGTCGAGCGGTTCGACTTTCATGAATATCTTGTTGTGTCTGTTTGGTGACTTGGCCATGATGGGTCCTGCAGATCCTCGAATTGTCTCTCTGTAATTGATCAAGGGCTGCGAAGTAACGATATCCACCTTGGCATCAGCAATCAGTGCAGTTGCAATCTCAAGGTGAAGCACACCCATGCCAGCAATCACAGTCTCTCCGCTTTCCTCGTTTATCTTTACTACCAAGTTGGGGTCTTCAATTGTAATTCTGTTTAATGCCTCGACTAGTTTTGGCAAGTCTTTTGGATGCTTTGGCTCTACTGCAATTTGCACAACTGGTTCTGACACATACTGGATTCCCTCAAATGTATGAACACCTGGCACTGTAGATATTGTCTGGCCTGCTCTTGCATGTTCCAGTCCGAGAAGCGCTGGAATGTTTCCCGCTGCAAGCTCGCCCACCATCTCTCTTTGGTTGCCCATGAAAAAGTTGACAGACTGGATTCTTCCTTCTCGCTTTGTATCAATGATATGAATTCTATCACCGTCTTTTATTCTTCCAGAAAATAATCTTCCTATTGCAACAGGACCTGCAGCTGGGTCAACTGTCATGTTTACAATCATCATTATAGCAGGACCATTATCGTCACAGTTTAGCAATGCCTTTCCGATATCAGATTCAAGGTCGCCTTTCCATATTTTTGGAATTCTGTACTTTTGTGCAACATCAGGCGGAGGATGGTGCTTTACTACCATTCCAAGAACTGCGTCATATAGTGGAGCCTTTTCTGCAAGGGCCTTGATATCGCCCCCTTCAGAATATGCAGTATAGATGTCTTTGAATGATATTCCTTTCTTTTTCATTACATCTGCATTAAATCCCCACTTGTCCTTTGCAGAACCAAATGAGACACTGCCATCCTGAATGCTTACCTTCCACTTGTCCTTGTATTCGGGCTCTGCATAAATCTCAATTAATCTATTAAAGTTGGTAATAATCTCAAGTAGCCATTCTTGCATCTTTTCTGGAGGCAGTCTTAGCTCCTTTATGAGACGGTCAATCTTGTTGATATAAAGTACTGGTCTGACCCTCTCCTCTAGTGCTTGACGAGTTACTGTTTCTGTCTGTGTCATGATGCCTTCTACGGAATCTGATACCACAACTGCACCATCGATTGCCCTAAGGCTTCTAGTTACACGACCTGTAAAGTCAATGTGTCCTGGAGTATCAATCATGTTAATGACATATTCTTGATTATCTTTTTCATAAAGTAAAGTAACATTTGCCTGAACAATTGTCATCTGTCTGTCTTGCTCTAGTTTCATAGAATCAAGTGCAAGGGCTTGGCCTGCCACAGATGGGCTGATGATACCGCTTGATGCAAGAAGACTGTCACTCATGGTGGTCTTGCCGTGATCTACGTGAGCTATCACACCAAAATTTCTGATAAGTTTCTTATCTCCAATAATTTTGAGAATCTGGTCAGTCGCCTTGAATTTCATGTTTTAGCTAAATCCTTTTCTAGCCGCTATTAAACGTTAAGAATTACACAATTCATCAATAGATCATAGAAGAACTGATGTTTCAGTCTTTTTTCTTCAATAAAGAAACAATCTTTCTTGCATTTCTTCTTTGTATGTAATGATGTCAACCCAAAACAAAAAACAAAACTTGTTACTGAGGATTTTTTAGTTTTAGGGCTTGCATTGTTTCTTTTTCAAATGCAGAGACAGAACACATGACTTGGATATTTATAATAGGGCCAAAAATCCTACCTTATGGAAATAACAATTGGCCATACTCCAGATTCTGATGATGCATTCATGTTTTATGCAATGCTTACTGACAAGGTCACATCTCCACACTTTACAGTCAAACATGTCGTAGAAGATATCGAGACTTTGAACAAGCGAGCCCTAAACCACGAGCTTGATGTCACAGCAGTTTCCGCACATGCTTGCGCATACCTCAAAGAATACACCATATTACGAAGTGGGGGAAGTTTTGGCAAGGGTTATGGCCCAATAGTAATTTCAAAGCAAGACATTTCACCTGATAAGTTACGTCACTCCAAGATAGCAATTCCTGGAAAGATGACATCTGCATTTCTTTTGTTACAGTTGATGATTGGCAAGTTTGATTACGTTGAGATGAAATTCAGTGACATACCAGACGCTGTTTTAAGAGGCGATGTAGATGCAGGGCTTGTCATACATGAGACCCAGATAACGTATGAGCAAAACAAGCTTGTAAAAATAATGGATGCAGGCGAGTGGTGGCGAAATAGCACAGGAGGTCTTCCAGTTCCGCTTGGGGTAAATGTAATGAGCAATCATTTTGGTCCTGACATGATAAAAAAATTTGATGCATTTTTCAAAGAGTCAATTGTTTATGGAATGGCGCGCGTTAGTGATGCACTAGATTATGCAATGCAGTACAGCCGAGGACAGCCAAGAGACCTTATTGAAAGATTTGTCCGCATGTATGTCAATGATATCACAATTGAGATGGGAATACTAGGCGAGCATGCAACACGAAGTCTATTTCAACTCGGAATAGAAAAAGGGCTCATTCCGGAATTTGATCTAAGATTTGCATAAGACAAAATTGATCATTAATGGTTAATTAGGAGATACACACTAGTTACAAATACAGCGATGGACAAGCGAATACTTCTTCTTGGCATTGCAATGCTTGCAGCAGGTGGATTGTCATGGTTTTACTTTAACAGCGTCATACCTATGAGTACACCTAACATGACAGAAGAGGAGACGAATGCTTTCTATCAAGCCCAAGCAGTAAACATTGGACTGACAAACATTTCTGAGATGGTAGCAGGGCTTGGATTTTTCATAACACTTATCAGCTTTGGCTTGAGGCGCAGGAAAAAGGGCGGGGTTGGAAAACCAGTTACACAAAAACCTGCAGAGGTCTAGAATTTTTTCAATATATTGAAGAGTGTGTCTCGTTGTGCCGCGTCTCTTCCAATTTCCTTTATCATGTTTGCAAGCTCTAAGATAGAAGAGTTGGTTCCCTTGCCAGCTGCACGGTATATCTCTTCAGAAAATGCAGTGCCTACCAAGTCACTTCCACCATAAGTTAGTGCCACCTGAGCCAGTTTCTTTCCCAGTGCAACCCAGTAGACAGATATGTTGTCTAGTTGCTGCGCCAACATTAGCCTTGAGACAGCAATGACTCTAAGATCATATGTTGACGGGCTCTCAGATTTTACAAGACCTTCTTTTTCAAGTTCCGTGTTTTCTAGACTAAATTTGAGAGGAATTAGAGTTATGAAGCCGCTCGTTCTTTTTTGGACCTCTCTTAATTTTACCAAATGATCTATAATATGTTCTGGTTTTTCAATGTGGCCAAAAAGCATGGTAGCGTTGCTCTTTATCCCTAAATTGTGCGCCTGCTCAATTGTATCAAGCCACTCTTGTCCAGAACATTTTCCTCTTACTATCTTATTTCGAATTTCTGGATGAAACAGCTCTGCACCACCACCAGGCATAGTATCAAGCCCAGATGCCTTGAATCTTTCAAGTATTTCTTTTACAGAATTTTTTGTCAGTTTTGATAAAAAGAATATCTCTGCAGCAGTTAGAGCCTTTATGTTCATTTCAGGATGACTCTTTTTTATTGTCCTGAACATTTCTTCATAATATTCTAAAGGCAGTTCAGGATGAAAACCACCAACAATGTGCACCTCTGTTGCGCCCATCTCTTTTGCCTTGCCAACTCTAGCCTCGATGTCTTGCGGCGTTAGCGTATAAGCATCGCTTTCATTTCCTTTTCTATAAAATGCGCACATCTGACAGCTTGCAGCACAAACATTTGTGTAATTCAGATAATAAGATGCAGTAAAAGTTACAGTCTTTCCTTTTTGCTTCTGTCGTACCAAGTCGGCTGCAGCACCCAACATGTAAAGATTATCGTAAGACATTAGCTCAAGGCCATCATCATACGAGAGTTCCTCTCCAGAGATGGCTTTTTCAAGCGCTTTTGAATCCCTGACTAGTTTTTCTAACACGTCTTTTGTTGATTTTGATATCAATATAAAAGTAAACAGAGCCATACCCTTTCGCTAGCTTATTCTATTGCTCGTACTTGAGAAGATCATGAAATTGCACCACATTGGTGTTGTAGTACCAAGCATACAAGCCTCCCTTGGAGAACTAAAAAGATACATGAACTTTCAAAGCATCAGTTTGCCTACACCTGTAGGAAGTAGAAAGGTAAACGTGTGTTTTTTAAAAATTGGAGAGCCATTTTTAGAACTAATAGAGCCTTCGTCACCTGATTCTTCCATAATGGACTTTGCCTCAAAGGGTGGAGGAATACATCACCTATGTTTTGAAGTAGATGACATAGAAAAGGAACTAGACGACATGACAAGAAAAGGAGCGACCGTACTTGTAAAACCTGTAGAAGGTTTTGACAAGAGACGGATTGCCTTTGTTGACCTTAATATGAAAAACACAAAGTGTGGACTAGTCGAATTCTTAGAATCCAAATAGAGTATGATACTAATCACACCAGTACTATAGAATTGCCATACCATTAAGTTAGACCCGTTTAAAAAATAGATTATCTTGGTAGATGCAGAAATACGCCAAAGTAAGTTTCACGACATATCTCATTTTGGACTAAGATTGGCAATAGGTGTGATCTTTATTGCAGCTGGCTTTGCTAAATTTGATCCTAGCTTTAATTCCTATCTACCACAGATGAGCCTTCCTACACAGCTGCAGTATCTTTTTGCCTTGGAGGAATTTATTCCCGGTATTTTGATAATCGTTGGGGTATTGACAAGAATTTCTGCATCAGTTCTCTCACTTGTGATGCTTGGCGTAATATTTTACATCGACAAGGCATCACAATTCATAGGTCCAAATGGTGCCGAGCTTCCAGTAATACTTCTTGCAGCTTCGCTAGTAATAATAACAATTGGTCCTGGAAGAATCTCCATATCACATCTAGTCAAAAAAATTCCACGGTTTCTACAGTAAGCTACAAAAAATCTGGTTGTTCATCTTTCATGGGTGAAAAATACAGGATAGTATAATTTTAGTTCGATTTAGAATCGTGGCGTAAATCTTAGCTTGTTCTTTGCCGATATTGCAATTATCGATATGATAGAGATTACAAGAATGATTGGTGCAATAGAGCCAAACTCTGGAACAAACGTAGTGCTTTTTACAAACATGATATCGTTACTTCCGGGATTGGCCTGCTGCCATGCTAAGTATACTGTATTTGACGATGTGGCCATTATGTTATACCACGAGCCAGATGTGCCACTGTTCACATCAATGGGAGCTTCAAAGGTATTTCCATCGTCTGCACTTTTAGATATGTAAATATCATAATGACCTGCAGTGTTGTCTACCCAGCTTGTGTACACATTATTGCCATCCACAGATATTTGTGGCCAGCCAGACGCGCCGGGATTGCTACTTATGTTAATTGGAGTTCCAAACGTTTGTCCTCCATCAGTGCTTTTTGCAAAAAGAATATCATAGTTTTTGTCTGATATAGCACTAGTCCATGCTACGTAAATCTTGTCTCCTACAACAACAAATTGTTGATATCCTGAATCTTGCTGGTTTCCGCTCACATTAACTGGTTTTGTAAATGTTACCCCTCCGTCAGTACTCTTTGAAAATAAGATGTCAAAGTTTCCAAAAGTATTATCCATCCAAACTACGTTGACGTTATTTCCATTTATCGTCATTTGTGGAGCCCCAGAATCTCCTTTATCATTACTAACATTTGTCATAGTACCAAAGGTAGTTCCAGAATCGTTACTACTACTTAGAAACACATCAAAATTCTTTTCACTGTTATCTTCCCATATCAAGTAGACATGGTTTTCAGTAGCAAAGATTTTTGGAATTCCAGAATTACCGCCATGACTAGTTATGGTAGTTGGCATTCCAAACGTAGCACCGTCATCATCACTTTTTGCAAAAATTACGTTAGTAACGTCGCCTGTGGTTCTTTCTATCCATGTAACATAAACATGGTTATTAGATATTGCAAGTTGTGGAAAAGCCGAGTCTTTAGAAATGTCGCTGATTCCAATTGCACGGTTAAAAGTTGCTCCATCATCATCGCTTTTTGCAAATACAACACTTGATTTGTTTGCTAGAAAAGATTGCCAGACTGCATATACTTTGCCTTGAGACTCTGCAATTCTTAGATTATCCATAGCCCCAGAGTTTATGTTTTCTAGGTTGATGTTGTTTCCAAAGGAAGCACCGCCGTCATTGCTTTTTGCAAGCATCACACCGTATTTTCCGGCCGCATCATACACCCATCCAACATACACGTTGTTTCCTGAAGCTACCAGTTGAGGCAACGTGGAATTGCTGTTAGGAGAGCTGATACTTGCAGGGTTTGTAAATCCAGTAGGATTAGAATCTGCAAAAGCATGAGATACTGATACAGCAAAAACTGAGATCAAAAGAACATAGAGAAGTTTTTTCATGCATAGAATCTTTGTTGTACATTATAAGATAGTTTGGCCTAGTGACAGTTACAGAATTGTTCCATCCACTATTAGGTTTAGTTCTATGCTAGTCTTTGTGTTTACAGTGTTTGCGATATGAGATACAAGGATGATATCCTTGTGTTCGCTGCCAAGTAACACACTTGTCTTAACTTTGACAGGTTTGAACTCGGTGCTTGGTCCCAACATGAGACTTGGTAGAAGAGATATTATGGATAGATCGTTAGTTGCAGCCCGTATCTTGTAAGCAGTGGTATCAGTAAAGTATACTCCCCCTCTAGTGGTTGGTTTTCGTACAGGAATTTTTGACTTTACGATAGAAACATTCTGAAGATTGAAAATCTTTTCATCAATGTGTAAAGCACATTTTAGGTTAGGAATTTGCACTATCTGCTCCATTATTTCCTCGTTGACTTCCACAAAGCGTACATGCGTTATAACATGTAATAATCTTGCTTTTTGTGGGAATGTTAAGATAGTTTCAGGATTGCATTCTCATAGGTCATGACACTTGAAAAATTATGAGATTGATGCAGCATGGCAATATCACGATGGAACAAAACATCCAAACGGAATACTTCTTAATAGAGCCCACTTGTACCATCCAACAAATAGACCTACACCATTCAAGTTTTACAGAGATGCTGTTCAGATCAAGATTGTACTTGATAAACAACAAAGCACAGTTTCTGCCCTTGATGCAATCTCAGACAAAATCAAAAAAGAAAAAACAAATTTTATTCCTGATATACATGTGCTCTCAAAGATACTTTTCTTCTCAGGAGGAATTACAAAAACTCTCAAATTTCCCACTCTAGGCGAGATAGAATTTCGAGCAGCATCATGTACAGGTGCACTTTACCATATCGAGATCTACATCATATGCTCTGATATTCCAGGACTTGAGGCAGGAGTATACCATTTTGACCCACAAAATCTCACCCTTACAGTATTAAGAAAAGGTGATTATCGCAGAACTATCATAAATGCAACAGCAGGCGAGTCCTTTACGTCTAGCACACCTTTGATGTTGGTCTTCACTGACATATTTTCAAGAAACTCTGTCAAATATCAAGCAAGAGAATATCGTCATGCATTTTGGGATTGTGGGACAATTCTTTCAAATGCTCTTGCAATCTCAAATACACAGAAAATTCCATACAAGTTGATACTTGGTTTTGTTGATTCAGAGATAAATTCATTTCTTGGTCTTGATACAAAAAAGGAAGCAGCGTTGGCTATTTTATCACTTGGTCATGCTGATAATGAAATTCCACAGCCGCCACCACTAGGCAAGATTGCAGAGCAAGTGTCATCAGAGTATGACAGAGAGTTTTCTGCCATCAATGACATGCAAGAATCATCGTCTCTGGAAAACTATCAAGAAGTTAGATCTTGGAGAAAAGAGATGGCCCTAGAAACACATCAAAAAAATCCAACATCGACTACTCTGGAAGAAGAAATTACAGTAGATGACAGCCTAGAATCTATCATTTTCAGGCGTGGATCCACACGTAAATTTTCCTGTGATTCAATATCGCTTGAACAATTATCAACCATACTGAAAAGGTCCACAAATGGAATCATTGCAGACTTTGAAGAGAGTAAAAACATCAATGACATTTACTTGATTGCAAATGCCGTAGACGGACTAGAGCAGGGTTCATACTTTTACAACAAAGAGCACAGATCGTTAGAACTTTTAAAGAAAGGAGATTTCAGAGACGTGTCAGGACATTTGGGTCTTGACCAAAATTTACCATATGATGCAGCTGTTGTGATATTTTTTATGACAAATCTTCAGAAAGTTTTAGAGTGTTTTGGTAATCGAGGGTACAGAGTGGCACAGATGGATGCAAGCATAATGGGCGGAAAAATGTATCTTGCCGCTTATGCTCTTCACATCGGAGCTACTGGGCTTACGTTTTATGACGATGAGGTGACAGAGTTTTTCTTGCCTCACGCTAACAACAAAAACACCATGTTCATGATTGCCATAGGCAAAAAGATCAAGATATAGTCAAACATCGCAAGAGACCTCAAACCAATTCTCAATCCTTATATCTCTACCATCAAATTCAACATGGGGTATGCTAGTCAAGACAAGGTACGTGATACTTGCATTGCTTATTCTAATTCCATCATTTGTCAATCTTGGAGTTCCAATCTATAACAGAGAGTCACCAGAGTTTTTAGGAATGCCGTTTTTTTACTGGTTCCAAACTTTTTGGTTATTTGCATCAGCAGGTTTCTACATTGCTTTTGCACGCATAAGAGGAAAGCAAAATGATTAGCTCAGAACTAATCATCACATTTGTTTCTCTTTTTATTTTGTTTATTGCACTAGGATTTTACGGAAAATATTGGAGAAGAGGAGATCTCAATCACGTACACGAGTGGTCCCTTGCCGGAAGAAAGCTTGGTACTACGTTGGTTTTCTTTCTCATAGGAGCTGACCTTTACACAGCATATAGTTTTGTTGCCATTCCATCTGGAGTTTTTGCCAAGGGATCACTCTATTTTTTTGCAATACCATATGTCATGCTGACTTTTGCAGTGGCACTTGTAACCATGCCAAGATTGTGGACTCTGGCAAGAGAGAAAGGATACATTACAGCTTCAGATTTTGTCAAGGACAGGTTTGGCAGCACCACACTTGCAATAATGATAGCCATCACTGGCATTGTTGCAGAATTGCCATACATAGCACTTCAGATAATAGGTATGAGGGCAGTCTTGACCGTTATGCTTGCAGGCTACGCCAATGCCCAAATTGTAGAGGAAATTTCGCTTTTGATCTCTTTTATCATCTTGGCTGCTTTCACATATACAAGCGGCCTACGCGGAGCCACACTTACAGCCGTGTTCAAGGATATCCTGATCTGGGTTACAGTTATTGCAGTAATCATAATAGTTCCAATTAGTATCGGTGGATTCCAACATGCTTTCAGTCAAGTAAAGGCAAACTATGTTACTCTTCCTTCGTCTTTGATGCCTGCCTATGCAACACTAATTCTTGGCAGTGCATTGGCACTCTATCTTTATCCTCATGCAATAAATGGTGTGCTAAGTGCTCAGAGTGCTCAAAAGCTTCGTACGAGTACAGCCCTGCTTCCTCTCTATGGGGTCGGACTTGCAGTACTTGCATTGATGGGCATACTAGTATTTGCAGTTCCTAATGCAATGAATTTCCTTTCAGGATTTCCAGAAAGTTCACGTGGAGTATTAGTTGTGCCATCTCTGATAATGTTTACAATGCCAGGATGGTTTGCAGGTATTGCATTACTTGGAATTTTTGTTGGCGGCCTTGTACCTGCAGCGATAATGGCAATGGCTCAAGCAAACTTGCTTACAAGAAATATAATAAAAGAATTAAAGCCAAACATGAAAGCTAGTTCAGAGATTCGAATTACCAAAATATCATCAACAGCTTTTAAATTCCTAGCGCTTGGGTTTGTTTTTGTAGTCCCTGCAACATATGCCATATCTTTGCAACTACTTGGCGGAATATTGATTGCACAGATATTGCCAGCAGTTCTTTGCGGTTTATACGTCAAGTCTCTGAAAAAAATTCCGCTCATCATAGGCTTGCTTGTTGGAATAAGTTCTGGAATTTACATGGTAGAAGATGTAAATAATTTTGGGGCTCTAACAGTATCACTTTTCAATACAACTTTTGGTACAATTTACATTGCTGTGATATCACTTGCCATCAATCTTGCAATATCATTTGGTGGAAGTTACATATCAAATAAAAGACAAGCGTCAAAAACAGAAAATCAAGATACAGTTTGATTGCAATATAAAGAATGAAAAGACTTGAGAAATTTCTAATCTACTCGTATTCCATTAGTTTTTTCTCTTCTAGAAGAGTATGCAAATTATGAACTGCCCTATATACTTCAGATTCTTTCTTTGTGCCAGTACAGACTAGTTTACCAGACGCGAAGATTAGAACGACTGATCTTGGGTCAAGCATTCTATGTATCAATCCTGGAAATTGCTCTGGCTCATACATGCTTCTTGGAAGACTGCGTGCAGCTCTTTCAAGATGTACTTTGCCACCAAGGCTTACAGATGCCACAATGTTTTGAATGGTTATCTCAGGATCATTTTTGATTTTTATCTTGCCTTTTCGAAGTTTTTGAACTACAGTTCTTACTGCATTGATAGCTGCATCTTCAGATTTAGAACCAGTACAGACCATCTTGCCTGAACTGAAGATTAGTGTTGCAGTCTTTGGAGATTTTAATCTAAAGACCAATCCTGGAAATTGCTCTGGGTGGTACTCCACATCCGGAAATGTTTTTGTGATTTCAACAAGATCGATTTTTTGATCGACGGAAGCAGAGGCAACAACATTTACGATATCTACGATCGGTTTTGTTTGCGGCACTGGTATGGGTACAATTTAGTACCATATATACCAATTACATCCTCTACGCAGGAAAAATTGAAAAAATGCCACCCATGCCATACAGTAGAGATCAAATTACTAGATCCATTTCCTAGTATGAGGCGCACGAGACTGTTCCACTGATCTTTTCTGTGTCTTTATCTCGGGATATTTCATAAATTGTGTCAAGTGTCATCAGTCCGACAACTCTTAACTTGTGATTGTTTTCTTTTGCCATCTCAAAGCCATATTTTTGGCCAAGTGTAAATTGCTTTTTGTCCAAATCCACCCCATGTTTGTATTCAACAACAATTTCTGCATGAGGCTCAACATCAGTGAATTTTCTTTCGTAGTACATGGCTTGCATGGCAAGTTCAGGCTCAATTTTTTGTAGTCTATTTTTTATATCTTCTAAGAACTCATCGTATTCTGCCTCAATTAGTTGAGACATACTATCAATACGGTAGAATCTTATTTAAATTTGTCAACCTATAACGTCGGTTCAGATAATGTAAAGATAAAAGTTACTCAGAAATTAGCAGACATGGTTATCAATCATTTACAATAATGATATCGTATGACAGTCCTGTACCTACCGAAAACAAGTGAGTTTGATGCCGAAGGTTCAGATATTCCCCAGTATATAATACACAATATCCTCAAAGCCAATGAAATGGAATTGAAAAATGATAGGAATTCAAAAAAGAAGTATAGCTAACTGGTGTAATCACAATACAGACTTTCTTATAGCAATAGGTGGATTATTGATTCTAGCATATACCAAAGTCTCAGAAATATATCCAAATCACATCATGATTTGGCAAGATATAGAATTTTGGACGCTTTTAATAGGAGTGATTATGTTATCAATAGGAATGTCTGCTCTTGCCTGCCATAGAATTTTGTTGAGACGCCAAGGCTTTTTTAGCTAAATAAAGCAAACATTCTTCTCATCATAGCAAAAGCACACAAAAACCCAAAATAATACAAGTTAGAATGATCTTAATGAGTTATATTCTGCAAGAAAAGAGTTCTCAAAATAAATGAATTTTGGAAAAATATTTGGCGATAAAAAATCTGATAACCCTAGTAAAAATCTAGAAGAGATTTACAAGATAAAAGAAGAAATCGAGAAAGAAGACAAGATATTTGAAAAAGAATTGCCTGCAAAATATGCTTTATTGCAAAAATTTGACATGGTTCACTTGAAGACATTATGCGATGAGTTGCTTGGAAGAGGGCCTCCAGATGACGAATACGATGATCCTAAGAGTGGAGAAAAGAAAATGCTACCACAATACAAAGAAGACTATATACATTTCATTGTGGACGAATTAAGACTGTCCGAGATAAAGGACTATGCAATAAAGAAGAAGATTTTTGTCTGAAGAATTTTAAGAACATCAAGAACTAGACTAAGACTAGCTCTTTGGAATGACAAGATCAAGAAAGATCGTTTTTGTTACAATCCCATCAGATGCACTAATCCCTAGTGTATAGTTACCAGGAGGGGCAGAATAGTTTCTCAAAACAAGTTGCGCACCATGGCTAGAAGAAAGATCAATGGTATCAGGGGATAGTTTTACATCAATATTCTCAAACCCGGCATTAGAAACCATAGAGCTTGATGCATTTAGAAATACATGGTTTGTGCTGTAGGGACTCTGGCCTGTAATCTTTAGATTTACAGATACTTCTTTTGAGGCATCTGGGCTTAGGACAACTTTGTTTGTATCTGCAGATATGGAGAAAGGCACCTGCACATGTCCATCAATCTTTCCCATTTTATCAGTATTCCATTCAGAAAACCACAGTATCATGTTGTCACGAGGATCTGTGGCTATGTTAAGAGGATATGTCAGATAACCATCTTTGGGCCTAGATGGAATCTCATATTCTATCATGGTTTTGTTTACTGTATCAAAATATGCAACCTTGTTTCCTTCGTGTTCATTGAACCACAAACCTGTACCATTGTCAACACCTCTTATCCAAAATGGCAAAGTTGTCGCATGATACACATTTTGTGAGGTTGGATATCGTATGACCTGGTTAGTCGCAAGGTCGTATTCTGTAAGGAAACTTGTGCCATGCTCTGTTAACCACATCGAATCACCGTTAACAATAACATCTGTCGGCGATGAAAGTTGTGTCTGGTTATCTATTGGAATTTCTTTTATTTTTGCAATTCTAGTCACAGTGCCATTTTCATGTTCTATATTATACTCAATAATCTTTTGAGTTGTTATCTCTGTTACCCATAACAAATCATTTTGTAAGAACAGTCCTGCCGGTGCAGTTTCATTTCCAGTGTCAAAGGCAGATGTTTGGTATCCAGTTTGTGCATTAGCATTTTTTTCTATGACATTTAAGGTATTTCCACTCAGTGTGGTATACCACACATTACCACTGCCTGAATCTACCTTCATTTGAAATGCAGACCCTGTTGCCGAAGAAATAGAGCGAAAACTGCCAGTAGTAGAGTCAAACCTCCAAACTGATTTAGTTCCTAGCGGTGAAAACCATATGATTCCATCTTTGTCTGAAACTACAGTCCACACCATAGTAGTATTCTGGCCAGGATTCTGGTACAAAGTATTACCATCTTTTATCTCATAACTTTTTAGCTGTTCTGAATTTTGATCAAAGCTGTAAAGCAAATCAGATTTGGAAGATGTGACCCATACTGTTCCTTGTTTGTCTACAATCAGTCCGTTAGGCGCAGTATTATCAGGCAATGAATATTCCTTCAGATATGGATTCTCACTTGGTGTTGTGTTTAGGACAGACTCAGTTTGTTGAATGTTTATTTTTTGTGATACAGCACATACCGCAACAATACCAATTATTATTACCATTATTGCGACTCTTTTTTTAGATATCAAATTGACATTCCTTGAAAATTCATATCATACTTTCTTTATTAGTGTCTCGAAGGTTCTGTTCTTGGTTCAAAGACAGGTACGAAAACATAGCCAAATATAATATACTAAAACTGCCTAACCCACACAGTGCAAAAAAAATATCTGCTTTTAGTAGTCTATTTTAGTTTCTTTGTAGGCCTTGTTACTTATGAGATAATGCATCCGCCGTTTAGTACAGATGCTGCAAAAGTTGGCAACTATCAAGTTGAGGTATCCACAACTCCTTCGGTACCTGACATAGGAAAGGATACAAAGATTCACTTTCTAGTGTTAGACCAAAATGGTGCCCAAGTTGACAAAATTAGAATGGGTTTGCAGATCTATCATGATGATGAATTGACAAAAGAATTTCCGCCAGATAATTATCCGGGAATATGGGATGTGGATTATGTATTTCAAGAGCCTGGAAATCACGTGTTTAGAATTACCCTTTTTGATATGCATACTGGTGATGTAAACTCGTATGCGTTTAACATAACAACACTTAGCTTGTACACATCAATTTTTGTAGTTTTAGTAATTGCCGGAGTTGGTGGAGCTTCTGGCATAGTCATAGCAATATGGATATTTGCCAAACGAACAAGACCAAGTTTTAGGTATTAATTAAAAGGCGTGGCCCCCTAATGTAGGACACTTGGAGATTACCTCCATTTGAACAACGCCTTTGCGTTTGGTTCGCACAATAGCTCCTACAGGGCCACGCTGCGTTAAGCCATTCTTAGTGGCTTTACGAACATGTAGCATAATAAATTTCATCATATTTAAGAATTCATTTAAAAAAATATAAATTAAATTTTAATTGACTAATTTATTATTAATATACTCTTAATTTTATCAAAATTTTATCGATTAACCTTACTTTTAGCCATAAGAGTTTGGCTCGGAGACAGATATGAGATACAACAAACTTTAGGCATCAGGATACTACTCTAACATTGTCCAAAACCTAGAGTACCTAAAAAGACCGACCCATCCAGATATGAAAAATATTAACGATATCGCAAATAGGGTATAGAGATCTCTTTTACGATGTGCAAGATCCATGTTGAGAAAAATAAACGCACCCATTCCAATTAATCCAAAAAATAGGAGCAATCTTCCAAACCTTTTCCAATTCAATTACAGAACGAATAGTAACTCAGATATAAAATGGATCTGGCACCAAGCCAGAGACTAAACTATGAAATTAATTTAGAAAGTAAATTCAGTAAAGTTACACAATACCGCATTTTGTATAGTATTGCTGGTGGTATTCCTCTGCCTTGTAGAACTCGTGGGCTGGCAGTATCTGGGTTACAATCTTCTTTTTAATATTTCCCGAATTTTGGAGTTGTTCTTTTGATTGTATTGCCTCTTTTTCTTGTCCCTGATCGTGGCAGAATATCACTGACCTGTACTGAGTGCCTACATCAGGGCCTTGTCTGTTCATCGAGGTAGGGTCATGAGAATTCCAGAAGACACCCAATAGATTAGCATATGATATAACAGAGGGATCAAACTCAACCTGTACCACTTCGGCATGCCCGGTTTGGTCGGTGCAAACATCATCATAGGTGGGATTCTTCATGCTACCTCCCATGTATCCCACAGCTGTTGATGTCACGCCCTTGATCTTTTGGAATTCATGCTCAACGCACCAAAAACATCCAGCACCAAAAGTGGCTTTCATAGATAGACTTTGCGACTACAGAATTAAATCCTATCGGAGAAGCGGATAAAACAATTGTGCAATATCACTGCCAGTAGTGTTTCCTTCAGACCATGCACAGATGCCAGATTTATCAACAGACAAGCTTTGACCCTGCGATTCAGGTATAGAGATTATTTTATTTGAATCAAGGAACTGAAGTGCTGCCTTAAAATCACTATCTTGGATATTTCCACTACACCAAAAACCTGTCAGATTTTTCACCCAAGAAGGAATTAGGATGTTTTCTTGGTGTAACGTTACAGAAAATGACCTTAAAACAGAATTTCCATCTTGGTTTGTTGCAGAACAAGTAACTGTTGTTGTACCAATAGGAAAGAGTGAGCCAGATGACGGAAAACAGTCTGGGCCTACTAGTCCTTGAAGTACAGTGAAATTAAGAAAATCTACACGAGTTCCAGTAGTACTTGTAGTTTGAATAACAACATTACGAACATCAGGAGCATTTGACGGTGGTGCTACTGTCGGTGCAGCACTTTGGTAGTGTGTTCCAATTCTTACAAATATGCTTGATTCTGACGGTACTGGTTGTGAGTTATCTCCAAATGTAAATTCCAAAGTAGAGCCAATCTCAACTGGGAATCCGTCGATTGACCTTGGTATCTTAAAAGTTGCTGCAAATGTATCAGTATTTGCACCAGTCTCTCGCAGAGAGCCAGTGCCAATATCAAATGCAGGATCTGCAAGCGTGGTACTCACACCTTGCATATTGACTTGAACAAGGCTTAGTGGAATATCGTCTGGCACTTGAGAATCCAAATTATAATTTGGTGCATAAACTTGTAACGTGAAATACTGTCCTATGTTTGCACTCTGATCTGATGATTGTGCACCTGAATTTGATTGCTGGTACCCAGGGATGGAATTAGGTACGGAGCTAGGTATAGAATTGAGAACAACTGATTGTGTTATTGTTTGTGGATGCCCAGAATAATCCGCGCGTTGGTGATATGTCAAAAGCACTACATCCCCATCTTGTAGCGGGTTACCATTGACAGAAGAAGGCAGAGTGAGCTCAAGTTGAAACACACCAGTGTCAATGCCAGTCTCCACCATGTCAGAGGGGCCAGATATTGGAGTCCCATTAATAGTAAAATCAACTAAACCATCTGTTGAGACAGTCATGACTCCCCTATGATCAGTAACCAGATTTTCATCTGTAATGTAAAATGTCAAAACAGAACCAGGAGTAGTTGGCTCTGCATAACAAAGAGAGAGCGGTACAAAAAGCAGAGCGAGTGCAAGATATCTCATGACATGAAATACATCTGCAGAAGTATAACTATGTCTCATAATGGTGTCTATTGTCATTTAACTATCACGGTTTGTGAGTTTTGTGATAAGCTTGGTTTTTGACTTGTTTGCAGGTTTTGGTTCATCCAAGAATCTTTTGGCGTTGATAATTATCTTATTCAAAATAGGCCTTATCAATTTCATATCGTTTGGTGATAAACCCTTGTACAGTACTTTTCGTAATTGAAGAATTATTTCTATAATTGAATCAACTATGGATTCAGATTTTTTTGTAAGGTACAGCCTGTTATGCCTTCTGTCATGTGGATCCGGCTTTCGTTCAAGTAGACCATTTTCTTCCATTTTGTCTATTACAGGCACCAGAGTACTGCTATCAACATAGATTTTGTCTGCAAGTTCTCTTTGGCTTAGCCCATCAAAGAGGTTTAGCGCCAAAATAACCTTCCATTGGCTTGGCGTGAGCCCTAGTTTGGCCTTGATCTCATACTCTGCAACACCTTCCAATGATTTTGATGTAAGTAATATCAATGTGCCAATACTGTCTTTTAGATCTAGTTTACGCATGCTTTATGTTATATCAAGTGTTATATTAAGTGGTATACAAACGATTTGTATACCAACAAGTTATATACTCTCAAGTGGAACATAATTCATGAGAAACCCTCTGAGTCATGTCATCATTTCTGAAATGGTTGCAGCAGTAATTTTGCAGGATATCAATATACCAGCATTTCAGCATGAAAACCCAACAACGTCTGCATATGAGCCATATCATGCCAAAACATAATCCCACATTTAGATCAAGAAACATTATTTTCTTTTTGATAGCATTTGTTATACTGATTCCAAGTATCCCACTATCTTATGCAGACCGTGTAATTGATGTCCAAACAGTGGCAAATGTAAAAGAGCAATCTTTGCTTTCAACAATATCAAATCTACAAAATTATCCACAAATCTTTCCTGACAATATCAAATCTGTCAAACTGTTGGACAACAAGACAAACCTAGTTGAGATGAATGCCGGTGTAAATGGTATTTTCTTTGATACCCAAGCTGTGTATCAACAGACCCCAGATGGCAAGTACATAGTTCAGGTTGTATCAGGAGACCTCAAAGGAACCACGATGACAACAGAGCTAAACAAAACATGGGGTTTTGATGGCTCGCCTGGAATGGGAACCAAGGCCAACATTAGTTTGGATTTGAAGACATCGGGTTTTCTCTCATGGATGCTAGGTTTTGTTCCAGATGATTCACTTAATTACGCACTCCAAAATGGATTTAGCAAGTTCGTAGACTATGCACAACAGGACTAGAGTCTAGTAATCAGCTAGCTTTGTGTAGTTTTGGCTTTAGTTTGGAATTTTTTTTCAAAAGTTCTAGGGCAAGCGCTTTGTTGTTTAATGCAATATCGTATTTTTTGTCAATTTTAAGAGCAGAGTTGAAACACTTGATGGCATCTTTTAGCAACCCAAGTTCGCCAAGTGACAGTCCCTTGTATGCAATTGCCATTGCATATTTTGGTTGAATTTTGAGTACTTTGTCATAGCAATCAATTGCATCGTAATGCTTGCCCATAGTATGCAGTGCAGAGCCTTTATTCACAAGTGCATCCACATTTTTAGTGTCTATTTCAAGGGCCAGATCATAGCATTTGACTGACTGTTTTACTTTGCCCAGATTTTGGAGTGTGACTCCTTTATTTATCAAGGCAGATATATTGCCAGGTTCCTTGTACAGGACAAGATCATAGTATTCTAATGCAAGCGTATACTCGCCTTCTTCACACAATTCATAGGCATCGTTTAGAAGAGAGGAATGGCGCATCTTTTCGTACTATAAAATATCAAGATAATTATTCTTTTAGTTGGATTACATACGTTACCATTGTCTAATCTCTAGAATTATTCGTAAAACAAGTCAATTTGGTAAAACCAATGAAGGAAAATCCCAAATTCACAACAGTCTTTAAGGGACTTTTAGTGCGAGATGCTAATGCCTACGATAGTCTTTGATTTTGATGGTACCATAGCAGACACCATGTCTGTCGTGATAAAAATAGCCAACAAGTTTTCTGACCATTATGGATATCGCAAGATACCTCTAAGTGATCTTCCAAAACTTCGAGAAAAAAGACCTAGTGAGGTATTAAAGCACTTGGGAATCTCAATTTTTAAACTTCCCATTGTTGTAAGAAAAATAAGATTTGAAATGAATAAAGAAATAGTCCACCTGCAGACTGCCATAGAAATCAAGGACACTCTTTTAAATCTCAAAAAAAATGGATGTGTGCTTGGAATATTGACTACAAATTCAAGGGAAAATGTAACAGAATTTTTGAAAAATAACGATCTTCAATTGTTTGATTTTGTCTATACAGGAAGAGCTGTATATGGCAAGGCAAGACTGCTCAAAAAATTGATGAAAGAAAAAACAATCCCACACAAAGATCCGATTTATGTCGGAGATGAGATAAGAGATGTAGAGGCAGCAAAAAAGGCCGGAATCAGAGTAATTGGGGTGGCATGGGGATACAACACAAAAGCGGCTCTCCAAAAGGCAAATCCCGATTATATTGTAGAAAAACCAGAAGAACTTCAGGAGATTATTTTAAACAATAGCCAGCCTCAGACCTAGGGCACAGGTTTTTAGAGACACTGGGGGCATCACGTAATTAAATTGAGTTTGGATGTAACGAAGGAAGAAAAAAATGCACTTACCCCAGATTCAGGATTTAACCTATGCGGGATTGACTATTTTGAGCCACTTGGAAGGAGGCTTTACCTCATAGAGCGTTACGAACGATACCAAGACGCACTCAAGGCAAAACAAGAAAGAGAAAATCCTAATGAATATCTCATTCTTTACAAAGGGGCTCCGTGATTTGAAAATTATCATACTATCAATGAATTGATTTAATACTAAATTACTTGGATTGGGATTTTGTGTCGTTGAGTCCTGAGTTTAAAAAATATCTGGAAGAAACAATTCATGGCATAATAGTTGGAATCCCTGCACTGAAAAAAGAATATCCAAAGTTCAAAAATGACTGGAAGTTTGATAGCGAGTTTGATTTCTTGTACGGATGCATAGTTGGACAAATACTTGGAGCAAGCCTAACTGCTTTTAAAATTATTCATAATCGGGAAGCAAAGTCAGATGAAATTTTATCGATTGGTGAGCTGGTAGAATCATATTTTCCATTGATTCGCGATGAGATACAAAGTGTTTGATTTGTTTTATGATTTTAATTATGATTTGATTTAATTTCTATTTGCCTTTTTTAGGTTCTGGTTTTTTGTGCATCTCCTTGAAGATTCGTACTGCTTCAAGGTGCGAACAATTTGCCTTTAGTCCCTTACCATGATGAAATTTGTAAAAATTCTTGAATCCTTCGCATTCACAGGTTTCTGAAGTTACAAAATAAGACTTGGTAGGGTCACTTGATGATTTTATCTGATAGAGATCGTCTTCTATTTTGACTACGCCGTCCTTAGCTAATGCCTTTGCTTTTTTTATCGTGTTTGCACTCATGTTTTAGCAGTTATAGTTACTTGTTAAAAAACACTTGAAAACCGTAGTATAATTGCAGTTCAGATTATTTACGCACTGACTAGTCTTAACACTGTGCAAGAAGAATTAGTGTAGAGCGTACCCCATCTATTCTTCTGATCTTTTCAGAAACTGTACTGTTGATTTCATCTATTGTTTTAGACTCTATTTCTGCCACTATATCATAATGACCTTCAGTGCCTCGCGCTTCCTTTACTCTGTCTACAGATTTCAACTCTTCAAGTACTTGTTCTTCTTGTCCATAATCACATGCGATCATAACATACGCGGTTGTCATGGCATTCATACAGCATCATAATATTTCAAGGAGTCTGTGCAAACATTATCAGTATAGAAAAACACGATTGAAAGCTATCTTGGTTCACAATACCTAACCTTTTATGGTAATAAGATAATCATTAGACTTGCAATGAAGAGCGATGATGATGATGAGTCTGAGATCATGAAAGGCATGTTCGAAGAGATAATGAAGATGATTCGCCAAAAACAGATCAAAGTTGAATCCATCGTACAAAAGGCCGCAGAGCATGACATGATTTCTCAGGAGTCACTTGGTAGGATTTACAAAACACTTGACGAATACGGCAAGAAAAAACAATGGATGTAATTTAATACAAGGAATTAAGATTCATGTTTTTTGATCGCCTAATACGATCACAGTTTCATGTTAAGACTTTTTATCTTCTTAATTATTGCATTATGGTTTGAATTGGGCTCTGTTGACAATATAAGCAGACCATCATCTAAAAAGAGAGTAATCAATTTCACTTTTTCCTTGGATGTTATCATCCAGTTTGTCTTGCCTAGCGCTTCGTTAAACATGTCTTCCCATGAGGCTTTCATAGAGGCTTGATAATGTGCCATGCTGCTTAGTTCTTCATCAAGTAGTGGTGTAGCATTTGCACTTCTAGCAAAAGAGATCAGCTTCCTATCCTTTATCCTACCTACAAAACGAACAGAGTTGTCTAGTCCTAAGATCTGTGTGCACGAATCTATCTGCTTGAAGCTTTGAGTCAATTCTTAACGTGGCATTTTAGAAAAGGAAATTTAATTCTATTGCATGATTGTAGTTATATAGGCCTTGATCGCAATCAGTTAAAAATTATGTTATGTCCATAGTTTTGGATCTTTTTTCCAGATGCGAACGCCATCAACAAAAACCTGTTTTTCCTCTTCAAATACAGTATGCCACTTGCCATCATGGGGAAACATGGTGTTCATTTCCTTGACTTTTTTGTTGGTTGGAGCAGTATTCATTAGTGCCCCCCATCGCATGTTTGGAATTTTTGGCATTATCTCATTTATGTCGCGCATGTCTTTGCTATTTCCAGGCTTCCTTTAATTGCTATCTGATGCATATACACATTAGTGAAATAAAAAATTGACCAAGATATTGTCCTATTTTTATAAATTCCAGTTTTTACATGCAGATCTTTATTACTTTGATTGACGAATTATATTTATGAGAAAAGAATTCTGCCACATTTGTAAAGAGGGAGGCAAGCAGTGCGTCGATGTAGATACCAAAGAAGAAGTCTACATGATGATGTATAAAGTAAGATGTTCAAAATGTGGAGCACCTTTGGTGACCTGACTCCCTCGTTATTTTGTGACTAGTTTAGAAGATTACCAGTCAATTAATCCTCTACTGTTGTAATAGATATCATGACAACAATAGTAGGAATCAAGACAAGAGATGGAGTAGTCCTAGGCTCAGATAAAAGAGCAAGCAAAGGATTTTTCATCGGATCAAAAATAGTCCAAAAGATTGCCAAGATGGATGAAACACTGGCAGTGGCAATAGCAGGCCAACTCTCTGATGCAGAATACATAATCAAAGTTGCAAAAGCAGAGAGAAGATTGATGGAGCTCAGAAGGGGATTTTCTCTAACTGTCAAAGAATCAACTAGGTTGATTGCAAATCTAGCATATTCTGGCTTGAGAAACTATCAACCATACTATGTAGAGTTGCTAGTGGCAGGAGTAGACCAGCATGGCTCTCATGTATATGCAGCCGACATGAGTGGTGCAATCACAGAAGAAGATTTTGCCTCGTCAGGTTCTGGATCTCCTATCGCATATGGAGTACTAGAAAGTCTATACAACAAGGAGATCAAAAACGAACAAGCAAAAGAAATTGCTTCGCGAGCTGTTGCTGCTGCAATGGAAAGAGATCCAGGCTCAGGTAACGGCATAGATGTACTGGCAATACCTGCCATACCAAGGGAGGTTACAGCATAATGTCAGACTCTGGTCCAAATTCTGGAAGGTTTCCTTTCTATGGACCTCAAGGCAGACTTGTTCTAGTAGACAGTGCACTAGAAGCAGTAAGCCGGGGATCAACTACCATAGGAATCAAGACTCCAAAGTTTGCCATAATTTCAAGCCAGATAAAACCAACGCATCCATTGATAGAACCATCTGAGAAGATATTCTCAATTGATTATCATGTTGGAGCTACAGGTGCTGGATACATTGGAGACATCTTGCAGCTAATTGATGCACTAAGACTTGAAGCTCAAAAGCACAAGTTGACATATGAAAGTCCGATAGATACAGACTCGCTGGCAAAACATCTTAGCACATATCTACACAACTACACAACATATGCCGTAAGACCACAGGCTGCCTCAATAATACTAGCTGGGGCAGACGAAACAGGCATACAGCTATACCAGATTGACCCAAGTGGCACTTTCTTTAGGGGTGCAGGCTTTGCTATAGGCCAGTCATCTGAGACAGCACTTGACGTCATAACAAGAGAATACAGTGCGGATCTTACCCAGAAACAAGCAATTGGGCTTGCAGAAAAGGCAATAGAAAAAGCATTAGGAGAAAAACCAGTTGTTGAGACAGGAGTTGTTCTTGCAGACGAGAAGACGTTTCACAAGATTCCGTTTGGCAAGTAAAACCTACCCACCATTTTTTATTTTTTTTAAATAGTATAATAAAAAATAACTTTTATCCCATTAACAGTAAATTAGGTTATTTAATCATCAGAAATAGAGTTTGAAGAAACTTTGGTAATTTTCGAAAAACTCTAGTTAATTGTACTGGCTAAAAGAATCCGTGCCGCTTTTTCCACCAGATATGGTTTTCTGGAACACTTTGGTTATCTGCTCAAATATCCTATAGGCACTTATCATGGCCTCTGCTTTGTTTTTGTCTCCTGTCGCGTTACTTTCCACTATTGCGTACCTTGACATTATTTTGAGGTTGACCTGAAACATGTCACCGTTAGACCATTGTAATACATAGTCTCCATCTCCATCTATCAACCCTATCCAGCGTAGATTGCCAAACCATTTTCCAACCAACTTGTTTACAATTTCTTCAACCTCAATTGTAGTAGGAATATACAATTGGAGCACTTGGGAAAACTGTAAGTGTTGTTTTGATATTTTTCGAGACAAATTCTCAAGATCTAGCCTAGACCTCTTGACTAGAATTGATCTAAGATTCTTGCTTAATCGATAACCCGTTTGAGTTTTCTCCACAAGATTGGAATTTTCTAATCTATGCAACGATCTAGATAGGCTTTGCTGGTGCATCCCAAGTTTTCTTGCAAGACCATTGAAGGTATATTGATTATCAGCCAAATCATTGTCTTGGTTTAGTATCGATAAAACTTTCTTGTCGTTTTCTTGAAAATCGTCAAGAGACATTCCAGAATCATCATCAATTACAATTTGTACAGTCTTGTAATCTAGCGTTATCTCTTTTTCCTTTTTATCTTCAATTTCAGGTTCAATTTTATTTTCCATCTTTCTTACCTCATAATGATCTCTTTACTTATTTAAGGGTAAACAGTATTACATCTCAAAAATTGTCATGCTCCCTTGTGTACATATCCAAGAACATTTCATAATCTGTTATTGTGCAATTCATTGATAAAATGACTAGGAGTGATTAAACCTAGTCACATGTCAATTTGGCCAAAATCTATTTACAATATAACATACAGAAATGTCAGCTAACCCGCACTATGCATGACATACATGTCATGCAACAGAGCGGATCAGGGATGAACTGCCAGAAAACTACTAAATATAATCATCATTAGAAATACAGTATGCACTTTTTTCATAACATGTTTTTTCCCAGTAACATTTTAAGATATTTTGGCATAGTAATCAAACAAGATTAAGATTAGTTTTTGCGTGTTATGGCTACAACAGCTATGACCACACCAGCAACTCCTACGCCTATACCTACTATGCTTATCATAAACAACATGTCAGTTGTGTTCTTTACTTCCTCAAACGACTTTGCTACATTAGCATATCCTTGTGCCGCAACATTGGCATCGTTTGCAGCCTTACTTATCTCAGACGATAGCTGATTTATGACTTGAGAATTAGCATAGGTTTGGTCAGATGTTGTTGGCGTAGATTGAGAAGATGAGGCTCCATTTGAAGGCGGGAAAGATCCTGCAGGCTGATAGTATGTACTTTTATCCTCTACTTCATCCAGTGGAAAACCTGCGTTTATTGTCTGACCATTTATAGTTCCGTTCATGATGATTTGATACGATCCAATCTTTGTTGGGATTATTGTTGTATCATACTCATCTGGTGTGTCATCATTTGGAGTGAATTTCAAGGTATTTTGCAGGCCACCGTACGTTATTACAACAGTCATGTTGTCAAGTCCTGTCTGACTTATTGGTGTTGTAGTATTTCCAGATACTGTATCAATAAAGATTTGGACTGTGTTAGTGTCTCCAACAAGCGGGGGCTCGTTTGTCAAGCCAACTTTGATGTATATGTTGCCAAAATTTTTTTCTACATGGGCACTAGCATAATGGGTCATCATAGGAATCGCAAGAAGAGATATGAGTAATGGTATGACTAGAATCTGTTTCATTTGCAGATCACTTTTTTTCTTCATATAAAATGTCTTTTGGTACAACTACAGAATGTATAGATACATTGTTCGAATCAAATTTTTGTACATTTTTGATACTATTATCAAGATCTATCTTTGCTCTCGTATAGAAAAATGAAGAAACTACTACAAAACCTGCTATCATGGGTGTTACAAATCCAGCATAACTTAGACTATTGTTTGAGATGATACTGTTTGCAAGGACAGTAGATCCTCCCGCAGTTACATTTTCAGTTATTAAACCAAGCGAATGAGATCTTTGTTCTGCAATCACCACTCCTTTATCAGTGAAGACTAGCCATTGAGTAAACGAGTTTTTTGATGGTATATCGATTTGTACATATTGCCCGTTGTTTGGATCAAGTGTAGTTATTTTATCATATGTGTGCTGTGCTATCCATAGATAGTCATTATTATCAATGGTCATGCCAAATGGCAAATTTGATGGATTTTGGTCCAATGTATATTGTTTGAATAGGTGGATGAGAGAATAAAACACAAGCAGGCCATGACCTTCGTGTTCTGTAACATACACCACTCCATCACGTGGGGCTTCAATAATTCCAGTTAGATCTGCCTGAGTTGCATTTATTTTTGGATCATGTTGTGTTATACTACTATTTGTTGGATTTATTTCAGCTATCTGACCAGACCCGCTTTCTACAATCCATATCACTCCAGAATCTTGTGCCGTTGTGATTCCAAGTGGTTCAGAACCATTAGGCAGGCTTAAGACAGTAAAAGTTTCTGCCTGAGAATCGAATTTTAATACCTTATCTTCATTTGCGGCAATTAGCCATGGATTATTCATCTTGTCTATTGTCAAACCAGATATGATTCCACTTGTTGGAATTTTATATTGTTTGTTAGAGTCATCGTTTGGGCTATAATTTCCCAAGATCTTCGTAATCGGGTCAACGTACCAGATATTATTTTTCCCATCCAAAGCCATCCATGTTATTATGTTTGTGCCGCTTATCTTTTGCTCAGAAAACCGTTTAGACTCAAGATCAAATCCAAATATTCTCCCACTTGATATTTTAGAATCTCCCACCCATACCATATCTCGGCTCTTGTCATATACAGGATACAGCGGCAACGACGTGTTATCTAAAATTGTATATTCTTTTACATTAAATGAGAGTTGGTTAATGGTTGGCTTTAGGTAGAAAACAAATGAGGTTGCAATCTCTGTTGAGTTGGCCTCATTTTGAAAGCCGTTTATTGCAACTTTCCAGTTGCCTCCTATACCAAAAGGAACGGTTGTGGAAAAAGAACCCATCCCTGTCTTTTGCATAACTATTTTTGGCATGGAGATTCCATTATCAATCTGAGTTAGTGCCAATTCAGCAGATTCCATATCCAATTGCTGCATAGAAGGATCAAGAAATGTTATTGTAAAGTTGTTGTTTCCAAGACCAAATGGAGTAATGACCATGGTTATCTTATTTCCATCTACATTCTTGGCATCGGTGTAAAGGCTGTTTTGTGTGCCTACAAGTGGAGATATTGCAAATACATTTGGTATTGCATTGTGTTGGCTTGGAAATTCATTGCCAGGAGTTCCTGAATTGGTAAGAACCGCAACAGATGCAAGCAACGCTATTCCAAGTATTGCCTCAATCTTTACAACCAGAGACGACGCTGATTCCAATGACGAGATCTGAGAATGTGAATTACCATCAGTTGTGATAGTTGTGGCAAGCAACCTAGATGTGCGTTTATGAATAACCAGCTGAGTGTATGCGCCAGACGATATCATAGCAGCGGCAAGCAAAAGCTTTACCATCAATATCTTTCCGTATGTAGATGCAAGCGTAAGTGTCAAGTTATTTTCAAGTAAATACAACAAGAACGGCCCTGTTATAGCTACAACTCCGAGTAAGGACACGGTCAGAATTGAAAACCTTGGAATCAGAATCGATATTGCAGAAAGAAATGTACAGTTATTTTTCAATTGTTTTAGTATTGGAAATACTAGAAATGCAAGATAGAAGACTCCACCAATCCACAAGGAAGCAACTACGTTGTGCACAAAATCAAGTAGTATGGCATACCATCCACCAACAGCAGCTCCATGTCCAACAAGGCTTGTTGTGAGTAACTCCCCAATACCGATTATAAAAAGTGTCCAGACAAACGAAGTTGGTATTTTCCCATCTCGTGTTCTAAGATAAACTATAGCCGATATACCAAGAAGTGCAGCCGAGATGACAAAACGGATCATCATCGTATTACCAAATTTTGTTGCAAACGCATTATCTAACCCACTACCTATGGCGTTTGCCTCAGCCAATACCATCCCAAAATCTGATAATATAAGAATGATAGAGCCTATCAATGCCCATTTGGCCATTTTTTTATCAAGTAATTTTCTACTTTCTGAAAGAGAATCATATAACCATCGCATATTTTTTATTGGCCCCCACAACCATAGCGTTGCCGCAGTTACACCTACCACAATTACTTGGCCAACAAGTGTAGGAAATCTAGCAATAGCATCAGGTATTGATATTTCGGTTGCAATGTTTGACGATATCTGTGCAGAATTTTGTGAGACTTTAGCATTGACTCCAAATGCAAAACCTGGTGTGGTTACGTGTCCATCTGTCTCATCTAAAACTTTGGTAGTTACTGTATAAACGCCATTTGGAAGACCATCTTTTAGAGATGTTGCCAAACCCGTATGGTCCGAATTTGTATAGTGTAAATCATTATTTTGGACTTGATTTCCATTAGGACCAAGAACCTCGATATGGCTGTATTTGATATCTACCGGATCACTGAAACCTATATCGATCTCAGAAGGAGGAGATGATAGAGATTCGATGACAGAAGGTACACTGCTTGAAATGTAAGCATGTTCATAGGAATTTGGAATGGACGAAATAACTAAAACTGATGAAACGGCAACCGTGACAAGAAAGATCATTTTTAAGCTAATGCTAAAATTCATCTAGTATTACAAAGAAGATCTGTCTTGTATTTGTTTTAATGTTTTCTGGTACAAAAATAGGAATAATTTGATTGTTGTACCACTTGATTTAAATTTCATCTTGGCTAATTTTTATTGTGTTTAGGCCCCAGGCACTAATTGAGACCAAATCCACATTACTAAGCGTAATAATATTTTCACTTATCGCAGCACTATCTATTCCTGTTATATTACCACACATATTCCAGCAATTCACACTTTTTCATGTTCTTTTACACATTAGTGGAATAGGTTTTGCTTCTTTTCTTACAATAGTATCAACAGTAGCATATCGCAAAGTTAAGACACGCAGGCTGCTCTTCACAACAATTGCTTTTGGTAGTTTCATTCTCTCAGAGATATTTTCTTTTATCGATGCAGCATGGCAATCAAAATACTATTTTTGGACTTTTTCATCATCTGAGATCGCCCATCTTGTTATGTTCTTCACATTATTGATGTTTGCATTAAGTGTGTTTAGGAGAGATTGAAAAGATGGACAGACATACACAGATAATTGAAGTTGTTGAAAAAAATCCAGGCATAAAGTTTCGTGAGATAATGCGAGAGACAGGAATGAAAAATGGTGTTCTTGGATACTATGCAAGTAAGCTAGAAAAAGATGGTTCTGTAAAAGTGGAGCGAAGTCCTGGTCAGACTAGGTTTTATCCCCCAGGAGTACCAGGCAATGAAATTCTCCTGATAAAGAACCTTAGACAAGAGACACCTAGGCAGATCCTATCATCTTTATTGCAACATGAAATGTTGTCATTTAGCGAGTTAGTTGAGAAGACGCAAAAATCACCTGCTACAGTTTCCCTTTACTTGTCTCAGATAACAAAGGACGGTATAGTTGAGTGTAAACTTGTCGACACCAAGAAAAAATATTTTGTCAAGTATATAGAAACACTACGAAAGATTATCGATAAATATCACCCAAGTTTGATTGAGAGCTCAGCGGATCGTTTTGCAGATACTTTCTCATCACTTTGAAAATATCACAAATATTATTTTTACAACACCCAAGTTAAAAGACAGCCATGCAAGAATTAAGATGAGAGTTTATTTAGAGTTAGATAAATGCATACGATAAGGTAGGATATGTTATGAAAGCAATATATTTTCTAGTTATTTTCATTTTTGCTATTTCATTTTTTCTTGTTTCAAAAGCACATGGGGATGGGTTAGCTAGTGAGATTCTTCCGCCTTCCCTGATAGGAAAGATAAATGTCACGTTATCTATTGGCTCTACACCATTTTTAATTGATAACAACCATGCTGGTACTCAGTTAAATCTAGTCTTGATGGACGCATCAACCCAGCAACCAATACCCGATGCCACACTTGCGGTTTCTGCATTCAAGGGTCAAGATGCAGTCTTTGGACATATATTCAAAAGCGATAGTGGAAATTTTGTTTTAAGTTTCTATCCACAGCAGTCTGGAAATACAACATTTGATGAACAAGGCGGAGTTATCTCAGGATTATTTGGTCAAGATAGCGGAAATTATGATGTAAAAGGCCCAGTCTTCAACTCTGGCGGATTGTATAGATTCAAAATTGAGGTCATCACAATGGGAGCATATGATAACCAAGTCAGTAAATCATACAATGCTGGCATATCCATACCTGAATATGACAACCTTACAATTAACGATCCTACCTACGGCACTCAGCGAATGCAAATAATAGCATACTATGATCAGCTGCACAACATCACATATGATCCGGTTAAGAAATTTGTTAACTTTACAATGCCGTTTGATTGGTCAGTGCAGAACATAAGTCAGCTAACAGTAGTACACCAAGAGATTAGAATTCCAAGAACATTAGGAGATTTTGTAGTAACAAAATATGATGCCTATGCCAACAACATCAAGATACCTGACAAGTTGATATCAATAGATGATTACTCGATGGATGCATATAGGATCGTACACATTATTTTGTACAAACCAGACGTAGAAAATCTCTTTTCGGAACAAAAAGATCCTAGCCAAGAAATGACTTTTGCAATGAAACCAAGCAATGAAGATAATTTTCCAATAGTTCAGTTTACTAGAAATGCACAGTATAAGATAGCATTAAGCTGGGACCCGCCGAAGATCGCATCAGGGTCTACTACGCAGTTCAATTTTAAGATCCTTGATCCATACACCATGAATAAGACAGTTAGCCCAATTTCTTATGACTTTTCAGTCCTTGAAGGAAAAAATGGGGTGATATATCACCAAGTAGGAAGGACTAGCGGTTCAGATAGTGGAGATAACATCAATGTCGCATTTCCATCCAATTATACAGGTGCAATTACAGTAGCATTTGAAAATCTAAATGGAAGTAGCTTTTCAGCCACAGAATTTCCATCAACAGTCAATAGCCCATCTATGATTATCAATCAAACTGCTGCCATTAATCAGACAACAGTGCCAGAATTCCCACTTGCCGCAATTGTTACGCTTGCTGCGGTATTTGGATTATCAATATCGCTTTCAAAGATGAATTTATTCAGATTAAAGCAGGCTTGATTATCCTTTCATGCCATATCCAACCAAGACAGAATAGCACCCAAGACCGCAGTCTTCGCAGATAGGTTTCATAGATTTATCCTCAGCACTACCAATACAGCAAGGTTTCTTTTCGCGTCCCATATGATCTACTGAGAGTATTGCCCATGTAGGACAGTCTACTGGAGTTGTGCCTTTTCCTCCCCAGTTTTTTTTCATCAGCTCAAGCTGGCTGTCCGGATTTATGATATAATCAGGATACTTGGCCCTCATTGCAATTATCTCGTCTACAACACGAGTTCTTTCTTCGCCAAATGGGAACCATAAAGGATCATTTTTCATAAAAGGAGTATGAAATTGAAATCCAATTTTATTTGAATAGTCTTTCCATTCTTCAATGACATTTTTTACAGTCTTGTAGTTTAACGAATTTATGGTCATGGTGATCCAAATGTCCTTATAGGCTAATTTGCCATTTTTTTCTACATAATCAATGGCATTTTTTCTTGTTTTATCCCATGCCCCGTTGCCACGAATCTTGTCATGAATATCTTTTGTTCCGTCTATTGATATCCAGTAGAAATAGAGATTCTCATATCGCTTGAGAGGAAATGTTCCGTTGGTTACTATACATATTCGCTTTGGAAATTCTTTTACGAATAATTCAATTACGTCTGGTCTCATAGTTGGCTCTCCGCCAACAAGTGTTATTATGAAAACATGGTTTTTCTTAAATTTCTCGTCAATTACTTTCTTCCATTGTTCTACGGTTAGCTCTTCGTTTTCTTTTCTGTTAAGCCACCAATAACAATGCTCACAGTGAAGATTACACACATTGATTATATCTGCAGAACCGTACACCGGGCTGCGTTTGTTGAACAATCGATATGCCGCAAATTTACTGAATATGTGTACATAACTTGGAATCTCTTGAATTATTTGCTTGGCTCCTCTTCCCATTATCTCCATTATATTCTAGGTATGCCATCGCACCTTATAAGATGTTTTTATTCTTTAATTGCTCATAGTGGAAATCTTGTGATGGCAGTATTTACCGGGTCTGCACATACAAATTTAGTTAGAACATATCAAGGTAGTAGTACATTTGATTTTGTCAATATTACGAATCTTTGTCGTTATAGTTTGTTTAATCTCATCTACTTTTGTAGATTGGATTTTTACAAGTACATCATAGTTACCAAACACACCCATGATTTCCTTGACACATTCTATTGGCTTGAGATTTTCTATAACTGCCCCCTCTGACCCCATCTCACAGTTGATCATCACATAGGCCGTTTCCAACCTGTAATATTACGTGATTATAGTATATGAGATTTACATCAAAGAGTCTTAAGATCTGTAAAATAAAAAAAAGTTAGGAGTTACTGTACTCCAATTAAGAAAACGACATTGACCGTTGTTGTTACATCTTGGTTTGATGCAAATACTGGTGTCTTTACCATAGGTTCTGCCATTGCCATTCCACTATAAACTGGAAGAGGTGGTGGCATGGTAAATTCAGATAGATCTACTGATTTTACACCAATTATTTTCTGGCCAAGAGGATCTAGTGCTTTTTCTGCCCTTGACTGTGAATTCAAAATAGCATTATTTAGCAGATTGTCCTGTATGCTTTTTTGTTTAGCAGGGGAAAGTGAGAACGATACGCTATCCACTCGGTTTGCTCCTGCTCCAACTGCAGTATCAAGTATGCTTCCAGCAAGGTCTAGTTTGGTTGTTTTAATTAGCAATGTGTTAGAAACTTTGTATCCAACAAGCTCATTCTTGTAGCTATTATATGGTGGGTACGGTCCAGTTTGATTATAAACAGGATCTATCGTAAATCCCGCCGTACTGATTTCATTTTGTGTGATGCCAAGGCTTTGAATTGCGGTAGCTGTGGCGTTCATAGCTTGAGCGTTTTGAGTCATTGCATCATGAGCAGTTGTTGCTTGTGTGTCAACACCTAGCTGCAGACTAACAAGATCTGGGGAAATTGATGCCGTGGCAGATCCAGTGACAGATATAGTATTTTCTTGTGGCGGGGAATAATACATAACTTGTTGTGCATATGCTTGATTGCTAGAATTTTGCATGCTAACAATAACAGTTGCCGATACAATCACAATTGCTGCAATTGTTGCTAGAATTATTTTGGTTCTAGTTGTCATTAACATTGTAATAACTAGTATAGCTTATAGGCTTTGATTAAATTTCATTTTAACTCAATTTTTTATAAAAAATCTATCAAACTATCGTACATTTGAAATTTTTGTTTTATATTTGATACAGAAAAAATTAAACATTTATTGTTTTAATTTTTTATTTTTTGATTTTCTAGCTAATCTCATTCCAAAAAATACTGCACAGAATATAATAGCACCTCCTAAGAGTGCAAACATTATCATCAATTGATCACCAGAAAGGATAAGTGATTCAGATGGTTGCGATGTTGTTGTAATTGATGGTGCAGCTTTGAGTGCAGCATGCATGGGTGCAGCTGCTTGCATAGTAGTATTTGCAGTTTCAGGAACATATGATGATTCTAGGGTAGCGGCCTGGTTTTTTTCTATCAGGTAGATTCCTGATGCCCCTACAACAAAGGCAGATATGCTTGCCATATAGTGTCGCAGTTTCATCAGTACACTTTCCTTCTTTGAAATAGACACTCCATTGTTAGAGGAACTCTCCGGTGGTATAATCACAAGTGCAGTCTTAACCGGCCCATAGTATTTCATCTGTTTATTTTTTTGGCTCATCTCGATTTTTTCTACTTTGATGAGGCTCACGCTCAAAAGCCGATTTATGTGCCAGTTGATAAGAGGTAGTGAAACATCCAATGCTTTTGCCAGTTCATTTGAGCTTGTGATGCCTTGAGATATTTTACTAAAGATTGCTCTGCCTGTGTCATTTGCTAGTTCTTCTCCGATTATCTTGATTCGTTCATCTTCAGTACTAATTACTTCAATATACTCTTCAGGTTGTACCGATGGATCTGGCTCTTTATCAGTATCGCTAGGCATCGTTTCTTCTTCTTTGATCCCTTTAAAATTTCTTGATGATTGAGGCTGATTAATTATGCCAAACATCTATTGATGCGATCATCATGGAATGGTGGCAGATGCAGTCATGATCTCAGATTGTTTCCAACTTGGAATCAAAAAACAAGGCAATTTTCCATGTTTTTTTAGTATCAGATAAGATAAGAACAGAGTGTGGCCAGTAATTATGAGCAAACTGAAAAGATACTAGTTGGACTGGCCATTGAACATACCCTTCTGCAGATAGGCAAACCAATGTTCGATAGAGTTGAAAGCCAGTTTCGTGAAAAATACCAGTGTTCCATAATAGACTGTTATGACTATCCACAATATCTAAATGAGATCTTGAGGAATGTTTTTGGTAAAGCATATCCAGAGGTAATCAAGTCTATTGAAGAGTTTCTAAAAGAATTCAGATATGAGCAAGCTATAGATGCGTTCTTAAAAAAGATAAACCCGCAATAACATTCCAAAAATCTAACATCTTCAAACAAAAAGTTTCAGAATAATTTTACCCATCAGAAATGCTCAGTTTTTCTTCTTTATCCACTTTTAGTATTTTCTCAGTCGGGATATCTTTATGATCCTTGCCTAGATGCACAGTATATTCAAGAAGACTAGTAAACTTTTGTTTGCAGATTGGACAGTCCTTCTCAAATCCAGCCATTTGCAACTTGAAATTAGAAAATTTTCTATTTTAATGTATGCCAGATTATCACGCTTAGGATTTTCTAAACTTTCCTTCCATAACAATTTCATCAAGCGGTTTTCGACCACTTGGGATCTCGCGTTGTTGGAGTTCGGCTGAAAGTTTTTCTTTTGGGGCCTTTTTTCCAATCGCTATCATGGCTGCCACTTCATATTCATCTGGCACTTCAAGGTCTTTTTTGGCCTTGTCATAATCAAATCCCTGCATTGCATGCGTGGAAAACCCTTGCGATGTAGCTTGTATTGCAAGATTTTCCCAGGCAGAACCTGTATCGAATTGGTGTGTAATCGATGGTTTGTTATTATATTCAAAGGTCGTCCTTGATACAACTACCACCAGTACAGATGCATTAGAACACCATTGCTTGTTAGCATCCACAAGCAAATTAAACAGTAGATTCCAATTCTTTGAGTTACGTTTTGCATAGATAAATCGCCATGGTTGATTGTTAAATGATGAGGGAGCCCATCGAGCTGCTTCAAAGAGTGAAAAAAGATCTGTATCACTCATCTCTTCACCGCTAAATGAACGAGGAGACCATCTGTTTAGTATGTTATGATCAACTTTGTATGATATCTTTCTTATCTTTTGAATATCTGGATCTATCATATCATTAATTATTTCCATTCATACTTAAAGATAATAAAAAAATGTCGTGAAAACATCATTTCAGACGTAGTTTTGAAACTGCTTTGATTATGTTTTTCTGTATTCTCTTATCGTATGTGTCAGGTATGATGTTATCATAATGAAGTTCTTTATCTGATACAGTTTTTGCTATTGCCTTTGCTGTAGCAAGAAGTAACTTTAGTGTGATCTTGTTGATTTTTTTATCCAATATGGCTCTCATAAGATGCGGAAATACCAATGCGTTATTGACCTTATTTGGATACAGATAACTTCCAGTTGCTATAATTTTTGCACCAGATGCTTTTGCAATCTCAGGTTTTATTTCAGGATCAGGATTTGTAAGTGCAAAAATTATTGGATCACGATTCATCTCTTTTATCATTGTAGAAGTTATCAAGTTTTTCTTTCCTGATACTCCAATGAAGACATCGGCATTTTTCAGTGCGTCATATAGCAGGCCTTTTTCTCGTTTTGGGTTTGTCATACTTCCGAGTTCTTTTTTGTATTTGTTCATGTTTTCAGGTCTTCCCTTGTAAATCATACCATCAGAATCTGTGACAAGTATATTTTTACAGCCAGCCGCGACAAGTAATTTACATATGCCATAGCCAGCAGATCCAGCTCCTGCAACTACGATTCTTACTGTAGGTAGTTGTTTTTTTGTAAGTTTTAATGAATTAAGCAATGCCGATAATACTACCACCGAGGTACCATGCCTGTCATCATGAAAGATTGGGATTGGTAGTGATTTTTCTAGCTCGTCTGATATTTCCATTACTTTTGGAGATTCAATATCTTCCAAATTTATGGCGCCAAACATTGGCTCTATTGCCTTAATTGTAGCAATGATTTCTTCTTTCTTTGTAGTGTTAACGCAAACTGGAAATGCGCTTATGCCTCCAAATTCTCGGTACAATACAGCCTTTCCTTCCATGACTGGTATTGCCGCATATGGTCCTATGTTTCCAAGTCCGAGTATTCTTGTGCCGTCAGTCACTATAGCTACATTATTTCCTTTAGATGTTAACTCATATTTTTTTTCTTGGTTACGATAGATTTCTTCGCATACTGCTGCAACCCCTGGAGTATAGATCAATTTTATTTCGTTAGATCTTAGATTCTTAATCTTTCCTGTGACAATTATCTTGCCTTTTAATTTCTTGTGTAATAATAATGCCTTCCTTGAGTTTTTATCAAAAGCCATATTGATCATCCTAAAAGAGTATTATCCTTTTAATCATTTTCAAACAATAGTTACAATTATACTCTGTCGTCAGTATGTGCATATTTTTTATCAAGCCTGTAGATTATCGTGTTCTCAGTTAAATCAAATCTTATGTTACAGCCAAGTTCTTTGAATGCAGACTGGTAAAAATCCCTAAAGTGTTTTGACCATTTAATTCCCATATCATGTCTCATTATGAATTTGACTTCATTTTTATCTTCGAGCTGAGTAAAACTAAAACCTGCAGCTTTTGCCCTTCCACGCAAAACAGATATCCATTCCCAGACATCATACTTGCCTTTCATTGCAAATAGCATGTCTTTTGAAACAACTCTTCCTTTTTCCTCTGCAATACTTTGTATTGTTTTTTCGTCGAGTTTATCAAACCACGCCATGAGAAGCACTTTTGACACTGGTACCCATCCAGATTTTGACGCTACAATATCCCAGTCCACTGCGTGTGCAAGAAGTTGGTTTACCAATGCATTAAGAGTGATTCTCTCAAACGCAGCATGAGATTTGATCTTGTCTAGAACTGTCTTATCTATCCTAAATGTTACTGTCTTGTTTTTCTCTGCGGTTGATTCATCGTCCATTACACAGTTTTTAGCTACGCACTGATTAATATTGCTTAAGAGAGTTCATTTGCACTCATTTGCAACATATCAAAATATACGACTATGCAGATTACACTGTAAGAAATACCTCATAGTGAAACAAAATCTTACAGATCATTCAACGTAATGTTTCACTATCAACTGATCATAAAATCTAACTGACTTTATGTTAACAAACTCTAGCATGCCATACCTTGATAGTTCTCTTCCAAAACCACTTTGTTTTACTCCGCCAAAAGGAACCCGAGGATCAGATACAACAACGTTGTTTACCGTGACAATTCCAGACTCTACGAGTCTGGATAGTTTGTCAGCCTTGTCCAGATTCTGGGTCCAAATACTTCCCCCAAGACCATATTGTGATTCATTAGCAAGATGTATTGCTTCCACCTCATCTTCCACAATTGTTACTGGTGCAACAGGTCCAAATGCCTCTTCTTGGGCTATGCGCATCTTTGGTGTGATGCTACCAAGTATTGTCGGACTGTAAAAGTACCCCTTACCGTTGAGCCTCTTGCCTCCAGTTAGCACTTCGGCTCCCTTTTCTACGGCATCCTTTACAAGATCCTCTATTTTTTCAAGACCTGCCAAATTTACTAGAGGCCCCATGTCAGTGTCTTCAGAAGTTGGATCACCCACACGAAGCTTTTCGGTTTTTTGGACAAATTTTTCAATAAATTCTTTGGCAAGGTTTCTTGTAACAAAGAATCTTTTAGATGCAATACAGCTTTGTCCACAGTTGATAAAGCGACCTTTAACCGCACCTGCCGATGCTTTTTCAGCATCTGCATCTGAACACACTATAAAAGGATCGCTACCACCAAGCTCTAGGACGCATTTTTTTATTTTAGAAGTTGCACGTTGTGCAACTTTTGAGCCTGCCATATTGCTACCGGTAAATGTTACAGCATTAACAGAGTCTACAAGTTGTTCAGCCATGGTAGAGTCAGCAATTGCAGTTTGGAAAACTCCGTCAGGCAGACCTGCTTTTTTGAACATGTTTTCAATCTCTATTCCACACTGCATTGTTGCGCTTGCTGGCTTTAGAACAATAGTGTTTCCTGCCATCAACGATGGAGCTGCAAATCTCAGAGCCTGCCAATATGGAAAGTTCCATGGCATTATGCTTCCAATTACTCCAATTGGCTCAAACGCTATGAAGCTCTTTCTGGCATCGGTGTTTATGGATTCATCATGAAGAAAGGTTCCTCCATTATCTGCATAAAACTCCATAACCCAAGCGCATTTTTCAACTTCAGACAACGCTTCCTTGATAGTCTTTCCCATCTCTTTAGTGGCAATAGATGCCAGTTGTTGCTTGTTCTTTCGCAAAACATCAGCAAGGATATTGATAAAATCAGATCTTCTTTTAATATCGACTTTCCAATCAGAGAAAGCCTTTTTTGACTTTACTATTTTTTTATCCAGTTCTTCTTTTGTAATCACTTCATATTGTGCCAGAACTTCCTCTGTTGCAGGATTAACTGTCTTAATTATCATATATCTGGGTAAGATGAGACGTTGTATATAATCTTCCGACTATTTAGGGTTGCAAATGATTAATTTGCAATTTCAAAGCTTTTAATATTTTAAACAAGAAAGAGCATACAGATGCAATCCCTTTCTTCTCGCGAGAAACAAGACTTGCAACAACAAGAGACAGTTCTTGTCTTGCAAGGAGGTGGTTCTCTTGGAGCTTATGAATGCGGTGTTTACAAGGCCTTGCATAGACATGGCATAAAGTTTGACATTGTAGCAGGAACATCAATTGGGGCAGTAAATGCAGCAATCATTACTGGCAGTAGAAGTGATGAGCCGGCAAAGGCGCTAGAAGATTTTTGGCTGGATTTGTCAGAAGGTGTAACCCCCAGCAGCTTACCTGATGGGATACGACCATACTTTGCTGCAACGTATTCTGCAATTTTTGGAAACGCCAAAATGTTCTTTCCAAAATGGTTTGCACCAAGCCCAGATTACTTTATGCCATATTTTTGGCAGTATCTTTACGACATAACTCCTCTTAAAAATACACTAAACCAATATGTTGATTTTCAAAAAATTCGAAACTCTAATGGACCAAGGCTTATAATAACATCTACCGATGTTCAAAATGCAAAGCCTTCTGTTTTTGATAGCAAATATGATAACATTGAAGCAGACCACATCTTGGCTAGTGCAGGATATCCATTCTACGGAATATCTTGGACCCAAAAGAGCGGAAAATATCTCTGGGACGGTACTCTTCTGAGCAACACACCTCTTCGTGAAGTAATTAACGCTTCACCAAAACACGACAAGAAAGTCTACGTCGTGGATCTCTTTCCAAAAAATCACCCAGAACTTCCAAGTAACATGTTTGAGGTCTGGCACAGGGCAAGGGATATCATGTATACTGACAAGACAGAGCATAACGTACACATGTCAAAGATAATCACGCGTTACTTGAAGTTAATACGAGAGATGCATGATATACTTGGCTCTTCCACACTTGATGAAAAGGCCAAGGCCAAATTTGCACTGTTGGAAACAGAATATCATAAACTTGCCTCAGATCGTGGAGGCATCATAGATAAAATAATAAGAATACAGCGAGAGGAGCATTTTCATTTTCTCTTAGAGGATGCAGACTTTTCTCTTGCCACAATAAGAGAATTGATAGAAAGAGGCGAAAGAGATACCAAGCAGGCATTAGCTACAAGCAGTGCAGAGTAGATCTAGTACATAGACAAAAAATTGACTAAAGACAATTTACACAGTGTCAAATGATTATAACGAAAAAGACTTATCATACATGTTTTTACTGTACACATAGTTGCAAACCAAGTTTGCAGATGTCTGGGGGCACAAAGTAAGGTACTTTGAGGATGGTAGGTCAGATAAAACGATCATTTTACTACATGGATTAGGCGGCTCGGCAGAGAGATGGTTAAAGGTCATACCCATCCTAAGTCCAAGATACAGGGTTATCGCTCCAGATATGATCGGGTTTGGACATAGCGACAAACCATCGGAGGACTATACAATAGAGTTTTTTGGCAAGTTCTTGACTGCTTTTATCAATACACTGGGATTGAAAACAGTGATTCTTGTAGGCACTTCACTTGGAGGACAAATTGCAGCCAAGTGTGCAAGCAGTAATGATATGATAGAGAAACTTGTGCTTGTTGCCCCCTCTGGAGCTATGAAGCAATCAACTGCAGCAGTTGATGCCTACATGATGGCAGCACTGTATCCTAATCATGCAAGTGCCAAGACTGCATTTGAAATGATGTCCAATTCAGGCACCGTAGATGAATTTACTGTATTTGATTTTGTAAAAAGAATGTCTGCTCCAAATGCAAAACTTGCATTCATCTCTTCAGTACTTGGAATTAAGAACTCAAAGATAGAAGATAGTTTAGAGAAAATTATGGTCCCCACCTTATTGGTGTGGGGAAAAGAAGACAGAGTGATACCTATTGAGCATGCCAATCAATTTGTTACCTCGATTAAGAATTGTCAGTTTCTAGAGTTAAATGACTGCGGCCACTTGCCACATGTAGAAAAACCAGAGCTTTTTTCAGATTCAGTCTTGGAATTTTTAAGCTCAAAGATCATACTGGCCAAATAACAATAGTTAAATACCACTATATGGTAATGATTACCAATGAGTGGTAATGACAACCAATACGAACCAACCGAAATGTTCCGCGAATGGATACAGAGAAGCGGAAAAGCACAGATGGATTTCATGAGGACGTTTGGTGATATAATGAACAGAAACAACCAACTCAACCCCCTGGATACATTAAAGGAGATGACAGACAAGACAGTCAAAGCCCAATCTGATTTTGTACAAAATCTCACAGATATGCAATCCAAAAACATGAACAACTTGTTTAACCCTTCACAATTCTTACCTTCACTCCTATCATGGGGGACCTTTAAAACATCAGTCGGAAGTAATGGTCGCATTTCGATACCGGAAGCTGAACGAGACGCTCTTGGAATCAAGGAAGATGACCTTGTCCAAGTAATCGTCATGCCGGTCGAAAGGAGAAAACAAAAAGAGGAGGTGGAAAAGTGAGTAAAACAACAGAGACAAAAGATATCTTTGCAGTACACAAGCAAAATGTTAACCGATGCTTTGATGAAGCAGAAAAAAACGTTGCACAGTATTTGCAAGCAGTTACTAACCTACAGCAAGAATATGCAACTGCATGCAAACATACAATTGAGAACGCAATTTCAATGCAGCAAGAATATGCTTCAAGAACAGGCCTATCTACAAACGTACCATCAACATACTTCAAGATAGTTAATGATGCAACAGAAGAGATAGTAAAAACTAGTTCTGTTCAAAACAAAGCCGTGCTTGCAGCAATCGATGCAGTCAGACAAAACGTAAAGACATTCAATGATAACACAAAAGCGTTTTCAGATATGAATGCAAACATACTGCAATCTTGGTTCTCAGCATGGACACCAGTAAGAAATTAGATAATAATATCTAAAATTCTTTCTTCTTTTATTTTTCAGATCTTTCTTTTAGCCATTGACCAAGTTCTGGCAATACTCTTTTTTGAGAAAATGAGCTGGCTATCATCCCTACATGTCCAGTTGCATACATCCTCAGCGTCTTGTCTTCGCTAGATACAGCATAGTGTATTGGCATGCTACATTCTGGCGATACGAGATGATCTCCTACTGCAACTTGAGTAAAGACAGGCATCGATATATTTTTGAGATTTATCTGTTTTCCTGCCACATGCATCTGGTTTCTTATCAACAAATTGTCCTGGTAAACATTTTTTATCCATTCTCTGAAAAGCTCACCTGGGATAGAAGGTGTATCGCTTAGCCACTTTTCCACACGGATAAAGTTTTCAACGTATTCTTTATTGTGTATGTTTTTGAAGAATTGAACATATTTTTCAAGGCCCTGTTCGAAGGGCTTTAAGATTGAGAACATATAGTACATGAATTCTGGAGGCATGTTGCCAATTGTATCTACCATCTTGTCAACATCCATGTGTTTTGCCAAGTTTGCTACTACTGTACTATCTCTGCTACCATCAATCACAGGAGCCGTGAGAACCAGATTTTTTATCTTCTCAGGATATAATGATGCATAGACAGTGGACAGTGTACCTCCGGTACAATACCCCTGCAGGGAAACCTTGTCAACAGATGATTCGTTGAGAATAAAATTAACACAGTTATCCATATAGCCATTTACATAATCATCAAACCCGAGATATTTGTCCATGGTAGTTGGAGCACCCCAATCTATCAAGTATACATCCAGGCCTTGATCCAGCATGTTTCTGACCCAGCTTTTTTGTGGATGGATATCCAGTATGTGATATCTGTTTATTAGAGCATATGCTATCAACAGCGGAGTTTTCACCTGTTTTTGCTGTGAAGAATTAAAATGCAGTAGTCTCATCTTACCTTCAGAATATACAACGTCATACGGAGTCATCTCCATGCTGATTTCATCAGGAGCTGCAACCAACTTTGGTGCGTCAAGAATGTTTTTATTCATCTGCAGAAATTCTGCCAATATTCTTGGGTCTATCCTAAGTTCACTTGCCATTTCCGTTTTCTCCTGAATTTGATATTTTTTCAAGTTTGCCAACTCTTTTTCGCAATAGATGTAATTCTTTGTACAATTCGTCAATCTCCTTCTTTGTAGGCATGTTAACGGTTTCTAGCATAACAGAGATAACATTGTTCCAGTGTGTTGCAAGATCAAGCTCACTTGATACCAGTTTTCCAAAGTTTTCTGCAAATTCAGGAGAATCAAATAATCGGGTAAAATAATTTTCAAATATATCTATCCAGATTCGCTTTGTAGAATCTAGATGTTCTGTATCAGTTGGAATCTCTGGTACTTTTTTGCTAAACTGTTTTTGTGCTTCATTCCATGTGTCTGTAAGTTGTCTATAGTACTCTGAGAGTCGTTGGTTAAACTTACCCATCTCTTGATTGATTTCTATCATTTCAGCACTAACCTTCTTAGCGTTAACGCCAAATTTTCGAAATGGTCCTGTAGACATGAGCGATTGCGGTCTGCTTGACATCAGAGATAGCAAATCTGTCCAAAATAAAGAGACGTGTTTGTAATATTCTAATGATTTTTGATACTCTTCTGTAGAACTCATATCCTAAGTATATTAGGATAGAATTAACGACTTATAGAGATTGCGACAATACATGAGACAAAGATCAACGTCTCATCGACATCAAATAATTATGAACACATGTCAAGCAATGACTATTCAAATATGCTATAAAACTTGTTCAATTCTACTTTTCAAGAAATTCTAAACTATCAAGTTTTCTACCCTCAAGAATATACATCGTGCTACACAGCAGTCCAATAAAATATCAGAACTGGTAAAATATCTTGACAGAAACTTATGTCATAATGTAATTCATCAACTCATGTATGCAAGAAAAATACCATACAGTAAATGGAAGTAAGATAAGATATGTCGAAGAAGGAGACTCGGAAAACACCAT
>JAGWFT010000020.1:0-246 GCA_028867755.1 Nitrososphaerota archaeon
ATAAGGGAACATGACATTGTCATTTTTGGTCACAGGTATACCTTCTAATGCATCAGAAAGATATCTTTCGTCAATGGGCGGGATTGATTCTAGTGGTACTACCGTGATTCTTTCAGCAGTTACAGTCTTTATCTTTCGTACTGTTAGATTATCTCCAATTGCTGCTCCAGTGTTATTTCTTCCCAGCCCATCTATTCTGATAGTTTTCTTTCCCTCATCAGTAGGATATAGTGGTAGACATCGTGC
>JAGWFT010000020.1:256-805 GCA_028867755.1 Nitrososphaerota archaeon
TTCTCTTTCCAGTAATTTCCAAAATGTCTCCAGCTGATGCACATAACGCTTCCATTGACTTGTGATCAATACGCGCTACTCCTCTTCCCACATCACGTGTATATGCCTCAAGAATTACCAGATTGATTGTTTTATCCATCACGTGTATTGGATAATCATATCTTAAAAAATTGGTGCATATTTTCTCTGCAGTATGATTCTAGTTAGATGAGGCTGGACACGTTTACTGTACGGTAAATTTTTCGGTTCCATCGTGTCTATTTTTCTGTCAAAAGCAGAGTTTTCATTTATTATGAATCCCCTTAATATTGCCTAAAGCACTCCCTGTGGTAGTATTTTGATGGACGTGCACCTATTTTTTCAACAATATCACCTTCTTTGAATAGGTTTTGACATTTTCTACAGTGATTATTATCAAAGGTATTCATCCTGGCAACATCTCTTGGTTCCAATCTAATGTTCATAATATATCACTAATATACTGGAAAAAAATGTAACTTTTAAAATTATGATTTCTTGAAAACAAAGAAAGCGTCACAGGTTTCATAC
>JAGWFT010000021.1:0-520 GCA_028867755.1 Nitrososphaerota archaeon
TGATTTTAATCTCTGTGATCACACTATCAATTTCAAGAAATCTGGCATATGCAGATAACAATAGCACCGTTTCTATGCCGTGGTTAAAAGATAACGCAGAGCTATGGGTCGAGGGAAAGATAAGTGATCAACAATATCTGGCAGGAATAAGCCTGATTATCAAAGATGGACTTTTACAGTCTTGGACAACATCACAGAATTCGATTACTGTGCATTCGTCTCAAAATGTGACTCGCCAATCATCCATATCGTATCCCAAATCAAAAAATTGTAATGACCTAAACTTTCCACGAGTGGACTGGTCTGGCTGTGACCATTCAAACGCATATCTGAATCATGCTAATCTTAACAATGCAAACCTTCAGGAAACCAACCTCTCCCATGCAAATCTTATAAAAGCTGATTTGAACAGTGCAAACCTGCAAAAAGCTAATCTTGATTATGCTGAAATGACAAACATTGATCTACCCTATGCAGATCTTACCGGTGCTAGCTTGATTGGTTCTAATGCACCATTTGT
>JAGWFT010000021.1:530-795 GCA_028867755.1 Nitrososphaerota archaeon
CTGATGCAAATTTCACAAACGGAGACTTTCATAATAGTTCTTTTTCATGGGCATATCTTAGAGGTGCAATCTTCAAACATGCAAATCTTGATCATGCCGAGCTGTATCAAGTTGATCTTTCCGGTGCAGATTTGAGCAATACAGATCTTTCCAATGCAAGGCTTGATGGTTCAAATCTAACAAATGCAAATCTGCATAATGCAAACCTACACAGTGCAGATCTGGGAGGCGCCATTTTGACTGGTGCCGACCTGAGTTGTCAAAA
>JAGWFT010000022.1 GCA_028867755.1 Nitrososphaerota archaeon
GTAGGCCAGAGATTTGCTACTGCAGATATAGTAGAAGGTTCTCAGCCAGCAGCTGAATAATCAAGATACCTAGTTCAAGGAACTAGATTTCCAAACTTTTCTCACTTTTTAATTTCATTTTCTAAATAAACACATAGTTGTACATTGTTCCACGGAAACACAATTTTGTATTTCAAACATACATTTCAAGAATATAACAAATAAAACAAATTTTGATAAATGTTTATGGAAATCCTTCTGGGCTGTGAAGCATATCTTGTTTCAATCTAAGAGCTCTGTATATGATTGGCGCATGATCTGCCTCCACATCGGTTGTAATGTAGAGTATATGATCAAAATCCAATGGCATTGTGATTCGTTTTATCTTTTCATATTCTACTAGAGCATATTTTCCTCTACCAATCTTATCGGAAACTTCGTTACGTGATTTCCACGCGTTTATGGCAAGCTGGAGAGATTTTTGACTTTCCTCAGGAGAGAGAAAATTCTCAACTCCTTCCCTGTGACTGCTGTATAGTACTTTTCCTCCCATATCAAATATTGTAGCAAAACGAATCTTTGGATCTATGGCCATTACCTTTTCAAACAGGGACTTGTAATCCGTGTCATATATCACACTTTGAGAATGATAAAGGTTACTGGAGAAATTTAGAAGATACAGAGACAATAGTCGGAGAGAACCGAAATCAGTCAACATAACCATGAATTTCTGATACTAAAAACCGACAGTAATTCTTGGAGCTATTTTTCTGAATAGTTAAATATCAAACATTTAGAGTT
>JAGWFT010000023.1 GCA_028867755.1 Nitrososphaerota archaeon
AAGTATTGTTCCATTTGTAATTATGTGAGGAATCACAAATCTGGTACTATTGGCACTAATGGTGTTATTTGCAGGTATTTGCTCAAATGACATCTTTGGATAACAAGCTACTGTAACTACAAGAACTATCAAAACTAATGTGAAAATGCGACTTTGCAAAAATATTCGTGCTCAAGCTTGGTTTTCTTTGAACCTAATTTAAGTTCTTTAATGCTTGATCTCAATGATTTTCATGTAATGAAAAAATTGACTGTGGCATAACATCTGAGAGGCCGAATCGCTCGCAAAGGAAAAATACAAGTCAATGTCAAACCTCTTGTGCACTGGGAATCATATTTGATTTTGACCGTATTTGTGATCTCTATGGCAGGTGTGCCATCTTTTGCACAATCGATGAATACCTATGTCATAAAAAACCCTGCAGGTACAACGTAAACTATACCCTGACAGGTGCAACGGTAAATGACATGTTAATTAATACTCATGAGACATCGCTTGTAATTTCAATAAATTCTACAAGTGATGGAAATTTGATTATCGATCTGCCTAGAACCTTAATTGATGCAAAGGTAGGAGCAAATGACGATCAGTTCATTGTTCTCTTAGATGATACTTATAGTAACTATCATGAAAGCAAAACTGGAACTGACAGAACCCTCTCAATTGCGTTCACTAATGGTACTGAAAGAATTGAAGTTATAGGAACACAAGTTCTTCCAGAATTTGGTTCTCTGTCATTTATTGTTCTTGCAGTATCGATTTTATCGATAATTACAA
>JAGWFT010000024.1 GCA_028867755.1 Nitrososphaerota archaeon
TTCTCCCCGGATACGTGGGTTCAATTCCCACCCCTGACGGGTTTGTCATAGTATGTCTTTGGAGTCTAATTAATCTTTTAGTGGATTTGATTCATTTCAGTCAAGTCACTTCTACAATCCCTTCTGGTTCGATCTTGTACGACATCTCCTTTTTTGCGCCAAATGCAGGCAGCACCTGCGCAGAAAACTTGTTGCCCTCCTTTGTCAACTTGATCTTTTTGTGGGTAAAGATGCTAATTGACTTGTCAAGGTTCTCAACATCCTGTTCGCCTGACCTTCTAACTACGTTGGTTATGACAACTGGGATCTTGCGTTGTATGCAAAGCAAGCTAAGTGAGTGCATGTATTCCATGAATTTTACATGTTTTTCAAGTGATTTGGATTCTTTAGAGTATTCAAACGAGAACAAGTCAGTTATGTTGTCTATTACAACAAGCCCTGGATTTACCTGTGATATGTTTTTGAGATGATTTATCTGCTCAGAGATGTTTCTTGCCCGTGCAACAGTGATGTTGTCCAAAAGAGTTGGTGCAAGCTGTCTTGCATGCATTAGCTGAAGTATTCTTTCAGGTCTAAAGCTGCCGCTTGTGTCATGATAAATTATTTTTTCATGAATTGCGTTGGTACAAATCTGCATTGCAAGTTGCGTCTTTCCGCTTCCACCTGGCCCAAAGATGTCTGTTATGATGCCACCAGCTATCCCCCCACCCAATAGACTGTCAAGTCCTGTAAGACCGGTTGAGATCAAATCGATTGTCTAGAAAATACTGGA
>JAGWFT010000025.1 GCA_028867755.1 Nitrososphaerota archaeon
TACTGCCATGGTAGTACTTACAATAGTTGGTGGTTTGGCAGTTATGGTAGTAGTTAGTAAAAGACAGAATCAATAACAATTGTACTGAACCTAGGCTTAATTCCTAAAATAACCTTCAGCCCTTCTCTTATTGACTCTTCTTAATGCCCTGTCTGCTACATCTCTACCATATTCTGCTCTTAGATGTTTCATAAGACTAGTTCTAGTCCTTCCAAACAATTCTTTATCCTTCATTATTGCTTCCTCACATATCAAATCTGCATCACTTGTGCTTGTTTTTGCATCATTTGACCTTGAAATACCATGATATGGTATAGAATCCTCTCGTATTCTCTCTTTTTCTGTTGTTTTTCTGAAGATATTCAGCATATGTTATTCTAGGCACGAATCGAGCTAAAAATGTTTGTTTTAACTAATTCGGTTTGTAAGAATATTCTAAATTATGAATTTAGACGTTCTATGTCAATTGGCGTTGCCAATCTTTTATTGAAAGCATGGCTCTATCAGCTTCATCGTCATGTAATTCTACATTGTGTGCTACTACCGCGCGTATCTGGTTTAACTGTGTCAATATTTGTTTGACTCCTTTTTTACTTCTAAATTGGTCAGAAAAATCGTTCCAATTATGTTCTATTATTGGCAATAACTCTCCCAGTGTAGCATAAAGCAAAGGTTCACTTAATGACCTGATTGCCATTACTGAGTCCTTTTCTTTTTGTTGTCGCTCTCTTACTTCATTCTTAAT
>JAGWFT010000026.1 GCA_028867755.1 Nitrososphaerota archaeon
CTGGATAGTTTGAGAGTACACTCAAATGAAGCACCTATTCCACATTGGATAAAAAATGTAACAAATTGGTGGTTGCAAGGTAAGATTAATGATTCTGAATTTGAGAATTGTATCAAATATCTAGTTCAACAGGGAACAATCAAAGTACATGCCATGAGATCTATTCCATCTATCCAGCCGCAAGAAATTCCTTCATGGTTGAAAAATATTGCAAGCTGGTGGACTAGTAGTCAAGCTGAGGATATCTACTTTTCAAGCATAATACAGTGGATGATGCAAACTCCAACAGTGACAGAATCCATTAAGCAAGATTCATCGTCTATCACTATTACCACAGACAAATCCTCTTACAGCATGGGTGATGCAATCATCATCTCTGGTACTGTAAAACCAGTAGTTGCAGACACTTTGATAATTTTGATTCTTGATCCAAATAATTTACTTTTACAATCCGAACAAATTTCTGTTTCCACTGACGGTATCTTTCATGATACAATCACAACTACCCCGTCGATTTGGAAATCAAGTGGGATGTATACTACATCAGTACAATATGGTACATCTAACATAAAAGGGCAAACAACATTTTACTTTACAGGATATTAGGATCTGAGTTCTGCAATATTAGAATTTGTCATTAGATTTAATCCACATAGATTGTTTTACCTTGAAAATTTTATGTCCAACCATAAGACAATACAATATCTGACATTCGAGATACTTTGGAGTAGATAATAT
>JAGWFT010000027.1 GCA_028867755.1 Nitrososphaerota archaeon
CCAAATTATGGCCCCGTGGGATTGTTTGATAGCGGGCAAATACTTCCAGGCCACTCTTTCACGCAGTTCTTCGGTACTATGGGAAAATACCAATATTATGACAAGGTAGACATGTGGCCTTCAGGCGTGGTTGTTGTAAGAAACGACAATCCAACTCATGCCGAGCTTGGATGGGTTAACGGTTTCCTCTTGATAACAAATGAAGGCAGCAATGCAGCTCAAGGCGTGGTAGTTACAAAACAGATTGAAAATACTGGAGGCACTGATGCAAACTCTATAATTGTTAGACTAAAGATACTAAATGATACGGGTTATCTTTTGTATAACAACATAACTACGGCAAATATTCCGGCAAAGCAGAGCTCCCCAGTAAGTTTTGTATGGAATAATCCTTCATCTGGAAAATACCGACTAAATTTTGAAGCAGCTGCAGGCAATGTTATTGGACAGACAAATGAAAGCAATGACTATTCATCAGATATTATTTCGATTCCAAAGATTGGCGTATCACGAGAGCAAAGTCCAACATCAGAAAACTTTACACTAAATGGAAATGCGCCGGTCCCAGAATTTGGTCCCCTATCTTACTTTATTCTTGTATTGTCAATTGGTTCTGTCTTGGTTTTGTCTACCCGTTCGCATCTGAGAACTAGAATGTAATTTACTTTCGTAGTTTTTGTTTTGCAATCTCTGCAATTGCTTCTGCCATCTGTCTAGTGGTAGAGCTTCCACCAATG
>JAGWFT010000028.1 GCA_028867755.1 Nitrososphaerota archaeon
TCCAGATGGAGCCGGTGTCCAGAATCTTCCACCTTGATGACTGGCGGCAGTGCCACCAGCATTACTGTTTGGAGTCTGGGCTGTTGTGAAACTCTTGGTTCCATTGATTGACTGATCCCAGTTTGTTACTGCGGGGCAGTCTGTGCCGGCTGGACCATCAGTTAACTCAATTGGCAAGTCAGCTTGGAAGATACCAGCACCTGGTGAGATCTCAGTCATAGGACCGAGGTCTGATACATGTGCCCAGACTGTTGAATTTTGAGCCGGGAGCTGAGTGCTGTTCAAGTTAATGATATGACCGCCTCGGATGGCTGGACCACCTGCAGTTGCTAACAATACTGATTGACCTTGTCGTGTGATCTGGAAGGCTACTGGACCGTTGTTCACATTTGTATGCGAGTTTGCATACCATACACCGACGTTAATAAAGTTGGTACCTGATGCAGCTAGTGTATAGTCTGGGTCATTGACTCTTGCGTGTACAAGGACAGTACCTGCTGGTAATGTCAATTGTTTGCCTTGGAGTCCGCCAGAAGATGGAATTAGTCCTGAGCCTGTTAGATCTCTGTGTAATGGGAAGATACCGTTCAGGCTAGAATCTTTTGCGATATTGCCTGAGTCAGAAGAGGTATCAAAGCTTGCCCCGCCAGTTCCTGCTACATTTAATGTACCAAATGGAACTGGATAGACAGCCTTGTCCAACTTGACTGAACCGGTATTACCTCTAATACC
>JAGWFT010000029.1:0-313 GCA_028867755.1 Nitrososphaerota archaeon
AATCAGATACTGGAAATGAAAAAGCAGAAGCTGGGGCTGTAAATGATGTTCTTACTAAATTAGAAACTGAACTAAAAGAGATGAAAACAGGTTATGAAAACCATAGGCAACAAATAGAGGCTGAAAAAATGGAACTGGAACAAAAAGAACGGGAACAGTTAGCCAAAATTATATCTGCGGGAGAGGTTTTGACCAAAGAAATTGCTCCTGATAAATTTAATGATAGAGTAAAGCATTATGTTGAATTAAAAAATGAAGTAACAGGAAAACCCATAGATCTTTCATTACTTGCTGAGAAATTTAGCAAGATGAG
>JAGWFT010000029.1:323-730 GCA_028867755.1 Nitrososphaerota archaeon
TTTTTCTAAATAAAGCAAGTTTGGGAATAAAAAAAGATTCTTAGATTAACCGAGTTTGATTTTTGTCTTTATTTGTTTGATTGTGATTGCAAAATTTTTTCTGCCAGTGCTAATTTTGCTTCCATTATGCCTATTAGCGCACTATCAATTCTTGCTAGATGTTCGTTTATTCCTTCTGCATCATTTTTTAAATTCCTGAACTTGATTGCCTCGACTTCAAGTGAAATGTCTGAAACATGCTGTGTAAATATATCTGCAAAAGTTGGTGATCTCTTTGCATCAAATACGATTTCTTGTGTCATATCAAAAATACGTGTGTACGAGTATAAAAAACAGCCTGCCAAAACTGGAAATGATGGATCAGATTAATATCTTAGTAGTGGGAAACATTTGGTTCTATTTTCCAT
>JAGWFT010000002.1 GCA_028867755.1 Nitrososphaerota archaeon
ACGGTGTATTTGAAAAGTGAAATGACCATACTATGTTTCCATTTCTATCTACTTCAATAACCTCCGGATCAGTATATGGCCATGGTGAATAATCTTCAGCGTGTGCAGCGTCAATTAGAGTATCGCCATTTGGTAGTCGTACAGCATCATGGGCAACGTCTCTGTTTACATACTGCCATACAATTTGACCGTCACGATTTACTTCATATGCACCTCGGTATTGTTCAGGATCGGCTACTGCAAACAGTATATCATTATTAGGTAATACCATGAGTCCCAATATTGCTGCTTGAAAGGGAAACTTGTACTGCCAAACTGCCTTGCCTTCCATGTTGACCTCAATTATTTTGTGGTTGTTGATGTTGTCAAAGATTGTCGTACCATTCCATGTTTTACTAGGGTCCCATTTTGAAACTGAATATGTGGGATTTGCAACTCCGCTAGGTATGTTTTGGAAAGGTGTTGCACCAAACGGTGGCATATTAGGTAGTGGTTCCTGTGCTGATACTTGCTTTTGGTGAAAAGGAATTATGGAAGCTGGCAAAATTAATATCAAAATCAACACTAAGCTTAAAAGAATTTTTCCAACCCAGATCAATTTAGCTACGTCTGTTGTTGTGTGATTTAAGGATAGTGAGATAGATTCATTCGTAACTATAACATCAGTACATAAAAATCCTAGCAGTCAGATTCTCATAGGTCTGAACCCTAAATTTTAATCCTGTAAGACTTGCTACAAAACTCCTTCCATTCTCATTTTATCGAAATTAGGTATTCATTTGCAGTAGTGGATTTGTGCAATCCAAATCTTGACGGACTACAATTATTTTTTTAATACTGCATACTGGTAATATCTATTTTTTTTAAATGAAATTGCATATTCTTCTAAAAAGAGATAATTGGCCATTTTTAGAAATTGTAAAGTATCTTTCTCGATTTTTTAGAAAATTTGGGGGATCTATAATTTTATGGAATCTAAATACAGAACATTTTTATAGAATATTTTTTCATGTAAAAGAGTTGAAATCAGTTTTAGCACTTGTTTTGATCTTTTCTGCTGTTGTAATGTCTGCTGGAACAATTTCTGGTTTATCGTATAATCAAAATGCTTTTGCAATTTCCTCACCGCCAGATGTTACAGTTACATCTCCTTCCAACGGTGCCGCATTATCTTCAAGTACTGTAACAATAACAGGTACCGCATCTTCCTCATCAAATACAATATCAACAGTCCAAGTATCAATTGATGGTGCACCATATGTTGATGCTACAGGAACAACAAGTTGGTCTTATACTGCAAATGGACTTGCAAATGGAGTCCATTCTATTACTGCCAAGGCAATAGATAGCCAAGGACTGATTGGGTATAGCACAAATGTGCTCACAGGCACCACAATACCTACAGGTAATGGACAGGAACTAGTCTTTGATCCTGCAAATGGGAATATCTATGTTGCAAATATTGCTCAAGGTACAATCTCTGTAATTAGCAGCACTACAAACCACGTAACAAACACGATATCTGGAGTCCCTGGACCCACAGGTATTGCTTATGACTCTGTAAACGGTTACCTTTACACAGCAAATTATAATTTTAATAGTATTTCTGTGGTAGATACAACAACCAATCACGTTGTGACCACGATTAGTGCAGGTGGTATTCAGCCATTTGGTGTGGCATATGTTCCAAACGGCAAGATCTATGTTGCCAATACAGGGAGTAACACAGTCTCTGTAATCGATCCTTCTTCAAACACTATTGTTGGAACCATTCCTACTGGTGCTCATCCACAAGATTTCACATACGACTCTGTACACAATCATCTTTACATGACAAACCAAGGATCTAATACAGTCTCTGTAATTGATCCTTCAACAAATACTATTGTTAACACTATAGGTGTGGGTGGCTCACCAAGAGGTCTAGTATATGATCCTGCAAATGGCGAAATCTATGTTGCAAATAATGCAGCTAACACTGTCTCTATAATAGATACATCAAACAACAGCGTCACTAATATCCCAACTGGTTCAAGCGGTGGTCCAAATGGTGTAGCATTTGATCCATCTAACGGATTTGTTTATGTACCAGACTTTTCAGGTACAAGACTAAATGTGATAGATTCTGCAACCAACGCTTTCATCAATCCGGTCATACTCCCAAGTGCTCCTTACTATTACTATGCAATATTTGATCCAATAAACTCTGATATCTACATAACCAGTGGTACTAACGTTGCCGTAATTCAGACTCAGACACAATTTACAGTTACAGTGCAGGATACAACACCACCTGTTGTAACAGTCCCAGCGCCAATTACCACACCAGCTACTGGTCCATCCGGTGCTACAGTGACATTTGCCACATCTGCAACAGACCCAGATGACACTGCAGGTCCTGTCCAATGCAATCCTGCCTCTGGTTCAACATTCCCAGTAGGTACAACAACAGTAACATGTACTTCTACAGATACTCACAGTAACACTGGTACTGCATCATTTACAGTTACAATATTGTCATTCCTTCAAGAAAAACAAGGTGTAATCCCAAGCCTCCAAGCCATTACACCTGTAAGCCATGATGACCAACAAGACCTCAAGCAGGCAATAGAAGCAGTACAAGACAGTGTTAACACAAGCCTCTGGCAATCCGATGGTACTCATCTTGTAGTAAAGACAGGTGACAAGGTATTTGATGATGAAAAGAAAGCAGTACAACAACTAAATAATATGATTGAGGATAAGAAAGAGTCCTCGTCAATTGTAACAACATTACAAAATGGCATATCAACATTAACTGATGTTGACCAAAAGCTTGCTAATACTGCGATCTCAGATGCCAATACTGCTGCCAGTGGATTGACTGGAGATCATGCAAAAGATGCACAAAATGATATTTCACAAGCACAAAAAGAGATGAACCAGGCATCAGACGAAAGTAACAAGGGACATTATGATGCTGCAATAGACCACTACAAGAACGCATGGCATCATGCTGAGGATGTAATCACAGATATCACTCATAACCCTAGTGATCACCAAGGCAATGATGATAATCGCGGAAACGACAAGTAACTAATCTGATCAATCGACTAGAAATCTGTAAGATTCAAACCCTTGCAGGTTTGAATCCAATTTACTCGTAGAAATCTGTAGTTGTCTAATTTATTCAGAACAATAAACCTCGACAGCACACCAACGCTTGAAAACGAACGTGTGCCAAACGCTGGAGAGATCTCAGAGATGCTCAATAGGTCATCGCTCAGGGAATCTGCAATAATTTCCTTGATTGCCAAGTCAGGACCCAGACCTCAAGTGATAGGAAATCACAACGGGACTGGGGTTCCAAACCGTCTGTGTAAGTGGACCGAGGGGGATTTGAACCCCCGACATCCGCGTTGCGAACGCGGCATCACTACCACTAGACTACCGGCCCTTCTGTTACCAAGAATAGTATCCGCTTTTATTCATTTACTCAAAAGAATAATACTGGGATTTTAGCAAAGTTTACGATGACTTTTGATAACATCATACTAAACTCCCATGTTGTCCTGCCAAGTGGTATAGTTGATAAAAATATTGTAATTGATGAAGGAAAAATTGTTGGTCTAACAAACGACATTCCACAATGTGATACAAAAATTGATGGAAGAGGTCTAGTTGCGTTACCAGGAGTAATTGACCCTCACGTGCATTATGGAGTATATTCTCCAATAGAACAAGCTGCAGTAACAGAGTCAAGAGTTGCAGCAGTTGGTGGAGTCACCACAATGATGCGAATGTTACGCTTGAGTGGCTCCTACAAACGTAACCTTGACTTGCATCTTGAAGAGAGTGCTCGATCTCACTATATCGATTATACAATACATGCCTCAATTCTTCAAGAAAGTCAAATTGACGAGATGGAATTTTGTGCAAAAAAAGGAATCACGTCATTCAAGCTGTACATGAATCTAGGAGATGAGGTAGGCCATGTCTACATGGACATGAAGCCAAGACAGAATTTACTAATAGAAGAAAAAGTAGAAGTTAATACAAAAATTGTCGAACGCGTTATAAATAATGCATCTTTGCTTGGATGTACAGTTCTGATACATGCAGAAGATTACCAAATGTGTTCCTGTGGAATACGTGAAGCAAAGACAAAAAATAAGAACGGGCTTGGGGCATGGTCGGAAAGCAGACCAGTAGAATCCGAGGTCAAGTCAATAACAACAGCATCTCAGATTGCAAAAAAAACAGGATGCAAACTCTACTTTGTGCATATTGGTTCACATGTTGCAATGGATGCAATCTCAAAGGAAAAGAAAAACGGTACTACAATCTTTGTAGAAACTTGTCCACACTATCTAACTTTGTCATACGAGTCTCAGCAAGGATATCTTGCAAAAGTAATGCCTCCGATTAGATCATCAAAGGACACTGCAAGAATATGGCAAGAGGTGCAGAATGGAAATGTTGATACAATTGGCACAGATCATGTGGCAAATCGACTTGATCTAAAACTTGGGGGAGATACAGTCTGGGATGCACTCGCTGGATTTCCAGGCATAGGAACAATGATGCCAATCTTGCTAAGCGAAGGGGTGAACAAAGACAGGATAACATTACCACAACTATCAAATCTTACCAGTTTGAATACAGCAAAAATCTTTGGAATGTATCCCAAGAAAGGGATACTCCAAAAGGGCTCTGATGCTGATATTGTACTAGTTGACATGAAAGCAGAAAAAAAAGTAAGCACTGAGCTCTTGAATGGTTACTCTGACTATACTGTATATGATGGATGGAGTCTAAAAGGCTGGCCTGTGAAAACCCTTGTCAGGGGCTCAGTTGTGGCCGAAGATTTTAAGGTAGTAGGAAAGCCAGGATATGGAAAATTCATCCAAAGACCTGTCTCAACGTAATACTTCAAACTTGCCGTTTTCTTTTGCCTTGTAAATGATATCAGGTTTTGAAAATATTCCAACCTCAATCACGCCAGGAATCTCTATTATTTTTGTTGCCAACTCTTTAGGGTTGGAAATTGTACCAAACTCACAGTCTAGTATTATGTTTCCATTCTCAGTTACGTATGGGTATCCACGGTCTAGCAATCGTATGTGTGGTTTTCCGCCAAGTTTTTTGATTTGAATCAAAGCAACATTTCTTGCAAACTGATGAACCTCTACTGGTATACTTCGGTTTAGTTTTTTTACAAATTTCGATTCATCAGCTATGATTACTGTTTTTTTTGCCATGCTTATGAGTATCTTTTCTCGTAGGAGTGCCCCACCTCCTCCCTTAACCATGTATCCCTTTACATCTATCTGATCCGCTCCGTCAAAAACTAGATCCACATGATCTATCTGATCAGGCTCAATTATTGATACTCCTCCTCTCTCTGCTTCCATTTTGATCTGTAATGATGTTGGAATAGCTCTTACAGAAAGATTATTTTTCTTCAGGTATGATGATAATAACCTGACAATTGCTGTTGCAGCCCTGCCACTGCCTAGCCCTATGACATAATTGTTCTTTACCATCTTTAACGCTTGAGGCGATAATGCCTTTATGGCATCATCCACTGTCAACTATTCTACCTCTACTTGTTCTAGCTTGGACAGGGCTTTCATTATCTCGCTTTTTATTTTATCTAAATCCTTATCATCATCTTCAATTTTTTCTTCTTCTGGTATCTTAATAGGAGTTGGTAACTGTATCTTCTTTTCAACATGTTCAACTACTTGTGGTTTTGGTATCTCTATCGTTACAACCTCTTCTTTTGGTACAAGAGGAGTGGATTCTACTGGAACAATTGCTTTTGGTATCTCAAGTGACTCTTTGATTGGTTCTTCAATAATTTTTGCAGGCTCGACATGAATTTGTGCTGGTCGCATCAATTCAGCTGGAAATTCCGGCATTCTGCTTGGAATTTCTGTCAATGTGCTAAGCTCAACTGATCTGCGCCTTTCAGTAACAGGAATCTCAATTGGAGGCATGTATACAGGAATCTCTTCTTTTCGAATTTCTACTCTTTGTTGTTGGACCTCAATCTTTGGTTCTACTTTTTCAACTCGCGGTCTTTCCTGTACGATTTGTTTTTGCTGCTCTTGCTGTTTAGCACTAGTCTGCACTGTCGTTTGTACAGTTGGCTGTACAGGATTCACCGATATCTTGGACGAGATCTCATGTAGCCTCTGGTCCATCTTGGATAGTTTGTTATCCATGAGACTAATCAGACTGTCACCTATTGGTCCTAGGTCTGCATACTTGCTTGCAGTCTCCAATTTTTCTATCTTGGCAATTATGGCTCCAATCTGATGTTGATATCTTATGAGAAGTTTATCTCGCTGAACGCTTGAAACGTTCGAGTCTTCATGGTGTAACCTTGTAATCGTTTTTGCTAGTATTTCCTTTTCAATTTTCAAGGAATGTAACTGGTCCCCTACTGCAGAACTTACCGTAACAGTTTGTTTGTATTTTCGCTTTGGTATTTTATCTAAAGCAACTGCAGTACAAGCGCCCGCCAGAGAAGTAAAAACGAGAGCTATTTCTTCCAATTTATGTATACCATTTGATCCAGTTGTACTTTCTTATTCTTGCATCTGGATAACCACAGCTTGCACATTTCTTGTGTCTTACATGCAAAGAATTTTTTCCACATCTTCTGCATCTTATGTGAACGTGTTTCCTTGTGTATCCTCCCATGGAGGTTGTGCCTTTAGTCATTGTGCTATCACTTTGGTGGAGGAGATATGATAACCACGTTATCTCCTCTAACTACTATGGTTCCTAGACTCTTTGTCTCTCCTTCAGAAGGGATCTCTTCCGAAGAATCAAGTAGCAGGTTCATGTGCTGATCAAAGCCATGAAGATTTCCTCTTATCACTTTGCCACCTTTTAGCTTGATAAGAACAACCTTGTTGAGGCTTTCATCAAGTACTTTTACTGCCATATCAACTGACATCTATTTCACTTATTACCCACTCTATCGAGGGTATATATTAAAATTTCATTGGTGTAATTTTCGACTTTTCCCGGTAAGGCAAGTTTGACTCTCTTTTACGATAGATGTGACAATTTCACCCAAGATCTTCCTTCCTTCCTTTGCAGTTGCGCAGGTGGGGTCTCCCCACACTCCATTTCCTGTTGCAGCAATAAACGACTTGCTTGCCATCTTGCTTAGTCTATATAGATCCTTTTTTGTCAAGTTCTCTTCAATCAATCCCTTCTCTGCCTTGCTCATCTTGACCTGTCTTGATATTGCAAGCATGATGGATGTCTCCACAAATCCAGCATGATCAAACCTTCGCTTCATAAAGTGCCAGTATGAATAGACAAAGACTCTTGGTCTGGTACCATGGATTTTAGCAACCTTGGACGGTATATCCTTTATCGCTTTCTGGTTGCCATGGTGACCGTTGAGTATTATTATCGTCTTGACACCATTTTTCCAAAGTGATGCACAAGTATCGATAACATATCTTTGCAACGTGTTTGATTTTATACTCAAGTTGAAGAATGGATGGTGTTCAAACGAGACGCCATACTCGATTGTAGGTAAAAGAAGAAACCCAGTCTTTTCTGATACTTTCTTTGCTATGAATGACACAATGTCAGAATCAGTTGATACCGGCAAATGTGGGCCGTGTTGTTCAGTAGACCCTATTGGTATTATGACAACAGGCTTCTTTCTTATTTCGTTGATTATGTGTACGTTTGAGAGATCTCTTAGTATCATTTAGATCGTCTTGGCTTGACGTGTACTTTGCCCCAGTATACTTCAAGTCTTCCATCCAAGTGCATTTTTACTGCCTCAAGAAGTGTTCTTGCCTCTAGTCTTTGGCCTTTCTTCTTCAGGGATTCTAGGGTTTCATCTTCGTCAATTGCAAAAGCGTCTTGAAATATTATTGGTCCTTGATCCAAATCTTCAGTCACATAGTGTGAAGTACATCCCACTATTTTTGCCCCCCGCTCATATGCTTGAACATATGCAAAGGCTCCTGGGAATGCAGGCAACAGTGATGGATGTATGTTAATTATCCTATTTGGATATCTCCACACAAAATTTGGAGAAAGTATCCTCATGTATCTTGCAAGAACTATTAGATCGACATTGTATTTTTTTGCAATCAAGATTATTTTTTCCTCTGCATTACTTTGTTCTTTTTCATTAACAAGCACAAAGGGAATCTTTGCTTTCTTGGCTAATGTTGCTAGTGTATTTTCTGTACCGATAACTACGGCAATCTCTCCCCTTAGCTGGTTTTTTGCTCTGGCATCTAGTATTGCTTCTAAGCAATGTGATTCTTTTGTTACCAGGACTGCAACTCTTTTTCTCTTTGAGACTTCATAGTGAATGCTAACTTCCATTTTGAGATTCTTTGCAAGTCTTTCTGCTTCTTGATTGAATTTTTTAATGTCAATTTTTTTGGTAAATGATGCTTCCAAATACATGCCAAATAAGCTTTTGATAACATTTTGATTTATTTTTTCAATATTCCCTCCGTTCTGAAAAATAAAATTAGTAAAACCTGCAACTACCCCTTCGTGGTCCTTTCCAACTATTGTAATCTCTACAACTATTTTTTCCATTTTAATTGGTACATATCTCGTGCTTTATTAATGCTTAAATAGCCTCTTGAAATATGACGTATTATCAAATGCTAGTAGAACTAGGTATCTCAATTCTGTAATGAGTGATTGAATGGAAACAGATTTTTCAATTTTGTACTTTGAGGAAAAATAATGGATAGATCAAGAAATTCTAACAAAAGCCGCGGTAGAGTAAATAGTTATGATCATAATAACCCCGTGAAGACCTGCAAGGTTTGTTTCACTATTGGTGACTGGCATTGTTACGAGTGCTCAAATAACTTTTGTAGCACTCACTTTCACAGCCATAAAGAAATGCAATTATGCATAATACATTGAAAATGCGGGAGGTGGGATTTGAACCCACGAACTCCTAAAAGACAGGGTCCTAAGCCCTGCGCCTTTGACCAGGCTTGGCAACTCCCGCATGCACCATGACTTTTAAGACAAATTTATCTATTGTTGATGGTACAAATGGCAAGATTATTTGGCACTAATGGAATAAGAGGGGTCTTCGGAGATACCCTGACCCTAGATTTTGTATCAGATATTGTATCATCACTTGCAGCTTTTTTCAGAAAAGGCCCAATACTTGTTGGATATGATGGCAGAAAATCAAATGTAATAATGTCAAAGATAGTATGTGCATCTCTTAGCGCATCAGGGCTTGATTCTTCGATATGTGGTTTGGTACCAACCCCGTGTCTACAGTTTGCTACCAAAAAGCTAGGCTACAATGGAGGATTAATGATCACAGCCTCACACAATCCTCCACAATACAACGGACTGAAACCTACTGCAAGAGACGGCGTTGAGATCTCAAGAGAAGATGAGCTAAAAGTTGAAGATATTTATTTTAAGAAAAAATGGCACACAATAAAGAAACCAAGTTCAATAGGACAAGAAACCCGAGTCATTCGTACATATCTTGATGGAATTAAATCTCATGTAAATGTGAACAAGATCAAGTCTGACAGATTCAAGGTTGTGCTTGACTTGGGCAATGGCGCACAGGCAGTAACCGCTCCATTTCTTTGCAAAGAGCTTGGATGTAAAATAATTACCATAAATGAAAAAATAGATGGTTCATTTCCAGGAAGAGGATCAGAGCCAACACCGCAAAACTTGGACAAATTATCAAAGGCTGTGGTAAAGTCCAAGGCAGACTTTGGTATCGCATTTGATGGTGACGGTGATAGGAGCATCTTTTGTGATGATACTGGAAAGATTCTGACAGGTGACAGGTCAGCTCTTCTAATATCGAGATTTATCTTAAATAAACATCACAAGTCAAAAGTTGTGACTACACTCAACTCCACTTCGGCAATTGAGACAATCGCACAGCAAACCAAGTCTAAAGTATTGAGGACAAGAGTAGGTAGTGTGGAAGTCTCGCGCAAAATGGTCGAGCAAGACGCACTAATAGGTTTTGAAGAAAATGGAGGATTCATGTATGGAAGACATAACCAAGTAAGAGACGGTTCAATGACAATGGCTCTTGTGCTTGATTTATTGTCAAAAACTAGCAAATCCCTGTCAGAGGAGCTTGATAGCTTACCTCAATCATTTACTACAAAAGGCAAGATTGAATGCTCTAAAGATGATTTCAAAAAAATACTCCAAAGCCTAAAAAATGAACCATACAAAAAAGACCTAACAGATGGAATCAAGATCTTTGTTGACAAATCAAGTTGGGTCATGGTAAGACTAAGCGGTACAGAACCGATAGCAAGAATATATGCCGAATCAAACACCGAAGATAACTTGGATGAAATTTTCAGCAAATATATGTCAAAAATAAAGCGGGCATCTGGCAGATAACACTTTTAAAACCAATTGAAAGCACCCAAGGAATGGAAATGATCCCAATGGGTGATACCTATGACTAAGGCTTATTACGTAAAGTTTCAAGTCCCCGCTGACCTAGTTAGCCCTATCTACGAAGCAGTGAGGGTTGCTCATCAGAGTGGTAAAGTAAAGAAAGGTACAAACGAAGTCACAAAGGCAATAGAGAGAGGAATAAGTAAACTCGTAGTTATAGCTGAGGATGTCGAACCACCAGAGGTAGTAGCACATCTGCCAATACTCTGTGAGGAACATAATCTACCGTATAGCTTTGTGCCAAGCAGACAAGAATTGGGCAAGGCATTAGGAATTGATGTCACCTCTGCAGCAGCTGCGATAATAGATTCAGGAGATGCTCAACACATAGTTGACCAAATTGTGGCATCGCTAGCGCAGATAAAGGGTGGTCAAGCTAGCAAATGAGTTCTGAAGTACCCATTCCCGCCGAAGTAATACAAATTGTTGGCCGAACAGGCATTGCGGGAGAAGTTATACAAGTTAGAGTAAAGATACTGGATGGAAAAGACAAAGGCAGAGTTCTAACAAGAAACGTAAAGGGTTCTGTTAGAATGTCAGACATACTCATGTTACGTGAAACAGAACGTGAAGCAAGGAAGATAAAGTGATTAAAAATTGAGCGTTCTAGTTAAACCGTGCAGTTTTTGCAACAGACCAGTAGCAAAAGGTTCTGGCACCATGCTTGTAAAAAATGACGGTACAGTATTTTGGTTCTGTTCTTCTAAATGCAAAAAGAACATGCTTGTTCTCAAGCGTGATCCAAGAAGACTCAAGTGGACAAACAAGTATGTAAAAGGCGGAATAAGGGTCAAAAAGTAAAATGACTGAACAGACATTATTTATAGTAAAACCTGACGGTGTAGAAAGAAAAATTGCAGGAGAAATTATTTCAAGATTTGAAAAGAAAGGTTTCAACGTTGTAAAACTAAAGATGTTCACTTTCACAAAACAAATGGCTGAGGAATTTTATTCTGATCACAAATCCAAGCCATTTTTTGGTGAGCTTGTTTCTTTTATTACGTCAGGAAGAGTTGTTGCGGCAGTAATTGAGGGAAATAATGCAATATCTACAACGCGACTCATGATAGGCTCTACCAAGTCCTTTGAGGCAGCTCCGGGAACAATTAGGGGTGACTTTGGACTTGGAATCTCAGATAACATAATTCATGCCTCTGATTCTAAGCAAAGTTTTGAAAAAGAGGTAGCTGTAATATTCAAGTGAAAGAGGTTGCAAATACGACAGCCAATAGTGGCAGTTCTAGGTCACGTCGATTCTGGTAAGACCTCGCTATTAGACAAGATAAGAGGTACAGGTGTCCAGGCCCGTGAAGCAGGTGGAATTACACAACACATAGGAGCTAGTTTTCTCCCTACTGATGTAATCAAGAAAGTATGTGGACCACTGTTTGCAAAGATGGCAGGCGACAGCCAAGAAATTCCTGGATTGTTAGTAATTGATACCCCAGGGCATGAAATTTTCACAAACCTGAGAGCACGTGGAGGCTCTGCAGCAGACATTGCTATTTTAGTAGTAGACGTAAATCGAGGTTTTCAACCACAAACCAATGAAAGCCTGAAAATATTGCAGAGTAGAAAAGTTCCATTTGTAATTGCTCTCAATAAAGTAGATATGGTTTCAGGCTGGAAAAAAAACCCTACAACACAATTTATCACTCAATCCATAAAAGAACAAGATCTTTTCGTGCAAACCTCACTTGATGAGCTTCTGTATAACGTTGTGGGAACGCTATCCATACTTGGTTTTAGTTCTGAAGCATTTTACAGAGTCAAGGATTTTACAAAAGAAGTTTCAATTGTTCCTGTTAGTGCTAGGTCAGGGGAAGGAATCCCAGAACTGCTAGCAGTCCTTGTAGGTCTTACCCAACAATACCTGCAAAAGAAACTTGACCAGACAGAGAAACCCACAAGAGGCATAGTTCTTGAAGTAAAAGAAGAGACTGGCCTTGGAGTAACTGCCAACATTATTTTGATTGATGGCAATCTCAAAAAGAATGATTCCATAGTTCTTGCCAAAAGAGATTCTGTAGTAATTACAAAACCCAAAGCAATACTCTTGCCAAAACCATTGGATGAAATGCGCGATCCAAGAGACAAATTCAGACCAGTAAATGAAGTCTATGCTGCTGCTGGAATAAAGATTGCATCTCCAGACCTAGAAGGCGTCTTGCCTGGAAGTCCAGTTTATGCCTCTACTGACGAATCCAAGATTGAAGAATTTAAAAAATTAATCGAATCAGAAATGAAGTCAGTCTTTGTAAAGACTGACAAAAAGGGTGTGATTCTAAAATGTGACACCATTGGATCTCTTGAGGCCATCACTGACATGTTAAAACGACAAAATGTTCCGGTGTCAATGGCTGACATCGGTCCAGTAACTAGGCGTGATGTTGTAGAAGCCCTTGCAATAAAGGAAAATGATAGACATCTTGGAATAGTGATTGCATTTAACGTAAAAATTTTACAGGATGCTCAAGAAGAAGCAGAAGCAAACCACATTAGAATTTTCCATGATCAAGTCATCTACAGCTTGATTGATAATTATGTCAACTGGGTTCAAGAGGATACAGCCAATGAAGAAAACGCCATATTTCAGGAACTAACTCCTATTTGCAAAATGACATTTCTGAAGGGATACATATTTAGAAAAAGCAATCCAGCTGTTTTTGGAGTCAGAATAGACATTGGCACCCTCAAACAAAAAATTACCATCATGAATGCAGATGGTAAAAAAATTGGTCTTGTTCACCAGCTTCAAGATAATGGAAAGAGTATAGATTCTGCCAAGAGAGGCCAAGAAGTAGCCATATCTATTCAAAATGTCACAGTTGGAAGACAGGTTTCAGAAGAAGATGTATTTTATTCATTACCTTCATCTAGGGAAGCCAGGCTTTTACTCAAGGAATTTTCGCACAAGTTGAACCCAGAGGAGCTTCTGACCTTGAAGAAAATAATAGAGCTTCAGAGAAAATCAAATTCTGTTTACGGCTACTGAGAGTATTTCTGGGCAAGCATGTGAAGGCCTGGTTCTCCTACTGCCCCTACTGCTTTATCGACAAGTTTGCCTCCCTTGAAGACCAAGAATGCAGGTATTGCATACACTTGGTACCTCTGAGAAATTCCTTGTGCCTCATCCACATTTACACGAGCAAACTTGATGCCCTTGTATTTTTTTGCTATTCTGGTAAATATGGGCAACATAAACTGACAGGGTCCACACCATGTGGCCCAAAAATCAACTATTACCGGAATGTCACCAGCTACTCCCTTGTCAAAACTTGTATCGTTTAGTTCTAAAATTTCCTGTTCTTTGTGAGAAGCCATCTCGGCTAATTTCTTTTTCATTATCTTCTCAATTTCTTCGTCTGCCAACTTGATAAAATGAATTTGAACGGTATTTAATAATTTGGCCTAGAGATCAAGAAGAAATCTCATCACAATTGGTTTTTCCTGTTTTATTTCCATGAGGTGAAAAGTAGGGGCTTTGATTTCTAATTTAAAATGGTGTTTTTCAAAATCAATCTCTTCCCCATTTATCGTTGCATTCAATACATATTCTTGTGATTTAGTTATGAAAACTTTAAAGCTGGCTCCAACAAATCCATCTGTTATCGTAAGTATGATTATTTCCTCAAGCCAGCTATACAGCAAGTTGTTCAGATCCCTTGCCTTTATCTCAATTTCTTTTTCAGTTTTTTTTCCAACAGATTTGATATCAAAAATTGTATCAACCACAGCCATTCCAGCTGTTTCAAAGGCTTCTTCCAAGGTTTGTCCAGTTACCTCAATGAACGCATCTGTCATGTGTTCTAAATGGCGATATGTCATATGGTAGACCTTTAGTAGGTTTCACTTGTGTTATTAATTTATCACAATTGCAATTTTGTAAAATCAGAAAGTCTAAATGCATTGGAACAAAAGTGAGTCTTGAATTTGGACTTACCGCGTGGGATGAGAGACATAGAACACAAGGAATCTGCCATAATAGAATACATACGACAAAAATTCATGGAAACATCAAATCTATTTGGATTTCAATTCATGGAGCCATCTCCTATAGAACTTGTCTCAGTGATAGAAACAAAAAGCGGACCTTCTATAAAAAATGAAATTTACTATTTCACAGACAAGGGCGACAGAGAAGTTGCTCTACGCTTTGACTTTACTATAGGTCTTACTAGATATGCAACATCTCAAAAATCAATGAGACTTCCTGCAAAGTTCTGTACTTTTGGAGGAGTATGGAGATATGACGAGCCACAAAAAGGACGATACAGATTCTTTCATCAGTGGGATGTGGAAATATATGGAGAACCAAATACCGAGTCTGACGCGGAAATAATAGATTTTACTTCAAAGTTTTTCTCAAACCTGAAACTTGAAAATATTGTAATCGATGTCTGTGATCGAGGACTAGTTGAATCATATGTAAAAAGCATTTTCAAGACTGATTTGCCTGATGTAATAGGTGATATTCTAAGGGCTGTAGATAAGATACAAAAGAAAAGAAAACAGGAAATAATTAAGGAATATCAAGAAAAGGGATATTCTATTTCTGACTTGGAATTAGTTTTGGAATTTTCTCAAATGAAGGGGGCTCCACAAGAAATTGAGAAAATGATTGATACAAGTAAGCTCAAAAACTGGGACAAGATATTGCAACTGTTTGAATCATTAAAAAATAGAGGCGTAGAAAATGTCAGAATAAACTTTGGTATTGTGCGAGGCCTTGATTATTACTCTGGAATTGTTTTTGAAGTATTTGACAGCAGCTCAGACCTAGGGGCACTTGTTGGTGGAGGTCGTTATGATACACTGACAAAAGCATTTGGCCGAGATGATATGGGTGCAACCGGTGCTGCAGGGGGTGTGGAACGCATAGTAAATTCCCTAGAGAAACAAGGAATAGTAAATTTGTCAAATAATGAAGAACATGTATGGGTAGCATCTGTCAATGATGAAATGAAGAAAATTGCCATTAACATTGCATCTGTACTCAGGCTCAAAGGTATACCGTCTGAGGTAGATCTAGTAGGCAAGTCGCTTAGGAAACAAATGGACATGGCATCAAATTCCAAATACGTGATAATAATAGCTCCAAAGGAGTATGGTGAAAAATCAGTCCTAATTCGCAATATGAAGGATGGTTCTGAGAAACAAGTTAAGCTTGATTCTCTTCTAAATGATCCACGATCTAGTCTTCAACTTTGAATGCTTTTGTAAGCATCACTAGCTCAGGACCATTTGTAAGTGAACCAACTACCATGGATTTGTTGTTTGCCAGTATTCCTGAAGAGACAAAAGGGGATCCACCATTGATGGTAGCAGGTTCAATCTCTACTCCTAGAACTTGGGATATGGTTTTGACATCCTCTTCTTCAGTTTCAGGATGTATGATTCCACCATGGGAATTGGCCTTTGCCATGGCACCGCTTTGATAGTATCCAGCAACTTTCTTTCTTATCACTTCTATTCCTAGAACATCTTCAACTTTTTTTACGTATTCAGATGGAATTAGAGGTGACATTATCCCGCCTTTGTCATTCACACATAGCAAATTGCCTATAGCTGTATGCTTTGTATCAAGTATGTCAACATTAAGGCCAGTTGATTTTTTTAGATGAGCTACCTCTTCCTCAAGAGAATTTCGTGGTAGCAATATTCCATTGTTGTTCATCACCATCAAAACTCCAAGAAGTCTAGTGTTAGCTACTGATGTGAAGACATGATCAGTTTTGAGGAATTCGCACAAATTTTTAACTTTTGTTATAGCAAAACCATTTGGAATAAAGACAAAACTGTCATTACATTTTGCATAAATGCCTACATTAGGGCTACGATATACATCATACTTGAAAATTCCCATTGCTTACAACCAATTTCTGAAAGATATGAATTTATCTTGTATGACTAGAAAATTGTAGGAACATAAACTCACCATCTGCCAAGTTGAGTGGTCAAGTCAGACTGCTTGCCAATTTCTTGTACACACTTTAAATAAGTAACAACATTTCTGCAATATTGTGCCAATAGATCCAAATTTTCCTAAGAGCCATAAAGTGGAAGAAAAATTCAAGGATCCATCAAGTGAGAGTTATTATCTAGTTTGGGGGCCTGGGCGTCTTGCAGAGGCAGCATCAGATCCTAAAGTCATAGCTGATTACAAGGCAGCAGGCAAAGAAATCAAACCGATGGGAGTCCATGGAACATATGTCGCAGTAGATTGGGATTCTTGTGTTGCTGACGGAATATGTCTATTGAGCTGTCCAGTAAAAGTATTTGAGTGGTACAAAAATCCAGGAGAAACAGGAAGAAACGATAGAAAGGACTTTACTGATAAGGCAAGTCCTGTGCAGGAAGCTAATTGCATTTGGTGCATGGCATGCGTAGAAGTTTGTCCCACAAAAGCAATCAAAGTTGATCAGGCAAATCAAGAAATTCACGAAAAAGAGATCGCTAACCTACCTTAGTTTAAACTAACTTTGTCTAGGTTTAAATAACATATCCTGTGACAAAAAACCATATGCCAATACCCGAAGACTTTCCAAAAGGATACAAAACAATTGGAAAAATAGATCAATCCGACGGTCACTTTCACTTCAGATGGGGTCCTGGTAGATTAGCCGAAGCTTCTAAAGATGAGAATTGCATATCGGCATTCAAGGCCAGGGGTGAAAAGATAGAACCAGTAGGTGTGAGTGGCACCATGGTCGCAGTAGATTGGGATTCTTGTGTTGCTGATGGTGCATGCATAGAGGCTTGTCCAGTGCAAGTCTTTCAATGGTATAGAACAGAGAAAGATATTCCGGCGAAAAAAGCAGTAGATATTGCAATGGCTGGAACTGGTAGTTCAGTAAAAGAAGAAAGAAAGGACTACACAGACAAGGCTGATCCAATAAGAGAGCATGACTGCATTTGGTGCATGGCATGTGTTTCAGTTTGTCCTCCACAGGCAATCAAGGTAGATCAGTCTAATCTAGAACACCATGAAAAGGCAGCAGGAACCTTCACCAAGATGGAGACAGGTTCTGTTAATCCACACGCTCACCACTAGAAATTTTTCGTCCTTTTTATTTTTCTTAATTACCTAGAGATATTGTATAATGCCCTGTTATTTGACAAATAGCGTTTATTCTTAAACAAATTTTAACGAGTCTCTTCTGAAAAAGAATTGCAGAGGTCGCCTAGCCCGGCATGGCGTGGGCCTTGAGAGCCTATGTGCGCAAGCACCCGGGGGTTCAAATCCCTCTCTCTGCGCTTTTACTTTCCTATCTTTCCTAACTCTGCCAGAAGGGCAGAAAGTTGAATCTCAGGATTTGCGCCTATTATGAGTCGGTAATCATACTTGGCTATAGATTCAAGAATCTCTGAAAGATTGTCTGTTTTTAGCTTGTAGCATTCCTCATTAAGATATTTTAGAAAATCTGATTCTGACATTCCATAAACTTTGATGAGCTCAATCATTTTGTTTCTTGCATCTGTCAACTTGCCTGCAAGTGCTAGTTTCAAGATCTCTCCTACATCGCTCTTTTTTGTAAGTCCTGCAGATGCTTTTACATTGTCTTCACTTACTGTGCCAAGACTTGCAGCTGCTTGTAGCATGTTAATGGAATGTCGCATGTCTCCTTCAGAATATGAATATAATGATTTTAGGCCCTCCTTATTGTATTTGATTTTCTCTTTTTTACAAATTTCTTCCAAGTAACCTATTATCTCTTCTTCAGAGATTCTAGTAAATTTGAATACAGCACATCGGCTTTGTAGTGGTTCTATTATTTTTGATATATTATTTGCAATCATGATAAACCTACAATGGCCTGCTGTATCTTCTATGATTCTTCTAAGAGCGGTCTGAGCATCAGATGTCATCTCGTCTGCTTCATCTAATATGACAAGCTTAAACGGTATGCTGGTATCAAGACCTGAAAACCTTGCAAATTTTTTTACTCTATCTCTTACCATGTTTATTCCTCTTTCATCTGAAGCGTTCAATTCTAGAGTATATTCTCGCCACGAGTCTCCGAGAATTTCTCTTGCAAGGCACAGGGCAGTAGTTGTCTTGCCAACTCCGGCAGAGCCAGAGAACATTAAATGCGGCATCTCTGATATATTTTTCAAAAGTGATTTCAAACTACCAACAACCTCTTTTTGATTTATTATGGATGATAGTTTCATCGGGCGGTATTTTTCAACCCACATGGAAGATTCAGTCATAGGCTCTTACCTCTTTGTCCTACTAATAAAATTAAGTTCTGGAAACTTTGGATAAATTGCTTCTGGGATTAGATCCAACATAGAAACGCTAGGTATTATGTAATTACCTGTTGCTATTAAGATTGAGAGACCACTCGTATCTATGGAAGACATTCACCAGATTAATCTTATATTAAATAGGAAAATTAAGAGTTCAGTTATGAGAGAGGGAAATTTGACACAAATAAAGCCTGGATCAAATGATCAACGCAAATTGTTAACAGAATTGATCGATCGATCCCTATTATAGGACTGAGGAGGATCATCGTAAATTGGATATTTCAGAACTAATACAGATACACAGTATAGGATATCGCTTACAGGACGTCAAGGTCAACTTTGGATATGATCTAAAAATAGATGCACCAGAAGTGTCAATTGAAGCCAAACATGGTGAGATTCTTAGTATTCCAAGATGGGTAGCTGAGGTATTATCGTCAGAAAAACTTGCTGAAGTGCAGGATACTGATATGGTAGTAGCCTTGAAGCAAGCTATTGTGAAAGAAAATGTCCAGGGAGACTTTGATCTTTCGACATTAGAGCCAGAATTTTATATAAAAATGAATTCATTCATGCAAAGACTTCCACAACAAGATCGTGATAAAATAGAAAGCATGCTAAATTCTCTTGTCCGTAAGAGACAAGGAAAGGTTATCCGATTAGCAGATTCATCCAAGATGACTTCTGAGTTGGCAAAAAAATTGACAGTTGAAGAAAGATCTCTATTTGATGATATTCATGGTGACAGTGCAGAATTTAGAAGACAAGTTATAGGTGACAAGAAATGACTGTACAATCTGAATCTATTTCATCGAGCAAACTTCAGGATCAGGTAAAGGAATTCCTAAGTCAATTCAAAGACAAGTCAGGCTTGTACAAATATGTTGATGAAATTGACCAGATGATGGCAAAAAAAATTCAGTATATCGTAGCAGACTATAATGATCTAGTAGTGTACTCAGAAATTGAATCTGTCTTTAATGTAGATCCAGATGCAATTTTACGTGCCTTCAGTGGTGCAATCCAAGATATTCTCAAGGAAAGATTTCCACAATATGCAGAAAAAATTCGTCATGATATTAGAGTCAGAATCTCAAATTATCCATCACAACGAAGTCTGCGTGAAGTAAATGCTGAAGTCATAGGAAAAATGATAAGTGTTTCAGGAATGGTAGTAAGATCTTCTGAGATTAAACCACTTGCAAAAGAACTAGTCTACATCTGTCCAGAGGGACACCAAACAAAAAGAATTCAGGAAAAAGGTCTTGAATTCAAAGAACCTCTAAAATGTGATAATGGCAAGTGTACTCACAGGGATTTAGAATTAAATCCAGAACAAAGCAAATTCATCGACTTTCAAATGGTAAGACTTCAGGAATTGCCTGAAGACTTACCTCCTGGCCAATTACCTCATTATCTAGATGTAACAGTACTACAAGACTTGGTTGATAATGCAAGACCAGGAGATCGTGTAATTCTTACAGGAATTGTAAGAATTGAACAAGAGCACATACCGTCCATGAAGGGAAAGAGTGGGATTTACAGATTAAGAATTCAGGGAAATAACATTGAATTTCTAGGAGGCAAGGGCAACAAGAGTTCTAGGAGCACTGAACGAGAAGAAATTTCTCCAGATGAAGAAAAGATAATCAAAGCGCTTGGGCAAAACACAGACATTTACGACAGGCTTGTGGCCTCATTTGCTCCTCATGTTCATGGTCATGATATCATAAAAGAGTCAATCTTACTGTTAATTGTAGGCTCAACTCAAAAGCTTCTTGCTGACGGTGCAAAGATTCGTGGAGACATTAACGTCTTTTTAGTGGGTGATCCTGGTACGGCAAAAAGTGAGATGTTAAAATTCTGTGCAAGAATTGCACCTAGAGGGCTATATACCTCAGGAAGAGGTTCTACTGCAGCAGGTCTGACAGCAGCTGTTGTGCGAGATAAAATTGGTATAATGATGCTTGAAGCAGGAGCAGTTGTTCTGGGAGATCAAGGACTTGTTTGTATAGATGAATTTGACAAAATGAAACCAGAAGACCGAAGTGCACTACATGAAACCATGGAACAACAATCTGTCAGCATCGCAAAAGGTGGTATTGTTGCAACACTGAACGCAAGAACTTCGATCTTGGCAGCTGCTAACCCTATGTATGGAAAATATGATCCATTCAAGAATATTACCGAAAACGTTAACCTTCCAGTGCCACTTCTTACACGTTTCGATTTGATTTTTGTTGTTAGAGATATTCCATCAAAAGAAAGAGATACAAGAATAGCAAAGCACATACTAACTCTGCATAGGACTTCGACAACTGACACAAAATCACTAATCGACGTGGATATTCTTACAAAATATTTGACATATGCGAAAAAATTTGATCCCATACTTACACCAGAAGCAGAGGATAAAATTCTAGAATATTATATGACCATGAGAAATGTAGAATCTGAAGGAATGATCACAGTAACTCCAAGACAATTAGAAGGACTTGTAAGACTAGCTACTGCTAGAGCAAGACTATTGATGAAGACGCAAGTTGAGGGTGAGGACGCAGAAAGGGCAATATTTCTAATACAAAGCATGCTACAAGATGCAGGTGTTGATGTGAACACTGGAAAGGTAGACCTTGGAGTTCTTCAAGGCAGACCTCACAGCGAAGTCTCAAAGATGCAACTATTCATGGATGTGATGAAGTCACTTGAAGGCGATGAGAAAAGACCTGTTGAAGAAAAGACCTTTGTAAAAGAACTAGTTAAGACAGGTAAATTTACTGAAGAAGAGTCACGAAAATATATCAAGAAGTTGCAGCGAGAGTCAGCTATTTATGAATCAAAACCTGGTCATTATAACCGGGTATGAAAGTAGCGGAATTAGATATTCCAAAAACTGCAATTGAATTTCTTTGTGATAGTGGCTTTGTTACACTCTATCCTCCGCAAGAAAAGAGTGTAAAGGCTGGACTATTGGATGGAAAAAGCATCATTGTAGCAGCCCCCACTGCAAGCGGAAAAACGCTAATTGCCATGCTTGGAATAATAAAACACCTCTCTGAAAAAAGAGGAAAGATAGTTTATCTCAGCCCTCTCAAAGCACTAGCATCTGAAAAATTTTCTGAATTTAAGAAATTAGAATCTGTAGACTTTGGTAGAAAAATTAAGATTCAGATCTCAACAGGTGATTATGACCAGGCTGACAAAAACTTGGGATTAAATGATATTCTTGTCCTTACCAATGAGAAGATGGACTCTGTCATAAGACAGGGTGCAGAATGGTTAAACGAGATCAGTCTTGTTATTGCAGACGAGATACATTTACTGGGAGACGAGGATAGGGGACCAACACTTGAAATCGTGCTCACAAAACTAATGTTACTTCAACAAAAACCACAGATGTTAGCACTTAGTGCAACTGTAACCAATGCAGATGAGATATCAAAATGGCTAGACTGTAAACTTGTAGAAAGTAACTGGAGACCAGTGCCTCTATGGGAGGGAGTATACGATCAAGGTATGGTAACAATGCAGAACCAGAAGGATTTTCAAATTGAAACAAGCATTAGAGGAGCACCAGTTGATTTGGGCCTTGATTCTTTAAAAAACGGAGGACAAGCAATTTTATTTGCTGAGACTAGAGCACGATCTGTCTCTCTTGCAACAAAGGCATCTGACGCAGTTTCAAAACGTATCACAGACGAAGAGAAGAAAACATTAGAACAAATTTCGCAAAAAATTCTTGAGGGAAATGAACATACCGAACTAATCAAAAGTCTTGCAACCCTCGTGAAAAAAGGTGTTGCATTTCATCATGCTGGATTGAATCAGAATTGTAGAGATATTATTGAATCAGAATTTAGAAATAGAAGAATAAAGATTCTCGCTTCTACGCCAACGTTGGCTGCAGGAGTAAATCTTCCAGCAAGGAGAGTGGTGATTTCCAATATCAATAGATATGATGGAAAATACGGGATCAACAAACCTATCAGTATTCTTGAATACAAGCAGCTTTCTGGTAGAGCTGGAAGACCACAATATGATGAGTATGGTGAATCTATCATTGTTGGAAGCTCTAACAGTAGTGATCTCTTTGATTATTACATCAATGGTATGCCGGAGCCAATTTCTTCAAAACTCACAGATGACAAGGCATTAAGAATACACGTGCTAAGCTTGATCTCAACTACTCCAGGAATAAAAAATGAAGAAGTTGTAGACTTTTTCTCAAAAACACTTTCAGGATCTCAGGAAAGAAAATCAACTATAAAATTTAAGATTCAGATAGCACTGCGTTATCTAGAATTAGAAGAACTTGTAAAACAAAAAGGAGGCCGACTAATTGCAACAGATCTTGGAAAAAAGACTTCTACTCTGTATATAGATCCGCTCACAGCCGTATCTTTCCGAAAAGCATTACAAAAAATCTCAAAGGGTAGAAAACACACACTTGGTATATTACATGTCATAACAAGCTGCGAAGATTTTTTCCCCAAATTTTCATTGAGAAACAAAGATTATGAATTAATCAGTACACTCATTGAAAATTATGCTGATCAATTAATTGAAAGCATCTCAGAATATGATTGTAATCGAAGCCTACTTGCAATGCATTCATGGATTACCGAATCAAGTGAAATTTCACTTTCTGATAACCTAGGAATAGAATCAGGAGATATGCATAGGATGTCTGAAACCGCAGATTGGCTTATTTACGCATTTTATGAGTTTGCCAAGCTAGAAAAATTAACCAACGTAATAGATGAGATGAATGCCTTGCGAACCAGAGTTGCTTACGGAATAAAGGAGGAACTTGTTGATCTTGTCCAAGTACGAGGTATTGGAAGAATACGTGCTAGAATTCTATACAAAAATGGAATCAAGAATCTGGATGAATTAAGGTCAATTCCTGTTGAAAAACTTGCCAAAATTGATAAGATTGGGCCTGGAATTGCAGAAAACATAAAGACACAACTAAAAAAGATAAGGTAATGCTTGACAAAACAATAGTTGCTATAGTAGTTTCAGCCATCGCATTCATTGTTGTTTATACCATTACCCCTATTCTAATCAAAACACTAGAAAAAAGAAAACTGGTAGTAAAAGATTACAACAGAGTCGGAGGTGCAATGGTGGCAAGGCCTGGAGGTCCATCAATTCTTGCAGGGCTTGTAATATCAGAATTTGTTCTTTATGCATTCTTTCCTTCGATAGATGTATTGGCAATAATTCTCACTACTTTTCTAGCGTTTCTTGTGGGTTTAGCAGATGATAGAAAAGTATTGGGTGGATGGTTCAAACCTCTTGCTCTGGCAGCCACTTCTATTCCAATAATTTTGTTAGGTGCACACGGTTCACATTTGGACTTTCCACTATTTGGGTCTGTTAGAATTCCTGAACTATATTTAGGATTGATAGTTATTATGATTCCAATTACCGGCAATACGGTAAATTCTATTGATGTGCTCAATGGTGTTGCAAGCGGTTTTATGACAATTGCTAGTTTTGCACTCACTATATCATTATTTATTGTTCATCATTATGATATTGCAATAGCTAGCTTGCCTTTGGGTTTTGTATCGCTTGCCTTTTACAAATACCACAAGTTCCCTAGTAGAATATTTCCAGGTGATTCTGGAGCACTCACCTTAGGTGCCATGTATGGAACAATTGCTATAGTTGGCCATGTGGAAGTGATTGCTGCAATTGCTTTGTTACCTGCTGTCATAAACTCATTTCTATTTCTGTCAAGTGTAAAACGAATAATCGAACACAGACAACTAAAGTCAAATCCTGTTGAACATACTGAGGATTTCAAATTAAAGGCTACAACACATAAAGACGCACCAGTTACACTGGTGCGTTTGATTGTAGCTAATAGACCTATGACAGAAAAAGAAGTAGGGTTTGTAATTTTTAAACTAGCATTATTCTCGGCCTCACTTGCAATCATTACGGCATTTATGATGGGTGTAAAGATATGAAAGCGCAGATCTTTGTGTATGTATTCATAATGTGGCTAATGATAATAGCTGGTGGGGGACTTCTTATCGCAGTAATCGCACCAATTTCAATAAATGGTTTTGGAAAATATAGTGGATTTTTAGATTCAGGCATAAAAGCAGCTGTTGCTATTTTTCTTGTAGCACTATGGGTCTTCATAATGTCCAAGATAAAGAACTGGATATTTAACAAACAAATTCAGAATTAGCTATTTTCCCAATTAATCTTCTTTTTATCGTATTCTTCACGAGAATACTTGATTTTGGCTGGAACTCCGGCAACTACTGTATTTGCAGGAACATCTTTAGTAACAACGGCTCCCATTGCAACTACACTGTTCTTGCCAACTGTTACTCCTGCTTTTATGACAGCTCTTGAACCTATTACTGCGCCATCTTCTATGGTAACACCGATCATTTTTTTACTTGCTGGATATGGATCATTTGTCAACGCAGCAGCTGGTCCTATGAACACATTTTTTCCAATTCTGGAGAGAGGGGGAATGTACACCATGCCTTCTATCATGGTGTTGTCTCCAATCTTTACATTGTAATCTACATGAGCAAGAGAACCAATCTTTACATTGTCTCCAATCTCTGTATCATCACCTACATATGCAAAATGCCATATTCTTACATTCTTGCCCAGTTTTGCTTTTTCTGATATGAAATTTGTAACCATTCTTTCATCACAAATGCCACGGAGAGCTATTGTTAATGACTTTTTCAGGCAAGCTACCTTTGTATTTTTTCAAGAATTCTATATCTTGATTTTTGTCCCTTAGTTCATCTGGTAACATGATTGGAATCTCATCTATTATGGGGTAGAATCGAGAACACTTGGAACAAAATATCACACCCTCTGAAACAGTTTCATCTTTTGATGAAAGCTCAAAAATGTCAAGTGGAAAATGTTTGTCTATGGGACATGCAAGAATTTCCATCATTTTTTTGTTCATTTGAGATCTAGATAAATTGGAGTTCCTTTCTGACTAGATAAAAGTGCTGCTTCAGCTATCTTTGTTGTATTCAACGCATCTTCAGGTCTGACCCTAATGTTTTCTTTGCCTTCTGATGCAGCAATAAAATTTTTAATTTCTAAAAGAAGTGGTTCTTCTACATCCTTGCGAGGGCTCTCAGATCCACTATTAGTTTCTATTTTTACCTCTTGTGTGATAAAATCAGATGAAATCATTGCATCACCGCAGACAGCATTAAATTTTCTAACTCTAATGGGTGTTATCCAATTTGATGAAATAATAGCCACTCTATTTTCTTTAAAGCCTAACATTATTGTAGCAAAATCTTCATGCTCGTGCCTTATTCTGCCAGATCTTGCAAAGACAACTTCTGGGGCATCATCAAAAAGCCACATGGCTGTATCGATATCATGAACTGAAGTATCATAAATTATTCCTACATCTTTTATATGAGGGGGCATTCTGTTTTCTCGATGAAATTCTAGCATTATTAGCTCGCCATATTTTTTCGTCCTGACATATTCTTTGACTAGTGATACTGCTGGATTGAACCTTTCAATGTATCCCGATGTAAGAACTACTTTGTTCTTTTTTGCTAATTCTAATAGTTCTTCTCCCTCGCGAGACAAATATGTCATAGGCTTCTCTACGAAAACATTCTTTTTCTTTTGCAATAAATTTCTGGCAATCTCAAAATGGGTAGAAGTAGGAGTACAAACAAAGGCAGCATCAAATTGTTCTGACCCTAAAAGAGAATCAACACTTGAATAGTGATTAACAGAGTATTTTGTTCCAAATTCCTTTGACTTTGCCAAATCAGCATCACACACTGCTGAAAGAATCCCAAGTTGGGAAAGTATTCTTGCATGATTCTTGCCAAAACCCCCGACTCCTATTTGTGCAATTTTCATTTCAATACACTGGAGTTATCCAACGAGAGTATTTTTTGTTTCTTCCTACGACAATTTCGGAATAAGCATTTTGAATCTGACGTGTTATCTTCCCAATTTTTCCATCTCCAACTTTTTTACCATCAACTGCAACAATAGGTGTTATCTCAGCAGCAGTTCCTGTCAAAAATACTTCATCAGAAAAATAAATTTCTGTTCTTGGGATATCGCGCTCTATTGTTTCGTAACCTAGATCTCTTGCTATCTTAATTACAGAATCTTTCGTGATTCCTTCTAATGCTGAAGAACTGGATGAAGGTGTAAGTAATTTTTCATCTCTTAATATGAATATGTTCTCTCCAGGAGCTTCACTGATGTTTCCGAGATGATCTAAGAGTATTGCTTCATCGTATCCATTTCTCTTACATTCCTGAGTAGCAAGTATTGAATTCAAATAATTGCCACCCATCTTTGCAAGCGGAGGAGTAGAAATATCATGAATTCTTCTCCACGATGAAATGCCTGCTTTAATTCCATTTTTATTGAACAAATCTCCAAAGGGAAACATTACAACTGCAGCATGAGTTGGACTATTTTCTGTCACATGAAGATTTATTCCATATCGTCCCACAAAATAAAATGGTCGTATGTAGCATGACTCTCTTACGTTATTTTTCTTGCAGAGCCCTATTATTGCATCAGCTATTTGTTTATCTGTAAATTTTAGTGAGACAGAATAGACCTTTCCAGAATTTCTAAATCTTTTGATATGATCATGCAATCTGAAAATATACAAGTTTTTTGAATTCCAATAACCTCGCAATCCTTCAAAAACCGAAGTTCCATAGTGTATAGCATGTGTCATTACAGAAACTTTTGCCTCATCGTCTTTTACAAATTTACCATCAAACCAAACAAACTTGGGAACAAAAGTTTTCATATGAAAAACCCATCTCTGTCTATAATTAATCTATTTCTACCAAAATCCAGTGCTTGGAAATTTCATACCAAGTATTCTGTACGTAAGATCAGGTGAATTTGCAAATTTCTTCACAACATCCCAATTTGCGTGTATGATCTTTACAATTTCAGGCTCTACATAATTCTCCCAATCGGTATCCTTTCCAGCTGCTGACTCGAACATCTTTTGTTTTACAAATGAAGCCGATGTCTCTTTTCTCTGGCCAACCTTTGGATTCAATCCATAAAGCCTTAACACAAAAGCTTCTGCCTTATCTCCTGTATATGTAAAATAATCAGTTTTAATTCCATCTAAAATCTGCCTTTTGATGTTCCATGAATAATGTGAAAGTAATGGCGGCATGTACTTTGCAAATGGTGAGTAAAATGTGTAATTTGGCATTATGGATATGGAATCTCCAAATACTGATTCGAGCATCTTTTTTCTTAACTCGTAACTAAATGGAAAGCTCCTGCTATTGACTTCGTTGCCGTCGATTCTGAATATGACTGGAAGTACTCTTACCTCTGTGTTGCTTTTTAATTCATTGATGATTTCAACATGGGCCTTAGTGACAGGATTTAGATGAGCAAGGTAGATTGAAAGTGTCAATTGAATTCTGTATTTGTTCGGGGATATTTCAATCCTTGATTAAATTCATGGAAACATTTCAATCTAAATATGGGGACGATGGGACTTGAACCCACGACATCCAGCGCCCGAGGCTGGCAGTCTGCCAAGCTAACCTACGTCCCCGTAGTTTCGCGAGAATGATGGAATATTATCTTTTCAAATGAAATCTGACTAGCCGTATGACTCGTATTTTATCTCGAAGCTTTTATCAGCTCTCTTATTTCTCTCAGTCACAAATCCCTTTGGAGTTAACACATCAAGACATCCATCTATGGTACCTTGCCAGCCACAAATGAAAAATACTGTATTATCCTTGGTAATTTTATCTCCAACCAATTTCTCAAGTGTCGATGTCTCTCCATTTTTTGATTGCAAGAAACTCTCCACTCTTCCTTTTTGTCCATTCCAAGTTCTGTTGAACCACTCGTCTGGTCTGCTGACTGTTGCTCTGTATCTGAAATTCCACTTGTCTTTTCCTCGGTCTAGGCTCTCCTCTTCAAGTCTAGTCAGTTCCTCTCTGTAACCAAGTTCATCGACATAACTTGCTCCATGTAAAACGATTATCTCTCTCTTGCTTCCTGTGGCATGAAGATGTCGTGCATAACTCACAAATGGAGCCAAGCCTGTACCTCCTCCTAAGCAAACAATCCTTCTGTCATCTGGTTCACCATTTGGTTTCTTCTCTTCAATGGTAAAAGCACCAGTAGGCTTTACCCAAGTGATCTCATCGCCTTCTTTGGCACTAAACAGAACTGTTGTAAGACGACCTGGCAGTGGTTTTCTAACCCATCTTATGTATAATTCCATATACTTTCTGTTTTCTGGATGTGAAGCAATAGAGTAAGCTCTTCTAATTACTTTATTCTCTGACTGCACATGAGCACCTAGAGTTACAAACTGACCTGATTTGTATTGGGGCATTTCTCCTTCTTTTGGTACGAACCTGAAAACTGCCAAATCTTCTTTTTGAATTTGAACGTAAGAAACTATCGCTTTACTTTCTACGACCACGCGAAGAATTCTATTCTTGATAGTTAAATATCTTATGCTATTTTGGTCAAGCTAATTTTTTGGGTTACGCTAAACGTTAATAACCTCACAAAAAAAGTTAATGCAAATCAGATTTGCCCTCTGATTAAAACCGGGCCGGTCGTCTAGCCTAGTAGGATACGCCCTTGGCATGGGTGAGATCGTGGGTTCAAATCCCACCCGGTCCACTTTTTAAAAATCAAGTTACAGTTATGTTAAATGTAGATATGGGAGCAAGCGGATCTATGTCTCGTAAATTATCCCACACTAATACCTGAATCTTGTATGTTCCGCTTGCATGTGGAGTCCAAGAAAGAGCCGCAGTAAGAGTTTGATTGGAAACAAGGGAACCTGTAGCATAATTTAGATCTGATGTAGCTCCATCAGAATCAATTACTTGTACAATATATGCCCAGTTGACGTTATTTTGGCTTACATTTTTCAGTGATGTTTGTAGGTTAAGTTGTTGATCTACTACTGGAGAATTGATTTCTTCTCCAAGAGAGTCAACTATCTTAAAATCTGATGCAGAAATTTCACCATATCCGTATGCAGAATTAATTCCAATTATTGCAAGAGCGAAAGGCAATACGAGGAAAAACCTCATCGCAACGATTCTTGCATTCTTAGATTTAAATTATCCCAAGGAACAGAGCACACATGTCCGAATCTAGAGAAACTATCTACATAGGAAAGAAGCCACTGATGGCGTACGTTACTTCTTCGCTCATACAGTTGGCAAATCAACCAAGAATATCTATCAAGGCAAGAGGACTAAGCATTGGTCGTGCAGTTGATGTAGCTCAAATAATTGCACGAAAGACAGAAAATGCTGGTTACTCAATTGGAAGCATCAAGATTGGATCAGAACAACTTCAATCACAAGATGGACGCTCTAGGAATGTTTCTACTATAGACATAGAAGTAAAGAGAAACTCTTCTTAGGAAGCCTTGACGAAATCTTCCTTTTTTGTTATTTTTTGTGAGACTTTGTCTCGTATTTGTGTTCCATCTTCTTGAATTTTGATAATTCTACAATTTCATTGAACTGATCAAAATTAACAAGATTATTTTTTAGCTTTAAAGTAGTCCCACTTTTCTTTAGCTCTTTTAGAATTTGTAGTGTTGCAAATGTATTGGCATACAATACAGAAAGTGGATAGAGAATGAGATTGAATCCCATCCTGTGCAGCTCATTTGAGGAAAGCATAGGTGTAGCTCCGCCTTCTATCATGTTTGCTACTAGAGGTACCTTTATCGCTTTTCCTATCTTCCTCATCTCGTCAATTGATTTGGGGGCTTCGATGAATATTGCATCAGCACCAATTTCCTTATACAAAAGACCTCGTTCGATTGCAGCATCAATTCCCTCTGTTGCACGAGCATCAGTTCTTGCTACGATTATGAAGTCATTATTTTTTCTGGCATCTACTGCAGCTCGGAGTTTTTCAGCATACTCTTCTTTAACAATCACTTCCTTTCCAGACATATGTCCACATCTCTTTGGCCATTTCTGATCTTCTAGGAAGATACCCGCAGCCCCAACTGCTTCTAATTCATTGACAAGCTTCCATACACTCAAAGGATTTCCATAACCAGTATCGGCATCCACTATGACTGGGACTGAAACAGACTTGCAAATTCGCCTTGCATTTTCAATAGTTTCTGTAGATCCAATAAAGCCATAATCTGGCATACCAAGTAAAGCTGCAGATGTCCCGTATCCAGTTTGAAACATGGCCTCAAATCCTGCTTTTTGGGCTATTCTGGCTGTTATTGCATCGTAAACGCCAGGAAATACGAGTGGCCTTGATTTATCATATACTAATTTTCTAATATTTGTCAACTGTCGCTATACTGTTTTGCAATTATTTATTGCTAATTGATCTTGATTTCCTTGCCCTGTGATTTTTTTTCAGCAGCTTCCATCTTTCGCAATTCCGATTCAAGGAATTTCCTATATCGTTGGGTCTCGTCCTTAGTCATGTATAAGACGTTAGAACTAAGTGAACTTCCAATGATATTGATTCGTTCTATTAGGTCCATGGCTACAAACTTACCCACCTCTCCCATTCTAAAAATCACATCAAGTTGGTTCTTGACTATCTTATCCAAGGCCTCAAGGTCCTCTGAAACTACTCTTCCTTTCTTAGTAATCTGATATTTGCCGTCTTTTGTCTCCTCTATCAGGCCTTCATCTAACAATCTTCCAAGTAGAGGATATATCAGTCCAGGCGAGGGCTTCCACTTTCCTCCACTCTGAACAACTGCCATATCGATTATTTCCTTTCCAGTACTTGGCTTCTTCTTTAGAGCTTCTAAAATGAAATATCTTGAAAAACCGCGTGGGATTGAACTTCCTACTCTCTGTAACCACTCAGAAATCATCACTAGTGATATCGCTAGCGATATATATTAATGATTCTGACCTTGGTCTAGTCCTTCACAAGACATATTTATGAAGTCTGAAAAGAAAGATGTCGAATCATGGTTAATAGCATCGAAAATGATCTTCTGATCGTAGGTTCTGGTCTTGCTGGTCTGAGAGCAGCGATTCAAGCAGCAAAGGTTGCTCCGCATATCAAAATTGCTGTCATTTCAAAACTACAAGTAATGCGCTCGCATTCTGTTTCTGCAGAGGGCGGTACTGCAGCTGTTCTTTATCCTGAAGATGGTGATACAATAGAATCACATGTCTATGATACTGTAAAAGGAAGCGATTTTCTCGGTGATCAAGATGTGATTGAAAAACTTGTCAACGAAATGCCATCCGAAGTCTATCAACTTGAACATTGGGGAATGCCATGGTCAAGAAGAGATGACGGAAGGATTGGTCAGAGAAACTTTGGTGGATATAGTTTTCCAAGGGCAACATATGCTCAGGATAAGGTAGGATTCTACGAAATGCAAACTCTGTATGACACATGTCAAAAATTCGATAACATCGAATTCTATAACGAATGGTTTGTCACATCGATAGTCCATGATGGTCAAAGATTCTGTGGTATCACTGCAATAGAAATGTCAAGTGGTACTTTTTACACATTCAAGGCAAAGGCACTGATTATTGCTACAGGCGGAGCAGGAAGGGTATACAGTTTTTCAACTTATGCATTAGCTTCGACTCCAGACGGTTTGGATATGGCATACCGAGCTGGGATGGCTCTAAAGGACATGGAGTTTGTCCAATTCCACCCTACTGGTATACTACCTTCGGGAATTTTGATTACTGAAGGTGCCAGAGGCGAGGGCGGATATCTTCTTAATAACAAAGGAGAACGTTTTATGAAAAAATATGCCCCAAGCAAACTAGAGCTAGCATCAAGAGACGTTGTATCACGTGCTATGATTACTGAAATAAACGAAGGACGTGGATTCAAGCATGATACAGGTGTAGATTGCTTGAAATTAGATTTGAGGCACTTGGGAAAAGAGTTGATTATAAGAAAACTTCCTGCAATACGTGAGATATCATTAAAATTCTCAGGAATTGATCCATCTAATGAACCAGTTGATGTCAGACCTGTATGCCATTACATGATGGGAGGCATTCATAGTAACATAGACGGGGCAACTGAAATTCAAGGAATATGGACAGCTGGAGAAGCTGCATGCAATAGCGTTCATGGAGCAAACAGATTAGGCGCAAACTCTACCGCAGAGTGTCTTGTATGGGGTAAGATCACAGGTGAGCTTGCGGCAAAATATATTTTAGAAGATAAATCTTCTCCACCATTCCCATTACATTTGGTTGCAACTGAGGAAAAAAGAATCTATGATGGCATATTCAGAGGTACAGGCAGCGTAAATCCATATGAAGTTAGACAGGAATTAACCGAGGTAATGAATAACAAAGCTTACGTTTTTAGAAATGAAAATGATCTTGTAGAAGGCCTCAAGTTGGTAAGGGGATTAAGACAAAAAACATGGAAACATGTAGACGACAAAGCTAAAGAATACAATACCAATTTCACAAATGTGATGGAACTTGATTCCATGTTTCGCATCGCTGAAGTAATTCTAATGGGTGCAATTTGGAGAAAAGAATCTCGAGGAGCTCATGCAAGAACAGATTATCCAGACAGGGATGACAAGAACTTTTTGGCTCACACTCTAGTTTATTATGATACAAAAGAGCCTGTCATCAAGACTCACCCTGTCACTATTACTAAATACAAGCCAGTGGAGAGAAAATACTGATGGCTGAACAATTCTCTAACCGCGAAGGCATCAAGGGAATGATAAACCCAACTCGTTATGGATTAGAGCGAGTTGCATATTGGATGCAAAGACTAAGCGGACTTGGCCTTCTCGCATATTTGATTGGGCATATTTATGAAACAAGCACTATTCTCAACGGAAAGGCTGCATGGAACAACATGTTATCATTGACACAAACTCCGGGAGGTCACCTCGTACTTGTAATCGTAATAGGAATGTGTGTTTTTCATACGGGAAATGGAATACGACTAATGATAAGTGAAGGAGGAAAGGGAATAGGAAGACCTGGTCAGCCTGAATATCCATATCGCGCTTCTTCGTTGAACTATAAGCAAAGACTTTGCATTTGGGTGTCAATAGCACTTGCAGCATTAGCAATGATGTATGGTGCTGGCGTATTGCTTGGTGATTAAGATGAGAGAAAGCATAATCATGAAGATACATTATGGAACTGCGCTTGGAGCAGTGGCACTTGTAGCTATACATATTCTCATGAGGATGTCGCAGAAATATTCTGATTCGTTACAATATCAAAATGTAATCGCAAACTATCACCTTCTACCATATGCACTCATGCTTGAAGTGATACTGGTCTTGTTATCAGTTCATGGATTTAATGGACTACGTGTTATTCTATTGGAGCTAAAGCAAGGTGTTGCATATGAAAGAGCAATTAACTATGGCTCGATTGCAGCAATGGCTGCTCTAGTAGCATATGGTTCAAGAACTATATTGATGGCTGGAATGGGAGTTTCATAACAATGGCAACAGTAGAGGTTTCAACAGAAAAAAAAGCAGAACCACCTCAGACATCTGTGCCTGCACCTTCCAAACCAAAAACAATAACACTTAGAATATCTAGGTTTAACCCGTCAGAGAACGCAGAAACAAAATTTGAGGAATTCAAGATTCCAGTACAAAAATGGACTACTGTACTAGAAGCAATTCTGTATGTGAAAGAGAATCTTGATCATTCTGTTGCTGTTAGATATTCATGCAGACAAGCATCATGTGGCTCATGTGGAATGAAAATTAATGGCAAACCTAGACTTGCTTGCTATACAAAAATTTCTGAGCTTGAGTCAAACGTTGTCACAGTAGAACCAATGAATAATTTTCCTATAATTCGAGATTTAGCAGTTGACTTTAAGCAACTCTTCTCAACTCACAAGAAAATGAAGCCATTTATCATAAATGAAGAGTCTGAAGTGCAGCCTGGAGCTAAGGAATTTATTCAGACCCCACAAGATCTTGAAAAATTCCTACAATTTTCATATTGTATTAAATGTGGCCTGTGTAACTCTGCCTGCCCAACCATGGCAACAGACAAGTCGTTTGTCGGACCTCAAGGCCTTGCACAAGCCTACAGATACACTGCCGATAACAGGGATCAAGGAAAGAAGGATAGGCTCAAAATCGTAGATCAATCTCATGGTATATGGAGATGTCACTTTGCCGGTTCTTGCAGTAATGTGTGTCCAAAGGGAGTAGATCCTGCAATGGCAATACAATTACTTAGGGGATATCTGCTAGGATTTAGAAAATAAGTCTCTCTAAGGCTTTTTAGGATTTTTGCTTGAATTTACCTGATTATTGATAGCTTCTGCCATGAAATGATTTGAGACATTCAGCTTCACATCGTCTACTCCATCTATCTTCAACAAGCCATCATGAACATCTTGAGCAATCTTAAATCCAAATATTGCAGGACAGAAAGGACTAGTCAGATGCAAATCTACTTTGACATCTGAACCGTTAATGTCAATATTATCTATCAATTCAAGCTCCATTATTGAGACATTGATTTCCGGATCAACTATTTTTGTCAGCTCATCGAAGATTTGTCTTCTTAAATCAGTGGATGCCTGTGCCATAAATCAAAAAAGCGTCTATGCTATATATAACCATTTTATTTCCTAAGTTGATGTACAGGTCTAGATTAGACGGAAAATTAGACGACGTTACATTAGAATTTCTTTCATCCATTTCTGACGACTTTGAAATTGTTTTGTATGATATTCTAGGAAGTCAAGCCCACACACTGATGCTTTTAGAAAATAAAATCATCAGCAGGAATGAAGCAATCAAGATTTTAAGTGCACTTGAAAAATTAAAAAAAGAAAACATTTCAAAAAAATCTGAAGCCGAAGATATTCACGAGCTCATAGAATCCATGGTCATAAAGAAAGCAGGAAAGGAAGCTGGAGGAAAGATGCATACGGCAAGATCAAGAAATGATCAGGTTGCACTTGACATTAGGATGAAAATTCGTGATGATATCAATATGGTTTGCTTTTGTCTGAATCAGACAATAGTGACTCTCATTGATTTGGCAGAGAAAAACCAACGTGTTATAATGCCATTGTATACTCACACACAGCAAGCGCAAGTAGGGCTATTTTCCCACTTTCTTCTTGCATACGCAGACGCTCTTTTCAGGGATCTTGACAGGTTCTATATGGCATATGGGCGAGTCAACGAGTCGCCACTAGGAGCAGGCCCTGTAGGAGGAACAAGCATTCCTATTGATAGACAGTTCACAGCTAAGATGCTTGGTTTTAAAGGTCTGGTGGAAAACTCTATTGATGCAACAACCTCTCGCGACTTTGTTGCTGAATACCTTGGAAACGCAGCAATACTTATGACAAATTTGAGCCGAATAGCAGAGGACTTTATTATCTGGTCTACCTTGGAATTTTCTTTCATTGAACTCTCTGATAGATTTACTTCCACTTCTAGCGTGATGCCACAAAAGAAAAACCCCGATGTATTGGAATTAATTCGTGGCAAGACATCTCAGGTCATTGGATATCAGATGTCAGTATTGTCAAACCTCAAAGGATTACCATCTGGATACAATAGGGATTTGCAACAAATCAAGGTCTCAATATGGCCCACATCCAAAATAATAATCTCGTCACTCTTGGTTGCAAACTCACTCCTTAAGACAATGAAAGTAAATGAAAAGAAACTACGTCAAGCAATAGATGGTGGATATTCAATATCACTTGACATAGCAGAAGCCCTAGTACGAAAAGGAATTCCTTTCAGAGATGCTCACAAAATTGTTGGTCATCTAGTACAACTTGGTGTAAATTCAAAAAAACCCCTTTCATCTCTTTCATCTAATGAGATAAAGACTGTGATCTCAAGCAATGAAATAGACTCAAAGGAATTGCATAAAATAATCCAGTCAACTACACCTGAATCTTCACTTGAAACTAGGACATCTCAAGGATCTGCAGGTAAACATGAACAACAACGTATGATTGCTGACAGGAAACGCAAAGTTCAAGCTTACATGACAGGAACCAACAAAAGAACTAACGAGATAAGGCAATCTCTTGAAGCGTTGAATAGCAAGGTAATGTCATTAATAAAAAACAAAGTTTAGTGATAGTAAAATATCTCTTTTAGATTTAGTTTATTGAATGATATTTAGTTGGTTTCAAGATCTAAAGTTCGAATCTGCTTTTTACAGTTTTTGATTTCATAATTTGAGCTTGCATTAGTCCAGACATTCTATTTCGTAGCATCGTACTCATAGATTGAGTATCAATTTGATGTTCCATTTACTTATATGAATAACATTCAGAAATATAAGATTGGTCTGCCATTTTTGGAAATGACACCATCTTTTGATGCTCTGGGGGCTTAGTTAACTGGGGAACAACTAATAATGATACAGAACCAAAAAAATTGATAAAGCTAAGTTTTACTGAAATTTTTTGCAAATTATGATGCCTAAAGGAGCAATTTTAATGGAGTAATCTTGACTTTTTCATTGATTTTACTTCACATTGCTATAGATAAAAAATCCCTGCAATGAGATGCAAGTATGTACCAATTCGTACAACCACAATCGGACAACAAACCTAACTACACTGCGGGTCAAACGTGGGGAGCTTTGAAGAAGGCATGGCGAGGATACAAGATTGCCAAAGTGCAAAGTGATCACGCCAGAATGTCAGAATATGCTACAAAAATCAGAACCCTTCAGAATGACTTGGGAATAAAACAAGCAGAATTTCCAGAACTACACCTGCATTAGTTAGAACTCCCTTCTTTTTAGAGACAATCTGCCAGTAGTAACTATTAGAAAAAATTCACAATTTTAGGATAATGCCAAGTATTAATCAAGTGAAGATATGGCGGGTTCGCGGGGATTCGGACCCCGGACAGCCGGATTAAAAGTCCGGTACTCTACCTGGCTGAGCTACGAACCCATAGCGGAGGGTCATCGTTGTGTATAATTTAGTCCTTTACAAAATTTTTAGATGAAAAGAAAGCTTTAAACTCAGATTTTTGTTCACAATACTTCAACGCCCTTGTAGTATAGAGAGGATATGGGGTAAAATCCAGTCCTTGTATAGCCCGGTCTAGAATGGGGCCCTGTCACGGCCTCGACGCGAGTTCAAATCCCGCCAAGGGCGCTTACACTTTTTATATTCAAAACTAGGTGTTAGATGTTTTATTATTCAGTTTGGTAAATTCAATTTCTTGAGAGTTTCATTGAGGATTTCCTGACTGGCTGCTGCGATAAAAGAAATTCTTTGGTCGTAGCCAAGAGCTGAATCAAGATGATTTGCATTCTTATCTACTATGATTCCGCCTGCTTCTAATGCAATAAGATATCCGGCAGCAACATCTGTGATTCTTAGCTTTTCTCTAAGGTCTACAAATAGGTCTACCATACCACGAGCAAATATTGCAAGCTCTAGTGCAACAGCACCAAAATGTCTGATGTGGTTAGATGCTGAAATGATAGGGGATAATTTCTGCAGGGAATCAGGAGATATTCCAGACAAATCCACTCCTACTACAAAGTAAAGTGGCTTCTCTTTGTGAACCATGATCTTTTTTCTATTCATAAAAGCTCCATGACCTTTTGATGCAGAATACATATCACCAGTATACAAATCAATGATGACTGCATCAGTAACGGAACTAAGTTTATCTTTTGTAGCAAATGCAAGAGAACAACAAGAAAAGGGAATACCTCTTACTGCATTTGTGGAACCATCAACCGCATCCATTATTATAAAACCCTCTGGATTTTTTGAAAGCTCAACCTTGCCGCATTCTTCTCCAAGAACTATGCAGGGAAAACTAATTTCCCTTAGATAGTCCAAAACTGTTTTTTCTGCTACTATGTCTATTCGTCGTGATATATCTCCGCCTGCACCTCTGCCAAAATCTCCTGCAGATTCTTCTGTTCCTGGAAGATGTTTAACATTATCATAAACTCTCTTTGCAGCTTCCTCTAAAACCTCAATTTTTTTCAAGGATTTTTTTATTCACAATCCTAATTTATTTCAAGTAATCAAGAAAATAGCTCAATGCATAAATAGCAAAAGAAGTTGTGCCAATATGTGAGTAGCAAAGACGAGTCAATTTTTAGCAAAGAAGCCTTGATGTCAACAAAACCGGGAAAGGATATAGTAAAACAAGCTTTGTTCAAAAGTAAGGGTTACAAACAGTTTGACAAATACAAAAAGGAAGCAGAAGATGAACTTCCGAAATTTACAAAGAGATTTGCTGAAGATCTATTAAGGCAAATAAAATCTGATGATAACCCCAATGAAACTCAAGAAAAATTTGCTGCTGAAGTGGGTTCAAGCGAGATAACTCTAGAGAAATCTCAAATAGATTCGGTCAAAAAGAGGCTAGAAAACTACGATACCTTGTTTGATAGGGTGACCAGAATTCTTAATTCTAACTTTGTTAAAATGACATTTCCAGTTTTTAGCGCTCTTTATGATGCTTCATCGCAATACTTTGGAGATCCAAATGATGTCAAAAAGAAAACTGACATCATAGACGGGCACATTATTGCAATAGATCTAAGTGAGCCAATGGATAGGATAATGGACAAAGATGAGGATGTGGAGTACCTTGATGACTACAAACTAATGAATCCATACATTCTACAACTTGCCAGAGCTAAGATTGCAAGTGGAGGGCAACATGTGTTGGAAGAATTTGAGCGAGGTTTCAAGGATGCAAGAATAGGTCAATATGTTGATTTTAAACTGAAAATGAAACCAAAGAACATAACAGAAGAATCTATGATTGAATGTTATAAAAAATACAGAGCTGTCATGGGCACGGCAGGAAAGAACATGGCACTTGCCCGTCTTCCACTAGGTGAAATTTTCTACCTGGGAATGGCAAAAGCAGCAGAGTCAGTAGGATGTGGCAATGAGATAGAAGACTCGATCAAGAACAAGTTTGTTAAAGTTCCTTCTTGGCCACTTTATTATACAATTCTTAGAAATGATGTACAAAAGGGATTTGAATTTACTATGAAAAAAAGCGAATTATATCTAAGTGAAGCAAGGCTTGCCTTGGAACTTTTGCCTGAAAACTTTTCACATAGAGACTTTCTTGAATTCTTATTTCTTACTGTTGAACATTATAACTCATTCTGGTTTAACCAACTCCAAAAACAAAAACTTTGGTCAGAATTTGATTCAAAGCTTCACAAGTGATAGAAAATGATGTGGTCTGAAAAATATAGGCCAAAAAATCTTCTTGAAATGATTGGCAATGAAGAAGCAAAGGAATCGTTTGTCAAGTGGATTGCCAAGTGGGTCAAGGGAACAAAACCGCTACTTTTGGTTGGGCCTCCAGGAATTGGAAAGACTACAATGGCTATGCTCTGTGCAAGACAATTTGGATATGATCTGATAAGTCTCAACGCAAGCGATGTCAGAAACAAACAGCGTATACAAGATATACTTAATCCGGTTCTGGGAAACCTCAGTGTACTTGGTAAAGCCATGATCTTTGTGGATGAAGTAGATGGAATCCACGGAAGATCTGATTTTGGTGGAGTGGGGGCACTTGTAGATATTCTAAAGGAACCAACAGTTCCAATAATCTTGGCTGCAAATTCTGATAATTCTGATAAAATGAAGGACATTAAGAAAGCTACAACAACGATAAGAATGAGACCCATACCGCCCAGGCTTTTACGATTTTATCTGGAAGAGATTTTACGACGAGAGGGTGCCTCACTTAAGATTGGGACCATGATAAAATTAGTTCTTGATTCTAGAGGAGACATTAGATCAATTCTAAATTCTTCTCAGGCCCTTGTATCTGGATTTGAACCACAAACTGACAAGTCTTTTGAAACAACAGACATAGAGTCTGCAATCAATGCATTTTTCAAGGCAAAATCACCAGAAGAAGCACTGTTAATACTTTATTCTTTAAGGATTGATCCACAAGAAAAGATAAACGCATTTTATTCAAGTGTGATAACAAGTTCACTTTCAAAAGAAGAAATGAAAATGATGTTGGATGTGATATCAGAAGCTGATATGCTTTATGGAAAGATAATGAGAGAACAACAATGGAGGCTTTTACGATATCTAGATTCGATTCTTGTTAGACTTTATAAAATAGGAACTACGGTCAGATATTCGCAATATAACCTCTCTTGGCCATTGATAACTCGATTGAGATGGGATGGCAAAGCAATAAAGGAATTGGAAGCAAACCTGGCAAAACGAATGCATGTCTCTCGAAGTACGTTTGCAACTTTTTATCTTCCCTACATGTTGGCATGTATCAAAAACAAGACCTTGGTAATGGATCTCAATGAGAATGAAAATGCGATCATCCAAAAGGAGATGGCTATTACAAAATGAGCTGGCGTGCAATACCGATGAAATTTCCTGGAACTTGCATAGTTTGCAAGAAAAAGATCGAAATAAGTGAAGTTGCCTTATGGGCAAAAGGACTAGGAGTCAAACATCAAGCATGTTCTGAAGTTGTGGATCTAAAATGTGTTATCTGCGGAGGACCAGCAGGATGCCAACAATGTGAATTTACAGATGACTGTGACAGAAACAAAGTTTCACAGATGTGTATATGCAAAAAATGCCAGGAGGGAAAAGAATCCTTTATTTTGTATCAAAAGGCCATTTCAAAGCATTTCCCAATTCTGAATCTGAAAGATTGAATTTATCGATTAGTTTCTTGGCAAATAAGAGTAGAAAGTTAAAATTTACCCTCAATAGAGTGTGATCAATGCCAGAAGGGACCACGAAGATTACTCCGATCGATCCGATATTCCATGGAGAGTCCAACTATGAAGTAGGACTTGAAACCTTACTTGCCGAGACAAGAGATAAGGTCAGAAAATTACAATCCGATCCGAATACAAGCAAAGAGACTATACAAGACCTAACTGAACAATTGCAGGTCCTGGAAACCTTGTGGGAGAATTATCACATAGGAATGAACGTTTTCAGAAATGCAAAGGGTGGTCGTGACGGAATCCGAGAAGTCAAACCTGAGTAAATTAATATAGGTTGAGAGTCGCTTCTAATTCGAAACATGCACTCTGAAAAATTGAAAAATTTTTTGCATAAGAGGCGACAAGCAGAGCAGAGTGGTGGAGAAGAAAAAATTCAATCTCAGCATGAGAAAGGGAAACTTACTGCAAGAGAGCGAATAGATCTTTTACTTGACGAAAGTAGTTTTACAGAAATAGATGCTCTTGTGACTCATCATTATTATGAATTTGACATGCAAAATAAGAAATTCTTTGGAGATGGTGTAGTAACAGGTTACGGAACAATAAATGGTCGCAAGGTCTTTCTCTTTGCCTATGATTTTACTGTTCTTGGGGGAACACTAAGCGAGATGGGTGCCAAAAAAATAACCAAAGTCATGGAACATGCAACTCGTGTGGGTTGCCCCATAATTGGAATAATAGATTCGGGAGGAGCTAGAATTCAAGAAGGAATTCTAAGTCTGGATGGATTTGCTAGCATATTTTATCACAACCAACTTGCCTCTGGAGTAGTTCCTCAAATTACCTGTAGTATAGGCCCATCTGCTGGCGGTGCAGTCTATTCTCCTGCAATGACCGATTTTGTTATAATGGTAGACAAGATTTCAACTATGTTTGTAACTGGTCCAGAAGTAGTAAAGACTGTTCTTGGAGAAGAAGTCTCATTTGACGAGCTTGGAGGTGCAATGTCACATGGAAAAATCAGTGGCGTCTCCCATTTTGTTGCAAAGAATGAATATCAATGCATGGACACTGTCAAATCTTTATTGTCATACATGCCTCAAAACAATACTGAAGAACCACCTATAGTAGATACTGGTGATGATCCAAACAGACTTGATAATAATTTGATAAACATAGTTCCAGAGAATCCATTACAACCTTATGACATGAAAGAAATCATACATTCAATTGTTGATAATCATCAATTCTTTGAGATCCATGAACTATTTGCACAAAATGTCATTGTAGGATTTGGCAGATTGCATGGCAAAACTGTGGGGATTGTTGCAAATCAACCAATGGTATTGGCAGGTGCACTTGATATAGACTCATCAAACAAAGCGTCAAGATTTGTAAGACTCTGTGATTGTTACAATATACCAATTGTCACTCTTGTTGATACTCCGGGATATATGCCTGGAACCCATCAAGAACATGGAGGTATAATTCGACATGGAAGCAAACTTTTGTATGCATATTGCGAAGCAACTGTACCCAAGATCACTATTATAATAGGAAAGGCATATGGAGGCGCTTACATTGCAATGGGCAGCAAGAATCTGGGTACAGATATGAACTATGCCTGGCCAACAGCTCAAATCGCAGTATTAGGTTCAGAGGCAGCAGTAAGAATCATGAATAGGAAGGAAATTGAAACAGCAAAAGATCCCATATCTCTGAAAAAACAACTAGTTGATAATTTTACTGAAAAATTTGCAAATCCATATGTTGCTGCATCATATGGAACAATTGATACCGTGATTGATCCAGCTGAAACCCGACCTGTTATTATTCGTGCTTTAGAAGGTCTTACAAACAAGAGAGAAAGAAGAATTCCACGCAAACACGGAAACATAAACCTCTAACTTGGATATGATCAAAAAAATTCTTGTCGCAAACAGGGGAGAAATTGCCATTCGTGTAATCAAGGCATGTAATGCTTTAGGGATAAAATCAGTTGCAGTCTATTCTGATGAAGACGTAAATTCAAAACATGTGAAAATAGCCTCCGAGTCATATCACATAGGACCACCATCCCCTGGACAAAGCTATCTTAACATGGAAAAGATAGTTGAATCAGCACTAAGCTCTGGTGCTGATGCAATTCATCCAGGATATGGTTTTCTTTCAGAAAATGCTGACTTTGCTGATCTTTGTGAGAAAAATAAGATCAACTTTATAGGTCCTTCTGGAAAGTCCATGCGACTTTGTGGAGATAAGATGTTATGCAAAGAAGCAATGATAAAAGCCAAAGTACCGACTGTCCCAGGAAGTCTTGGTATTGTTGAAGAAGTAGAAAAAGCTCTTGATATAGCAAATAAAATAGGATATCCAGTTTTACTCAAGTCAGTATTTGGTGGTGGAGGTAGAGGAATTAGACTTGTACATAATGAAAAAGAACTGAAACAAGCATTTGAACTTGCATCAGGAGAATCAAAAGCTGCCTTTGGCAAGTCTGCACTTTTTGTTGAAAAGTTTTTGCCAAAAATAAGACATATTGAATTTCAATTAGCAAGAGACAAACATGGAAATGCTGTACATATTTTCGAAAGAGAGTGTTCTATTCAAAGACGACATCAGAAATTAATCGAAATGTCACCATCTCCTGTGGTTGATCAAAAAACCCGTGATGAAATAGGTCAGATGGCTGTAAATGCAGCGATTGCAGTAGATTATCTTAATGCAGGCACTGCAGAATTTCTTAGACTGGATGACGGTACTTTTTACTTTATTGAAATAAATGCCAGGCTTCAAGTTGAACATCCTGTAACAGAATTTGTCTCTGGACTTGATCTTGTAAAACTACAAATTGATATTGCAAATGGAAAAGAAATACCATTCAAACAAAAAGACCTCAAGGTAAATGGTTGTGCCATAGAATGTAGAATAAATGCAGAAGATACATTTCTTGACTTTGCTCCCTCGACAGGAAGAATTTATGACGTAAATATTCCATCAGGTCCAGGAGTTAGGGTTGACACTTATCTATATCCTGGATGTACTGTTTCGCCATACTATGATTCATTGATGGCAAAACTTATCACGTGGGGACAAAACTTTGAGGAAGCACGACAAAGAATGCAAATCTCGCTTTCAGACTTTTATATCGAAGGGGTAGAGACTTCAATTCCACTCTATAGGACTATACTTGATACTAAAGAATTCATTTCAGGAGATTTATCAACAGACTTTCTTGAAAGATTCAAGATTCTTGACAGGCTACGTGACGATATCAAAAAAGAGGCATCACAGAAATCTGATGCTGCCCTAGCTGCTACACTGATACATTCTGAGTTTCTCAAGAACAAAATAAGATCGCACAAGGAACAAAATCTTCGCTGGAAGGCACAATTGGATAGGAATTAGAAATGAAATTCAAACTAGAAAATACAGATGAAACTTTAGATGGTGAGATAGTAAAGTCTCTTGGAAATGCTGAATTTGTTATAAAAATCAAGAATAGTGAGCGCAATCTGAAGATCCTAAACATGAGTCATGAAAAAATTGAATTCATGTTAGATAATTCATTTCATATTGTAAAGTATCTAGAAAACAGTACGTCCAGAATTACCATAGTGGTTGATGGTGTCAAACTTACATTCAACAAACGCCCAGATTTGGACAAAGTTGTTTACAAAAATTCTGGTATGGAATCAGCCGCAGATTCGCAGGTAAATTTGAAAAGCCAAATTCCTGGAAGGGTTGCCTCGATAAATGTATCACAGGGTGATAATGTAAAGAAAGGTGATGTAATCTGCGTTTTAGAATCAATGAAGATGCAAGTTTCAATTAAATCACATAAAGATGGTGTGATAAAGTCTTTGAAAATAAAACAAGGTGCATCAGTTGCAAAAAATGATATTCTTGCAGAAATAGAATAACGCAGCATCTGTTAAAAATAAGAAAATAAAAATATTGAAGGAAAATTACTTTCCTTTCTTTAGAAAATTCATTATCTCTTGGTAGTTTGGCTCTATCAAAGGGTTATCAGAAACCCACTTGTACACAATCTCTCCTTTCTCATCTACAATAAAGACAGATCTTTTTGCTGCATCGTATCCTTTAACATGAAGCAAATCAGGCATTAGTATACCATAGTCGCGAATAGTTTGGCTCTTGTAATCGCCAAGCACCGGAAAATTGAGGTGATGTATTTCTGCAAATGCCTTGTTGGCAAATGGTCCATCGTTGCTTATGCCAATCACCTGAGCTCCAAGTTTTGAGATTTCATCCCAACTATCTCTAAAAGTACACATTTCTTTGGTGCATACTGGAGAACTTGCTGCGACAAAAAAAGAGAGAACCACTTTCTTTCCTTTAAAGTCGTCCAAATTTCTCATTTTGAGTTCTGTGTCTACCAAGGTAAAAGATGGTGCTTTGTCTCCAACATTTACCATAAAGGGAGTTTTGCTATAGTCATATATCAATCATTTTCAAGAATGCAAGTGCTTGCTTAATTTTAAAATTTTTGTACAATTAATCAAATAAAAATTTTGATTAACTTGTAGAAAATTGATGAAAAATTACTTTCAGCTAAAAATAGTGATCGCAGAATGTGCATAGCTTTTTATACTCTCCGATTGGCTTGTTAGCTACTTTGGTAGGAGAAGCTGCGAGTAGTTTTAGTCCAGTTTTACTAATGTTCGGATTTGCAGTCGTAGCAACAGGACCGGCTTTGATTCTTTCTCGAATGATTGCACCTCGAAGAACTAGCAGCCCTGTGAAGTTCCTTCCTATGGAATCAGGTCAAGTTCCAAAAGAAGAAGGTCGTACGCATTTCATGATGCAATACTATTCCTATGTCTTGATGTTCGTTGTCTTTGATGTGATGTCAATTTTTCTCTATGCTTGGGGTAGCAGTATTATAGGTTTACCAAAAGCGGCAACTCTTCCAATTATTGCTTTTCTTGGGATAATGTTTGCAGCTTTTGCTTATGCCTTGTATCAAGCAGGGAGGAAAAACGTTTGGTAACTTTTAAATCAAATATTGGAAGAACTCGGGATAGGGAAAAGAGATGCTAAAGGAGTTCTTTAATCAAGAAACTGCACCACATGCTACTAATGTACTAGTTGGAAAACTAGGTGAAGTACTTGTGAGAGCAGTTGGAAAACCTCTTGATTATGCAATAAATTGGGGTAGAATTTGGTCATTGTGGCCTGTGCACCTTGAAACTGCATGCTGCAGTGTAGAGTTTGGTGCTGCTTCTAGTCCGAGATATGATGTAGAGCGATTTGGAATTATAGAAGCATTTGGTTCTCTCCGACAATGTGATCTTATTGTTGTAATGGGTACAATTACCAGAAAGATGGCTCCTAGATTAAGAATGGTTTACGATCAAATGCCTGATCCTAAATATGTGATAGCCATGGGTGCATGTGCGATTACTGGTGGATTATACTTTGATTCATACAATGTACTTCCAGGTATTGATGGAGTTCTTCCAGTTGATATCTACGTTCCAGGTTGTCCGCCAAGACCTGAAACTCTCATTCAAGGATGTATGCTACTTCAGGAAAAAATTAAGCGGATGAAGGGTGCATAACCATGAGCTCAGAAAATGAAAAGGACGAACAGCCAAGTGATACTGTGGCAGCACATTCTGAAGATACCGAGTCTTTATCAAAAGACGAAGCAAAAAAATTTTATGAAGAAAAAGGTATAGATTTTTCTCCAGACTCGCCTATTCACCCTAAACCAATTCCTCCATTTGAAAAATCTATTTCTGACAAAATCGCCTCAAAATTTAATTCAAAAATAAATGTAGATTATGTAAGAGAAAGCAGAATTCGTGTCTCTACAAAAAAAGAAGATATTCTAGATGTAGCATTTTTCATTCGTGATGAATTAGGTTATGATCATGCAGTATCAGTTTCTGGTGTAGACTATCCAGATTCAAAAGAAATCGAAGTTGTTTATCATCTTGGTTCGTACACTGATGAAAAGCTGGCTAGTCAGGTTCTAACACTTGCTACTCGAGTACCACGTGAAGAAATTCCAAATCCAGGAAAAGACAGTTCAAGAATGACATCTCTGAGAGAGGTTTTTTACAGCGTTGAATTTCACGAAAGAGAATGTTTTGAAATGTTTGGTGTGTACTTTGAAGGTCATCCAGACAATAGACGACTGCTTTTACCGGAAGATTGGGCAGACATTCCACCATTTAGAAAAGATTTCAAGATAAAAGGAAGATAAAATGACAACACCATTGCCACCAGGAATACAACTTGAGAAAGTAGATGATAGAATAATGACGCTCAACGTTGGCCCACAACATCCAGGATCAGGCCATATGAGACTTATCATAAAAGTAGATGGCGACTACATTGTTTCATGTGATCCAGATCCAGGCTATGTACATCGTGGTGAAGAAAAAATGGCAGAGTACAGAAACTACATTCAAAACATTCCTCACTTGGAAAGACCAGTAATTCACGATTCTTCAAATATTCTTTATCCGTATTGCCTTGCAGTAGAAGAACTACTTGGAATTGAAGTTCCGGAGAGAGCAAAATACATTCGAGTCATAGCAGCTGAACTCAACAGATGCATCTATACCCTTTACTGGCTTGCAATCTATGGAATCTTTTTGGGTCACTCTACAATGTTCATGTGGCCTGCAGGAGATCGTGAGCTATTCATTGATCTTTTGGAGGCAATGTCTGGTGCACGAGTTACTCATGCATATCTTGTGCCAGGTGGAGTAAGAAATGATTTACCTGCTAACTTTGAAGAAAGATGTCTCAGACAAGTAGATTATTTTGAAAAGAGATTGAAAGAATATCAAGCAATATTCTATAAAAATCCAATTTTAATAAGCAGAACCGAAGGAACTGGTATACTATCAAGAACCGATGCAATACGACTTGGCACTACTGGTTCTGTTCTTAGGGCTTCTGGTGTGAATTATGACATAAGAAAGAAGGAACCTTATGACGTCTACGAAAATATGGATTTTGAAACCGTAGTGATGAAGGAAGGTGATAGCTATGCAAGGTCTTACATCCCGTATCTTGAGATGTTTGAAAGCTGTAGAATAATTAGAGATGCAATAAGAAAGATGCCAAAATCAGGTTCTGTACGTACAAAACTAAAACCAAATCCCAAAGGTGGAAATGATGAAGTGTACAAAAGAGTGGAATCTGGTAGGGGGGAGCTTGGATATTACATAGTATCAAACAATAGACCAGAACCGTACAGAGTTAAGATTAGTGTTGGTTCCTTTAGAAATTTGATTTGTATGCCATACTTGTTAAAAGGAGAGCTGTTAGGAAACATGCCATCTGTTTATTGGGGACTTAATTATTGGCCTGTGGAGGCAGATAGATAAATGTCAACAATTGCTCCACAGTTTAGACTAAGCAGATTCATCGCTTCATTATTTGATATCATCTTTTGGGTTCTTCTGATATTCTCACTAGTCGGACTTCCAATCGTCTTTATCATATTATTTTACATCAAAATGCCAATTGTCAATCACCAATTGTTGACACCATATCTAGCCATGACATGGATGGCTGATCCATCGCGTACATTACCTATAATCAAGACGCTACTTCATACAACGTTCTTCCATGTTGTTGCATTTCCTGGATTCGGATTTGCGGCACTTCTTGCAGCAGCCACAATCTTCGTTGAACGAAAATTCTTAGCCAAAATTCAGCTTCGGGTCGGTCCACTTTACTGTGGTAAAATCGAGGGCATACTTCAGCTGATGGGTGACGGTCTGAAATTGATCTCAAAAGAAATTATAATTCCAGCAAAGGCCGATAAACCAATCTTCTGGGTTGGACCATTGTTATTTGTTGGCACTGCTGGTGCTTTTGTCTCTCTAATCCCAGTTGCGCCTGGATGGGTTGTTGCAAATCCTAATGTGGGGTTGCTTGCAGTCTTTGCCACAATTGGCTTCTTTCCAATAATATCAGTTCTCTCTGCTTGGGCTGCAAATAACAAGTGGACATTCATTGGCGGCCTAAGGGCACTACACCAAATGATTGCATTTGAAATCCCATTGATTTTGTCTTTGCTCAGTATTGTTATTATGACAGGAACACTGAATCTTTCACAAATCGTTGAATCGCAACAGCACTATTGGTGGATTGTCTTTGCTCCTGTTAGCGCCATTGTATTTTTCATTTGTATAATTGCGGAACTTGAGAGAGTACCGTTTGATCTTCCAGAAGCAGAAAGTGAGATTGTAGCAGGATGGCTAACTGAATTCTCAGGCATGATGTATGGGCTCATTCAACTTGGAACTTATCTGAAACTCTATGCATTTGCTGGATTATTTACTGTGTTATTCCTTGGTGGGTGGAACGGACCAATGGTTTGGCCTGCCTTTCCAGCAGATATAGTGACTCAAGGAATTACTATAGGACCAATAACAGCAAAGATAGCAGGTCTTCCCTTATTTGATCAAGACATGCTCAACGGAACTTTATGGTTTGTAATAAAAACTGTTGGAGTTATACTTTTGATTCTTTTGCCACGTGGTGTATTTCCAAGAATAAGAATAGACATGTTATTGCACACTGGCTGGTACAAACTGATAGGTTTGTCTTTCATTAACATCTTTATAGCTCTTGGATTGTTATACGCAGGTGTCTTGGGGCCTGGAGGATTAATTCAATGAGCACTGCTGGCGGAATTATAAGAGCACTGAATTCGGGAATAAAACATCTTGCAGTTAGAAGATTTACGCTACGCTATCCTGAACAAAAGCTAAAATTTGTTGGAGATGGTTTCCAATTTAATCCAGAGACAGGAGTAGGAATAGCTGGGCTGCGAGGTCGACATATACTATATCATGATCATTGTACAGGTTGTCAACTTTGTGCTGTGGCATGTGAAGGTATAGCAGAGGCCATCGGCATGGTCAAGGTAAACGAGACATGGAAACAAAATAAGAAAGCAATAATGCCACAGATAGATTATGGTAAATGTGTATTCTGTGGTCTATGTGTAGATGCATGTCCATTCTATGCATTATACATGACAAATGACTATGAGCTTTCTTCCTTTACTAAATCTGCTTTAATTTATACCCCTGCTCAGCTTGCTGTCAAGCCGAAGATCTCACAGGATGTAGAAATAAAAATCGATGACAGGGGTGCAACACATGGTTGATACAGTATTCTTAGCCCTCTCTGTTTTAACAATTGGTAGTGCTATAGTCGCACTTGAGATTCGCTCACTGATTTATGGTTCAATAGCATTAATGATAACATTATCTGGCATAGCTGGATTTTTCTTGTTACTGGATGCACCTTTTGTAGCAATGTTCCAACTTTCAGTTTATGTTGGTTCTATTGCAGTACTTATTCTGTTTACTGTAATGTTGGTAAGACGCGAGCTGATATTCAACAAGATAGAAGATAAGCGAAGAAGATATGCAGGAATAGGGCTAATGCTTGCGCTAATGCTTGGCATTGGCATGATAATTATTGGTTCTGGTATGAAGTCTATGGAGACAAACTCTCCAACAGTAGACTACAAGAAAATAGGTGCAGACTTTCTCACATATTATTCACCAGCTCTTATAGTAATGGCACTGATTCTAGCCTCATCGGTAGTTGGTGCTCTAACTTTGGCAAGAAGGGAGGATATAACAAATGACCAACGGGCTGATTGATTTTGTTCTAGTTTCAGTGGCTCTTTTGGCCATTGGGATTTATGGATTAGCAGTAAAGAGAAACGCAATCAGGATGCTATTTGGGGTAGAAATGATAATCAATTCTGCAAATCTAAATCTAGTAGCATTTGCAAGATTTATTCCAAACAGTCAAGGACAAACATTGGCTCTTTTTTCAATTGCAATTGCTGCCGCAGAAGTTGCAGTAGGACTTGCACTAGTTATTGTAGCATATAGAATGTATCAGAATATTGATATCAAGGACTTTAGGAGCCTGAAAGGATGATGCAATACGTCTTACTTCAGGCAATTTTTCTGCCACTGTTATTGTCACCAGTAGCATATTTCCTTGGAAGAAAATCAGGACCTAATGCTGCAACTTGGTTTAGTTTTGGAATATTGGCTTATTGTACTGCAATAATCATACTAGCGTCAATGTCTGGAACATATGAAGAACACTATCAGTGGACTCAGCAATTTGGAGAGTTTGGTCTAATGTTAGATGGTCTAGCATCGCCATTTGCAATAATAATTTATGTCATTTCTACAGTAGTTGTACTATTTTCAAAACCATACATGGTTGCTAAGATCACAGCACAGTATGAGGAAAAAATGGGTGCTCAAAAACAAATGGTCGGTGATGGACCTACTGCAATGGTAGAATCATCATCAATGAAAAGCTATGTGAATAATCAGATAGGCGTTTACTTTGCACTATATCTTGTCATGGCTATGGGTATGCTAGGATCTGTACTTGCAACCAATCTAATAGAATTCTATGTCTTTTTTGAGGTTATGTTGATTCCAGGATTTTTCATTATTGCATTCTGGGGCTATGAAGCAAAGAGAAGGGTTGCTCTACTGTTCTTCTTCTGGACTCACGTTGGAGCAGTAATTCTACTTCTTGGTTTTCTTACAATAGGGTTCAATGCAGGCAGCTTCAACTATGCTGACATTCATGAACATGCAATATCGCATCGTCTTTTGGCGCTTGCTGCAGTGGCAATAATTGTAGGACTTGGCGTAAAGATGGCTGCATTTGTTGTGCATATATGGTTACCACATACGTATAGAGCAGCTCCGACACCACTTAATGCGTTATCGTCTGGAGCAATGCTAGGTGTTGGTGCTTACGGTTTCTTCAGACTGATAGTAATGCTCTTGCCAGGAGAGTATGGTCATTTTGCTTTGTTTTTGAACCTGTGGGGAGTTGGAACCATGATCTATGGTGGTGTGATGGCACTAGTTCAAGATGACATCAAAAAATTCTTTGCCTATTCAAGCATTAGTCAAATGGGATACATTCTATTTGGTATAGGCTCTGCATCTGCTCTGGGTCTTTCTGGCTCTGAGATGTTATTTGTATCCCATAGTATAGGTAAAGTAATTCTCTTCATGATGGTTGGTGCAATTATTCTTCAAGTAGGAACAAGAAGCATTACAAAGATGGGTGGACTTGCAGGAAAAATGCCAATCACTGCAACCTGTGCAATGATTGGAGTGCTTACCATAGTTGGAGTTCCTCCAACAAGTGGATTTATGGCTGAATGGACCATGTTTAATGGTGCACTACAAACAGCAATTCAAGAGGGATCTACAATCAGAATGATTTCATTTGCTCTTGGACTGATTGCGACTGTTATTACTATGGCATATTCTTTGTGGATGATAAAAAGAGTCTTCCTTGGAAAACTTCCACAACATCTTGAAAATACTAAAGAAGCAAACTGGTACGTAACAGGCCCAATGATGGTATTAGCAGGATTTACAGTTGTTATTGGAATAGATCCGGATATTTTCTTTAATCAAATAATTCCTTTCATGAAAGGATTGGTGGGAGTTTAGAGCATGGATTTTAGTTCTCTTGGTTTTAGTGCTAGCGCATTAAATGTGTGGGCAATTTGGATATTGCCATTTGTTGGCGCATTGGTAATACCTGCTGTAGCAAAAATCTCAAAAAAATCTCCAGGATATGTGGCAGTAGCATTTGCTCTGGTCAGTGCTCTTTCAGCTGCAACACTTCTTCCACTTGCATTACATAATCAAGAAATTCATAATCAAATTCCATGGATATCATCAATTGGACTAAAAGCTGGTATCTTGGCCGACCCATTGGCAGCATTGATGACCAACATAGTTGCCTGGATATCACTTCTGATTTTCATATATAGCACAGGTTACATGAAGGGCGACAAAGACCTGATGAGGTTCTTTTTCTGGATGTCGTTCTTCATTGGCTCCATGCAGCTAATTGTATTATCAGATAATTTCCTGCAGCTCTTCTTTGGTTGGGAGGGTGTGGGTCTTGCATCGTATGCACTGGTAGGATTTTGGTATAAAGACAAAAAGAAGGATCATGTTGGAACAGAAGGACGTACCGTCCTTGGCCTGTTGGATTATTACTCTCCTACTCAAGCAGGAATGAAGGCATTCATCATGACCAAAGTTGGAGACATCATGATGTTGGCTGGAATGTTCCTAATCTTTGCATTTGCAGGAACGTTTGGATTTAAAGAATTGGCAGCAAATACAAGCTGGGCAACTGCAATGTCTTCTCAAAATTTGTTGATCCCAGCTGCAATCTTGTTATTTGGAGGAGCTATAGGCAAGTCAGCACAATTTCCACTAAATGAGTGGTTACTGGAGGCAATGACTGGTCCTACTCCAGTTTCTGCACTCATTCATGCAGCCACAATGGTAAAGGCTGGTGTATTTTTGGTTGCAAGATTAGGCCCATTATTCTTTGCCTTGGCTGCAGCTGGTCTAAACATGGATCAGTTCTTTGAAGTGGTGGCTTGGGTTGGAGCAATCACTGCATTCTTGTTAGCTACTCAAGGAATGGTTCACACAGAAATAAAGAAAGTACTTGCATATTCAACAGGTTCGCAGATTGGTTACATGATGATGGCACTTGGCATAGCTGGACTTTCAAGGCAATTTGTCGATGGTTATACTGCAGGTTTCTTCCATCTGATATCACATGCAATGTTCAAAGCTTCATTATTCATGGCAGCAGGCTCATTACTGCATATAGTTGGATCTAGGTTTATGACTGACATGGGAGGACTACGAAAAGTCATGTCAAAGACATATGTCTTCATGTGGATAGCAGGACTTGGATTGATGGGCGCTCCATTTATCACAACAGGCTTTTGGAGCAAGGATGCTATTTTTGGAGCTGTTTACCAGTCAGGCAACACTTGGGCTCTGCCAATATTTATCATGGCAGTGATCACTGCAGTGATGACTACATTCTATACAACTAGGATGATTGGTATGGTCTTCTTTGGTAACAAGAGTAAACATGTTGAACATTTGGAAAAAGAGGGTTATCACATACACGAAGCAAGCCCAGTAATGTGGATTCCATATGGAATTCTGGCTGCCCTTACAATTGGAGTTGGTGTTCTAGGCTTGGCATTTGAACACAAAATACATGACATTTTCACTAATTATCTATCCTCAACATTTGGAATCCAGTCTCAAGTGGGAATGGTTGCTACAGAATCTCAACAACTACTTGGAGGGTTCCTAACAGGCATTAATCCAATCGCACTAATCGCTTCTCTTTCAGCGTTCGCAATTGGCTTTGTGCTAGGGTACATTTTCTATATTGGAAGATTTGCAGATCCTACTAAATTTGTAAACTCAAATATTTTCTTTTATGCAATACACAAGTTTTTCCTTAACAGATGGTATCTTGATGCATTAATCAACTGGACATTTGTTGTAGGTCCACTGTATGTAGCACGAGGAATTTATCGATACTTTGAGGATAGAGTCATGGAAGGCTTTAACCTAGTGCCAGAAAAAACAATGGCTGGTGGAGCAAGAATATTACAATCTACACAAACAGGAATATCTCAATCTTACTTGTATGTATTTGGTGCAGGAATATTGATAGTGGTACTACTGTTATTTATTTAGGTGAAAAAATATGATAGACTTTACCTCTACACCAATAATTCTAACTCTGATGCTGGGAGCAGTTGGAGTAATTATTCCAGTAATTAGTGCAGCACGAAAAGAGAAGAACGATTCGCTTTATGGTGGAATTGCGTTTAGTGCACTAGCGGCTGCAATTGGATTTGTTGTATATCAAATAATATCAAAGCATGTTACACCTGCAGCAATTTTCTCAAAGGATGTTCTTGCAAATGATATGTTTGGATCTTTCTTTGCAATTGCAATGCTAATTGTTGGTATAATGACAACAGTTGGTTCGTTTAATTACATGAGAGGACGATCAAATCCAGCTGTCTACTATTCTCTGATAGTATTATCATCAATAGGAATGGTGCTGATTGCATATTCAACTGATCTAGTAATGTTGTTTGTCGCTTGGGAGTTGATGAGTATTCCAACTTATGTTCTTGCAGGATATCTCAAAAAGGATCCATCTTCTAACGAAGCAGCTATCAAATACTTCCTATTTGGCGCACTGTCTTCGGGAATAATAATCTGGGGCATCTCAATAGCGTATGGTATTACTGGTTCAACTAACATAGAACAAGTGATAGCTGGCTTTTCACATCTGAGTCCAGATATGACACCATTAGCCATACTTGCAGTTGGAATGTTTATCGCAGGATTTGGATTCAAAATTGGCCTAGTGCCTTTCCATATGTGGCTTCCAGATACGTATGAGGGAGCCCCACCAACAATCTCTGCGTTGCTTGCTGCAGGAACAAAAAAAGCTGGTTTTGCTGCAGCCTTACGTGTAATAATAATGGGCGCAATAGCCCTTAATCTCAACTGGTCACTTGCTCTTGCTGTAATAGCTATAGTCACTATGACCTTTGGAAACTTGGCAGCTATAAGGCAAAAAAATCTCTCAAGAATGCTTGCGTATTCTAGCATTGGCCATGCTGGGTACATTCTGATTGGTTTGAGCATTGCTCCATTTTCTGCAATTGGTATAGCAGCTGCACTATTTCATATTCTAAATCATGCAGTTATGAAGGCAGCAGCGTTTATAGCTGTAGCTGGAATAGTTGCAACATTATCAATATCTCATATTGATAAGCTTCGTGGTCTTGGCAGGAGAATGCCAATTACTTCGCTTGGACTAGTTATATCGCTTTTAGCATTGGCAGGAGTCCCACCCCTCAATGGATTTTGGAGTAAACTCATGCTATTTGGTTCTGCAATAAATGCTGGCTCAGCTATCCCATGGGCACCGTATCTGGCAGTAGCAGGTGTACTGAACAGTGCATTATCTCTTGCATATTATGGTTGGATAATACGAAAAATGTACTTTGAAGAAGGTGAATCTGAAAAGAGAGTAAAAGAACCAAAATCAATAATAGCTGTAATGATATTTTCGATAATCTTTATGGTTGGAATCGGAGTGTATCCAGATCCCTTTATTGCATTTGCAAAATCAGCTGTTCCAGTTCTAACAAATCTTTCTACGATACATTAAGCATAGTAAGATCTAGCAAACTTTCTAGTCTTCTTCTTGCTGGGCCGTCATTTATTTTCCTAAGTGCAGTTTTAGCTTTCTTTGAATAGCTATTTAGTAACATGTCCATGTGATCAAAAACATGACGCGGATCTGGACTTTTCTTAATCAAGATATTGAACAGTTTATCCTCGTTATTCCAATCTTGTAAATCGTCACGAATCTGGTACGCAATTCCCATGTTTTTGCCATACTCGGCAAATGCCATTACCTGCTCCTCATTACCGCCTCCTAGAATGGCGCCAATCTTTGTTGCTGCCTCAAACGCAGTTGCAGTCTTGTATTCCATGACCTTGATATAGTCATCAAAGGTGATGTCTTCGCTTGTTTCCAATCTAGTCTCTATCATTTCTCCATCACTCATCATCATGGCTGTGTTGGCAAGTTCTCTTGATATTCTTGAATTGTCAAGTCGAGAAGATATGTTCAGGATTAAACCTAGAACAAAATCCCCCGTGATTATGCTCGTATTGTATCCATACTTGATATGGAATGGATCCTTTCGTCTCCTTAGAATTTCATTATCAATTATATCATCATGAATCACAGACTCGGTATGCAACAGCTCAACTGCACATGCAGCAGTGAAAGCGTTTCCATCACATCTGCCAACGCTTTCAGCAGCTAAAATTAAGATGATAGGCCTTATTCTCTTTCCTCCCTCTAATGCATATTGTAGAGGCTCAAAAAATTCTGATGCAGAATAAAGTTCTAATTCTTTTTTGAGTGCTTGATCGATTGTATCGATATAATTCTTGTAATCCTTGATTAATGGGTTGATCTCAAAGTTTTTTCTATCCAAAAATTTGCACTAACGTGCGTAACCAATGGTAAGGATATTAATGCTTTTGTAGGTGCTCCAGCCGGGATTTTCATCATATAGAATTTGAACCCGGGTCGGAGGATTGAAAGTCCCCCATGCTTGACCGGTCTACACCACTGGAGCCCGACCTGCATCCTGTTTCCTGTCCATAAAATCCTTTTGGAGTCATTCAAAAGATTTTTTTAGTGCCGAATTTTGATAAATCGCATGAACTCCATCATTCAAAGAATTGATAAAATTATTGAGGACCAAAGCCTTCTCAAACACAAATTCTATGTAATGTGGAACGAGGGAAAATTATCGCTCGAGTCCCTCAGTGGTTATTCTAAAGAATACTTTCAACTGGTAAAATCGGTTCCTTCCTTTGTAGGTGCAATAATGGAAAATAGCCAATCAAATCTCACAGGTACGATAGCTGCCAATCAAAAGGAGGAATATGAGCATATTGAACCGTGGACAAAATTTGCAGGTTCTTTGGGCATATCACGTGAAGAGATGCAGCATTATACTGGACTAGATAAAACAAGAAAAGCCGTATCAAATCTTTCTACCCTGATGAATTCATTTGAGGGTGGTGCTGCCGCCATGTATGCATTAGAACAAGAAATTCCAAAGATCAGCCTTTCAAAGATAGATGGTTTGAGGAAATTCTATGGTGTAACAGACGATGATGCAATTGAATATTTCAGAATTCATGCAGAGGCTGATATCAGACATGCAGCACTCTGGAGGAGAGTTCTTGAGAAATCCCAGGCAATCAAAGAAGATGACCTAGTTCAAATTGCCGGCGAATCGCTAGCAGCTCAAAATCTCTTACTTGATAGCTGCTATGAAGCGTATTGTTAACTCTATACCATTTTATACTGCATACCAAATTGTTCTGTCGTTGGGCCCATAACTCAGCTTGGTAGAGTAACCGGCTCATAACCGGTGAGCCAAGGGATCGAAGCCCTTTGGGCCCATCTATCTTAAATTTTGATTAGTCTAATAATTTCTATAATTATTATTTGGATCGTAAATGAAATTTTATCTTGTAATGTTCCGCATGTCATAAAACCAATTTTAAAATAATCAGTTAACTATCTTGATTTGGCTGCAATGAAGAATCAGAGTTATGGCTGAAATTATGATGTAAAGGCATTTGTCTGAGCTGCCAAAAATCTAAAAAAGATTTGATAAATTTGACACAAAGAACATCATCATGAAACGGTACAGAGTATATATAAAGCCCATATATAAGCAGCAGAATGCCTCAAACAAAACCAATCGTAAGTATTGAAAATGTTGTGGCATCAGCTTCAGTTGATCAACGCATTGATCTTAATGTTATCACGCAAACTTTTCCTGATGTAGAATATCATCCTGATCAATTTCCAGGTTTAGTCTTTAGACTAAAATCGCCAAAGACTGCAACACTGATCTTCAGCTCAGGCAAAATGGTTTGCACCGGAGCAAAATCTGAAGAGCAAGCAATCAAAGCAGTGAGAAGTGTAGTACAAAAATTAAGAAAAGGTGGAATTAAGATCAAAAAAGATGCAGTTATAGTAATACAAAACATAGTAGCTTCTGCTAGTCTTGGAGGAAAAATACATCTAGAACAGGCTGCAAGAAGCTTGCCTAGAAGTATGTACGAACCAGAACAATTTCCAGGTTTGATACATCGAATGCTTGACCCAAAGACTGTTATCTTGTTATTTGCATCGGGAAAACTCGTTTGTACGGGGGCAAAGAAAGAATCTGAGGTATATCGTGCAGTACATAATCTACATACATTACTTGAGGAAAAAGAACTAATGATATACGAGAGCTAAATCTGTTGGCCCTCAGTTAGCACTCATTTGTTTTTTGATTCGTTCAAAAGTTTGCTCATCAAGTAACCCTTCGTTGTATAATATACTTGAAATTTTTACCACGTCTGTAACTTCATGCAATTTTACACCCTCGGAAGCCAAAAGTTCCCTTGCTCCCTCAAATCTATTTATTATTACAACTGCATCAATTACAATCATTTTGGCATCCTTTAGTGCTTTAATAGCATTGGCCAGAGACAGCCCTGTCGTTCCTACGTCATCGACAAGCAATATCTTTGTTCCCTGTTCTATCTTTCCTTCAATTAAGCTGCCTGTGCCATAGTCTTTTGGCTTTTGTCTGATATATACAAGAGGTTTCATTGTTTCTATTGCTAAAGCAGAAGCTATCACAAGACCAGATGTTGGCACTGACGCGATGCAGTCAAAACTATCAAGACCAATCTTCTCAGATATTGTATTTTGAAGGTATTTTATCATATTTCTGAATTGATGTGGAAAACTTGGTACTATTCGAAGATCTACATAATATGCGCTTTCTTTTCCGCTAGAAAGTCTGAAATTTCCAAACTTTATGGCAGTACTTTCCTGTAAAAATATCGCAAATTCTTTGACAAAACCCACAGCAAAATTTACCGAACTAGATTTATTTTAACTGTCTCATCGGTACTGTATGCCTGAGATTTGGCTTAGCTATGGCCCAACAGAGGTTGTTTTGGATATAAAGGCTGAAAACCTTGAGAGGCAAATAACGGCTGAAGGTACAAATCTGAGCGATTCTGAAATCGCCTCGAAATTACAGTCAATAGATCTTACCAAACCAACAGAGATTGTTATTTTGGAATCCACAAAAGCTGTTCAAAAGGTAATCTCAGTTTTGTTAGAAATCTGCAATCAAAAATCACTTCCTACACCAAAAATTCTTGTGGATAAATCAAACTTACATCTTGTTAAAAACATGTTTTCTGATCCTTTGATATCTATCTCTGAATTTGATAATTCTCAGTTAACAGGCACAAATCTAATGTTTGTCGGTGAGATGGAATTTGATGGATTGTTTGGATACAGTACCATATCTACAAAATTATTACGAAAATTTGGAAAAGAGCAAATGTTAGAAGCTTATGAAAAGAAAAATGGAAATCTCCCGCATCCTGGAGAAGACTTGTCAACTATTGAGGTGGCAAAAAAATTTACAGATGGGTTTGAAATATCTGCACTTGAAGTTATTGCAAATTCGTCCGGAATAACTGATGTATCTACAGGACATCCATCCTCCACACTATCGCTTTCAAAATCTCTACCTCTGTTAACAATAAATGATGTGGGCAAACATAGAATATTGTTTATCAGTACTGGTAAAGAATCTAGTAATGAAACACTAAGTAGATCGCTTTCTGCATTATGGAATTGTGCTAATGCTGTAAAAGAAGAAGGTCTTGCAATACTTTTGGCTGAATGTAAAAATGGTTTAGGATCTGAGGCCATTCTTCAATATGCAGAAGGTAGAATGAGCTTGGACAGATTAAAAAATCCTGCTAAATATGTTGACGGAATGGAAAACTTGCTTTTTTTAACTGAAATGCAAAAACAATTCCAAATTGGTATTGTCTCAATACTGCCGCATTATTATACAAAAGACAAACTTACAATGATTCCATTTGGCGGTACCAAAGAATCTATGGAATATGTACTAAAAACATATGGTGAGAGACAAAAAGCTGTAATAGTATCAGACGGTACGCACGTTCTACTCAGGTAATATAGAAAATGGGAGCGGTGCACAAAGAAAAGCTAGGCCCATGACAAGTGCAAACATATTTTTTCTTTTTGGAGACAGTGGTGATATATCATCAAGGGGTCTTACATCTTGACTTCTCATACTTAGCATCAACACAAAAAATGCCATTATGAAATATCCTGTTACAAAAAGTATTCCTATACTGGCATAAGTGAGAATTCTATGCCATTTTATTCCAAATGTTGCACGTGCTACATGCCCTCCATCGAGCTGCCATGCTGGAAGAAGATTCAAAAAAGTAATAAGAAATCCAAACCATGCTGCTAACAAAACAGGTGACATCACAAGTTCCTCTCCTGATACATGTTTTCCTGCAAGCATAATTGTCACATCCATGAGAATGCTTGAATGCACCTCTTCAAGTCCTTGTTTTGCAGATAGTTCCTGAGCAACCGAAATTGGTATCAAAGGAGATAGGTATGCGCCGTAGGTTGAGACTAGTATAGCTACGATAAGGCCAGCTATGGGTCCTGATATTCCTACATCAAAGAGTATGTTTCTATTTGTGATTAGACCACGTGACATGATAAGAGCACCAAATGTGGGAATGAATCCAACTATTGGAATTCCTGGAATAAAATATGGCCAGCTCACCTTGAGTTTGTGTTTTTTTGATGCAATTATGTGGCCCAATTCATGGATGCCAAGAATTCCCATCAATGATATTGTATAAAGAATTGCTGTGATGAGTGGATCTCCAATCTTTGCGATAGAATTTGTAGCTACTGCACGATAGTAACCATCTATCATGACTGTTGTAATAGTTCCAACAAACAATATGCGAGGAACCCATGACTTTCTTGCAGTAGGTGGATTAAATCTTGATATTGTGATAAACATGCCTTCGAAATCTTTCTCCAACCTAGCTATGAGATTTTTCTGCTCCATTTTTTGAGCAAGTTTTTGAAATTTTTCTGTTATTTCTGTTTCACTTATCTCAATTTTCAGAGATTCGGTAGTCTGGTTTATTCCTTTTATGGTGAAAAAAGTAGAAACAATAGATATGACCTCATCTGTAGTAGGTATGCTCAACTGACATTTCCAAGAGTTTCTTCACATTAATTCTTTTATTTGCTTAAAGTTAAATAATTAATAATTCTAGTATTCTCGGAATGCAGGTGGCTCTTAGAGAAATTGGTAGTTGCATAATCAGAAGATGTGACTCTTCAGATATAATCCCTGTAATGGAGATTAACCTGAAAACCTTACCCGAACACTATTCTGATTATTTCTATGAAAGTCTGCTTGCTGAGTTACCTGAAGCATTTCTTGTGGCTGAAATTGAAAGGAAATTAGTGGGATATATAATGTGCAAAATTGAATATGGTTTTTCAAACTTCAAAAAGCTAGGATTTGTAAAAAAGGGACATGTTGTCTCTGTTGCAGTTCTGCCTGACTACAGACAAAAAGGGATCGGTAGGGCTCTAGTTGAAGAGGCCATGACAGGTGTAAAACTAAAGAAATCAGATGAATTGTATCTAGAGGTAAGATGTAGTAATAATGAAGCAATAAGACTGTATGAAAAGCTCGGTTTTATAATAAAACAGAGGCTAAAGGCATACTACAGAGATGGCGAAGACGCTTATCTTATGGCGATTGAATTCACGTACTAGATTAAAATAAATAAGTCTGGAAAAGGTTTAGCGTTATGACAAAACGACGTACTGTCGGAATAACGATCTTTGGTTTATCCATCGGAGGATTCTTTGTATATGCATACTTGCTAATGCTTTCGGAGTGGAGTCCTATAGTACTTCAACTCTCAGTACTTATGGCGGTAGGGGGAATTTTGGGAGTTATATCTTGGATAGGTTATAACATGGCAACATCCAAACCGCCACCTTCTTCTTTTATAACTGACGACAAAAAATAATTATTTAGATATTACGGCATCTACAACTGCCTGATAAAATCTTGGACCCACTGGTCTGACAATTTTTGAACCAAGAACTTTAGCTCCAACTGTAATGACTGATTGAAAATGACTGGTGGCCACTGCTGAGACCTGATTTTTTTTATCTGAATGTACATGGCAATAATAATGCAGGGTTCCTTTTTGTTTTAGTGCCTTTATAGCAGAATCTAAAAACTCGTCTGATCTCTCAGGTAACAACATCAAGACTCTGTCGCCTTTTCCAGATAATTCTTTTTCTATAATGTCTGCTGCATCTCCTTCGATTGAATCAATCGTACCCTTTAACTTGTTAAGAGCGATGTTTTCTGAACAAAGCTTTGCAGCATATGGATTTATGTCTACATTATACACATGGCATTTCTTCTTTTTTGCAGCTACAATGGAAAACATTCCAACCCCGCCAAACATATTGACGATTACATCTCCATCATTTACTAAATCCGCTATTCTAAGGCGTTCGGTTGCAAGCCTAGGTGAAAAAAATGTTTTTTCAACATCTACTCTGAATCTACATCCATGTTCTTTGTATTCTGTCTCTGTACTGTCTTCACCAGCAAGTAATTCTAGTTGACGAATTCGGTAATCTCCCTCTACTGGAGATGACTGATAAAATATTGACTTGGCGGTCTTTACCTTTTCTAAGAGAACCTCGCCAATTGTCTTTCTTTTAGAAAGTAGAGAATCTGGAATTCTTAATATTATTATATTTCCTATCTGATCAAATGCACCGTACATCTCCTCAGCTTCCTCTGACGTCAATATGCTTGCCATTGCTTGTTTTAGCATCTTTGTCAATTTCTATAATAGAAATGCCCAGATTGTTTCTGTCCCCTATCGAGCCTACTTTCTGATTTGTTTACTCGTGGCCTCATGCTTGTCTCATCTCTTCGATAAGTAATATCAAGTGATCTCAAAAACTGATTCATTCCTTGAGCTTTTGACATTGGAGATGTAGCATGTCCTTCTCTACTGGGGCTACCATGAAAAATTACAAGAGAATCCGAAATTAAATCCATCAACTGTATGTCATGATCAATTATTATTGCTGATTTTCCATAAGAGCGAACAAACCTTTGGATTAATTTTGCTATTGCAATTCTATCTTCAACGTCAAGAAATGCAGAAGGCTCATCAAGTGCATACAAATCAACTTTTTGCAGTAAGCATGTGGCAATAGCTACTTTTTGAAGTTCACCTCCTGACAAATTTTTAACTGATTTATTGTAGAGTTTTTTTATTTTCATAGGATGAGTAATTAATTCCTCTTCTGTAGTTCCATCAATTGCACCATTGTTTGCTTTTTCTAATAGAGAAATAACATCAACATCATAATCGTTTGAAAGATATTGTGGCTTGTATGCTATCTTGATTTTCGTGTCTATCGTTCCAGAATCAGGTTTCTCAACACCTGCTATCATTTTCATCATAGTTGTTTTTCCCAATGCATTTGCACCAACTATTCCTAGCACTTCACTTTTTCGTACTCTTCCTACATCAATTGTTAAAGAAAAATTAGAAAATTTCTTCTCTAACGTGGGATATTCTATAATATTTTCACTCATGACAAATTCATCTGTTGATGTTGATGCATCAAATCTAAATGCCGAGTCTCTAAATCTTACATTCTCGTTGGGCAAATAACCGTCCAAAAACACATTTATCCCAACTTTTGTTGAAAGCAAATTTGCAACTACACCATATGCTGCAGGCTCTCCATAGATAATCTCAATAAAATCACTTAGATAATCAAGCAAGGTGAGATCATGCTCAACTACCATAACGCTTTTTCCAATCTTTGCAAGATTCTGGATAACGCGCGCAACCCCCATTCTCTGAAAAACATCATTATAAGAAGATGGTTCATCAAAAAAGTAAAAATCAGACTCTCTTGAAGCTGTTACCGCTACTGCAATTCTCTGCAACTCGCCTCCGCTCAAATCCGAGATCTTGGTATCTAGTGAGTTTTGCAAACCAAGTTCTTGTACCAATTCATTGATCTTATTTCGCTCATCATATTTTTCAAGTAATTCTTTTGCAGTTCCATCAAAGACCTTGGAAAGATTATACACCTGCTGTGGTTTTATGGATGCCTTCAAATCTTTATTTGCAATTTTCTCGAAATGTACTTTTAATTCTGTACCGTGATAATGTTTCAAAATCTCACTCCATTCTGGTGGAGATGAATAATTACCCAAATTTGGTTTAAGATTTCCAGATAAAATGCCAACCACTGTGCTTTTTCCTATACCATTTCTTCCAAGCAAACCCATCACCTGACCTTTCTTTAAGGAGGGAATTCGATACAATCTGAACGAGTTTATTCCATATTGATGAATTTTATCCGATTTTAGCTCTTCTGCAAGATTGACAATTGTTATTGCATCAAAGGGACAAACTTTTACGCAAATTCCACATCCATTGCAAAGATTTTCATCTATCTGGGCCTTTCCGATCTCCTGATTCATTATTATGCAGTCTGCACCTGATTTGTTCACGGGACAATACTTGATACATTCAAGTCCACATTTCTTTGGTTGACAGATTTCTTTGTCAAGGACCGCCACTCGATGAGTCATGGCTAATCACGACATCCTTAATTTATATCTCTATCAAGCAAGATTAATACAGAACATTATTAATCACACTGATCAAGCCGGCCATAGCGTTGGGGTCCGACCCGGTCCCATTCCGAACCCGGAAGTCAAACCCAATGTCGCTACTGTGTTACTAAGGTGCGAGAGCCCTTGGGAAGCAGTAGTGCTGGCGCCTTTTCTATTCTAGAGCAACAGAATTGGGAGAGCCCTTCCATACTGTCTGCGTTGCAATATTTTTCTCAACCCCTCTTTTCTGAGCATCATCAGGAAAGCTTTCTACATACTCTGATATTAGAGCCCTTATCGTTTGTTCGATGTCTACCACTGAACCTATGTCAGTAAAGAGATATGGTATTTCACTACAATCTACTACGTATCCATTGGCGTTAGGAGTTATGGTAAAAGTCAGTTTAGGTAATTTTTGAATCCTTACCATACATTCTATATTGCAACAAAGCCTAAAAAGATCTTCTTATTTGTTAGATCTATGAATAACTGTGCAGTTTGCGGTGAGAAATTCACGGATGATATAAGATTCTTAAACCATATGATGGAAAAACACGGATTTAGGAATCCAAACGTAGGTACTCCAGATAGAAATAGCAGGGGATACTAATTCCACCATGTCTTGTTCTTGCTTGAAAAGCTACCCTAGTGGTATCTTCTGACTATTTGAGAGAAGAGTTCTTACTCTCATAAAAAATGCCTTTGTAGTCTTACAATCATCTCCATATATCAAAGGCATATCTTTCAAAGGTGTTTTTCTAGATCTTCTCTTCAGGATGGCAAAAATCAGCGGTAAAATTCCTGCTCTCCCGCCATATGCTATTTTATCTGTTACAAACCAAAACATTCTAGTTGCATCATAATCTTTTGGAAAGATCTCTGACTTGATTTCTTTACCACTTTCAGTATTATGACCTACAATTAGGATATTTTTTCCCGCAAGAGACTTTACAATACTAGCGAACTTTGAACAATGATAACAACTATCATCGTAAATCAATAATGGCAGAAGATCCCTAACATTCATGTCTTTAATTGGCTTGTTTCAGATTAAAATTTTGTGAAATAACTTTTTATTGGCTCCAAATGCGCTAAAATTCATGAGTTTGAGCTCACAGAATGATTATCTAGAAACTCAAATTTTAGAACGGATATGGGCCTAAATTACTATTATATTTTCAAAAGAGTACGAGAAGCCAGAAAACTTGTCATTAAAGGTACAACAGCTGCTGGTTCTGGCCATCCGGGAGGATCATTCTCTATGGCTGAGATTATGGGTTGTATGTACTACAAATTTCTCCGTCACGATCCAAAAAATCCCCTTTGGCAAGATAGGGATAGATTAGTTCTATCAAAAGGCCATGCATCTCCTGGGTTGTTTTCTAATTTGGCAATTGCAGGCTATTTTGATAAATCCGAAATCGAAACTTTGCGAAAATTTGGAAGCAGATTGCAAGGCCATCCAGACTTCAAATGCCCGGGGGTTGAATTCTGTGGAGGCTCACTTGGTCTAGGGTTATCGTTTTCAATTGGTATGGCTCTTGCAGCAAGAATAGATGGCAAAAATCATCATATTTACACTATAATTGGAGATGGTGAATCTGATGAGGGACAAGTCTGGGAGGCAGCTATGGCAGGATCAAAATTTAGACTTGATAACCTGACTGTCTTCTTAGACAGGAATTTCATCCAACAAGATGATTATACTGAACGAGTTATGCCTCTTGATGAAGAGTTAATCGGTGATGACATTTCAGAAATGTGGAAAAATGCAGCAAGGTGGAAAGTAGGCGATAAATGGAGATCATTTGGATGGAATGTTCTAGAAATTGATGGACATCGCATAGAGCAGATTGTAAAGGCAATAAACTCTGCATTGCAAACTAGAGGTACGCCATCAATAATTGTAGCACGTACTATTAAGGGAAAATCCGTTGAACACATGGAAGATAACCCAAAATGGCATGGAGTTGCACCAAACCCAAAAATCTCGCCGATTATAGAACTTGAACTTGACTGCCAATCTCTTATCGCGCCATCTATTATTGCAGGGGATATGACTAATTTAGAAAATGAAGTAAAGAGGGCCACTCATGGTAGATCTGATTTTATACATCTTGACGTAATGGACGGTCAGTTTGTTCCAAACAAAACATTTGATCACGAAAAAATAAAACAACTAAGACCTATCACTCATACCCCATTTGATACTCATCTCATGATAAATGAACCCGTAAAACATGTTAGAGACTATGCTACTGCTGGTAGTGACATTATTACAGTACATGCAGAAGTTTGTGATGCATCAAGCTTTGGAGAAATTCATGATATTCTACGATCAAATGAGATAGGTCTTGGCTTGGCAATCAATCCTGAAACTGAACTGCCACCTTGGGCTGAAAAATTCATTCCAGATTTAGACCAGCTAATAATAATGTCAGTTGTTCCTGGAAAATCAGGCCAGAAATACATTGAATCAACTCACGAAAAAACCCAAAGAATATCAAAATTCCTTGCAGAAAGAAACTTTCAAGGCCTAATTGAAGCAGACGGAGGAGTAGATTTGTCCAATATCGAGTCGTGTTTCTTAGATGGTGCTAGGGTATTTGTTGGAGGTAGTGCTATAATAGGTCAAAAAGACGTACGTCTGACCATAACAGAATTTAGAAAACGTTTGATGCATGCAAGAAGAAAACTCTTGATAAACAAAGCACATAGTCTTGGTGGATCTGAGCTTGTGACCCAATGGATAGATCTTCATGAAGTGGGAAAGAAGAAAACCGATCTTCTTCAGATTGCAAAGGAGGCTGGTTTTGTATGACTGAATTTGCAGATATGAGAACAGTTTATGGAGACACTTTGATCAAAATAGGAGAAGAGAATCCAAATGTGGTTGTAGTAGGAGCTGACACTACTGATTCGCTTAAAACAAAACCATTTGGTAAAAAATTTCCAAATAGATTTTTTAATGTAGGAATTGCAGAGGGTAATCTAATAACCATAGCAGCAGGACTTGCCAACGAAGGCAAAACTCCTTTTGTTAGCACCTATGCTGCTTTCCTACCTGGCAGATGCGTCGACCAGATAAGAAATGTAATTGCGTATCCTACTAGAAATGGGAAAAATGGACTAAATGTAAAGATGGTTGTTTCCCATGGTGGGCTAAGTGTAGGTGCTGATGGTGGGTCGCATCAACAAATTGAAGATATTGCAGTAATGCGAGCTATTCCTAACATCAAGGTTTTAATTCCAGCAGACACAATTGCCGTAGAGAAACTCATAAAACTAATTTCACAACTGTATGGGCCATTTTACATGAGAATGACACGATCAAAAACTCCAATCATACATTCACAAGAACAAGAATTTCAATTAGGTAAAGGAATAATATTACGAGATGGTTCTGATTGCACTATTGCAGCATGTGGAATCACAGTGAAAATGGCTCTTGATGCTGCTGATGCATTAAAACAGGAAGGAATTTCATGCAGAGTAATAGACATGTTCTCAATAAAGCCAATAGATTCTGATCTTTTAGAAAAATCTGCACGTGAGACAGGCGGTATTGTTACATGTGAAGAGCACAATATTATGGCAGGTTTTGGTTCTGCAGTGTCTGAGGTTGTTTCTGAGAAATACCCAGTGCCAATAAGACGAATAGGTGTAAGAGACCAATTTGGTGAATCTGCTAGAGATGGTGAAATTTCACTACTGTTAGAAAAACATGGTATGACATCAATTCATATATCTAATGCTGTTAAGGATATCAGGAGTAAGAAACAATGAAAATATTCCTTGATACTGCAAATCTTGCTTCGATAAAAATGTACAATGACATGGGTCTTGTAGACGGAATTACAACCAATCCATCACTTTTGGCAAAAGAGGGTGGAGATCCACAAAAAACAATGGCAGAAATTGTTCAAATTGTGAAAGGGGATGTTAGTCTAGAAGTAGTTAGTACCGAAACTTCAGGAATGATAGAGGAAGGAAAACGACTTCAAAAATATGGTAATAATGTTGTGGTAAAATGTCCACTGACTGCAGAAGGACTCAAAGCATGCAAAAGTCTGACATCTGAAGGAATACCTGTTAATGTAACCCTTTGTTTTTCAGTAAATCAAGCACTATTGGCAGCAAAGGCAGGTGCAAAATACATCAGTCCATTCATTGGTAGATTAGATGATAATGGACAGGATGGAATTCACTTGATTAAAGAAATTCATGAAGTGTTTCAAAATTATAAATTCAATACACAAATTCTAGTTGCAAGCGTAAGACATCCTATGCATGTAGTAGAGGCAGCAAAGATTGGAGCAGATGTAGTAACATTACCCCCTGATGTACTAGGAAAAATGTTAAAACATCCACTAACTGATATAGGACTCAAGAATTTCCTTGCAGACTGGGAAAAACTCAAGAAAGAAAATCCGAGTATTAGAATTTAACAAAGACTAAACAACTGTTAATGTTTTCCAATCCATTGATATCTGTATTCTTCATCAAATAACTCTGATTTGATGTCATTATTGTTTATCTTAGCGTCTAATTTGGCCTCAAAAAATCCCAGACTTCCTTTGTATGGAATTGGTATTCTTAGCTCTTTTGGGTTCTTCAATAGAAATCCATACTTGTGATCAAGAAGTTCTTTACTTGCAAAGTGTTTACTATGATCAGATTTTATTTCCTTAAGAGTTCTGTACATCTTAACATCGTAGAGTTCTACCCTGCCTATTATCACTCCAGTTCTAAGATTTGATTCATCAATTCCTAGCCTTCTGCACGCCTCGGTTTTTACTCTAAGTGGGGCATGAACAAGAAATTCTCCTCTGAATCTAGTATTCCATGTTCTCAACTCAATCGTTTTCTTACCTTGAATTATAAGATCAGCATACGGTTGAGAGACCGACAAGCATTTCATGTTAGTCTGTTCCTAACACGTTTAAGACTCGTTTTGGAATCTCATTTAATCTACTTACCGCAAGAGTTCGCTCGTAACCCAGCCTTCTCAAGTTATTTGCTATTGTAATCGAATACCCAGTATCAAGACCAACACCTATTGCGACCATCTTTGTGCCTAGCATCTTAAAATCCCTCATTACTGATCTTACCGCGTCTGGGTCTGACGGCTCTCCATCAGTTAGTGTAAGAAAGATGTCGGGTTTTTTCGAACGTATAGTGGGAAGTAAAAGGTTGTAAACTTCAGCTAATGGAGTACTACCATTTGCCTTTATCTGTGCAAGACGCTTTGCAGATACGTTATTCCATTGCAAGTTTTCAGGTTTTATCAGCCAACATGTAACTTGTTTTTGTTCTGTGTTAAATGCATAAACAGAAAATTGCACTTTTAAAAAATTTAAAACTTCACAAAGAGCCAATGTTGCCTTTTTGTATTGAGTCTCCTGCTCAGCTATGCTAGAAGAATGATCAAGAAGTATGAATATTCTAGTCTTAATTGCTATTTTTTTATCTGTCATGAATGGTTTATGGCCTTCCATGTATGTTTCTTGATCAAATTCGTCACCAGTAACTACATGTTGTTCTTTCCAGCCTGATTTCCATTCCTTGAATTTGACTTTGAGATTATTAATCAAATCAGTATCATAGATCTTGGTTTCATCTACATTTGTTAAAACTGGAACACTAATTCCTGCTACTTCTGTTGTTAGACCTTTATTTTGATTCTTTTTTGTCTCTTCAAGTAAAACTTTGAATTCATCAAATACTTGTTTTCCATCTGAAATTTTTGTTGGATCTAGTTCTCCAAAGTCGCTTTCTCGGTATTTTGCAATTTTGTTCAGTGTTTTCATAAATTCTTGTTCAGTCATGGCAATTCCTGAAGAAATTTTTGGCATAGAAATAGGAATGGTCAGAAGTGGATCAATCTCTAGAACCCTAATAATGTCTGAAACTTTCTTTTCAAGCCAATCTGTGCCATATTTTTTTTCTACTGCCTCGCATACAGACTCGCTGGCTATCTTGGCTGCTTTTTGGATCTTTTCAAATGAGCTTGGGGGAATCTCTCCTTTTATGTCTCCAAGCAGAAAATATTGTGTAAATCCCTCAACAATTCTGTTATGGCCGTACAAAGAATTGAGTAGTGGCCTATACAACCACGCAAATCCATAACTGAATATTATTTCCTCATCCATTCCTTGCCAATATTTCCTGCCTATGGATTCTATCCTTCTTGTCTCCAGTGTATTTAGTATAAATCCAAATGCATGATCGTTACTTAGAATCTTGCTAGAGTGCCTTATTCTCATCGATTCATACCAAAGGGCAGTTCTAAGTTGCCTATATTTTTGAAAATCTGTGCCTTGGTACCTGTCTAGTGGAAACATTGTAACCTTGTTTTCACGTAGTTTTGTTTGAATCTCTTTTTGGTCTTTAATGCTTAAAGTAACCTGCTCTTTTCCAGACCATCGTCGAACTAGAAACGTACCTATTTCAAGTAATGTATCATTTCTTAGTTGTAATGAATGCATCAATTCCCAAACATCGATGTTATGATATCGTTTACCTTTTGATATTCAACATTGCCCCACTGGGCATACACGTTTGCAAATACAATATCTGCAGCTTGCCTTGGCTTTATGCCAGAATCAAGTATCTTACCAAATGCTATGGTCTCACGTAAGCTGGGAGAATAGTAAAGCTCTTCAACTGCAGCTGCTTGTCGCAAAGTACTTGCAAGTCTGATTCCTTGAATGATATCATTCTCGTGAGCACCAGTTACGTGTTTTTTTACTATTTGCAACTCTATCTCTTCTGGTGGATAATCTAGCCTGATCCTTACTGGAAATCTGCTGAGTAATTGAGGTGGAAGCTCTTTGGTACCAACATGTGATAATGGGTTTATAGTTGCAACTACAAACCATCCTTTTGCAGCTTCAATTAGCTCACCACCAGCTTCTTTGAGAACTATCTGCCTTCTGTCGTCTAATGCTTCGTCTAATCTAAGTAAAACATCTGCTTCGGCTGAGTTTATTTCATCAAGATAAAGCATGTCGCCTTCCTTCATGGATTTTACTAGTATCCCCTCCTCAAAACCTACTGTTCCGCTCTCTAGAGTTTTTGAGCCTACCAGATGACTTTCACGAGTTCTCAAACTGAAATTAATTGATTCGAGTTTCATTCCCTTTCTTGCAGCAAATTCTCTCACAAGAGTAGTTTTGCCAGTTCCCTTTGGACCTATTATGATAGCAAACAAACCTGATGCATATGCTTTATCCAAAACTTCAAAGGAATTATTCCAATCTATGTATAATGATTCTGCTAGCACGTTAATTAGCGGTTTTTTCCTTAATTTAAGACTGTCTTAAATTATTGATATTCTTAACTATTTTCAAGTCTTGCATAAGACTCGTCTAGGACTTTATGAAGTGTCTTATGCCATGTGTCGTATCCATCAGGTGTCTTGGGGAAATTATAGTAATGCTCTGTCAATATCTTATTTTGTTGTGCAGTGAATCTTAATCCGTCTGCTAACTTTTTGTTCAAAGCACCTCTGATCATCATTCCGAGTTTTCCAACTGTTCCAAAGTCAGGGTGTTCGCCCTTGCTGATTGCTTCAACATCTAACTTTGACAAAAAGTGTTTCATGCCGTAGTTTATCTGCTCATTTGTCAGCGTTTGGAGTAATCTTCGGAAAATCTCCAATCCTGCAGTTTTGTAACCGTAATCGTTGATAAAATCTATGTTATATTTCCATAATTCTCGCTCGCTAACATCTCCTGCCTCGATTGCTTCAACAGCATTCTTTCCAATTATTGTTGCAGCAACTATTGCAGGACCAATACCTCCAGCATCTAGTGGTTTTGGCATCCATGCAGAATCTCCTACCAACATGTATCCATTTGCAACCAAACAATCATTCTGTCTTCTTACTGAGACCTGCCAATTTCCAGTTGCATTCATTGAATCGCTTGAATCATCTGATAATTTTGGATCCTTCATTGCTTTGTTGATCTTAACATAATCGTTTATCAATTTGGTAACGTCATCACTCTTTCCTAATCTCTGATTTCTTTTCAGTAGTTCTTTTTGCTGTACACCTAGTCCTATGTTCACTTTGTTTTGACCCTTGGGAAAGACCCAACCATATCCTCCAGGAGCAATGTCTTGATCTAGATGTATGATGCAATAATCTGGGTCAAAATCTGTTTTGTCATCTCCAACATGCTCAAATTTCATTATGTGTCTTCCTGTAGACTCTAGATCATCGCGGTCAATTTTTTTCTCAATTTTTGAATCTATAGCAAGCCCATTTCTCAGCATGGAGGTAACGCCTGTAGCGTCAATTACTATTTTTGCAGTCTTCTTGAATGGTTCATTAGTGATAAGGTTAGTTCCTTCTACACCAACAACAGTGCCGTTTTCATATATCAGACCTCTTAATGCAACAGAAAATTGCATGTTGATTCCCATCTTCTTAGAGTCGCTTAGTTGACGTCGAGGTAGTTGTTGTCTATTTAACATGAATCCATCCCCATCAAAAGGAATGGAAGTTTCTCTATCTGGCGAAAAGGCCATCACACCTTTAACTGGGTGTTCAATCTCTGGGCTTCCCCAACTAATCTTTATCCGCTCTGTCATATAGTCAACTGTGTTTTTGCCAACAGCATCTCCACAAATCCAACCGTTTATCGTTTTTTTACCTACAGTTGGTTCTTGATTTCTATCAATGACAAGAATCGATAATTTTTGTTTTGAATAGAACGCTGCTGATTGTGCTGAGATCATTCCAGCCAAACCTCCTCCCGCTACTATAATATCATAATCAGTTTTCACAGCCAAAAAACAGGATCTACTCTATTTAAAAGAACCGTATCTTCATAGATCAGGTTTTTGGGTCGGTTCGTCGCGGCTTCCTCACAGCTAATGCTCAGACTGGAGCGGCAAAATATTACCTCATTCCCTTTTGTCAATGTTCTTCGAATACTATTAAACTATGCTTCAAAAACAGATGAATTTTGTAAATTAGGCCTTCAATAATTCGGTATATGTTTTTGTTATATCTGATTTTTTGTAAATTGGAACTTTTATTCTAATTTTTATTGCATTATTTTGTTGTAAACTAATACTCTTTCCCACAAGCTCCTTTTTTCCTATTCTAAGAAATAAAGAAGAGTTCTCAAAGTACATCTCAATATTGTCTAGAACTTCGTCTAATTGTAATCTTGAAATTTTAGTAACTAATGTTTTTACAAACCCTTCTGCTCTTTTCTTTGTAAGTGTGACTCTAAAAAGCATGATTGGATTTCCATAATGACCTACGATTTCCTCTTGTGAAAACTCTTCTTTTTTTATCTGAAATAAATCAAATATGGGTTCAAAAATTTTCTCACTGTCTTCTGTAGCATGAAATATTATCTCGATACTAGCTTCGATCTGATTTGCCATCACTATGAGTATTTTATATGACGATTAAATCTATTTGGCTTGTAACAGGACTGTTTCTGCCTCTGCTGTTCTGATAAGTTTTGCCTTTTCAATTCCTATGTGTCTTACATGAATTATTTTCTTAACTGCTGCCATTATGTCAGAATTTATCTTGCCAAATGCTGTGGCTTGGATAAATTGGTCTATTGTCATCTCTGGTATGTGTTTTGCCATTATCTCCTTTGCAATTAATCTCAGAGCGTGCTTTCTTGAGGTGTTAAGCTTTTTCTGAGTTAGTGCGATGACTTTAATTCTGAAAAGATATCCATCCTTAGTTCTTACATCTCCAATAAAATTGATCAAAGAAGAACCTCGTCTTACAAGACTTCGAAGAAATTCCTTTGCATATTCATATCGTTTAAAGATCGAAATGGCAGTTTCTCCTTCAACTTTGCTTATCTGGAAGTAAAGCTTGAATTGGTGTTGAGAAGGATCGCCTTTTACAATATCAAATAAGGTAACTTCAACAACTCTACCAACAGCGCTTTCATCATCAGTTATGGGAATATACGCAATTGGTACACTATTGAATGCTGCAGGGGCAAGAACAGTAACCCATTTTTTTTCTCTCCACTTGTCTTTAACCCTTGTAGTCTTTTGGCGAGCCAACTAAAACCAACCTTTTAAGCCAAAATATAAGTTGTACGACATTTTTAGATCGTGCTTGCACCAACGTATTTCTGTAAAACCTTTGGTATGGATATGTGTCCATCCTTTGTTTGAAAGTTTTCTAGTATTGCAACCATTGTTCTTGTAGTTGCAACAAGAGTGCTGTTTAGCGTGTGCAGATACTGTGGTTGTTCATTGGTTTTATCACGGAACCTTATCTTGAGTCTTCTTGCCTGAAAGTCAAGACAATTAGAACAAGAGATAATCTCTCTGTAATTATTCTGACCTGCCATCCATGCCTCAAGATCGTATGTTTTTGCAGAAACCTTTCCCATATCACCACTTGAAAGCAACATGACTCTATATGGTAACCCAATTTTTTGATAAAATTCTTCTACAGTTAATAGCATTTTTTCGTGTTCGCTCCAAGACTCTTCAGGTCTTGAAAAAACAAATTGCTCTACTTTTTCAAACTGATGTACACGAAATATTCCCTTTTGGTCTCGACCATGGGCTCCAGCTTCCTTTCTAAAACATGGACTAACACCAGCATATCTAAGAGGCAAAATTTTTCCTTCAATTATCTCGTCTGAATGCATTGAGGCAACAGCGTGTTCAGATGTTCCAATCAAGTAAAGATCTTCTCCCTCAACCTTGTAAATCACATCTTCAAAATCATGTGCGATTATTGCTCCTTCCATAGAACTTTTGTTTATCATGTAGGGAGTTTGAATGGGCGTATAGTTCTTTTCGGATAGAAAATCTAATGCAAACTGAATTAATGATTGGTTTAGCCTGACGAGCTGATTTTTCAGATAGTAGAATCTCGCACCAGCAGTCTTTGCAGCTCTTTCCAGATCTACTAGGTCAAGACTTTGCGTCAAGTCTATGTGGTCTCTCACCTTGAAATCAAATGTGGGTATATTTCCCCATTTTTTTATTTCCTTATTTGCTGTCTCATCTTTTCCAGTAGGGACAGATTCATGAATCAAATTAGGTAATGTCAGAGAAAGTTTTTTGTAGGAATCTTCAGCTCTAATCTGAGTTTCTTCTAGTCTTTGCAGTTCATCTGAGACTGAACGCATTTGTTCCATAATGCTTGTCGAATCTTCGTTTGATTTTTTTTTCTTTGCAACCTCGATTGATATTTGATTTCTTGTCTTTCTTAGCTCGTCTGTTTTTATTATTAGCTCTCTTCTCTCTTTGTCTAATTTTATGAGTTCATCTAGTGGAAAGTCAACATCTCTTGCTTCAAGCATATTTCTTATTTTGTCAGGATTGTCTCGTATGAGTTTTGGATCAAACATTAGCTAGTCACTCTGAGGATAACTTGGGTCTGTTCAAGAACTTCATCAATAGTAGAGATCAATGTTCGTATATTTCCTTTACCTTCAAATGTGAAAATTAGTTTTCCCTTGTCATCTTCAATTTTAAAGGATAGGTCTTTTGGGAACTCTACGTTATCAGGTTCCAAAGCTTTGTGAATAGCTTCTGCCTTTTTTTCAGAGATATTATTTAGAAACACTTGTACTTTGCATTCTAGAGACATTTTCTTCCAAGTAATCCAGGAATTCATCTAATTTATCCTTAGTAATCCTGGCACCAGCGGCTGCATTGTGTCCGCCGCCTACTCCTGAAACCTTTGCAGCGCATTCTCTCATGAGTAGCCCTAAATTCACTTCCGATTTGCATCCTGTAGATTTTCGCGAAGAGAATTTTATAGTGCCTTCCTCACCATTTGTCCTAAGTATTATTATTTTCCCAGTATTTTTTTGTGAACCGCCCAGAAGTGAAGATACGGCTCCAGTCATATTTTCTGGTACCAATCCCTCGCCATTTACTAGCACGTATGAGCCATTGTCTGTTACTCTCCATCTCTCGCTTGACAGTGTATTCATGTATGTTCTCAAAAATGTTCTATATTCCACCAAAATGCTCTCACCTTCTTGCAACATCTTAGTTCTATCTCCCATGCAGATTGCGATACCAACTCCTGCTTTGCGTATTCTGCCACATGAGTTTAATACTGTAGAAAATTCTCTTGCATCGCGCAAAAAGCTTCGCTTGTCTTCTCCTGCCAGTGTGTAGGTATAACCAACAAGCTCGTCAATAATGTCACTTGCATTCTTGTTTGGAATGAACTTGGAAATAGTTTGTAAAAGAGTTCTTTTTTCATCTTCGGTAAGTTCTGCTGGAACTCTCCATCTCCCACCGTCTTTTAGCCTGATTCCTGATGAATTTAGCAACGAGAGACACGCATCACGGTTCCAAGTAAGGCCCTCTATGAAAGGCTGTGAGGTAAAGGCAAGAGCATCAGGAAGTGGTCTTGTTTCTCTTCCAACTAATAGTATGTCAAGATCAATTTCTAGCTGGTGGTTCTTTTTTGCTGTTGCTGCAATCTCAACGTTAACTCCAGTAAAAGATTTTTTTTCACCTTGATCTTGACGATCCCCTAATGCAGCTACTACTGCAATCCATGCCAAATCTGTATTTTCTTTATGTAAAGCCTTTGAGACTAGATATGCCATGCTACCTGCCGATGCATCTACTCCTCCATCAAGGTCATACTTCCAAGCATTGATGACTCTATCATTATCAAGTTCTTCTTGAGGGATCTGATGATGATCAACAATCATCCAATTATCATCAAGTGCACTGTCCAAGTCTTTTGCAAATCCTCCTCCAAGATCAGTTATAATGTGAAATTGTCTTGAATCATTTTTGAGTCTGTCAATCAAATTTTTGCTGAATTCATTAACTGTTTTAACAGTGCATTTTGCTCCTGATCTAATGAGTGATTTTGTTACAATACTTCCTGATGTAATTCCGTCGCAATCTAGATGAGTTATTACAGAGATGTTCTTGCCAGACTTGATACAATCAGTAACTTTGTCATGAAAATGGGATAATGCTTGGTCTAACTTACTCATTACTCAAGTTGAGCAATGACTGCCTTATATTTCCAAGTTTTGGGAATACGGCCGATCTTCTTGTAATACGAAGATAGTCTGTGAACCTTGGCCTCTAACAACTCCAACGATCTAACATTTCTCTTATCTGATTTGTTAGCCTTTAGATGTTTTTGCAGACCCAATGCTTTTGTAACAAGGTTATTGAGGTCTTCTGGCATCTCCGGCTTGACTCCTTTTTGTTCCAAAATATGCACTAGTGATTTTTTAACAATTTGCTTGGTGAGTGGAATTGCATATTGATCTCGTAGCTTTACTCCAATCTCGCTTGGCTTGAGTCCTTCTTTTGAATATTTTACTATGAGCTCTTCTATCTCAGCTGGGGTCTGTTTTACCCAAGTCGGTGCACTGGGGGTGACAGGTCTTATAGAATGAGATTTTCCATGTCGGTGTGAATGAAGACGGCCCACGGAGCGCTTGTTTTTTCAGCAAACATAAATGTTACTTGCAGATCGCAAGTCTTGATTTACATAAGAGTTAAATACCAACAGAAGTCATTTTGAGATAGGTGCTAAAATGAACAAACCAATAATTATTGGAGCCGCACTATTTGCCCTCTTCGTAGTGTCATCATTTGCTCCATTCGCTGCGGCACAGTACGCAGGTGTGGGTGGCGGCGGTGGCATTACTCTAGAAGACCAGTTAAAGCTAGCACGTGCAAGAATAGCAGATGTACAAGCAAACCCACATGCTGGGTCTGGTACACCATATCTTGACGCTAACGGTGTCATTGGTGCTACAATCATATCTGGTGCTATATTCGGCGGAATCTTCATTGCTTTCGTCGTAAGAGCAAAGCAAGTAGAAAAGGCAAGAAAACAACGCTAGATTTTCTCTTTTTCTTATTTTATTATTTATTCTTAGATCCCATTTTATCAAATACTACAGAAATGTATATATCGTACCTAAATTGTTTTGAATAATATGATGAGCGCGATATTCATGCTCGTAGGTATGCTGTCTAACTTTGCAGGTCAAATAGGTCCAAACTATGACCCGCTATTCTATGATGTCATGACCTACATATTTGCAACTATGATGTTCGCAGTATTCCTACTCGGCGTCATTGCTTTCTGGCTCAGAGCACACGGAATGGGTTCAGGCGCTGTCAGAGAAAGATGGGTCTCTGAACTCGACAAGCACTTTGAGAGAGAAGGCATTGGTCTGATACCAGACAACGGAAAATACTGGTAGAATTCCATCCTTTTTCCTTCTTTTTAATTACGACTAGTGCTATCGTTAAGATAATTGATTGGCCCTTTAACTCGGTGGAGTAAAGGTTGGTGCTCCCTGGCTGTTCTTTGAGACAAATTCTGCTCTATAATGCGCACCATCTTGTAAGAGTGTGTGGATGAAATCAGGTGACTCTACTCCATTGACATAGATCTTGGACTGTTTATCGTCCATATCTCGCAAATCAAATCCCATTAACCATAAGAAATGGCCTACTTCGAACGGATATTCTTTTGTCCATGCAGCATGAATTACCCCGTCATCTGATAGAGTATAGATAGACCGTTGGCAATCTTTTGTAATTCCAATGTTGGCAGGTATGTCTTGTTTTGCTCCATCCACATAAATCTCCAAAGTGGCAGATAATTGATATTTTATGTCACGGCCGTTTATGCACTGGTAAAGAGGATCATCTGCTTTTACTATCTTTTGGATTACCAATGTATTGGTTAATGCTATCCCAATTCCTATGGCTGCTGTAATTGCAAGATACCTGAGGGTTTTCTTCCGTTTTGATGGATCCCCCATTCCAGGCCAGATCATGAGCTTGCTTGTGGGTTAATCGAGTTATATACATTGACATCTAGCACATTAGGACTAGATTTTGTGAAAATATGTATAAAAGAAATTTAGAGTGAAGACTCGCCGCGCTTTTTGGTTCCTACATCTATGGCGTCATCTACATTATAGATGAATATTTTGCCTTCTCCTGTCATACCAGTACTTGCATGAGATGTTATGGCATCAACGACTTTGTCCACCATGTTATCATGTACTACAACATAGATGTTTACGTTCACATTAAAGGCAGATTGGAATCGTCCACCTCTCCCAGATGATACCATCTCTCTGGGTCTCTTTCCTCTACCTTTTGCTGTGAAATATGTGAAGCCACCGATGTCTAATTGTGTTAATGCAGTAAAGACTGGATCTAACTTGTCTTCTGGAATTACAGCTTCTATTTTTTTCATAGCTAGATTCATTGCAACTATGAAATGCTTTTATTAAAATTATTGCTTAGATGTATACTAAAGAAAGAATAATATCATAAAAAGACGATTTTGGGATAAAATACCTTTTATAGATCAAAAACCGCTTTTTCAAAGAATGACCGAATCTAAAATCAAGAAGGTTCGAATAGTAGAGAAAGTTCAAGAAAAACTCAAGCAGGGAATCGATAACTATAGAGCAGCAGGTGACGCAGCACCAAAATTTGATGTCTATGATGTGATCGAAGAAGTGTTTGCAGCAATTAATCCAACAATAGCTGACGAAGGTAAAGTAACAGTGGATGAGGTCAGCGGTTGTCTGCGAGCTTCATATCTGGACAGAAAAGATCCATCTGAAAAAACTCACAAACAGATGCTGTCAAAAATTATGCAAAAGAGTGCATTGAGCATTATGGAAAAACCCGTAGAGGGACAGCTTGATGCAGGCTCCGGCGTAAAACTAGTTGGCAGAGCAGAAAGAGTTGAAGATGATGTAGCAATGGTGTTCAAGGCAGTCGAGGAATTACCAGAGATGCCATATCCAGAACACTTCATACAGCTAAATTCCTATCTGCACATGTTTGGAAAACCAGAAGGTGTAATCGTCTACTTCGACAAAGAAGGAAATGAAATGGAATTCCAAGTTCCAAGAAGTGACCGACTCATGGGTGAAACCAAACGTAGAGCTCGTATATTGAACACATTGTTGAAAAACAATATTGCTCCTGCAATAGAACCATCCGAAAGATGTCTTAGTTGCCCACATAACGAAAAGTGTTACTATACATCTGAGGACAAACAAAAATGGGGCTTTTGGGCTCGTGGCAAATGGCGCGAACTTAAACCAAAAGACAACATCCTATAACTACACTTTTTTATTCTAATTTTTATTTTATGGAATGCCAATAACTGAATTTGATCTCTTATCCCTCTCTCATAAGATCTAATAGTACAAAGCAGAAATTATGTAATTCTGTAAATCACTTCAATGTGTCTGAATTTTCTACATTTCTTAGGTAAACTTTAGTCTTGAATGGTTTTTGTGCGTCCTTGTGATGATACAAGATCTTGATGCCGTGCTCAAAAGGTACAATCTGAATAGAATCAGTTGGCTGTAATGAATTATCAGTCTCTCTTAGATATTCAACTAATTCTCTTTGTGGCATTTTAAGAATTTCTTCTATTTTTTTTCTGCTAGATTTCAATATGTTCCGAATTCAATTCTGATATATAATGTGTCTTGATTTTGGTACTCATTGATGATACTGTTGATACGGTGTCATGTTTACTGTTAAATATGCTAAATGATTTGAGACCTTTGATATGGTTGATAGCAAAATAGATTGGTTTGAAAATTTTCTAGGACTTGGGTATCATCTTTATGATGTCAGGCCAGTTTTACTTGTTCTTTTAGATGAAAGAAAGGAAATTGCTAATACTTGGAATAAGATTCTGAAATATTTTCCAGACGATGAAATTAAAACAAGATTCATAGAAAGAGGATCTACCTATGAATTTGTTCTTTATTGTGAATCTCGTATATTGCAGACTACATGGGTTTTCCTAAAATCTCTTAACATGTCTGAGCATTACAAGCAGTTCAAAGAAGACTATGATGGTGCAGCTGTACTAAAACTAGCATTGTACATCAAAAAAAAGAAAGGTGACAACGAACTAGAGATATTCAAGTATCAAAAAAGACTAACAAATGTAAAATTTCTTACTGAACCAGAAGCAGAACAGGATTTCATACTGACAAGAGCTACTCAGAAGCTTCATGACAAGCCACATGATAATTAAAACCACGATAGATAGTGTATGCTACAAGTGTGATTTTATCAAATTTACCCATTCATCCCAATCCAAGCTATAATACATCAGTGGCTGTCGTTGGGGATAATTTATCACGGCTCTTGTTATGGCAAATTCATACTTCTTTATCTTGTTTTTTTGGTCTTTGAATGTGATTCTAAGAAAGTTTACTTTTCTAGATGTGACGCTCTCAACATTTACTATGGAACTCAATGGAATCATCCAACTTTTAGAACTCTTTGATATGTCCTCGTCTAGATCTGCTTCAGAATAATGTGCAAGTTTTCCCACCCTTGCCTTGTCGTCACCAAAGTACTTCTCCCTCTCTTTAGGCGTGATATACAAATAATGAGGGGCAAAAATTACATTCTTGTCTGTTAATGCAAGAACTCCTTCCTTACTTTTATGGAAAAAGCCTGCTAATCCAAGAGCTATTCCCCAAATCTTTGGAAGCGAAGCTATGATGTATTCTTCGTCTTCTAAATTAACTCTCATTGAAATAAGCAATACTGAAGATGGGTAAATCAATCTATCTTGCTATAGTGAAATATTAAAAATAACGTGGATTTTATGGATGGCCTTCGCCTTCAAACGTCATTCCATAAGTTCCAGCATGTTTGCCTTCTTTGATTCTCTTGTATCGATACGCCCTTTCACCAAAGTAAATGGCAATCGTCATTCCAAGAGCAACTGCAGTTGCAATGAATATAGTTATGTCTGCTTCTGCCATGGCAAAGATACTTGGTAGCTTGTATAATAATTTTCTTTAAGATTTTTTGAAATTTTATGATACCATAATTCGATCAAAAGTATCATATCTTCTGTATAGTATCATAAAAAAGAGTTTTTAGGATAAAATACCTTTTATAGACGAGAACCATCTCTACGAAAAGATGTCGGAAACAATCTCGAGAATGCCATTACAGATATTATCTAAGCACAAATGGCCGCTCGTTTTTGCCTTGGCAGCTTTGGTCGTCACAGTGTCAGGATTCACTGCAATGCAAGACGCACAAGCACAATTTGGTCCAATTGGCAATCTTGCCAATCCGCAAAAGACAAATGAAATTCACTGTGGTCAAGCAATGACCCCACCAGGAAATGGAACCTTTGGTGGTAGTGAAGCACCATGTATCGATACAGGAGATACAACTTTCATGTACGCAGCAGCTGTGTTCGTCATGATAATGACACCAGGTGGTGTCGGTTTCTTGTATGGTGGTGCCACACGAAGAAAACAAGCACTAACAGTCATCTTACAGAATTTCATGGTCTACTCAATTGTGAGTGTTCAGTGGGTCGTTTGGGGTTATGCAATAATGTTTGGTCCATCTGCAGATCCATATGGTTTCATCGGAAACTTGGATTGGTTTGGACTGAATAATGTCTTTCATAATGCACCAGCTGACGTTTACGCACCAACAATTCCACACTTGGCCTATGTTATGTTCCAGCTCATGTTCGCTGCTATCACTCCTGCACTTGCAATCGCAGGATATGCTGATAGAGTCAAAATGAGTGCATTTCTGATTCATGTAGTTCTATGGACTACATTTGTCTATGACTTTGTTGGACATGCAAACTGGTCACTTGGAAGTCAGGGCACTTCAGTAGGTTGGTTAGCAAAAATAGGGACAGAAGACTTTGCAGGTGGTACAGTCATCCACATCACATCAGGTTTTGCTGGATTAGCTGCCGCAATGTTCCTTGGACGTAGAATAGGTTATGGAAAAGCTCCATTTGAACCTCATTCAATTCCGCTAATTATCCTAGGAGCTACAATTCTTTGGTTTGGTTGGTTCGGTTTCAACCCAGGAAGTGCAGGATTTGCAGGGTTCCTTGAAACTCAGGCTTTCCAAAACACGAACGTGGCAACGGCTGTTGCGGCAATTTGGTGGCTGTTTCTATCTTGGGCTCACACAGGAAAAGCAAGTGCAATTGGCGCTTGTAACGGTGCAGTAGCTGGACTTGTAGCAATTACGCCAGCGTCAGGTTTCATTGGAACTTGGGCATCAATAATCGTAGGCTTTGCATGTGCAACTGTCTGCTTCTATTGTGTCTTAATCAAGAACCGGGCAAGAATAGACGATGCGTTGGATACATGGGGTGTCCACGGAATGGGTGGTGTTACTGGTGCACTCTTAACAGGTGCGTTCAGTGAAACACGTATCAATCCATACGGTCACAACGGACTATTCTTTGGAAACCCAATGCAGTTTGTAATCAACTGTGAAGGAGCAGGCTTTGGAGCCGCATGGTCATTTGGTATCACTTACATAATATGGAGAATACAAGATGCAATTTGGCCTGGCGGTGTAAGAGTCACACCAAAAGAAGAAGAGATAGGCTTAGACTTGTCACAAGTCGGAGAAAGAGCATACTCGCAATTTGCGGAGTAGTGTTCAGAACCCCTTCATTTTTCTGTTTATTTTTCATAATCTAGAGTGAGATGAATCTATTTTGGTTTCAGAAACGGTAAAAAGGATGGGGGCTTAGACTCAAACAATGGTCGACAAATGGTTAGCATTTTGTGCATCACAATTCCTAAGCGGAGGATTGGGATTCTATTGGGGATTTGCAGCAAGAGCTGATCCACATCATTATAATTTGATATTCATGTATGTCGGAGGTTTCTTTTTCTCACTTGGCGTATTTGCTATAACTCGATGGGGATTTGACAGGTGGAAGTCAAAACAGAAACCACGACGACGTAAATAAATCCCAACTTTTTCATACCTTTTAAAATTAATTTTTTATAAATTAGGTTTGTTTATATCAACCAGTCTTACGAATACCTTTGATCTTCTTTGTCCAAAGACAAATCATTTCATTTGACCAGAAAAAAACGCTATATGATCTTTGCAGTTATTACAGCAGTGGGAGTGGGAATTGCACTCTCTAATTCTTTGAGCAGCTTCAATTATGGGCATACAAAAGACTGGAATTTTGATTCTTACCAAAATAATACTTTGCCTGCAGATTTTGCAGCCTTTGAATCAAATTCTGAATCTGGATTGTGGGTGGTAAAAGCTGATGACTCGACATCATCAAAACCTAATGTGTTAGCAACATTGCCTACCGTAAATAGTTCAGGTTATCATATGCAAATAATGCCTGATTCTCCTGCAGTATCTGATGCTGAAATCAGTGTAAAATTCAAGATAATGCCTGGTCACAAGGTAGAGCAAGCTGGACTGGTAATCCGATTTATTGACCCAAGTCACTATTTTGTTTTGATGGCAGATCCGGCAAACAATAGGCTCTCATTGTGTAAAGCTGATATTCAATTTGTAGTGTGTAACTATGAGATAAACACGCCAATTAGTACAGGTGAATGGCACACTTTGAAAGCTACTACCTCATCAGAGGGCATAGGAGGGTGGTTAGATGGTAGCGAACTGATCAAAGCCAATAATGAATACTATCAAACTGGACAGGTGGGACTGTGGACCAAGGATGATACTGAAGCTTCTTTTGATGACCTGAAAATCGACTACTAGCGATTTCGATAAAAACATCCCTGCTGAAATCCTAATGCTAGGCAAAGTTTTTGAAACTTTTATTAAATGACTAGGTGAAACTAAGATATGTTATTTGGAATTTTTGCAGTGCACAGTCCAGAATTGTGTCCATTGAACAACACCCGAAGCAAGAAAATTTTCTTGGAAATTGAAAACAAAATGAAAGCAAACATGAAGAAATTCAATATATCCAAAGTCGTTAACTTTTACATGTCAGTACTTGAGCACGAATGGATAATTATCTTGGATGCAAAAAATGCACATGATATAGAACAGCTTTGTATTGCTGTTGGGATATCGTCTCTGAGTACTGTAAAAATTGTGCCTATGAATGACTTTAAAGTAGTTGCAAAAAAATTCAAATCTAAAAACTGATATCTTCTGCCTAAATAGGCAGGAATTAGTATGGCCAAAGTCTAAGGTTTACTGTGAGCTCAAGCAAGGATAATCACGAAAAAGTTCGTTTGCGAAGTCAGCTAATTCTTGCATTGATTCCAAGTTTTATTTCACAGATGATTGCCTTCTACAGAATTAGAAAAGTGCTTTACGGAATTATAATAGAGGTAGCAATTTTCTTCATTGCTCTTGTCATTAACTTGGTAATATCGTGGCCAATTGGGATGGTGTTTGCTTTGCCAATAACTGTTGGAATTCCTGTCTATTATATCAGAAAATGGACTATGGAATTTAATCGTGCAGATCAAGGTATGTTTGGATAAAGTCACCGCTAGTTGTGGTTTAATAAAATGAAAAGAGAGGGGGTGATTTTTTTAAATCACTTGCCACGGTCTTGTTGCAAATGTAATCGCATAACCTACTCCAATCACTATTGATTGATATACAATGTTTGTATATGGAATTGGTTTTACGATTGGGTCGCCTGTTACGACTATAGTTTGTCCTGGACCAAGACCTGGACCGATGCTTGCTACGTTAAGCTGCGTATGCATGTGATATACTGCTGGCTCTAAAGCCCTGATTGTGAGCTTGTATGGAACCACACCGTTTGCTGGAATCGTAATTACGTTTCCTGGTGGGTCTCTTGAGACAATCTCCCATCTGTTACCAGCGTTAGGAGAGTCACCATATACAGTGTACCAGCCTCTGAGATCTCTATTTACGAGACTCACAAACTTGCCAGAATCTGTCAGAGTATCGCCTGTTTGGACAGATTGTTTAGACCAAGTCTCATCGTCTATCCTTACGAAACGGCTCTGCAGCTGTGCTTGTACACCGTGAGCTTCTGCATGTTGGAACATTTGTGCAAATGATGGTCCAACTGCTCCAAGTGCTACTATCACACCTATTGCAGCTACAATAAACTTCTTATCGACCATATCGCTTAACTAATCCAACTGACAAACAACAATGATATATGTTTTGCCCTATCTGTAATCGATCAAAAATAAACGTGAGGTAAAGGATGATTAACATCGACGTTAATCATGAATGTGACAGTCATTTAGCATTGAATTCATAACTTTAATTCTTGATTAAATTAAATATATTTTCTAATCATAGGCTAAATATGAAATAATTAGAAAATATTATGTGGTTTTTACAACTCATACTTTAAATAAACACACAACTACTCTCACACATGGCACAAATGCCGGCACTGATTCCAAAAGAAGTTGAGATCCAGAGACTGAAGAAGATCTGGATGATCATCATCGCATTGGGATCGATCGCAGCATCCGTAGAGGTCGACAACTTTGTAGATGGATCTCTACACCAGACATCAATCAGAGACAGTGCCTTCACACCAGCACACTGGTGGTTATACAGCCACTTTATTGCACTCCCATTAGGTTGGGCAGCAATTTCCATGTATGACAGGAAGGTACCAATCCTGAGAGGTCCAAACAACTCAATGAACACTGGTCTTAAGATGACTATTCTCGGTTATCTAGCAACAATGTTTACAATCGGTGTTAATGAGATGTGGCACTTCTGGTATGTAGAGGAAATCTTTGCAGTTCCAAACCACTGGATGTTCAATATGGGTGTAGTCGTAGCATTCATGGGCGCACTTGCCTATGTAGTTAGAGTCTACGCACGTCTAGTCGAACTTGGCGCAGAAACACCAGGTGAGAATCCATATGTTGCAGAAATGTACAAGATGGCCTTAGAAGGCAAATTGTACAGCAGATCCATCCCATAAACAAGCGCAAAAGCGCCTTTTTTCTTATTTTTGAGATCTACTAATGCTAAATTAGTACTCTCATTCAGGAAAAACTTAAAAGCAAATGCCTTTCTAATTAAGCCAAATGACCTTACCAAAAGGATTCGGTTCAGGTGGCGGAGCCTCTAGTTCTGACGTTTCCAAGATGATTGGTAGACGTATAGAGAACTACATTGGTCCAATCACAGGCATATTCATTGGTCTGTGGCTAGGAACATGGGGAGGAGTTGCCGTCGCAGTTACCTACTATCCGTGGGCATATCCACCGCCAAGCGCACACTATGCATTAACTGTGCTTACAATCATTGAGGCTATTGGATACATGTTATGTGTTAAAGTAGCAACTGAAGGCACAGACAAAGCAAAGACATACAATGGTCTTATTGCAGGCGTGATAGCCGCAATTGCTGTCGCAACAGTACTGACAGATTGCTTCTTCTTCGGATAGAAGAACTATCCATTTTTCCTTTCTTTTATTAAATACAGGGCCTCAGTTGAGGCTTTGATCCTGATCTCGTACCTCATAAAATTTTATATACATCACATATGTCATTAGTAGCTAATGGTCTGGCTAAGACGATGTACTCACTACTTATTCATAGTAGTGGTGGCAGTAAACTCGACCTTGTTGACAATCAACGCGGGAGACTACATCTTCTACACTGACTGGATGTGGACATCATATGTGATATTCACTTTATCACAATCACTGATGCTCGCAGTCGGTGCAGCATATTACCTTACGTTCACTGGAGTACCAGGAACGGCAACCTACTATGCGCTGATAATGACAGTGTATACATGGATTGCAAAAGGTGCGTGGTTCTCTCTAGGATATCCGTACAGCTTTATCGTTGTACCAGTATGGATTCCATCGGCGATACTGATGGATCTGGCATATTGGGCAACCAAGAGAAACAAACACATGCTTATCTTGGTTGGAGGCGTGCTGTGTGGAATGTCCATGTCGATGTTCAACATGATCAATCTATTGACAATAGATGATCCACTAGAGACTGCCTTCAAATATCCAAGAACTACATTGCCTCCATACATGACTCCTATAGAACCCCAAGTAGGGAAGTTCTATGATAGTCCGGTAGCGCTAGGTGCAGGTGCTGGTGCAGTTTTGACAGTTACAATGACTGCATTAGGCTGCAAATTAACAACCTGGACCTACAGATGGATGGCAGCTTGGTCTAAGTGGGATTAACCCCCTTTCCTTTTACTTTATTTTATTAGGATTATCGAGAGATTTACTCTCATTAATTTTGATTAAAAAAAGTTACACAATGTGTGATCTTTTCTTATCATGGTATTTTCTATAACATTTTGAAATTAGTCTATATTGAAGCAAGAATATCGATTAATTTCATCAACACCAAAACCCTTTGTAAAGTGGGCTGGAGGAAAAAGACAACTTTTACCTGTCATTACAAATCATATTCCAAAATTTGAGAGATATTTTGAACCATTCCTGGGTGGAGGTGCAGTATTTTTCAGTCTGGTTTCTCAAGACCGATATGTCAAATGGTCTGTATCTGATCTGAATTCTGATCTAGTCCTGTCTTATGTTACAATACGAGATAGAGTAAAGGAATTGATTTCTGCCTTGGAACTGCATTCTACAAATTATTTCAAGAACCCAAGTTCATACTATTACAAAATTCGTGAAAGCAACCCAAAAGGACAGATTGAGAAGGTGTCAAAACTCATCTTTCTCAATAAGACGTGCTTTAATGGGCTGTATCGAGTAAACAGTAAAGGAAAGTTCAATGTGCCTCTTGGCAAGTACGTAAATCCAAACATCGTGAATAAAGAAAATCTTCTAGCAGTAAGTGAAACTCTACAATCAAAAGAGATCTCAATTAAATGCCAGGATTTTGAAAGAGCACTCAAAAACGCAACCAGCGACGACTTTGTCTACTTGGATCCTCCATACCAACCAGTAAGCGAGACTGCAAACTTTACAAGCTATACAGATGGGAGTTTTGGATACGATGACCAGGAAAGACTATGTGCCAAATTCAAGGCCCTTGACAGAAAAGGTGTCAAAGTGTTGCTATCAAACTCAAAATCTTCTGAAATACTTGAGCTCTTCGATGAGTTCTCAGACGGCATTATAGAGATAAACGCAAACCGATTCATAAATTCAGTATCTAAGAAAAGAACAGGCCATACTGAGCTTCTCATTAAAAACTACTGATAACTCTAGCAATGTTTTTTCAGATAAGGTAAAATCAAAGATATTTTACAGGATCAAAGTGAGCAACACAAACAAAGGAGAGATCCTACGACTTGCAGAATCTACAAGCGTTGACCTTTTGGAGGAAAAAAAGTCCCTCCATGACATACTGCTAACCTGCAAAAATATTGCAAAATCATTGCATGTATCTGATGGGAATTCTTGGATAGATCTTGAACTCAATGGATACTTGGTCAAATACAAAACTAGGGACCAGCTTTGCGATAGCCTGCCAGACTATAGAAAGACAAGCTGGAAGTTCTATGACCTTTATGGAAATGCGGTATCTCTACCTTCTGACATATTAGACCTCTTTGGCAAGTCTACTGTGCATCATTCTATACAAGAGCTGGAAAATAGCAATCAGGTTGTCATTGGGAGCCAGCTGTTGGAAAAATTTAACAAATTCATATCTGAACACGGAATGGACTATGCGTCAAAAAATATGAGGATACACGAGGCAAAAATTTCAAAAAATGAAATAAATCAGGTTCTAAGCGGTGCAAAAAATAAGGCACAAGAATTCCTTGATAATGTCATAGCTATACTTGAAATTAACTAACTTTTAATTTCGTGATTTTAGGCAACCTGTGAAAAGTTAATCTTCTAGTCTCACCTTATCTTACTGTTGCAAGGGGTTGCTAAGAAGAGGAAGACATGAGCTCGTTTAGCTCTATTGGTGGCTTGCTGTTAGGAATTTTAGGTTTGTTAGCTGTTGCTTACGGGTTAGATCCGACGACACCTTATGCAAGTCAGGCCTTCTCGGTAGGTGTTGTGGGCGCAGGAGCTGGTGGTATTATTGTTTGGGCAAGTAGTAGAAAACCAAGCAAAAGTATTCTCGTTCAACAATATGAAAACAAATCTTCAAAGGATGATTCTATTCAAGACTTGGTAAAATACAAGAATCTTTATGAAGGATCTCCTGTCATGCAGCGGACTGTTAACACTGACGGAATAATAATTGAGTGCAACCAAATGTACGTAAAGAACTTTGGCAATGAAAAAAGCGACATTATTGGAAAATCTCTCTTTGAACATGTAGCTGAAAACAATAGAGAGAATATGCAAAAAACATTTGAAAGCTGGAAGAAAAGCGGCAGAGTTGAAAACGAGGAGATCTGGCTTAAACGAAAAGATGGCAGTACATTTCCAGCCTTGCTCAGTGCTAATAACATACACGATAACAAAGGCAGATTGATTGGAAGTAACACACTGATAAGAGATATCTCTCAAACTTACCACGCACACAAAATTGTGGAGGATAATGAAAGGCAAAAAATCCAACTCGATGAATTGAAGAAAATGAACGCACTAAAAGAAGAGTTTTACATGACCGTCTCAAAAGAATGTCAAATACCTCTAGAATTAGTAAAAAGGCACTGTGATATTCTAAAAGACTCTGCAGCTGGAAAACTAGATGTCAAACAACTTGATGTAATAGATGAGATTTACAACAACGCTGGCAAACTAGAACAACTGATACAGGACATAATTGATGTGCAAAAACTCAACAGCAATAAAATGGAATTTAAAAAGGAGTTGTTACAAGTTGATGAATTTATGCACAACATGGATGATGTTTTCTCCCCCATGATGAAGGAAAAAAATATTGAATTTGTCACCCATGCCTCTACAAAATATGCACTTACCAGCGACAAAGCGCGCCTAAAGCAAGTGTTTTACAATTTGGTACAAAATGCAGTTGATTTTGTACCTAGTGAGAAGGGAAAGATTGAGATTGCTGCACGTGAAGAAGGAGATTCTGTTTTATTTTATGTTAAAGACAACGGAATAGGCATATCTGAGAAGCGAAAGGAATCTGTTTTTAAGAAATTTTACCAGGTCAATCTCTCCTTTAAGAGAAAATATGGCGGAAGCGGATTTGGACTGGTAATTTGCAAGGGGATTGTAGAAAATCTTGGCGGAAAAATTTGGTTTGAAAGCAAGGAAGCAGAGGGAACCACGTTTTATTTCTCAATTCCAAAATAATGTTGAATCTGCCAAAAAACATTAAGCTTCGAACGGGATTCGATCCCGCGACCTTTACCTTACCAAGGTAACGCTCTACCAGGCTGAGCTATCGAAGCATGAGATGCTCGACCTTGTGAATCCTTATTAATCTTACTTGGTTTTTTATTTTTTTTCCATAAAACGTTTAATTTCTCCAAACTTGTGCTAATAAAACGCAGGAGTAGCCGAGCCTGGCCAAAGAAGGCATGGCCTTTGGACGCGCGGGACTTAAGATCATAAAAATGGGTGATCCCGTCTCTTAGGGGTTCGTGGGTTCAAATCCCACCTCCTGCACCTTTTATTTTTGGTGCTTTATTCCTCTAGCATTTAGAACTTCGTAGACTTCGGAAAGTGAAAATACAAACCCAACATGAACACAATCTTTTTCTTCGCACAGCATACAATAAAGTTCGCCATTTTGAACTGCAACTTCAGCAATTCTATTTTTGATATTGTCTTTTACTACTACTCTGTTATCGTCAGCTGAGATTTTTTCTAACTTGGGGGCATATCTTGCAAAGGTCTCGTCTTTTTGCATCAGATCTTCCATCATGAAAGTTATGTATCCTGCAAAGCTATTGACGCCTTTCATTGCAAGATCGTGTCTATTCTTCTTGTAAATATCGTGGAATCTATTGTAGACTTCTTCTGAAACTGTTATTGATTTGAAACCTGCTTTTGGCAAACTTTGTACCTATACCGTACTTTAAAGTACTGATATTTAATGTTTCTGAGCGCAAACAATGTGACCTGAGGTTAATTTCAAGTCAATCAAACCAGGACTGCATTTCATTTTTTTTAATTACCGGTCTTGATTTTCAAATCTAATGCATATCAACATAAGATATTTTTGAAGCAAAACTGTTTTAATGAAAAAGAGCAAGTTCTTGATTAAACTTTTAAGTATTTAGTATCAATGATGCGCGGTTTTTATTTACTTTTTTTGCATTAATGTTATCAATAGTGCGCCTGTAATACAGCATACCACCACCGCACTGGACCACTCAGACCATACCAAAGTACATGTCAACGGATGACCTGAATTTCAGGTCACCCGCTGATTTTTAGTAATTCTATATACCAGATAACCAGATTAGAGTCTGTGGCACGAGGATACGATACTGAAGAAATGAGAGAGAAACTAATTGATGCGCTAAGCAAATCAAAAACTGGCCTTACAGGTATAGAAATTGCAGAAAAACTGCGTGTTAATCGGGTAACCATGTCAAAATATCTGAAATTTTTTGCAGCCGAGAGTCTAATCCAGCAAAAAAGCATTGGCAGTGTGAATTTATGGTTTATAGAAAAAGGTGTAGACCAACTAAGCTTTCCAGCAGATCTCTTTCATGTGAAGAATAGATATTTGGAATATGTAATGTCTGCATCAAGCCATGAGGCACATAATCTTATAAGAACTTCATTACATTCGGGCGCAAATCCATCTAAACTTGTAAACGAGGTCATTGTATCTGCCATAGATGCCGTAGAAAATTCCTACAAAAATGGAAAGATAGGCAAGTCTGAGAAGAACCTTCTTGATGAAATAATATCATCATCGATATACCTGATCAAACTATCAGAAAAAGAAGTAAATTCAAAAAAGAACATTGTAATTATATCAACTGACTATCAAAACTCTCTTCTTGCGCAAGCTGCCTCGTCTGCATTCCAGACTGAAGAATGGAAAGTATCGCTTTTGGGAGATATGTCTTCTGCAATAGATGTATTATTTGACATAGATTTGCAGAGGTTTCTTAACAAAGTATGGGCAAAAAGAGAAGGAATAATGGTTGTTGCAATATTCTCATCCACAGAAGGGGCAATCAAGTTCTTCTCTCAAGCAGTTGATGCAAGTAGGGAAAAATTTGGCAAAAATCTGTATCTTGCACTATGTAGCAAAATTGCAAAAAAGCCAAAGGTTAATGCAGATTTTGTTTCAGATGACTTGGAAACATTACTGCAATGGTCTCAGACAGTTTTTGAAAGTTCTCAGAATTAATGAGATAGTATCTTTATTACCTTGAATGGAATCTCTGAGAAATTAATATTCTTCTCAGTTGATAATAACAGAACATTGTCTTTTACAGGAAAACTCATGATTATTACTTTCTCTCTATATGACATGGCAAACTGTACAGGCCCAAGTACCTTGTCAAACTCGCGTCTCATCTTTGCTCTGAGGACCAATTCCATATACAACATTTCATCATCCCTTGAATCCTCAAGGGATTTGAATCCCTCCCTCATTCCACCTGCAAATAACCTCCCTTTTTCATTTATCATGCCGGCGAACCTTATTTTGGAATCCAATTCTATTACTTTCTTACATATTTTTTCATAGTCCATGGCATGTTATCCTGCTGCCAAAATTACATGTTGATAGATTGATTCTTGGCAACAGAGATGGTATAGAATTCACAACTATTTATCGAGATCTCTTGTATGCATCTTTAAAATAGTTATAAAACAAAATGGGCCGAATGGGATTCGAACCCACGACCTTTCGATATCTGAATAATTTTATCAGTCGAACGCTCCAGCCAAGCTGAGCTATCGGCCCAAGAAATTTTCCGATTCAACTGTCATTTAAGTCTGCTGGCTTTTCCACTTGATGGAACAACCCATCGATGGGTCAAAATCCTTCTCTATCTTTTTTCCTGAAAGTAGTTTCTCTACATTTAAAATCATTGTCTTCTCTGTAGGGCTGTCTTCTGGTTTCATTGCATTGTCTATTCTACCATGGAAAACCAACTTTTGGTTATTGTCAAAGAGGAACGGGTCTGGAGTGCAGACTGCGCCGTATTTTTTTGCTATTTCTTGTGTCTCATCTACAAGATATGTGAATTTTATGCCTCGCTCTTTTGCAAACGTCTTCATGGCATCAAAACTGTCATCTGGATAGTTTGTCGGGTCATTGCTGTTAATCCCAATCATTGCTAATTTTCCCTTGAATTTTTCAGCAACTTCATTCATTGCGGAAACCTTTGCTTGTACATATGGGCAGTGGTTGCACATGAAAACAACCAGCAATCCAGGGTGTTCCTTGAATTCTGATAGAGAGTGCTTTTTGTCATCTATTCCAAGCAGGTTAAACTCTGGCGCCTTGTCGCCTGTTTTTAAAACGATCTCAGATTTGAGTAAGACCATGATATCTTTCTGGTGTGCAATATCAATAAAATCTTTGTCACACAAAGAGAACAATTAAAATCTGTGCGCTTTTCAATCCATGCAATGGGCTGGTAGTTCAGCGGTAGAATACCCGCCTTGCACGCGGGGGGTCAGGGGTTCAAATCCCCTCCAGTCCATTCCTACTGTCATATAGGACAGGTCACAGTCAGCTACCATTTTTCTCCACTCTGCCTTCAACTTTGACTCTTGATCCTTTGATTAGAAATCTGATCGCTTTTTTAAGATTATATTCACGAATGTAATAAAATGATATATGACAGAAATCTTATGTCGTAATTGTCGTAGAATAATAGATGTCGAATTAATCCCGACTGAGTGTCCATGGTGTCATGATAAAATAATAATGAAACAAAATACAGATGGTAGATGGAACATTACAAATCTAACTGACCATATTTCGCCAACTGTGGCTTATTATCATAGTGGTATCAATCTCCATCATTCAGGTCTATGTAATAGCGGTATTTTGACAGAGAATCCTAGTTCTCATCCCATAAGTTTTTGCCCTAAATGCGAGCGACAAATAATCCAACCATCAAATCACTGTCCATATTGTGGATACGGCACGAGTTGATCATGTCCAGTTCTTTACAAGTTGAAAAATCAGAGAAAATTAACTCACATGTACCTAGGATTATACAGATCGCATTCTCAACTATGAAACTCTGGTTGACCAGACATCAAACATGGACCACTTGTGGCAACTTGGGCATCTCATGTATCTTTTTTTCCCAAGTCTAATTACTGTAAACGATGCGGATCCGCCTGGTATCCACCTGTAATCAAATGTGTGTGAGCATTTCGTACATGTAAGCCTAGAAAGATACCCGTATCCCTTGCTTGGAAGAACTCTGAAAATTACAAAAGAGGCAACTAAAATAACTGCAATAATCACAAATACAATTTCTTTCATTACACAGATCTAGTTTGACACTGAATAAAAGCATTGGATAACTTTGTTATTGCTCCGCATTTGACAAATCCCTAATCTATTCTACCAATCAAACCACGAAAAACATGCAAAATACTGGAAAAACAAAGGGGCCAGTTTTTTCCTATTTATCCAAGATGGTGCCCATAGCATTCTTTATACTATGGAATATACCGGGCACATTTAATGGCCTGGGATTTTGATTTTGAAATGTTACTTTATCTCGGTATGATTACCGTAGGGTTTTTCCTAGCTCCGATGGACTCTAACCCGCCATATTTTCTTGTTATAGGCATAGTTCTTGCTGCTGTAGGACTTGGCTTGGTCTATCGCAAAGTAAAGAAAAAGTGATATCTCAGGCCTTGAACTTGGATCCTGTCTTGAGTTTGTCTATTAACTTGCTAAATATCTCGTTGTGACTTACGTCTGTAAAATTCACGGCACCCCCTTCCCTTATTACCTGTCGTTCAAACTTTTCTTTGATTGCAAAAGTTACAGATGAATAGTGAATTTTGCCCTTTATCTTTTCCTGTATGGTAGTCTCTGTATCAGGAAAAGTTGCAAAATGAAATGCAACCCCGCCTGCCCAAAATATTGTGGGTATTCCTCCACCGGCTGATCGTGCAGTTGCGATCACCTGAGCAACCCAGTCATCAAACTTTAGCTCTAATACTTCATGTATGATTAATTCCTTCCATGGATCTACTGTTATCTCCAAACCTAGTTCAACTCTAGTCTAGTTTTATTTAAAGAAGAATATCTTATGAGAGGACGCTTCTGAAAGATGGATTTAAATAGTATGGCAGTTTTTGTTAGCTTGGTAATTAAGAAATGCAAGATTGGAGTCAAGCAGGTGTATACATACCATTGGCCGTTGGTTTAATCCCAGGATTCGTATACTGGTGTGTTATCACCGCAATGAAGAAACACAAGTAAACTAACCATCTTTTATTCTTCTTTTTGTAATCTTCTATAGTCAGTATATTTTGGTAAAAGCTTCCAATCCACGTTGTATAGATTATGATATACCGTATATGATTAATTACTTGTGCAAAACGTATAGCATATGAAGTCCATAGTTCTTTCCAGTTTTCTCATTATGGTATTACTTTTAGCTGCTGCCATGTGGACGCCAGCAGAGGGTGCCGAGCAGAATCCATGCCAGCAAACTGCTGCCCATACAGGAGAAAGCTTACCTTCTGATACATCCCTACAAGTTGTAGTTTGCTCATCGTATAGTTACAAGGCTACTGATGGCACAACCACAGTCCTAGGTGAGATTCAAAATAACAACAACTCCCCTATAACCAATGTCAAAATAGGAATTACTTTTGAGGGTCTTAACAATAATGTACTAGAATACAAAACAGGTACGACACTTCTCCAAGTAGTCGAGCCAAACTCAATTGCCCCATTTTCAATATCATCAACAAAGGCTGATCCTTCAATTACTCAAGTTGCAGTAAATCTAGCTGGATTCACACCAGCGTCCAAAAAAGACCAACTGTTGACAGTCTCTCCAAGCTCACTTCAGGTGTCTGATAACTTGATCCTAACTGGAACAATAAAAAATGGCGGGCAATCTATCTCCACACATACTCGTCTCTATCTGATATCATATGATGCATTCCAAAGAACAGTGGCAATTGGCAATACTACTGTATCTGATATTGGTGCAGGCAAAACAGTAGACTTTACCATGACATCAGAACCCAGCAGCCGTGAAAAAACATTCCAAGTGATTGCAGAATCTGATAACTATCAATCTGTATCTATACCTGTTACAAACATTGTTGCATCGCTACCGGTAATGATAAGCAATACAAATGTTACAAATCCATCAGGAAGCCCGTATTCTTCGATTCCAGTATATGCACCAGTTAAGATAAGCAGTGATCTAAGATATCTACTTGATAGTCCGCAGCCCTATGTTTACTATGTGCAAGTAAAGAAATTTGGAGGACAGGTTGATTTTATTGGTAATTCAACAGGAATATTTCTTGGGGGCAATGACCAAGAACATACAGGATCTGTGTCTTGGACTCCTGATACTGCAGGTTCATATTTTCTGGAAACATATGTGTGGGATTCTAATGGTGTGCCTATTTCATCTGCAGGAACTAAGATTAATGTCGTACTTGTGAAATAGTAATATCATATAATTGATAATTGGTATTGTATCTGTATGAAGAAATACAATTTGGTAGCTCTTGGTGGAACGTTTGATCTTTTGCACCGTGGGCACTTGGAGCTTTTAAGCAAAGGATTCTCTGTATCATCCAAAGTGATAATTGGGTTAACAAGCGATGAACTTGCTAGAAAAAAGGGCAAGAACCTAATTCATGATTATGAAAAAAGATACAATGCTTTGGAAGATACCATAAAAAGAAATTTTCCAAATGTGGCATACCAGATAAGCAGACTGGAAAATGATTTTGGCCCGGCAGTTTTAGAAAAACAAGTCGAGGCTTTGGTCGTAAGCGAAGAAACAGCATTCAAGGGAAACGAACTGAATAGACTAAGAAGACAAAGAAATTCTCCAGATGTAGAAGTGATAGTGGTGCCAATGACTCTTGCAAAGGATGGCAAGCGCATATCCACCTCACGAATAAAAAACTCTGAGATAGATTCTAACGGAAATATTCTTGGCGTTGACAAATAGCTTTTCTATATTTGAGTGATTGCTCTAAAACTCAAAAATGACTTGGTAAGTTATTGAAAGAAATAACCGATGTCATGCTAGGCAAGATGGCCTCAGACATTGCTGGTCTAAAAGACGGTCTTGATCCTGAAAATATTGCATTTTGGTACAAGAAGGTGATTGCAGAGGCAAAAGAGATGGCACCGCCATGGCTTGTAGATAAGATAAACGTCAAACAAGACCCAATCTTGTATCTCAAGTTCAACTTGGATATATCAAAACGTGCAGTACGATATCTCATGATGGCAATAACAAACAATGCAGACAATATGCCATATACTACAAGACTGTATTTTCTCAAAGTACAGGAAATTGTATCTCAAGAAATGGACAAATCGTTAGTATAGCTATTCTTTGGTTATCTCCACAATGTTTTTGGTAACCTTGGTATCTACAAGACCACTTGTTTTTTCTATAACCGACTGGATAAAATCTGCAAAAGATTCGGCCTCTGTTTTGTCTCTAAAAAGTATACTGTGAGCTGATTTGTCCTTTAGTGATACGACAATTTCATTTTCTATGATCTCAAGTATTCCTGTTATGAATGTCTCATTGTTGTCTTTAATGTAGATCAAGCTTGCAAGCTTTCGTGCTTCATACTCGTCTTCGCAGGTTACACTCTTTTTCATTTTTGCTAGTCAAACAGGAACTTGTCTACTTGGTCTTTTGCTTTTTCTCTCTTCTTTTTGAAATCTGCAATGAAAGGTTTAGTGGCATCCTTGAGGTTGCATTTGCACTCTCCGCAAAGAAGCTCGCCGCCCTTGCATTTTCTTGCCCTCTCGTCTGATTCTTTTTCCATGTCAAAAAAGTATCTTAGGTACCAAAATACCGGACATATGTTGAAATTAGCTCCAAGTTTTCGCTGTAGCTCAACAGTAGGCTGGCCTCCAGTAAATGTATTTGAGATCTTTTTGTCTATTGCCTCTTCGGTGTCTGTTGTAAATATTGCAGTCTCTGGAATCGAAGATGACATCTTTCCTTGCATTCCAAGCCCCGGCAAGAACTTGGAGTGGATCTGAGTTGGCTTTGTGTATCCCATCTTTTCTGCAATGTCTCTTGTGACACGCCAGTATGGATCCTGGTCTATTGCTGCAGGTATGAGAACTGGAGTTGGCTTGCCCTCGATGACAGATGGAAGAAAACATGGTGCAGCCTGGATTGGCGGAAAACCTATCATTCCTATGTTTGTAGAGTTTTGAAATCCAAATACTGCCTTTACTGTTGAAAACGTTATGCGCTTTGCTATCTCAAGTGCTATTGGGTAAATTCTCTTGATGTCCTTTGTATCGACTAGAATCTTTGTCTTTTTTGGATCAAAGCCCACTGCAATTATATCGTAAATGTTCTCTGTGGTATACCCAGATACATCCTTGAATGATTTCTCATCATTGTACAGAAACTTTTCATCGTCGGTAATTTGGAAGATCAAGTTTACATCAAATTTTTCTTGCAAGTATTTGGTAAATATCCATGGAAGCAAGTGCCCCATGTGAATTGAACCTGAAGGTCCTCTGCCTGTATACAGATAGAACTTGTTGCCTTTTTCATACTCTGTCAAAACTTTGTCAAAATCTCTATGGCTGAAAAAATATCCAAGCTTTAGCATCGGGTGAATCTCGCCTGTTATCTTTTTTACGCGTGCCTGAAGCTCATCTGAAATTTTCTCTGTGCCAAATTTCTGTATTAATTTGTCATAATCAATATCGCCTTCTACGCTCCAAGGTGTGACCGTAAAATCCTCAGACGACATTCATGTTTCAGTTAGGTTAAGGTTTAAAAAGTCTTTACGGGATGGAACATTAGGGTTTAAAATTACTGTATTCCATAACTATGATATGGATAGAAGTTTAACAAGATTTTTTGCAGGTATCAGAACAGAAACGACAAGAGAAATTTATGATAGGTATCTTAGGTATTTTCTAAACTTTGTAAAAATAAAAGAGGCTAACGGATTGTTGCAACTCAAAGACTCTTACCTTCAAACTATGGTAGAAGATTACATCATACATCTGAAAGGTAGGGGCTTACGCAAATCCTCGATTGACGGGCAAATTTCAGCATTAGAGTTATTCTTTGCTATGAATGACAAGATATTGAATTTCAAGAAAATTCGCAAGATGTCGCCTATTCAACTAAAGATACAGGGAAACGGCTCTTACACAACAGATGACATTAAGCGTATGTTAGAGGCTACCACATCGTTAAGAAACAAGGCTATAATTCACTGCCTTGCGAGTTTGGGTTGTCGCCCTAATGCGTTCTGCGATCCGCCGTTAAGATTGAGGCATCTAAAAGAGGTCAAGGATGGATATTATTCAGTTCTAATGTACGAAGGCAGTGTCGAGGAATACAGAGGATACCTTACAAAAGAGGCTTCGATTTTGGTGAAAATGTATATGAACGAGAGGTCAAGGCAAGGCGAAGTAATTACACCTGATAGTCCACTCTTTCGAAATCTGTATCGTGTGGTCTTGTCTAAAGCCAAGCCTATGACCATAAAAGGAATCAAGTCCATGATTTTAGAAATTCTCAAAAAGATGCGGGGCAAAGGCAAGAAGAGAGGAGAGAGGTATGATACTGCGATGATTGGAGGGTTTAGACATCGCTACATCGAGATATGTGCAAAAAACAGGCTAGATGTTAGGTTAGCGGAGAGATTGGTATCACATACACCAAAGAGCGCACCGATGGACAAGCATTATGTAAATATCAATAACATACAGGATGAACTCTTTAACGAGTTTTTAAGAATTGAAAGAGATCTTACTATCTCAAAAGAAGAGAAGGAACGACTTGGAAGAATTGAAGCGGAGAAGAAAGTTACAGAACTTGAAAATGATAAAGATAAACGTATCTCGGAATTAGAAGCACAGGCAACAGAGACAAGAGATATGATTAAGGGCATTTATGCTCTCTTGGGAAGAGACACGACTTAGTTGTTTTTTTTAAATTTATTATAAAGAAATTTTGTTTGTTGATTTACATTCTTTACTGTTTTTTTGTCATAAGGTGAACCTATCAATGCATTTAGTTTTTTGTAAAGTTGTTTATCAAACCCATATTTTTCTGCAAACTTGAAATTAAGCCTTATCATGCCTTCGGCAAATCTCACTTCAGAACTATCCGTGACTTTTTTTGAAAAACCATCTATCATGTTTTTTTGATTTAATTTAGATAATTCATTTAGAAGATTAAAGATATATGGTGCTGAGATTTCTGCTTTCTGAGACGGTGTAAACTTTGGATTGTCGTAAACCTCGAATCTGAGTAATTTTTTGGCATCGTTTGCAATACTTGGGGTTTTAACAAAACCATCGTCATCAAGGCTAATTTTGAAATAATAACGTGGATGTTTTGACTCTGGATTAATTTTCTTAAGTTTGTTGTGTTTGCGAGCATGTAGCAAAACATCACGCAAGCTTGAATCGGAAAGCCCCGTACCCTTTTTAATTTCTGAATGAGTTGATTCCCCATGTATGGCTAGGTAATCTGAAACAAGACACCAGTTTAGAACTTCATCTTTTTGCATCAAAGGTCTAATGAATTCGCTCCATTTGTGAGATTTGATGGCTTCTGCAATTTCTCCCAAAATTAATTCACTAACGATATGCAATAAAGATGTTTTAACTCTTATGAAAAATTCGTAACATAATGTCATGTTGTAACAGCATGTGCATGTGATGTACAACATAGGTCTGAAATGTTATGGTGTTATTAATTTGAAAAATATCGATTAAACATGGCAACAACTAGTATTGTATTCTGTCCTTGTGGATGTGGACTTGAGATAGACAAAGTTCCACTAATTGAGATTCTATCACATGCTAGAAAAGCCTGTCAGAAAATATTAGGAGAATGGAAAATGCAAAATGAAACAAAAACAAGTTGGCAATACGGTGTAGCCTTCAACAAAATACAATCCTTCTTTCAAAGAAAGGCTACTTGTCCGTTAGCTGACTGCAAACAGTATGTTGAGGCACACACAATGATAGAGTGCGTTCAGCACTTGAAGAGTTACCTCAACTCAATTGAATTGGAAGGTGGGCAACCAAAATGAAAACTATTAGTGTTGTTGCTCTAATCTCAATTCTACCATTTATTTTTTTTACAAATAACGCAAACGCCTACGTTGAAAACATCCAACTACAAGACCAATCTGGAAATATGGTTGCTGTTGGATTGGATAATCCAAGTATAACTGCAATTGAACAGGGTTGGGTTTATGGTTCTGTGCAGACAAGCAATACCCAAGTTGTTCAGAATACAGGTATGTCGGACTTTGTTTCGCAGATAAAGCCGACACCACTTGGTTCAGAAGTTGACTTTGCTGGAAAGTTGGACAGCACAGCCACTATCAGACTTGTAGACAATTCTGGGCAAAGTTGGAGTCTGATCTTGGAACCACAAGTGGGGAAGAAGACTAGCCAAGATGCAAGCAGTGGTAGTATGCCAAGTGTTACAGATGTCCCATACTACGTCTATGGGATAGTGGGACTGATTGGTGTTGGAACAATCCTACTAATCAGAAGGAGGAAGAGGGAAATTGGTGAAATCAGCAGAGTCTAAATTTTTCACCGATCCTTTTCAACTGGCTAGCATCGGTATTGTAGCTGTTGGAGATACTGCCTGTAAACAGGCGGAGCAGTTCAGCAAGATACTGCACAAACATGAAGCAATATACCAAGTCGGAGTAGTGGCATTAGTCAAAATCTCTACCGAAGTCTACGAAGATGCAAAACAAATAGCAAAACGTTTTCCAAAAAAAGAAAGACACAAGGTAGTTGGAATCTGTGCCAAGAACACCACACTGATTCGGGAGTTGGAAAAGTCTGAAGAGTTTGCAGAGAGCAAGCGAGGAGTCTGGCTACCGAAACTAAAAGACGGCATAGACAGGATCGTAGAACTTCTTGAAACGCATCAGGTAAGCATAGTCGTTGTCTATCTTGGTAGCGGAGGTCATGCAACACTGGGCAGGGAACTCATAACCATTCTCAAGGAAAGATATACGGGCGTTCACTTTGTCGTGGTTTTATGCAAACCATATCACGACAAGTTGTGTGAACCCATCTACAAAAACAACCAAAAATTTGTCGTAAAAGGTGGAACTCTCAGTGTAATCTTTGAGAGTGAACTCGTAGAGAACTCGTTTGAAGCAAAAGACATTGAAAACAACACGAGTCTGTTTGCACTTCTCAACGAGAGAAAGACAGCCACTAACAAGTCTGCACCAGATATGCTGAGATTGATGGAGGCACACAAGCAATATGTCATCAAGACCGCAGTGCGAAGCAATCCGATTTATCGCAAGCAGGGACTACTATGGGATACAACAAACAATCACAGAGATGTTACAACCGACACAATCGTGAGAGGAATCAAAGAAATCGGGATATGTCAAGACTGCCTGTATGTAATATCTGGAAGGACAACAGATGGGCAAATCAAGAATGGAATAATGCAAATCGGCAAAGGTGGCAAGGGCTTTGATCTAAACTACAGGTTACTGCCAACTGAAAAAAACGACACTCTGCTCATTGGGAAGTTTGAGCCATGCTGACCTATCATTTTTTATTTATTTCTGTGTATACTATTATTGGTAGATTAAATCAGACACATACCAAGAGATATTCATTATGCCAAATGGCTTGCTACCATTTCTGCACTGATTTTGTTAGTGTATCTGCATTACTGGTTTGTTGCTGTAGTGATTGGTGGTAGTATTATGGGTTGGAAATTCTGGCAGACAAGAGAAGAATATGATAACTATCTTGAAGGTGTCATAAGGCGAGTCGAAAACAAAGGCTTGCATAACTTCTTGCAGGTAGTAGCTGATCCCGTACATCCAAAAGGATTCAACATAATAGATGAAACGTTAGGTCAACTAAATCAGAACATTCTCATAAATGGTTCTGCAAGAAGTGGAAAAACATGGCTTGGAATGTATCTTTGTTTAAAATTACCACATAGGAAAATCATTCTCTCTTTCAAAAAATTTCAGAGTAATAATAGAGACTTTGATATTGGTTACAAGTGGATAGACGTATCACAGTTTTTCCCAAACTTGTTCGCTGACGGGCAAAGTTTTTGTGAGGCATTTCGTTGCGCTTTCTTTAGCGATTTATCAAGTCGTGGACTTATGATCGATACGATCTTGTCTAAGGTCAATGAAGTAATTGAGCAAGAGCCTAAGAACTTTGACGAATTCTTCAAGGCACTCGATAGAGTAGCAAAAAGTGGTCAGTGGGATGCCAACATTACAAACATTGTAAAATCAAAAGTCAAGAAATTACAGGTTGAGGGTGCAAAGCACGGCAGTATTAATTTTAGACAGGGAAACATAGTGTTAGATCTGGGAAATCTTCCAGATGATGAGGTAAAGTCCTTTGTAGCCGAGTTATTTTTGAGACAGATAAACAGGATTGAAGAACAGGAACAAAACACAGAGAAGGTCTATGTTGTCATAGACGAGGCTTGGCACATTCTAGCCAGCAAACAACAAAAGTCTATCATAGGAACGATGTTGCTTCAGGGTGCTTTCTATATTCAACTTATCATAATTACCCAAAACTATACGCATCTTGATGAAGATTATCGGGGGCATTTCGGTTCTCATTTTTGCTTTAGAAATACAAACGATAAGGATTCAAAAGCGATTGAGGCTGGCTATGGTGCGTTTGTCAGGGATGGGGTTAGACAATTACCAGATTTTTGCTATACTAATCTTAGATATCAACATGGAGAAAATATCTTACCATATTGGAAATTAAATTTTGAGAAATTGGAGAGGTTAATACAAGAAGCAAGACAGACTCATGTAGCAGAAGATAACCCACAGGCTGATTTTGTCAGTGATGGAAATAATGTTTGGAAGGATGGAGAAGAAAAGAAGAAGGATGAAACAAAAGAGAAGGAAAATTTGGAAGAGAGGGCTATTGACGTTCTCAAAAAAAGTGAGGTGGCTATGTATGGATATGAACTTGGCAAGGCAGTTGGCGTTAAACCAAAAGATGTAACTACCAGAAGGAAAATTCTAAGAAAACTTTTAGAAGACAATAAAATAAAAGAATGGATTTGTCAAATACGAAATGAAGAAGTTTCATACTACTACCTGATTAACGATGGTCGTGATGTATGCCATAATCTTATGACAAGAGAGACAAAGAAAAAGTTTGGAGACTGGAAGATTATTTTCGAGGCATCGCAGGGAACAGGAGGCGCAGATTTTGTAATACTACGAGAGAAAGATGGAAAGAAAATTGCCATCGAGTGTGAAACTAGTTTAAAGAAGGACGCCTCGGATCTGCGTGAAAGGATTGAAAAGAACCTTGCAGATGGAATTGACACAATAATTATGAGTCCTACAGAAGCGGTCAGAGAAAACTATTCTGCTTTGTTTGAGTGCAAATGCTGTCTTATTTCTGAATTGGAGATATTGAAGAATTGGAAAAAGTAAAAATTCCTAGAGACTGGTCTAGAGTCAGGGATGCCATAGTCAGCCGTATTCTGGGGTTTACTACAACATCAGCTAATGCAAAACCATATCGAGACAAAAAGGGAGACTTGGTTATACCGATGGGTCACGACGGGGCTTGGCTGATTATATGCATGATGCTCTCAACTCTCATTTTTGCTGGCATCTTTCGTATATCTGGGATGAGTCTTGCAGAAACGCAGACAGAGTTTCCAAAGTATGATGCTGAGTGGATTTTTCTTATAATGGTCTTATTCCTTTTGCCAAGAATAGTTTTCAGAGGAATTTTAGGCTATAGAGATATCCCTAAAGGTTGGACAAGAGAACAGGCTGAGGCTTTTTTTAATTTACAAGGAGCGAGGTCAAGGTGGAAAAGCCTTCTAGAAGAGGTGCTTGCATGGTTTCCTCTGATAACTTGTTTTAAAATAATTAACAATGTTGGCAAACAAGTTGGTGGTAAGGATTGGAAATTTGGCAGGTGGCTAGTAACTGTTTTTGCGTGGATGGTTGGATATTATGCATTTTTTAGACTGGTGTTTTGGGTTGAATCTTATGTAAAAGACGCAACGTTAAGCACGTTACTTCCAATAAGTGCGATAGTCTTTGCTATCATAGCACCTATAGTTTATGCAAGGAAAAAATATCTCACACATTTCAAGAATAACAAAAGATCTCTTGTTGAAGCCTATATGGAAATAAAACATGGAAGGCGATGGAGAGTGTGGCTTTATGCATTTATTGGCGTTGGATTGTGCGGTGTTCCCTTGATGATGTATTTTGGGATTGACAAATTATTATTTAGCGTGCCAGCCTATTTTGGATTACTTGTTTTCTGTGCATTGAAAGGCAGAGGAAAGTTAAGAAGAAAAAACTAGTATCTTTTACTTGAAGTGTAGAACCCAGAGCGAGGCTTCTTAGATGTTGTGTTTCTAAATAATATTGTGATGAAATGGAAAATGAAACACCACAGATTGAGGAGAGGTATAGGAGACTATACAGAAGTTATGAAACAGAAGACAAGAAAAGGTCTTACGACCTGTTTGTAAGACAGGACAAGAGCAGGACAACGGTATCAACCATACAGAGCGAGAAGATCGCAGAAGGCGAGGAAAAATCAATCTCTGTATTTCTCCGAGAAGAGAACCACATAATCTCTATTGAGGTCTGGACGGGCTTTGTAGGTGATGTTCTCAAAAAGTACGAGCGTCAGTATACTGGACGAGTGGATTATGACATTGGAGCTCTCTTTATGAGCGAGATATACGACAACGCACTACGCATCAACAGCAGGACGCCATCGGTTGCAAAGGTCTCGGAAAAAATAATAGACTTTGCAAAAATGCACAGGGAGAAGCAGAAATCATTATGAAATGCGACAGAAAAATAGACAAATCAAGTATGCACTTGTGTTACTACAAGTTGGTCTTTTAGCAAGTGCATTTTTTCTTTTCTTTGGTCTAGTGGCGATGATGCTATATCTAATTGGTGAAATTAGCATCGCTGAGATTGTTGATTATTTGCTACTTTCTACTACGTGGGAGAGTGTGGGAATAACATTTTTTGAAGGTTTGATATGGATTGCGTTTAAGAAAAATAGGTCGAAAAAATGATAGACAATATATTGAATTTCCTACTTGGATTGATTGATGGTACTTATGATAATGATGAAGATGTGAATGAAAAACTAAAGGTGATTGAACGAGAAAAATTAAAGAGTTTAAAAAGAAAATAGATCCACGATCCTGCAAGCATAAGATGCTTGTCTATTATCGGAGAAGGTATGGAAATGTAGTATGGGAGTTCTGGCGTTGCCTTGATTGTAAAAAAATAGTTCGCAAGGCAATATGGAATGTAAAGAATTTCTTTGGTTAAATGGTAGGTGTGTGGGCTTACTCTTTATTCGACCCACACGGAGAGTAACTTACTTTGTTTTGTCTGGTTCTTTTCTTAGAAGGTGCTGATATGGGCTAGGGCGGTACATTGTTACTACCCCATGACGAATCATGTCGTCCATTATTTCGCTGTCCTTCAAAGGACGCTGGCAAAGTCTACAATAGACTCTGTACGTCCAATATGGTCTTCTATTTTCATAGAAGGTTCTTGGTTTGTTGTTTTCCATTTCCGTTACCTCGCCTAGTTTCTTAGGCAGTATTATTACTATAATCCTGCACTTTAAGTTATCTTCAAAAACAAATGTCATTGTAATGAAAATGAGCGAAGCCTAAAGACGACCAGTTTTATCATAACCTTAAATCTCTCAAATTATCGAATAAAATAAGAGAATTCGTATGGATCTAACAAAAGAAAATCTGCATGTTATCATCAGCGAATTTAGAGAATGGTTCAAGGGCAATGATGGTCAGAGGCATTTCAATAACATAGAGAAGGAAAAACAAGATGTAAAGGATCTCATGAAAAAACTAAAACCAATGGATAAGAACTCGCCAGAGTTCGTTGACTGGGTTCTATATGGGTTGCTACCTTATTTTAAAACAAAATTTGCAAAACGTGTTAGTACATTTCCCGTATTTCTAAACATAAAACTCTTCCTTAAAAATCGTAACGAGGAAGATTGGACAATATTGGCGAATATGATATATGATCTTGCTCACAATTTTCAAGAAACGCCCAATAAGTTAGATATCTGGATTAAAGATTTTATTTCTGACAAAGCTCGTAGTAGAATGATTCAGTGTGGCACAATATCTCCGATAATATTTTGTATCAACGAATCGTTCCCAGTAGTGAATAACAGGGTCAGACATACCTACAATGAATTTGCAACTGTTTTTGGTTGGAATGATATCATGTCTCAGAAATTAGAACACTATTTGGACAATGTAAAAAAATGTCAGAAACTTATTGATGCATTAGGTGTTGAAGAACTTAGAAATCTTACCATTTTTGATGAATTCTGTTATTGGTATGATTATATTTACAAAGGAGAAAACGATGAGGAAGAAGAAACTGAATCTGATGTTGAGGTAAAGACAAGAGCTGAGGAAGTTAATCTTCCAATGTTTCTTGAGTCTGCACAATTAAGTAATCTAGCTAAATTTGAACCGCATTCGCTACGTAATCCAGAGAGAATCAAAATCGACCAGATTATTTCTAATGCTTCTAACGGTAAATGGGTTCTACCAAATTTTCAAAGATATTTTGATTGGAAGAAGAACGATGTCAAGGAATTACTAAAATCAATATTCAACGATTATTATGTAGGAGCACTTCTTCTGTGGGATGTCGGAAAAGAACCAGAATTAGATCCTATGCCCATCATGGGTGTGGATATTAGAAAGGACGAACTCAAACCAAATTCTATCATTTTAGACGGGCAACAAAGGATTACATCGCTTTATTACGCACTGAGAGCGCCTAATTTTCCATTGCGGGGTAGTAGCGCACCTCTCTATTTTTACATTAACTTTTCTGAATTTTTTAATCAAAATGAGTCGAGTGACATTATAGAAATATTACCGAGAAAATTGGGCAGAGATGAATCTTTTAAAAAAAGACTGTTTCCATTCTATGAATTAGAGAAGTATTCTGAATGGGTAGATGGTTTTGAAGATTTTATGTTGAAGGCTTCAACAGACCAAGATAAGATAAGATCTATTAGGAGAATCATCGACAAAAAATTAAGGCATGTAATAGACGGTTTTGAAATTCCATATATCTCTCTTCCAGAAACAATGGAATTACCACAAGTAACCGATATTTTTGAAAAAATAAACACGATGGGAAAAGTCCTTAGCGTATTTGATCTTTTGATAGCTAGACTTAGCAAATACGAAATAGAATTGAAAACACATTGGGAGGAATCCGTTAAGCGATTCCCTAAATTGCTTGAATATTACAAATCAATAGATAAGATACCCATTTACATCCTTCAGGCAATTTCCCTCTGCTATAATAAAACTAGTTCTTGTAAAAGAGAAGATATTCTAAATATATATCAAAATGTTTTTGAGCCTACAGATCTTTCCTTTGAGGAAATTTGGAACGAGATGACAGAATACTTGAACAAGGGCATATTAAAAATTGAAAATCTGAGAGATGGGTTTGGTGTTAAAGACAGAAATGAGTTGCCGTTTGCTCCTATGATTCCTATACTGGCAGCCCTAACTAAGGAAATTGAATCGAGACATAACAAAGTCGACTGTTACAAAAAACTTGGCACATGGTACTGGACATCAGTCTTCTCTAATGCATACTCTGGTGCTGTTGATAGCCAGTTAACAGCAGATTTCAAGGAAATGAAAGATTGGTTCTCCGATGATACTAAGATTCCAAAAACAGTAGATAGAGCTAGGAGAGAATTTGCCACGTTGAATCTTCGTGAAATACAATCTAAATCAAGTGCGATGTACAGAGGAGTCTTGTCACTTTTAGCGTTGGAAGGAGCTAATGACTTTAACACTAATCAAACCCTTGAGAATGCCCGAAATAACGATAAAGACCACCTGTTTCCCAAAGCTGAATTTCATTCTATGAGGAATGTAAATTCTATTTTAAACATAAGCTGGATGTCTGATGAGACCAACAGGAAGATTAAGAGATACAAGAAACCCTCCGCTTATGTCAAAGAGTTCATTAAGGAAAAATATGGCGGAAATGAAAAAGAATTTTTGAAAGTTTTGGAAAGTCATTTCATAAACAAAAATGCCTATGATTGTATGTTAAGAGATGACTTTCAGGGTTTCATTTCTGAACGCGAAAAAGTCGTTCTTGGTAAGATTAAGAATGCGATCGGTCTTGAAGGTACTGTACAAGACCACACTCTGATAACTCCAGAGCAACCATTTTCAAATCGTGTAGCTTTCTGGAATACGATAAAATCCTGTGATAGTTATATTTACTGGGTCGATAAATATTTCTCAAAGGAAGGACTCGAGCTACTCTCTCAATCATTGGATACAAACAAAACAAAAACTGTAAAGATAATCATTTCAGTTGAGAAAGCAGATGAAAAACTAAGAAGTCTCTTCAAAGACTTTAGAGAAGAGATGAAAAACAAGAATACTATCTGCGAGCTCAGGGTGATAACCGATTCTAAGTTGAAATCAAGTATACACGACAGATGGATATTGTCAAAGAACAGTTGTTTTAACATACCGTCGCCTGACACAGTAGCGAGAGGTCAGTACAGTGAAATAAAAGCCACAGAAAACAGACCTCCTTTCGATGATTGGTGGACGAGAAGCCTCGATATAATCAACAATTGGAATGAAATTCAGAAAAGTAAAGAGATAATTTCAAAATAATCCACAGTTTGTTTAGATCTTCGATAAGAAACTTGTTACCGCCTATCTTGTTAATACCTCCGTAAAAGGTAAGGCTTGTCAATTACTGTTTTTCTCGAACTATAGTTAAGAGTTCCTTGATTTACAAGCCAACACCCAACATCTGCTATTGATTCACATCCCAAAGGGTGAGCCGAAGGCTCGCTTAATCCTTACCATATACTTGTTTATGACTGCCAACTCTACGCAGTTCTATTGTATTGTTTACAAAATCAACCGAGTAGATAATTCTATTACTCTTATCAAGGTTGTAGGCATATACTCTTAGACTCTGTTTGTAGTCGCCTAATTTTGTAGGATTTTCAGACTTGACTAATTCAGCGAGTACCGAGTCAACTCTTTTTTGAAAATCAGAACTCAATGACTTGTATTGTTTGATAAACTTCTTGTTTGGAGCAAGTATCCACAATTTAACTATGTAATTCTTTGAGAAGTTCTTCTAAAGTGCTTCGTTTTATCTTGCCTTTGGCTTTATCGGACTCGTATTCTTTGATATCTGCTATCTCTTCTGGTGTGAGATCGTCTTCTACTTTGGTCTTCTTTGTGGCTCGTTGCATGTTACCTTCACTATGTTATAGCATAGTAGAATAATTAAAACTATGTGTAACTATTGTAACTATGTTTGACTATTGAAGACGCTCAGTCTCAATTCACCCCGTCCCACGGACACCCCTCTTGAGACTTCGCTTTTTGTCTAATTGACGAAATCCTCGCTCACCTCTAACACCAGGATCGTAAAACTCTCTTGGTGTTTTTTTGCTTACGCAAAACCGAGGCTCACCGAGGTAGAGGTAAAATTTCGCAGTTCGTTAGCCAATTCACCCCGTCTGCTTTGCAGACACCCCTCTTGGCTATCTCTCTACTTCATCCTAACTTTGTTCGGACGGCACGATTTCCTTCGTGCCGTTTTCCCTCTACCTCGCTTCGGACGGCTGCCGTTGGCAGCCTCTCGCCCTTCGGGCTCGCCTCGCTCGGATTTCGTAGGGGTCTCCGCTTCGCTCCGCACTCCTTCGACTTCGTTGATAGTCGTTTGGCAGGGGTTTGTCTAAGAATATGTTAGAATGGTTGATTTGTGATAAGACAGAAAATTAAAGGTTGAAGCGTTGGATAGTATGATATTTTAAACCACAAAAAGCATGCTTTAAAAAGTCTTTTTGGTTGTTTCTCATAATGTCACAAGTTCTGCATCCAATAGAACAGAAGATCCTCAAATCATTACTTGAGAAACAAAACTTGACGCCAGAAGAACTCTGTGAAAAAACACAACTATCGATAGACCAAGTAAGACGTGGTATAGAATGGCTCAAATTCAAAGACTTGGTTCAAGTCAACGAGTCGGAAAAAAATTTTGTTACACTAGGGAAAAGGGGCAACGAAGCATTACAGAAGGGATTGCCAGAACGACAACTTGTTAATTATCTAAAGTTACTACCTACATCCTCATGTGAAATCAATGAGGCAAAAGATCAATTAAAAAATGAATTTAGCCCAGCCATTGCAAATGCAAAGAAAAGCAGCTGGATAGAAATCTACGAAAATAGAGTCATGCTCAAAGGGTACCATGATACTACTTCAGAAGAGAAAATCATAAAATTAATTGCATCAAAAAGTCCTACTGCAGTATCATTAGATGTAATAGAAGACAAGGAAGCACTTGACTTGCTCAAAAAAAGACCAGAGTTTCTCAACTTTACTTCTACTAAATATACGACAGTAAACATAACCGAAAAAGGAATAGAAGTATCACAGAACGCACCAAGCGAGGCAACAGATTCGTCTGTAAGACGAGCAATAGACGTAGAGGCTCCTGCTCCTGTAGTCTTTGCTGCAAAAAGCCACCCCTTGACCGATGTAATTGACGAGGTTAGGGAAATATTTGTCAGCTTGGGATTTTCCGAACTTGTTGGTAACAGTACACAGTCAAGTTTTTGGAATTTTGATGCGTTGTTTATTCCACAGGACCATCCTGCAAGGGAAATGCAAGATACCTTTTACCTTAAAGATATTAGTGCAAAGTCAGTTGCAACACCAAACCAAATCAAGCAAGTCTCTATGGCACACAAGAACGGGTGGCATTATGACTGGAACTTGGATGCTGCAAAAAAAATGGCACTGCGAACTCATACTACATGTGTTACCATAAGGGCATTGGCAGACCAACAATACGATGATGCAAGACTATTCTCAATAGGTCGAGTCTTCAGAAATGAGAAGGTCAGCTACAAACATCTTGTAGAATTCAATCAAGTGGAAGGAGTGGTTGTTGGAAAAAATGTAACACTAAGAGACTTGATGGGATTACAGATGGAATTTTATAGAAAAATGGGAATCAAAAAAGCCAAGTTCTGGCCAACATTTTTCCCGTATACGGAACCCTCTCTTCAATCAATGATATATAATGAAAGGCTTGGCAAGTGGGTGGAATTGTTTGGTATGGGAATTTTCAGACCAGAGGTTACAAAACCGCTTGGCATAAAAAATCCAGTTCTTGCATGGGGGGGAGGAATTGAAAGAATAGCAATGTTGCGATATGGCCTTGACGATGTTCGTGAACTCTATAATAACAAATTAGGATGGTTAAGGAGCGTGCCAAAATGCCAGTAGTGACACTGTATTTCAATAGGATAGCAAAACTACTAGGACGAAAAGTTTCAAGAGAAAAAATTATTTCCACATTACCGTTTCTGGGTCTCGATATTGAAGAAGAGACATCTGATCACATCAATGTTGAATACAGCCCTAACAGGCCAGACTTTTCTACAGATTATGGTATAGCAACTAGCTTGCAAGGTCTTCTTGGGACAAAGCTAGGCATGCCACAACTTAAAATCAAAAAAGGAACTCATGCAATAAAAGCAGACGCTTCAGTTGCCAAGGTTAGGCCATATATTATTGCAATAGAGGCACTAGATGGAAAGATGGATGATGAAACAATAAGGCAGATAATCACAATGCAAGAAGACCTGCACAACGGCATTGGAAGAAAAAGAAAGAAAGTGTCTATAGGCATTCATGACTTGAACAAAATAAAATTTCCACTAGTATACAAAACTGTGGAAAGAACTTACAAATTCATACCTCTAAACTCTCAAGATGAGATGGCTATATCTGAAATACTTGACAAGACAGAGACTGGCTTGGCATACAAGCATTTGTTAGAAGAAAGCAAAAAAGTGCCTGTTATTGTAGATTCTGCAGGAAATACCATATCATTTCCGCCAATAATAAATTCAAAGCTGACCGAAGTTACATCTGCGAGCAGAAATCTCTTGGTGGAAGTAACTGCCACTGACAAAAATGCTGCCGAAGATGCACTTGCTGTGGTATCATATACTATGCAGAATGCTGGATTCAAATTATCCTCTGTTCGTATCTTAGGACCGCGCAATTCTACTCCATCGTTGGCATCTAGGAAGATTTTGCTTGATCCTGTCCTTGTTAATAACACACTTGGACTTGATGTATCAACATCTGTCATGGTAAAATCCCTCCGAAAGAGCAGGCTTAATGCTACAGCAAAGGGCAAGCAAATCCTCTGCTTGATTCCAAGATACAGAACTGACATCTTTGGTTCAATTGATCTTGTAGAAGAAGTGGCACTGGGATATGGAATTCAAAACCTCGAGCCTACAATACCACAGGCCAAGTCTGCTGGACAAAAAAATAGAGTCACTGTATCACTAGAAGCAGCCAGGTCCACAATGATAGGTCTTGGTTATTCTGAAGTAATGAATTTTGGACTGGCAGGAAAACATACTCTGTATGATCTAACAAAAAGAGATTCATCTGACATTATATCAGTATCTGATTCTAAGAGCCAGGAACATCAAATCTTGCGAGACACACTTCTTCCCGGACTGGTTGACGTCTTGTCAAGAAACATACATGAATCATATCCGCAGAAAATTTTTGAGATAGGCACTGCATTTTACAGAGACAATCTAGTTGGCGAAGAGATTCATCTGGCATGTGCAAGTGCACATAACGATGTAAACTATACTGAGATAAAATCAATCCTACAATCGTTTCTGAAATCAGGATTTGATATTGTATCTGCTGCAAAAATTTCAAGTAACCCATTATTTACTCAAGGAAGAACAGCAGACATTGTTGTTAATGGTAAGAATGTTGGAATTGTTGGCGAGATAGCGCGTGAGGTATTAGATAATTTCAAGCTAAGAATACCTGTATCTGGCTTTGAGCTAAATCTTACTGACCTGATGTTTTAGTTACGTAGAATATTTTTCTATAAAAAACACAAGTTTACTTGCATTGGTTTTTCATGAATTCGCGACCAGCTTTTTCTATTTCTTCTACAGTCATTTCTTTTTTTCTGGTTGCTATTGTCCACCTATGGCCAAAAGGATCCGTAATTACACCTATGCGGTCTCCCCAAAATCCATCCATCATTGGCATCATTGGCTTTCCACCAGATGAAACAGCTTTGTTAAAGACAGCATCTGAATCATTCACATACAAGTATATTGAACCGCTTGGCCCTCCTGTTGATTTTGGTGACAGGACACCCATGTGAGGCATTTCATCGCAAAGCATGATTGCAGAATTGCCAATTCTGATTTCTGCATGCATAATTGATTTACCGTCTGGTTCTGGAAATCTGTAAACTTCCTTTGCATCAAAGGCTTTTTTGTAAAATTCTATTGCATCAGCTGCTCCGCTTATGGTCAGTGTGGGAGTAACAGAATGATATCCATCTGGAATTGGTTTTACCATAGCAAGAATTTTGTTTGAATGAATTTATACGTTCCTTCATTTCTAAAGTTTTTACTAGTTGAAATGTTGCATAAGGATTTCATTTTGTGCCTCATGCCACATTAGATTAATCTCACTGGATTCATATTTGACTATAGAATATCTCATTACGCCCCAAATGCACGCAGACGGACTGGGATGATAAAATATGATTTTTGGTCCACCCAGCCGTGCGACAGGGCACCCCGGTATGAAAACAAGATGAGGGTTTTGGCTAAAAATACCTATGATTCTCTGTGAGTCAGAACCGGGGAACATTTTATTTAATTTTTTGAAAAACGTTAGCAATCGCAATGATTTTTGCTATTTTTGAATGTAAAACTAGTCTTATTTTTAATTATGATATTACTTGATAATTATTGCAAAGAACGAAAACAACAGATCTATTGATATATTTGACTTGTATAGATATACTATGGCAACTGCATATGTGCTAATAAATTGTGAACTAGGCTCAGAAGAAGCAATAATTTCACAGCTGAAAGCAATTAGCGGAGTAAAAGAAGTTCATGGTACGTTTGGAGCCTACGATATTTTGGCCAAAATTGAATCTCCAACCGTGGAAGCCCTCAGGGAGATAATCACATGGAAGATCCGTAAAATAGAGAAGATTCGTTCTACTCTAACTTTGATGGGAATCGAAGGTCAAAGTTAGTTCCATCCTTTCTATCCACTCTAAATATTTTCAAGAGTATGAATCTTCAATTTTTGTTTTTTTATGCAAAGACCTTTTAATTGTGTTATAGTTTTGAGCAGATGTGCTCCTCCACTTCATATTCCTTGTAAAAGAAGAGGAATTAGAACAACGCAAGTGGGAATTTCAGTATGTAGAAAAAATGGCAAATTTTTACAAGACATGGATTGAAAATACATTTTCTCAGAAAGTTGATGTCCAGTCAGACGAGATGATAGTAAAACCTGGAAGAAGGTTTGGAATGCTTGATACTCCTGTACTTTTGGAAGATCATGAAAGCAGGGGAGAGCACATTTTTCACTTTTATCTAGCATATTTTAGACCAATGTGGACAGACTGTACTTGTGAAGGTTATTTTGCAGAAAACTTTGGGATGATATGGTGGCAAAAAAGCCCTCAAAAAGACGACCTCAATTTTCTAATGGAAAAAAACTGCTCCAAGGTTTCTCATGAACTTGCTCATGAATTTTTAAGACAAGCACGATACAAGAACTATAAAGAACTCGTGCATGATATATGGGACAAGCATCTCTTTGCATCTTTGCCATTTGAACACTATGATGTAAATCACAAAAAGACTGAGAAAAATTCCCTCTTTGCAACGCTTGACACTTCCAGCCTCAAGACGTGATATGTCCAAACAGTTTACTGTATTGTTCTTACTAGACTAGGTTTCAGACAAAAGACTTGGAATTGAGCAAAGTTATGCAGCTTTTACAAAGTTTATGTGTGAAAAGCTGACTGGTGTCAGCAAAACGAACATGTGGCATATCTGATGGTGATACTATGTGGTTGCCGCATAGGGTCTGCCACTTTCCAGGTGGGAGATAATGGTTCTTTGTCACACCAAAATATCTTCCCCTTTTGTAGTAAAACCATCCAAAGGTGTCATATGCTGTCTCCATTGTCATTATTTTAGAAAATCCCAATTTGTGACTGAAATACATTACGCATCTTTTCTACTATTTACTTCTCAAGGTGCATCGTATTGAATTGCCAAATGTTCTAAAAGACTATAAGTAAGTGTTTTAGAGTTTTTTTATGCCAGAATTCGTTTGTCCTGACTGTGGAACAAAAATGTTTCATGAAAATGAGACAACACTAGATGTTGAAAAACAAGTTCATACAAAGTTCTGTACTGCTAAAAGGAAGCACTAGCACTTGGTGACAGAATAAATTCTATTTTCAAAACTTGCTGTTTTAAAATCGATCTTATTTTGCGGATCTTTCTTGCGAGCCTTGCTTAGCTTCTCAAGAGTAACAAGTGCTTCTCCATCAAAACCCACTGAGGAACCAAATACTCCTTCTGTGAGTTGGTTTCCATGTTCACCCTTTTTTATGTCGTCAACAAGTTCATAGAATTTGACTGCCTCTCGCTTTGATATTGGGCCGCCACTTGACTTGTTAAAACCAACAGCAATGTACATGCCATTGTTTTTTACTGCAATTGGAACCTTGTGAACCTTGCCAGATTGACCGGGGATTTTTTCATTTAGAAGGATTTCACACTTGTGAAACATGCTGGAAATATATGCAAAAAAGCGATAGTTTGCGTAAGAGCCGTCAGAATTTTCTTCACAATCAACAAAAACCCTGTGAAGGATTTCAAGAGCTGCATCGTTCATGCTTTGCAGGCGTTCTTCAATTCTTCCCTTTCTGACCAGGTCAGATTTGCAATCTACTGCAACTTGTTCAAGAATGAAAGGAGGCAGGTTATAGTTTTTCAGAGTGGAGACATATGTTCCAGTTTTGGAAGCTCCAAATGTGGGAAAATTACCGCGACTCAATTTGTATAACCCTCACTTTTGTAATAATTATTGTAAATCATCCCCACTTGATCAGTATTAGATGAGTCGGTTTTTCCTTATAACTGTTATCTAAAATCAACGATCTAAAAAAATGGTGGGGCCGACCGGAGTTGAACCGGCGACACACGGGTCACTACAGCTCCAAACTGTACATCATCCTTACGTCAGTGAAGCTAGTTGAACCACTGGAGCCCTTAGCGGTGATCATGTGATCTATCCTGTCGCCATGCCTGGCTAGGCTACGACCCCACGTTTGGTCAATGAATTCACTTGAATTTTAATTTACTTAGCTTCTCAAGATTTATTGCAGACATGATTCACCTAATTCATTAGAGATAAAGCATGAGCTCAACCAAATTAACACTAAATTCTTTCATCTACATATATTCAAAAAAATTAACTGAAAAATCATGGCAAAACCAATAATTCTGATACTAGGAGCTATTCCTATACTTGCAGCTATCTTCATAGTAGTTCCTCAGCTGACACGACCTGAGATTCAAAGTTCAACAGTAAATTCTGAAGATATAATGACTCTACAGTATACCAAAGAACACCTGCAAAAAATATCCTTTGGACTCACACAAAGCATTGGGGCTGACACTGCTGAAGTTTTGACAATACAAAATGATGGGTCAGCCGTATACAGTCTGACAAAAAATGGTTACTCACAACCTGACGTAAAATACCAACTATCTCAAGATGAATTAACAAAATTGAAAGGGCTCGTTAAGGAAACTGGATTTGTAGACATACCTGATGCTGTATACCAAGTAAAACCTGATGCTACAAACTATGAAAAATATGGTATTCAGGCTACTCTTAATGGCAAGACTGTACATCTTCAATGGGGAGACCAAAATGCCAGCCAGGAATTTGTTCCTCCCATTATAACCCAAGTACAGTCAAGTCTTGACGATATTATCAGTGAAATAATAAAATAAATAGATCTCGAAGCGATCAAACTACATGATTCCACTTTCTGGTGATCTTGGTAACGCAAAAGGAATCGTTCGGGAGACACTAGGATCATTTGAAACGCGTAGAGGTACTTCTACTCTTAAACGTGGTTTTGCTCATATGCTAAAAAATGGTGTTGTGATGGATGTCACAACAGTAGAACAAGCTCAGATAGCAGAGGATGCAGGAGCTGTTGCAGTAATGGTCTTGGATAAACTTCCAGCTGATGTAAGAAAAGCTGGTGGTGTAGCTAGGACAGCTAGTATTAGAGTCATTGAAGAGATAATGGACTCTGTAACAATCCCTGTCATGGCAAAATGCAGGATTGGGCATGTCTACGAGGCCAGAGTTTTAGGAGAAACAGATGTTGATATGATTGACGAGTCAGAAGTACTTACACCAGCAGATGAATTTCATCATATATGGAAATGGGATTTTACAACTCCATTTGTTAACGGTGCAAGAAATTTGGGCGAAGCACTAAGAAGAATTGAGGAAGGTGCAGCAATGATTAGAACAAAAGGCGAACCTGGGACTGGTAATGTGGCAGAAGCTGTAATTCACATAAAAAATGTCAATACTGAATTAAGACGAATCAAATCAATTTACGATGCTGGGGACGAACAAGATCTAGTCAGCGTTGCAAGAGATCTCAAAGTGTCATATTCACTTGTAGAAGAAACTGCAAGCCTTGGCAGACTGCCTGTTGTGAACTTTGCTGCAGGTGGAATATCAACTCCTGCAGATGCTGCATATCTGATGACTCTGGGATGCGATGGAGTCTTTGTCGGTTCTGGAATCTTCAAGTCTGATGATGCAAAGGAAAGAGCACAAGCTGTTGTTCTTGCTACAACATTCTGGGAAGATCCTGACAAAGTAAAGGAAGCTCAAAAGATGGTAGATGAGCGACAATCCATGTTGGGACTTGATACAAAGAATCTGGAACTTAGGATGCAGGAAAGAGGAAGCACAGCATGACCGGTGTAAACATTGGTATCCTTGCTGTTCAGGGAGATGTTGCAGAAAACTTGTCTGCTACAAGAATGGCGATGGATGATCTTGGCGTTGAAGGAGTTGTAAGCGAAGTAAAAAATCCAGAACAAATCTCAGACCTTGACGGGCTTATCATTCCTGGCGGGGAGAGCACTGTAATTGGAACACTTTCGTTGATTAATGGCTCCTTGAAAAAAATAAAAGAAAAGATTGCCTCTGGAATGCCTGTGCTGGGCACATGTGCTGGAATGATTCTCTTATCCAAGAAGGCAAAGGACAGAATTGTAGGAAACATGGAACAGCCCCTGCTTGATTATCTTGACATCACGATAGAACGAAATACGTTTGGAAGACAAAAGGACTCGTTTGAGGCAGACATACAGCTTGAGAAGATCGGGGTACATAAATTTCGTGGTATATTCATAAGAGCGCCATCAGTCATAGAGGCAGGCAAGAATGTAGAAGTGCTCTCAAAATTTAATGAAAAAATAATTGCAGTAAAACAAGGAAATATCATCGGTACCTCATTTCATCCAGAACTTACAGAAGACCTATCGCTACACAAGTATTTTGTTAGTCTGGTACAAAAGAAAAACTAGATCTTTTTCAATTTAGCCTGTACTAGGGACAATTTATATTAAATTCAGACAATTAACAAGGTGTTTATCATGAATATAGAGACAACTCCTGATCTTGTTTCCGGAGTCTACAAAAAACTAGAGGAAAATGTTTCAAAATATAAAAACATGGTAAACAGATCCTTAACGCTAACAGAAAAGATTCTTGCTGGTCACCTGGAAGAGATCGAGTCTGCCAAGAATCTAGAACCTGGAAAATCCTACATCTTTCTCAAACCAGATCGTGTGGCACTGCAGGATGTTACTGGCCAGATGGTAATATTACAATTCATGCAATCAGGATTAAAAAGAGTTGCACTTCCAAGTACGGTGCACTGTGATCACCTCATCCAGGCAAGAGTGGGAAGCGAGGAAGATACTAGATTGGCTCTTGACGAAAATAGTGAGGTATACAAATTTCTTGAATCTGCATCACGAAAATTTGGTTTGGGATTTTGGAGACCAGGTGCGGGAATAATACATCAAGTAGTTTTAGAAAATTATGCATTTCCAGGTGGGCTGATGATAGGAACTGACTCTCACACTCCTAACGCAGGAGGACTTGGAATGATAGCAGTGGGAGTTGGAGGACTGGACGCAGCTGAAGTGATGGCTGGATTTCCATGGGAAGTTTTGTATCCAAAAAGAATTGGCGTTAATCTAAAAGGTGAACTCAATGGCTGGACTGCTCCTAAAGACATTATACTATACGTTGCATCAAAGCTTACTGTATCAGGCGGAACAAATGCTATCATAGAATACTTTGGACCTGGTGCCAGGACCATAAGTTGTACAGGAAAAGCAACAATAACTAACATGGGTGCTGAGATTGGGGCTACATGCTCATTGTTTCCATATGATGAAAAAATGGCAGCGTATCTTAGAGCAACAGGCCGAGAAAAAATTGCTGATATTGCAAATACTCACAAGGACTTGCTTTGTGCAGATCCTGATGTTGAGCAGAACCCTGAGAAATATTTTGATAGAGTAATCGAGATTGACCTCTCAAAACTTGAGCCATATATCGTGGGTCCACATACACCAGACCTTGCAAGACCAATCTCGCAACTTGCAGACGATGTCAAGAAAAATAACTATCTTGATACTATATCTGTTGCATTAATTGGAAGTTGTACTAATTCCTCTTACGAAGACATGACAAGGGCGGCAAATGTTGCAGAACAAGCAAAGGCAAAAGGGATGAAGGTAAAGATACCTCTCTTGGTTACTCCTGGCTCTGAACAGATACGTGCTACAATAGAAAGAGATGGGCAGATGGCAACCCTGATAGAAGTTGGAGCAACTGTATTGGCAAATGCATGCGGGCCTTGTATTGGACAATGGCAAAGACCAGAACTAAAGGCAGGCGAACCTAACACTATCATCACATCCTTTAACAGGAATTTTCCGGGAAGAAACGATGGTAGAAGGGAGACGATGAACTTTATTGGAAGCCCAGAAATGATTGTGGCCCTTGCTTTGGGAGGGCGGTTGTCATTTAATCCAATGAAAGACCAAGTTACCACACCAGATGGCAAAAAATTCATGCTAGAGTCTCCAAAAAAAGCCTTGGAAATTCCGCCGCAAGGATTCCAAAGTGTAAAGGATGTCTATGTTCCACCTTCGGAAATTCCAGATCTTGTTGCAGTGGTAATTCCTGGAAATAGTGACAGACTGCAAAAGCTTGAACCATTTGCAAAATGGGACAGTAAAGACTTTATCGAATTACCAATTTTATTGAAAGCAAAAGGAAAATGTACAACAGATCACATATCTCCAGCCGGTCCATGGCTGAGATTTCGGGGTCATCTTGATAAAATCAGTGATAATATTTTCTTGGGTGCAGTCAATGCTTACACCAATGAAGTAGGAAAAGGAAAGAATGTTCTCACTGGCACTATTGATGCTTTTCCAGCCATTGCAAGACAGTACAAGAGCAAGGGACTACGATGGATTGTAATTGGAGATAATAACTATGGTGAAGGCAGCAGCAGGGAACATGCAGCCATGTCTCCGAGATATCTAGGATGTGCTTCTGTAATAGCAAAAAGTTTTGCAAGAATTCATGAAACCAATTTGAAAAAACAAGGTGTACTTGCATTAACATTTGCCAATTCTTCTGATTATGACAAGATACAAGAAACTGACAGAATAAGCATAGTTGAGATCTCAGATATGAAGCCAGAAAAACAGTTACGCGCTTACATAATTCATGAAGACGGCATAAAAGAGGAGATACTGTTGAATCACTCTTACAACAATTTCCAGATAAAATGGTTCCAGGCAGGTTCTGCTCTTAACATATTACGCGAAAGCGAGAATTTATTACATTAGAACAAATGGCTTGTCATAGGCAAAACTCAGCAACTTAAAATGTTTTGATAGTGATATTATACATGTAATGAGCAACAAGTTTGACCCAAACGAGTTGTACAACAGAGTGGTTCACTATTACATTGACAAAAAAAAGTATTCTAAAGAAAAGGCAAATCAGATAGCACAAAGAGTCGTTCAAAGGGAAAAAACAAGGCACACGTGTAAAAATGAAAACTGCGGTCATCTAATGGAAGATCATATCAGAACTAAAGAGACATGTATGGTCTTAGATTGTGATTGCAGACAGTTTGTCAGCTAGAAATTTTCAAGATTATCTTTCCAAACTGGGAACTTTTTTCCATCTTCTGGTGAGCAGACTTGGCATCTTTGAGAGAAAATATGCTGTCAATTATTGGCTTTATCTTCCTTGATTTCATGAATTTGTGTAATGAGATTAACTGAGACTTTGTGCCAAGATATGCACCAATTATGCTTGCTTCCTTGCTGTAAAAAGCTCTGATGTTTACGTTAGCTTCTCCTCCAGTGGTGGTGCCACAAGCAACCATCCTTCCACCAACCTTTAGCATCTCGATACTTATTGGCCATGTCTTTGCTCCAACATGATCAATTACAGCATCCACGCCTTGGTTGTTGGTATGCTTGAGGGTCTCAGTTATGACATCTTTTCTACTTCTATCTATGACAAGATGTGCACCAAGTTTTTTTGCAAGCCTTGATTTGCTTTTATTTGATGCAACAGTTATGACTCTAAGACCCTTTGCTCTTGCAAGCAATATTGCTGCAGAGCCAACACCACTGTTTGCTCCCCAAACAAGTATTGTGTCGCCTTTCCTACATCTTGATCTTTCAAGCATATTCCATGCAGTAAGATATGATACATTCAATGCTGATGCTTCTGCATCAGTAAACCAATCTGGTTTTTTTACAATATTTTTTTGTGGAACTAGAACCATCTCGGCATAACCGCCATGATACTTGCCAAAACCGCCTATGATAGAAAATGATATTCTTGGTATGTTGCTTTGTATTGCTGGATGCACTACCACCTTTTCACCCTTCTTGAATCTTCCAAACCCTTCTACAAGCGTACCACAAATATCGCAGCCTAGAACGTGAGGAAATGATACTTGTTTTCCAGGAAGGCCATTTCTAACCCAGATGTCAAGGTGGTTTACTGCACAATAATCTACTCTAACTATTGCATGGCCCTTGGTTGGTTGCGGATTGTTAATCTCTTCGTACGACAACACGTCAGGCCCGCCATGTTTTCTAATTACTACTGCCTTCAATTATACCACATAACAAAAAATCACTATTTAAAGAACATAGAATTTTTGAAACTGGCTCTTCACAAAAAGAGTCTGTTATGAAGTAAGGTTGTGCATGGCTTGCAAATCCTTTGCAAACTGTTGCAGTTCGCCAGGAATATTCATTTCAATTGAGTCCTTCAAAGACAAGTTAAGTTCCTTTTTCTTGTTCCATACATTGGAGTTAAACTCTGTAATTGTTTTTGTGAATCTTGTCCAGTCTTCACGATTTTCTGACTGTGGGAATTTTTCCTTATGGACTGTTTTGTCAGAATATAGAGTCTGCCAAAGGTAGTCTGTGATAAATGGTGTTATGGGTGCAAGAAGAAGCAACAATGTGGAAAGAACCTTGTGCAACGTGAAGATTGCTGCATCTCTTTCTTCTTCGCTAAAACTACTGCTATATGCGCGACCTTTTACCATCTCGATATAATGTGCAGCAAATAAATTCCATGTAAATTCGCGAATGCTAGTTGATGGGACAAAAAAGTTGTAATCATCAAATCCTTTCTTACACTCTGCTACCATCTTATCCAATTCTGATAATATCCAGTTATCTGTTGGAGTGGTCTTGGCAGATTTGATAACTGGAAAGCCTGACAAGAATCTTGATATGTTCCACAGTTTGCTGAGAAATTTCTTCGTGGTTTCAATTTTTTGCTCAGAGCATCTAAAGTCATAACCGAGATTTATCTCGCTTGCACTCCAGAATCGGAATGTGTCTGCACCAAATTTTTGAATCACTGGAAGTGGATCGATAACATTCCCTTTGCTTTTGCTCATCTTTGTACCATGTTCGTCAACACCATAACCCATTATCCATGCCTCGTTCCATGGTGTTAATCCAGTAAGCTGCTCACATCTCAAGATTGTATAATAGAGCCAAGTCCTCACAATGTCTTTTGACTGTGGCCTGATTGTTGTGGGATAGGTTTTCTTGAAGAACTCGTCATCACGACTATACTTTGAGACGTATAGGGGTGAGACGCTTGAATCCATCCATGTATCAAACGTTCTTTCCTCTCCTACAAACTCTGTTGCCCCACATTTTGTGCATTTTGAGATGGGGCTTGGATCTGTCCATGGCTTGTAATACTTGCCAGGTTCAGGCACGTGCGGCTCTGAGCATTTTTTACAGTACCATATTGGAATTTCTGTTCCATAAAATCTTCTTCTTGAGATAGGCCAGTCTATGGTTATGGATTCTAGCCAATTCATGAGAATCTGTTTATGCATCGCAGGATGAAATACAATCTTAGATCCTAACTCTTTGATTTTCTCCACAGACTCTTTTTGCTTTAGATAATATTCCTCCATTGGGATTATCTCGATTGGGGCCTTGCTTCTCTCAGAAATGGGAGTTCTGTGATTGATGTTTTCTATTTTTTCTACCAAGTTTTGATTCTGAAGGTCTTCGATTATCTTTTCTCTTGCTTGTTTTACTTTGAGTCCTGCATATGGCCCTGCAACTTCTGTCATCCTGCCGTTCTTGCCAATAGCTACGATCTCTTGCAGTTTAAGTTCCCTGAATAGTGCAACATCATTCTGATCACCATAGCTGCAAACCATTACAGCTCCAGAACCAAATTCTTTTTCTGCTGAAGGATGGGTTCTTACTTGAACTTCTCTATTTATGACAGGAATTATTGCATTCTTACCTATGACATCAGAATGTCTTTCATCTTCTGGGTTTACAATTATTGCTTGACATGCACACAAAAGCTCAGGCCTGGTACTAGCTATGGTAAGATTTTTGTCAGAATCTTTTATCTTAAATTTCATGTAAACTAGCTTTGTTGGAATTTCTTCGTAGATTATTTCTGCGTCTGCAATAGTGGTTCCGGTAATCCAGTCATAGTTATTTGGTCTATTTGCGATGTACACTAGTCCCTTTTTCCACAATTCTATGAATGTGGCCTGTGTAAGGGAGCGATATTGTTCTGAATCAGTTCTGTAATATTCTGAGAAATTACCGCTAAGCCCTAGGTTTTTCATTATCTGAATCATCTCTGCCTCAAGGTCATCTAGTGCAGTAGCACACAATTTCAAAAACTCGGCCCTGTCTGTCTCATGCATCCTTATACCGTGTTTTTTCTCTGTGTACATCTCCACAGGAAGACCATTTCTGTCAATTCCTATTGGAAAAAGAACATTCTTTCCTGTCATCCTTGCAGTCCTTGCAATCATGTCTATCTGTGCATAGTGAGCAGCTGCTCCTATGTGCCAAGGTCTTCCAGATGGGTATGGGGGAGGCGTATCAATTACAAAAACTTCGCCTTGTGGTTTGAACTCGTAGGTGTGAGAATCTTCCCATTGTTTTAAAATCTGTTTTTCAATCTCGGGATTCCATGCTGTTTCCTTTATCTTTGGTTCCATGTCACTATGATCTTGAGATCTGTGAAATAATATGGGCTCCTTTGTTATAGCCCTCGTAGATGTATACTCCAACTGCCTCTACGTTCTTTGGCATCTTGGGAACCAAGAGTTTTATTATTTCAGTTGACAGGTTTTCTACCGTAGCTTCTCCCTCTAGAAGATACGTAGTATTTTTTGGAAGTTGTAGATCGAATTTTCCTTTAGGGCCATCAAATGCAATATTATAGTGAAGATCATCTTCTTTTACAAGATACCTTTTGTTGATGAAGAATTTGTGGTCTATGACTGAGATCACTTCCTTGATTATTTTTTTTGCATCGCCAAAATCTAAAAGCAAATTATTTTTCATTTCACCTACAAGTTCTACCATGACTGATGATGTATGACCATGCAAAATGGAGCATTTTTCTACTAGAGGTAAGATATGTGCATAATCAAATGCAAATGATGGATCTTCCATAAATATTGAGCCTGTCTGGACATCCCTTGTCTTGTAAAGTACAATGTCATCAAGCTCTTTTAGTTGGGCAGCAAGTTTTGGATGACCTATGGCAATTATTCTTGAATCGGGATTTTCTTGTTTTAATTCCTTGTATTTTGATATGTCCTTCTCGTCATCTATTATCTCTATGAGTCCTTTTTCAGTCTTAAAATCAATGTTAACCTTTTTTCCATTGTTTAGTGTGAAGTTGTGATCATATTCGTACTCCATGCCAAGAAATGTTAGCATCTCAGCTATGGAAAGCTCCGTCCTGCTTCTCATGAGATTTCCCTTTTTGTCGATATAGCGAAAATCCGAGTCAAGAATTGCCGAACCGCTTGGCATTTGAAAAATTTTGGATTGTCCGTATATAAATTCTGTACAGATTGTTAGTATGGTGTTATCTTGCCAAAGAGTTGAGTGTCTTTGCAAGATTGATGTCATTTTGTGTTATTCCTCCTGCATCATGAGTAACCAATTCCACCTTGATCTTATTGTAAACGTTGAACCATTCTGGATGGTGGTTCATCTTTTCTATGTGTATAGCAGCCTTGGTCATAAAACCAAAGGCCTCTATAAAATCGGTAAAAACGAAATCCTTGTGAAGCTTACCATTTAAGACACTCCACCCTTGCAAGCTTGTCAACTCTTGTTTAATTTGTTCCTCGGTTAGTTTGGCTAATGCCATGATTTTTTCTAGCGAACCCTATATTTAACTCTCATAGAAAAAATATCACACATGAGCAAAATGACAAACCTTGTTACACAAACACATGAGAAAATAATTCATGCAGTAAAAAACACGGTAACATCAAAAAAAATTGGAATTGCATTTTCTGGTGGAGTTGATAGCTCACTTTTGGCAAAAATTTGCTCTGACATTGGATTTGATGCAGTGCTGCTTACAATAGGATTTGAAGGCTCACATGATATTGAATTTTCAAAAAAAATTGCAACTTTTTTGGGGTTCAGGCATATTACTTTGACTATACAAAAAGAATCATTCTCAAGTGTAGCAAAAGAGATAAGACTCAAAATCAAGACAGACAATCTTTCTTGGAATGAAAACTGTATTGCATTTCATTATGTATCAAAACTTGCACAAGAGCATGGGATTAAAAAAGTTCTTACCTCAAATGGCATAGATGAGCTCTTTTGTGGTTACAATGCTTACAGGGAAGTTGTAGAAAATGGAGAAAAAGCAGTCATGGCTCTGATGGACTCAAAACTTGAGAACGAACTTAACATGATGAAGGCAGTAGATACTGTATCTGCGGATTTTGGTGTAAAAATACTCCAACCATTACTCTCTGAGGAATTTATTGCCTTTGCCAAAACCATTCCAATTGAGGAGAAGATAAAAAACAAAGATGACTTGATTCGAAAACACATAATCCGGAGACTGGCTTTATCCATTGGTGTTCCTAGCGACTCTGCATTGAAAAGAAAAAAGGCGTTACAATACGGTTCTCTTATTCACAAAAATTTGATAAATCTCAAGAAAACTTAAAACATGACTTTTTGACTAGGTTGTAGACATTTCTGATTATTTGACCAGATGCACCCAAGTGGTTTTCTGGAACAAAAATTCTGTCTATCTCTTCTTCTGTGAGATGCAATGAGATTGCACTATCGTTTTTTACTGCATCTTTGAAATCAATTCTATTCTCTGATGCTGCAAATGCAACACGCTGTATGTCTCTGTATGCTTCAAATCTGGGAACTCCTTTCTTTATGAGAGCCTCAAGTACAAATTCTGAAAAGATCTGACCTTTGGTGAATTCCAAATTATTTCTGATTTGTTCCTCGTTGACATATAACCTTCTTAGAATTATTGTCATCGCTTCTAGCATCTCGTCTATGAGAATGGAGCCTGTGGGAAGAATGAATCGTTCATTGGCAGAATTTGAAAGATCTCGTTCATGCCAGAGTGGAATGTTTTCAAATGCTACAGAAATCTGGCTTCGCAATAGCTTTGAAAGTGATGTAACACGTTCGCTTTTTACTGGGTTTCTCTTAACTGGAACCGCACTACTGCCCATCTGCCCTTTCTTGAATGGTTCTGCCACTTCTCCTATCTCTGTTCTTTGAAGATTTCGTATCTCTACTGCCAACTTTTCTAGCGTAGCGCCAATTAGTGCTATAGAAAAAATAAACTCTGCATATCTCTCGCGAGGCACAACTTGAGTTGTGACGTCTGCAGGAAACAAGGCAAGTTTTTTTGCAACTCTTTTTTGAACCTCAAGTGCCTTTGCTCCCATGAGAGAGCCTGTTCCTACCACTCCAAGAGTCTTGCAAATTAGAATTCTTTTCTTTACTTCCTCAATTCTTTCAATGTGTTTTGCCATTTCAAGTGACGAGTTTGCAAATTTTAAACCAAATGAAATTATGCTCGCATGTTGACCATGAGTTCTGCCAACTGCTGGTGTATCCTTGTACTTTACTGCTAATTCTGCTAAAATGATGGCAAGTTTTGCTATCTTGGGTTCTATTATGCTAATTGCATCTCTTATTTGCAAAGAATTACTAGTGTCAACAAGATCATTGCTTGTCAAACCGTAATGAATCCAAGGCCTTGCAGAAGATTTGCATATCTCACTGAGCGCTTCCACCAAGGCTGCTGTGTCATGATCGCTTTTTGCCTCTAACTGTTTTACTCTCTTTACAGTTATCTTTCCAGATCTTGCCATTTGTGCTATGTTCTGTGCTGCACTTTTTGGTATCATCCTTATCTCTGATTGTGCCTGAGCAACAGCTCCTTCGATCTCTAGTTGATATGAAATCTTTTTTTGGTCGTCAAAAATTTCCTTCATGGCATCTGTTCCGTAACGACCTGCATCAATTGGCAGTATTGTCATACATCTAAAAGAAACCATACTAGCAAAATAAATCTACTTGAAGAGATGAGCCTGTGCCTTACTCATGATTTAAATTGTGTCCAAATATCCTTTTTCGCAGAAAGAAATGACTTCGTTAACTCCAAAAAAAATAGGTAACATGGAATATAGAATTGAAGCAGACGCTTCTCGGGGCATGAAGGTTCCAGTCACAATATATGCAGACGAAGGATTATTGCAAAAAATGCTAACTGATAGGACTATTACTCAAGCTGTAAATGTTTCTACTTTGCCAGGAGTTGTAAAACACGTGGTGGTACTCCCAGACGGCCATGAGGGATACGGCTTTCCTGTTGGAGGAGTAGCAGCCATGGATGCTGAAGAAGGAATGATCAGCCCTGGTGGAGTTGGCTATGACATAAACTGTGGTGTCAGGCTGATAAGGACAAACCTCACAGAAAAAGATGTAAGGCCAAAACTCAAGGACCTCGTGCTTGAGCTCTTCAAGTCTATTCCTTCTGGTGTTGGCTCTAAAGGAGCTGTAAAACTAAGTTCCTCAGATCTTGATGAGGTTCTTGTGCGGGGAGTACAATGGGCAGTAGATCATGGATATGGTTCAAAAGATGATGCTGATGTATGCGAAGAAAATGGCCAAATAAAAAACGCTGACCCAAATAGAGTATCACAAACTGCACGTAAGCGAGGCTCTCCACAACTTGGTAGTCTTGGTTCAGGTAACCATTTTCTTGAGGTTCAGCGTGTTGAACAAATTCATGATAAAGAAGCTGCAAATAGGATGGGAATTTACAATGAAGGACAAATAACTGTGCTAATCCACTGTGGTTCACGAGGATTTGGGCATCAGGTCTGTAGCGATTATCTTAGAACATCTGAACAAGCACTTCAAAAATATAAAATAAATCTAGTAGACAGAGAACTTGCCTGCGTGCCAAATTCTTCTGAAGAGGGAGAGTCTTATAGAAAAGCAATGTTTGCAGCGTTGAACTTTGCGTGGAGCAACAGACAGATGATCACACACTGGACAAGAAAGGCATTTGAGAGAGTCTTCGGGCAAACCGAAGCAGATTTGGATATGCGACTTATCTATGATGTAGCTCATAACATAGCAAAGGTTGAAAAACACAAAATTGATGGTGAATTACGCTCAGTGGTAGTTCACAGGAAAGGTGCAACAAGAGCATTTCCAAAAGGCAGAGATGAGATACCGCAGAAATATCGTGACTTGGGGCAACCTGTCTTTATTCCAGGTTCTATGGGTACGGGTAGCTGGATTCTTTTAGGAAAACCTGGCTCAATGGACTTGAGCTTTGGTTCTACTGCACATGGAGCAGGAAGAATGATGTCAAGATCTGCAGCACGACGTAGTTTCACTGAAAGCCAAGTTCAAAAATCTCTTGGTGACAAAGGAATTTTCATAAAAGCTTTGACAAGAGAAGGTGTAGTTGAAGAGACACCAGAGGCATACAAGGATGTGGATGCCGTGGCAAATGTATCTCATGAAATGGGGATAGCAACAAAAGTAGCTAAACTTGTTCCTATAGGTGTAATCAAGGGATGACAGAGGAAGACAAAGAACTAGAACTTTTGAAGGCAAAAAGACTACTTGAGATGCAAAAAAACCTCTCTCAGAAACAGAAAATTGACGAGTCAAAAACGCAACAACCAGCGCCTTCTGTACCTGCACGAGAAGTTGTTGTCAAGCAACTTGGCTATAGGGGACTTGAAGTTCTTGAAAATGCAGAGGCACAGTTTCCCGGGGAAACCAAATTGGTGATAGAAAAACTTGCAGAGCTAATGCAATCTGGAGAGGTATCTGAAATAATTGATGGAGGTAAACTGCTTACGCTTTTTAGGTCAATTGGAGTACGAGTCAAAGTACAAACCACGATAAAAGTTGAACAGGATGGAAAATTGGTATCATGGTCTGACAAATTAAAGAAGGTAGAAGATGATCTTGACGTAGTTGATACAGATATTCCACCTGAAAATCCTTAGTTTATTTATGCCGACAAATCAAATTTTATAATTGCATGGCCAACCTAGAATAGTAAAGATGGCTTTATCTGCAGGCTATAGTTGGGGAACTTGATGAATAACAGACCAACTATCTTAGAAATTGCAAGTACTAGTTATGAAACAGAAATTGAATTGATTTCTTTTGCAATGAATAGCTTACAATTGCTTTGTGATGTACGTAATGGATTTCTTATCAGCGAACCCATGCATAGATTTGGTTGGGCGTTTTTCAAGATATTGATAAAAGATGAACTCTTGTCTGCGATGCAACTAAAAGTTGATGACAAGATCCAAAAATCTAAAGGAAAAAAATATGAAGAAAAATTTGCTAGCTTTATGGCAAATCTCTTCGAACAAAATAATGCAAAAGTAAAGGTAAAATTGATAGAAGGCTAGACTCTTCTTCCTCTTTTGCCACCCTTTTTACGGGTAGTGTCATGAGGAATTGGCGTTACGTCATCGATTCTTCCGATCTTAAATCCGCCTCTTGCTAGTGCTCTAATTGCTGCTTGTGCTCCAGGTCCTGGAACTCTAGATCCGACTCCGCCAACAGCTCTTACTCTAATATGAAGTCCTGTGAAGCCCTTGTCATGAGCAGACTCGACTACTGCTGCAGTAGACTTCATTGCAGCATATGGAGATGACTCGTATCTGTCTGCATTTACATGTCTTCCACCAGAACTGATGGATACAGTCTCGGCTCCGGAGACATCTGTGATATGAACAATAGTATTGTTATAACTACTATAGATGTGGGCGACGCCCCATTTCTCCTTAGTTTCTTGCTCTGACAACATTTCAGAGCTCTATAACGGGTTTAAAAAACATTAGGATCTAAGATGAACCCAACCACATCGTTTGAGAATCCTTTCTTGCGTCTTGTCTCTGAGAACGACGTTTTTGCCATTGGTGACATGGCCTATTTCAAAAATGGGAACATGGAGTCTTTTTGCAAATCTCCTGACTGCATTCATGTTCTTTGTAGGTATTGTGGCAACTATCTCGTATTCTTCGCCGCCGCAAAAGACAAGATCTGTCAAGCTAACTTTCTTATTTTTTGCAAATGTCTCTACGTCGGCTCCAGTTGGAATTTTTGTTATGACAAATCTCTTCTTGCTCAATTTGCTCATGTCATTTAGAGTGATAGATAGACCATCGCTTGAATCCATGGACGAAGAAAAATATCTCGCAGATCTCAATCCGAACTCTAGTCTTGGTGTAGGTAAAAAGACGCTTTTCTTACATTTTTTAACAAATTTTGTATGTGTTCTGATGTTTTGAAGAATCATCTTTAATCCTGATGAAGAATACCCAAAAGGCCCAGACACAATTATTCTGTCACCATTTCTTGCTCCACCTCTTGGTATTATTCTGTCGCCAATTCCAAACATAGAAACTTCAATGACAATCTCTTTTCCCTTGTTTACATCTCCGCCAACTATCTTTACGCCAAATTCCTTTGATGCTGTAGAAAAGCCATTTGCTAGCTCACTTATCATTTTTCTAGTAAATCCATGAGGAATAGCTAGTGAAATAGTCGCGTATCTAGGCTTGATTCCCTTGCAGGCAAAGTCGCTCACACATGAAACCATGCTCTTTCTAGCCACCTGATGTAACTTCATGCCAAGTGGAACGTCTGTACTTTGAACCAACATGTCTGATTTTACAATAAAGTTTCTGCTTGGCATTGTCAAGATCTCCAAGTCTTCTGGAACAAAGTTTGATTTTTGTCCAAAACGACTCTGGAATATTCTAATGATTTCTATTTCGTCTGGCTTCTTCATAGCTCTTACTGACTAGACTGGTCACTTCTTTTTCTATATCCTTTACTTTCCTAAAATCATTTGATTCAGCAGAAACTCTGATACTGTGTTCTGTATTGGATTGTCGCACTAGAACCCAACTATCATCATCTATGATTGACTTTACCCCATCCATTGTTATTATATGACTGAATTTCTTTTTCATCTTCTTTGTTAGTATTTCAATAGTTTTTTTGTGAAATTTCGAGTCTACATTTACCTTGGCTCTTCTTTGGAAATAACCTTCCATGAATTTGACAATGTCTAAAAATTCCTTTGTTCCAACCATTGATGCAATCAAACCGCTGGTGAGCAGCCCATCTCTACACATATTAAATTCAGGTAAAATAAATCCAGCACTACTTCCTTCCCCACCTGCTTGAGAATTTGTCTTTAACATTAAATCAACAACATTGGCTTCTCCCACCTTAGATATCTTAACTTGACCTCCTTCATTGTTGATGAATTTTTCAATTGCAACACTTGTATCTATACTCAAAACAAATTTTTTGTATCCAATTTCAAGTGCTTTAGCAACTCCCAGTCCGAGAGTAGTATCTGGGGTTTGCTTCTTACCATCTCTTACTACTACTAGCCTGTCTCCATCTAAATCAAATGCAAATCCAATGGCTCCATTCTTGGATAGTCTTGTCAGGTCTGATAGCCTGTCAGAAGTTGGATCAGGACCACGCGAGGACTTGCCGGGAATGTGATTTATTTTTTTTACTTTGCATCCAATCCTGTCTAAAAGCAATGGGGCTACTTCAAAGGCTGCTCCGCCTCCAACGTCTACAACAACATTTGGTCTGCCCTTTACATTACCAATTAATTTTGCTGCCTCGTTGACATAGCTTGAATCAATCTCCGATTCTGAGCCAATTTTTTCCCTTGAATCTGGTTTTTTCTTTAGTAGGCATTCTAATTCTGATTCATTGATGCCTCTGCCATCTATGATAAATTTTAGACCGTTCCATTCAAGGGGATTGTGAGATGATGTTACTATCAATCCACTCCCATACTTTCTTGATTCTCTGAATGCTACTGGAGTAGGTGCTATTCCTAAATTGTAAACTGCGATGCCTCTTTCCATGAGAGCCGCAGAAGCAACATGAGAGAGAATCTCACTTGATGGTCTGGTATCACGAGCCAGAGCACATTTTTTTGATTTTATTAGATGAGAAAAATTATAACAAAAATGAATTATATCTTTGAGGTTAAGGTCGTCTAAAAAAATTCCGCGTACTCCGGAAATTGATACCTTCAATGACTGGAAAGCACAAAGGCTTTTTATAAACTCTGATGGCATTGCGAACCAATGCCTCGATAGCTCAGCCTGGTAGAGCGAACGCCTCGTAAGCGTTAGGCCGCGGGATCGAATCCCGCTCGAGGCTCATCAATTACATTTTCAAAAATTTTACAAATATTTTTGTTATATGGAATGTCGAAAATTCAAAATTGTTTGTTCTGTTCGTGTCCTTCATCCAGAGTTTCTATATCTAATTCTAATTCTTTTGCAAGCCCTTTCCACCATACTAACACTTCTGTCATCCCAATACTCCCCAAACATAGACAAGACTACACCTTTATAGATCTGTCGGTCGCTTTATACCCAATCTGCAGATCCATTTCTGATCTAAAAAATTCATTAGAACTTTTCAATAATGATTTTTGTATCTTTTTGTAAATGTAGTAAAGGAATTCTGCAAGATCGCTTTTTTGAAATCTGATGACACATATCTCAAAATCCACTTTGAAACATTTTAGATAATCTATTGGTTTCTAGATTAGAGTTTCTGAAATTAAAAATGTAGTAGAGGTGTGGCTTAGAGTTCTAGGCCGAAAGAGTCAGCCAAGCTCTGGAATTGTATGTAGGTTTCTAGGTACTGCTTGCCTTTTGAAGTAATGACAAACGTATTTTTGCCATCGAATTCTATCCTGTTTATTAGGCCTGCTCCAGTTAGGTTGTCAATAAACTTGGAGAGCCTTGAATGTGATAAGTTAGCCTTTGTTAGAAGTGATGTTACATTAATGCCATTTACGCCACTTTCTTCTGTGACCGATAGCAGATCTCGTACTATCTGCATGCTAGTTCTATACGCAACCATATTCGGTACTTATAAGGCGTGGTGATATAAGGGTATTACGCTTCCTCTCACGAAACACTGCTTACCAAATAATTCTATTATGAAACAGATTTTATCCCTTTTCAATACTTAGATCGTATTGGATTTTTCTTGCATAGAGGGGTGTTCCAAATGCTGTATAGAAAGGGAATACTATCCATCTGTGAAATTTGGCAAAGTAGGAGTGCTAATCCTGCCTGACGAGAAACAAAAAATAGAGTTTCTTGCAAAAAATCACTCTACTAAAGTGATAATTCTTCCTAGGATAGGAATCTCAGAAAAAAATGACAAGCCAGATGAAATTCTTGCATATCAAATGATGGGCAAAGAACCTAATGGAAACACATGTCCTTTTCTTGATACTGAAAGCAGTGAGCGATCGCCACATGGTGGATACAAGTGTAAGATATACCAAGATAGACCACTTGCTTGCAGGGCTTATCCACTAATCGAGTCTTCACCTCCTGTATTAGATCCAAAATGCAAATTCTGCGAAAGTTGTTCTAGTCCTACTGGAAATATTCATTCTGAACTTGAATCGCTTGCTAAAATAAAGAACAAGATGGAAACCAAAGCGCAATACATATGGCGATATGCTACGGGAATAGGGGAAGAGTCAGATAAATCTCAGATAAAGACTGGTTGGTTTTTAGTTTGATTTGTTCACTCTTTCATGAGTGCCTGGATAATGTTCAGAGATCTTTTTGGAATAGCACTTGCTACACAAAAGTCCCTTGACATTCCATGTTTCCATAGGATGGTATTCATGATCCAAGGGGCCGTTGCATACACCACATTTTTTTGCTTCTTCCACGTTTGAAAATTCATTTTTTCGTTATAAAAAGCATGTTAAATACTACTAATTTCATACAGTAAGACAGCGGTAGACGGATGGCTAATGTGGACCTCCTGCAAGAGACCTATCGGTCACCCATCTGCCGCTACTTTTCATATATAGTTTTTAGAAAAGATCTTGTACTATTTTTCGGATGCCAGTTATCTCGTCTTCTTCCTGTTTTATTTTCTTCTCAATGACCCGTATCATGGAATCTAGCCAAAGATGGTGTGAGAAGAAATTATGATATGTATTTGCAGCAGTCATCTCATCGTCAACTACAGTATCCTCTAAAAATTTTGTCACTACAGTATCTGTAAGTTTTAAGATTCTCTGGTTTAGTTTGACACTTTTAAAAATTGGCTCTAACTTTGAAATATCTTCCTTGAAATCCCCTTTGGTAAGAAGTATTTTTTCATGCAGAATTTTAAAGTAAACTGCAACAAAAAACAGTGTTGCGTATCTTTTTGTTTTGTGGCCTCCCTTCTTTCCATAACTTAATGCTACTTTTGCATATTCTTTTACAAGATAAGGATACAACAACAGCCTGCAATCGTCTTTTAATTTTTCATTGAATACTTCGTCATACTTACTTCCCCTTGGTAAGAACTGTGCAGGAGAACTGTATGATTCTGTAGGTCTTTGTTCAATTCCGGCTACAAATACCTGTATTGCATCTTTGGCAACAATTACTTTTTTGTGGTTGTCAGGAAGATACTTGTTGTATGTGGGGTCACCTAAGAATTCAGATTGCTGAGATTTTGCTTTACTATCAAATGACCCAGCTTGTATCTCATAAAAATACCTGAAATTCTCCATTTGAGATTTGATTGATTTGTGAAAGTCCATAAGGGAAACCAGATCTTTTCCTCTTACTGCATTCTGAGAGTTTCTATATTTTGTAATGTTGTTCTGGTCCATCTCATCCGCTGCCTTGATTATGGTCACAGTAATACTTCCATCCAGATTGTGAGTTCGCTTTGCATGGTCTAGTACTGAATTGGATGTTTGAGCACCATTGACTATTTGTGGTGCATGCAAAAGTATCGAGTTATCTTCAAGCTCTTCAAAATCATTTACAACTATAGTTATACCGTTATTATAGTAAAAGAACTTGTTTGGCGATTCTTGCAAGGTCTCACGAAGACCCTTGTTTACAGTAGTTTTGAACTGCATCCATTGCCTTATGTTTGATTCAAAGACATAATCCCTGTTTTTTGTAACAAAGTTAGTTAATTCTCTCAGCTTTAGGATGCCAAGAAGTGTATTCTGGTATCGTAGCTTGCATTCTAGCCTTATGGAGGCCTTTTTTCCAACTGCTGGCTTTCTTATCCTGTCCCAAAGTTTTTGAATTATTATATCAATATCGTATATCTCAATAGATTCGTAATTTTCCTCATCTACTCTTTGGTCAGTAACATAAACACATTCAATTTTTAGATTTTTTTCCTGAATCTGTGTTACAAGGCGTGCAATCTCAGGTCGCATTTTTGAAATGTCCTTTGCACGTAAACTTTGTACGTCTTGCCTAAACTTGGCAATTGCTTCCATAGAGTGTGATGTACCATATTTTGATTGAAAGAGATAGACCTTGTCTTCAGAAAAGTCAACTGGTAGATATGCATCTATGCCAAGATCGTTTGGGCCATCAACGATCGCATCAGTTGCATCATCTTCCGTTGCTTCAAAAACTCTTGTAAGCACCCATTGGAGAAAATTATGGCCTTTTTCAACTTCACTTTGAGCGTCTTCTGCATATTCTTTAACACTATCTCGTATGTTTTGAGCAAATCCTTCTAATGGTTGCCCACTGAGTGACTGCTGTAAAAGGGGTCTTGCACCTGGTATGTATTCTAGTAATCCATTATTTCTATCGGCCAAGTCTGATTTGGATAGAATTTGGTGTATTTAGTAAAGTAGGTTATTATGATATACTCAAAAAGGTGAGGAAGGGATTCGAACCCCTATAGATTCGCTCTGCAGGCGAACGCATAGCCGCTCTGCCACCTCACCGCAATCAAAAAGGTTTCCTATGAACAATTAAATCTTTTAGATCAGAATTTTGAAAACTGTTTTGCAGCTAGCCTGACATCTTCTGCCTTGATTGTTTTTCTACCCGCATGTGTAGACATCTCAACTGCACTCTTGGCAATGGATGCTCCCACCTCTTCCAATATTCTTCTCAATTCATTTGCTGACTCGTCGCTTACTCTGTCAGCACCAGCCTTTTTTAGGATCCTGTACATGACAGAGAGACCAAATTCAGATGTTGTCATGTTTTAATTTCAAGTATCTGAGATAAAAGACTTCAAGTGGAAAAAAGACTATCTGTGGATCGATTTATACACACTATTTCGTGGTTTATAGTATACCATGAGCTGGTTGACTGACGCCCACATTCACTTGTCTGATAGTGAGTTCAAGCCAGAATGGCAGTTCATACTTGTCGCCATGGATAAGATGCGAATAAAAGCATGTTGTGTATCTATGGACTATCAAAGCTCAAACGCAACATTAGAACTAGGTACAAAAAGCCCACTAGTTCTTCCGTTTCTTGGAATACATCCAGAAAAAGCTGGAAATGAAGAACTAGAACCAGTATTAGATTTGATAATGAAAAACTCTAACAAAATATCAGGTATTGGGGAGATTGGTCTTGACAGGACATATGTCTCTGACGAGAATGGTTTTAATCGTCAGGTTGATGTTTTTGAGAAGATGTTATCCTTGGCTGAAAAGCTCAAAAAACCAGTATCAATTCATTCCAGAAAGACATTAGAGGAGATATTTTCTATTTTGCCATCGTATCATATTGATGGAGTTTTGTTACATTGGTTTGCAGGAAATAAAAAACAACTACAAAAAGCCATGGACTTGGGATGTTATGTTTCGTATGGTCCTGCCATGGTTTATTCTCAAGATAAGCAAATTCTTCTCACCCAGACAGAACCTAGTAAGATCTTGTTAGAAACAGATGGACCGGTAAAATTCTCAAAATGTTTTGGATACAAAACTACACAAATAACATTTCTTCCAAGTGTTCTTTTTTGTGCATCACAGATTCTAGGTAAAAGATATGATGAGACACTTGAAGCTATAGAAAAAAATATGAATTCATATCTTGGCGTATAGGTATAAAATACCCCTTATGCCAACCGGTAACGTGAATAGAGTCAGACGAATTTCTACCGAACTGATGGCTACTTATAAAGGAGAATTTGGTACTGATTTTAAGCAAAATAAGACACTACTTAACGAAGTTGCAATTGTAAGATCAAAAGGACTAAAAAATGAGATTGCAGGCTATATCACGGCCCATTTGAGACGAGAACTTGAAGAGCAAGAAGAAAAAGATGCACAAGCAATGGATCGTGCACAACCTGTAGAAGAAACTGAAGAGATGGAAGAGCAACTTATCAGCTAAGTTCTCAGGCAATTCACAAACCAAAAATTCCATATTGAGCTAATGAATTTCTTAATCTTATGATAACAGTAAAACTTCTAGGTGGTGCCAAGCGGTCTTTTCCATCTGACAAGTTATCGATTGAAAACTCTATGATGGTATCTGATCTGCTTGTCTTTCTTCAGGGCTCTGTTCCAAAAAATATGCCTGCATTTGATACAAGAAATATCCTAGTTGCAATAAATGGAATAGACTCTTCTGTTTTGCAAGGAGGTGACACATTACTCAAGGATGGAGATGTTGTCAGTATAATTCCAGTAGTACATGGCGGCAGTAAAACTAGAGTCAGCTTTTGTATCTCAAATCACAATGTAGAACTAATCCGACTAGGAAAAACTGATGATGATCCTATATCACTTCTTGATAGTCTGAGAACAAGATTTCCTGATCTAATCATTCAGGGTGTTCGATTACAATATGTTCTAAATGTCAACCATGCAAAGAGAGTAATTGGAATCTCGTTGGAGGCAAGAAAGACTGGTACGTTGCTTTCTAACAAAATTGAGACTGATATATTGATGAGATTTGCAGGTACTAGACAGATTAATGATGCAATCAATAAAGTAGGATTACAAAAGGACCAAGACTCTATCTTGGTTTTGATTGGAAAAAAGTCTCTAATCAACAAGCTTTTTGCTGTGATCTATGGCATGACCAAGCCAATAACCCCATTTCCTAATAATGCTAATTTCATAAAGAAAGAATTCAATATAACAAAGAAAGAACTTGACTGTGTAGTATTATCAAAGGATCCACTAGAGGATCTACTAGTTGAGAGATCTGCAGTATTACTCCATTGAGTCTCGCTTTAGTTTTAGAGTGCTTACTATGCCCTGTTCTTTTAGTACTGATACCCCAGTCATGTTTCCAAGAACTTCAACTATGATATTCCAGTCATATTTTTCAAGAGATACTTTGTTTTCTACAATTTCTGCAATAGAGTCAATTATCTCTTTAGAGGACAACTCTGATCCACGTTTTTCAATTGTGATTCTATAGGAATCATCTGATTGCATATTCCCAATGTGCCTTTGTACAGATTCCACTATTGCACCAAGCGTAGTCTTGGTTGACTCTTGAATTGGTATGAACCTATGACAGTATCTAACGCTCCAAGGCTCATCAAGAATTTTTGTTCTAATCTTACCTACAGCTTCGAAAGGATCTAGCGATGTATCAACTATAACTATGCCTGAAAAATCACTACTCTTCGCCTTTACCTCATCATCTCCTAGTGTTTGAAGAATGTTTGAAATCTCGTCAGATGCTTCTTCTTCAAGATGTCTGCTGCATGTTACAATTAGATTCAAACTAGTGCAAGTAGCTCCTTTTCATTAATTTTTCCTTGACGTATTATGCGAAATTTACTTCCGACCACTTCTACTATGGTAGACTCTATGGGATTTGGTATTATTCCACCGTCTAACAGTATGTCATACCCTTCTAACTTGCCTATTATTTCCTGAGAGTTTGATGAAGATGGATGACCAGAAACATTTGCACTTGTTCCTACAAGCAATCTGCATTCTTTGAGAAGATCTAGTGTGCATGGATGATTTGGTACGCGCACTGCTATTTTTTTATCAAGACCAAGAGATTCTGCAATTTTTTGTTCTTTTATGTCAAGAAGTAACGTTAACGGACCTGGCCAGAACTTGGCTGCAATTTTCTTTGACAGATCATCAAAAATGGCGATCTTTGATATCTCAGAGATAGAAAAACCCAGAACAGGAAGTTGCTTTGATTCTTCTCGCCCCTTGATTCTGTAAATCATTCTAACTGACTTGCTGTTAAATGGATCACATCCTATTCCATATACTGTATCTGTTGGGAAAACCACAACACCACCATTTTTGACTATCTTTGATGCTGTGATGATTCCATTATGGTCACAAGGCACGATCATGACCTATTTGATAAATGGCAGTAAATTATCTCTTCTAAAAATGATATAAGGTCGTATGCTGTATGTCTCTTCATGGACGATGAAATACCTCAATGTCAGTGTCCACCAGGCGCAGAAACATACGTAAATGATGACGGCATGAACATTTGTGTTTCATGCGGCGGCTGGGTAGCACCTGTCATGTGATGATACCATTTACAAACAATATAGGTACGTCTGCAAGTCTTTTATAGGAAAATATTTTCTTTGATCTTGATGTCTGAGGAGCTTGAGAATGATTTTGAAGATGATTTTGATGACGATATAGAAGACGAATACGCTGAAAATGAATCTGACTAAATTCTTAACCCAAAGGAATCTGCAAATTCTCTAAAACCTCGATAGGCCTGTAGAAATTCTCTGCCCCTTGAACTGATTCTGTATTTGCAAGCCCTATCTGATGTGGTCTGTTCCAGAAGGCCCTGTTGAACCAAGGTTTCCAAGATCTTGGCCAGTCTTCCATATGAGACATTTGCTTTTCTTATTAGGTATGTTACACTTGCCCCCGATTCATCTGGAGCTTCATCTCTAGTAGTAGAGAGAATATCTCCTATGATACTCATGTGAGTTCTATACACTGCCGCCAAGTTTCATACCTCCTCTTAATGGGACCTGAGAAATTGGAATGAATAGTGCACCAAGGCCTGTTATTTTTGTGGAAATTGAGATGAAATAGAGTATTGATTTTGGAAATACTACTGAATACCAACCTAGGAACTCGCCTAGGGCAAGTAAGCCAAGTCCGGCAGCAACAAAGATAGTGCTCCTCTTCCTATTCTCCATATACGACATAATGGTCTCAATCGTGCCATATACCAATAGGATAAAAGAAATTGACCTTATAATATGCTCAATTGAATTTCCTGGTATGATGAAAAGCGGGAATATGATGGATTTGAAGTACCTAGACTTTGGGAAAAACGATTTAATACCGTGTGAGAATGCGATGAAAAAGTACCCTATTGTCTGAATTCCTATGCCGAGTGTTTGAATCCAACTGTCAAGCTGTGCATATTTTAGTATGAACAACTCTGTCATGTACCCAAATCCAACTACTCCAAAACCTATGCCAATTGAAAAAAAAGCGATGTTTAACCTGAATAATGTAGGACTTCCTGTATTTTTGAATCCAATATAAGAGAAAATTCCTAATGCGAGTCCAACAACAAACCCTAACAAGTTAAGGGTTGTTTCGAGAACTGCATCAGGTGCGAAGGCCAACTAAACGCACTAGTATTTCGAAATTAATTAAAGCCTTGTAGTAGCTTTTTTTCTACCACTCATCAAGAGTTCCTGCTGGGGAACCGTTTGTATCTTTGGCATAATCTCCAAGTATGTCAGAATATGTGGCATCCTTATACGCTACGAACCTAACATATTCCCCATACGTCATATCCAAGGAACATTTTGCACATTTTACATAGGAAAAGTCATCCCCTAATTCAGCTATTGCGTCGCATTTGGGACACTTGATCTTCATATTCTATTTTGGGCGATTTCCCTAATATCTCTTCTTAAAGAAATAAATTTGCTAAATTCTGATGGCTTGCTATGGCAAAAAATTGTACCAAGTGCAAAAAGGAAATTCCTGATAATGTAGAGCTAGATCCAATAGCAGCTGTCTATCCTTGCTGTAATGAGTGCTGGGAAGAATGGAAGCAGTATAGGGTTATGGTCATGAATGAAATGCGACTAGATATGTCAATGCCAGACCACAGAAAAGTGGTAAAAAGATACGAAAAGGTCTTTGTTGGTGTAATGACACCTGAAGGAGATGTTGTCAATTTTGCCGATGAGAATCAGCGAAAGCCTGACAAGCCACTCTAAATTCTTATCTCTTTTTTGGCCCTTTCTGGAATTAAAAGATAAAGCCTCTTTCTTGAATCGTTATCAAGGGAATTCACAACTTTGCCTATGGAGTTTGATATCTTATTTTTTTGTTCATCTGTTAATGAAAGATATATCTCTAAAATTCCATCTAGATTAAATGCAATTATCTTTTCGGGATGATTTGTAATCTCAATAATGTATGTGCTAAACATTACATGTCTTTGTTCTTCTGATAGATTGCATAACACTTCAAGCCATGTCTTAAACAAGGTTGAGAACTTGTCAAACTGGATGGTAGGGCCTGCCTGTAGTGCGTTATTTATGATCTCCGCCTTGTCTTCCTTTGACATTGAAAAAAATTCTGACAGCCTTTTTTGTAGTATGGGTTTGCGGAGAAATTCAGGAAGATTTGCCAAGGAAATGATGATGTTTCCTGCATAGTTTGGCTCTGACATGCAAAGTTGCAGTTCATCTTCTTTGCTAAAATTGTATTGCTAAGATTTGGCTTAAATATCTCCCCATATGCTCCTCCTTTATGCCTTCTACAGTTATTGTTGGTGGTTTCTTTGGAGATGAAGGTAAAGGCAAAATTGTTTCATATCTTGCCATGAAGGATAATCCTGTAATAGCTGTTAGAGGAGGTGTAGGACCCAATGCAGGTCACACTATAGAACATGATGGTAAAAAATACAAAGTAAGAATGCTTCCAAGTGCGTTTCTAAATCCTAATACAAGATTACTAGTGGGACCAGGTGTTGTGATAAGCTTGGATGTGTTGCTAAAAGAAATATCTGAATTTGGTACTCAGGATAGATCCTTTGTTGACTATCAATGTGGAATCATTGAGGACTCTCACAGGGTGGCTGATTCTCAAGGAAGACTGAAAGAATCTATTGGCAGTACAGGAACAGGAACCGGGCCTGCCAATGCAGATAGAGCCATGAGAACACTGAAACTTGCAAAAGAGATTGACTCTCTCGCATTGTATCTTGATGATATTCCAAATGCAGTTAATTTTGCTCTGGAAAGAAAAGAACAAGTTTTGGTAGAGGGAACCCAAGGAACTTTTCTCTCACTATGGCACGGAACATATCCATATGTTACCTCAAAGGATGTCACAGCATCTGGAATATGTGCCGATGTGGGGCTAGGGCCAAAAAGCGTTGACGAGGTGGTAATTGTCTTCAAATCGTTTGTTACTAGAGTGGGAGAAGGTCCTCTGAAAAATGAAATAAGTCCAGAAAAGGCAACTGCAAAAGGATGGCAAGAGGTTGGCACTGTTACAGGTAGACAAAGACGAGCGGCAGAATTTGATTTTGAACTTGCAAAAAGATCTATAATGCTAAACAGTGCAACACAGATTGCAATCACAAAGCTTGATGTAGTTTATCCTGAATGTGCCCACATGCAATCGTTTTCTGACCTCAGCTCGCCTGCCAAATATTTCATCAAAACCATTGAAGATAAACTCAAGGTGCCTGTAACTTTGATTGGTACTGGTCCTGAAGTCAACGATACTATTGATAGACGAAACCAGTAAAACAACAAACGACTACTTTTAATGGGGTAATTTTAGGAGGGATTCTATGGTTAAGCATCCATGTTATGTTGAAGTTTCTGATATGATTGAATTCTCAAGACTTGTCTGTGCTTTGGAAAGAATTCCTCGTACGGTCTTTTCTTTTGCATTAGATGGAAAGGATGTAATTTGTGTTCAAATGGATCTCCTAAAAGAAAGGCCAGTTAGCTATTATGTACAAAATACAAAAGTTGGCCACTATCTTTCATATGGTTTTAAAACAAATAAGGAAGATTGCGATGTTGTCAACACCATAACAAATCCAACCTATCTTTACTCTCCAATCATAAGGGTAAAATCATTGCCAGAATCACTCAAACCTGAAACTGCTGAACCTGAAGTGATGTATGAACCGCTTGAGCTTGAGGATCTGGCAAGCTTGATAAAACTAAGCTATGGTTTTGAAGAATCTCCGTTCCCATTGTTTGCATTTTCTGATGGTACAAAATGGTTTGTAGGTGTGTTTATGAACTTTAACGAATCTGATGAGGCATCATATTTTTGTCATGTCAAAATTGACTATGAACCTGCAAAACCATTCCTAAAGTATTCAAGTAAGGATGGCATTGAACCCTCCTTTGTTAGTGGTCTAAATGAACATGGTTACTCATACCTTAAGGTAATAAAGCTAAAAGGTAAACATCCACTAGTCAAGCTATGATTGGTTTTAGAAAAAGAATAGAAAAAGCTTCTTCAGGAAAGAGTAGAATAATACTTGCAAATGATTTAGATGACACTGATGTTGGCAAATTAGAAAAAAAAACAATTGCCAACATAAACAGGCTTAACAAATATCTCTGCGCAATCAAACTCAATTTTCATGTTATACTACCTTTGAGTGACAAAAGCTTAACAAAAATAAATCGACTTGCTCACAGCAAAGGATTACAAACAATTGCTGACATCAAACTAAACGATATCGGAAATACAAACATGATTGCTATCCAGAGACTTTGGAAATGCGGATTTGATGCAGTCATAGCAAATCCCATAATGGGACTTGAAAATCTCAAGCAACTAGTCAAGACTGCTCATAGTGATGGACATGGCGTGATAACGCTTGTACACATGAGTCATCCAGGTGCAAAGTTAGGATATGGGCTTAGCATAAAAGATCCTAGAACAGGAAAAACGCAAAAGCTTCATGATTTATTCTTAAAATGGTCGTACTCTTCAAATGTTGATGGCATAGTTGTGGGAGCTACAGTACCCGATATCATATCTTCTGTAAAAAAAACTGTTAGAGGTCACTGTGAAATTTATTCACCAGGTGTAGGAACACAAGGTGGAGACGCAAACAAGACTTTGCAAGCAGGATCTAGTTATCTAATAGTAGGAAGGACAATTCTTAATTCTAAAAACCAGATCCTAGAAGCAAAAAAGCTCCAGCAACTAAGTCTTGAATCCTAACTCGCTTATTTTTTTCAACAAATTCTGAGCTGTTTTATACGTTAATTTCTTCAGTGCATCATCGAATTTGAGCCATGTGAATGCGAGATGTTCGTGTGATATCTCAACATGTTCTGTTGGGGTCTTTGCCAGAAAGAAAACAACTTCTTTGTGTACTAGTTCTCCATCTCGTTGATAATGATATTCCACCTTGTTCTGAAAACCATCTACAAAATCAACCTCAGTTATGCCTGTCTCTTCTTTGATCTCTCTTAAGACTGTCTGCTTGAATGTCTCTCCTTTCTCAATATTTCCTTTAACAAAATCCCAATGTCCAGAGGGATAGTTCAAAAGCAAGTAGAATTTACCTGATGGCGTTTCACGGTATAAAATTGCTCCAGATGATCTTTCTTCAAGCATATGATTGTAATTTTAAAACTAGGAGTATTTCTCTTTTTTATTTGCCCAGTCTGCGGCCTCTCTTCTGAAACGTTCTGATAGCTCGCATAAGATCAATTTTTCTAAATTCTGGCCAATAAACATCCATGAAAACAAGCTCGCTGTAGGCACTCTGCCACATTAAAAACCCACTCAGTCGTTTCTCGCCTGAAGTTCTCAATATCATATCAGGAGATGATTGTGGAAGATGTGATGTGTAAAGACATGATTCTATTACATCTTTGTCTATCTGATTCACATCAAGAGAACCATCCTTGATCCTAGTAGCAATTTTCTTTATCGCATCAACCAATTCATTTTGCCCTCCATAAGCTATTGCTATATTGAGATAATGGTTATCATAGTCTTTTGTCACTGTTTCAAGCTTGTTTAGGATTTCTCTTAGGAAATCTGGTAGCAGCTCAACACTTCCAATTGCCTTTACTCGCATGTGGTTTTTATGAATTCGAGGATCATTGTACAGTTTCTCTAATCTCTTGTTAATCAATTCATAAAGCTGACCTAATTCTTCATCATTTCTGGCTAGATTTTCTGCTGACAGGACATAAAGAGTGATTATCTTGATGTTTAGCTCCTCACACCAGTCTAACAGTTTTTCAACTGCGTCTGCTCCTCTAAAATGTCCATCTGCTTTCAAAACTAGGTTTCTTTTAGCCCATCTTCTATTACCGTCAAGTATGATTGCTATGTGTTTTGGGATCTCTCCAGTCCGTATTTCTTTTTCAAGCTTCCTAGAATAAAGTGTGTAAAAACCACCCAACTGGAAAGTCTTATCTTTTATTCCGATAGTACCTCGCCACCCTTCTTCCTTCTATATTTGTGGAAGAGCAGTGACGCTGATATCAGTATTACTGCTAGGCCTGCAAGCAATGGCGGGATTAGCGTGAACGGGCTTTCACCTTTTGTCATGACTGTAGCAAATTGTGCAACTATTGGGTAGAGAGTTACAAGCACGATGATTCTTAGTATGTCGGTAATTGATCTCATGCTTCCTCTAAACCAGCTACTCAGCAATGATCCTCCGAGTATACAACCAAATCCCATCCAGAGAAATGGCAACATTCCGGAGAAAAACAAACCCATTGTTTGTTTGTTCATGATCAGTTTGAGTACTTCATCTGGTTTTGCTGCTGATATTTGTGGAGTGATAGTACCAATTCCAGCTGTTACCGATGCTAGAACAAAAATAATTCCTGCCACAAGTGTAAATACTCTTATGAATCCAGCAGGAGTTGGCTTTGTCCAATGTGTCCACGCTCTGTCGATATCAAATGCTCTGATAAGAAATGCCCCTCCTAGAACGCTTACCATTACTGCAAAAATTTCTTTAGTAAGTCCAAGAACTGTTGCGATTCCTCCAATTACCAATAAAATTCCAGGAACTCCTAGAAAGAATTTTGAATACTTTGAATCAAATGCAATAGCTTTCAGATATCTTCCCAAGACTGCATAAGAATATTCTACAGTTCTACTGACTCTCATAACAACTCGTTTGACTGATACGATAGGTAAAACATTTTGAATTATTGGAATTACACTTTCATCATCTTCTCCATCTGACACAATCACTGCGCCGTTAGCTGAAAATGCTTCTACAATGCTTCGTACCTGTAAAACAATTTTTTCATCTCCTTGAACTCCCTTGTTTTCTGTTCCAGAAACAATTGCTACTTCTGCTTGGTATCCTTTGCTTACCAAATCTTCAAAAGTTTTAACAGCTGCAAAAATGGAATTAGAATCTGCATCTTCTGGATCTTCAAGCGCTAGTCTCTGTGCTGCTTCGATGCAAGCATTTCGTCCTACCACTGGAGTAGCAACACCTGCCTTACTTCCTATATCATCATCTCTATCAACACATATTACCAATAACCTGCTGGTTTTTGTTTCTGTACTGCTCTTTGGTAAGCTTGTCTCCTTGGTAGACATACATACGAAAATCGTACTTCCTATTAATTAATCTAATTTCTACTAAATATTACAAAAATTGAAGAAACTTTTGACCCTCTCATGAGACCATATTTGATAATCTCAGGGTCTTGTCTCATTAGATTTTGCAATAAATGAGTTAGTATCGTTCTCCAACGAGTCTAACTTTGACATCTCATCTGACAGGTCGTTAGAAGAAATGTTGCCCTTCATCTTGTTGGCAAGAGAGATGGTCTCTGTGAGATAATCATTGTACTTTTTCAAAGCCTCATCATAGCTGAGATAACTCATCCTCCATTCAGGTGGAGGATTACTTTCTATAAGCTCAGTTACAAGGGAGGTAGTTTGAGACGATGATGTCTGTGCTCTAGCTATAAAGTCGTCAGGTGCAAGAGTATTGTTTAACAAACTCTTTAGATCAGAATCCATCTCAGTCATTATCAACAGGTGTTTCTCTTTTACCCCGTCTATCTCATTTCCATAGTCTGATACAACAAAAGTCGGTCCTCTATTTTCTGGCATTATCCATATGACAGAACTTGCGGCTGCTATGGCACCGAGTATTATTATAGTGATGACAATGCCTTTTTTGGTTGCCATTCAGATGAGTCTCTTTAAGACGTTTAAAAGTATAACTCAGTAAAACAATTTGATGATTCAATTAGTCAATCTGTTAATTTCTTCAAGTTGGATCATTTCAATCTAAGAAATATCAAAAAAATGCAACTATTTATATAAATTCTTCACATGCGATCTAAGAAGGACATTGTAAAAATTTAACAGCCTCTAGCGTATAGTGAAATAATTTTTACAGCGTCTTGCTAAATACCACTTCCTTCGTAAGAAAACGAAATGACTCAAGCATACTGCGTAAAGTGCAGGAAGAAAGTCGAGATCGCAAATCCAAAAGAAGTTAAGCTAAAGAATGGACGACCTGCGGTAAAGGGAACCTGCCCAAAGTGTGGCACTAATGTCTTTCGAATAGGAAAGCCTTAAGTGCCATTTTCTTCTTTTTTGAAGTAAATCCATATAGGTAACACTATTTTTGAATAGGCAGTTGACAAAAAGTGATTATGAAAAACTACTAAAAAAAGTACAAGATAAAGTATCTGAAACTAGAAAAGATACTACATCTAGATTTGAACTTCCAAAAGTAGATATCATGTGGCAAGGAAATAGGACATTCTTTCGTAACTTTTCAGAATTTCCAAAGATCTTGCGCAGAGAGCCTGAAAAAATACTTCAGTATCTTTCTAAAGAATTTGCCACTCCAGCTCAATTTGCAGGTGACAAAGCTGTGTTTGTAGGTAAAAAGGAGCCTCAGGAATTTACATCTCTTCTGAACATATATGTCAAAGAGTATGTAGAATGCCCAACATGTAAGAGTCCTGATACTAGAGTAGAAAAATCTAACCGCGTTCACTTTCTTGTTTGTGAAGCCTGTGGTGCCAAGTCGTCTCTAAAGGGCCAATACGCATAATGGCTTTTAGTGTAAAAATTGTTAATCATCAACGTAACAGAATGCTAAACATATGTGACGTTGATCTTGTCGGACGAACACTCGTTGAATCAGATTTTAAAATGAACCTGACTCCAAGTTATTTTTCAGAGAGAGTAGTAGATGAAAAAGAAGCAGAACAATTACTACTGCATTCTTCTATCATCAACATGGTTGGAGAAAAAACAATTGCTTTGTCTGTAAAACTTGGAGTAGGATCACCAAAAGGAGTCAAAAAGATTAACGGTGTACCATTCCTTCTGGTTTTTAAATTTTAACAAATACAACAGTTATATACGCACTGAGCAGATCGAAGACTGATAATTTTGGGAAAGCGTAAGGTGTTAAACGAAAGCGAACTGAAGGAAATGAAAATACCTGAAGAGGGAGAAATGCTTGGTAGAGTTATCAAACTATTAGGTAGTGATCACGTCTTGGTAAGATGTACTGATGAAAAAACAAGAATGGGAAGAATCCGTGGTAAACTGAAACGAAAAATATGGATCCGTGATAATGACATTGTTGTTATAGCACCTTGGGATTTCAAGGCAGATGATAGGGGAGATATCACATGGAGATACACATTGTCACAGGTAGATTGGTTAAAGGAAAACGGCCACTTGGCAAAAGATTTCTAATAGCGCAATCAATTTTACCAAGTTTGTTTAATTCAAAATGTTGACAGATGAACTTGAAAAAAAGTTAGCAAAAAGAATTGACGGTAAACTTTTAGAAAAAGAAAGAGAACGAAAATCAGAGAAAGATGGATTTGACAAGAACAAAGTTCTAGATGAGGTTTTTGACAAATCCACAATGATGACTCTTTCAGGACTAAAAAACTCTGGAACAATTTCTTATGTAAATGGTGCTGTAGGTTCAGGCAAAGAATCGAAAACATATTGGGCTGTTGGACCGTCTGGGAAGGATTTGGCATTGAAGATATATCTTGTAGCAACTTCGAACTTCAAAAAGAGATATCCGTATTTGCTGGGAGATCCTAGATTTACGAAAATAAGGAAAGGCACAAGACATTTGGTTGAGCTTTGGGCACAAAAAGAGTTTGGGAACCTAACTCAATGCTTCAAGATGGGGTTGCCATGTGTAAAGCCTATAACTGTGATAAAAAATGTGCTTGTACTAGAGTTTGTAGGTAAAAATGGTGTACCTGAACCCACCCTGGTTGAGACTGAAGTTGATTACAAAGATTATGAAAATGCTATATCCATTATTGAAGACTTGTACAATAAGGCAAAGATAGTACATGCAGACTTTTCTGAATACAACATATTCAAGACAGAAAAAGGGCTACTAGTTTTTGATTTTGGATCTGCCATAGATATAAGACATCCTAATGCGATCAAATTTCTTGAGAGAGACATTAAAAATATAACTAAATTCTTTGTTAAAAGGGGATTGACAGTTACAAATCCATCTGATATCGTAAAGAGGATAATGAAATGATCTTTGAAAAAACCATTCTAGTACCTCTTGAAAGAGTAGGGGCTCTAATAGGAAAATCTGGAAGAATAAAGGCCAAGATAGAAAAAATATGTTCAGTTTCTTTATCAATCGATGGTCAAACAGGAGAGATTATTATTAGAGGAGCTGGTGATGTTGAAAATGTGTTGCCATTCAAAGCAGAAGAGATTGTACTGGCAATAGGTCGTGGGTTTTCTCCTGACAAAGCCATGCGACTTCTTGAAGGCGAAAACTCATTACATATAATTGATTTACGAGAATTTGTGGGAAAATCAACAGCACAAATTGAACGAGTCAAGGGCAGAATAATAGGTGAAGGTGGAAGAGTTAGAAAAAATATTGAAGAACTAAGCGGAGCCACTCTCTCTGTTTATGGTCGCACTGTTGCTATAATTGGAGAAGGCAAGCAACTACGATCTGCTGTTCAAGCTATTACTGCTCTTTCAAATGGAAGTACTCATGGGAAAGTTTACAACGATCTTCAAGAATCAAGGAGAAGACAAAAGATGGAAAAATTACAACTCTGGGAAGGAGAAAACATCTTTGAGTAAAGAAACCTTTAGCCAAATCTCGCCTAGTGAGTTTTTCTACAGAAATAGAGATCTTGCAGGCTTTAGTAATCCTACTAGGTCATTATACACATCAGTAAGAGAATTTGTAGAGAATGCGCTTGATGCATGTGATCAAAAGAAAATACTGCCAGACATACATTTATCCATAAAAGCAGTAGATCCTGAACAACCAGACCCAAAACATTATGTTTTAACGGTAAAAGACAACGGTCCTGGAATAGATCCAAAACATGTACCTCATGCGTTTGGAACTGTTCTTTATGGCTCAAAATTTGGGCTCAAGCAGGCAAGAGGAATGTTTGGTCTTGGTGCTACAATGGCTATACTGTATGGTCAAATAACTACAAACAAACCAGTGACCGTCAAAAGCTGTTCTGATGGAAAAACAGTTGATGAATTTGTGATGTTGCTTGATATCCAGAAAAACAAACCTGTGATTTTAAAACATAACACAAAAGAGGCAACAAAGACAGGACTGTCTGTAAGTATAGTGCTTGAGGGAGATTACTCAAAAGCAGGATTGAAGGTACGTGATTATGTTTCACAAACATCGCTTATCACACCTTATGCTTCTATAACATTTGAAGATCCATCTGGCGAAAAATCACATTATCCAAGAATTGTAAAAGAAATGCCACCCCCACCTACAATAATCAAACCGCATCCACATGGTGTAGATGTTGAAACAATCAGGAGGATGATAGTAGATACTCATTATCAGATTCCTGTACTTGATGATAATATGATAGGGAAAGTAAAGAAGGAATTAGGTTTACAAAAGAAAAATCTTGGAACTAAAGATATGCTTGAAAGAGCACAGAAGAGATGGTCTGACCTATCAAGGCCTGTGAGAATAATAGTTTCCGTTATGTCATTTTTGAATGTAGATTTTGATGGGTTGCAGAAGATACGGATTGACGATATTGATGTTGCTAATAAAAAAATCACTTATTGGGATTTTGGTCAGTCACAATCTCACGCAATAGATCTTGATCCAGAGAGTCCATACTATAAGCAACTTGCAAACACAGTTCAAGGAGATACTCTGCTTACCTTTCTGACTAAACGATTCCAAAGGATAGGGCCAACTACTGCAGAAAAATTCTGTGAATTTGCAAAATTAAAACCTGAAAGAAGGATAGGTAGTATGACCAACGAGGAATTAGTTAGATTATCTGATGCACTGCAAAAATTCGATGATTTCCTGTCTCCTGACCCAAGCTGCTTGGCACCATTGGGAGAAGAACCTCTTTCTAAGGGAATTATGAAGTTTTTCAACCCTGAATTTGCTTCTGTAATGCAACGCAGTGCTTCTGCATATTCTGGATTTCCATTTGTAGTGGAGATGGGTATTGCATACGGGGGAGATATTCCATCATCTGGGCTCAAGGTATACCGCTTTGCCAACAGGATTCCTCTGCTTTATGATGAAGGAAGCGATGTTGTACTAAAGATTGTCAATGAAATGGATTGGAGTAGATACAAAGTAAAAGGAGATCCACCTCTTGTTATTGTCTCTCATATCTGCTCTACTAGAATTCCGTATAAGACTGTAGGAAAAGAAAACGTTGCAGATAGACCAGAACTTGAACGTGAACTAAAAAATGCGTTGCAATATTTAGCAAGAAAACTTGCTGTTCACATGTCAAGGCAGGGAGCAGCAGACATGGCAAAGAAAAGAGCAAACCTTTATGCAAAATATGTTCCACTTATCGCACAATTTGCAGCAGAATTGTCTGGAAAGAAAAAGGAACCAAATTATAAACAACTGATAAAGATGGGAAGTGAATTTGAAGAACAAGTCTAAACATAGAACATCAGAGGAAAAAAAGGAAAAACTTCTTTCCTTACTGCAAAAGCAAGGTCTTAACATCTATGAAGATCTTGACCATGGAAAATTTCCGCAGTTTGTTATTCCAAGTAGATCTGTAAATAACATTGTCTACGACAAGAAACTAAGACAGTATATTCTTGGAAATGCAAGCGCAATCAGAAGCGCAAGAAACATGTCACAACTTCGTTCTTACACACAGCTAGCATGGCTTGCATTTTTTGTTAATAGATTAGTAAAAGAGGGCAAATCCTCTACACTGAGAGACATTTACTATTCATCGCAAGCATTCAGTATTGATTTTGAAGACCAGCCAGAATCAGATAATATCATAGTAGACTTGGAAGCTGTCACTTCAAGCCCTCGTGAAGAATTCCATATCTTTCCTGAGGAAAGAAGCAGTGTATTTGGAGATTTGACTATTGAATATACGGTACCAGGCTATGAAGGTAAAAGAATGAATCTTTCTGATCATCCTGATGGATATCTCATAGGGCCAAGTCTTAGTAGTGCAGAATTGGTGGATACTAGCGCTGAATTGGTCATCGCAATTGAGAAGGGTGGTCTTTTCACAAGATTTGTAGAAGAAAATGTACACAAAAAATTTAAGTCAATCATTGTGGATACTGCTGGTCAGGCTCCAAGATCTACACGAAATCTCTTGAGGAGACTGAATCAGGAAATGGGGTTACCAGTAGTAATTCTGGCTGACGGTGATGTATATGGTGAACATATTGCTATGGTTATAAAATCTGGATCAGCTAATGCTGCACATTTACGTGAACTAACTGTCCCAGATGCCAAATGGCTTGGAGTGTGGGCTACTGATATTGAAAAATACAAACTTCCAACCATTCCAATGACAGAGTCTGACATTAAAAGAATCTATGATTTACAAAAAGATCCAAGATATCAAGAAGGAAATTGGAAGAAACAATTAGAAGTCTTTCTAAAACTCAAACGAAAAGCAGAACTAGAGGCCTTCTCAAAATATGGCTTGACAAATATCACTGACAAATATCTTCCAGCAAAACTGGAAGAATCAAAGAGCTTCTAATTTCTTTATTCTTAGCGTTAGTACACCATTTCTGTATTTGAAGTCGTGTATGGCCATATCTGGCGTCGCCTCAATTGGAACTTCCTTTGAAAAGTGACCTGAACCACGCACATACAAGATTCCGCTAATTAATCTCACAGTAACCTGATCCTCTGGACCTGGGACCTCTGCTACAAATACAATCTCATTATCGCCTTTAATTAGATCGTAGACCCAGTTCTTTGTTTCTGATTCTTTAGGCGCATATTGAGGCTGACTGTCTTTTGTCATTTTCTTGAGCACTCTTACCCAATAGATCATAATCACAGCTGTTATTCCAATTAAAATGAAGCTAACATATCCAGAATCATTTCTCAATGATAGTGCATATACGACTCCTAAGAAGAGCAAAACCATCAGTGGTATTATAAAATCAAACGATTTATCGTTAGAATATCGGTTTTTGTAGCTGGTCAATCTGTTCTGTATAAGCAATCATCCATCCAAATATAAATACTCGTTGAATTTTCAAGATGATATTCTAGTTTATTCTCTGTAGGTATACTTAATCGTTAATTGATGGGTTTGATGTTCCCCATCTCTTGAAAAGATCGTGCTCAATTCCAAATTGGTCAAGGCACTTTCCAACTACATGATTTAACAGGTCATCTACATTTTTTGGTTTGTTGTAAAATCCAGGCATTGCAGGTAGAATTACTATTCCTATTCTTGCAAGCTTTAACATGTTTTCAAGATGAATGCTTGTCAATGGGGTCTCTCTAGGAACAATTACCATCTTGCGAGATTCTTTTATGGTTACACCAGCAGCTCGTGCAACAAGAGTCTCTTCATACCCATTAGCTATGCTTGAAAGTGTCTTCATACTGCAAGGTATTATGATCATTCCATCTGTTTTGTGCGTTCCACTTGAAACACTTGCAGCCATATTGGAATCTTCAGAATAGCTACCTGCTAATGATTTGACATATTTTAAATCAAAATCTGTTTCTAATGCCAGACATTTTTTAGCCCATTCTGTCATTATTAGATGAACATCAACATTACAGCGTTTTAGGACTTCAAGCATTCTTATTCCATAAACAATGCCTGAACTACCTGTTATCCCTACTATTAGTCTCATAATAGAACTGATCACATTCGTTATTTAATTTCATAGTTTTGAGCATCTTTAATTATGGCAAAATTTGTCTCAGAATTTGTGAGTGTAAGCATAAATGACGTTGAAGAAAAACTTGCTTCAGAACTCAGATTATCTCCAATGCAAGCAAAAGTTTTCGTTTTGGTTGTAAAAGAAGGAAAAAGATCTGCAAATGATATTGCAAAAAGTCTTGGAATATCAGACTTGGAAGCATCTATGATTGCAAAAAGTCTTGTTGACTTGGGAGGTTTTATAGACATAACAAAGACAGAGTTTGAATCCATGCATCCAAGATTTGCTGTAGTTAATATGTATCGAAGAATGTGTTTGAGAGAAAATATTACTTTTAAAAAGAATTTATTGGTAGACAACATATCAATTATTTTAGAAAAACCATATGATGATGCAAGAACTAAATAGAACTAAATATTGAGAAGGAACGATGTCTGGAGAACAAGATTCCTGTAAACATGAGATAGTTTACTTTGGGGTTACTAACATAAACTATGAAAAAAGGACCATAGGTTCTGTAGACACTTGGCGTTGTGCAAAGTGCAAGAAAATCTTTTGTGAAGAAAAACAACTTGGAATTGAGAGTATTGTTGATTATGTAGGAATGCCAAAAATATCTTCAGATCAGAAATGGGCTGTTCTTCTGTGTAATCTGAAAAAACACAAGGAAAAATGGAAACTTGTTAAAATTAAAAAAGATGATGAAATTCAACATGAGTGTTTGGAAGAAAAAGTTGTTACTCTTAAAGTTAAAGACTTTAAAATAGAAGATGACAAGCACTGGAATTTTTTAATTGAAAACTCTGTAAATAAGGCAATAGAGATATAGAATATACTATGAATCTTGAGGTTCATATCAACAATGTGCATGGCAGTCAAATGGCAGCCAAAATAACAGGTATTTTTATCATAGATGGTAATTCCTTCAAGTTTAGCGCTATAGCCTTTGGAAGAATAGGGGGGCATAATATTGGGGCAAAGATTTCAAAATCTGTTCAAAAAGAATTGGCAAAACTCGGCTATGATGTAGATGAAGTAATAGGTGAACTGCAACAAAAGCTAGTTCATGGGGATATATCTCTCCCTGAGGGCCTTACAAAAGAATCCTTTGCAGATAGCTAAAACCCTGCTTCTTCTAATGCCTTGGCACAAGAACAACTTCTTTGTTGAGGGATCAAGTCGAGAAGTATTCCAAGAAGATTCTTTGTGGTATGTACATTTTTTGAGAGCGTCTCTAAAACCTCTTTGGCAGTTACTGGCTTGTCTGCCCATACATCATAATCTGTAACAGTAGAAACTGAGACATAACATATTTGAGCCTCTCTTGCAAGCTGGCATTCTGGAACTAGGGTCATTCCTATGATGTCAGCTCCTATGACATTTTTGTAGAACTTGGACTCTGCTCTTGTAGAGAATCTCGGTCCTTCTATGCAAACATAGGTAGCATCCTTATGCAAGTGCAAATCCATCTTTTTTGCAGCACTATATACTGAGGTCTGAAGCTCCGGACAAAAAGGATCAGCAACTGATATGTGGACTACCTTATTATCTTCATACAAAGTATATTTTCTTGATTTTGTAAAATCGATAAACTGAGTAGGAATTACAAAATCCCCAGGTTTTAATTTCTCTTGCAGGCTGCCAACAGCTGATGGTGCTATTATTCGCTTTATGCCCATTTCCTTGAAGGCCCAAATGTTTGCTCTAAAGTTTATCAGATGTGGAGGAATTGTATGCTTTCTTCCATGTCTTGGCATGAAAGCAACTTTTCTACCTTTGTAAATTCCAACTGTTATTGAATCAGAAGTTTTTCCAAAAGGAGTTTCTACTGTAATCTCTCTACTCTCGCTTAGTAACCCTGGATCATAAATCCCAGTACCACCAAATATTCCAATTTCAGCCTGTTCGGTCAATATTTCACCAATGTCTCGTGTCGATAATTCTTGATTACTTTAGATCCTTTCAGGTCTGTTAGTTCTATAATGAATGCAAAACCAATAACCTTTCCACCCAATTTTTCAACTAATTTGGCTGCAGCCTTTGCAGTTCCACCAGTTGCAAGTAAATCATCACATATGAAGATCTTCTCGCCTTTTTTGATTGCACTACTCTGAATTTCCATGGTAGCAGTACCGTACTCTATATTGTATGTCAGTTTGTGCGTGGGGCCTGGTAATTTTCCTTGTTTTCTTATCATTATCATCCCTTTGTTATATTTGAGGGCCAATGCACAAGCTAGTGGAAAGCCTCTTGATTCTATGCCAACAAAGACGTCTACTTCGTTAGAATGTATGCGCTTTGAGAATTCGTCTACTACAAGTGAAAGTGCGGCTGGATCTCTTAAAAGAGGACTAATATCTCTAAACAAAATGCCCTTTTTTGGAAAATCAGGAATCTCCGCAATTTTGTCTTTTAGGTTCACAACTGTCTCACAATCTGTGGATGTAAAAAATATTTCTTAATTTGGAGTTTATTGAATTGTTATAGGTGTAGTCACTATTCCAACTGTGGTCTTCACTTGTACTGTATAAATTCCAGGGCTAGCAGTCTTTGGAACTATCCACTCTGTGCTATAGTCTCCACGATTTGTTGACTGTATTTGTAAGGTATCAAGTGTAGAGTTGCCTGCTCCAAGTATCTTGATAATTACACCCACTGACTGACCTACTCCGCTTCCTGAAATCTGAACAATGCTGTCTGCCGAATAGTTTGGAGGATTTTTATCCAATTGGACTGTCATTAAAGACTGAGATCTTACATTGATGGGCAAACTCTTGTGATCTATACCGCTTGTAGCATCTATCTCCCAAGTTCCAGGAGAACCATCATCAGGTATTCTAAAGTCAAATGCCGAAAAAATTCCTGATTTATCAACAAATGTCTGTTCAGATTTTGTCTCTTGACCAGTTGGGTCTGTCAAAGCAATTTGTAGGATACAATCGGCATTGGCATTTCCAAAAAGAAGTATGTTGTCTCCTGGGAAGTACGTGTCTTTCACAGTTCTAAGCGATATCTGTCCGCATCCTGTTTGAAGTCCTACTGCAAAGGACTCTGCTACTTTATCATTGCCTCTAGTAAGTACTGCAGAATAAATGCCTGGAGTGTAAGATGTTAAATTAAATGAATATGTGGCTATTCCATTTGTCCCAACTTCAATAGTGTCAGAAAACTTTTCTTGGTTAGAAGGATCCACTATTACAAGATTTAATGTTGAAGCAGGAGGTGCTGAAATGTTGAGAACTGGTTTATCAGAAACTTGGTAATTTAATTTGTCCAAAGTAGCTGTTAGTCGTGCTACAGGATCAGCTCCGACTCCGACATAGAGTGGAACTGAATCTGTTCCTTGCGATGCAGTTATAATGTAAGTGCCTATGATAGCAGTACCGCTTGTTTCATATGTTAATGAAATTTTTCCATCAGATGTGACATTAACATCTTTTGCATATACCTGAATTCCGGTCGGATCTGTTATTATAACAGCTATAGGTTGGTTAGATATGGCGGTACCATTGATTTCTATGGTTTGTCCTGGCTCGTATTTCTGCTGTGGTGTTGATATTGAAATTTGATGTATAGTTGTTACGGTATAATCCTTGGTAACTTGGTGTTTCCCATCAGAAGATATCACTGTGTACTTGCCAAATGGTCTGTCGATAGGAATCGTTTGTAAAACTGAATAGTTTCCATTTTTGTCAGCTGTTGCTGTAAAAGTTGTTATGCTTGTTCCAGTTGAATCAGATATGGAAATTGTTACGGTACTACCAGGATTTGAAGTTCCATTGATTGCCCCTGTATCTCCAGGATGCAATATGGGGTTAACATTCACAGTTAATGGAATTGCTTGTTGGCCAGTTATATGAGATGGTGGTGCCTGCACTATTGTTGTAGTGAACGTTTTCTGATTGTTGGCCTGATCTTTTATAACAAAATCTACGCTTCCGGGTTGTTGATTTTGTGGAACTGTTGTGGTAACTACAAAGTTACCATTGCTATTTGATGAAAAAGAGTATAATTTTTGGTTGCCTAGATACAAATCAAGAGGTGTCGATGATGCAAAACTTTGACCAATAATGCGAATATCGAAGCCAGGCGCTGGTGTTGAGGGTATTATTCTGAAATTTGACATTCCTAATATTCCAGGATTTGTTGATTGTTGGTTAGTTTGCTGATTTTGCTGTTGATTGTTTTGTTGGTTCTGCTGTTGATTTTGTTGTTGGTTCTGTTGCTCTGGAGCTCCAATTTCACCTGTGCCTAGTTGATTGTTATTTGCATTGGATGCAGTCCATACAAGATCTGGTGTTTGCTGATCCGTACTGATTGTAAATGTTATAGAGTTGCCAGGATTGATTGGGATTGAAGTAGAAAAAGCTATTGTGGTAGGAGATGTTTTCTTTCCAATCCACCCATTTCCTAACGTAAACGATTTAAAATCTCCATTTTTAATCTGCAAAGTAAAAGATGTAATGTCTGAAGTGTTTGAAGCACTGTTAGTAATTTGGAGCAATGTTTTCTCACCTACATTCGTTGCAGTTACTGTGACCAAGTCTGATGAGGCATGTGCTGCTGGTATGAGGATGGCAAGCATGCCGCTAATAATTAAAGCAAGAATGACGCTAGACTTCAATATACTCAACAAAAGAGCAACTCGCCTCTAAATTAAAGCTTAATGATAATTTATTCATTCATGGTTATCTTGATTTGAGTGTGATCTGTGAGTACGATAAAAATTCTAAAAATAGATGCCTCTCATGGATGGCGTGTTGTTGCCTGTGAGACTAGATTTTGATTCTGTCTTATGCGCTCAGCTATTAACCTGTACAAAGACCTAAACTGGTCCTTGGTTTTATCAGTTAAAAAGTCAGTCTCACCTATAGATATTTTTTCACATATGTATCTGCATATTTCCTCTCTATCGAATTTCTCCCACCCTAGATGTTGATTTTCCTTCCAAATTTCATTTAGGTTATCTATTATGCTTTTTTTCCCCTTGGACAAGACCACATCTTTAGTTAGTGCCTTGTATCCCTCTTTTCTGAGCTTTACTTCGTATGTTTGATTTACAGCATACAAATAATCGTCATCCATTACCAAATCTTCCAAAAACTGCTTTGCCTGTCCACCAAGCTCAAAGAATATCATTTGTACCTTTTTGAATTGATTTGATTCAAGCTGAGCGGCAATCTGACCAGACTCGTCTGTGTTGTCAAGCAATACAAATGTATCATATCCATGATTTCTGTAAAATATGGCCAAAGACATGACAGAGTTTTTGCTATAAGCAGGAACTATGTTCAATGGGTTCATGGAAAGGTTTGGGTCTTTTAGAAACTTGTCAAATGCGTTAAGATACATGCAATCTGACATTGTTTCAACAATGATTACTGGTCTTGAATTAAACCCAATCTGTCTGTCTACAATTGATTCTGTCAGTCCTCTTGAAAGACCGTATAGTATGGGGATTAATGTCTGATCGTCTGCATTCCAGTAATCATAGTAAATATGACTTAGGTGCTTTCTTTTATCGAGTTCCACAACCAAAAGATTTCCAGGAGTATAATCAAATATCATGAACGGTGAATGTGTAGCATACAGTATCTGATTGGATCCGGCAAGACCTTTGAGCAGATCAGATATGCCTCGCTGCTGTGCAGGATGTAAGTTTCTTGCTGGCTCATCAAGCAACAATATTGCTTCTTTTAATTCTGCTTTTTGAGTTTCTGCTGCAAAGTTTACTATGAAAGAAAATGTCCATTTGAATCCTTCAGCTCTTCTATTCAAAAGACCTGTATTGGTAACGGTTCCATCCTTGTGAACATCAGATATTACTACACTCAAAATATTTCCTGGATTCCATCTCAACTCTACATGAATGGGATCTCCTTTCCATGCTGGATTGAGTCTATCACTAAGTTTTCTACTTGATGTGTGAAGCAGTTTTATCAGCCTTGAAGGACTATCCTGCGCATCTGCAAGTTTTTGTGCGTCAAGTTCTGCCAGATAAAATAAATTCATGACAGTTTCGGCCTTGTCAAACTCTTCTATATACTCCAGTCCTTTTGGCCTAATTCCCTTTGTCTCTCTCAAGAACTCTTCGAGGTCAATGTTTCCAAGTATCTTCTTGTAGTCTGAAAAATAGACAAACCTTGGATGTAATCTATCCTCGATGAAATTCTCCAAGGCAGACCTTTCAGTCGTTCCTATCAGCATGTTATCAAATATGTAATCCAAATCTTCATAGATCTTTTTCCATTCTGATATTATGCGTGGATCCTCTGAGGCCAGTAAGTATATGTTGTTGTTGAATTCTGCCATCATATTCATGAAAACATCTCTTGTTCTTGGTGGGGGGGTGACTAGGAATTTTGTATCTACACGTATTCTTATGGGGTTTGGCATGGCATTGACAAAATCCTGTATTCTTTCTACGAAATTTTCCCAGGAATTGAGCCTCTTGCTTGCTTCGCCGCTTATCTTGATCTCTCCAAAGTCGTATTGAACGCGCGGATTCTTGTTTGTCCTGTAAATCTTAACTTTTCTTACGTCCTGTAGATTTGGAAATTTTTCTCTAATTAGTGTAATCTCCTTTTCATTGAATTCAAAATCTCCTTCGGCAAGCCTAACTTCAGACTTTAACTCCTCTGTCATTTCATCACAGAGATCTAAATCTGAAATCTTTTGATCTTTATTTAGTAAAGTTAGAGCTTCAAGTATTGTTGTCTTGCCACTCTCATTTCTTCCCACAAATGCAGCCAAATCTCCAACCTTAATTTCACCAGAATCATGAATGCAACGATAAGCTCTAACTCTAAATTTCCTAAGTCGCATCTAGCGGCTATTGCCAAGTCTATGATTTAACTTATTCGTCAAAATTATCATGAGGATTCATTTTTCGACCAAATAGATATAAGGGAATTCAAGTGGTTAGATTACGAAATGGGTGCAAGAAAAATAGCTTATGTTGTTTTTGTACTTCCTGTAGTTATTTCAGTAATACTTGGTGGTTATGTTCTATCAAATGTTTTGGCACAACCAGACAAACAACTAAACATGTGGCAGTTTAACTTTGTAATCCTACCTGCTCAAGAAGGTAGCAAAGATATCAAAATAGTAAATCTTTTGAATTCATATTCGATATCTGCACCACTTAACTTTACTGTAAGAGTGAATAACACTTCTTTTGACTGTGGAGACTTGTACATGACAGTTTACAATCTAAATACAAAGCAAGCTGTGGCTCAAAATGCCTACTTTTCACAGTGTTTTGTACAAAATAATTCAACTCTGCCAATTAATGAGGTATTTTCTCCAGCTATCAATAGCACAGGAAGTTACCAGATCGTGGCAGATATGAGAGACAAATCATATCAAAATGACATAAACGTGACTGCTACATTTAACGTTCAATAAATGAATTATATGTTATTATATTGCAATTGACCAAGTACTTGTAAGGAAACGTTATTGGGATATAATTATGGCTAAAAAAACAGAAAAAAAATCATCAAAAACTGAAGAGAAATCAAAGAAAGCAGAAGAGAAGACAAAGAAGACAGAAGAAAAGAAATCAAAGAAAGCAGAAGAGAAGACAAAGAAGACAGAAGAAAAGAAATCAAAGAAAGCAGAAGAGAAGACAAAGAAGACAGAAGAAAAGAAGATGTCAAAGGCAGACAAAAAGAAGCTCGAAGCAAAGAAAAAACAAGTAGAGCTTACCGAAGAGGAGCTAGAAGAAATTGATGAAAAAGAGATTGAAAACTTTGAGATTGAAGGATTGGATATGGAAAAACTCAAAACAACAGTGCTTGACTATGTCGCAAAACGAGGAGATGATGGCATGTTCCAAAGCGAACTGTGGAAGAAACTCAAACTCTCAAGCAGAGATGGTTCAAGACTTGCTCTAAAACTTGAAAGACAGCATCTTATAAAAAGGGAAAAAATTCTACAAGACGGAAGGTGGACATACAAACTTAAGATTGCTCATGTTCCTGTTAGTACTCAATCAATTGAATCCGCACCATGTCTTATCTGCCCTGTAGAACAAAAGTGTACAGTAGAAGGCGAAGTGAGCCCAAGAACTTGTCCATTGATAGAGCAATGGGTTTTGACTGAATTTGCAAATTCTAAAACGAAAAAGAAATGAAACTATTAGATGCAAGACGAGATTTATACCGAAGATTAGCTCATCAGGAAGGCTATAGGAGCAGAGCTGCATACAAGCTCAAAGAACTAAACACATCTTACAGAATTATTGGACCGGGATTTTATGTATTAGATCTAGGGTGTTCTCCTGGCGGATGGACTCAGGTTGCTCTTGAATTGGCAGGAAACAGAGGAAAAGTTATGGGCATTGACAAATCCTTTGTTGAAGAAATCACAAATGCTCACATAATACGAGGAGACATTGAAGATGAGTCAATTGTAGAATCCGTCTTTGAATATTTTGGCTCAAAGGTAAATGCTGTAATATGTGATCTTTCTCCACAGATTACAGGCACGTGGTCTATAGATCACGGCAGACAAATCTCTCTGAATTATGCCGCAAGTAAAATAATGGATCATGTTCTTGCAAAAAAAGGAAATGCATTGTTTAAGGTCTTTGACGGCGAGTATTCAAATGAATTTCGTGATTATTTGAAGAAAAAATTTGCCAAAGTACAGCTAAAGAAACCAAAAGCAAGTAGAAAAACAAGTAGTGAATTGTATCATATCTGCTTGGGATATCTTGGGCATTAGATTATAGCCAAGATTTCATCTACACGTGCGTCTGTCTTAAAGGCTGCAGGATTAAGACTTGTCGCACTTGCTCTAAAACCAGATTTTTGAAGCTTTTCTATTGTTTTTGCAAGTGAAATTGGTGCAGACTGCTTTATGTGAGCTATCTCGTCAATTGTGAAATATGTGGGAGGCATATCGATTTCAGCCTTGCATTTTTCTAGTATTTTTTTACATGATTTGTCCACTTGAAATTGGTTTTCTTCAACAATCATGTCATTTACAAAGTCCTTGGTGTAGAGATTTCCAATCCAGAGTGGACCTGCAAGTTCTGCCTTTGAATTACAAACTTTGCATTCATGGCTAGTCTCTTTTGTAATGTGTCTATTGCCACATTTTTTACAATGTAATATGTAGCCTATTTCCTCGTCATCACCTGTTCTGACAAGTACCTTGACGTATGTCTTGTAGTAATGCATATTATTTTGTACAAATAGCGGTACTATTTTTACATCTAGTCTTCCTGCAACCATGCTTATGCATCCAAGAATTAGTCTGAGTGCAATCTCATTGCCATATTCAGTTCTAACTGGGACACCATAGTATTTTCGCTTACAAGCAACAGGAAATAATCCGTGCAATACTGTAAGATCTGTGGCTGTGGCAGACAGAAGGCCACCATGAAATGTAGCTCTAATCCCACAATCTAGGTACCTAGATGGAGATCCAAAAGGATCTATGTCTACAATTGCTCCTCTTTGTTCTCTTTTGGAGTGCAAGCTAAGAAACCTACAAGCTTCATTTTCAGAAAAAATACAATTTGTAACATTGTTTAATTTAGCAATGTTCTCAGCAATCTCTAAGGCCTTTGGGTTTACGTCATTGATGAAAACTTTTTCTATAATATTCAATTCGTTTGCGGCTCTGATGCTTCTTGCACCTATGCCTGAAAGCGAATCAAGCAAGATTTTTGGTCCCTTGAAATTTTTTAGGAAAGTAGCATATGCTATTATTGAAAAGTCTCTGCTCACCTTTGCTCTTGGATTGAAGAAAGCAGGCTCTCTGGGAGGGGCTTTCTCTACTAATGATTCCTTAGGTACTAGGAGCTTGGTTGTACCCTCAACTATCTCGGCAAGATCTGATTCCAACTGCATGATGTAATCTAAAATGAATTAATAAGTTAAAATGTACGCACTAACGCTCAGGCAAGCCACGGAATTTTTGTAAAATTTAATGATCTAAAACAGGTAATAAGATGTGAATTTGAGTTCCCCCATTGACTCCTGATTCTGCCCAGATTTTGCCACCATGACTTTCAATTATGCCTTTACAAACAGATAAACCAAGTCCAGTTCCACCATGCTCTCTTGTGGAAGATGTAGAACCAGAGGTTCGCTTTATCTCAGCACCACTCCAACCGTCTGGTATTGCAACTTGAACTCTATAGTTGGTGTTAACATACGTTGTTCCATTTACGGGAGTACGTGTTCCTTGAAATTGGTGCTGGCCTGAGTTGCAAATATTGAACCTGCAAAAAAGATGATCGCTACAAACCCTAAAAATAAAATAGTTTTCAACACGTAAACTTGGTTTTCATATATTTATGGATTGGTAAACATTGTTCTTGATGAGAACTTTTTATTTTGTTGAAGAATAAAAATTACAGTTAAAGATATTTCTACATTACTGATGATTCCTACCCGAACCTTAAGTACAAAAATCGACGAATCAAAATCATGAAGACATTCATTCTTCTTTTGTTTCTAACAGGCTCACTAATGATACCAATGGGATTGTCATCAGCTGAATCAGAAGATCAGTCAAGCAAAAACAATTCTGCCTCTTCACAGTATGGCACACTTTCGTTTGTAGACTATTCTAGCGCTACAGGGGAAGGTATAGGCCAACAAACCTCTGATTTTGTGCATAAATCCAAAGAATTACTTAAAGAACAAAGGCAAGAAACACTTGCCTCGATAAAAGAAACTCATGCAAAAATTCATGATACATCTATACAAGAGAAGAAAACAATAACTGAGCAGCGCAAAAATGAAATGACAGCAATTAAAGAAAAATCCCACACAGAAACACAACAATTTCAAACACTTTTCAAAGACTTTAGAAATAGTGTCATTGAACTAGGACATGGCAAAGGCTCTGGTTCAAATCAAGATGGAAATACTACATCGAAAATAAATAACAAAGCTTCCATAGATCAAATACTATCAGGTATCACGCACACGTCAAACTCTTCTGCCCTGTATGAACATGTAAACCGCAGTACTTCCAATCACTCTCATGGAAAGCATTAAAATTGTACATTGTAGAAAAGTGAGTACAAAAAATCAAGACCTACACAATTTAATACATCTAGCGAAAAAACAATTCAAATGTTAGTCTGCGGGGTTGATGATGCTGGAAGAGGCTCAGTACTGGGCCCGCTTGTTATTGCAGGCATACGCATAGAGCGTAAAAAAATAAAACAGCTTTCTGATATTGGGGTCAAAGACTCAAAGCAGCTTAGCCCTTATGCACGTGAGAATTTGTACAAAAAAATACTTGCAATCGTAGATGATTACTATGTGGCAAAAATCTCTCCACGTATAATAGATCAAAGCGTAAAAAAGAATGCGCTAAACCAACTGGAGGGAAGATACATGGCCAAAGTAATTGCTAAACTAAAGCCTGATTCTGCATATGTTGATTCATGTGATGTAAATCCAAAAAGATTTGGTTTGTTAATTTCGAAACTTGCTCACATTAACAAAGTATACTCAAGCCATCATGCTGATCAGAGATTTCCAGTAGTTTCTGCAGCTTCTATTATAGCCAAGGTGAACAGAGACAGGGCTATTGAGAAGATAAGGAAAAATTTTGATGTGGGAAGCGGCTATCCGTCAGATTCTAAGACAATGAATTTCATAAAAAAAGCCATTGACTTGGATGGTGTACCGCCAAAATTTGTGAGAAAGAGTTGGAAGCCAGTTAAGATCTTGCTTGGCATGAGCTAATTATCCTAGATATTTTGCAACAATCATGCTATGATCCTTCTCATACGGCTCCAAGTTAAGCTCTTGGACTATCTCAAAATTGTCTTTTAATTTTCTGGCCTCATTGCGAGTTATCTCTGAAGGATCTTTAGTAACGTCTATGCTTCGTGTTTTTATTACAAGCATCATGTAACCGTCTTTTTTTAGATATGTCTTGCAATTTAGTATTGCAATCTCTGTCTGGTCTGGCTGTGCAATGTCTACATAAACAACATCAACTCCCCCATACACTGAAAAGTACTCTTTAGGATTTCTTGCGTCTTGAAGAATGGGTACAATGTTTGCCCTGTAAGATGCAACTCTGTCAAGAAATTCTCGTGCAACTCTGCTTGTGTGCTCGACGCAAAATACAATTCCGCTTGGACCTACAATGTCTGAAACATGGCTTGCAGTAGTTCCAGTGGAGACTCCAAGATAAAGAACTCGTGACTTTCTAACTATCGGAAGCATTCCAAGATTATTCATTATGGCGGCACCAAGCTTACTCCTAAACGGATCCCAGGCCCTGAATTCTTCGTCACTGATTTTGACTAGTTTTTCTTTGTAAACTTGATTTCCTGGAACGAGATTTAAAGTAGCGAGTTTTTTTTCTCCATCTATTTTAACCCAGAAAATGTTACCTTCTTCGTTTTCCAAATTTCCTTCGTTTTGACTTTTGCCAGTCGTTCTTTTTGTCTCTTTGTCTGCCAAAATCACCTTGTCTTCCATCTCTGCGTTCAAAAGGTCTACGTTGTTGGCGTTGTACTGGTATTGGAGGCCTCTCAGGAGGTTCTTTGTATTTTTCTCCAATCTCGCCTATTCTTACATTTAATTTTTCAAAGAGTGTATCGTTTCTTCCTGCTCCAAAGACATCTACTCTGGCAGCAAGAGCCGCTTTTGCTGCAATTGCTCTTGCAATCTTACCCCGCTGCCACTTGGGAGCTGCATGAACAAGAGTATGCTGGAACAGTAAACCATGTTTTGGAGGCTGTGCACCAGTTTTCAGAGAACGGAAAAGTGCTTTTTCTGCTCCTAGGATTTGAATCGTACTTGCAGGCATGGTGGCTAGTCTTTTGAGACTGCCTGCTCTTCCAAGTATCCTGGCCCCCACCGAAGTTCCTAAAATTACAGAAATATTTGGAGCTATTGTCTGCATCTGTGTCTCTATGTGTTTTTCTAAAGTTGCCCTCAACTCAAACAATTCCAAGATCTGTTTTGCAATGCTTTGTACTATTGCAAGATTTTCATTAGAAATTTGACCTCCCCTGCTCTTTGCTTGCAAGAGAGACAACATCTCTACCTTTTCATCAGGAAATCCTGCGTCAGCATATACTTTTTGATTGAGATCATCTCTACGACCAGCTAGAACTATTTTAGAATAACCAATAATTGTATCAATTAGATTATCCAATTCTGGAAAGTGAAGACCGTACCACTCTCTGAGTCTTGAGCTTAACAGATTGATAATCTTGTCAGTCTCATCCAATACGTTAATGGCTTGAATGATGTGAAGATCGGGGCTTTCTGATATTTCCGTAACCTTTGAAGAGGACAGTTGCATTGCAAACTCTCTTAATTTTCCCCTCGCATCACCTTCATTTGTTGCAAAACCCGAATCTACAAGAACTCTGAGTTTGGATGATTGGATTGTTTCAATCTTGTTCTCCTCCATAAGTTCGGCATCTATTGATTTTTTCCTTAGTATTTTGAGAAGGCTTGTGTCGTTAACAGATATGCCTGTTCCTATCTTGGAAAGGAATTGTTCAAGCTCGTTAATGTTAGCCAATTCCTTTTTTACTTCGATGTATTCCTTTGCAGAATTTCTAAATGGAATTGATTTTACACATTTGTTGTTATCAAAAATTGCTATGCCGAGCTCTGTTAGAATTACAGAATGCATACAAGGCATTTCCATGTCTTACTAAAAAAGGTAACATTAGAGGACTCGTATCAACTGTTATAAGAGAACCAATTTTTATAATTAGAAGTGACTCCCGACATCTCGACAAATGTGGGGCCAATATCACTTGAACGACCCACAATGCTTGCCTCAGGCATTCTTGGTATTTCACTTGAAGTTTTTGCTCGCTTATATAAGGAAGGAGCAGGTGCGCTTGTAACAAAATCACTAAGCAAGGAACCTTGGGAGGGATATCCAAATCCTACTGTAGTTGGAGTCAAAAGTGGATATCTAAATGCGGTTGGACTTTCAAATCCTGGAGCAGAATATTTTGCAAAGATGATCTCATCTAACAAAACTATTCCAATTGTTGTCAGCTTGGTCGGTTCTATTCCAGAAGACTTTACTTTTATGATAAAACAATTTGAGAACGCCAAGGTTCTTGCTTACGAGTTAAACCTATCATGCCCTCACGTTGAAAAAGTAGGACTTGAAGTAGGCGATGATCCTAATCTTGTACAAAAAATAGTAAAAGAAGTAAAACAAGCATCAAAGGTTCCAGTAATAGCCAAAGTAGGTCTTGGCTCATCTGATTATCTAGAAACAGTAAGAGCATCTTGTGAAGCAGGCATCGATGCGATAACTGCAATAAATACAGTAAGGGCAATGGCAATTGATGTTGAAACTATGCGGCCAATTCTTAGTCACAAAATAGGAGGACTGTCGGGAACTCCAATAAAGCCAATTGCAGTACGATGTGTTTATGAAATCTCGTCAAAATTTGACATTCCAATCATGGGATGTGGCGGAGTGTCAAGCTGGGAAGATGCAGTTGAATTCATACTTGGGGGTGCTAGCGCAGTACAAATTGGAAGTGCCATTGCAGAAAAATGGGTTGGAACATTCTCTGAAATAAACAGCGGAATATCAAAATACATGGAAAAGAAAAATTTTCAGAAGATTGGTGATATGGTTGGCATTGCAAAGAAATACTGATTCCTCAACCATGGTCACAATTGAGAAGGTAATTGATGAAACTCCAACTGTGCGTACTCTGGTCTTTTCTGATGACTTTTTAGCAAATGTATTGCCAGGACAGTTTGCAATGGTTTGGATTCCAGGAACAAACGAGCTTCCAATGAGTGTAATGGTATCCCAAGAAAAAGGAAAAGCAGCCTTTACGGTTAGAAAACATGGCTTGTCCTCAACAGCACTTTATTCTGTAAAAGCAGGTGAACAAATTGGAGTTAGGGGGCCATATGGAAATTCCTTTACCATAAAGCAGGGAAGATTATTGCTTGTGGGAGGAGGAACCGGACTTGTTCCTCTAATGCGACTAGTGACATTTTTGAAAAAGACTAATGATGTGACAGTAATAATGGGAGCTAAAACAAAACAAGAAGTTTTCTTTGATGGATTGGCAAATAAACTTCTAGAGCAAAACAAACACAAAGTTCTAGTGGTAACTGAGGACGGAACACATGGACAATCAGGATTAGTAACAGACGTAATGCAAAGATTGCTCAAAGAAAGTACATTTGATGCAGTTTACACCTGTGGACCTGAAAAAATGATGCACAAAGTAGTACAACTTGCTTTTGAAAAAGGAATCTATGCTGAAGCAAGTATTGAAAGAATGATGAAATGTGGGATGGGACTCTGCGGAAGTTGTTGCTTTGGCGATGTCTTGGCATGCAAAGATGGCACGGTGTTTGATGGCCAATACTTGCTTACAAACAAGGAATTTGGATACACTCATAGAAGTAAGTCAGGCATATTAGAAAACTATTAGATTTTAGACTCGGAAATACGGGAAACCTTAAAATGCTATAGAAATTCATTGAGATTGAAAATTGGGTCACCCAAAAGTTGTATTAAGTGCTGATCGTACGTTAATGTCGCCTTATCGTGGGATATCTTTAGCTACATTCTTTGGATGTGCTCCTGCAATTGATCCTCACAGACCAAAGAACAGTATGTGGTATTTTCTTTTAAAAAATCAAGTAACTCCTAAGGTACTTTTCGATTTCATTTGTAATCCAATCACACATACAAATGGAGTTGCTAACTTTGCACCATATGGACTACGAAAAGTAGAGGCTGCTCTGTTGAGAGATGGCTACAGAAGAGAAGATGTTGTAGTTGCACATCCAGATCACATTGACAAATTCATCGGTCCTGAAACCGAAGTTGTTGGTACATACGAAATGGACCCATTAGGAATGGGGCCTGTTACGATGACTTTCACTTATGGTAGAAAACAGACGTCATATGATGAATTTTACAACGCAGATTTACACAAGAAAATCAATGAAGCAAAGAAAAAGAATGGAAGCCATGCCAAGGTAATTGTTGGTGCATCTGGAACTTGGCAATACAACTATGATCCAAAGAAAATCCAAGAATATGGTTTGTATGCCGTATTGGAAGGAGAGCTTGGTGGCATTGCTCCTGAAATAGATGGCCACGCAGGTCAATTCTTTAACAAACTAATCGGCGGAGAATTTGATAACATGAATCCTTTTGTTAAAAGTGATTTCAAAGTTGAAGTAAAAGAATTTGGAAGAGATAATGACAAGTTTCACGGAAGATTCATCCATTATTGGGATGAGCCTGAAATTGATCAAATTCCTGATATTGTGGAACCTAGCATGCACGGAATGGTTGAGGTCATGCGAGGCTGTGGTAGAGGTTGTAAATTCTGTGATGTTACTTTACGACCTCTCAGATACTATCCTCCAGAGAAAGTAAAAAGAGAGATTGAAATTAACATAAAAAAAGGCGGACAAAAAAATGCTTGGCTGCATAGTGATGATATCTTTGTGTACGGTCTTGACCCGAAAAAGACAAAGAACATGGCACCAAACAGGGAGGCACTTGAAGAGCTATTCACGGCAGTAATGTCTACTGGTATAGTTCACACAAATCCTACTCACGGTACACTTGCAGGTGCAATAGCTGATGAAAAATTAATTCCAAACATTTCAAAAATTATCAGATCAAGTGTAGAGAACAAGATTGGAATTCAGTGTGGATTTGAGACAGGAAGCCTCAGACTAATCGGAAAATATGCTGATAGAAAATTATCACCATACAAACCAGAAGAATGGCACTGGGTTGTAAAAGAAGGTGTAAAGACACTAAACGAGAATCACTGGATACCTGCATTTACACTCATCATGGGCCTTGACAATGCAGAGACCGAAGAGGATGCATGGGAGACAATACGCCTCATAAACGAACTAGAAAGAGAACAGCCAGAATCCATGTTTACTACAACACCTTTGACTTTTGTTCCAATTGGATTACTTGAAAAATCAGAGTTCTTCGATATTGGAAATGAGATGACTGCAGCTCAGCTGGGTGTAATGTACAAGACATGGCAGCACAACTTCAAGTATGGAATTCAAAAGTTCATGGACAAGACAGGACACAACAGCACAGTCAAGAGAAAGTTGTTCACAGCACTTGCAAAATCTCTAGGTGGTGTTCCATTGGGTGCAATGGAAAAGTTTGCAAGAAAGAAAGGCGGAGAACACGAAAGAGTAATTGAAACAATCAAAGCCAAATACTGGTAGAAACCAAATACATAAATTGCATTAAAAGACAAAGTGATTCGTGCCAACTCACGGATCGCTTACTAAAGCAGGTAAAGTTAGAGGCCAAACTCCAAAAGTTCCAGCAAGAGAAAGGCATGGAGAAATTGGCAGTGCAAGAAATCGTGATAATTTTAGAAAAAGATTCATCCTAAAACGAGTTCCTGGACAAAATAAACCAGGCCAAAGAAGAAGAAAGTAAAATCATAATTTTACTGTATTTTACAAAAAACTCCCTTAACCCAGTAACAGAATCCTTTTTTATAGTTAAAGACGGGGAATCTTTGAATGTCTATATCTGAATCCAACTCTGTTGGCTGTTCCAAATTAATTGACGTGCGAGGTTGCCAAGAATCAAAACCGACCAAGCAGGGAAAGCATTATTCTGTTGATATCAATAACGACCCGCGAGTTCTCTTCAAGGATACAATAGGTAATGGAAGAGAGATGAAGTTCAAGCGAAACTCTACTATTACCATAACAAGTGAGAAGATATTTTATAATCGAGACGATGTGGAAATAAAGCCTGCTAGCATAACCTAGTCAATTTGTAAATATTAATTTTACAAGTAGCGATGATTATAGAGAAAGAAAACCAAGTCAAACATGTACACATGAATAGAACTGTATCGCGAAGAACTAGAGAAAACATAATTGTGTGTAATTATATTACAGTATAGTATGGACGACCCTACACTAGGAGTAAAAAAGAAATTCAAAGAATACCAGGTAAAAACAGACGATCTTCTAGAAGATATAGGAAACGTATTAACGGATTTTGAGAAAAAGAAAGATCCACAACTATTGTATGAAGGAATTAAAGAATTGGTAAAAAAGTTCTCAGATGTATAAATGGACAAAACTTGACAGAAAGAAAAGAATACCTATCTCAGATCACACATGGGATTAGAGGGAAAAACTCCTAGTGAAGCCTGTGGCATCAAGATAGAAGGAGATAACAAGTGGGTTACATTGATACAAAATGCAGTAAGGGATAAACATCTTCCAAACTGAGTAACTTTTCAGTTGTTTCGTCTGGTGTCATAAATCAAATAAAATATGATGAAATTAGAGAACTATTTTTTCAGGCTTTCTATTTCGGCTTTCAGTTGCTCAATCTCTGTTCTTAGATTAATTATAGTAACCGCATGTTTGTTCATTTGATCCCCCATTTGAGAAACTAGATTGTACAACACAACTACTTGCTTCAATATTCCACTGTCTACATCAGCCCTTCTTTTTATCTCTGGGTCTGTTGCATTTCTTGATTCTAAACCATATCCAGCTATTATCTCATTAAGTTCTGAGATCCTCTTTTGCATGTTATCTTTTGCTTGATCTACTTTAGCTCTATCTTCTCTCTCCACGCTGAGAAAACTAGGTTCTAAAACTTAAACTTACCAACCGATCTTAACAGGTTTAGAAAACAATCGCAAACCTAACAGTTCCTCAAATCAATATCTTTATTAGGTACTCGTACCGTAACATACGGTAAGATGGATGATTTAAGATTAGAAAGTCTAGAAGGGGTAGGCCCCGTAACTTCCAAGAAGCTTAGCGATGCAGGAGTCCATAACATACTAGATCTTGTTGTAAGAGGTCCTGTAGACATATCAGAAATCACCGGCATGGATATTGATGCTGCTGTAAAACTGGTAAACAAGGCAAGACAACAACTAGTTGAGAATGGTCAACTCCAAAAAGAGTTTGTCACTGCAACAGAGATTTACAAAAGAAGACAGGATATAGGTAAGATCTCTACTGGAACTAACTCACTTGACACTCTATTTGATGGAGGAATCGAGACACAGGCAGTCACCGAAGTTTATGGTGAATTTGGTTCTGGAAAGACACAACTTTGTCACACATTATGTGTAAATGTTCAAAAGCCAAAAGAAGAAGGTGGACTCGATGGTGGAGTCTTGTATATTGATACTGAAGGAACTTTCAGACCAGAAAGAATAGTTTCAATTGCAAAAGCAAAGGGAATAGAACCAGAAAAAGCCCTTGACAGAATCATAGTGGCAAAAGCATACAATAGCTCTCATCAAGAGCTAATCATGCAAGAAGTTGGTCCTGTTATAGAAGAAAACAAGATAAAACTAATTGTAGTGGATTCCGCAGTTGGATTATTCAGGGCAGAGTATCTTGGCAGAGGAACTCTATCCGTAAGACAACAAAGACTAAACAAGTTTATGCATTTACTTGCAAGAACTGCAGAAGCATACAATATTGCAATAATTGCTACCAATCAAGTCCAGTCGTCTCCAGACACGTTCTTTGGCGATCCAACAAGACCAGTTGGAGGAAACGTTGTCGGTCACGCATCAACTTATCGTGTTTACCTGAAAAAGTCTGGCAAGAAGAGAATTGCAAGAATGGTAGACAGTCCACACCACCCAGAACAAGAAGTGCTCTTTACTGTTACTGAGGGCGGCATCGCAGATTCAGAAGAAGATACAAAGAAGAAAAAGAAAGATGGACTTGAAGAATAGGTCCAATCCTTATTTCCTTTATTTGTCGTAGATGTTCAAGTGCCAAAACAAACCGATTTTTTCCTTTTTCTAGCCAGTAAGTGTTAAATTAAGGTCAACTGAAGTCCTAGCGATATGACTACCAAGAAACCACGAGGTCACTCTCACGGCTTTATGCACAAGGCAAGATCCGTTATGACAAAAGATGGGGTTAGAGGAGTATCCTTCTTACTTCGAGAGTACAAGGTAGGAGACAAAGTTCTGGTAATCATAGACCCGTCACAACACAAAGCTCTTCCACATCGCAGATATCACGGCAAGGTAGGTACTGTAAATGCAGTGGGACGTAGAACAGTAAAATTGGCAGTAAAACTTGGCAACAAGACAAAAACCTTAATCACTAGGTTAGACCATATCAAACCGTTTGGTGTATAATAATGGAAGAAATTAAGAAAAAACAACCTATCTCTATTCCGGAAGTTAAAGAAATTATGGAAAAAGTAGATCCTGAATCTATGGATCAAATTCAGAGATGGACATATGATTATGTTACCAAATTTACAAAAATTGATTCAAAGGCTGGAAAGAAACTCAAGCAACAACTTGTAAAAGAATGTGCTGTGACTGACGAAGAAGCAGTTGAAATTGTAAATAATCTTCCAAGTACCGAGGCAGAGCTGAGAGCGTTTACTTTTGGCTGGAAAAAATTGATTCTAGCAGAGACGCTTGAAAAGATGCTAAAGATAATCAAGGAGAACACCTAGTTTTAGGAGCAGGAGTTTTCTTGGAGAGAGCTCAAACTAGAAAGTATGAAGAGTACGCATACGTGTTAGATTTTGTAACTAGAGGAAAATCAACTACCGTGCGCGGAAGAGATGGAATCATTGTTACAGCATTAGGAGAGGAAAGACTCACTATACTGGAATTACTTGCAATGCCAAATTCTACTTTTGAAATTGGAGAACGTGTATACATTGGAAAGGAAGGAAGGACAAAAATTCTCTCAGTACTAGGAAGACTGGAATATAATCAAATATCATCTTCTGCACAAAGCGAGTTAGTATCGGTAGTTGAAAAGATAGTTACACAAAATGAACAGCGATTTATGGATTATCTAAACAATGCACAGCCCCTGACTCCTAGGATACATGCACTAGAATTGATTCCAGGAATTGGAAAGACCTACATGAAGACAATGCTTGCAGAAAGAGAGAAACGAAAGTTTTCTGACTTTAAGGATTTGCAAGGAAGAGTGGGACTCAAAGAACCTGCAAAACAAGTTGCAAAAAGAATCATTGAAGAGATCACCGGTGAATCTAGGATGAATCTCTTTGTCAGAAAATAAGCGTCGCTTACTTGGGCAGCACTTTCTAACTTCAAATTCTGTTGCAAAGTCTATCGTTAATCTTGCAGCCATTAAACGAGATGATATTGTTCTTGAAGTGGGAACCGGAAAGGGAATACTGATTCCGTATCTGTGTAGAAAAGCAAAAAGAGTAATCTCTGTTGAAAAGGATTCTGGGCTTTACAAGGATGCAAAGGCCAAGTTTTCTGCCACTTCTAATCTGTCTTTAGAACACGGTGATGCCTTTGAGATGGATGATCTTGATTTTACTGTATTTGTCTCAAATCTACCCTATTCAGAGAGCCGAAATGCCATAGAATGGCTTGTACAACAGGAGTTCTCTCATGCAGTAATAATGGTCCAGAGTGAATTTGCCCAAAAATTGCTTGTAGGGGAGGGAAAGAACAGACGGGCAGTTTCTGTGATTGCTAGGTATTGCATGGAAATGAAAAAAATCATGGATGTCAAAAAAACCAACTTCCAACCTAGGCCAAATGTTGATTCAGTAGTAATCTATCTAAAACAAAAACAAAAGATATCAAAAGAGGTCATAGCAGCTACTAACAAGCTCTTTTCCTTTAAGAGAAAGACCATACGAACTATTGCACGAAAATTTGACCTGACTGTAGATTCTGATAAAAGACTAGAAGATCTATCTGATGGAGAGATAATTGAGATTGCAAAAAAAGTCATTTGATGATTACTACAGGCCAGCAGAAGATACATTCTTTCTTGCCAATTATATCCAAAATGAAAAGGGAAGTACAGCACTTGATATTGGCACAGGGTCTGGTTTTCTTGCAAAAATTCTATCTGACAATTTCAAACTTGTAGTATCAACTGATATCAACTTTAATGCATTAAAAAAAGCTCACGAGATTGTAGAAAATTGCATTTGCTGTAATGCTGCAGACGCCCTGAATTGCAATTTTGATTTAATAGTATGTAACTTGCCATATCTGCCATCTGATCAAATCATTGATCCTGCAGTAGATGGACTAACAGAGGGGCTTGATGTTACTACAAATATAATAAAATCAGCAAGTAATGTAGTCAAGCAAAAAGGCAAGCTGGTATACCTAACATCATCTCTTGCAAACTATACAGAATTAATGAAAAGGACTGAGAGCCTTGGTTTTTCTATAAAAATAATTGCAAAAAAGAAACTGTTCTTTGAAGAACTAGTGCTTGTAGAATGTATCAAACTCTAAATCTATCTCAAAGCGAATAAGCATTACGTATAAGATATGAGTGGGGTTTATCTCTAAAATGGTTGTATTGTATTCATTGAAACTAAGGTATGTGGGGTATGGTATTGTACCAATACTTGCCTGTCTTTTCATGTTGACAGGAAGTGCATATGCGTCGGACGCTCAGGTAGTAATTGTCAATGGGACATCAAACCACTGCCTGCCGTATCTCTCATGCTACAAGCCTTTTGAGATAGACGTGACTCCAGGCTCTACTGTTACATGGATAAACAATGATAACAGAACCCATACTGTTACAACAGGAACATCAAATTATGGTCCTATGGGATTATTTGATAGCGGACAAATACTTCCAGGTCATTACTTTACACAGTTCTTTGGTACAATAGGAAAATACCCATATTACGATAAGACAGACATGTGGCCTTCCGGAGTAGTTGTTGTAAATAATGAAGGTCCAACTCATGCCGAGCTTGGATGGATTAACGGTTCACTTTTGATAACTAGAGAAGGCAATCAGAGTCCAACACTTGTGATGACAAAACAGATTAAAAATACAGGAGGCACTGATGCAAACTCGATAATTTTCAGATTACGCATACTTAACGACAGTGGATTTCTCTTTTATGACAACATCACTACTGAAAATATACCAGCAAAGCAGGTATCTCCAGTAACATTTGCATGGAACGACCCGCAACCTGGAAAGTACAGGTTGAATTTTGAAGCAGCAGCTGACAATCTTATCGGACAGAACAATGCAAGTGGAGGCTATACATACGACATCATTTCCATTCCAAAGATTAACGTAGGCCAAGAACAAAATCTGGCATCAGAAAACTTTACACTAAATGGAAATGCAACAGTTCCAGAATTTGGCCCGCTGTCTTATGTGATCTTGATATTTGCAGTCTCCTCCGTTCTAGTGGTATCTACTCGCTCTAGACTTAACGCTAGAATTTAATTATTTTCGCAACTTTTGTTTTGCAATCTCTGCAATTGTTTCTGCCATTTTTGTAGTTGTAGCACTCCCACCAATGTCAAATGTTACAGATTTGCCTTCATTGATGACTTGTTCTGTAGCTGCAAAGATTGCGTCCTTTATGTGGGCCTCCCCTAGGTATTCAACCATCCAAGCACCAGATAATATTGCAGCAGTCGGATTTACCTTGTTTTGACCCTTGAAGGAAGGGGCACTTCCATGTGCAGCTTCAAACATGGCAAACGAGTCTCCCATGTTTGCCGAATATACTAATCCTATTGACCCAATTATGCCTGACGCAAGCTCAGATATGATATCCATGAACAGGTTGGTGCTTACAAGAACAGCTCCGTTGAATTGTTCTGGTTTTATGACCAGTTGCTGAGTCATGTTGTCAATATACAATTCTTCTATTGCTATGCCAGGATTTACCTTGGCTGCTTTTTCAATCTCTTCCCAAAAAATTCCATCTGTAACTTTTAGTATATTTCTCTTGGTTATGGCTACAACTTTTCTCATGTTGTATCTTTTTGCCCATGAAAATGCAGAATTGATGAATCTACCAGATCCCTGTCTTGTAATCTTTCTTATTGCTATTGCAGCATCATTTGATATTTTAAATTCAATTCCTGTGTAAAGACCTTCAGTGGCTTCTCTGAAACAAACAAAATCAAGCGATCTGTCTGGGGTTATTCTTTTGTATGTCTTGATGGGTCTGATGTTAGAATAAAGTTCAAATTTTTGGCGTAGCGTGACTGCAACACTTCTTGGTGCATTTGGTTTTGGAATTGTTGTGGTGGGTCCCTTGAAGCACGCATCAGAGTCTTCCAGTATATTCATGGTAGAATCAGGAATGTATGTCTCTCCGCCATGTTTTTCCCATTGCTCAGAGCCTGCATCACATAAAATTAATTCAGTCTGAGTGTTGCATAATTTTAAGACATGTAGCATTGCGTCTACTATTTCAGGTCCTATACCGTCGCCTCTTATCACAGCAGCTTTTTTACCCAAAACAGGCGAGCTTGCAGATCCAGTATATTTAACTCTATAGAAATTTTTCTTGGAATAAGATCACAGAAAATCCCAAACCTTAAACCATAATTCTCTGATGATATAATTATATGAAAATAGTTCAAATCTCAGACATTCACGTAGGAGGACAATTCCAAGAGGATGTCTTCGATCAAGTGGTATCTGAAGTCAATGAACTCAGGCCTTCTGCTATTGTAGTAACAGGTGATCTAACTAACGAGGGCTTGCTCAAGGAATATGAAAAATGCAAGAAAAAATTTGCAGAGTTTGAGACCAACAGGATAATTGCAGTAAGTGGTAACCATGATTATAGAAACACAGGATATCTCTTGTTCAAAAAATTCTTTCCTATAGACTCTGTAAACGAGCTTGATGAAGATACTATACTTGTAACTATTGGAACTGCAAGGCCTGACAGGGATGAAGGCGAGGTTGGGTACAGGCAGAACCTCTGGCTTGAGCGTACCATGAAAAAATATGAAGGTAAGACAAAGATACTTGCCATGCACCATCACCTGATTGGTGTGCCAGATACAGGCACTGACAGGGTTACAGTGATTGATTCTGGTGATGTATTGCGTACTGCACTTGCAAGCAAGATAGATTTGGTAATTTGTGGCCACAAGCACAGGCCGTGGTTTTGGCATTTTGGACATTTGACTATTGCTAATGCCGGTACTGCATCATCTGAAAGGATGAGAGGTCTTTTTGCAAATACCTACAACATAATTACTATTGAAAAAGGCAAGATCAAAGTAGACCTTAAAATCGTTGGTGGCAAAAGAATGTCACTAAAAGACCTTGTTGAAAACTACAAGCGTTTTGGTGAAGAATAGGTAAATTATCTACCAAGATTAATTAACAGTTTAAATTTCAGCACATCTGTGCGGGGGTCGCCTAGCCTGGTAGGGCGTGGGATTGCTAATCCCATGTCCGCAAGGACCCGTGGGTTCAAATCCCACTCCCCGCGCTTTTTGCGATCTATAACACTTAGACTTAATAAACCGAATTTGAGATTCTTTCCAATAATGGTAAGGCGAAAAACAGTAAAACCAAGAACAAGTGGTCCAAAGAACATTACAACAGGTTTGTGTCCAAAGTGTGGGACAATAGGCAAAATTTTGATTATAGGCGTGATTGGCAGCGAGAAAGGCAAGTGCCAAGCATGCAATGGCGAATTTGACCTGTAGCAAAATACTGACAAAACCCTCAACAAAATAAACCATAAATTTTTAAGATCAGATCTAGCGCAGACTGGGTATATGTCACAAGGTGCAGAAGAATCCATTTACGAACGAGTAGCTAGGCTTGAAGATGAAGTAGCAACACTTCGACACGAAGTGGATATCATAAAAGGTACAATGAGAAACAAGATTGTACGATATGAACACAGACTGATAAAGAAAGGAAATGACGTTAAATCAATTATTGATTAGCTTTTTCCTTTATACTTCTTATCAAATCTAAAACATAATCAACATCATTTGCTTCAGGTGCCAATTCCAAGTATTGCTCAAGTGATTGTATAGCAGATTCGTTTTGAAGCAGTCGTGACTGGATGATTCCCTTGTCTCTGATCTCTTCTGGCGAATCAGGGGCAAGCCCTAGAACCATGTTTATGCAATGCATGGCCATCTTGTAATTAAAAGACTGCATATAGGAATTTTTTAGATTGTTTGTAATCCGAATCAATATTTTTTCTGGCTCTATCTCATTTAGGTAGTCTGGGCTGAACTGGATACCGCTGCCATATGTGGTATCAAGTATCTCCTGCAGATCCTCAACATCTAACAGAATGCCTCCGTTGAAAGGATCAAGTATCATCTCTTCTGAATATTTTACCAAAAAGTGTCCTGGAAAACCAACAGGTCTTAGGTCTAGTCCTATGTGGGTGCCAAGCTGGCTGTAAATTATTGATAGAGTAATTGGTATGCCGCTTTGCTTGTCAATTACTACATTTAGAAAGTTGTTCCTAGGGTTGTAATAATCATCACTATCGCCATGAAAACCAAGATTATCAAACATGTATTCATTTAACATAGAGATAAGATACGTTGGATTTTTCACATCCGAAACAGAGTTTCGCAGCTCTTCTCCCATGAAATTTAATTTTTGAATATAGTGATTCAGATCAAGATCGGGAAATTCTAGTGTCTGGGCAAGCTTTAGGCATTTTTCCACAAGTGAGTATTGCGGACTCTTTGCATAAGTAATCCATTCTGCTACAAATGGATCAAAATCGCTCATATTCTTTTAAGATAACTTTCAGGATTTTTGAGCTCTCTTGTTGTAGGAGGATTGCTAATCAGTGTCTTGTATGTGTCTTTTCCAAGCTTACCTGACACATATTCTGTGAAATCCATTCCCATGCTCTTTCTTACCTGATATGAGGATATGTCTGTGTTAGCAAACGTTACCAAGTAGTTGTGAAAGTCTCTGTCATCTTTTAGGATGCTTCTGACTGCAAACTCTGCCATTCCTTCCATCATTGTAAATGCCGCATGGTGAGTTTGTATGGGCTTGAGCCATCTTTGATAAATGTCTAGAAGTTGTGGAATTATTTCTAGTATCTTTGGGTCAACTGATACATTTGTAAATGTCATCACATCAGGACCAAGAACTTTTACAATAAAATTATCAGGATTCAAAGTGAAAAAGAGATTCGCCCTCTGCGTTATTGGATATTCCTCTGGAACAGGAGGAAGCTGCAAGTATTCATAGAGTTCTTTTATTTTGGAGCTATCTAATGCAAGTACTATGTTTGCAAGTTCTTCGTTTATCTCATTTACTGTAGTTACTGCATTCTTGTTTGTTTCATAGAGATTTTTTTGCACAGAGTGAACTTGCTCTTCTAATATGGTCATCTTCAAAGCTCCAAGGTAGCCTGAATTTACTTGCTGATAATTAGATTCGTATGGAGCTCCCTGCTTGTGCAAAATTATTTTCGGATAGCTTGAGAGTACAAATCTGTTTAGGTATATTGTTGACTCGTAAAAGTCTCCATATGTAGTAGATATCTGCGAGATGTACCCTTTGGCATATGTAGAATATACTAAAAATTGTGAAGTATTACTCTTTGCAAGCTGGGCTATTTTCTCTGTATTTTCATGTGCTATTGCAGTGAACAGTTCATCTACAAACAAAGCCGAGTTTTGTGTAGGGAATACCTTGCGACCTTTGAGGCGCTTGAATTCTATCAAATCTGGAAACTCTACTTTGACTGTGTCTGAAACCAAGATTCCGGTAAACTGGAGGACTTTTTGGGCACTCTCAGAAAACAGCCTCTCTGATATCGTCTTGATGTCCTCAAAAGATATCTTTGAGGCAAAGACCTCGGTAGCCTTTGATTGTGATTCTTTTATTGTATTTTCCTCGCTTAATTCAACTGAAATCTGGTCCAAAAGTGCAAAGGCAAATTCCTCAAACTCGTCCATTCCAATTTTGATAACCTAAACCAATTTAACATTAACTTTGGCATCAAACATTGCTAAAAGATCAAAAAAGGCAGCAAAGCTATTAGAAATATTACAAAATGGCTCAAAACAGCATGTTACCAGTACACAACTCAGGCAAGGGCATGCTAAAGTCTAAGTTACAAAAGCATTATCTTTCTGTTTTGATAATAAAAAACAATGCAGTCAAACTGCTCTAGTCTTGATTTTGGTGCTATCAAGAACTCTTTTCTGTTTTACAAGACCGTAACAAGCCAGTACAAAAACCCTCAAGTATTAAGGTCTGTCAGGGAATTGATACCTAAAGATGTACTGGAGGCAGACTTGGTTCCATCACTTTTGAAGTGGTTCAAGGGTTTTATGACCTGGACTCCAAACCAAATTGTCTGCGACAAATGTAACACAGGAGACAAGATGCAAGTTACGATACAAACAGGAAATACTTGGATGATACGCAAAACAGAGGTTCATACTTGCAGTAAGTGTGGAACAGAGAAGATAATTCCAAGATACAATGACGTGTTGAAAATTGCCAAGACAAGATATGGAAGATGCGGTGAATGGTCCATACTTTTTGGCGCCATCCTAAATTCATTATCTATTGAATCTAGAATTGCATATGATTACCTTGATCACTGCTGGAATGAGATACTTGTTGATGGCAAGTGGTTTCATGCAGATTCTACGTTTGAATATCCATATTCGTTTGATAATCCTCACTATTACGAACGAAACTGGAAGAAACAGTACGTCTATGTCATTGCATTCTCGCCAGACAAGATAGAAGACGTTACAGGCAGATACACAGAACAATGGGACACAGTTTTGTTACGAAGAAAGAGCTTGGGCCAGTCTGGAAGTGTCAATGTAAGCTCCATTGACGACCTTCAGAATTTTTACACTACTATACAATCACTTTATAGCAATTAGGACTTTTGTGATGTATCAACTGATCTTTGTTTTCCAGGCTTTAGGAAAAATGCACAAGTTATGATTGCTCCGGAACACAACTCAATTGCAGTGAAACTATAAAACGGCAACGCATAACTTATTGTGAAAAGTATTGCCCCTATGATTGTTCCAGCAGACGCTGACACATTTCTTAATACGTCATATACAGCAAATAGTGCTGGTCTTTTCTCTCTTGGTGTCAGCTCAATTTGAAGAGCCTCATGTGTTGGGCCATAATTTACGCCTGTTGCAATCATTGCAAGCAATATTGCAAGTATCCACCAAAATGAATGCTCTAGTATAAGAAATATCGAGAGCGGGGCTGTCGTGATGACAGACAGCAATAGTATCTTTCTCTTGTCAAACCTGTCTGAAACAATTCCAAGTGGTGTTCTAACTAGATTTGCAAACAAGATCTGCATGCTCAGTATTATTCCCCACTGGAAGCTGTCAAGCTTTGCAATGGTGATGCCATAAAATATCAGGTAAGGGCCCATTATCGAATTTGCTACAATAACTAGTATGTAAGCTGAAAGCAATGGAATCAGTGCTTTTGGTAGCGTAACAAGATTGGACCAGAAATTCTTTGAATGGTAAAATACCGATTCAAAAGACTCTGGATTTTTTCTATTGTGTAACAGTGATTGTTCTGGTTTCACATGTAACGGTTTTAGCTCGTTTTCACGCAAGAACTTGACTAGCAATATGGTAGAAATTGGTGATATCATAAGTGCTATTATTGCTCCAAGCCTGAATCCGTCTACTGCTCCCATTGTGTAAACTAGGTATCCGCCCACAAGGGGTGCAAAGATGGAGGGTATGGTGGTAAGTGTTTGGTAAAGTGAGAGCTGAGCAGTCCTATTTTTTTGTACTGTGGCATCAGCTACTAGTTGTCGCCAAGCAGTAGAACTGATTCCCCCTATTGCTCCAATCAATATTGGAATTGAAAGCACGGCCCAGCTGTTTGATAGGTAATAACCAAAAAGTATGGCAGGTCCTATCCATGATGTCATGATTGCAATCTTTTTGAGATTGTGCCTTCCAGTAATGACTCCGCCTGCAATAGTTGATGGTATTCCAATGAGTGTTGCAAATGTAGCAATTATTCCATACTGGAGGACTGTTCCACCAAGTGAGGTAAAGTAGATTGGTAGAAATGATAGTGCAATGTTGCCTATGCTTCCAATTGAAGTGGCAATAACCAGTACTGCAATGTTTCCCCTTGGAATGATCTCTTTCGTATTATTACATCTGCACTAAATTCTTCTTTAATCTGTTGGGTTGTAATTTTTTGTAAATGAAATTGTTATGTGTCAAAAAAAGGTGTATACCGGGGGTGGGTTTAGCTAAATTAATTTAATACCCTAACAAATTACTGCCTTAATTTCTTATTTTTAGACGTGCGTTACCTATCTTAAACTACCTCTAGATTTAATGGACATCCTGCTATTAAATCAAAATATGAAATTACCTTTGCCACATCATGCCATGATAGGTGAAGTTGTTACTCATCATCCATGGACCCATGTACTGATTCTGAAAGTTAGGATTACTCATCATACTATACATGAAATCTTTGTTTTGAAACATGTAGTTATACATCTGCTGTCTTAGTTGAGGATCTTGCATCATATATCCCATGTACTGACCTGCAAACTGTGGATTTCTACCCATCATTTGATTGAAAATTGAAGGGTTTTGGTACATCATTGTATATGGGTTGTAGGTGTTCAGGAAAACTGCGTAACCAATTCCAATGCCCGCAACAAATACTCCAACTGTAATGCCGATCCAAACGTATCGATTGATCATGAATATAATATGATGATTTTAGATATTATACCAATGACAAAATTATCATTACTGAGAATCATCATTTTACTCAGTTATTCCTAAGCAAAATTATCAGATCTGATAATCGGATTTTCTCGTTAAATAGGATCAACGGCTTATTCTATCCATGTTCGAAAAACATTGCCAAGTTTGCGGTATTGGTGTAAAGAAAGAGACAACACTAAAGTGATTTAACAAATATTTTTGCACTAGGTGATGCCTGATGGTGCTTGTTCCACATAAAACAAGACATCTGAAGTTGAGAGGAGATTTGAGTTTGGGATGCCAAATGGTGTAGCAATCTCAAGACAATTGTTTGTCACCGTACATGTAGGAAGGCTAGCTTGAGAACTGTATGCTGCTAGATCATTTTCCAAAGTAGGATCATTTCATGTAACAATAATTGCAATCATGGAACTTCCACTTGTTGCAAATACCGTAGGAATGGTCAAAGATGAAGATAAAATCGATAGAACTATTACACTAACGAAAATATTTTTCGTTCAACCTATATTATCGCATCACTTCTTTCCTATTAGGTTCTTCTTATCTGTGATTTGCATGCATTATGAATAATCATATAAATTATTTCAATATGGAGGAGGTTGCACTATAAGCTGGCCCCTCATGGTAGGATAGTGAAATGTACAATAGTAAGTAAATACACCAGTAGTATTTGCATCCAATGTCATGGTTGTATTCTCACCTGGATGTACAACAACATTGATGTTGTACGGCTTGTCAAAGATAGTAAATGAATGATTATCTCCGCCAGGTTGTTCAATGTTAAAAAAGTGGATCACCATTTTATCGCCTTTGAAGACTGCCATAACGGGCATACTGTAAATATCCTTGGGCATTCCCATTTGGGTCTCATTGAAACCAGGGATCTCACTATCAGACAGCCAAAATTCTCTCTTTTCTCCAGTGTAATGTTGAATGTTGCTTGTTTGCAGTGTGTTCTGGTTTGTTGCCTGTGATGTGGTGGTGATGGACATTGTTACAGCGATTAAGGCAATAGTAATTGCAGCAATAGCTATGCCAAGTGTTATTATTGTAGTACTGGAGGACAACAAAAATTCTAGTTACCTACCTATTTTTAATGATAATCACCATTCTCACCAATAGAAATGGTAGGTAGCATATTATGCATTATAAAGAACTGATTGTCATGAATAAAAAAATCCTTTTAGGCATTGCGGTTGGAGTTGTCATTATCGCTGCAACGCTAGGAGTAAAATCAATCATGGGAGAGAAAATAGCACTACCTGGCGAAGAACACACCGAAAATGCATTAAACTTACAAGAAAACAATCAATCACAGATCAAATCACTAACTACAAGTAACGAGTCAAGTTCTTCCGAGTCAACAGAATCTGGTCCATGAGAAAGTATCTATTGATCCAAATACGATAGGTTGAGTAGACATGGCAGAATTATCAATTACCAATTATGTACTTCTTGCGGCACATCTCATAGTTGGATTTTTACTTGTCTTCTTTGCTGCCAAAGCGTTCAAGAGAACAAAATATCTTCCTATGGCACTTCTAGTCATAGGATTCACACTTTTGGTTCTTGGAGAAACTGTCATGGAATATGCATTTTCATTTGCTGGCGAGAGCTTGCAAAAAATAATAGAAGAAGGGTTTGAGATAGCTGGATTTATCGTACTTATCATAGCAGTCAAGAAAAGCTGAAAAAATGACAAACGATGATGAGATCCTAGGCATATTGGGAGATGAATATAGTAGAAAGATACTTGCAATACTGGCAAAAAATGAGCTCAATGCCCAAGAAATATCAGCAAAACTTGGTATTCCCGCTTCGACAACCTATAGAAAGATCAAGAGCTTGGAAAGTCTAGGCCTCATAAAGAAGACTAAGGTTGTTCGTACGCTTGAGGGTCTTGACGAAAGTTACTACAAGAGTTTGGTCTCAGGTATAGATGTAAAGTTCAGAGATGGCGAGATGTCGTGCAAACTTGAAAAGTTTGCCATGGATGAAAAGATACAAAGGCTTTGGGAAAAATTCTCAGAAAAATGAATTGATTTTATTGTAATGCTGTGTTATAGATTTAATAAAATATCTGCTATCATTCTCGTTGATGAAAATGGTAGAACCGATTTTATTCCAATCTGCATATTAATTATTCGATGAAAACATCTTCATATGTACTAATGACGCTTGTCATACTTGCCACAAGTGCACCGACACTAGCTCTTGCACAATATGAAAACGAAGGAGGAGATCAGGGAAACACTGTGATGATCCTGGCAATCTTTAGTTTGACATTATACGTAACCATATCCGCAATACTTGGCGTAGTTGGATATTCAATTTGGAAAGTATGCAGGATAAGAAGAAAAGCTGCAAAAATGAGAGCGACGTAATCTTTATGCATAATTTTTCTATCCATTCATACTTGAAAATATCAATAATGATAGTTCTTGCATTTGTTCCCACTCTAGCCTATGCTGATGATGACAATGGATTTAGTACGGCTGCCACTCTTGGCTGGTTAGCAATTGGCTGTGGAATGGCAGCAAATCTCTCACTTATCATATTCAAAATGATAAAGAAGATGCCTATCATGAAATTAGTAGGCGGTTCTAGTACTTCACAAAGTTTGACATCCATGTACCAACCTGTATTGAATTTCCACATCCTGTTAAATTCAGTGGGATTCTTTGCTGGTTTATCGCATGGATTTATGCTCATACGAGGACTGGACTACATATCACTCTCATTGGTCATAGTCATGACCGTATCAATGATTAGTGGCATAATACTCAAATTCGCATCTGATAAAAATTTAAAATTCTTCAGCAGACTAGTTCATGGTCAAGCCATTCTTGCTGCATTACTAGTGACACTTGTTGTTTTACATGTAATTACTAGATGGCATCATGGAATTATCATGCATTTCATATGAGGTATATGACATATTCTTACAGGTCTGAATCCCAATCTTAACTATGATAATGACACGTAAAAACATCAGTTTGAAACCTTTGATGAGTGTTACAATATTAGTTTAATACCAAAACATACCGGGGGTGGGTTTCGAACCCACGACCTCCAGATTATGAGTATTACCCTTTTTGTGGAGACTGGCACTCTAGGCCAGGCTGAGCTACCCCGGCATAGATTACGCCTAATTTCAACTGCAATTAAATGTAGCTTGTAGAAAATGTTCGGAAAAATTTCGAAAACTAATTTCTTTTGATCCAAAAATATGTGCAGTCTAAAATTAATTAGACTGCTTTTGTACAAATGTGGAGTGGCAGTTGATGAATATTCAGTGTAAGACAAAGTATGACATGAAATGCCTAATTTGTAAAAAACTTGAAAAAGACCTTTTTAGGCTTGAGCAATATCTCTCCAATTGGTCTCGACTTTTGTGACCCATTGGAATTTCTTTTGCAATGCACTTGTGTAGAGTTTTTCCCACTCTAGTCCAACCGCATCAGACCACGCCTTGACTACTCTTGGGTCAATATAGTTGCGTAAAGACGTGCCCAGGTTGTAATCTCGTGTTTTTTCGGTAAGCTCTATGGTTAGTTTCAATTTTTCTTCTCGTTGTTTTTGTTTTTCTGCCTGCTTTTCTGTCTTGGTAGGAGTTTCCTCGAGTTTTTTTAGTGCATCTCTTTTCTTTTGTAGTGCATCTTCGAAGCTCTTGGGAATTGTTCTTTTGTGGTTGCAGGTTATTGCCGCCTCTAGGTTTGCAAGTTTTGCATGGTAAATTTTGATGTTTTCTGACTTGGAATCTATCTTGCCTACCTTTTTTAGATAACTTTTCACCACATTTGTTGCCAAGTATGTCCTGAAGACCTTGGCAGTAAGATCTTTTACCACACCACTCAAAAACTCATTTACATGTCTTGATGTAATGTCATCAAATATGAGATCGTCTGATTTTTTCTTTTCAGTGAATTTTTTCAAATTTTCATAAAATACCTTGTCCTGCTCTGTTACAGGAAGTGGCCTTTGCCATCTCACACTGTCTTTTCCAAGAAAGTCAAATTCTATTATGTTTGGTTTTAGCTTGATGTGTTCCACGCGGAGCGTTGTTGCACCTACAGTGTCTGCCTCATCAGGATCCTTTTCGTCTCCTACTCTCATTGCAGTCTTGTAAATTAGATAACTTACTGTGGCCACCTGTCTCACCTTTTCGTCCTTGTCTGACATTTTTTTGACTATGGCATCAAGCACTTTACTTATGTGCTCTGAGAGCTTGGTTGCCTTTTCATATTTCATCTTGTCACGACCTTGCTTTAGGTCAGAGGTGTCAGAAAGCCAAACATACTTTCTTTTCTCTGTAAGCCTATCTTCCCAGCTTGCAAGCCACATAAAGTCAGACTCGTGAATTATCTGCCACCACTTTCCTGGAGGAACCTTGGCATCTTCTCCAAGGTTTAGTGTAACGTCTTTTTCGGTGACTCGAGGCTTCCATCTGCCCCTTAGTGGATGGTCGCCACGTCCTATGAATAAGCCTGGCGGTTCTGCCATCCAGTTGGCAACCTCTACTTCTTTTCCATCCATCATTGCCTTTCCGTATACTCCCTTCATCTTTTCTTTGATCTCTTTTCTTGTAGTGGCAATCTTCTTTTTCTCTTCTTTTGTTACCGTAAGCTTGGCATCATTTTCTTTATCAACAACCTTGAAAGAGTCTGAAAAATCAATATCGGAAAATGCAGTCTTCTTGTACTTGTCTGGCAGCATCGTGACAAAATCAGAAAGAAAGTTTTTCTGAAAAACAGAATCTTTCACATAAGGCGTGTCTTTTTTCTTTGCCCACTGGTAGGCCATCTCTTCTGCATCCAAGCTTAGGGGGACCTTCTCACCCTTGATCCTAATCGTTATCCCCTTTGACTCAAACGGGGGAGGGAATGCAATGCCGTTATGTTGTAATGTCTTCCACTTCATTTTTAATATCACCGTATTTTTTACCTAAATCTGTTGACTTTGACAAAAATTGACTCTCTGACTTATATCAATCTATTCAAAAATAATGTAAAAAATTCATACATTTTTTCAATGATTGTACCAACAATGATGAAAATACTTTATCCACAGAAAAAATCTAGCTAAAAAGTTCCTTTTTTATATAATTTTCAAACTCAATGTCTGTCTTACTCTTCTTTGCCTCAAGGAACATTATTGCGTCATTGCCAACTGGGTACCTAGGTAATGGGTTCTCAGAGCTTATTGCATTGATTATGGCTCTTGCCACATCTTGGGCAGGAGTTCCCATCTCAGACATCATGACAAGGCCTTGCATTACTTTTTCTGTAATATCTTTGTAAATGGAATCTGGCTTGGTTACTTTTTTTAACGATGCAAAAAGGTTAGTCTTGACAACGCCGGGCTCTATTATTACGGTCTTGATGTTAAATGGTGCAAGCTCGTATCTCATGGACTCACTAAGACCCTCGAGTGCAAACTTTGAACTGATATAGGCAGGAGTTACAGGAAATCCAATCCTTCCAGCAACTGAGCTGACATTTACTATGATTCCAGATTTTTGCATGCGCATTGTTGGCAATACTTCTTGGATTGTCCTTGCTACTCCAAAGAAATTTGTCTCAAACTGGGCTCTCATATCTTTTATTGATAAATCCTCAAGGCAGCCAACCAGGAAATATCCAGCATTGTTTACAAGTACATCTATCCTTTTTTTGTCCTGAACTATCTTGCCTACTGCATTCTTGATGGTATCTTCCTTATCCACATCAAGTTCTAAGACTTCGATCTTTAAGTTTTCTTTTTTTGCAATCTCTAAAATCTTGCCGTTCTTTTTTGTGTCGCGCATCGTGGCATATGTATAACATCCATTTCTTGCCAGTGCAAGTGCAGTCTCAAAACCTATGCCGCTTGAGCTCCCAGTTACAATTGCAACTTTATCCATAATTATCATTCTAAAACCATGTTAATAATTTCTGCCATTTTATGATATCATCACAATAACATCGACTAGACTAGAGGCCTGTCTCCCTCTGAAGGCTCTGAGATCTCTGTTACTTCACCGTCCTTGATTCTCTGGAGTATCTCAGCAGATGCGCCCTTGTGAAGATATTCATTGTTGTTGCCACATCTGTACGAGAAGGTACACCGAGGGCATCCTGACTCATTTTTGCACGGACACTCTTTTACTATATGCAGGCTGCGGTCAAACGCTTTTTCAAGCCTGTCATACAAGACCTTGCTTGCACCATTGCCGCCAATTGCAGAGTCGTATACAAAAATTAATCCTGATGTGCCAAGCGAGATTCCGCCAAGGTCTTGTGATACGCCGCCTGTTATCATGTTGCTGCCCTCTATGACAACATGCTCAGTTGCATGGTATCCGCTTGCCTCTGTATGCTCTGCATTCTCAGCTTTGCCTATCTCAACTTGCGGTCTTGGTGCCTTGAAGACCAGACCCTTTGTGACAAAATCATACTCTAGTGGATTTTCAAGGGTTACCTTTTGTCCCTGCGTTATCTCTTGGCCTAGCTCGATGTTGACATAGCCATATACGCGCTTTTGTATGTGTAGCTTGCAAAACGCCACCTCAATTCCGTTTGCCTGCCTTTTCTCAAAGATTGTATCAATTGTCGGCCACTCTTCTGTCAATGCCTTTGTATAGTATGGATAATTTTTTGGAAGAACTTCTAGTTTTGCAGACATGTTTCTAGGATAGCCAAGCTCCTTTACTCGATACCTTGTTCCGGCAAGAAAATAAACAGCTGATGGATGCAGCTCTTCTAGTGCAATAGGCAGAACCCTGTCCCCTACTTTGATTCCGTTCAAGAAAATGTCAATTGACTTGCCAATTCCTCTAATGCTATAGTCTTCTAGGAGATTTTTAATTTGATCAAAGTTTGGAACATACCTATTTTCAACCAGAACGAGATTTCCAACATCAAGGTGTCTTTGAATCACGCTCTTGTGCTCTTGCAGCTCATGTTTTGCAATTGGCTTGTCGCATGCCATTGCAAGTACCTGAAACTCTTCAACAAAGGGATTTTTTGGGTCTATGTAGATTTGTTCTGTGTCCTCAAAGTAATCCCCTGGGTGATTCTTGTAGTATTGCGATATTGGATCGTTTCCAAGAACCAAGAAAGCAAAACCGTCCTGCCCTTTTCTTGCGGCCCTGCCAATTCTTTGAACCAGTCGATTCACCGGAATGGTAGAAGATATCACACCATCCACATCTCCAACATCGATTCCAAGCTCAAGTGTAGGGGTTGCAGATACGGCAAGCAGCTTGTCATTTTTGAACATATTCTCAACTGACCGTCTATAGTTTGCCATCAGCCCTGCCCTGTGAACTTTGATGTCTATCTTTTGGCGTCTTGCCTGAAGCGCCAAGAGCTCCGAGTTTAGGTGAGAGTTGTTAAAGACAAGTGTCTTGTGTCTCTTTGACGAGAGTCTCTTTAGTATGTCGATCATCAAGCCACGTTGGGTGACAAGAGAAGGAAACAGCATGCAAAACTCTATTCTCCCTTTCTTTCCAGAGCCTGTAACCTGTCCCATCTTGACTCCAAACAAGTCTTGGCAGAATGAGAGCGCATTTTCAAGTGTGGCAGAAGATGCCACAAACTGAACCTTGGGACAGACTCGTTTTAGTCTCTTGATGATATAGTGTACATTAGAGCCAAAGATTCCTGAATATACATGGGCCTCATCAACTGCCAAGAACTTGACAGTATTTAGCAATGCAGCAAATCTTGTCCTGTGCCATAGGTGATAATGCAGCACATCAAAGTTTGTTATTATAATTTCAGGAGGACTGTCAAGAATCTTTCTTCGCTCTACATCTTTAGTATCTCCATCAAAAACAGCAATTCCGATATTTAGCTTGTCTGCAATGTCCTTTATCTTTGGGTACTGGTCACGTGATAACGACTTGGTCGGATAAACAAAGAGCGCCTGTGTGATGCGTTGTGGTGTCTTTGAATCCACTATTTTTTGCATTATTGGTATCACAAAGGCCTCTGTCTTGCCAGATGCAGTTGGGGCAGTTATGACAATGTTTTTTCCAAATATGATGTCATGGATTGCATCTTCCTGAAATTTGTAAAACTTGGAAATGCCTTTTGATTTTAACACCTCAATAATCCTTTCATCTAGTCCCGAGTCATCAACTGTAGAGCCCATCTCTGGGTCTGGCTCTTCAATTGACTTGAAATGTGACACGTAATGTTTTTTTGAAAATAATATTGATTTTGTCAGCTCGTCTATCTTGGTTTTTCCAATCATCTTTTTTATCTCCGATTCGCTTTGCAGAAGACCTTCTTTTTCTAGTGCACTCTGGGATTCTTTCTTGGTTGGAATCTGCCCCGAGTCAAACCTTACAAGAAAGTCAAGATATGCCTCATCTACGTTTCTTGTATCGTCTATTACGTCCTCAATCTTGCACTGTGCACAGCTGAACAGAATTTTTTGGTTAAATGTCTTTTGTACCTCTATCTTTGATTTACACTTGGGACACGAATGCACTAGGTCACGGAAAGATCTTGTCTGATTTAATTTTTGGTTGCAGGTAAAATTCTACCTCAAGTCAAACCTTTAAGCAAGAAAACTCTAGCAGAATCGTTGGCAGTACTTGTAACAGGTGCCACGGGATTTGTCGGAACAAGGCTGGTTGACAGGCTGGTAAGAAGAGGAGATTTGGTAACTGCTCTTGTTCGCGTAGGCAAGGTTGCAAATCCACAAACAAAGGTGGTTACAGGAGATCTGACTTATCCAGACTTTGATTTTCCAGACGACTCGTATGATACTGTGTACCATCTTGCAGCTGCGTGGCCTGGCGAGAAAGACAAGAAGGTGCAAAGAAAGGTAAACTATGACGGAACGGTCAACCTGTTTAGCAAGATAAAGGACAAGATCAAGTTTTTTGTGTATATTTCAGGACTGGGTGCTTTTGGGGACCCAAAAGGAAATCCAATAGATGAGACCTCAAGTGTAAACCCCAATACAGACTATGCCAAGATTAGGCTGGAAGCACAAAAGTATCTTGAAGACAGTTGCAAAGAAAATGGAATTCCATTTACTGTTGCATATCTTGGCGATGTGTACGGAGACGGGGGCTGGTTCAAATCCATGATGATTGAGAGACTAAAGAAGGGCTCGTTTAAAATTCCAGGCTCTGGAAAATATTACCGAAGTTTTGTCCACGTCGAAGATGCAGTATCTGCACTTGTATCAATCGTAGAAAAAAATCAGGTAAATCAATCATTTGTAGTAACAGACTCTAGTCCAGCCATGTTTTCAGATTTTGCAAGTTTTGTCTGCTCAAAACTTGGAGTAAAAATACCTGGAACAGTTCCGACATTTCTTGCAAAAACAGTTCTTGGCTCTGACTTTGTAACACTGCTTACAACATCAGTCAAGGCGTCCAACTCCAAGATATCTCAGATATGCAATTTTGCGTACCCTTCATATCAAGAGGGAATAAGTGCAGTTATTTCAGAAATGAAATCATGATTAGAATATAATATGTGGCCCTTCTTAGGTCCGTGTGGGCCTTGGAAGCAGTTGGGGGCAGGTACTTGATGTTCTGGAACAAATAATTCCAGTCTATGACAGGGTCAACTCGTTTATCTCTCTTGGAAAAGATCTAGAGTTTCGAGAGCGTGGAATACGCGGTAGAGTAAACAAGGGTGACATAGTACTTGATGCAGGTTCTGGGTTTGGCAACATGTCAAAGACTGCCATGAATCTTTGCGAAAATGATCTCAAAATAACACTGTATGATCCACTCAGACCAATGTTACAGAACACAGGCAGGTTGTTTGCAAAAACACCAGACCTGACATGTGGCGTGTTTGAACACATTCCATTTAGGGACGAAAACTTTGATGCAGTAATTTGCGGATACTCGTTACGTGACGCAATAAGCCTGCGTATTGCAATATCTGAGATACATCGAGTCCTAAAAAAGGGAGGAAGATTTGTGATTGTTGATCTAGGCAAGCCAGACAACCCGGTGATAAGGCTAGGTGTATCATTTTATCTACGAGTTGTTTTGCCTGTGATTGCACTATCGGCAGGTGGAAGACTGGGACTGAAATTTGCAGCACTGTACCACACATACAAACTGTGGCCACAAAATAAAAAACTAGAATTCCTACTTTTAGAAAAATTTGCAAGAGTTGAATTTGATACTGGGATGATGGGTGGTGCTGTCATAGTTGCCGCTTACAAGTAGTCTAAAGCTTTAATTCTGGAAAGCACTCAAATCATTTCCGTGACAGATTTCTCCCTTACTATAATGGGAAATGACTGGATAATGATAGCATTTGTAGCACTAGTTATGCTGCTTGGAACAAAACGCATGCCAGAGGCGTCACGAAAAATTGGAAAGATAATGGGGCAATTTAACAAAACAAAAAACATTGTACAAGATGAGATTCAAAAGGCAAAGGGAGACTTTAGTGTGCCAATACAAGGCCCCGCGGCTTCTGAGAGGCAAAAACTTGAGGTCATGGCAAAAACTCTTGGAATAGATTATGTCAACAAGACCGATGACGATCTGAGAAATTTGATATCATCAAAGCTTGGGGGGCAAAAGACTAATCAAGGATCTGAACAACCAACGAAATAAGACACTGCCAGTCTCAACAAATTTAAATACATTCCAATGAGAAATATCGATAAGTTTGACCAAGATAGATCCCTGGCAGAATGCACTCAAGCAACTAGCATCAGCTTCAAAAATTTTAAAGCTTGATCCAGGTATACACGAGATGCTTGCGTCACCAAAAAAAGTTCTGACTGTTTCTCTTCCAGTAAAGATGGATGATGGAAGAATACGAGTTTTCACAGGATTTCGATCACAACATAATGATTTTAGAGGCCCGTTCAAGGGAGGAATAAGATATCACCCAGATGTAACAATAGAAGAAGTAAAAGCACTCTCAATGTGGATGACCTGGAAGTGTTCTATAGTTGATGTTCCTTTTGGCGGTGGAAAGGGAGGAATCATCTGTGATCCTAAAAGACTTTCTGCTGGAGAGAAGGAGAGACTTACAAGAAGATATGCATATGCTATTTCTGAAATAATTGGACCTGGCAAGGATGTGCCAGCTCCTGATGTTTATACAACAGGAAAAGAGATGGCACAGATAATGGATGTCTACAGTGTACTGCATGGACAGGGAGAGCCAGCTGTTATCACAGGCAAACCAATCCCAATAGGCGGCTCTCAGGCAAGAAATGTTGCAACAGGTCTTGGGGTATCATACTGTGTAAGAGAAGCTGCCAAGAAACTGGGCTTGAGATTAAAGGGCGCCAAAGTCGTAATACAAGGGTATGGCAATGCTGGAACTTTTGCGGCAGAATACATCGAGAAGATGGGCGCAAAGATAATCGCAGTAAGCGATTCAAAGGGTTCTATCATAAATACAAAGGGTTTGGATACAAAGAAAGTACTAGACTACAAGAACAAGGCAGGAAGCGTAGTTGGATATCCGGGAAGCAAAAAGATCTCAACAGAGCAGCTTCTTACCACACCGTGTGATGTATTGGTGCCAGCAGCTCTTGAGAACCAGATTACTCCACAGATTGCAAAAAATGTTGATTGTAAGCTAATTGCAGAGGCAGCAAATGGACCGACAACTCCAGAAGCTGATGAGGTTTTGTACAAGAATAAGATAATGGTAATCCCAGATATATTGGCAAACTCTGGCGGTGTATGCATTTCATATCTAGAATGGGTGCAGAACCTGCAGAGATACTATTGGTCATTTGATGAGGTAGCAGGCAAGATGGAGCACCACATTGTAAAGGGATTCAATGACACGTACGCATTATCCAAAAAGCACAATGTCGACATGAGAAAGGCAAGCATGGTACTTGCAGTAGGCAGAGTCTTAGATGCATACGACGCAAGAGGCCTCTGGCCGTAAAAAAATTCAAAACCATCACAAGATACGCACACATTCCACACGTACATATCATAATGACATTAATTGTTGTTTAATTGCACGAGTGGTAATCTTTACCTTACTTGGTATGGTATTTTTATCCTACTAGGTAGTAAATTACTACCAGATTTAAATGTGCGGCTGCCTATTGTGTATACATGATAGAAACAATCAAGGCAAATGAACACCACAAAAGTGAGATGGATTGGCTGTCAACCTATTACCATTTCTCGTTTGCAGATTACTTTGACCCAAAGAAGATGAACTACGGGCCACTTCGTGTCTTCAACGATGACACCATACAACCCTCATCAGGATTTGATTTTCATCCGCACAGGGATATGGAGATCATAACATACGTAATTGACGGCAAACTTGAACATCATGACAACCATGGCAACCAAGGTGTAATTGGGCCAGGAGAGATTCAGGTGATGACAGCAGGTTCTGGCATACTGCATTCAGAACACAACAATTCAAAAGAAAAACCACTGCATCTTTTGCAAATGTGGGTTATTCCAGACAAAAAAGGACTAGAACCATCATGGCAACAAAAGGAGTACTCTAAAGAACAAAGGTTCAACAAGCTATTGCAAGTTGTAACCCCGCTTGATTCAAGCACAAATGGTGCATTAACAATACATCAAAATGCGTCATTTTATGTCTCAAGCCTAACACCAGGAGCTGAAGTTATGCATGAGATACAACCTGGAAGAAAAGTTTATGTGTTTGTCATAGATGGACAAGTTCAGATAAATGGTATCCCTATGCAGACAAGAGATGTTGCAAAAGCAGAAGATGAGCGCAAACTATCAATCAGATCAAAAAACCAAGCTGAGTTGATATTGATTGACTTGCCAGAAAAATATGCAGTAAAAAACTAGTCTTTTTTTTGTTTTGGCTTCCATTTGTTTGCCCATTGACCCAACTCTTCAAGGACATCTTCCAGTTCTCTTGCTTGTTTTGTCAGACTGTATTCTACTCTCACAGGTATCTCTTGGTAAATTTTTTTAATCACAAGGCCATGCCCTTCCAACTCTGTTAGTCTGTCTGATAACACTGTACTGCTTATCCCGGAAACAAGTCTCTTTAATTCATTGAAGCGTATGGTGCCATTTGTGCTTAGATTTCTTAGTATTACTAAAGACCATGTTCTACCAAGCACATGCCAAATATCAGAAACGTCACACTGTACCATTTTTTTATTTATTGAATCCAACTGTGGTATGTTTTGCCTACCTGGTATTAAATACTTACCATATTTTTAGAAATTTAATCTTGATTTTGTACTGACACTCACGTAGAGTTTCCAATTAATTTATCTGAGGCTTTCTTTGTCGCCATATGATTTTTGGCTTGTCTTGAATACCTTGATGTGATCATAGACTCCAAATGCGAACAATATGTATGACCAGAGAAACAAAATATCTATCGGATCTCCCGTGTACACCGAGTTATCAAGTGACAAATACTGAAATCCTGTATCAGCTATTACCTCTACGATGACTCCAACCAGCATTAAGGACCAAAGAAAGTTCACCTTTCCTCCAAAAAATAACATCACTCCAATAAGAGCTGGCACTAGTACAATTGCGTCTGCAACTGGATACGCTGCGCCTAAATCTATGGACAGCTGATCTTCGCCTGAATTATTGTCAAGTGTCATGTACGTGTTTGGCACAAGCACTGCCACTGCAACCAATGAGGAAACTATTATCATCTTTCTGGTTATGCCGCCTTTGACAGGTTTTATGTATAATATTGCAAAGATAAAATATGCAGGATATCCTGCCATGTAAAAAACGTCAGCAAGTGAAGGAAATGGTTTCTGGTGATAGAAAAGCTCCAGTATCGTCCATACAGTTTCTGCGATGAACCACATTGCTGAAAATACAGTAAAAGAGATCCAAGCTTTTCCATGGCTTCCAGTAATGCCATGTCTTTTTGCAGATATTATGGACAAAACAACTACGGCGCCTGATATTGGCTCAAAGATCCAGTTAGTAAAGACAATTGCAGTCTCTTTTCCTATAAATTCTGAGACAAGTATTGCAATTCCAGTTGAAACTAGCATGAATAACATGAACCTCTGCTCCCTCAACTTCTGTATGGGTGTCATCAAAACTTTCAGACACTAATTCTTGCAATAAATGTGTCTATTCCTTTCTGAGTTTCAAACTCTTCGAGTTGCTTTTTTATTGATTCAATTATGGTGGTCGCACAATTACCATAAAGATCTTGTAATGTTTTTTTCAAGTATTCTGGATGTTCATAACAATCAGGAAGATAACATTTGTATTCTTTGCCTAGTCTTCCTATTACTTCATCATGTGCAGGCTTGCCTATCTTGAAAAGCACAGTCTCTATAGCCAAAGTTACTAGAGCTTTTCGCACATTATAGTCACTTGAACTCATTCTACCATAACCCCAATCCATTCTCCTTTTTATGCTACTTAACTATTTTTAATTCCATTTCTTGGAATTGGCTAAAATATCTCGTTTTTTGAATTAATATAAAATAAATTTAATTTTTCAAGTATGTATTATGAAAAAACTTGATAGTGGTGTTGGAAAATAAAAATTAAGATCTGAATTTAAGATGTGCTAAACGAGTGACCGCAAGAGCATGACTTGGTCACGTTTGGATTGTTTATCTTAAATCCAGCACCCATTAGGCTCTCAATGTAGTCAATATTTGCACCTTTTAGATATTCAGCGCTGTAACTGTCAACAATCATCTTTACGCCATTTTCTTCGATCAAAAGATCATCTTCTTCGGCCTTTTTCTCAAAGCCCATTCCGTAAGACAATCCAGAGCATCCTCCACCCTGTACGTAAACTCTCAGAAATTCTGGCTTTTCTGCTTCCTCTTTCATGAAGGCAGATACCTTTTCTGCAGCCTTTGGCGTGATTGTAACGAGTTTTGCTGCCTGTGTATTGCTCATAAGACACATTCATGCTCTAAATTATAATAATCTTTTCATACCGGGCATATTCGGAATTAAATGGCAAGAACGAGAGTATTTTCTATTTCTTTGACTTGTTTACAAATGCAGTCATTCTCTCAGTCCTGTCTGGGTGTGTAAAGCACAGTCCCCATGTGTATAATTCCAGTGCAAGACCTGTGTCAATGTCGGCATTTCTACCCTTGTTTATTGCAATTTTTGACATTCTTACTGCCATTGGAGAGTTCTGTGCAATCATTTTTGCGACATTTGTTGTCTCCTCCATCAGTTTTCCAATCTCTACAACTTTGTTTACAAGGCCCATCTCTTTTGCCTCATCTGACTTTACCATTCTACCAGTATAGATCAAATCCTTCGCCTGCGATATTCCGATAATTCTCTGCAGCCTTTGTGTACCGCCCCATCCAGGACAGACACCAATCGTTACCTCTGGCTGGCCCATCCTTGCAGTATCGGCAGCTATTCTGATGTCACATGCAAGTGCAAGTTCACATCCGCCACCAAGTGCAAATCCATTTACTGCTGCAATAGTTGGCCTGCTACAATTTTCTACTGTATATGTAAGTAGATGGCCAAGCTTTGCATAAGTTTCTGCCTCGATTGGAGTAATTGTTGACATGTATGCAATGTCTGCACCTGCAGAAAATGCCTTGTCGCCCTCACCTGTAAGAACTACCACCTTTACTGAATCATCTGTCTCTATTTCCTTGAATACCTTGATGATGTCATTTGCAACATCCATGTTCATGGCATTGAGCTTGTCTGGTCTGTTTATCTTGATAGTACAAATTCCATCTGATTTTGAGACGATGACAAGAGACATGTTGGGACTCCAAACTATGAGGAAATTAAACCTTGTCTGGTTTATGTTTTCCCCACTGGTGCAGGGCTGAAGCTGCTGCTACCCAGTTTCTAATATCATCATACACTGGGACACTATGTTTCTCAATTAGTGCTGATACCTTTTGTGTGTAGGGACCGCCGTTTCCCCCCACAAGCAATGGTTTCTTTCCTTGCTTTGAAAATTCTCCGAGGTAGTCAATTATTGTCTCTTCTAGCGGGTCGTCTTGGAAGACAAACCACGGCATTACAATATCGATATTAGGATCGTCCATGAACTTTTGAATTGCATATCTGTAATCATCTGCATTTGCACCGCCTGTGACATCAGCAGGGTTGCCGTTTCCAATTACATATGTTGGAGGATAGTGTTCTTTCATCTCTTTTAGTGTGGCCTCTGTTACCTTGCCAAGCTCTAGTCCAAATTTTTCAAACTGGTCGATTGCACCAATCATTGGGCCTGCTCCGTTACTTACCAGTGCAACACTTGGACCTTTTGCCGCAGGTTGCCAAGCCAATCCCTTTACTGCAGATGCAAGTTCTTGGTAGCTGTCTACTGATACGATTCCTGCTTGCTTGAATGCACCCATGATAATTGCGTTAGAACCGCCAAGTGAACCTGTGTGTGATGCTGCCTGCTTTGCTCCAAGTGTAGTTCTTCCGCTCTTCCATATTATGATGGGCTTTTTCTTTTCTTTCATCACACGCTTTGCAGTCTCGATGAATTTGCGGCCATCGCCAAATCCTTCAACATATAGTGCAATTACCTTTGTTTGAGGATCATTTGCCAGGTACCATATCATGTCAGCTTCGTCTACATCTGACCTGTTTCCATAGCTGACCATTTTAGAAAGTCCAAATGAATCTGCAGTCTCAAGGAAACTGATTCCCATTGTTCCGCTCTGTGATAGCAGTGCTACTGGGCCTTGTTTTGCACGTACCATTCTTGCCTGTCCCTGGAATGCACAATCAAGTCTGTTTGCTGCATTGAACATGCCTATGCAGTTTGGACCAATTATTCTGATTTTATTTTGCTCTGAGAGTCTCTTTATCTCAGCTTCAAATCCTGCTCGCTCTCCTCCAAGTTCCTTTCCTCCACCTGATACGATGACAACATTGTGAATTCCTTTCTTTGCACATGTTTGAAGAACTGGTGGAGTAATAGACAGATCAACACATACGACAACAAGGTCTACTGGTTCTTGTATTGATTCAAGATCTGGATAACACTTGAGTCCTAGGATCTCTTCTGCTTTTGGATTAATTGGATATACCTTGCCTTTGTAATCGTGCTTTGCAATGCTATCAAGAACAGAGTTACCAACCTTTCCAGGTGTGGCAGAAGCTCCAACAAGTGCAACTGATTGTGGAGTGAAAAATGCCTCCATGAATTCAATGTTGGGCTGGTCTTTGGAAATTGCATTCTTTTTTACCTCTTTTCTTAGAATTATCTTTGCATCAACAACATAGTATGACTTTGGATACACCACAATTGGATTGAAATCAACACTGTCAAAATAGTCTGCATTGTCTACTCCTACTTTTCCAATCTGTACTAGTGCCTTTGCAAGCATGTTCAGGTCTACTGGCTTGCTGCCTCTATACCCCTGGAGTATCTTGGAGCCCTTTAATTCTGCAAGCATTGATTTTGCATCATCAATGCTAATTGGGAGCATTCTAAATGCAACATCTTTGAATATTTCAGTCAAGATTCCCCCAAGTCCTACCATTATGACAGGACCAAACTGTGGGTCGTTTTGTAATCCTACAATAAGTTCTATTCCTTGCGGAACCATTTTTTCAAGCAGGATTCCTTTTAGCTCTACACCTTTCTTCTTGGATAGTCTTGAATACATGTCAGTAAATGCTTTTTTGACCTCTTTTTCATTTTGTAGCCCAACCTTTACTCCACCGACATCAGTCTTGTGAAGAATCTGTGGCGACACTACTTTCATGACAAGTGGGTATCCAATCTTTTTAGCTGCACGGGTTGCCTCCTTTGCGTTTTTTACTAGTGCATATCCTGGAACTTTGATTCCATATTTTTTCAAAACTGATTTTGAGAGCTCTTCTGTGATTACCTTATGATCTGTTGATATTGTCTGTTCAAAAATTTTTGTAACCGTACTCAAAGCGAACACTCCTTTTTATCTGCACAGAACATGGTCTGAATTCTAGTTTGAAGCATAATAACGAGATCCGAGTCTTGATGTCATTATATTAAACTTTTGTCAATGTGTGGGAAATAGTTTTAACTCAAATTCTCCTTTAGTCTATATTTTACAATTTTCTTTACTACATCAAATGGAATCTCCTTATCTATCGGAAATTGGACAGACCCTTTTGCTTGCTTATATGGAGATAACTCTTTTTTGAAAGCAATGATTGCTGATGGAGTGGGATAAAACCCAATATGATTCTTGAATGCTGCGAAATGCACCAAGTTGCCATTGAGCTTGAATGTAGGTATTCCATAATTTATCGTCTCTTCAGCTTTAGGTGCAGATTCACTGATTACATATCTTAGTTTTTTTAAAATATCTTGGACATTTTTTGGAAACGTAGCGATATATTCGTCCATGGTTTTAAATTGTTTTCTGGGCGTGGTCATGTTATTCTTTTTATAAATTAAAATTTATAAATACGATGTTTTTGTAACGGGAAGAATTCTATACAACTGCTGTATCATTGTTTTTCCTAGTGATATTACAGCAAGGATGAAGACAATTGAGAATTTAATTGAGTTTAAGAGTGTGTAATACGTCATTAAACTTTTGTCAAAATGAGGAAAAAATATATCTTAAACCAAAAAGATCCTGTCTTGTCATATCACCATGATTTTTCATTTGCAACACCTAAAGGTAACCCCACAACAAAGGTAAATTTGTGTACAGAGAATTTTATTATCTTATCTGAATTATTCCATTATTAATCAAATACTGTATTGCTTTAATAAATTCACTATCAGATACCTGTCCATCTGCCCACCATTTAGCAGTACTCTTAACCCATTGTGGAATTTGCTGTGATGTAGAGTTAGTTGCCGTAGCTTGAGGAATCTGAATTATTCCTTTTTGAATAAGATATTGAATTCCTTTCGCAAAATCAGAATCCCCAACAGACCCCTCTGCCCACCATTTGGCATTGTTCTTAACCCAGGAAGGCATGGTTATACTTGTCTGTGCTGTAGTAAGGGAGGTAGAGTTTTTCTGTTCAAGAACCGTGTTATTGTTCTGTTCTATGATTGTTTGGTTTTGGTTCTGATCTTGAAGTGTGGAGATAGATGCTAGCCAATCTACTGTATCACTTACGGCTTGATTTTCAAAGCCTTGAAAATCATGTACATTACCACTTGTTGCAGTAGTGTAGATCTTCAAGTCTGCCTTTGGACTAGATGTAGCATTACCATAGTACCACTGATCCCACTTTAGAAGATTATCATTTTGGTGAACCAGCACTAGGACTGGAACAGACACAGAATGCATTGTTTTAACTGAATCCAGATTACTGTCAGGTCCAATCCAACTGAGCCATGTTCTAGCAGAGAAAGGAGTGGGTGAAGGTGTGGAAGGTCCTGGTGGAAATATTGAACCAGTATAGACGATTTGGTCACCCGAACCCTTGGCAACCAGATCAGTCGCTTGATTTGTGATTTTATTGTATTGTTGCGTACCAAGAGCGTGCGGGGCCGAATGTTTGAAAACCGACGCAGCAGCATACAACCCTATTGCCACAATAGATGGGTCTCTGGTTTGAGCTTGGTAGTAGATAACCTCATGAGCACCATCGCTGTGTCCTGCAAGGAAGATGCTATTGTACCCTTGCTCTTTCATGAATTTCACTGCAGATGCAATATCCTTTACAGAATCTTCGAATACAGAAGTTGGGAAGTTATGAGATCGTGTCATATCAAGCGAGAGAACAGTAAAGCCTTTCGAAGACAAAAGGTTTGGAATGGAGTTGAAAAACGGCTCATTGATGTTGCCCTGAAAACCCCCATGAATCAGAATTATGCCGATCTTCGTGGTTCCAGATGATGGAGTATTTAGCAGACCAGTCATCTGGACTCCGTCTCCACGTGGAAAATTTACTTGCTGGGAAGAAACACTGATAGCTGCAGAGGACTTTACTAAAGGGTAAGGCGACAGAAAAAGTAAAGATATGACTAGAATTGTCTGGACTGTACGATTTAGTTGTAGCCTCACTTTGACTCTGTTCAATCTGGGCATGTGAATTATTTTATCTTTCCGTGGATAGAACACAATGTAATGGGAAAGTATGAGATCTATACAATGTTGGATTTATAACAAGAGAGTTTAATATGGAATTAAAATTTTATTAAAGCTTAAACTCTGACTTGAAATTTTGGTAAAATGCTTGCATGTTGTTTTGTACGGCATCAATGTTTTCAGGAATGCCCTTGAGTATGTCTTCAGGCTTGATGTATGGTACTGTACTTAGCTCTTCTTTTGATTTATCGAGCCACAACTGTATTGTAGATTGGTCTACCTCAAGATGAAACTGTATCCCTACTGCGCTTCCAATCTTTATTGCTTGATTCTGGTAATCTTTCGAGTGTGCAAGCCTGATCGCATTTTTGGGCAGAGAAAACGTATCTCCGTGCCAATGAAATACAGTGGCAGGACTTGATATTCCCTGAAACAGTCTTGACTCTGTATGCTCAAACTTGATATCATGGTAGAACCCAATCTCTTTTCTCTTGCCTTGGTAGACCGTGGCGCCAAACGCCTTGGCAATAAGCTGCGATCCAAGGCATATTCCTAGAACCGGTATATCCTTTTTGACCGAGTCTTGGATCAAAGCCAACTCTTCTTTCAGGTAAGGGAGGTCATCGTTTGCACTCTCAGGGGCACCAAGTATTACTATAACACGCGGGTTAATGGACGGAATTTTTTCTTTCTTGGCAAGAACTGTTGTGATTCCAAAACCGTCTTTTTCAAACAACCTGCCAAGTGTGGCAATCCCTTCATTTCTTGTATTTTGTATTACCAGTACATCTGACACGAATAAATTTTTGAAAATTGCTTAATATGTTTTAGTTCCAAGTGGTATTATGGACATAGACGAGTCAGAAATATCCGATATACGGGATTTTATCGAGTCTCTTAACTCAAAAAAAGACAGCATCGTAGTAGTGGAGGGAAAAAGAGACGAGGATGCTTTGAAGAAACTTGGGTTTTCTGGTAACGTCTGCCAGTTTCATAACTTCAAGGGACTGGTAAAATTTGTAGACTCGATGCCTTGGTCCAAGACTTTGATCATATTGCTTGACTTGGACAGGAAAGGGTCGTATCTTACCAAAAGAATAATCACTCATCTTGCACATCGCATGACAGTTGATCTATCTTTTAGGCGCAAGCTTGTCGTAATAACAAAAGGCAAGGTACGTCATATCGAGGATCTGTCTTTGTACTCTGAGGCATTCAATAAGCACTTATATCTGCCCTTTGGGAACCTTAAGTGATAAAAATTAAGAGGTTAATGAATTGCCATATAGTGGAATTGTCAAGTATCACGTTAAGCTCAGCTTTGACGTCGATGGACTCGTTGAAAAAGCAGATATCATAGGAGCAATTTTTGGCCAAACAGAAGGACTGCTAGGGCCAGAGATGAATCTAAACGAACTCCAGAAGGTGTCAAAGGTAGGACGAATAGAGGTCAACACTACGAGTACGACTAATCAAACAAAAGGAGATGCCTTGATTCCTATGAGTACTGATATCAACACTGCTGCACTTATTGCAGCTGCAATAGAAAGTATTGATAAAGTAGGTCCATTCCAGGCGCACTTTAAACTCGAAGCAATAGAAGATGTTCGCTCTGCAAAAAAGAAAGAGATTGTTGACAGGGCAAAACAGATTGTCCAGAAATGGTCAACAAAGACAATTAGCGAAGGAGAGGAGATGCTAAAGGATGTTCAAGAGGTAACATCATCTGGAAAACTTGTTACATTTGGAAAAGAAAAACTTGCATGCGGTTCTGGTGTCTTTGACGCACCATGGGTGATTCTAGTAGAAGGAAGAGCAGATGTGATAAATCTATTACGAGCAGGCTTTGATAACGCACTTGCAATAGAGGGAGCAAGAATTGACGAGTCTATCAAGTCACTTTGCGAATCAAAGCAAAAAGTTGTAGCATTTCTTGACGGTGACAGAGCAGGAGGCTTTATACTAAAAGAATTAAAATCACTTGTAAATGTTGATGTGGTGCACCGCGCGCCAGAGGGTGTAGAAGTAGAAGAACTTACTCCAATACAGATTGCTGAGATCCTAAAGGATACGGCAGAAGAGATGAAAAAAGAGACTGCCAAACCAAAACTCCAGGATCCAAAAGACGAGCCAATTGCAAATATTGTGAAAAAAGTATATGCTGATCTTAACGAGTCACTTGAGGCAGTAGCGCTAGATGAGGGACTCAATAGTGTATTCAAGGTGCCTGTAAGCGAGATAGTATCAAAACTTTCTCCAGGTTCTGGAATAAAGTACCTTGTGTTAGACGGTATCATAACACAGAGACTCGTTGACTCGGCAAAACAAGCAGGAATAGAGTGTATCGTAGGACACAGGAGTGCCAACCTTAAATCAGCAGATGGGTTGACACTGAAAACATTTACAGAGCTTGGTATTGCATAAAATCAATGCCGGAACTTAAACTACAACACATACTAACACTTGCAGAATTATTCGCCAAGGGTGCTCGTTACAATTTCATTCCAATAACAACCTCGTCTCTTGGAAAAAGCATCCACAAGTCTCAGCAAGCTGCATCAAAACATCTCTTGGAACTGGAATCAGATGGATATATTGAGAGGTTAAGGACTGGACCCAAAGTATCAGTCAGGATTACGACCAAGGGACATGCAGAAATGTCAAAAATTTTTTCTGCACTAAAATCAAGTCTTGAAACCTTTCCATCATATGTAGAGTTCAAAGGTGTAATAATTTCCGGGATGGGAGAGGGGGCGTACTATATGTCAATGAAAGGATATACAAAACAATTCAAGTCAAAGCTTGGATACATTCCATTTCCTGGAACACTAAACGTAAAACTAAAAGACCGTGAGTTTATCGAAGCAAAACGATCACTTGATGTACATCCTGCAATAATGGTAAACGGTTTTTCTGATGGCAAGCGAACCTATGGCTGGGTCAAGTGCTATCCTGCAAAGGTTAACAATATTGTGGATGCTGCACTGATTTTGCTTGAAAGAACACACCACGATGATTCCATAATAGAGCTCATCTCAAAAGAGAACATCAAAAAATCGATAAAACTTTCAACAGGTTCTCAGGTTACGATTCGGGTAAATGTAAAACCCAAAACTATACAGTGATTATACATCAAACTCAGAGACCATAGATAGATTTTCCGTAATCGCTTTCTATCTTTGAGCTCTTAATGTCAGGTATTGGTGACTGGAGCCTTGCAATTGATACCTCAACTCCTATCTTTTTGCATCCATCTATGATGAATTTCTCTTGGTGTATCTGGTCATATCCCAGTGCTATGATGTCAGGTCTTACTTTTTCCACAGTCCTGAATATGTCTCCTTCGCGGCCAACTACTGCATAGTCTACTGTTGATAATGAGCTGACAAGATCCCTTCGCAATTCCATGTTGTGCAGAGGCATTCGTTTTTTCATCTTTTGTGCTGTGGTATCAGTTGCAACCACCACAACTAGGACATTACCAAGAGCTCTTGCACCCCTTAGTGTGTGTATGTGTCCTGGATGTATGATGTCAAAGACGCCTCCTGCAAGCACAACCCTAATCGAGCCTCGTCCAAGATCGGTAAGTGTCCTGTCTTTTTCAATAAAGCCATTTTTTTCAAGAGAGTCTAGTCTGCTTGAGATATAGTCATTGCTGACAGATAGTTTCTTTCTAATTGTCTCTAGAGGATCTTCTCCTGAAAGTGACGAGACATAGCACGCTGAAATTAATTCCTTGTCAAATGCGTCCAAGTGTACCATCAAGGATCCAGTTTTACCACTTCATTAATCTATGTCCATGGGTCTATGCCCTTGGACAGGCGCAGTGCATCAATCAACCCCTCTGCATACCCAATGCTAAGTATTGCAAGCTCTTCTTTTCCTTCACTTTGAAATTTTTCAGCATCATCGATATACAGCTGCGCATTTTCTATGACAGGCTGTAAGTTTCTGTCATCTTTGAACATCTTGATTACCTCGTCTAGTGCCCTTCTTGCCTTTGGAACATATTTTGTAATCATCTGATCTGATATTTTTTGAATCTTTGATGAATTGTCAAATGGCTCGTCAAGACATTTGGCAAACGCCTTGAGCGCATCTGTTTCTGTAAAATGCATCCTTCCTGGAATGATTATTGTATGCGGAGGTTTTCCAAAATCAATCTTGGCAAGACTTGATAGTTTTCCAGCTGTTATGTTCTGAGATTTTGAACCAATTCTTGAAGCTATTATGGCATACATTGAATCATCTATGACACTTCGCTTTTGTTCTTTTTCTGCAAACAAGAGGCTCGAGATTGCATCTTTTGGATCTAAAAAGAAATTTTCAATGCTACTGTATTCAAGTATCAAAATACTGTGTGCACCCTTTATGAGATTCTCGTAGATAGTATAGTATACGGTACTCCAAGACTGCTGCTCTCTCATTACCGTTACAGGGCGTCCAATCTTGTAATACTGCAGCCCACACTCGCCAACAAGGGATGGGATTGCAGATGCTGCATGCACGGTCTTGGTTCTTATCTTTTCAAGCTCTGCTCTTGTTCGAAGCTCGATATGGGTGGTCGCAATGTAAGGATCACCATATGCAAGAAGGACGACTGTCTTTTTCTTGGCCTCGGCAAGAATTGTCTTTCCGTCCTCCACTAGCCACCGTGGAGCAACCCGAAACCTGTTTTTGACAAGTTTTTTTATTTTAGACTGGTCACTTTTTGGTATAGGGCTAGTAAAGTTCTCAAAGAATACCACATCAGCTTTTTTTAAAATCTTAATAGTATCAGGACTTGTCCCATCGATTCCAGATATTCCAAGACCAATAAACCACAGCATAGCAAGAATCTTTTCGTTGTATATTTTGATGTTCGTTTTGTGTTACTTGCCAGAATCCTTTTGGTTTACGTGCAATCTCTTTAGGTGATACAGCATTTGCTTGAAGACCTCGATGCTTCGAAGATATTCATCTGTTGATACACGCTCATCAACTGTATGTGATGCATGGGGGTCACCTGGGCCATATGTTACAACTGGAATGTTCAACGAGTTTCCAATGATGTTCATGTCGCCTGTCCCAGTCTTTCTTATGAGCTGAGGCCTTGACTTTTCAACATCTAGTATTCCAAGTGTTAGTGCCCTAACAAGCGGAGAATTATGCGGCGCCTCAAATGGCTCTGTCTCGTCTAGAACAGAATAAAACGCATTGACTCCTTGTTTTTTGGCAACCTCTTGGACTGTTGTTGCAATTTTTTCTCCAACCATTTTGCAGTTCATGTCTACTGGAATTCTGATATCCATGATAGCATCGCACTCTACTGCAGTTACGTTGTGGCTTGTTCCTCCCTTTATCTCAGTGATCACAGCAGTAAGCATCATACTTTTTGCTTTGCCATTTTGGTCTCCTTCCAGGGCTTGCTTGATTGCAGAGGTAAAGACATAAGATTCCTCGATTGCATTTTTTGCAAGCCATGGAGCACTGGCATGTGCACTATCCCCTACATTGATTTTGAGGTTGATGGCAATTCTTCCCTTGTATGCAATGGTGATGTTTCTAATGCTGCTAGGCTCGCCAAAAATTGCATAATCGATATCAAGTTTTTGTTTTACTAAGCTCTTAATTCCAGTTGCATTTCCTTCCTCATCTACTACGGCAGCAAAGACTACAGTTCCGTTATCGTTGTGCGCCGAAGCAGCTGCTAGAAGCATGGCCATTAGTGGTGCCTTTGCATCAGAAGCTCCCCTTCCGTATATGTGACCGTTATCATTTCTAACCTTTATCTTTCCTGGCACTGTATCCATGTGGCCGCAAAGAAGTATCTTCGGAGAGCCAGAGCCCTTTGTTGCAATAAGGTTTCCTACATCGTCAATGCGAATGTTCTCAAAGCCCAAGTCATCGCACTTGTCTGCTAGAAATTCGGCAAGCGGCTTTTCAGAAAGTGATGGTGTGTAAAGCCTTAGAGCCTGCTCTAGCATCTTTACTGAAAATCTTGGTGTGATGGTAATTGAAGAGTCCAATTCTTATTTTCTCGATTGTGTTGCGTAGTCTATCATCAAGGCTGGTATATCTACGCCAGTAACCCTTACGGTATTTTTGTATTCCGTTGTGTTGTTAACCTCGTGAACTACCAGGCCATTTTCCTTGCTTTCCATTAGATCAACGCCTACTATCTGCCCTTGTACAGCATTTTTTGCCTTTATGCAAATGTCTTCGAGTTCCTTTGTCACTTTCATGGGCTCTGCCTTGCCGCCTAGCGCCATGTTTGTCTTCCACTGTCCCTCACCAGAATAGCGGTATATTGCAGCAACAACCTTGTCGCCTATCATTATTGCTCTAATGTCGCGGGGAGGTCTGTTGACAAATTCTTCGAGATAATACACTTGATAAATTGGATACATTGATTCCCGTGTCTCCATTATTCCTTGTGCAGAATCACGGTCATTTAGCAGTGCTATCATCCTTCCCCAGCTTCCAACAGTTGGTTTTAGAACCATCGGGTATCCCCTTTTTTCTAAAAGTTCTAGTGCAGCTTCTTCAGAGAATGCGACTGCACTAAATGGAGTTGGGATACCGTTCTTTACTAATAACATGTGGGTGAAGAGCTTGTTTCCAGCAAATATGCTGGTGTTAAGTCCATTGATGACATTGACTCCTTTTCCTTCAAGTGCTGCTGTAGAATGAAGACTGCGATAATAGCTTACACATCTTTGTATGGCAGTACCATACTCTTCTTTGCTTTTGTCCAAATTGATGAATAAACTCTTGCAATCAACCATCTTTGCTTCGACGCCCTTTTTCCTTGCGGCATCGAACAGAGCTTTTTCTTCCCACCTGATGGTATCGTAGAGTATCGATAGAACCGAGCTCACTGGCCCCAGTCCTCACCAACAGTTTGTGCTGGTTTTAACTCAAAGCCTGAGGATCCTTTGGATAACTCAAAACTTGCACCACAGTCTGGGCAAGTCACAATCTCTCCCTCCATCGAATCTTTTGGGGGGTTGATATTGGCATCACATTCTGGACATTTCATATTATTTACCTGTCTTTACCTTAACTTTGGTGTCATTAATTATCTTTCTTTCAAGCCTGTCATCAAGCGGTATCTCAAGCAGGTCTCCCATCCTTAGGTCCTTGAGGCCTGCTGCCACCTTCTTTGCGTGTTCTTCATCTTGGTCAAGACCTAAAAGCGACATGAGATATGCTGCACCATTCTTGCCTGCAAGCTCGCCAAATACTATTTTTCTCCTGTTGCCCACTACCTTTGGTTCAATTGGTTCGTATGCTGCGGGATTTCGAAGAATTGCAGCCAAGTGAGTTCCTGCCTTGTGTTTGTATGCGGTTGCACCAACAACTGGCTTGGAGTCATATGGTACAATTCCTGTATATTGCTCAATTAGTCTTGAGAGGTCCATGAGCATATCAAGCCTGAAATTATTTGGAGATTTGTAAAGATAGGTAAGTGTTACAGCTGTTTCTGCAAGTGCTGGTATCCCGGTCCTTTCGCCAATACCGTCGATGGTTGTATGTATCTGGTCGGCTCCTGCATCACATCCTGCAAGTGCGTTTGCTAGTGCTAGTCCCATGTCATTGTGGCAGTGCACGTCAAGTGGAGTCTTGATTTTCTCGCGAACTGTCTTTACAAGATTGTACATGCCGTTAGGTCTCATTATTCCAACAGTATCAGGTATGCTGATTCTGTCAACACCTGCATCTGAGATCTCTTTGCAAACCTTGAGGAGAAACTCTGGATCAGCCCTGCTTCCGTCTTCCACTGTAAATCGCATCTTAAACCCATGTGACTTGGCATACTCGACTGTCTCGACTGCCCTTTGCAATGCCTCTTCTCTTGTAATTCTAAGCTTGTCTTTCATGTGTATGTCTGAGATTCCAAGATATGTTGCCATCCACGTGGCATCACACTCTAGTGCAATATCTACATCTTCTTTGAGGGCACGCACGTGAGCTACAATGTCTGCCTTGAGTCCTTGCTTGATTATTGTCTTGGTGGCCTCTTTGTGATCTGGCGATATTACAGGTGAAATCTCAATTTGGTCAACTCCAAAATAATCAAGCATCCATGCAATCTGGATTCTTTGTTTGTTAGAAAACGTAACCCCTGGGTGCTGCTCTCCTTCTCGCAGTGTACTATCCAAGATATGGATCTTCTTTGGTTTTTGTCCAATCTCGTTATACTTGTATGCGTAATAATTCGGATCGTCCATTACTGAATCAGTATCAAAATTTTGGAAATATAAACATATTCGTACAGGTTTCGGCTATTTTTGTAGCTTTTCCGACGGTTTTCGTGAAATGCAGAAAATTAAAGCCGAACTTCGTTTTATGATACAGTTCTTAGTATGATGACAGTGTTTGTGTCAAAAACACCGGGTACCTTGCGTAGTGCATCTATGCATGCGTTAATCTCTGTGATGTTGGGAGCTCTGATAACTGTTGCAATGTCATACTGACCTGTTATCTCGTAAACTGTATGGACTCCTTGGAGTTTTGATAGTCTTGCTGAAACCTTTGATGTGTCTGTTGAGGAATCAACAGATATCAAAATTATTGCACTAGTTGAATTACTGTCTCCAGTCTCGATCGTAAATTTTTTTATTGTACCACCGTCGGTTAGGTTTTTTACTCTGCGCCTTACTGCAGACTCTGACAGTCCAAGCTTTTGGCCTATTTCTACAAAAGATTGTCTTGAATCTTTTTTTAGCATCTCAATTATTGTTTCGTCTGTCTTGTCTCTAGACATTTCTTCTTTGTACCTCTTTTGTTAGTATTATATCTAGAGTTTCTAAAGTTTTGTTTATGTCAGACTCTGAAATGACAAGAGGAGGCAACAGTCTCAGTATGTTCTTTCCGGAATAGAGAAGAAGCAGGTTGTTTGCAATTCCGTCAAACAAGATATCTTTTACCTCAAACTTCATCTCAACTCCAATCATCAATCCCTTGCCACGAATCTCGCGAACTATCTTGTGTTTTTCTTTTAGTCTTTCCAGTCCCTCTCGGAAGAGCTTACCCATCTTGGCTGCGTTTTCGACCAGTCCATCTTCTGTCAGGGCCTGAATCGTAGCAATTCCACCAGCACATGAAAGCGGGTTACCGCCAAAAGTTGATGACTGTTCTCCCTTTCCAATACATGCAAGAATCTCTGGCTTGACCAGAGTTGCACCCATGGGCACTCCTCCTGCAATTCCCTTTGCAAGACACATCATATCTGGTGCTGTATCCCAGTGCTGGCTTGCCCACATTTTGCCAGTCCTTCCAAGACCTGCCTGGATCTCATCGAAGATCAAAACTGTTCCGTTCTCATTGCACAACTTTCTTACCTCTTGCAGAAAACCTTCTGGTGCCACATGGATTCCACTCTCTCCTTGAATTGGCTCTAGTATGACAAGTGCAGTATCAGGAGTCATTGCAGACTTGAGAGCCTCGATATCACCAAATGGAGTAAAGGAGACATTGCTTAGAAGAGGCTCAAAGGCCTTGCGATATTTTGGATTAAATGTAAGTGAGAGTGAACCAAATGACTTGCCGTGGTAAGAGCCGTTCATTGCAATCATTCCCTTCTTTCCTGTGAACTTACGTGCAAATTTTATTGCAGCTTCTACTGCCTCTGTGCCGCTGTTGTTTAGATATACCTGACCAAGACCAGGTAGTGAAATTTTAGCAAGTTTTTCAAGAAACTCTTCTCGGGTCTTGTTGTAAAGCGAACTGTGGACAGTGATTATTTTGTCAAGCTGTGACTTTAGTGCCTTTACTACACGCGGATTGCAGTGACCAACAAGGGCAACACCGTATCCTCCCATGCAATCGATGTACTCTTTTCCGTTAAGGTCCCAGACATGGGCCCCAAGTCCTCGCTCTATTGTTACAGGAAATCTTTGGTAAATATTTCCCATGAATTGGTCTTCTGTCATTTTGATATCACCGTACAATTGTCGTTAGCTATGGCTCGTGATATTGGGTTTTCCCTCTGGCCGCTTGCAACTAGTGCCTGTTTTACACCCATCTCGATTGCTTCTGTAGCAGCTAGTATTTTCTTTTCCATGCCAAATCCTATCTTTGGAAGAATTGCCTTGGCCTCGTCAAGTGATAGTTTTGTCACTAGCTTGTCATCCATCAAAAGGCCGTCCACGTTAGTGAGAAACAAAATCTTGTCTGACTGCATCTTGCCTGCTACATAGGCAGCAGCTCTGTCACCATCTACATTTAGAAAATCAAATTCTTCACTTGTGGCAATAGGTGAGATTACCGGGACGTATCCTTGGTCTAAGATTACTTTTATGAGGTCAGTGTTTATCTCGCGTATCTTCCCTGTATATCCGCCGTCAATTGCCATCTTTCTTCCTTTTTCATTGATTACAATTAGTTTCTTTTTTCTCTCTGCCTGGATTATCTTGCCATCAATACCTGAAAGACCAACTGCATTGATTCCATTTTTCTGTAGCATTCCTACAATCATCTTGTTTATCTTGCCTGACATTACCATGGTGAAAATTTCTGCAGTCTCCTTGTCAGTGTACCTACTCTTGATGCCGCCAGGTGAAACTATGAATTTTTGTTCTTTTCCAAGAGCTTCTGAGATCCTCGTTACTTCTTTTCCTCCACCATGTACCAAAATTACTTTTTCTTGCTCTGAGACTTTTTTCAAGTCTGATATGGTAGAAGGATGAAGACCGTCTACAACACTTCCTCCTATCTTGATTGTGATCATCTTTTCACACAGGAGTTAGCGGGGAATATGCAAGGCCGTCCATCTCGTTGAACCCTGACATCACGTTCATGTTTTGTATGGCTGAGCCTGCTGCACCCTTCATTAGGTTGTCTGATGCTGATAATACCACTAACCTGTTGTTGTCTTCGTCAATATCAAACCCAACATCACAAAAGTTCGAGCCTACCACGAACTTTGGATCTGGGAACTTGTAGAATCCTTTCTTGTCACGAATTAGTCTGATGAACTTTTCATTTTGATATTGTTCACGATATATCTTCCACAAATCCATTTCTGTTACTGGCTGCGTAAGAAATGTGTGGTTTGTGCACAAGATTCCTCTTACAATGTCTACTGCATGTGGACTCATTGATATTTTGATCTTCTTTCCAGCTGCCTGGCTTAGCTCTTGCTCTATCTCTCCTGTATGTCTGTGCTTTGCTGGCTTGTATGGTCTGACAACACCTGACCTCATTGCATGATGGGTCCCTGCCTCAGAGCCTGCTCCAGCTCCTGAAGAGCCTATCTTGGAATCTACAATAATGTGTTCAGTGTCTATGATTCCTTTCTTTACCAGTGGGTATAGCGCAAGAATTGATGTTACTGCCATGCATCCAGGGCATGATACAAGCTGTGCCTTTTTGATCTCTTCTCTGTGAAGTTCTGGAACTCCAAATACTGATTTTGGTAGATAGTCTGGATGTGGATGCTGCCAGCCGTACCACTTGTCATAGTCTGGTGCATTGTGCAATCTATAGTCTGCACTCAAATCAATTACTTTCATTCCCCTGTCGTACAACTCTTTTACAATATCTACCGCTGTTCCATGTGGTACAGATGTAAAGACCAAGTCGCACTTGTCTGATAACTTGTCATAATTTAGTTCCGAAAAAGTTAGATCAGTAAATCCTTTGAGGCTTGGCTGAATTCTGGAGATATATTCTCCAACATGTTGTCTTGAAGTTACTGCTGCAATCTCAACTTTGGGATGGCTGACAAGCAGTCTGAGTATTTCTCCTCCAACATATCCTGATGCCCCGATTACTCCTATTCTCATAAGTGATCTCCTAGCATAACATAGTATAATTTAAACTCTAAAATTTTCTAAATTTCTTTTTATCTAACTGCTGAGCTAACTGCATACTCAATCATCTCTTTTGGAATATTGCGTTTGGCAACCTTTGCCAATCCCTTAAACTCTACAGTATTGTTGACCTCGTGAACTACAAATCCTCTTTTTTCATCTTCCATGATGTCAATTCCAAGAATTCCTCCTCCAACTGCTTTTGATGCTTTCATGCAAATATCTTCTAGGTCCTTTGTTATCTCGCATGGCACAGGCTCTCCACCGAGCGCGATATTTGTCTTAAATCCTCCAGACGAGGTCCTGTACATCGCAGCTATGACTTGGTCTCCTACTGCGATTGCCCGGATGTCTCTTGGAGGCCTCTTTATTGCCTCTTGGAGATAAAATATCCTGTCAAGCGGGCCATCGGTTAGCTCCCTTACTTCGATAATTGCGTCTGCTGTCTCTCTGTCCTTTAGTAGTATCACTCCCCTTCCCCAGCTTCCTATGATTGGCTTGATAACAAGTGGGTATCCTTGTTTTTCAAGCGTCTCAACTGCCGACTCGGACGAGAACGAAAAATAGGTCTTTGGTGTGGGAACGTTGTGTTTCTTTAGGAGAAGCGATGTTAACATTTTGTTTCCGCAGTTGTTTGCAACCTCAAACTTGTTGAAGACTGGGATATCGAGAAATTCTAGACATGCTGTAATGTGCAGACCACGAAAATAGCTGACACATCTTTCAAGTACCACATCACCAAAATCAAAATCATTTTTCTTGCTTTCAGTACTGATGTTAGTTATCTTTGCATCGATCATCTTTGTATCATGTCCAAGCTCTATTGCTTTTTCCTCGAGCATTTTCTCTTCTAGTCTTACTCTATCAAACACGATACGGAGTTTGGGCATTTACTCTCCCCAATCTTCGCCGACTTTTTCAGCATGTTTTAGTTCGCATACTGCGCCGTTCTTTGAAGCAATCTCAAAATCTGCCCCGCAATCAGGACAAGATATTATCTCTCCAACACTTGCGTCACCTGGAATTTTTAAATTTGCATCACATTCTGGACAATTCATTCTTTAATTTTTCACCCCTTTTTTAGTAATTTATTAGCTTCTGTTGATTGCAGCCCCCACAATTCTACAAATCCTTTTGCAAGGGTCTGGTCGAAAGTGGAACCTGAACCATATGTTGCTAAGTCATGACTATACAATGAATAATCTGATTTTCTTCCAACCACTCTAAGACTTCCTTTGAACATTTTGAGCTTTACAGTTCCGCTAACTCTTTTCTGTGACATATTGATAAACATATCTAAATCTGTTTTCAGAGGATCTTGCCAGAGCCCGGAATATGCGAGCCATGCCCATTCCGAGTCAACCATTGCTTTGAATTTTAATTCGTGTTTTGTAAGAACCATTTTTTCTAGATCGGTATGTGCCTCAATAAGACAGAGAGCTGCTGGCGTCTCGTATACCTCTCGAGATTTTATTCCAACCACTCTGTCCTCTATGTGATCTACTATTCCAACACCTGCCGCTCCGGCCTTTTTGTTGACGTATTGGATTAACTCCATTGGTTTTAGATTCCTGCCGTCTACTGCCACCGGTATTCCCTGCCTGAACTTTATCTCCAAGTACTGTGGCCTGTCTGGCAAGTTTTTTGTCTTGACCCAGATGAAAGCGTCTTCTGGTGGCTCTGCAAATGCATCTTCAAGATCACCTCCCTCTATTGCTCTTCCCCAAAGGTTTTGGTCTATGCTAAACCTCTTTGCTGCAGTATCAATCTGTATTCCATGCTTTTTTGCAAATTTTAATTCAATATCGCGAGTAAGGTTGAGGTCCCTGATGGGGGCAATGATTGGCAAAGTAGAGCCTGATCGCATGGTGACATCAAATCGCACCTGATCATTTCCTTTTCCAGTACAGCCATGAGCCAATGCCTCCGCGTTCTCTTTTTTTGCAATCTCTACTACCTTTTGAGCAATTAATGGTCTTGCAAGAGCCGTTGCAAGACAATATTTTTTTTGGTATAGTGCATTTGCCTTGATTGAAGGTATTATGAAATCCTCTACAAACTCGCTTCTTGCATCAACGTTGTAATGCCTTACCACTCCAAGTTTTTTTGCCTTGGCTGTAATTTTTTTCAGATCGTCGCCCTGACCAACATCAACTGTAATAGTGACTACATCTAGTCCGTGTTTTTCTTGAAGATATTTTACGACAACAGATGTGTCAAGTCCGCCAGAGAAAGCTAAAACTGCCTTTCCTTTCATTGAGGTTTTCTGTGATCAGATTTTAGCATTTATCTTTTATGGTATGCAATCTGATCCGTTCTGTCCTGTCAAAAAACTTGAAAAATTATTTTTTCATCAATGAGAGAAAGCAACTTAGTCCAAGCTAAAATTCGATTACTATTTAACCGCAATATTATAACGCTGTTATATGAAAATTATTCCCCTTTCGGGCATATATTACGATATGTCGTACAGCAACAGTCAAAGAAGAGGGTAGTCAAATGACAAAACTCCAGGCAAAAAACATTGTAAAACATTTTGATCACAACGGTAACTCAGTTCTTGCACTTGATGGAATAACTCTTGATGTGCAAGAAGGGGACTTTGTCTGCATTGTGGGACCATCAGGATGTGGCAAGTCTACATTTCTAAATATTGTTGCAGGTCTTGAAAAACCAGACTCTGGAGATGTATTGCTTAATGGAAATTCTATCTCCACTCCAGGACCTGACAGGACGATGGTCTTTCAAGAAGGTGCGCTCTTTCCATGGCTCAAGGTTATTGATAACGTAGAGTTTGGACTCAAGATGGCAGGAATTCCAAAGGATGAACGCAGACAAATATCGCAAAGATATCTTGACATGATGCAACTAACCAAGTTTGCAGACTCGTATACATATCAGCTATCGACTGGAATGAAACAAAGAGTTGCAATAGCAAGAGCACTTGCTATGGATCCGGAAATTTTGTTGATGGATGAACCATTTGCAGCTCTTGACTCTCAGACAAGAGATCTCTTACTTGTAGAACTGCAACTCATATGGGAGAGGACAAAAAAGACAATCATCTTTGTAACACACAACATCTCTGAATCTGTCATACTGGGAAACCGCGTAGTAGTTTTCAAAAACAGGCCTTCTAAGATAAAAAAAGAGATAGTTATCGATTATAGAAGACCACGACTAATGGAGGATGAGAATCTCCAGAAATATTATCATCAGATTGTAGAAGAGCTCAAGAGCGAAGTGATTGCGCAAATAAAGGATGAGAACCAATGAACGAGAAAGTAATCTCTGAGAAAAACTCGCAAGGCCTTCACGACGCAGCAAACGCTGCTTTACTATTGGCAATCTTTGTTGGTGTGTGGCAAGTGGTATTCATGCTTGGAATATGGCCTCAGATATCCTTGCCATCTCCTGTCATGGTTGCAGAGTCGTTTGTCAAAATAATCTCAAACTTTTCTCTACCCGAAGGAATTGGTATAACGCTGGGAAGACTTGTGTCCGCATTTGCAATCTCCATAGTTCTTGGGACACTCATAGGACTTGCAATGATCCGATTCAGGGGGTTTGGCAAGACTCTTAATTCATTTTCTGCAGGTCTGCTATCATTTCCAAGCATCGCGTGGGTTCCGTTTTCAATTCTCTTGATAGGATTCAATGAGTTTGGCATACTGTTTGTAGTAATAATGAGCTCAATCTTTTCTGTGATGATCTCAACTTATAGCAGCATCAGAAATATTCCGCCGATATACCTTGATGCTGCAAAAAACATGGGTGCAAAAGGATTTGCCCTGTTCAGATATGTTACGTTGCCTGCAGCAACCCCGTCATTGATAATTGGGTTAAGACAAGGATGGTCATTTGCATGGCATGCAATAATTGGAGCCGAAATACTCATGTCAATTGTAGGCCTAGGACACATACTTTCAGTTGGAAGAGAATTTTTGGATATGGGCGAGGTCATTGCCAGCATGATTACAATATTTGCAATAGGATTGATAGTTGACAGATTTTTGCTCAACAAGATAGAGGAAAAGATACGAAGAAAGTGGGGACTTGATCACCATCGCTAAATGAAAAGATCTGTGTGAACTAAGTTGCTAGATGATCTTGTAAAAAATAGAGTAGATGCAAAAAAACCTCGAAAAGAAGGACTGACATATGTAGTTGATAGGCTTGAAAGCTACAACAAGGAAAACTGGGAGTTGCTTTCATCGTTTGTAGATGTAGTAAAGATAAACGGAGCACTGCCGCTTTTGGCATCAGAACAGAGTCTTATCAAGAAAATAAAATTCTACCATGATCTTGGAATTCTTGTCTCGACAGGACATATTAGTACGGAATATTCAATTGCTCAGAACTCATTTGAAAGATACGCCAAAGAAGCTGCAAAGCTAGAGTTTGATGTGATAGAAATTGGCGAGAACATTGTAGACTTGAGTGCGGAAAGAAAAAAGAAAATTAATGAAACAATATTGTCGCTAGAACTAGAATCGCAGTGGAAAGTGGGAAAGCGCGATCCAAGACATCAGCTTACAGTAGAAGATACGTTATCCAAAGTGGAAGAACTGGTAAGTTTAGGTTCAAAAAAAGTAATAGTAGAGGCAAATCAGGGGTTTGGAGTTGGAATTTACGATGAGAATGGCAACGTGAAATGGGGATCTGTTGCGACTCTTACCAACAAGTATCCTCCAAACACGTTCATCTTTGAGGCGCCTCTTGAAACACAACAGTTTGCACTGATAGCAGAATTTGGAGAACGTGTTAATCTCTCTGAGGTATACGTAGATTCCATAATATCGGTAGAATCAGAACGACGTGGAATCCTGTCAAAATCTGCCTTTACTACAGTGAACCTAAGAGAAGAACCAGAGGGTGGACCTGCTGCAAAATTTATCTACTATATCATAAAGACAAAGTTTCCAATCGAGCAAAGTGACTTGATGAACTTGAGTTATCTTCCAAGAAGAACTGTACAAAGCGCTATTGAAGATCTAAAAAATCAGGGTCTAATAATAGAAAGAACCAGTCTCAACGATGCAAGAAAAAGAGTTTACTATCCTATCAAGTCTGAATGGCTGTAGAAAAAACAATCTGAAGAACAAAAATGACAAATAAAATTAATTGTATAATTTGCACATTATAATCATAATTTGCATATTTGAATTCGGTTATATTAGAACAAATTCAAGCACGCGTGTAAGATGAACGTAATAGCAAAATTTGGAATTGCAGGTGTAATAATAGCAGTAGTAATTGCCCTAAGTTTTATCTCAATTTCTGGCAATACACAAACACATGTAGTATCAGAATCTTCATCTGACACTCTACGCATTGGATATTTCCCAAACATAAGCCATGCACAAGCAGTAATAGGGCTTGGAAATGGTGATTATCAAAAGGAACTTGGAAATATTCAAGTAGAAACACAGGTGTTCAATGCAGGACCTGCTGCTATCGAAGCACTCTTTGCAAATAGAATTGATGTTGCATATGTAGGACCAAACCCTGCAATTAATGGATATATCAAATCAGACGGTCAAGGACTGCGAGTTATTGCTGGTGCCGCAAGTGGAGGCACAGTTTTTGTTGTACGAAATGATGATGGCATAAACTCAGTAAATGATTTGGGTGGAAAAAAATTTGCTTCTCCTCAACTTGGAAATACACAAGATGTAGCACTTAGGTCATTTTTACTCAAAAATGGATACAAAACTTCTGATAATGGTGGAACTGTTCAAGTAATCCCTGCTGCAAATCCTGATATCTTTACTATGATGTTAAAGAAAGACATTGACGGTGCATGGGTTCCAGAACCATGGGGGACTAAACTGGAAAAAGAAGCAAACGGAAAGATTCTAGTTGATGAGAGAGACTTGTGGCCAAATGGCAAGTTTGCTACTGCTTTGATAGTGGTAAGAACTGACTATTTGCAAAACCATCCTGATATAATCAAGAAATTGTTAGAGGCTCACGTCAATGAGACTAATTGGATAAACAACAACAAGGATAAAGCAATATCAGTTTTCAACGATCAACTAGAAAAATTGACAGGCAAACAGCTTCCATCAGACGAGCTTGAAGAAGCCTTCTCAAGAATGGACTTGACGTATGATCCAATGCAAGATTCACTTTACAAATCAGCAGATGCCGCATTTAACTTGGGATTCTTGGGTGATACAAAGCCTGATCTAAGCAACATATTTGACCTTAATCTTCTCAATCAAGTGTTAGGCGAAAATAACTTACCTGCAATATCTCAAATATCTGGTTAGAGTTTTTTCAGTACTTCAAGCGCTCCCCTGAAATCATTTGGAGAACTCAAAAGCACATCGCCTGCAATTCTATGAACTTGTTTTACAAATCCTACCATGTCCTTACTGTATCCCGACCAGTCAAGGTTGAGCATCTGTGCAGATTTTTGGTTGAGCTCTGATGCTAACAACACACATGGTATTATCCTAAATCCTTGTGGCTTTAGCTTGTCAACTATGTTTGTTACCTGATCAACAGAGCTTATGACCTGTGTGACAAACCCCTTTGGCCGTGCTTCAACTTTTTTGTGGATCTTGTCAAAATTGGGATTTGATGAAATTGAGAGATAAAGGTCAATTTTTTCTCCAAAGCCCTGCTCGTTGAATTGTTTTACAACTTCGCTTGGAACAAGTCTAGAGTCCTTGGGGCCAGTAGGCGGCGGGTCGCCTTTGACTACTAGCACCCCATTCAAGTTCAAAAGTATCGCATCACAAATGGTTTGCGTAATTGATGTGTGGTTCCTGTCCCGCACTCGTACGCTTGCAGAAATCTTGATCTTGTCATTAGAGTTTTTAATGAAGAAACCCGCAGTTATTGGAGATATTCTTGGGATGCCAAGAACAGAATCTGTAACATGTATGCCATCGCAGACCTTTCCCACCTCTTCAGATTTTGACTTGAATTTATCAACAGATTCCTGTAATTCACTGTGAGAAAGTATTTTGCCCTGTATTACCTTTGGAGGGTTTAACTCATAAATTATCGTCATAAAAGAGTGTCACGGCTACTTGATTATAACCTTTGAAGGTATTGATACATGACAAAATAAAAGAAAATTAATACATTGAAAACCAGCATCACTTGTTGTTGACAAAAACTCCTCTTGCTGAACTGATGAAACAAAAGGTAGTGCTCTTTGACGGAGCGATGGGAACTGAGATTCAAAAATTAAATCCGCAAGCAGAAGACTTTCCAGACGGAAAGGATGGCTTTAACGATGGCCTGTCTTTTACAAGACCTGAATGGATAAAAAATATCCACAGAAATTATCTCAAGGCAGGAGCTGATTGCATAGAGACCAATACGTTTGGCTCAAACAAGCTCAAGCTAGAAGAATATGGCTATGGCGATAAAACATTAGAGTTTAATAAAAAAATTGCAGAACTTGCAGTTGAAATTACAAAAGAATTTTCTGATAAACCAAGATATGTAGTTGGTTCAATGGGACCAACAGGATATTTGCCAAGCTCAAACGATCCATCTCTTGGACAAATACCTCTTGAGAAAATTAGGGAGGCGTTTGAGATTCAGGCAGAGGGTTTGATATTGGGAGGTGTAGATGCATTGTTAATTGAGACAAGCCAGGACATTTTGGAAGTAAAGCTTGCAATAGAGGCATGTCATAGTGCAATAAAAAAGACAGGAAAGAAAATTCCAATCGTTGCAAATGTAACCCTTGACAAGTATGGCAAGATGCTGCTTGGGACAAATATCCAAGCGGCATATACCACTGTGTCAGACATGGGTGTAGATGCATTTGGACTTAATTGTTCTACTGGACCTGTTGAGATGACACCTAGCGTACAGTGGCTCAACGAACAAGATGAGCTACCATTGCTTGTTGTCCCAAATGCAGGAATGCCTGAGAACCAGGGAGGACGGGCGGTCTACAAGATGGCGCCTGAAGAGATGGCCAAAGTAATGCGTGATTTTCTCTCTCAGTATAACAAAGTACGAATTATAGGTGGTTGCTGCGGTACTGGCGTAGACCATATAGCATTTCTAAGAAAAATAATTGATGAAAAGCAATCAGAAAATAAGCGCTAGGTTTTAGAAAAAGCAGTTGAGAGTCATTATGTTGAAAGATCCTCGAGTAAGTTCTGCATTAAAAGCGGTAGACCTTAGGCAAAACCCCCCTCCTTTGATTATAGGTGAGAGGCTCAATGCACAAGGATCAAAGAAGGCAAAAGAGTGTGTACTAAACGACAATTTTGAGGAACTATCAAAGATTGCAAGAGATCAAGTGGAAGATGGGGCGCACTGTCTTGATGTATGTGTTGCCACGACAGAGCGTTCAGACGAACTTGAGTTTATGAAAAAACTTGTAAAGTTGCTAAGCCTTGAAATTGATGCTCCACTTGTAATAGACTCGACTGAGGCCAAAGTCATTGCATCTGCACTAGAACAAATTCCTGGTAAACCAATCATAAATTCAATTAATCTGGAAGGAGATGGTAGCAGATTTCATTCGCTTGCTCCTTTGATGGTAAAGTACGGAGTTCCTGCAATTGCTATGTGTATAGGACCAAAAGGAATGGCAAAAACTCCACAGGAAAAACTTGAAACTGCAGAACTTCTTCTTGAAACAGGAAAAAGTTATGGGCTGCAAGAGCAGCACTTTATCTTTGATGTTCTAACTTTTACATTAGCGACAGGTGAGGCAGAATTTCTTGATGCTGGAAAAAATACTCTAGAAGGAATCAGTCTAGTAAAGAAAAGATTTCCAAATTCGTTTACAACGCTTGGGTTAAGCAACGTGAGCTTTGGTCTTGCTCCAAGGGCAAGAAAGATACTAAATGCTGTATTTTTGTATCATGCTGTAAAAGCAGGTCTTGACACAGTCATAATAAACCCAAAAGATGTCATTCCATATCCAGAAATTGATGAGAAGGAAAGACATGTTGCAGAAGATCTGATATTCAACAAGCATCCAAACGCTCTTGCAGAGTTTATCGCATATTTTGAGGCAACCAAATCAACTGCTCAGCTTGCTGCAAAGAAAGTCGAGGTTGATCCATCATGGCCTGCTGGAAAACGCTCTAACTTTAGGATAGTCAATAGAATTCGAGACGGGATAGAAAGAGACGTTGTAAGTGCAATATCTGAAAAGATTTCAGGACAACATGACATCTTAGAAAAAGAAGGCATGATAACCATTGATGCACCAAAAGAGGTTACACATTCTGCTGCAATCCAGACATTAAATGATGATCTACTGCCTGCAATGAAGGAGGTAGGTGACAAGTTTGGAGCAGGAGAGCTCATACTGCCATTTGTTCTAAAATCTGCGGAATGCATGAAGGCTGCAGTTGCAGAACTTGAGAAATATTTGCTGAAGGAGAAAGGTAGCACAAAAGGAAAACTTGTTCTGGGTACAGTTTATGGTGATGTTCATGATATTGGAAAGAATCTAGTCAAAACAATTTTTGAAAACAATGGATACACTGTCTATGATCTGGGAAAACAGGTTCCAATGCAAAAGTTTCTTGAAAAAATTGAAGAAGTAAAGGCAGATGCAATTGGATTGTCTGCACTCTTGGTTTCAACATCAAAGCAGATGCAATTCTTCGTAGAACATGCAAGAAAAAACAATATGCATATTCCAGTATTGTGTGGAGGAGCTGCAATAAACAGTAATTATATCAACAGAATTGCAAAAGATGGTGGCATATACGAACCAGGAGTATTTTACTGCAAAACCATGTTTGATGGCCTTAAGACAATGGATAGTCTTGTGTCTGCAGAAAAACAAAAGTTTGTGCAGCAATGGCAGGAAAGAATTTCGAAATGGACAGAGACCGTAATTGAAAGACATGAAGGACAGGTAACAGAACGCAGCGAGATAAAGCCTGTTACTCCGCCAACTCCACCTCATACCAATAAGACAATAAGGCTTGAGCCAAAAGACATTGACCTAAATGAGGTATGGGAGTTTTTGGACAAGAAATCACTTTTTGTACTTTCTTGGGGACTACGTGGAAAATCTGCCAAAGAATCAGAAGCTGAACATGAAATACTTTTTGAAGAGTGGAAGAAAAAAGTTCTTGCAGAAAAATTGTTTGAACCACAATCTGTATATGGATACTTTGTATGTCATGGAAAAGATGGAAAGCTAACTGTAGACCATCCAAGTGGGGGAAAACTTGTGTTTGAGTTTCCGCGCTCGTCTAGGTCCAAGCATCTCTGCCTGGCTGACTATTTTGGTCAAGACGACATAGTTGCTTTTCAAGCAGTGACTGTGGGAAACAAAGTCTCTGAGATAATTGAAAAATGGAACAAGGAAGACAAGTACACTGATGCCTATTACTTGCATGGGCTTGCAGTTGAAACAGCAGAAGCCATGGCAGCATGGATAAACCAAAAAATAAAAGATGAGCTAAAAATTGATGGAAAACGTGGATTGAGATACAGTTGGGGGTATCCCAGTTGTCCAGACGTATCACAACACTATATTGTCTGGAAACTACTGGAACCAGAAAAGTCTGGCATGACACTTACAGAATCAGGACAAATAGTTCCAGAACAATCGACTGCGGCTATAGTTGTACACCACCCAGAAGCAGAATATTTCGCACTTTGATCACAACAGAAAATAATAAACCTGAACATTAGCATGGTATTGGAATTACAAAAAATCAAGAGTGCTCTGTCAAGTCAACTATATCCAGATGTACACGGAAACAAGAAAACCAAACTCTCTGCCGTATTGATAATAATTTATGGTCCAGAGCCACATGTAATCATGACTGAGAGGCCAAAAACCATGGACCATCATGCAGGGGAAATATCGTTTCCTGGAGGGAGGTGGCAAAGCGATGACGCAGACCTATTGGTTACTGCTCTGAGGGAAACTGGAGAAGAGATGGGCGTAGGAATCTCAAGGAGTCAGGTTATAGGGCAACTCAAACCTGTTACAACACTGAATTCAGGCTTTACAATTGCTCCATTTGTTACAATTCAGGAAAAAATTCCATCGGTAAAACCCAACTCTGAAATTGAATCTGTCTTGCAAATTCCATTGATTCCACTTTTGAAAACTATGGACCAAGACAAAGATCCGGCGCACAACTCTATACAAGAGATGTACACTTTCAAATTTCAAAACCATCTGATATGGGGAGCATCTGCAAGGATGTTAAATCAGATTGCTAGCAATTTGTCTGTAAACGGTTTACTGTGAGCATTTTTCGAGATTCATTTAAAAAGAGGTCCAGATTTTCAAACTTTCATGGCGGCACGCAAGTCAACTCCAAGGAAGATCCGATTGATGAGTAAAATAAAACAAAATGCAGCAGTTCCGGCTTGGATAATAGTGAAAACAAAACGAAAGGTAAGGACAAATCCGAAGAGGAGACAGTGGCGCAAAACAGACGTGAGAGTGGGTTAGTTGTCAGAGGAATCATTAGAGAGAATTTATACCATTAATTTAGGAAAAGTGCTGCTTTCTCCAAGCAACCAGAGAGCAAAACGAGCGATAAACATGATACGATCATTTGCTGTAAAGCACATGAAATCCGAAAGTGTAAAAATTGAAGAAGAGGTTAGCCACTTGGTGTGGGAGCGCGGAATCCGACATCCTCCAAGAAAGATCCGAGTCAAGCTCTCAAAAGATGACGATGGAGCTATCATAGTTTCAAAATATCAAGAAGAGAAAAAGTCAGGCGAAGAAAAACCAAAGAAAGATGAAAAGAAAACTGAAGAGAAGAAAATAGTAGAAGAAAAACCAAAAGAAAAGAAAGAGGAGAAAAAAGTATCAGAAGAAAAACCAAAGAAAGATGAAAAGAAAACTGAAGAAAAAATAGTAGAAGAAAAGAAGATAGAGGAAAAGCCAAAAAAAGAGGAAGAGAAGAAAGCAGTAGAAAAACCAAAGGTAAAGAAAGAAGAAAAGAAATCTTCAGAAACTAAATCTGAAAAGAAATCAAAAGAGTAAATTTTATTCTATTTGGTCTAATTCCAAGTCAATTTTTATGCTGGCATCTGGCTCGCTCCAATCAAGAACATTCTCCTTTGGAATCATTCCAAGAGGATCGTACTTGTCAAAACGTGTTTCGCCATCTATTGAAGTCAGCAAAACAACCTTTGATCTTTCTCCATTTGCAACAGACAAGCTGACTCGCGTGCTGTCATTGCTAAATATGCCGCTGACTGTACTCACCATAGAATTCAAAACACCTATTGGAACTTTGTTACCGCCTACTACATAGAGCAATGCACTCTTGATGCTATTTGGTGGTGCATCCTCGTAAAGCATCTTAATCGAATCTCTAAGTGATGTTTCAACATCTGGTATGTCTTTGCTTGTTGACAAGATGTTTGTTTTAGAAGGCAAGGATGAATTTTTCAGAGTGGACACAACATGCATCAAAGCACTGTTTGTGATAACATGACAGGCATCAGGAGTAAGATCTGGATTACTGTCAAGTAATGCATCGTTATCAATGATTATTGTACAATCTGAATTTGCTTTCAGTCTCTTCAATGAAACTCCTGAGAAGAAAATTCTATCCTTTTCGAACTTGAATGGCATTATTCCAAATGAAAGTATGCTCTTTCCTAGTTCTTTGCCAATCTGGGATACCACCGGGGCTAAAGCAGCGCCAGACTTGCCTGCTAGGTTAGCTACAATCATGATTGTAGAATAGGATTCTAGTCTTTCAGCAATAGAGTTTCTAACGCCAAGTGAGATGCCTCTGATGAGATATGCTGATGGATTGAGAATAGGACTTGTGTTTATCAAGATCTTGGATGACTCGTGGTTTAGGTCCTTTGGGTCATGGCTTATTAGAAGACAATCGCATCCAAGTTCTTCCTTTATACTTGTAGCAATTCTGGAACCAGCTCCACCTAATCCAACAACTAAGATTGAATCTTGCATCTGAAATTCCATGACTCTTTCTTGCTTACAAAAATGATTAAAAAACTTTGTTGCTTAGTTTTGATCCAAAGTTCGATCTAAAAAATTTAGCTCGCAATCTGGCCATAAAGTGCATGTTTTGTGGCCCTTGTTATCTTAATTTGGACTCTCTGGCCCATCTTGACTTTGTCTTCTATTATTACTGGTTTGTATGCGTAGTTACGGCCCTTTGTGGTATTATCTGAGATCTCATCAAACAAAACCTCGCCTTTCCAGCCAACCCACTCTTGATTTCTCTCTTGAGCTATCCTGCTTACCATATCAAAAACTGTCTTGCTTCTCTGCATTATCTCAGAAACATCTATCTGGTCCATTGAGGCTGCTTTTGTTCCAAGTCTTGCGCTATATCTTGAGAGGTTGATGATATCAGGCCTAGTCTCTTCTATTAGGTCAACTGTCTGTTCAAAGTCATCCTCTGTCTCAGTTGGAAATCCTACAATTATATCAGTAGAAACTGTAAATCTACCGAATTTCTTTCTAAAAAGTTCGTTTGATTTTCTAAATACCTCTTCAGTGTGTCCACGTTTCATATCCTTGAGTACTTTGTTGCTGCCGCTTTGGACAGGAATGTGGATAAACTTGAAGACTTTGGGGCTTTCAAATGATTCTAGGAGACCTTCACGTATTCTTGGCATGTACATTGGGTTCATCATTCCTACACGAATCATGAAATTATGCTCTATCTGTGATACGGCGTTGACTAGATTTGGAAGATCTGTTCCAATGTCAAAGCCATAACAGCCATTATCAGTAGATGTCAACCACACTTCCTTGCATCCATCCTCAACCTCATATCTTACCTGCCTCACAATGTCTCCCATCCTGAAGCTTTGGATCTCTCCTTTTGCTATCTTTGTCTGACAAAAAGTACACTCGCTCATGCACCCGCTAGCTATCTCAACTATCCCAATAGCGGAATTTAGGCGGACCTTTGGTAGTCCTATCTTTGTAATGTCAGAGTCTTCAAGTTCAATTCTTTTTTGACCTCTGAGTGTGGAATCAATTATCGCTAGAGTTTTTCCAAGCGAGTTTGGTCCAAGTAGACTTGCCTTTGGACTAAACTTTTCTACAGTTGTTGTCTCTGCCTTGGGAAGACAGCCAGCAACAACCAGTGGTTTGCTTCTCAATCGTTTTATTCTGTGTACCATCTTGTCTGCGGTTGCATCCTTGACTGAACATGTTACAATAACATTGAGATCTGCATCTGATGGATTTTCTGCCAGTGTGTGACCGCCATTTACTACAAGCCCGCTGATCATTTCAGAGTCTGCAAAGCTTGCAGAACATCCGTAAGCCTCAACCCAAATCTTTGCCATGCTATCCTAATAATGAGTTGACTTCTTTTTCACTCATCAGTCCTTTTGATACTACAAGATGTCGTATGGTCTTTCCAGTCTTCAGAGACTCTTTGTACAAGTCTGCTGAAACTAGATAACCAAGCTTTGGTGCAAGTAAGGTGACTATCACAGGACTGTTCTCAATATACTGACGAAGTTTCTGTTTGTTTGCACTAAGCCCTGCAACCAGATTGCGTGAAAATATTGGTGTAAAGTTCTTGAGCATGTCTGTTGATTCTAGCACTGCCTTTAACATTACAGGAAGCATCACATTGAGTTCAAACTGGCCTGATTGTACTGCAAGAGCAACTGTTGTGTCATTGCCTATTATGTTAAAGCATATCATGTTCATACATTCTGCAAGTGATGGGTTGACTTTACCTGGCATGATAGAAGAGCCAGCATGAACAGCGGGAATTCCTATCTCAGATAGGCCAGCAACAGGACCAGAGGCCATCAATCTGATATCATTTGAAAATCTTCCAAGTTCAAGCGCTAGGTTTCTCAAAGTGGATGATACGTATGCTACTGCAAACCTGCTCTGCAAACCATATTGCATATCGGACTGTGGTTTAAGAGGAAGTTTTGAAACCTTTGCAAGCTCTGATATCGCAATAACTCTGTATCCCTTTGGTGTATTTACGCCTGTACCAACAGCAGTTCCGCCTAATGCTACATGTTCTAATTCTTTTTGTGCAACAAAAATTGCATCGCGTGCTTTTGAAATGGAAGTTGCATATGCAGCAAACTCTCCTCCTAGGGTGACAGGAAGAGCGTCCATCAGATGTGTTCTACCTATTTTTTGATAACTAGAAAACTCTTTTGCTTTTTTTGTTATAGTCTTTATCAATTCATCAAGTACTGGGATAACCTGTTTTATGTTGAAAAGTATTGCCACATGCATGGCGGTTGGAAATGTATCATTGCTTGACTGTGACATGTTTACATGATCATTTGGATGCAAGACCTTGTCACTTCCTTTCTTTTCTCCAAGAATCTCTAAAGCTATATTTGAGATCACCTCGTTTGTATTCATGTTAAATGCAGTACCAGCTCCAGAGTTGATTGGTTCTACGACAAATTGATTAAGAAATTTTCCTGCCAATATTTTGTCACAGGCCTTTACTATTCCATTGCCGCGTTTTGCATCAATTGCTTTTGTCTTTATGTTGGCAACAGCAGCTGATCGTTTTATCATAACAAATGCCATTATCAAATTGATGTGGGGTCTAAGACCAGTCACATGGTACTGGTTGATTGCTCTTGATGTAAAAGCACCATAGTATACATCATCTGGAATCTTTACCTCTCCTAGAGAATCTCGTTCTATTCTGTATTCCACACACAACCTACCATAAAATTCCTAATATTCATTCGCATTTAAAAAATTACAAAAACATCTCAAGTAGCAACCAAAAGTTCTACTTATTTTGGTGTTAAAACCCAATAGGTTAATATACTTATAAAAAAGATTCGAGATGATGAATAAACGATACAGTATACTGTCTATTGTTGCAGTAGCAGCAGTAACAGGAATTCTGTTCGGTAGCACATATTCAAACACTCAGATAGTAGCTGGTAACGCATTAGGCGTATCACCAGAGACAATTGACAAAGTCACACCACAGACAATTGATTCTGTCACTGCAAAAGATGTACAGAGCGTCGGTGGTCTGGTATTCAATATGGTCGGAGCGGACGCAATTCCACTAGATCAAGTTGCAACTGAAAAAGCAAATGGTCGAACCGTTCATGAGGTTACCTTGACCGCACAAAGCGTCGATCTGCCAATTCCTGGCGGAAAGATGTATCACGCAATGACTTTTAATGGCCAAGTTCCTGGTCCAACAATTAGAGTAACACAAGGCGATGTAATCGAAGTTACACTAAATGTACCATCAACTGAGCTAACAGGTCACAGCCTTGATATGCACGCTTCTAGAATCTCCGCAGTGCCAAACTTTGGTCCTGTGATGCCAGGCAAGTCAAATACATATGCATTCATTGCAAACACTCCAGGTGCCTTCAAGTATCACTGTGAAGGTGTAGGTGTTATCGGTATGGACCAACACGTTCTTTCCGGCATGTACGGAATGGCAATCGTTGATCCACTCAATGGATATCACAAACTCCTAATCCAGAGAACTGCGACACAAAACGGCCAAGTTGTACTAAACAATACGTTAGTTAGCCCAGCCGCATACGAGTTTACTTTGCAATTCAACCAACTCTACATCGATGACAATGGATCCTATAACCAGGATGCAATGTTCAAACACCAAACAACTTGGACTGTTGTGAACGGCAAACCATTTGGTTATGATCCAGTAGTAACAAAGGTGTGGAAAGGTGCTGGTGGTCAAAATGAAGCTGCCCCGTTAATTCTACCAGTTGGTCAACACATACGATACTTCGTAGTGAACCAAGGTAACATGCCATTATTCTTCCACATTGTGGGCGGACAAATGGATAGAGTTACACAAGGCAACATGGTACAAGCAATGGGCACTCAGACATGGAACATTGGTGGCTCACAAGATGCAATCATTGATGTAGTCTATGACGAACCAGGAGCGTATGTAGTAGTCAATCATGACTACGCTGCAATATTCTCTGGCGCAGCTGCAGTCCAGCTAGCTCAAGCAAGTCCAGCTCCAAATCCATCGGATGCTGTACCTCCGGTTTCGAGTGTATCTGGAACAAGCATGCCACAGCAAACATTTGTTCACTGTGAATGTACAAACGATCGTGCTGCCCAACTAGGAAACATGACTGGACAGTAAGTCCATTAACCCAACTTTTTCCTTTTTTATTATAATCCCACACAATGATTATATTCTGTACCTGTCGGTCTTTCTTGCATGAGTATGAATCAGACAGTTCTAATCTGTGATCAGGTTGATAAAATATTAAATGAGATCTTGCAAAAAAATGGTCTCAAGATTACTTACGAGCCAGAGATTACTCCTGAACAAATCAAGGAGAAGATTGGCAATTATGAAATTGTGATAGTGCGAAGCAGGACCAAACTAACAAAGGATCTGATAGAACAAGCGTCCAAATGTAAAATAATTGCGCGAGTGGGAGTAGGTCTTGACAACATTGATGTTGACGCTGCAAAGACAAAGAACATTCGAGTAATTAATGCAGTGGAAGGCGCGATGAATGCTGTGGCAGAACTTGTCCTAGGATTGATGCTCTCTCTTGCAAGAGAGATACCAAGGGCGGACAGAGAGATACGAAATGGCAAGTGGCTAAAAAAGGAATTGATGGGCAGTGAACTTTCTGGAAAATATCTTGGAATAGTTGGACTAGGCAACATTGGAAAAAAACTTGCAAGACATGCAAAGGCTCTGAATATGAATATCATAGGATTTGATGTTATGCCTATACCGGACGAATTCTCAAGGGAAGTGGGACTGATCAAGGCAGACTTGGACACTTTATTATCAAGTGCAGATTTCATATCATTTCATGTTCCATTTACTCCGGAGACATATCATCTTGTAAATGCACAAAGACTGTCAAAGATGAAAAAAACAACACACATCATTAACACATCAAGAGGAGAGATAATCAATGAAGAAGATCTTTACAGTGCATTAAAGGAAGGAAAGATTGCAGGAGCAGCCTTGGATGTATTTGAAAAAGAGCCTGCAACAGGAAACAAACTTGCCACTCTTCCAAATGTAATCTGCACTCCTCACATAGGAGCCCAGACAAGAGAAGCTCAGGCTTTAGCTGCAAATGTTATAGCAGAAAAGATAATAATGATTCTTCGTGGCGTAATCTAGACTTGGTACGCCTAGCGCTTGCAGTGCCTGTATTATTTCTGGTATGCTTTTCATTAGTTCCAGTCTTTGCAGATGTGAATACCTTTCCAGTTATTTTTGGTAGTACATATCAGGTAAATTACAACGCAAATGGAGTCAAGATACAAAGCATTGAGCCAAATCCGAAATATGATGAACTTACCGTGTCAGTTCAGGTTTCAAGCCCAAACGCATCTCTTGATCTCACAATACCTCGTGCGCTACTTGATTCAAAACAAAACAATAACGACATTCCGTTTATTGCAGTAATTGACGGGACACTGGAAAATATTGAAGAAAAAAATCCAACTGGCTCCACAAGAACAATCTCCATACAACTCACTCCTGACAATAAGCAAATTGAGATAATTGGTACATATCTTGTTACACCTAAACAAAACAATGGCGGTACTACAGTACCATCTAACCCTTCATTACAAACTACTACAACAGAGTCAGACCAAACCGAAAATACCACCCATGTACCAACTACGGCACCAACTCAGGTGCCTCCATCTACGACACAATACGTTCCTCCAACAACTCAAACAAACATAACGCAAGAAAATATGGGAAACCAAACAAACACAGGACAAAATATTGTTTTCAAGATACCGTATCTTCCTAACATGACAATAAGTCTTAGTCCAATTGATTATGCTGTAATTGGAGCTATATTGCTTGTTGTAATAATTGTAATTACAAGTGCTGCAAGAAAAAGGCCAAATAAAATTACAAAGAAACAATAAGCCTAGATCTTCATTATGTTAGATTCTAAAAGATATTCTACTGCATGACCAAAATCATAATCTGAGATAGAACCGTTTGACCACCAGAGTGCATCATTTTTGAACCATGATGGGATAACCGTCATATTTTGCTCGTGATAGTTGTTTGTCTTGATAATTCCTGAATTGACAAGATAGGAAATATTCTCTCCAAATAATTTACTGGATGTCTGATTTTGGGCCCAAGAACCTGCGACTGCCTTGAACTGTGGAGGGATTGCAATATTTTCTGTATCTACAATCTGAAAACTTGTGGTTACACTGGCTCCAGCGTATTGAACTTTGATAAAATATGTGCCAGGAAGAAAAGTAGTTCTATAAAATGGGACTGGTGCAGTGATATTTGAGACAGGCTTTGTAATTATCATGTCGATTGGAGATGATGACTGGTTTGATTGGTCCACTATCTCCAAAATTGCAGTACCTCCAGTAACATTTGAAACTATAACTGAAAAAGAAAGACTGTCGCCATATTGGTAAGTTGGCTTGCTTGTGACTATTGAAATCTGTGGTGATGCATATGACGTACTAACTAACCCCAGAAATGCTATTGATGCTATGAAGATCGATACAGCCATAAACTTCTTCATATAATCCGCAGCAATCTAATTTCATAATAGGGTTTTGGATTTTTCTAATGTTATCGCATTAGCTATGACTGTATGTACAGTCAAGTGTTGAACGCCAGAGAACTTTATTACTTAACAGAATATTAAGGGGTAATTTGGTAGTGCGAAGTATATGCTCAGTCATCAAGAACAAATCTGGCTGAAAATGTGGAAAGAAAACTCTCCTGAGCTTAGAGCAAAAGCTGTAGAATGGAGAAAGCAGCACGCCCTGGAAAGAATTGAAAGACCAAGCAGGCTGCAAAAGGCAAGACAACTTGGATACAAGGCAAAGCAGGGAATTGTGGTAGTAAGAATGCGCGTGGGACGAGGTAACATGCGCAAAAAGAGACCTGTTGCTGGAAGAAGACCAAAACATCTTGGTGTATTGAGAATAAAACCAGCTCTTAGTATGCAGAGAGTTGCAGAACGCAGAGTTTTGGAAAGATTTCCTAACATGAAACTTCTCGGTTCGTATTATCTTTACCAAGATGGTGTCTATTTGTGGTACGAGATCATATTGGCAGATCCATCTCATAGACGAATATCTGCAGATAAGGAAATGCGCGGCAAAATTGCTGGCTTGAAGAATTGAAGATATTTCTTTTCTTAACTTTTGTACTTGTTTTGAGTTTGTCATCGGCGTTATTTTCAACTGAGGCTTTTGGCCAAGCAGTGAGTTTAAAAAACTTTAACCATCCTGGAATAAAATGGGGTTGGCCCATCAAGGCAGAACAATATGTATTTACGGTGAACACAACCTCGAACTATGATATGCAAAATGTAACATTTAACAAAGATGCCAAGACACTGACGTTTCTTGGCAACAGTTCTCATACTGGCAACATTGCAGAAATAGAGATACCGACTAACCTTATTGGAGGAAACTATACTGTTTATCAAGATGGCAATCAAGTCTCGCCTATCATACTGAAGAATGCAAATCTCACTACAGTGATCTTAAAGTTTAACGACACTGGAAATGTAAAGACTGACGTAATAGGCACGACATATCTTCCAGAGTTTGCAGATATTGCCCCAATTGTCATGGTAGTTTCTTTTGGAATTTTGTTTCTGACTACGAAATACCGTAAAATCTAGTAATATCCATTCATGTAGTCTTCCCACATATTTGAACGCGTGGCAAACTTGTTGATCTGGTAAAATATTCCGCCGACTATTCCTGCTTGATAGCACGCATACAAGTAAACTTGAGAGTGTGTAGGGTCGTTATGTGTCAGGCTTAGGGCAATAATTGTGAAAAAAATGTATGTTCCAACAAAAGTGAAAACCCTACTTAGAAAGCCATCCATACCTACTATTCTCTTGGTCGCAGCTGCCATCATCGTAATGCTTGATACTATGAGAAACGTTAATCCGCCATTTGCCTGGACGAATTCATTTGTCCATTGTAATACCCCTTCTTTCCAAATGGAGTCTTGTGGAGGATGAACTCCCCCATGGAGTGCAAATGAAACTGATGTGAATATTGAACCCATCATAAAGATGAACAAAAATATCTTGATTATTCCTCTCCTTGTAGGACTTCGAGGTGCTGTAGGTGACATTACTCGTTCTGCCATCTTGATTCCATAAAGTAGACCAATAAGAAAAGATGGAATGAACATCAAATCGATAATTATTGGAGCCTGTCTGATGGCTTTGTCAATGTCAGCTCCAAATACTGTGGAGATTAGTATTGAAAGAGTGGCTGCTCCAACAAACATGCCAATATCTATCCAGCTTCTTTTGTGTCGAAGCTCAAATAAGTCAGGTCCCCATTCGTCCAAATCTGAGATTTGCTTTATGAAAGTGCATTAAAGAAAGAAATCCAAATGATTTTGCCTATTTTATCAACTCCTTTTACTTTTTATTGGAATTGTATTATGCAGTAGCATGCAAATAGGAACGCCAATGATGGGTGTAGGAATAATTATTCTTGCGTTTGGTGTACTTTTCTTTTTGCAAGGAAACTCGATTGTTGGTCCCCACTCATCTTTCATGTACTCTAATCCTAAATGGATTGTAAATGGCGAGTTGATATCTTCTGTGGGTGTTGGGATTATTGGACTGGGAATTGGAATTAGCTTACGACGCCCAAGGTCATAGTTGACCTAACTTTTTCCATCTTTCTGATCTTCTTTGTGATTAGGTTATCCAGTTGGGTATCAGTGCTTGCTTCTGCTTCTACCACGATATCATAGTCTCCATAGACAACTCTTGCGTCCTTGACCTTGTCCATATGCTTTATCTTCTCTACTATCTCGCCTTCTGCGCCAAGTTCGCAGCCAATCAAAATGTATGCTTTTTCCATAGTAGATATCCAATATCATCTTCTTTAAATCCTTCTTGGGCTTTCATGTATTTTTATTCTTGTCAGCCTTCAGAAATCTAATTTATTTGCTAGATTTTATAGTAGGATAAGGAATTAGTTCTAGAGTTTTTAAATGCCCTGTATCTAACAAACCTTATGGGACTTTTTGGTAAGACAAAACAAAAAGACAAGAATGTAGAAAAACTAAGCGCCTTATTTGACAAGTTCGACTATCCGCATCTTGAAAAACTGTGTGCCGACGTGATAAAAATATCTCCAAGACCACCTGGCGGTGAACATTTGGAGAGAATACAGTATCTAGAGTTTGTCTGGGAACAATACAAGAAAGGGACAGTCAATTTTCAGCAAATCGAGGATTTTGCAGTAAGTCAAGAAATAATTCCAAAAGATTTCTTTGAGTAAATTTTTATCAAGTGGATATTTCTAGAGTCTTGAGAACATTTGTTTTAAGATCATAGACTCGTATTAGGTGATTGTTGGTGTCTGAAATGTATATCTTGTCTTGATAAATCTCCACATCGCTTGGTTCATAGAGTTCAAGTGAATCACAATTTGGATCATCAAGCCTGCAAATTCCAGACATACCCTGCTTTCCAATCAGTGTTGACATCTTTTCGTTTTTCAAATCTATGACTCTTAATGCAGAGTTGTAAGTGTCTGCAACAAAAATTTGATTTGATATGACGCATAATCCTAGAGGATGTTGTAAGAGTGCCTCGTCAAGGTGACCATCTTTGTATCCAAAGGCAAAAAGCCCTTGCCCTACAATCGTTCTAACATAGCCAGACTGTAGATCTATCTCGCGAATTGATGAGGTTTCACTGTCTGCAAAGTATAAACTGTTATCACGTATTGAAAGACCGCTTGGCTGAGCAAGTTGCGCCTGCATTCTATTCCCATCTATGATGTTCTCATGACCATTTCCAGCAAAAGGTAGAACCATACCTGTCTTGATGTCATACGTCCATATCTGATGGTTTCCTGCCATTGCAATGAAAATGAGATTGTCTCTTACAGCAACATCCCACGGTGAAGAAAGCGATGTCTCTTTTCCTTTTCCTCCACTTGATACCCATGATCCTTGTTTTCCTGTACCTGCAACAGTTACTACATTTCTTGCAATCAGGTCTATCTTTCGTATGGCGTGGTTTTCAGTATCGGCAACAAAGATGAGGTCATCTTTCCAAACTACTCCCTGTGGCCTAAAAAATGAGGTTTTTACAAAACTTCCATCGACCAGTCCTGTCTTTCCGTTTCCTACGATATGCTCAATTTTACCTGTCATGTCGGTTATTATGATTCTGTTGTGATTTGAATCAGAAATTGCTATCTTGTTATTTGATATTGATATCTTGCCTGGGTAGGAAAGAACTGCCTTGTCTTGTGAAATGTGGTGGGTAATTTTGATTGGCTCTTTGGCAAGACCTCCATTTTTGCCATATTTTTCTAGCAGAACATCGATGGTATCCTCTATCACTTCTTTTTGGCCCTCACCAGATTGCTTGTAGACTACAATACCGTTTGGATCAATAATTACAATTGTAGGCCAGCCGCTCACGTCATATTTTTGCCAGATTGTCATTTGTTTATCGACTAAAACAGGATGTGATATTTCATAACGCTTCACGGCCTGTTCTATGTTCTTCCTATCCTGCTCGTTGAAGAATTTTGCAGAATGGACTCCTATGAATACAACCGGCCTTTTCTCATATTTTCTTTCAAGCTGGGAAAGAATTGGTAATGTATGCATGCAATTTATACAACAATACGTCCAAAAGTCTAAAACCACCACATGTCCTCTGAGTTTTTCAAGTGAGAGGGGCTCGGTTGAATTAATCCAGTCAAAACCTAATGGAAATTCTGGAGCCATTGTGACTCTGGTATAAAACTTGTCGAACACATTTGAATGATAGATACATGATAATAAAAATTCTTACTAGTAATTTTTATCTAATCTTTAGGTACTGAGAAATAAAATGTGGTTCCTTCTCCTTCTTCACTTTCAAACCGGATCTACCAGGATGTAAGTGATTGATGGAATTAGTCGACAAAACACCTAATTCTCAATATAAGAAACAATGTTAAATTGGAGCATGTCCTAGGTTTTCAACTTTTTCACAAACCTTTTTGATCATGTTCTATTTTTTGTTATGATAAATTTTCCTCCAAGTATCATTTGATTTGAAAATATTGTTTCTTTTTTCTTATCATCACTAAGAATTGTTGAAAAGTTAGAAGTAGTTTTAATTACAGTGCCAGAATATTTGTCAGATGAATTTGTTAATTCAATATGATCACCTTCTGCAAAAGGCAACTGCTGGTTAGAGGGAACCTCTTTTGTTATTCTAATATTACCTTGAATTATAGCACTGTTTGGAACAACGTATTCCGCACCTTGCTCAGTCATTACTTTTGTGTACATCATGGTTATTTCTTCGATTTTTCCTCGAACATTGTCGTTTACTATGACTACAGAATCGCCTATCTTGGCAGGAAATGTAGTAAGCATCAATCCGCCTGAAAAAATATTTCCTATTATTGTTGAGGTGCCGATTCCGAATACAATGGCTGTCACACCTCCACCAACAAGAATCTCCTGTGGGTCGACATCCCATTGATACAATATTGATATGCATGTGATTAAAGCAATGAATACAATTACAAAAAATGAAAGCCCTGAAGAAATTCGTGGGTGAATTTTATTTGAAAATTTATGCAAAATACGTCGTGTAATTATGATGATTACAAGTGAGATAGTAATTGTGATTACACTACCTACTATTTGAATATGAGAGTGTTTTAAGCCAATTATTGGTCCAGCGAAGATCTCAAAGATATACAGAGTGGACCATGATCCAATTACTATGATGAATGTTTTTATTGCAAGGCTTGAGAGTTCTTTTCGTAAGGTAGATTGTTGTTTAGAATTGAATAATATTTTTTCATCTTTACCATAATTTCTCATAGTCTTTACATCTTCTAACACGTTCTAATAGATAAAAATTTGGAATAAATCCAAGTACACACTGCAAATCCCCCGCATACAATAACAATGGTCATCAAACTCTGTTTTAGTCCACTATCTTGTTCTATACTGGATTGCTCCAACATGTCAATGATATGATTACGTAGAACAATTGCATCAACTACGTGTCTTTGTTCCATATTTAGAGTTCCAAGTATACTGTCATCTTTTTTAAGACATGGATGATCACTTGTGTATGGTAGGATTATTTAGCAAAGAAAAAGCATTTTGTACTGTTTGCAAGAAGGAACTATCCCACAAGCACAAGCCAAAGAAAAGCTGGAATGTAACAGGTTCGCTGTGTGGCAATTGCCATGTAGATTTGATGAAAGAACATTTTGAAGACGACAATGACAACAAGTGTGTTCTTTGTGGTGCAACACCTGGTTCATTTAATTTATGGAAATCAAAAAAAGAATGGGGAGTACAAGGGTGGCTATGTAAGCCTTGTTTTGATCAAAAAGAAAAACAAGATGATGAATTGAAAAAATTTTGTTGCCTATGCGGTGCAAAGGTTGGTTTTATCAGCTATGCACCAAAAAAAGAGTGGAATCTAAAAGGACAGGTATGTAAAAACTGCTGGAACTCTAGAACAAAAAATTAGTTTGTAATTCTGATATGTTAGAAACCTGCTGCAATAGGATCCGATGGTTTCATTACCTCTCGCAATAAAATGGTTGCGTATGAGCCTCTTGAAAGTGTGAAACTCACATGTGGTTGGCTTGTTACAAAATCTTTGCAGATGATAACTGCATGTCTGAATCCGCCTTCTCCACTTATCTCCTGCATCTCTTTTACAAAAAAATCCTTTGAGCTTATCTGTTCTTCTTGAAGGATTTTTGATATCTGATAGTCAAACCTGTTTCTCTTTGAATATGAATAGCCAACAAGTGGTATGGCTAGATTTTGATCTGGGTCATTTTGATATCTACCAAGATTGTCATCCTTGTCATAGCACACGTCATCTGCTTGTGGTTGAAATAGATTCTCTCCCATTTCATATGCCATGCTGATAACACGATTAAAAATAAATGATTGATATGCCTCAACAAAAAACCTTCTCAGCGATATGGGTATAATGCGTAATGCCTTTAGAGCATCACCATGCTCTATCATTTCCTTTAGGACGACTCTCTCAATGTCCATCTGGGGGGGAACATCATTGAAGACCTTTGAATAGTTTGTTCTGTCCTTGAGAAGTTCTCTAATTTTGTTGTTTTCAGGAAGGTCATATTCTGAGGTATACCCAAGCATGATTTCAATAACTTGGTCAAAATTTCTCTGTATCATTGCCTTTCCTATTAGGTGAGATACTGCCCTCTTGCTCCCAAATCTTTGGTAGCCGTAAAAGTTTAGAACCTTGTCATACTGGTCAAAGCCTGAAATCTTTGAAAAATCAGCATCCTCTATTTTGATCTTAAAGCGATTTCCAACCATATCCTTCTTTGTAAGTGGTTTTTGTACAAAACCTATTCTTTCAAGCGTATACCTGTTTGTTGTTATGTTTTCATGTGTATGTGATGTAGACATGTCGCAAACAAATTGTTCAGTTATAGCATTTGCATCCTTTAACCCAAGAGCTTTTAATCGCAGGCCATATTTTTTTAATATGTCTGAGAGAGCATGGTTTGTATCAATTCCAGATTTTTTTAATCTAAAGACAGCATAATTTCCAGATTTTGAAATTTTGTCAAGTGTTTTCTCTCGCAAGACCTCTGACACAAAGAATTGATCCTGTGTTGTTCGTATCCTTCCTCCAGTACCCTGAGTCTTGGTGCTATAGATAGAAATTCCAATTATGTTATCTAATTTTGGAACCACTTCTTACTGTATAGTGACTGTAACAAATTGTGACATTGTTACATCTTGGTATCTTGCAGCAATTACTACCTTGTAGGTCCCTGAAAGAGCAAAGTTGTCAGCCAAAAGATTTACTGATACTATTTTTTGTTTGTCAAGTGTAATTGTCTTATCACTTGTTGTAACATTAAGGTCTTGCTCGCCTGCAGTCTGCTGTGTCAATATCTGAACTTTATCGCTTAGTTGTCCACTTGGGATAAGTGTTACATTCACAGTTGAATTCTGGCCTCTATGCAGTGTAATATCTGAAGATGATACATTTAGGGCAAGTGGTAGTGGAATAGTTGTATCAAGTACACCAATGTTATTTTCAACCCATTCTGGAAACCATACTTTGTTATTTGCAACTGTAAATTCTAGTACTTGAGCTACTCCACAGTCTGTTTGGTTGCCACAGTCTGACCAGTTGGGGTTCTTTGATGGTACCAGATATTCTACAAGGGATTCTTTTGTGGGATCAAATACTGCCAACGAATTTGCCACCTGTTCGTTGAACCAGAGTTTTCCTTGATTGTCAAATTGATTCCAATATGGCCTTGTAATTGGAGTCTTGATTAATCCTGAAACATTACCATATGTTGAGAGTTGGGGTAGTGGAGTAATGTATTTTGTAAATTGCTGGGAATGTGGATCGAAGCTGACAAACATACTACTTGCAGTATCCGTGACCCATACTCTGCCATCTGCCCCAATCGAGAGTCCATTTGGTGCCTGAATTCCAGAAGGAAGTGTATAGTTTGAGTACTGTGATGTTTGAGGATCATATCTTACAAGATCGCCACCTAGTTGGTAGTTCCATATTGTATACCAAATCTTGTTTGAAGAATCGACTCTTATATCGCTTGTAAAGTTAAAGTTTCCAGGAGAAAGAATATTTGTTGCTTGCAGGTTAGATCCTGTTTGGTCTGTACTGAAGATAGCAACTTTTCTTCCCGTAAAGTCATTTACTATGATATCAGAACCATCAGCCCTTAGCATCTGGGGAAATGACTCTGATTGACCTTGGGTCCTTGGAAATATGAAACTTGAATAATTCTTTGCTTGAGTATTGAATTCCCAAATCAAGTTATGCTGTGAATCGCTAAACCAAATATTTCCATTAGGTGCATAGTAAATTCCCCACATCATTGATTTCTCTCCCTTTTGCCATAATGGGTTGTCAAATTCGTGAAATGAACTAGTGGCAGGAACATATTCTGCGATATTTCCTGTATTGGACTCAGTAAACCAGACATTGCCAGATGGATCAGTGGTAACAGCAAGAGGCTGTGTACACAGAGTTGGGATCTTGTACTCGCTAATGTATTTGGTTGATCCTGTCATGTTATCGCTTTGGCAAAAAGTTGTTCGCTTGTCAGGAGGATAATTGTCTTCTGGAGTTCCGGTCAAAACAACTGGTGGGGCAGTCTGTTGTGGGTTACCATGAAAGTAGCCTGCCCCCACTACAGCAATAGTTGAGAGTATGAAAACTGACATAAATGCAATAGCTAAAAGCTTTTTTAGGTTCTTCTTCACTGAAAAAGAGGCAGTTTTTACCTCGTTATATCTTATACGAAGATATAGTTTCTATGAAAGAAGACTGATACTTTGTAGAACAATTCTGAATCTCATTCTATAAGATAGATATTAAACATAAGAGGGAGTACTTTGTGTCAAGTGAAGATGATCTAGAAAGGCTAAAGCTCTTGAATGTAGTGATGAGTAGAGGAATTCATGCACTATCGCGGGATGATCTTGAGCGCCTTCACTATCTTGTAGAACAAAAAGACTACAGTCATGACAAAAAAGCACAAAAGTCAAAGAAAAAACTTCTCAAAAAAATTGCAATTGCAATTTATGATCAAGATGAAAAATATGGCAATTCATTTAAAATAAGCTAGAAGGAAAGTCAGGCGATGCTAGGCGACTTTATACATGCAATATTCAGTGACGCGTTGTTCATAAAATATGGTCTTCTGGGGCTTTTTTTCAATGGCATGTTTTCTTCGTTTATTCCAATTCCGACAGAGATCACAACCTCTACACTGCTTTTGGGAGGTGCAAACCCAGTTGATGTCTTTTTGGTTCTAACAGTTGGTTCTATAATTGGGGGCTACATTGCTTACTATCTTGGGTATAACGGAAGGCTGATTGGGAAATTCCGAAAATCTACTCCAAAATATGAACAAAAAAGTGTGAACATAATGACAAAGTATGGTTGGAGCACAGTAATTTTCTTTTCTCCTTGGATTCCAATACTTGGAGATATTGTATCTATCATAGCTGGGACCAAAAAATACAACATAATAAAATATTCTATTGCCATGACAACTGGTAAGATAGTAAAATCTGTTGCAATAGTATTTTTCAGCATACACTTTCTGCACTTGTTATTTCACATTATACATTAGGTCAAAGGTATATTACTTGTATATTAGAACCAAATCCTATGAAAGCAGTTTTACCAATTAACTATGATCTGGAATTTGAGCCAGACTTTAACAAATTCAAGTTTAGAGGAAAAGAGAAAATTCTCATAAAAGTATCAAAACCAACACGACAGATAGTATTACATGCGGCAGAACTTGAGATCAACGACTGCACTATACTCTGGAACGAAAAAAAGCTAAGGGCCAAGGTAAGACTTGATGAAAAAAATGAAGAACTAATTCTAAGCTTACCCAAAAAGATATCTGGCAAAGTAACACTTTTGATTAATTTTGTAGGGACACTAAACGACAAGCTGGTCGGTTTTTACAGGAGCAAATATGAGTACAAGGGAAAAGAGAGATATCTTGCAACTACCCAGTTTGAGGCAGCAGATGCAAGACGAGCTTTTCCATGCTGGGACGAGCCAGAAGACAAGGCAACGTTTTGTGTCTCACTTGTAGTAGACAATAATCTAACTGCAATCTCAAACATGCCAGTTGTATCAAAGAAAAGACTTGGCAAGAAGACGCTGTTTAGATTTGATAAAACTCCAGTCATGTCTACATATCTTCTATATCTTGGAGTAGGTGACTTTGAATTCTTGCAGGGCAAACTTGGTAAGACCCTTGTTCGAATTATCACAACTCGAGGAAAAAAGCAACAGGGAAAGATGGCTCTGGTGTTTACAAAGCAATTTCTGTCATATTTTCAAAACTACTTTAAGATTTCATATCCATTGCCAAAGCTTGACATGATAGCAATTCCAGACTTTGCATCTGGTGCGATGGAAAATTGGGGGGCAATAACATTTAGAGAGACTGTGCTACTCTATGATCCAAAGACATCATCTACTGATACCCTGCAGCACATTGCAGAAGTAGTGGCACATGAGATTGCACACCAATGGTTTGGAAACCTTGTCACTATGAGATGGTGGAATGATCTGTGGCTTAACGAGAGTTTTGCTACTTTCATGGCAACAAAAGCAGTAGACAAGATTTATCCAGAGTGGGACTTTTGGGACCAATTCCTAATTTCAGAGATAACTGGAGGACTAAGTCTTGACTCGTTAAAGTCATCTCATCCAATTGATGTTGATGTAAAAAGCCCAGCAGAGGTCAGGCAAATATTTGATGAAATTAGTTACAATAAAGGTGGTAGTGTACTTATGATGTTAGAGAACTTCATAGGACAAGAAAATTTCCGAAAGGGAATGCATAGCTATCTCAAAAAACATGCGTACTCAAATGCAACAACAGAAGATCTCTGGAATTCATTGGGTGCCGCATCAAGAAAACCAGTACGTCATATGATGAATACGTGGGTAAGGCAGATTGGCTATCCAATAATAGATGCAACCGAAGTTGGCTCCAAAATAAAATTGTCTCAAAAGAGATTTCTGCTTGAAAACAATGGCAAAACTCGTCCTGGAAACTGGATAATTCCAATCTCAGTTAGGATGGAAGACAAGGTAGTCACAAAGATGATGATGAAGCACTCTATTACTATTTCATACTCAAGCAGATGGTTTAAGGTAAATGACGGACAAAAGGGATTCTATAGAGTAAGATATGACGAAACTGCACTGGAAAGACTAGGTAAACTTGTAGAGGAAAAGAAGATATCCAATCTTGACAGATGGAGCATACATCATGACTTGACGGCGTTGGTTCTGTCAAACCAGTATCCGCTCAAGCATTATCTGGACTTTGTAAGATATTATGAGGATGAAGACGATTACGTAGTATTATCTGATATCATTGGATTTCTGAACTTTTTGTATGTTTTGTTTTCAGGTGAAAAGTTCTGGGACGAAATAAAAGAATTTAACCAATACTTCATGAATGTTGTATTCCAAAAGATAGGATGGGATCCAATCAAGGGAGAAAAATCTACATATGCACTATTGAGAAGTAGTCTGATAAGCTCACTTGTAAAACTCGATGATAAAGAAATATTGGAAGAAGCCAAATTGAGATTTTCAAATCTTCTCAGAACAGATTTGTTAAACCCAGATCTAAGAAGTGTAGTATATTCTGCTATTGCATGGACTGGAAACTCAAATACTTATCAACAATTAATCAGTCTATATCGCAAGGCATCAACACAGGAAGAAAAAGTGAGGTTTCTTGGATCACTTTCAAACTTTAAGGAAGCAAAACTGCTTGACAAGACTTTTGCCTTTGCCCTCTCAAAAGATGTCAGGACACAGAGTCTTTTTGTGCCAATATCAAAGATGGTAGCAAATCCCAATGGAAAAGACTTGGTATGGCCTTGGATACAAAAGAACTGGAAAGGACTTGTCAAGAGATTTGGTGTAGGCAATCCGTTGCTTAACAAGGTCATTGGAAGTGTATCTGTTATGGCAGACCTAAAACATGAAAAAGAAATCCGCAGCTTTTTTACAAAACACCATATTCCAGGAACTGAGATGAAACTTGCTCAGAGTCTTGAAAGAATCAGAATCCATGCCAAGTTTCTTGAAAATGCAAGAAAAGAATTTGGGCAATAACTTTCCTTTTTTGAAAAACTCTTAATGTTTAACAATATGATAAAATCAGCAATAAGAAAAAAATAACAACAAATTACATACTTTTTTGGAACTGTTTTTATAATTTGATACCTTGAAAGTTAGGGATGGTTGACATAAGCATAGGGTCATTGTTTAGGACAGAATGGATTCTTCCAATCTTTCTTGGCATGATCTTCCTTGCTTCGTTACTTGCAAAAAAAGTACGATTGCCATACACCATTATTCTTGTAGGTATAGGAATAGCGGTATCTTTTATTCACATATCAGGCTTTGGCATATTTGATACCTCGAAATTTCATGTAGATCCAAAGCTAATTTTGTATTTTATTGTGCCACCTTTAATCTATGAAGCCATGATGAAAATAGATCGAGAACAATTCAAAACAGTACGAATTTCATCATTACTACTTGCTACGCTTGGCGTGGTGCTTGCAACAATAGTTGGGGGATTTCTGCTATCATACGTTGCAGGTTTGCCTATAATTGTCGCATTTGCATTTTCTGCTTTGATTGCACCAACTGATGCTGCAATTGTAATCCAAGTTTTCAACAAAGTCAAGGTGCCAAGAGCATTAACAATGCTCATGGAATCAGAAGCCAGCTTCAATGATGCTACAGGTCTTGTCATTTTTTCCTCTATTATTGCAATAGCTGCAGCTCAAGGGTCTACATTGGGCTCACCGGAGACCATTGGACAGATAAATGTCAATATTCTAGAGCAGATGGGGCATTTTGCTGTTGTATTTTTTGGTGGAATAGCTGTTGGTCTTGGCTTTGCACTGGGCGCAAGGTTCCTCTTCAGGCTTATGGACGAGCCATTTTCAGAGACTGCTCTTTCTGTTGCTGTATTGTTTGGTTCTGTAGTTGTTGCAAATGCACTACAACTTTCTGGTCTTGTTGCAGCAGCTGCCTCTGGTCTATATTTTGGCAATCTGGTTATGAAAGGAAAAGGAATCATGAGCGAAAAAACACTGATGTACAGTTCTCACTTTTGGGAGATGATTGCCTTTTTTGCAAACTCGGTGGCTTTCTTGTATCTTGGATTGAGCATGGATATACAAAACATGGGAAGAAATCTGCCTCTCATTGCAATGGCATTTGGTGCAGTGCTAGCCGCACGCGCCGCATCTACATACCCAATACTTGCAGCAACTCACAGATTTACCCATGAAAAATGGCCCAGTGCATGGAGACATGTGGTGATGATAGGAGGTATGAGGGGCGCATTGTCTGTTGCACTTGTGGCAACTCTTCCAGACAGCAATTTCAAGGATATTTTAGAACCTATAACATTCGGCGTTGTACTCTCGTCTCTGATAGTTCAATACCCACTGCTAACAAGATACATCAAAAAAGCATTCCCAGAAAGTGCAGTGTCTCAATAAATAATCAAATAATATATCGATACTATTCACATAGTACTAGATTGACACAAAACACAAACGAGTCTAATGGAATGGTATTGGAAGGCAAGAGTTATGCCCATCTAGGAAAGCACAAGGATGCTGTATCTTTTTTTGACAAGGCATTAAAGGGAGATCCACAAAATATGGATGCGTTATATAACAAAGGGTTATCACTTGTTCAACTAAAGAAAAACAAGGACGCTGTGGCGTGTTTTGAAAAAATACTTGAGAAAGACCCAAACCATGTGTTGGCTTTGAACAACTTGGGAAACTCGTATGCTGAACAACAACAATTTGAACGTGCGATAGGATTCTACGAAAAGGCATTAAAAGTAGATCCAAGTTATGTACCAGTTATCTACAACAAAGGTATTGCCGATATAGGAATTGGAAAATACGATGAAGCCCTGCGATGTTTCAATCAAGCTCTATCTGTTGAACCTGGAAATGTCTCTGCCATGTACTTTAAGGGTCTTGTACTTGGAAAACAGAAAAAACATGATGATGCATTGCTGTGTTTTGACAAGGTAATAGAAAAAGAACCAGAAAATATCGAAGCGTTGTTTTACAAGGCTACTAGTATTGCAGAGCTTGGAAGACACCAAGATGCAATTATACTATTTGATACAGTCCTAAAAGATAATCCAAAAAATGGTACAGTGATCTATTCCAAGGCAAGGAGTAAAGCAGAGCTTGGTGAAGACCGTGAGGCCCTTGAATTACTTGCGCAGGCGATATTGTACTATGGAAAGACAATAAAGGGATGGGCAGTCAAGGACTCGGCATTTAATAGACTAAAAGATGATTTACGATTCAAGGCAGTTGTGAAGTAATACATGTCAGAAGAGTTTCTAAAAGATGTGAAAATACTGCTTGTTTCTGGTAAGGGTGATACAGCAAGGTTACGAGAAATAATAGATTTCATAAAACAAAAACATCCAGTATACATGTCAGATTACAAATATGTTCAAAGCCTAATTTCTGTAGAATCCCAAGAAAACAAGACAGAAACCAAACCCCCCGAGGGAGTAAAAGTAGACAATCCTGTAGAACTTCTCAGAATAAGACTTGCAGAAGGGAAAATAACAATCGATGAATTCAGAGAGCTAAAAAAAGCTATAACTGAAATCTAGATTTCCAAAAAGAATGATTCCTTCCTAAATCTTAAATTCAAAATAGGACATTTATCGCAATATATGTTGCAATCAAGTGCAGTTATATCATTTTCATGTCTACAACAATCAAGTACAGGCTTTACAATCTTACACTCTCCGCTTAAAGTGGTCTGTTACCTGTAGTATGATGATTAGTATTGTCCAATCTTAATGCTCCTCTACCACCAGCGCCGGTTCTAATGACCTGTTTTGGCCATTGTGGGATAGGTCTAGGTGCAGAGGCATACAGACGATTGTTAATTGATGTAGGAGCTGATCCTCTCAAGCCTACGCTAAAAGGAGAGAAGGAGGAGTCACGAGTTTTGAAAAGATACGGCAGTACAATTTTGAGATTTCCAAATTCTTATGGAGGAAACGATATACCACTAATTCCAAGAGCATTATTGGTTGATTTAGACCCACGAGCCGCTAATTTGATACTCCAATCATATCCTGATCTGTTTGCACTAAGAGACAAACATGTAATTCATGGATCTGGAGGAGCTGCAAGAAACTGGGCAGAAGGAAGAAGCAGATTCATCAATGAAGTAACTAAAAAGTTTGACTTGCAAAAACAATTGTCAGGGTTGTCACCTGAACCAGTGAGAGGTTTTACGATACCATTTGCAATGGGTGGGGGTACTGGAAGCTCCTTTGCCAGTGCATTTATGCAATACATCAAGAAAGATACCAAAGAGCATGCAACAATAGCATCGTTTGGGCTGTTGCCCGAATTTGGCTGGGATCCAGTTATCTTTGAAGCTGCAGCAATTAATATAGTCATGAATCTTGAGCACCAGATAAAATATAGTGACTGTTCTATTCTGTTTTCAAACAAGAAGCTAAGAGAGCTTGCCCACAGGCATGAGAAAAAGATTGAGAAGATACAGTCCATCATTGATGATCTTCCAAAGGAGCATGAGATTGGCTGGAAAGACTACAAAGGTATGAACCTGATTGCCGCAAATGCAATATCCATGTTTATTGCATCATTTGCAAGAGAGACAGAATGGGACATGTCAAACTATAGGACATGGCTTGCAACAAAGAAACCAAGATTTGCAGTAGCATGGGTAATTCCAGTAGTTCCAGAAGAAAGGCAGTGGGGAACAGAGCTAATGTCAGGAGGAAAGGGAAACACTATGGAAGCAATTGTAGATAATATTCACAAGAAAGAGGATGCAGTGTTGTTTGACATTGATGAAGGCGATGTCAGAGACAAAGGAGGACAGCGTGATTCCTGTGTCGCGCTGGTAAAAATTAAGGGAGAATTTGATGCAAAGGAAAGAGAGGTCCTAAAGAATCTGATAAAGGACAGATTCCATATTGAAGACTCGAGAATGATATTTGTCAAGATTCCTATACTGGAGACAGAACAAGCCAATGTCACCATACTTGTAAACACCAAGGCAATTGGACCCAAGATTTTAGAAATTGCAAGTGAAGCAGAATCTTCTTGGGATGGCTATAAAGAAGAATATGGCAAGTGGGGACTTACAACTGAGGAGTTCAAGCAAAGCCTGATGGATGTCGTTCACCAGTTTAGTGCTTAGAGGCATGGCAGACTTTAATTTCTTGGAACAGGTTGCAGCGCAAATCAAGAAAAACAGAAAACAACTAACAGATGTTGAAGACGAACTTTCAACAATAAATTTTAGAATCCACGAGATTCCACTGAAGATCTCAACTGAATCAAATTTTGCAAAGATGATTGGAGAACAATACAACGATGCCACCAAAGATTTGGAGTCTGCCAAGGAGAGACTTGTGAGAGAAAAGGAAACTCTAACCACAAAGATAAATGAAGACATATCAACATTTATAGCTGAATTTACATCGCAAGAACTTGTAATCCCACTTGAACTAAATCCAAAGATTGCTGATGGGAATACTGTTTTCAAATACAAAGGTGGTACCACATTTAAGAACATATTTGATATACTAAGCGAACTTTTGGGACTGAGCTCACCCATACTTGTAAAAGATGTCATGTTTTCTGCGAATGAAATTGTAATCAAGGTAACAGACGAGTATGAGGCAAAGCAGAAATTTCTAAGCAGTATTAATCAAGTACAGAAAACGCTCTCAATAAAAAAAAGACAGGACTAGATGATAACAACCCTAAAAAATAGGGCTGCACAAATAATCTAAATGAAAAGTTGGGTTGTTTTTCTTGCCATTACGATAATTATCCTGTCTTCTGCAATGCCATTAGCTCATTCACAGCTTTCTCAGGTGTCTACCAGTCTGCAAAATGGAGTATGGACAGTTCCTGCAAACAAGCAGGTGCAAATTGCTGCTGACATAACAAACGGTCTTGATAGGGATCAACCATTTGCTTACATTGTTCAAGTGTCAGACAAAAATGGGGTTGCAATTCAACTTTCATGGCTTACAGGTACCTTGAGTGCAGGTCAGTCGCTTAACCCATCTCAATCTTGGACACCCACTGTTCCTGGAAATTATACGGCACAGATTTTTGTGTGGTCGGGAATTAACAACCCCGATGCTCTTTCACCACCTCTTATCATGAAGCTTACGGTAACATAGTTCCATATCGGTTATAATTTGGATGGGATAAGTATATTTGATGAACAGGAAGGGAGGGCTTGTTACTGGTGTCATTCTTGCTGTTTCGTCAGTTTTCTTCTTCATCTTTCTTGGTTTTCCACTTTTTAATTCGCAACCAAGTGATCAGGCAAACTCGCCATTTTCATCAAGCATGCAATCTCCTGACACCATAAACACAATTGCAAGCGACATTGATTCATGTGTCTCAAATCCGACCTCTGACTGCGATCAGGAGATGTTGCAGGTATCAAAATTCTGTGAACAAAACAAGGGACAAGCACAAAACTATCAGTTTTGTTCAGACGCCAGAGTCCAGATGTATCTTGAGCATCGCAACATGCAACAAATTACAGTCAACGGCGCAGGCAACTAATCTTTAGGGTTTCTTTATTCTGTGTTTTGTTATCTTATTTTTTGAAATCTTTGTCTTGATTAGTTTTCTAGTGTATCTTTCTGTCTTGTTGAAATCCTCTTGCTTAGAATTGTATACAATACAATGAATGCAATCTGAAAGAATTCGATTTGAGGTATGCTTGCAATGCCTCTAGGCGGGGGACCTCTTGGAAAATGACCACCAGTAATGTTTCCCTGTGGGGGTCCCTGTGACATATTGCCTGGTGGAGCACCTGCTGGCATGTGACCTGAAGGAGCACTTCCTAGCAAACTGTGTGTGTGAGTGGAAAACCATAATATCGTAAAGACTATTGTCCCTACAATCCCAATAATTTGCCATATTCTGCCCCATTGTTTTATGACTGGGACTGCCCAGAAGATTTGCAATACTCCACCAACTAGGAAGAGTATTCCTTCGCCGATATCATGTGATATTGACATCGGAACTAATTGTAAATGCAATATGCCAGCAATCACTGTTGTACCAGCAGCTGTAAAAGCAAGAAGCCATGTTTTCTTGTCTATCTGTATGGTGCTACTCATCTATGGGAAATGTCATGTGTGACAATTATAATGTGTTGTCTAACAATGTGAAGGAATAATGTGCCACAAGTTTTATTAATTATTGTATAACTCCAAAAAAATTCGCTAATCTTATTTCATGATGATTTCATCACTAGATCATAATCATAAATTAGCAATAATAGCAGCTAAATTTGAGTTTTCAAATACAATTTAGGTAAGAAACATACCTTACAAAATATTTTTAGATATTTATTTTTCAGTAGCTTTGAGAAACTTTCCCATGTTCTTTGCAACCAATGGGATTATCTTCTTTGTAATTATTTGATGAAAGTTGTCTGCATCTGCATCAAATGAGAGCAATAGGACATGTGCCAGTCTGCTGTTTTCATCTGCAATGGGAATTGTGGCCCTTATCAATTTTGTATAGTGTGAGCTTGCATATGATATCTTTCCTAATCTGTACTCCCATCTTAATCTGGTATACTGCCTTGTTGCAGCAGTGATCGCATATTGTGCTCTTTCTTCAGCACTCAGTAATGGCTTGAGTCCATCTCTATCTGCAGTAGATTCTAGTTTTCCATCTACATCTGCAATTCCTGCAAATCTTATCTTAGGATCTAGTTTGACTACGTCCCTGCAGAACTCTTCGAATACGTTCATTCACTAGGGATATTGCCAGTCGCTATATTTTGTTTTCTGCAAAGCAGATATGTGAGTAATTGAGGCTATGTACTGTAAAACCTAATCTTGATGGAGTGTCAGCAAACGCCAAAAATACTAGTTGTCTTTTGAAATGCTTCTAGGTTTTGCTTTCTGGAATACAAAATTTACTAGAAGCATAAAGCCAATCCATATTACAAGATACAGAATTGTGGTGTACGATCCAAGACATTTGTGACAGAAGAACTTGGAAACCAGAAATACAATTCCTCCACCTACAAAGACCCCTATTGCATAATCCAAGAGTCGCCACCAAAAATACTTCATTAGGTCCTGATTGTTATATCAACAATATAAAATATTTTTATAAACTCAGAACATTTATGAGATTAGATTGGGCGTTTTGATGTATGTTCATTGACTGGACAGTCCCATTGTTAATTGGTGTAATAGGTGGACCTCTTGCAGTGATTGTCAAGATTTGGTACAAAAAGAATAAAAGCACCACAAGCAGGTTTTCTGACAATGGCACTTACGTAAGAGATGATTCTTTGTATTCATATGATGAATCTACCAAGTCATCAGAAGACAAGGAAGCCAAGAACAACGAGAAAAACAACTCATAAATGCGTGTCTTTGTCCTTGACAACAATATGGCTCTTCCACCAAAGAGTTCAAACGAATCCAAGGCAGAAATGACTGTCAGGATGTTTCCATCAGACGCCAACCCTGTAGGAAATGTTTTTGGTGGCGAGATACTAAAACAAATTGATCTCATTGCAGGACTTGTATCGCAAAGACACTCTAGAACAAATACAGTAACAGCAAGTATTGACAGAGTAGACTTTCTAAAGCCTGTCTATGTCGGAAATGCGCTTATTCTAAATGCACGACTAAACTATGTTCATCACTCCTCGATGGAAATAGAGATCAAGGTGGAAGCAGAAGACTTGATGACAGGAATTAGAACACTGACAAATACAGCATATGTTACGGCTGTTGCACTGGGGCCTAATGGCAAGACTACTGAGGTGCCGCCGCTCCTACTTGAAACTGAAGAAGACAAGCAAAGATTTGCAGACGGTGAGAGAAGAATGCTGCAAAGACTCAGGGAAAGAGGAAAAATCTAGTTCTAACCGCAACTAAAAGAGCCTGGAGGGCCATTTTTGAGCACGTCTTGGAACTGTGCTGCAGAATACTGCTTTACTACTGAAAATGGAATTACTCCAAATATTGGGGCATCAATAGTTGTGGTAATTTTTGCAAGTGTTGGATCAAATGTAGCATTTGCTTGTTTTAGTTTGAATAATGTAGATGTATTTAGTGCAAAGACGCCATCAACTGTAGACATGGTCTTGGAGGACAACATATTTCCTCCAAATTCAGCTTTTTCTATAATGTCTGAATTGTAAAATGCAGTTATCTCGTATTTGTTAAAACTGGTAGGAAAGAATGAAGGATTGCACACATCTGCCTGTATGTGAATTTCTGTGGGAGAGATTTGGTATTGATTTCCATTATTAGGGCGGAATTGAAGTGTGCTTGCTGCATAGGAATCAAGCCCTATGTACGCTACAACTATTGCCGCAATCACAATTGATGCTATTACAATTTTTTTTCTTGAATATGTGTTTCTAATCTTGTTTGTTTCTGCATCCTCATTGAGATTCTCTTGAGGTGTTTCATCTTTGGGCGATACTATGGTGCCGAGAGGTTCTTCTTGTTTGTTAGTGGATTCATTCTCGGAAAGATCTGAAACCACAGTCGTGTCTATCTTTGACTGTTCCTGTGATTCTCCAGAAACTTCTTGTAAATAGTTCTGATCAGAAACATCAAGGAACTTGCCTTGTTGTAGTGTATCATACATATGCTGCAACCTTACGACGTCTCCTTTTTTAGAATCAATAAGTGACTGAATTAGTCTAATTGTATCATCTGACATTCCGTTCAAGTCAGATCGACTCAATTTAAAGGGTTCCACAGTAAACTGCGATGATGTTTATTGAGTTTGCAACTTGTTTGACTTTGCATTCAATAAATAAGAATATGTTATTTGCAAGAAAAAGATGCAGTTATGCCTGCTATCTAATCGGGACGATTGTCGCAGAACCTTTAACAGGATGTCATCTATCTAATGCATGGCCTCTTTCAAGTCAGTCGTAAAGGCAATTGTTCTGATAATAAGCGGAATTGCAATTGTTGTTGTCGGCGGATTCATGATGGGAGCAGTTGCAAGATTGTGGCTACCAAAGGATGCAAAAAAACCAAAAGATCACGATGCAAACCTTGGTAACGATAATACAACATAGTATATCTCACGTCGTTTTGCATTATGAGAGTATTTAATACCGGCACATGTCAATAATTCCAAAATGAGCTTAGAAGGGCTGTCGCACAAGTTTACAATAGTCGGTACTATGATTGCAATCTGTTTGTTTGTTATAGCAGTCATTGAAGTGTATCATTTCAACGAACTTGTAGATGAAACACAAAAATCAACATCTGATTTAGATCATCTCATAAATAAAACTGACAATGTGTTAACAGAGATGCAAAAATCAACCATGAGTCTGACCGTGCTTGTCAATAAGACTGATCAGCTAATAAAAGCACAAAATAGCACAGCTTCTAACATTTCACAACAAACCATCATGAAAGAATACAGTGATGAGACTCCATTCAAAGTTGGTATATCGTATTGTAATTATGAAGCAAATGACAATGACATTGCATACTCTATAATTATTTTGGATAAAAATGGGGATCCGACCACATTGAAATTCATGCTAATCAGGTTTTTTGGATATTATACATTGCCAACTGATAATGCAGTTCGGACTGCAGTAGCAAAAAATACTTTAGAGTATAACACAAATCCAGAACTAGTTGATCCTAGTGATGAAAAATTGCATAGGTTACAACTTTTGCCAGCATTAAACCAAACTAAAAATTCAAACGACACGTATCTTTTCATACGATCAGAGTATTATTCTGCACCATATTCTGAAGCAACTGGTAACTTGATTACTAAATATACTTACGACCCTGTAGGACAGCAAATGATAGAATTTAAGAAGAATACTAGCGGAAATTGGGAATTGTACCAAACCCCAAACTCCGTCTGTAAATAGACGGTGCGTTAATATAAAACCCAAAAAGTTCTGATAGTAAATTGTCACATCCAAACGAAACGCTTTCAATAAACGATCGCGTCTCAAAGTTAAAGTCAATAAAGTACTTTACTCCTGCACGAACTCTCAGTGAGGCAAACTCGATTCTTCCAAAAGTAAACGAGGTCTTAGATAACTATGTCAAATCCCTTGTACCATGGCAGAGAGAAGGTCAGACCATGCAGCATGCTAGCGATTCATTATGGGATCTCGCAAGGATTGCCGCAGCAAAATCTGGCACGACTAACACTTGGGATTCTGCATGGGATTATACATGGAAGGAGGCAAGCTACAGTGCGCGAGACAATTATGGGTGGTATGGGGGAGGATATGTCTCAGGTGAATCAGCACGAGATGCTGCACGTGATGCTGCAAAGTATGCTGCAAGATACCTCGCATACGAGTCTGCAAAAGACAAGCTGCAGAGAACAAATCCATTTAGTTTTATAATTGATCTTTACTCTATGGGATTACGACCAACATATTTTAGAAAAATAGATGAGCAAGAAAAATTTATCGTAGACTTTCCACTAAAGGACGGAGACAAATTTCTGATTGGGTGTTATGCTCATGGAGACAAGGAGATTTTCTTTACTCATCCATGGAAAGAATACTGCTCGAGTCTTATTTCTCTAAAAGGCCAAGACGCTCCAGCCCGAGTCATAGTATAAAATCTACACAGAATTTAAGTATCTGATCTCAATATTGGTATCCATGTGCGAAATGATTGATGAGATAGAGATCGAGCATCTAAAGATGGCGCTTGCCAGAGCACGAAAAGAAATGCAAGAAGAACCCACAGAAGAAACACCACTGGTTGCTGTTGCTAACTAATGGTGTAGTCAAGCCTTACAAGGACTTGAATCTAAAATTATGAATGAACCGGTTCTGAACTCATTGAATTATTTTTAAAATTTATCAAAAATCAATAACTAATAGTAAAGATATGATGTGGTTCGACAAACCAGCCAGAGTACTTCATAAAAATGCAAATTCTAAATTAGTCATATTATAATAAGATCTGGAAAAAATTTGGAATAAGGCTTATCTACTAAATCCAGACATAATAGCGTTAATGATGAAGAAACAATATCTCGGGTTGCTGCTAATCATACCAATATTTACTGTATCTGCAGCAAGTACCTTTACAATATCTCCAGCAAATGCGTTGGTACAAAGAGACTTTTCTTTCCTAAATGATCAACATCTAACAGCAGGATTTGGTGAAAACAAAGTTTGCGGAGATCACATGTGTGCACCTGGAGAATGGAGTAAATTACAAATGTCTATTAATGCTGCCCAGCTTGGCAATAAAACTGAAAGCACATCTCATGTTACAATGACCACTGTTCCATCAATGAGTGCTCCAGTTCAGAATGTATCTGGCATGACTCCACAAGCATCAACTGCATCATCACAAGACTTAGGTTCTGTTCTAAAATTATCTAATGCCAACCTGCCAATTGTTATACCGCTGGTAAGGGGCTTATACGATGGTAAAGATGTCTTTTACATCACAACTGAGGCATCCAATTCCAACGTGGCTTCAACTCTTACGAACTTTACCAACTTTCCAGTGACATATGCACCAACATTGGCAAAAGCACCTCCGTCTGCTCTTGCACAATTTTATATCTTCAAGAATGGTGTGAAAGGATCTGGCGAACTTGGATTTCAGCCAACAGTATCAGATTCTATACCTGGAGACTCGGGCTATAGTCCTCTTTGGCAGATTAACTATGTAGAGTGGAAAGATCCAACCAATGCCACAATTCTTGGCTCAGATGATCAAATCACTGATGTGTTAAACCAAGGAAAGATCACAGTAACTCCTACCAATATTGTTGTTAACGCTCCAATAATTCAATGGGGTGGAAATAACCAAGGTACAATTTCTGCTGGGAATATGAAGATGAGAGACAACATAACTGAATCCGGTGCATATGGAAATGCACAGGTGCTGAGCATAGATACACAAAAGATGCAAGTGACTTTTGTGGCTCACAGGGGATTTGCACCAGACGGTTCTACCATATACTATATAGCAACCGACGCATCACAAATGGGCCCTGCTAACGCATTAGGTGTAGTTTTTACAAACAAGACCCAGAATACAATCTCAACTAGCTCATCTGCAGACCTATACCAATTCTCAAACGGAATTGCAGGCTCTGGACCACTTGGATTTCAATCAGGAGTCGCTAGTGCAAAAGAAGGTGACAAGTACTATAGCCCCATGTGGAGAATACAGGTCATAACATGGAAAGATCCATCGATGGCAACTGTACTTGAAAACATACATGATATTACCAGTAAGAGTGACTTGACAACAACAAAGCTAGCTGGTTTTGTTGTAAATTGTCCATTTTTCAGTGCAGAAACTGTGTACTCTCATATGCAATGAGATAACTCCAGTAATTGACTAGTACTTCCATTCTTCTGTAATGCCATTCCATAATGTGCGATAAGGGTTAGCATCTTTTTGGATCTCTTCTTTTATTCTGTTTTGTACGGCAAAGTACATGTTTACCATTGCATCCGCTCCTCCATCACTATAAAGCTCCCTACCTATCTCCACAATCCTTGATTTTTTTGAATCATAATCTGGTACTGTAGGTGAGTTTTGTATGCAAAAAGTCACCAAGTCGTACAACTCTTCTTCAAGATATGCATCCATTGTAAATTACACGGTATTACAAGTGTATAAAAATTTCACTAGTGTTCAATTTACATTGTAGTTGGTTATCTGTTCTGATTCTGTTTCTATGAAGATATTCTCATGAATCTCTCTTCTATCTCAGGCCAGTTGACAACATTCCACCAAGCTTCAACATATGCAGCTCTCTTGTTTTGATACTTGAGATAGTATGCATGCTCCCAGACATCAAGACCCAATAGTGGAATGCGTCTTTGTGTGCATGGATTTGTCTGATTTGATGTTGTCATAAATTCCAGTCTTGCATATGTCTGGTTGTATGCAAGCCACCCCCAGCCGCTTCCCTGTATTGATATGGTTCCATCTGAGAATTTTTTCTTGAACTCATCAAAACTACCAAAATAGACACCTATCTCATCTGCCAGCCTTCCGCTGGGCTTGCCTCCACCATTTGGTTTCATGCTCTCCCAGAACATCCTATGGTTCTCATATCCTCCGCCATAGAAGTTAATGGCCTCCCTTGCATTTTCTGGTACAGTGGTAAGATCAGACAAGATCCCAACAATGTAGTTTTTGTGTGATAGTGCGTTTATCTTTGCAAGCGTATCGTTTAGCCCATCTGCATAAGCCTGATGGTGTTTTGTATGATGAATCCTCATGGTTGTCTCATCTATGTATGGCTCTAGTGCACTGTAGGAATATGGTAGAGGTGGAAGCTCATATTTTCCCATGCTTTGAATTTTGGTAAATTCTCCTTATATCTCATGTAGAATAACTGGAAGGTATTAATCACATTCAAGATAAAGAACTAGAGTGAAATTTTCTCAAATAAAAGAACCAGATCTGCAGAAACCTCTGATGATTGCAGCAATGCAAGACATGGGAGATGTAGGAAGTATAGTGATTGATTTTATCGGCACAAATCTTGATACAACTGCCTTTCGAGAAGTTCTTCCATCTTATCCAGCTTATGTTATAGATAACGGTGGTTACATCGACTTGCCAGAAGAAAAATGGGAATACAGATCTGGCAAGGACACAATTGTTTTTGGGGGAGGCTCTGGGCAGCCATCTTCAACTGAGGAACTAAATGTCTTGTGTCAAGATGTCATAAATGTTGCAAAAAAATATTCAACAAAATTTATCTACACTCTGGGAGGTTTTCATACAACAAAACCTATTGGAAAAGAGCCAAAGACATTTGTTACTACAACATCATTAGAAATGACAGACCAAGTAAGAAAACTTGGAATTGAGACAACCCCAGAAGCTTCCATAATCACCGGATTTAACGGCCTCATCTTGGGATTTGCAAAGATGAATGGAATTCAAGGAATTGGTCTTTATGCTGAGCTCAACGAGCCAAAACTTCCACAATATCGTGCTGCAAAAAGCATAATCAAGACACTTGAAAAACTAACGTATCAAAAACTTGGAGATACCTCAGAACTGGATCTTATGGCAGACGAGGTAGAGTCCAAGACTAGTGAACATACAGATTAATCTTTGATTGGTTTTGGATTATCTTTGTCGCCACATCTTCTGCCATGTCTCTGCAAACTTGTTCATCATGTCTCCGTATGTCTGGAGCTGGTCTAGTCCTGACTCGCTGATTGATTTTTGCCAGTTCTCGCCAAATTGTTTGAAGGCAGTTGCTCCTGCCTCGGTCATGGCCTTTTGCCAGTTCTCCTGAAACTCTTTTATTGTCTTCTGGCTTGACTCGCTGATTGCTTTTGACATGACTTCGTTGTATTTTTCTTGTACCTCGGCACTTGTTTTTTGCAGGGACTCTAAATTCTGCATCCATTTCTTTAGAAGTTGTGTGTATTCATCCCATATGCTATCCCAATCTTTGGTTTTGCTGTCTCTTGACATGTTATCCTATTGTGGTATCATTTGATAAATATGATCTTCAAAAAATGTTGTGCGCAGTTGATTTTTCATGTGTAAACCGTAGAAAATGAAATGACTTACTCGCTTATTGCCTGCATGAATTTAACCAGTCTTTGATTGTTGTCAAATTCATGCAATTCCTTTCTAATTTTATTTACTATTATCCGACGTGTGTCGTTTTGCAGCTCTTTTAGAGCCAAATTAAGAACTCCTGGTTTCTTATAGCAATCTGCGAATGTAAGGTTGTGCTTTGCCAATGTTTCTGACACTTGAGTATAAGTCAAAATGCCTACCTCCATGAGTGTTTTTTCTATAATGGATGCAACCATATCTCCGATTACTTTTTCACTATTCCGTATTTTCCCACAACCCCACCCCAGATATTTTTTTATTGTTAAAAAGAATATCGCTTGTATAAGAAAAAACTCTTTTTTAATTGGTCTTGGTAATTGTTTTATCATGAAAGACTATAATTTTTCAGGAAAGGTAGTACTTGTTGCTGGTGGGAGTGGAGGATTGGGAATAGAAGTAGGGCAGGTATTTCTCAAAGCAGGTGCATCTCTTATTTTGACATATCACTCAAGCAGTTCACTGGTATTATTACAAAAGATTTGTGGTTCAGCAAAAAATGTATTTTTGCTAAGAGGGGATTTTAAGAAAGAAGAGGACGCAAAGATTCTGGTATCTGAGGCAGTAAAGAAGTTTGGAAGAATAGATGTACTTGCAAATGTGATTGGAGGCTATATTGCAGGAAAGCCTGTCACCGAGATTGATGAGAAAGATTGGGATGCGATGATGGACCTCAACCTCAAATCTGCATTTTTGCTAAGCAAGCATGTTGTTGAGCAGATGATAAAACAGTCTGGTGGTAAAGTGATTCACGTGGCAGCAAGATCTGGGCTCAAGGGTGCAGGGCGTGATGCTGCATATGTTGCATCAAAGAGTGGTGTTGTACGACTGGTAGAGTCCTTGTCAGAAGAAGTAAAGTCAAAAGGAATCAATGTCAACTGTATTTTGCCAAGCATAATTGATACAGAAGAGAACCGGGCGGCAATGCCAAGTGCAGATCATGCAAAATGGGTTACACCAAATGATATCGCAAGAGTGATTCTCTTTTTGGCTTCAGATGATGCAAAGGCAATAAACGGTGCTGCTATCCCAGTTTATGGATTGGCCTGACTCGTGCAAATAGCACGATTGCAAATATAGCGATTGCAAGAACTATGCCAGCTAGAGGGCCAAACTCTGGCACTACCTGTGTTCCTACGATGCTCACCTGTTCTGTAACTGGGGTAATGGGTATTGTGACAACTTCTATTCCCTGTTGATCTGAAATTGTAAAGTTCTTTGTAAACTGGCCATCAAGCTGTACGCCAAAAAATGGCGGAGTGATAAGACCTGTGGGAAGTCTAAGAACTAGATCGCTATTCTGGTCTGTCTGTCCGACAAGAACTAGATTGAGTGACCTGTCTTTTACACCAATGTCAGCAGATATGATATTTTTCACTGACTGGTACTGGACATCAAATGTTGTCTTGCCATCTCCTACGTCTGCACCGACATTATGAATTACTTTGAATCCTATTGGTGCTTCTTGTACTACAATACTTCCTGTCATCCATGGATAATTCTTATCATAAAAATGAAAAGTACCTACATCGTATTCAGTAAGCGTATAAGAATAATACTGACCAGTGTTTATTGCGTTAGAATCAAATTTCCCATCAGGGCCAGAGTCTGGAGTTCCAGAGACCACCTCATGTGATACACTATCTCTATTTCCAAATTGAAGTGTATCTCCAACGTATGCACTTGTTGTAGCTGAATAGAAAGTCAGTTGTGAATGTGGATCTGAGGAGCCTGAAGCTATGAGAATTTCAACATTACCAGATGCAAAAGAATGGCCTGCCAGAGGAATTAGCAAAACTACTGCAGCAAAGATTATGGCTATCTTATACACGAGAACGACTCTAGAAATGTTAGTTAATAAGTTTGGCTATTTAGAAAAACTGCTATCGCATAAAATCATGTTTGAACTATACTTCGATATTTCAATGAGACCAATTTACCTGTGAAACAGTAACTATATTCTTCCATGGGCCGTCAGGAACATTTGCATAGTTTACAAACTGCCAGCTTACTTGGTCTATTCCTTTTTCAAGTCCCAGATAATCCCATGTGGCAGGCGAGAGGTCAATTCCAGCGTTTTTGTTTATGGTATTTTGCGGCGTTGCAGAACCAAATACGTATCCTAGATCATCTGATTGAAACGGCCCTGCATCTTCCCACTGTGCATATGCAGTCTTGTCCCCTTTTGTTATCATTACCCATGTGTTCTTTACCATTGACTCGTTTTCTTGCCAATTCTTTTCATGGTACCAATAGGTCGCATTTACGTCTGGCTTTCTTGTACCATTGTCTGCAAAGTCGTCATATGGTAATGCCACATAGAATGGATTTTCATGTGGATGAAATCCTAAAGGCATGAGAGCATCTCGCTTTGTTGGATCATCTACACCACCAAAGTCTTGTACCCATTGGCTGTCCCATGCACTAGCTAAATTATTGATGTAATCATTGTCTGCAGATGCTGGCTCACCAACCCAAAAATATGTTGCAGAAATGTTTTTGTGAACAGGATATGAACTGACAAGACTTGTTGTCACAAGTTTCTGGTCCTTTAGAAAGTCTACCAAATTTGTAAATTCTGCTGATGACACATTTCCCTTAAAGTCCCAATGAGATACAATATCAAGCCATGAAGGATATTTGACATATAACTTTGACTGGTTTGGAATCTCTGACATTGTAACTATCTTTATGTTCTCACTTCTTAATTGATCCATTATGGAACTGAGCTCGTCAATTCTAGTCGAGTTTACTGTATTGGTGTAGTTGAATCGATGCTTCATTGAAAAATCCTGCGGATGAAGTACAACTACTGCATAGCCATACTGCAAAAGCCCCCTGAGAATTTCCGAATGAACATGTGTTTGATCATAGTTTATCCAGTCTGTAGCATTCTTGTTTAAATCTCCCAGTGCACCCACATATGGCAATCTGAAGAGGCTGGCATTTTCTAATGGATATGGAGGAGGATCAGATGTTTCATTTGCGCTGATGAACTTTAAGTTGTTCTCTCTTGCAGCTTGGAACGTGTCATTATTGATTGAATCATACGGAGTTATGAAGACATCTGGCATTATGCCAGTTACATTGAGTATCTTTTGATTTGCTTGATGTAAGAGCCACCACTGTCCATTTTCTGTAAATGTTGCAAAATGTTCATGATTCCATCCGTGATTTGCAATCTCAAGCAATGGAGAACCATGTACTCTTTGTTTTACTAGATCTACTATCTTGTTGTCTAGTCCAAAATAATTTGCAATTATGCCAATTGTGAGGCTTGCATTCTTTTCTTGAAACGTATTGATTATCTTGGTCTGTACATCATCTAGCCAATAATCCTGTATGTCATCTAGTCTAAACGCCACACAATTACAGGATTCTATGGCATATGTTGGTGTTACAAAGCCTACCAGTGATAGCAAGAAAATGGCAATCAGTGTCTTTAGCAATTAAAAGATTATCCAGTGCCATACTATTAGATAATTGCGACTAGAAGAACTTACTATAACGATGCAGAAAACCTGTCTGATGCTGCAATGAGGTCTTTGATGTCTGCCTTGCTGTGGGCATAAGATATTGCCCCAAGTTTTCCTGGAAGGAAGAATATTCCATCCCTTGCAATCATCTCAAAGTGATACCTGTGTAACAGTTCTGTATTACATCTAGAGGCATCTTCGGCGTTTCTAATCTCGGTTATACCATTTGCCAAAAAGTGTGGCGTAAAAAGAGAACCCTTTCCAGTGATTACTGCCTTGCCATCAAAGACCTTGCCAAGTCCCTTTCTAGCTTGGTCCCCGAGATTTCCTATCTTATTGTACACTGCAGAATTTTTCTTGAGAAACTGCAACATTGCTCTACCCGAAGTCATTGTAATGGGATTTGCAGAAAATGTACCGCCGCCTATGTATGACCTGTTATGTCTTGCATGCGTGCTTGTATCAGAAATTTTCATCACTTCTTCTTTTCCGCAGATTACACCAATTGGAAATCCACCCCCAACAATTTTTCCCAGTGTTACAATGTCTGGGTCTAGCTTCATGGAAGGATACAGGCATCCAAATGAAAATCTAAATCCTGTCACTATCTCGTCAAGCAATAACAATGCATTGTTCTTGTGGACAAACTCTTGTATTCCAGACAAGTATTCTTTTGTTGCAGGGATACATCCGCCGCCACCAAGAACTGGCTCTATTATTACACCGGCAAGATCGTTTTTTACTGATTGCAATATCTGAATTGACTTTGCAAGATCGTTGTATGGTATCGATATGATGTGCGACTCATCTGCAAGCCCCAAGCTCTCTGGTTGCTCAAAGGGCCAGTTGACTGACTTGAGAAGATCTGTTGTATAGCCATGCCAGCCTCCATCAATTTTTGCAATTATTTTTTTTCCTGTAATGGCTCTTGCAATCCTTACTGCATACATTGTGGCCTCAGTACCAGTTGACACATAACGAATCTTCTCAGCTACTGGTACTGCGTTTTGTATGACTTCGGAAAATGATACTGTCATCTCGTTTACAGTTCCATGCATCCAGCATGAAGGCAACTGTTTTTTGACAAGGGTTGCAACAGGTGGTGCCGCATGTCCTAAAATGAGGCTCCAGTGTCCCATCCAGTAATCTGTATACTTGTTGCCGTCAATGTCTGAAATGGACTTGCCCTTTGCAGACTTTGTAACAAACGGGTAAGGCTTGAAAAATCGTATGTTGTGGCTTACACCGTTGACATGAAACTTTTTTGACTTTTCAAAAACCTTGGCAGACTTGCTAGTTTTTTTCTTGTAGATGTCAACTGCAGAAGACAATGTAAAAACTAGAGCTTGGACGCATATTAGTGATCGGAAAAAATGCAGTTTTCAGGCAGGATTTCTGCATGATTTATATTATTTCGCTTTGATCCCCTCTTTGCATACGTAACAGCAAGGCGGCGCTTGTGATGACACTTGGTAGTGTACCATCGCATGATTCACAGGCCTCCAGTTGCGCATACAAGATGTGGGTATGACCTAACGGTTTTATCTGAAATTTGAAGAAAGTGTGTGAATCCACCAATTCCCAATATAATGTGTGAATTAAAGTCGTACTTCGACAAGGTACTTGAAATAAAGTACCTATTAAACGAATCCGGTTGATCCTGCCGGACCTGATTGCTATCGGATTGGTACTAAGCCATGCGAGTAAGTGTAGCAATACACTGCAGACGGCTCAGTAACACGTGGTCAAGCTAACCTATGGACGTGGATAACCTCGGGAAACTGAGAATAAACCGCGATAGATCAT
>JAGWFT010000030.1 GCA_028867755.1 Nitrososphaerota archaeon
CGTGGATGTATGGCTGGGTCTTGGTGCTACCCCAGTCTGCAAAAAATGCAACTACAACAGTCTCACTGAACACAAGCAGCGATATCCCAGGTCCATGTGCGGTATTTGGGGTACCGTGTCCAAACAACCCGAGTAATCCAAACAGTTACAACTTTACTGCGCAAAAGTTTGGCCAAGACATCTACATCGAGGAGATGACCATAAACGGCGTTGACACCTATGCTATACTAAAACCAAACAAGGATTGCTATTATCCTCAAGGCTATGGTAACACTTGCACAAATCCAGATGATCTTGCAATACTTCGACTGGTCGGGGGTGCCTTAAAATAAAAACTCTACATCTTGTGATCATATTCATTGTCGTGGCGGGAATATCTATGGGAGTATTAATCATGTACAACCCCATTATGAAAAATACTCCATTAACTACTAACAGGGGCTATATGGAAATCGACCCACAAGGGTTGGAAAAAACATACAGAACAGGTCAGATAATTAATTTCTCAGTATTAATTCAAGGACTTGGTACATACCCATGTCTGCCACCAGATATAGTAATCTACAATAATGATGACAAAGAAAAACCTGTATTTGCTTATGTTGCACAGGATGTTTCATGTCCTGACTCATCAGAGCATTATAGTCTATATTTTCCAGCACAGAATAACACATTCTCTACCATGATGAATCAGACAGGAAATTACACCCTTGATGTCTCGCTTGGGAA
>JAGWFT010000031.1 GCA_028867755.1 Nitrososphaerota archaeon
TGCTGCCTGCAAAACCTCCTCCAAGTATTAGGATCTTTGTTTTACGTGGTGATCTTGAACTAAATTTACGTATCATTTTCTTATATCACTTGATGCCTAAGTATAAAGACTGTAATTGAATTAACCACATTTCTATTTTCAAACTATATTGCAAAAGTCACTAAATCTATAGCTTTACTGAGGTGAACAAACTACCTAGAATTTGTTCACAAGATTGTATTCTTTGACTTGTACTAAATTGTTCAATTATTTCTCATTTAATTAACACTTCTTCACAATTCTACCTATTTTTAATAATTTTTGTTATTGGAATGATGATGATGTGGCATGTAGTGTCATTATTGACGTTAGGTCTATTCTCGTTGACTGTTATTCCAGCATATGCTGAAGTGATATCACTACAAACTGATAGGACATTATATGCTATAGATATGAATGTGTATTTTACAGGTACTGTAGATGCGACAGACTCACAAAAAGCAGTAAATCTTGTAATACATGATCCTAATGGTAAACTCGTCTTGATTACTGGTACTATCTCTAAACCTGATGGAAGTTTTCAGATAACTATCAACACAGACGATCCGACCCAGTTCTCACTTGCAGGAACATATCATGCAACAGCATTTGTTGGTGACGAATCTGGTGAAAAGACTATACTTTTTGATTTCTCTCCTAATGGCTCGCCAATAGTCCATCAAACTCCTGTAATTCAAAACAACAC
>JAGWFT010000032.1 GCA_028867755.1 Nitrososphaerota archaeon
TTGACATTTCTTTTTTTCCATTGGCATATTCTTTTTCTAAAAATGCTTGAACTTTTTCTTCAATTAGAGGACCATAACTTTTCAATGGTACCAGAACATTTCCGAGTCGATGAATTTCTTTGTCTGCTAACTCGCTATCATCTAGAGTAAACGATCCCTCTAGATAATTTGAAAAATGCCTTGCAATGTCATGGTCTAGTGCACCACAAGTAGTTATTATGACATCGCACATTTTGTTCTTTACCATGTCAGTAATTACTCCTCTAAGACCCGTGGATACAACTGCACCAACAAAGGACAAAAACTTCAAGCAGTCTTTGTCTTCTATCATTGAAGTCAGAATATTCAATCCGTCTGCTAGGTTTCTTGACTCAAAACCGCCTGACTTTGACATTTGCTCAAAAATAGAATCTGCAGAATCGTCTTTTTTAATCGAGATATCCTTTACAGGTCTACCGGAATTTACCACAGGTCTAAAGTCCAATCTGGGATATAAAATCCTCTGCCCTTGAGAATCACAAGTAATTAATATGTAGGTATAATTTGGTAGCTATCGATTAAGTTGGGAAAGAAGATCAAGATTGCTATAGCCGGTGTAGGCAATTGTGCTTCTGCACTCATCCAAGGCGCAAAATATTATACAGATAATCCAAATGATGTCATAGGACTCACTGCTTACAACCTGGGCGGATACGAGCCAGGGGATATAGAAGTGGTAGCAGC
>JAGWFT010000033.1 GCA_028867755.1 Nitrososphaerota archaeon
TGTGTCATATTCTTTGACGAGATCGACTCTATTGCACCAACAAGAGGCATGGGGGAGACCGCAGTTACAGAAAAAGTTGTCAGCCAACTTCTCACGGAACTTGATGGCATAGAAACTCTTCATGGGGTAGTAGTTATCGCTGCAACAAACAGAGCCGATATGATAGATAGAGCGTTACTTAGGCCGGGCAGATTTGACAAGATGGTAATGGTGCCAATACCAGACAAAGCTGGTAGACTCAAAATACTTGAGATAAACTCAAAAGATATTCCAATTGAGAACGAGATTGGAACTCAAAACGGTATAAATCCAGACTATGTAGACCTGGATAAAATTGCAGAAGCTACAGAAGGTTTCAGTGGTGCAGATGTTGCCTCCATTGCAAACACTGCAGTATCTCTTGTCATACACGAGTTTATTGAGAAGTATCCAGACCCAAAAGAAGCAGAAAAACAGGTTGAATATGCAAAGGTAACCATTAGGCACTTTGAAGATGCCATCAAAAAAGTAAAGATCCAAAAAGATCTAAAGATTGGCGAAAAAGTATCAATATCACACTTTAGATAAGTTATCAAAATCAAAGATTTTGCCATCAGACTATATCTTTTCAAACTTTTCCAAATTCTAAAAAATTAAGGCGCCGGGAGAGAGATTTGAACTCTCGGACCCTTGCGAGTACGCGCTTTATGGTTTTCATTTCCAGGCGCGCGC
>JAGWFT010000034.1:0-294 GCA_028867755.1 Nitrososphaerota archaeon
AATCATCAGAATAAAGGAAGGGCCAGTTTTTGATGACCCTGCATATACAGTTCATGTTTGCGAAGCGGAGCATTCCATACCGGCATATTCTTACCTCTTCTCTGAGAATGACCGCCCAGGCAAGTTCTATCCTGAGAAGGCAAAGCATCTTGGAATACCTGAAGGAAAGCTGTGGAGAGAGCTTCAGAATGGCAATGAGGTAAAAGTAGCAGACAAGACTGTGAAACCATCTGACGTAATGGGAGAGAGCAGAAAGGGTAGAAAGATAGGCATATCAGGAGATACAAGACCTAC
>JAGWFT010000034.1:304-711 GCA_028867755.1 Nitrososphaerota archaeon
TTTCAAGGGCTGTGACTATATCACATTTGATTCCACATATTCTGATACATTGCGTGACAAGGCAATAGCAAACTATCATTCTACTGCAAAAGAGGCTGCAGAGCTTGCCAAAAAAGCAGGAGTAACAAATCTTATTTTAACACATTTTTCGGCAAGATATGAAAATGCAGATGAGCTAATAGAAGAGGCAAAGACAGTGCATGATTCCGTAATTGCCGCAAAGGATCTTTTAGAGATAAATATCAAGTGACATGTTTGGGCCAGTTGCCGATAGACTACATCAAGCAGAAAAAATAGTCTTTGTCACCGGAGCAGGAATTTCTCAGGAAAGTGGAATTCCGACATTTAGGGGAAAGGATGGCTTTTGGAGAAAATATGACGCAATGAAACTTGCTACAATAGATGCA
>JAGWFT010000035.1 GCA_028867755.1 Nitrososphaerota archaeon
ACACAATCCTGAATCATGTCCGTTGAACAACACCCGAAGCAAGAAAATTTTTCTTGAAATTGAAAATAAATTGAAACTGAACATCAAGAAATTTCATGTATCCAAGGTTGTTGCATTCTACATGTCGGTACTTGAACATGAGTGGATAATCATCCTGGATGGAAAAAGTGCACATGACATAGAACAGCTTTGCATTGTTGCTGGAATTTCGTCAATAAGTATGGTGAAAATTGTACCCATAAACGAATTTAAGGAAACTGTAAAGCGACTAGAATCTGAAAAGTGATTGCGAGCGCTTTTCTCTTACCTCGATAGGCAGGAATTAGTATGGCAAAGACCAATGATTTGCTGTGAGCTCAGTTAATGATGGTAACACTAAACGGGTCGGCCTCAAAAGTCAACTGGTTCTTGCATTGATTCCAAGTTTTATTTCGCAGATGATTGCGTTTTATAGAATCAGAAAATTGTTTTATGGGGTTATGGTTGAGGTTGTAATTTTTTTCATTGCACTGGTAATCAACTTGGCAATATCTTGGCCTGCCGGAATGATAATTGCTTTGCCGATAACAGTTGGAGTGCCAATGTATTACATCCGAAAGTGGACTTTGGAATTTAATCGTGAAAATAAAGGACTATTCCGATAAGTAAACTGTCCAGTCGGGGACTAATAAAATGAAAAGAGAGGGGGTGA
>JAGWFT010000036.1 GCA_028867755.1 Nitrososphaerota archaeon
AGAAAATAACATAATTCAAAAAATAATTCTTGTCTCCCCTACAGGTACTATGCGCACAACAAACCCTACGCTTGATGCATACATCATGGCAGGCCTGTATCCACAGCATGATCTCATCAAGGCAGCATACCAGAAGATGGCAGGAAAACAAAAAGATGTAGACGAGTCAACCATTGAGAGATTTCGCACTGGAATGTCTCAGCCAAATGCAAAAATGTCTTTTTTGTCTTCAGTCATTAGCTTCAAACACTGGCCTGCAATAACTGAAAGACTGCAGTTGATCTCCATACCAACTCTGCTCATTTGGGGAAGCGATGACACCATGATTCCAATCAATTATGCAAATGAATATGTATCAAATCTCAAGGATTGCAAGTTTGTCGTGATGGAGGGATGCGGGCACAGGCCGCATGTCGAGGACTCGGAAAAGTTTTCTGATATAATGCTCAAGTTTTTGGGCAACAAGATGCGGATTGCACAGCCAATTACAGTGTAATCGGGCTCAAAATTTTTATACGCTGTCAATTTTTCCATTGTACAATGGATGCATATCTTGAAGAAGAGTTGTATGATCTGCTAACTTTTTGCATGCAAAACGAGCCAGCCTCCCCGGATTATGACTCCAAGAAAGAAAGAATACACGAGATAGGCAAGGAGATTCACAGTGACGGGGGAGCAGATGCAATG
>JAGWFT010000037.1 GCA_028867755.1 Nitrososphaerota archaeon
TGCATCATTTTCACCTGGCAGCGGAGGAGCAGCTGGAACTACAGGTGTTGGCCCCTCTGCATCATCGTCAGCTACAGGACAATCAAGCGTAGGATTTGGAGGAGTCTTGGCACCTGAGCTAAAGATTGACAACATATCATATGATGTATGCCAAAGCAATACAGTCAAGGTACTTGTCGAGTATTCGGATAACAACCCATCAGTCATCTTGCGTACCTCGCTTAGTGGCGTAGTCCAGACACAGCTTGCAAAGGATCAGCCATTTGCTCAAGAAAACGTAAACTCGACCATACAAAAAATAGTTTATGAAGCTCCAATAAATCCAAAAGAGCAATCATTTGAGGTAGTTGCATTACAAGCCGTAGACAATAACGTAAACTCTGTAGGACAGACAGTAGATATCACAGGATGCCAAGAATCATTAAACTTTGAGAATGGACAGCAGACAGCACCAAGCAGTGAAGACGAATCTGCACCAAAAATATTTGATGTCAAGCTCGAATCAGACAACGGTACTGTCATATCTGGAAACAACTATGTAGACTCGCAATCAGTTACAGTATCTGCCATCATTTCAAGTACGACACCGCTAGACAAGGCCGAGATTAGATTCATGAATTCAGGACAATCTAGCATGGTTGCAGAACTGAAGACGATGACCGTGGCACCACTTTTGATCTC
>JAGWFT010000038.1:0-306 GCA_028867755.1 Nitrososphaerota archaeon
AGTATGCCCCCATTTGAATTTGTTCAATACCGCATGAGCCTGATCGTCAAATCCCATAATGAAAAGAGTTGCCGCGATGGCTTCTGCGGTGGTAAGCTTTCCTATTTTAGCATAGTTTACAGGATTGCCGGCAAGTAATGGGGGTAGTTTTCGAGAAATACCTGAGAAGTTTGTGAAGAATGTTTTTTGCACCAACTCCCAAGAACAGTCAACAGCTGTAATAGAGTCTACAGCGTGCCCATCAGTCTTTAAAACCACTTTTGGCGCGAAAGGATCTAAAATCATCGTATCTCGCACTGTTCTTCT
>JAGWFT010000038.1:316-678 GCA_028867755.1 Nitrososphaerota archaeon
GCAGGGCATTTTGTTGGATCATCTTGTTTCAACATAAAAATTTGAACTTTCATTTTATTACTACAATCCATTGAAAAATAAATTATATGATATTTTGAATATGGTTTTCATCAAGTAATTATTTTGTCAAATAAGTTACTTGATAATAAAATCTAGAAACTTGATCATTTTTCACTATCTGTATGTTCCACTGACCAACTTGGAGACTATCATTTGTTCCAGATGGAAGAAGGCTAAATTGTTGTATTCTCTGATCCGAGCCAGAAAATCCCACCAAAAGGGTCTCATTTCCAATTTTCACAGTCTGGTAAAGCGAACTTCCTTGAAATGTTGATTGAGATACATCGCAACCCGTACTAGAG
>JAGWFT010000039.1 GCA_028867755.1 Nitrososphaerota archaeon
TACGCTCACAAGCCAAGATCACTGCTCAAACTGTGGAGCGGCGCGACCTACTTGACATACAATTCAATTCCATGTAATTTGCGGATAGACTGTAGAATAGAACATGCCATATCCCACAATTTCATTTTCGTATTTAATCTCTGTCTGTAATAGCGGCGGAACATAAAATATATTGACACTCTTTCTACCCATGTTTACCAATTCTGGAGTGATTGAAATTTTTTCTCCAATTTTGTACTCTGATCTGTTTATCGTTTGATTTATTATTATTTGAGCACCGTCATGAGTCAGTTGAGTTTGTGTTGTATTACCAAAAAAATATTCTAGTGGAGGATGATTTGTTATGTTGATTCCCTTCATGGAATAACAAGTATGTAATGGTGGATCGATATGTTCTCCTTTTCCTTCTCGAAACGCCGAGGAGTCGTTCATTGGGTATCGAATCAGAGTATGTATACCGGGGGTGGGTTTAGCTAAATTAGTTTAATATCTGACTATTTTCATTCATTTCTTACTTTCTACTCTAGGATTCCATCGTTGAATTTTATGCTGGCATGACTTCCATTGCAAAATGGCTTGTTGTTTGAGGCACCACAACGACACAATGTCACGCGATTGCGTTTTTCATAATGAGTACCATCCTCAGATTCAATTGTTATATTTCCACGTATCCAAA
>JAGWFT010000003.1 GCA_028867755.1 Nitrososphaerota archaeon
TGGTGGTGTAGTTGGTGGTGTAGTTGGTGGTGTAGTTGGTGGTGTAGTTGGTGGTGTAGTTGGTGGTGTAGTTGGTGGTGTAGTTGGTGGTGTAGTTGGTGGTGTAGTTGGTGTAGGTATTGATAATGATGAAGTGCCAGAACTACCAGAATGGGTAGAATCTCCAGCATATGTGCCAGTTATTGTTATGCTGCTAGGCAAGCTATAGGGAGGCGTATACGTAAGTTCACATTTGTTGTTTGCAAGTATGCATACATTTGGAGCAAAAATACCGCCTGCTCCGTTATCACTCCATGATATGATGCCAATCAAAGAGGCAGATGGATTAGAAGTATCAACAACAGTTGCAGTAACAATAACTGTATTTCCAGAGGTAAGTGTTTTAGGATTTGATGTAACTGTGGTGATAGTAACATCGCTGCCGTTGTCGGCCATCACATGAACAATAGTAAAGTCGTCAAAAAGTGATAAGCACAATATGCAAGTTACAAGTAAAATTGTAACCAAGAAATTTTTTATATCTGATTTAATGTACACATTAAACTTATACATGATTCCACATTTATTCGTGTCATACATCTACCCATTAAAAAAATCTTGAGATAATATGTGATCTATTGTAGGCTCTTGGATTTCACATGTGGTGTATTATTGACCGAATCTTTTTCACATGCTCATCTTTTTTCAAATGGTGATATCCATATGATGATATCCATAATGATGATGGCTAGCAAAAGACAAGCCTGTAAAGGAGATCAAAGTCAATTTTTGCCAATTGCAATTCATTCCGAAATTAACTAATTTTTAGTAAATTGCTTATATGCGGGCAAACAGACTCGTCTTTAGTGAAAGTCAGCACTAAAGGGCTAGTATTACTTGGTATTTTGATTAGCGCGGCTGGCGTAGTTCCAGCATTTGCTGCTACTAATTCAACCATGAATATGGCCAATTCTACAATGGCTGCCACCTCATATGGCGGCATGTCTGCTTCCAATTCCACTATGCATATGATGACTAATTCTACCGTTCCATCTAATTTGCCCCCTCCTCCTCACATGCTATATAATTCAACTAATCCAGGCCAAATAACAAGCATGGGTGGTGCTGCTCCTGCTATTACGGTTATGACAGACAAGTTGTCTTATAATGATGGAGATAAGATAACGATTTCAGGCAAAACAAGAGATAATCTAGGCGATACTCCTCTTACAGTAATAATACGAAACCCAGTTGGAAATGTGGTCAAAATTGATCAAGTCCCAGTTTCTACTGATAATACATTTTCTACTAGCATGACATCAGGCGGTGCGTTATGGCAGGCAGCTGGAACATATTCTGTATATGTACAGTTTGGCGGCCCAGATAGATCTGCTACACTCACATTCCAGTTCGCAGGCTCATCTCAAGGAAATACATTCCCAGTAGATGGCACTAATGTCTCAGTAAAATACAGTATAACAAATGGAAAGGTTCTTGACATCAAAGCTGATACTAATTCTAAATCACTAATTGTAACAATTCAGACAACTGGTGACGGTGCATTAACAATTGATATGCCACGTTCATTAATTGATGCAAAGAAAACCGATGGCACAGATGATCAGTACTTTGTACTAAATGATGGTCAAGAAAACGACCAATTCCAGGAGACTAGCAATACTGCTACTGATAGGACACTCCAAATCCCATTCACTAATGGAACATCTCAAATAGAGATAATTGGAACAATGGTAGTTCCAGAGTTTGGCCCAATCGCAGCCCTAGTACTTGCAGTTGCAATCATATCAATAATTGCAATCTCAACCAAGACAGGACTGAGATTTACACCAAAGATATAGCCACTCCGATAATCTTAAGACAAAACCCCAGCACCTAGGGTTTTGCAATTTACATTTTTTGATAATGTGATTCTGTTATATTACACATGGACACATATCACGATGACAAGTATTTCATGACTTTTGATTCTACTGTAAAAATGTCAGACGCCATTGCTATAGAAGCAAACAATCTAACAAAAGTTTATCGCGATAGTATTAGAGCAGTAGATGGAATAAGTTTCTCAGTTAGACAGGGCGAGATATTTGGCTTACTTGGTCCAAACGGGGCAGGAAAAACCACTACTATTAAGATGATAATAACTCTTACCAAGGCAACTTCTGGGACATTGCATGTTTTTGGAATAGATGTTTTCAAATCTCCAGAAACTGTAAGAGAAATGCTTGGATATGTACCACAGAGTATATCTGTTGACACTGATCTTACCGCGTATGAAAATTTATTGATATTTTCCAAATTGTCATATGTAAACAAGAAGGAACGCAACGAGAGAATAAGAAATGCACTGGAATACATGGATCTCTCAAGCAGGGCAGATGATATAGTCAAGCGCTATAGTGGAGGCATGATGCGCAGGTTAGAAATTGCACAAGCGCTTGTCAATAGGCCAAAAATTCTGCTTTTGGATGAACCAAGCATTGGTCTTGATCCATCCTCAAAAAAACAAGTGTGGAAAAATATCAAGCAATTAAATCAAGAATTCGGCACTACCATCCTAATTACAACTCATGATATGGGAGAGGCAGATGAGCTCTGTGACAGGATAGCTATCATGTCAGAAGGCAAGATAGCGATTTTGGGAACTCCTCTAGATCTAAAAAGAGATGTGGGAGGAGACATTGTAACAGTAAACCTTGCTTTTACACCTCCAATCATGTCATTACCAAAAGAGATAGGAAACATCGTACATAATAATGAAAAATCCATTCAAATCTTAACCACTAACGGTGAAGAAGCAATTCCACTCATTGCAGATTTCTTTAGGAGTCATGAAATTAGAGTGGAATCCATCTCGATTAACAAAGCAAATTTGGATGATGTTTTTATGAAATATGCAAAAAGAAGGCTTGGCGATGAGATGTATAAAGCCACACGCAATACACGTCGTGATTTTGCGAGGCGTGCAAGATGAACATTCGAAGGTTTCTTTCTAGTTCTATTACAATTGCAGAGATGGAGGCAAGAAAGATTCGACATGACTCGACTGAGCTTTGGACTAGAATTATTCAACCTGCACTTTGGTTACTTGTTTTTGGAGAGACCTTTAATGCCATCAAGGCTATGCCGTCTGGTAACTTTTCATATATCCAGTTTATCACTCCTGGCATCTTGGCCCAATCTGTCTTGTTTATTTCCATTTTTTATGGCATAACAGTAGTCTGGGAAAAAGATGTAGGAATAATTACCAAGCTTCTATCAACACCATCTCCACGCTCGTCTATAGTTTTAGGAAAATCACTTGCTGCAGGTCTAAGAGGTGCTTTTCAGGCTATAGTGATATTTGCCTTGGCATTGTTAATTGGAGCCAAGATAAGGCTTGACCCAATAGACGTAGCAGGTGTTTTTGCAGTTGTAATACTTTTTGCCATGTGTTTCTCAAGCCTCTCGATGTTTCTTGCCTCATATCTGAAAACTAGGGACAGGATGATGGGAATTGGCCAAGCGTTGACTATGCCGCTTTTCTTTGCAAGTAACGCCATATACCCAATATCTGTAATGCCAATCTGGCTACAATATGTTTCTATCGCAAATCCGCTCAGCTATGCCGTAGACGCAATTAGGTCCATGCTCCTTGTAGGAACATATGGCAACTTGTTAGTTGATATGCTTGTACTATTTCTTTCTACAATTGTTTTTCTGGTATTGGCTTCTATGTCGATAAAGAAATTATTAGAATGATAAACTCAAATTCATTTTTAAATTACTAATTGTACTGATATAAAAAATAAAAAAATGGTTCAAAAATTTATTCTTGAAATCCATTTGGGATGATCTTGCCTTAACTTTTTTTGAGATTGTTTCTTACTGTAATGACTTTTGGTTAAAGGTATCTTATGATAAATGGAAAAAGAATTAATCCTTGCCCAGCTCATCATCTATTTTATCTTGTGTGGTTCTGTATCTCTTGTATCTTGCATTCCACTTTGAAAAGAAACTATATTCTTTAAGCGCTACAAAGAGCAATACTGCAGCAAATATTATACATATGAAGATGAACACTTGTATTCCGATGAATATGGGGGCATCTTGATGCATAGGGTGCAGAGGAGGATGAAACGGAATCTCTCTGATGATAGAATCACCATTCTTTTCAACTAGGTATAACTGGGTACCGCTAGATGTCATGTTGCTCATGGATGTCATGTTATTGCCCATCTCCTCGTGATTTCGTTCAAGGTTGAGAACGCTATATCTGGGGTGTCCAAGAAGTATGCCCCCCATTACAAGTGCAACAGGGGCAAAAATTAGAGCAGATGCAATAAAGATGAGAAATATGCGCCTAGAGCTATTTGTGTGAGACAGAAGATCGTCTATCATCTTAAACATGTTCTCTGGGTCCCTCTTACCGCTATCTCCATCATCTGGTTTTTTATCTTGATTTTCTTCTGGTTCAGACAATTTAGTGATTCAACTACTCCTTGTGTAAATAAAACATTTCGTTAACTTTGTTCATGATCTTTTTTTTCACTCCTTGGAAAGATTTCCTCATAAGGCTCTAGAACCATCTTGCAAAGCTGTCTACCTTTTTCGGTAACTGAATATTTTATGACTTTCTTATTTCCCCATGGTATTTCTATCCTTTGTATGAATCCTTTTCGTTCTAGACTTTCCAGTATGTCCTTATGCTTCATCAAGTTTAAACCGCAATAACTTAGTAGATTTGTTTGATTAAGCTCACCAAATTCTGTGAGCTTCAAAAGTATATCCTTTCTTATATAGACCCGATCACGATACTCATGCGACAAGGATATCGCCTTGTTGGAAGTAAAATTCTGTATTAAGCTTTTACATGAACATTTTGCAAGAATTGTCACCTGACTGTGCATACTTCCACTAACAATGTTCCTGAACAAAGTTTGACAATTATTTAATTCTGCTAATTGAATGGAAAAACGTGGGCATGATTTTGAATTCTACCGTGGAGGAAATAAGATCTTCTCACAACCCCTTTGATCTTAATGCATGCTTCTTTGGTAGGGATGCCCACGTAAACTGTCTTGACACAAATCTAAAACGTACTTTCATGATGAAATTATTGTTGTTATGTAATTCGTATAGCAACTATTTTTTTCACAATCTTGATATTTTTTTTGCAAAGTCATTTAATTATATTGGGAAAAACAATCTGGAGTATAATATTTGTTGAATAGAGATAAATCAGGTCCTAAACGCAATTCTGCTAAAGTGGTAAACGAATCACAAGTTAATGACGTTAGTTCAAACTCAATAGCACTTGCCGTCAAAAACTTATCAAAGATATATGATTCCGTTGCAGGAAAAGTTGTAGCCTTACAAGACATTAATTTCACTGTAAAAAAAGGAGAATTTGTCTCTATAGTGGGTCCTTCAGGAAGCGGTAAATCCACCCTCCTCAATATGATAGGCGCATTAGATAGGCCCACCTCAGGCCAGGTATATATTAATGGAATAGATATTTTTTCTTTGAAAGATTCTGAAATAGCTACTATGAGAAACAACCTCATCGGATTTATTTTTCAGTCATTTAATTTAATCAACAGAACAACTGTTTTGAAAAATGTAAAACTGCCTAGCGTGATATCAGGAATGAGTACGTCTGAGGCTAACATGCGAGCAATGAAAATTTTAGAAGCCTTGGGAATTGCTGACAAGGCAACACAAAAGCCAGTCAATCTCAGCGGAGGACAGCAACAAAGAGTAGCAATTGCTAGATCGCTAGTAAACAACCCAGCAATAGTTTTGGCAGATGAACCGACAGGTAACCTTGATACAAAAACCGGGGAGGATGTTTTTGACATGCTCAAAACCCTGTCGCATAAATTCAAGCGTACTATAATAATGGTCACACACAATCCAGAGCTTTCAGAATCAACTGATAGATCTATATTGATACGAGATGGAAGAATTGAACAAGATGTCATCAATTAACGTGTCCAACAAGTTTCGCATGATTTTTGGAAAGAACCTGGCACCAAAGATTATTTCTGCTGTCTTGATTGTACTATTGTTTGCTCCATCGTTTAATATGCCATCATCAGCACAAGTGGAACAGCAAAACAACTGTGCTGCTCCACTTACCACAACCATTAATGCGTTCTATAGTGGACCTGTTGCAACAGATGCATACTGGGTTAATCAAGGAGTTTCATCAGCTAGCAATAGCACCTCAACTAATCCGGTAAAAAAAGAGGTGGGACCAGGAGAGGGCGCAGAGACATTTGCAGTTGTCTTAATCAATAGAGGAAACTTTCCAATCAACTCAGTCACAGGCTTTCTCAATCTTCCACCTGGATTTACTTCAACAGGTGAAAGTAAGGTACCACAACTTCTTCAGCAGTACAATCCAGCATCAAAGTTTGCAAATAGTAACTATGCACTTGGTAGCTTCTATGGCTCAGTTCAGCCTGGAGGGACATTTGTTTTGTATTTTAATGTCAACGTTTCAGATACAGCAAAGGTTCAAACATACAATGTTAATCTAGTAGCCAATTATTACATACTGCAAACTAACCAAGGCGGCACTTACATTGAGGATTGTACTTCGGCCATACTCGAAGTCCCCATGGTTCTTCCAGGCAAGGTAATCTTGGATGTTTCATCACAAAACAGCTACATAGCTCCATCGCAAAGTGATCCAATAACAATATCTATTGTGAATAAAGGATCTGCTGCCGCAACTGGTGTCATTGCTTCAATTACAAATCTTGGCCAAAAGGGAAATTCAGGTTCATCTGGAAGTGGAGGTTCATTGACATTATCATCAACAACCACTAATATCGTCAATCTTGGAGCTAATCAATTCAATTTAGGTACTATTCCAGCTGGTGGCTCTGCAAATATCACCACCACTGTCTTTCCCTCAAGTTCTGCAGGAGGCCAAACACAGGATGTCACAATACAACTTTCATACGAAAATGCATGGGGTGCACAAGAAAACACTCAGTTAAACACCGGTGTGGTAGTTACTCCAATTCCGCCACAATCATTGAGTCTTGCTTATGTTGGTAATACCACTTCTCCAGTAATTACTGCTGGAAATCTTGCCCCATTGAATTTTACAGTAGCAAACAATAGTACATCTGAGGCGTCAAATGTAATAATATCCCTCGTTCCACAGTCAACCTCTGTCTCAGTTGTAGGTCAGTCAACATGGACCATACCCAAGTTGGAACCAGGTCAACAGCAGTATCTATCCACCCAAGTATTTGCTGCAACTTCTTTGATTGATACTCCAGCTTCTTTTACACTTACAGCAAATTATGTAGCAAATGGGCAGACCCAGGCTAATTCCTTGACATTAGGTGCATTTGTCATTGGAAATATCAAGTTGCAAGTATATGGTCTGGCAGTAAACTATGTGGGTACATCACCACAAATTGCAGGCAGCCTGCTAAACCAGGGAAGCACTACTGGACTTTATGGCACAATACAACTGGCCCCATCCCCCCTGCTTGATGCTATAAGACAAGCCAGAATAGACAATGCTAATAGTTCTAATTATAATTCATCGTCATTCCAACAAGCTGATACCCAATTTGCATCAAGCCAAGGATCTGGCGGAGGAGGTCGTGGAGCCGCATCTTCACAACAATTTTTAGGAGACCTCACAGCAGATTCTCCAATTCCATTTAGTATACCGATTAACGGCTTGAACTTGCTCAAGCCTGGAAACTATGCTGTCTCGTTTAAGGTAGTATATGCCGATGATCTCAAGAATTTCCATACACTCATTCTCACTCAAAATGTCATGGTTGCTAAAAGTCCGACCACACATACACGTACACAGGGATCAATTATTGATCAAATCTTAGGTGATCCTTTACTACTAACTGCTGTTGGTGTTTCTATCGCTGGAGCTATAGCAGCAGCAATAATAATTCGAAAGAGAAAAACTCGTAAAAAACTAAAGATGCTGACTGGTGATGATAAAGACATAGTAGCAGTTTTAGAAAACGTTGACAAAGAGCAAAATGAATCCAAATGATATCTTTGGGCTTGCATATGATGCTCTTGTAGATAGGAAAGTTAGAACAATACTAACAGTGCTGATGGTAGTTTTAGGTGCAAGTCTTGTTGTAGTGATAAACGGTCTTAGTGCTGGGCAGTCTGCATTTTTACAGCAACAATTTAGTTCCTTAGCAACTAATGTTATTACTGCAACATCAGGGCAACGCTCGTATTATGGAGGAGGCTCATCACAGGCTTCTCTAATCATTAACGATATAATAGTAAATAAAATCAAAGCACTCCCATTTGTTTCTGATGTCGTTCCGCAGTACACTGGTTCAGTAACAATTGACTCGTATGGTAATGTCCAACGTATTTCTGTGACAGGAATGAACCCAACAAAGTTAACAGTACAGTTGCCAAACCTAGAGTTTGTCGATGGTTCTACTCTTGAACCAAACGATCGATCTGCTGCGGTTGTAGGTGATACAATAGCCAATCCGGCAGGAGCAACAACACCATTTGTAACAGTGGGTCAAACACTCAAAATAACTTATAGTTACTCAGATCCAGCAGGAAAACAAGAACAAGAAGTCAGAAATTTTCTTGTAACTGCAATAATGAAGCCATCTGGAAACACAAGAATTGACAATTCCCTTGTGATCAATCCGGACGCAGCAAATCAACTCTTACGTAAATCCGGAAGATATGATTCGTTGCTTGTGCAAACTATTGATGATAGTTACGTAAATACTGTACAGGATGAGATAACTAGTCTTTATGGAAAAAATATTGGAACAAATACCCCGCAAGCAACTTTGAAGGTAAGACAACAAGCAACTAGTGGAAATGCAGCTTTTGTTGAGATGATTGGGATAATTGCACTGGTTGTAGGTGCTGTAGGAATAGTAACTACGCTGTATAATTCGGTAACTGAAAGAATTCGTGAGATTGGTACAATGAAAGCAATAGGTGCACAAAATTCATCCATACTGGCACTTTTCCTAGTCGAGGCAGCCTTGATTGGAATAATGGGTGCAACCCTAGGCGTGACTATTGGAATAATAAGTGGATATGCTATGACTGGTCTATCATCTCAGCAAGGCAGCGGAGGTCCAGGTTTTAACATCAGTTCCTTTCCACCCATTTTTCTTCCACAAGATCTAATCAAAGTCTGGTTCTTGTCAGTATTGCTAGCCATCGGGGCAGGAATCTTTCCTGCATGGAAAGCATCAAAATTGTCTCCAATGGTAGCTTTGAGAAGAGAGTAATGCAATTACTATTTTTATAATCTCAAATGTATGTATTTTGATTCGTACCTAGTTACACCAGGCAGTTATCATGCTATCTACTTTGGATATTCCATCTATTCCTTGCATAGTTTTTGTAACAATACTGTCAGCTTGGCCAGACGCGGTTGGTATTGTTAACTCAGATACAGAATTGGCATCAGGTTTACTTATGTGGATGTAGCTCCACCATGGATGACTACCAAGAATGTCTCCACTAAAATCAATATTTGATAAATTCTGTTTTAGACTGTTAATAGTTTTTGCTTCATCAAATTTTTCAGGATTGCTGTAGATGACTGTGTATGTAGTTTCACATTGAGGGTCACTTGGTGTCTGTGCAGTTGCATACGAATGAGACAGAAACGAAATTGACAGTACGGCGCACATTGCAAATATTCCAGGCAGAATAATTGCAAGTTTTTGGCTTTGGTTCACTATGTAGGATTAATATGAAAACTGACTTAAACTAGGTGGAATTATGGTCAAAATTGTGTTTCCATTGTGGAACAAATTCCAACAATCATGTGTTATCCACCATAGCCAGAATTTCCAACAAAAGGCGCACTTGCAGGAACTCTGTATGGTTGTACTATGTTAATTCCTTGGTCAGTTGTAACTCTGACCTCATTGAGGTCGCTACCAACTGGTGGTGATAATATGATCCTGTCTCCTGGATTGAGGATGGGAATAACATCAGATTTTGCAGTCCCACCATAGTCTATCTTAACATTAGTCAGTGTATCCATGCCGGTATTCTTGATGATTACATGTGTCTCTGAACCCATGCTGTCCTTTACCAGAATGGGGTCAACAGAAATGTCATATTTTTGAGAAGGAGGGATTATTGAAAAAAAGCTGAATGCAAAAAATATCACTAACGCAGCAAGACCTCCACCTATTACTAATACAAGAACAGGTTTTTTCAACTACTAGTAAGGTGATTGCTAAATATTTCAATTATGCTATATGAGTATTTTTCATTGTAGGGCATATTTGGTGTGAATAGGTGTCTTTTGTCTATCTGTAGTGCATCTGTGTTTACTCATGATTGAATTTATTTTTCAACTAGAGCAATAAAATGAAATTAAACTTTTTTAAAACAGTTTGACAAATATCTGATGTTGAATAGCAGTCAATATTACAGTCTTCTTGGTCTGAAGGAGGGTGCATCCATACAGGAGGTAAAGGCAGCGTATAGAAAATTAGCGCTCAAGTATCATCCTGATAAAAGCATCTCAAAAAAAGACAATGAAAAATTCAAGTTAATCACAGAGGCTTATCAGATACTCAGAACGTGCTCAAAGAATTATGCATATGCAAGTACGAATTATAAAAAACCGCATGATGAAAATTCTGGTGATAAAGGTCATGGTTCAAAAATTCCATACTGGGATGAGCTTAATCTAAATAAAATCTTCAAAGAGGATTGGTATCGTTACGCCAGATATGCAGAAAGGGCATATCATGATCTTTGCAAATGTGAAAAAGAAGTTTGGAAATATTCTGAAATGGTGGTGAAGAGTACCACTCATACTCTTTCTTCATCAGTTGTTATGCAATGCCATAAAATTCCATCTCTCTTCGTATCTCGGGCGTGTGTTTCTCTCTTAAAGAAAGGGCAATACACTAGCATGCGTCTAAAAAATCATTTAAAACTGTAAAAAGATTTTTTATAAAAATAAAGGAATGTAGTCTTTTGACTCCATTTGTTTATCTGCGTCGTACTGCTGTCCAGACTCCGATACCACTCATGACTGCAGCGATTGCAAGACCAGCAGTCCATCCTGACATTTGACTTGGGTCTGCACTACTAGTTGATTGTGTTGTAGACATTGATGATAAAGTAGACGATGTTTCGCTAGGCTGTGATGATGCTGATTCTGTGCTAGCTGGAGTTGTTGTAGTTGTAGTAGTTTGTGCTGCACCATATTCACTAGACTCTGTTGTGTTGTTGGATTGAGTGCTAGATGGTGTCGAAGACATGGTCGTACCAGATGAGTTCATGCTAGTTGGAGTTGTTGTGCTGCATGTTTGTGTTTGTGCGTTCCAATCTCCACCTGAATTAAAACAAGTCTGCATGGTATCTGTACCAGACGACATGTTCATGCTTGACGGTGTCGAAGACATGGTCGTACCAGATGAGTTCATGTTTGATGGCGTACTTGATGTTGTTTGTGTATTGCCAGTTGTGCTGGAAGTTGCAGCCGCAACAATCACTTGACCAGTCATCCATGGATGGACTTGGCAGAAGTAATTGTATGTGCCAGGATCATTGAAGGTAAAGGAAAAGCTTTTTCCAGATGCAATCAAGCTGCTATCAAAGATAGTTCCAGTTTGATTGTCTGATGGGCTACCACTTGTTACAGTATGGCTGACTTTATCGCCGTTTTCCCAATTTACCGTTGTACCTGGTGTCACATTGATAACATTTGGTGCAAAACAATTGTTTGTTTGTGCACAGTTTGGACTGGAGCCTGCTCCAGCTGAAATGTTTACCGTTGTTCCAGACTCTTGTGCAAAAGCTGATGGAGCAATTGCAAGAATCGCAACTAGGGTCAAAACACCAAATAACGCGCCTATTGGTTTTGACATCATGAATTCACTACCAACTTAATCAATTAATAAATTCTATGCAATTGAAAGTGCTAGTGTTATTGGAGTCATTTTACGTTAAAGCCCAAAAATCGAACCAAATGAGGCAGTCAGTTAAAGGGCATATTTGCAAAGAATTGCAGGTTGGAGCCAGTCATACCTGTGTATATTTTTGATGTTTTCTGTAAGGATCGAAAATGGGAAATTACAGAGTTATCAAAGATGTACAACAGATCTTACTTCAAAGTTTTGACTATATATCGAAAGAATGACTCTCATGGGCATCCGTCATTTTTTATTTCTAAATCTGTATCAATAAATACGGGCACGCATTAGTTCCCTTATGACAAGTACGAAATGTGTTGTATGCGGAATTGGATTTTTTTCTGCCACTGGTTCAGACAAATGTTCCAAGTGTGCGGGAAAAGGAGTACAAGAAACCGCTGAAAGTCACGATTCTTGTGGTTGCGGACACCACCACTAGATTTTTTTAATATCTAAATTTTTAAATTCTTTGAAAAAATACTCATGTATTTTTTCAAGATTGTACTTTGCAATGGACAAGTTGTTATGTTGTAAACCTGTTTGTGAGCAATTTCTTAATATTACCATTACAAGATGGTGATTTGTGAAGGCTCTGGTCTATGAAGAATATGCACCAGATGATGATTATGCAAAGATTCTAAAAATAAAAGAAGTACCTCATCCTAAACCAAAATCAAATGAAGTAGTCTTCAAAGTACATTTTGCGGGATTAAATTATGATGACATTTGGGGAATGAGAGGAAAACCTATCACAATTCCCATGCCACACATCTCAGGGACTGACGCAGCAGGCGAAGTTGTCGCAATAGGGGAAGATGTTACCACGATTAAGGTTGGAGACAGAGTCGTATCCCATGGTAACCTGTCATGCAGAGTCTGTATTGCATGCACTGATGGTCGTGAGTATGATTGTAGAAATAGAAAGATCTGGGGATTTCAGACAGGCCCATTATGGGGCGGATATTGTGAATACACTCACTTGCCAGAAGTAAATGTAGTAAAAATTCCTGATAGCATAAGCTATGAGGAGGCCGCCGCAGCTTCTATGGTAATGGTGACTTCGTGGCACATGTTGGTAGGAAGAGCAAAGATCAAGCCTGGTCAGATAGTACTCATAATGGGTGGAACTTCGGGAATTGGAACATTTGGAATTCAGATTGCAAAATTATATGGTTGTAATGTCATTGCTACTGCCAGTCCAAACAAGCTTGAGCAATGCCTAAAACTTGGTGCAGACTTTGCAGTAGATCACAGAAAGGAAGACTGGCACAAAGAAGTTTTTTCAATAACAAAAGATATTGCAAAAAAGAAAGATGCTATACCTGGAGTTGATGTTATCTTTGAGCATGTAGGGGGGTCACACTGGAATAAAGAATTGACTCTGCTAAAATATGGTGCAACTATAGTCACAACAGGTGCCACGACTGGATATGAAGTACAAACTGATCTTAGACACATATTCTTCAAAGGGATTAACGTCTTAGGTTCAACTCAAGGAACACGTTCAGAACTTATTGACGGACTGCATTGGATGTCTCAGAGAAAGATAAAATCAATAATTGATTCTGTCTATACATTTGAAAATGCGGTAGAAGCGCATACTAAGATGCTAAAAGGCGACTTTATTGGAAAAATTTTGATGAAACCAAACTAGGCTTTTATAAATGATATACTACAAGGCATAAAGACAAAAAAGGATCTGATCAATTTTACAAGCTCGTTAATTGATACTCATAGAAAGTATGAAAACACGCTCAAATGATCTTAAGGCTGTAAAATGCTTCCAATTCTGCTAAGTATATGGGGATGTATGCCAGAACTTTCAAAAGATTGCATCGACATGACTAATGCATCTTCAACATATCTTGGAATAGTAGGGGGCGCAATCATAGGTGGTATAGTAAGCTGGTGGGTATACAACAGACAAACAAAGACTTCTAACTCACAGGATCGTATTTTGCACAGGATTGAAGAGTTGGATAAAAGCCATGATTCTATATTAAAGAAACTTGCTGATTTTGACGATAAGCATGAATCCACTCTTGATGCAATGGAAGAACTACATCGCAAAGTTGATTCACTCCTAAGTCAGGATGATGAATCATAAGTTTTAATGACAAAGGTATATTTTTTAAAATATTAGGTAGTCAGTCTCAAAAATACTAATTTTATTTTATATCATTCCATTTCATTTTCATGATAATAATTATAGAGAATGAAAATCTGTAACTTTTTCTTAAATAGACGAAATGCGTTTAAGATGCGAAGAAAACCCTATTCCAGACACACAAGTACCAAGGCAACGTGCTTTTGGTACTTTGGGTTTTCTCCTTTGTATCTGATGTAATGGTTTTTAAGATTTGTCATTTGGTTGAAAATTCGGACTCGATCACCAATTTTGCTATTTCCCGTAAAATCAATAGTTATGAGCTGCAATCATTAACAATTTTACTGTGCGATCTAATATTTGCACAAAATTTTGCCAAATACATCTGATCCAGAAATTAATAATTTTTTTACAATTGCTTATATAACGGCAAATTGATTCGCAATTATTGAATATAAAATTTAATGGATTTTTGCTGCTTCTAGTAATACTTGGATCTGCTGTTGCAGTTCCAGCATTTGCTGTTTCCAATTCAGCTGTGAACGTGACTAATGCTACAATGTCAAGTTTAGGTTCTTCTTCATCCATGTCTACGTATTCTTCCATGCTTAATTCTCATTCAAGTAATGGTACAATTGGGACTCCATCATCAGGAAGTCTTGCAGTCACGGTTTCAACTGATAAAGCATCCTACAATGATGGCGACAAGGTACTAGTATCCGGTACAACCCGAGATTATTTAGGCGATACTCCTCTTACACTTATTCTAAGAAATCCTGTTGGAAATATAATAAAAGTAGACCAAATTACAGTAGGAACTGACAAAACCTTTTCCTCGACAATAACTGCTACAGGTCTTCTATGGCAAGCCGCTGGAACATATACTGTGTCTGTACAGTATGGTACTCCAGACAGATCTGCAAAAACAACATTCCAATTCTCAGGCTCTAGCGGAGGCGGCTCAGGTCCAGGTACTATTCCAGTAGATGGCACAAACTACATGGTCACTTATACTATAATCAATGGTAAAGTTCTTGATATCAAGGCAGATCCCCAGTCAAAATCTTTGACAGTATCAATCCAGACTACTGGGGATGGACAATTGACAATCACAATGCCTAGAGCATTGATTGATGCAAAGAAGTCAGATGGCACTGATGACAAATTTGTTGTCCTAAATGATGGTCAAGAAAATAGTCAAGCCAATGAAACAATAACAACAAGTACTGACAGAACTCTTGCAATTCCATTCAAGAATGGAACATCTCAAATAGAAATAATTGGTACATTTGTAATTCCAGAGTTTGGTCCAATCGCAGCTCTAGTACTTACAATTGCAGTCATATCCATAATTGCACTCTCAGCAAAGACTGGACTTAGATTTTCTCCAAGATACTAGGTTCAAACCTAAAGATATCCAGCCTACATCCCAACACTATATAGCATACTAGAAGAAAGAGGCAATTGTGGAAAATTTACTGACAAGCGAGGAGATTGATTGGCTGTGCAAATTCTTGGAGGGAAAAGGTAGTAACAATGAGATTATAATGAAGATAGTTACCATCACAACCAAACTTCAAAAGATGAAGCGAAGATAGTCTGGCAGACATTTACTTGAGATTCAGGTTTAGCGTATAAATCAGGCCTAATCAAATTACTAGAAATGGAAAACACGGAGAATATTTTATACCGCGAAGCACAAACCTTTTCACACTCTTCAGTGTGGCTGGTTGTACTTTGTATTACATTTAGTAGCGTTTACTTTGGACTACCTCAACTCTTTGAAATTGCAGGGGATAGATCTCCTACAACTACAATTGTGGTAGCGTCATCTATTTTCTTGGCAATTGGATTCATTTTACCTGTGCTGTTGCTCATGATAAAACTTAGAATTCAAGTACGAAATGATGGCTTGTACATAAGGGTCGTACCCTTCCAGTCCTCATTCAAAAAGATCTCACTGGCAGATCTTCAGGATTGTAAATCTTATGAGCAACAGGAAAAAGAGGAAAATAAACTAGGTCTAAGATATGCGATTTCAAAAAAAGCATATTCACTTGGAGGCAAACGTGGAATAAAGTTAGAGTTGAAAAATGGCCAAACCATACTGGTAGAGTCTAAACGTCCAGAGAAAATTATTCAGGCCATCAAAACTGCAAGTAGCAAGAACGCATAAGATGAAGAAGTTCTTTATTCAATCTAAAACGAACTGACAGTTCAGTTCATACCTTAAACTTTATTACAATTGACTTGATGCATAGTGTGTGAACGAAGCATATGTACTGCTAAACGTAGATTATAAAAAGCAAAAAAACATTATTGAACAGGCAAAAAAGATTCCTACTGTAAAATCAATCAAAACAACTTATGGGATATATGATATACTAATCGTGCTGGAATCAAATAATATGCAAGAAATTAAACAAGCAATAGACGTAGACTTGCATAATGTAGATGGTATAAACAATCTTACTTCGCTTATCTCTATTAATTAAGTTGGTTCAAGAATACGAAATAATTGTAATTGGAGGAGGCCCTGCAGGGCTGAGCGCAGGAATTTTTGTTGCAAGACAAAAAACGTCTTGTCTTGTAATATCTAAAGATCTGGGCGGACAGATGAACTTAATCCCAAAACTTGAGAATTATCCAGGTACGCTAATGTCAAGTGGGCCACTGCTTGCAAAAACATTAGAAAGCCAGTATCTCTCATTTAATGGTGAAATAATTTATGATACGGTAGAAATGATAGAAGAATCCGAAGCTGGATTGAAGGTTAAAACCAGCAGATCAGAATATGTGGCAAAATCGGTAGTTCTTGCTCCTGGCAAAGTACCAAATAATTTGGGTGTAGAAAACGAGTCTACATTCTCAAATAAAGGAGTTCATTACTGCACAAAATGTGATGCGCCATTTTACCAAGGTAGAGTGACAGCCACTGTGGGTGTGGGGGGATATCTATTAGAGTCTGGAATCTTGCTTTCAAGAATGGCGTCAAAAGTATATCTAATTTACAAGGGCGGTGCATTGGGCGGAGACAAGGAGATGATTGCATCCATTGAAAAAAAAGAGAATGTGCAACTGATACCGCAATCATCTGTCAAATCTCTTGCTGGCACAAATAACCTTCAATCAATTACACTTTTGGACAATTCGGGCAAGGAAAGTACTTTGCAAATAGATGGCCTGTTCATTGAAATGGGCTCGAAGATAAACTTGGATTTTGTAAAACACCTAGTGAAAATCAACACCAAGGGGGAAATTGAGATATCTGACGGAAATAAAACTTCACATCCAGCAATATTTGCTGCTGGTGATGCAACCAGTATACCATACAAACAGATTGTGGCTGCATGTGCAGGTGGTGCAACTGCTGGGCTTTCTGCATTCAATTACATAGAACGCCTAAAGGGAAAACCGGGAATTCGCGCAGACTGGAAGAAGACTATAGGCGACACCGTATTTCATTACTAGGCTTTGTGATAGGCAAAACTCGCTGGTGATAAACTAGTAAAGTTTTTCATCCTTTTGTTATCAAAAATACTTGCTTTATCTTATCTCTTCGTACGTATACTTTATAGGAGAAACTGTGGTCTTATTAGCACCTGTCAAGCCAGACCATATCGTGCTTATCATATGTCTTGACTCCCACAGTTTCGTCCTCTACTATTCATTATAAGAATACTTTTCACTTTTGGCCATTTGGGCGGGGGTAAGCCTGATTTAATTTTGATATCAATTAGATGAAATGCTAGAGTTATTATGTAACTGCTCCTGTACCAAAATCATGTCAGATCGGGAAATGCATCCGGCTGTCTGCTCGGATTGCAAAAAAGAAACACAGGTTCCTTTCAAACCAATGGAAGGTAAACCAGTATACTGTCGTGAATGTTTACCAAAACATCGTACTCAAAGAAGATTTTAGGCTGAAATACGCCCAAATCAATTTTTTACTTTTAATTGGCCTACCGAAGGTATTATCTATTTCATATGGTATGAATATGATTGGTAAAGTTGACTGCCAAAGACTCCTTGGATTACGACTCTATATGTGAAAAGGTACTGAGCCTTGATTCGGAGATAAGATTTGTCGGTGTAATAAATGAGAGGGGAAAGCTTCTCGCAGGAGGTTTGCGTGAGGGTCTCAAGTCTCTTGAGGATCCAAAAGACGACGAAATGCTGTTTACCGAAGTTGCTCTGCGTGCACGCATGAGAAAAGAATTTGACAACCAGTTGGGAAAGGTCAGATTTGCAATGTCACTTAGAGACAAGGTAATCATCATGAGCTTTCCAATAGATTCTCATGACATATTGTATGTGTCTGCAAATACTGGTTTAGATCATGGCAAAATTTCAATGAAGATACTGGGAATGCTTTAGGGACCTATTGATAATGTTTTACGATGGGAAGACAACTATCTATTATTCTGAGAACTTCAGAGCGAACTACATTTTTATCAATTGAGATCCACACTGTATTCTTGCCTAGTGTGAATGATATTGTCTGAACTTTTTCTCGTTCTTCCCAGAGAAATTTTACATCTCCAAGCTGCCTGTTAAACTGTGTCGCCATACCTCTTTGGGTTGCAAGATGGGAAAACTTGTTTTTTGTATTTTTTGTGTCAAGTAAAGGTTTGAGATCTCCTCTTCTTACATAGGCGACTAGTCCACCATTATTGTTTATGATGCCAGCAAATCTAACATAACGACTAATGCCGCTTATTCTCTCTGTAATCTCTTGCGCTTCGACTTTGTTCAACACAACAATTCTAAGTGTTTGATATTTAACTATTAAGAAAGTGAAATTAAAAATTAAGAAAAGTTTGGAAACCTAGTTTCTTTAAACTAGTGTTCGTTCTATTCAGCTGGCTGAGACCCTTCTACTATATCTGCAGTAGCAAATCTCTGGCCTACTTCAGTAATCTTTACCTTACTGTTCTGACCAACCTTGCCATTTTTAACGAATATCACAAATCCTTCTACTCTTGCGATACCGTCGCCTTTTCTGCTAATTTCCGTTATGGAAACATCGTATTCTTTTCCGGTCTCTACTGGTTTTGGTTTATTGTCGTCAAATCGTCTACCGCCGCCTCCGAATCCTCGGCCGCCGCCGTATCCGCGGTTAGACCTTCCTCCAAAACCGCCTTGGTTATAACTCATCCTTGCACCTCCTTCTTCAAAATTATACCATATATCTCCTAATAAGAATGGATATGGAATATTTTCTCCTTTAAAACATCTTTTGGTACTTGTCAGAAATAACTCCTTAAACATTTCTTGAGCCAATGGAGAAAAAAGTTAGATTTCAGTGATTAACAATGAACACAAAAAGTACTGAAAGTTGAAAGAAACCCATATCATATCAATCTCAATAGTACTTCTAGTCACAGTTATCGTTTTTTCAAACATTCAGGTATCCCACTCGACACTTTCTTACAGCATGCTTGTCACAGTGAAACCCCAAAAAGATCCAATCATGCAAGGGGATTATCCAGTGATAATCGGAAGTGTCACAGATCAAGCATATAGACCAGTTACCAATGCTAATGTGTTTATCCTATTTGGATCTGAAGCAGTAACAACAACTACTGATAACCAAGGCAATTTTAAGTACCAATCTGCTATCGCCTCTACTCCAGGTACCTATGAAATCGATGTTACTATTACAAAACCTGGGTATGTAAAACAACTTGCCAGCTCAACTTACACTGTAAACCCGTATCCCACCACAAAGACAACCCCTGCAAATGTCACCACACCAATCACAAATACAATAACTGGACTACCAATATCTGCAGGAAACTATACTGTCTTTCTTGGTAAGGTTGCCCAATGGAATCTTGAGACTACCTGTTTTGTAGACTTTTCTGACAAGTACATGAGATTTTTGAAAACATGTGATCTATACAATTTGGATCCTAAAGACTTTCAAATAGATCAACAAGTTGCACCTACAGTCACAGTCATACAGTATCACAATACTTATCGACTCTTTTCAGAGAGTGTTTATACAGAATCATTCTATCTTGGAAATGACACACTTGATAATTTTGTAAAGGGAACATGGCAAAATTATACTGCTCCCAAATAATAAATAATTATTTTTGAAAAACTTTCATGTTCTAAAAGAACAAATCTTTATTTCTCATCTTGACTGCATCTTTTTTCCACTCTGATGCAAAAAGATTATCGGGCTCGTCTTCAAGCACCTTATCAAAATATGCTATTGCCTCATCGTATTTACCTAAATGAAGAAGTGACAATCCCTTGTTTACTGATATATTAAGATCATTTGGCTGTTGTTCTAAAATTTTATCAAAACATCCTATTGCTTCTCTGTATCTGCCAAGGCTATCCAAAGAATAACCCTTCAAGGAAAGTGCGCCAAGATCAATTGGATCTATTCTTAATGCTTCTTCAAAACATAACAATGCCTCTTCTTGCCTATTCATGGTGGGGTTTGACAGGCAAAGTCCTTTGTTGATAAGGGCTGCAAAGTTATCCGATTCAATTCTCAATACCATGTTATAGTAATTTATCGCATCCCTGAATCTTAGAATCATCTGAAGCGATATTGCCTTGTCGTACAAAAACTCGGTATTATCTGGTTCAAGTTCTAATGCTTTATCAAAACTGGCAATTGCCTCTTCATGTCTTCCTAACTGTTGCAGCTCAAGTCCATTTTTGTGAAAAGACTCTTCATTACTTACAGGAGTCTTGACTGACTTGTTCATATGATGGTTTTATGGTCTCATAATGGATAAAGATACATCTTTTCTGGCTGAAGGCAATTTAACAAAATGGATATATGATAATTATAGCAAATGTCAAATAGAGATTTTTATAAAACATTAAACATGAAAGAAGAGGCAGTAAAGTTAAGCAACATTGAGATATCAAAGTTGATTTTAAACATTAAACAACATTTTACAGAACTGGGTCTGCAGATAATTCATGAGGACAGCCATGAGGGATATTGGAGCATAAAGGCTCACAAGGGTGGAACATTATCTGCCGTCACTGGAAGCATACGAGACGTTGAGATATTGATAACAGGCTCGAGCAATAATTATGATCTGATTTTTAGAACTGGAGCTTGGGGAAGAGACATTGCAATCCCTGCACTTCTTGCAAGTGCAGTCTCATTTGGGGCTGGAGCAATAGTGGCAGGTGCAGAAGTGTATAGAGCCCACAAGTTTGAAAAGAATTTTTGGGAGTGGATAAATCAAACAATACGCTCTCTTAATGCTACAATGAGTGCGCCTTCCAGTGTATCTTCTAGTGGAAAAATTTGTAGCAATTGTAATCTGCCACTTCAACCAGAGGCAAAGTTTTGCATGCATTGTGGATCCAAGCAATAAGGAACTATACGCTGTAATAATGCCAGTCTGTAGTTGATATAGTCTTAAAATCTAAAAACCAGTCTATTTTTAGCCACAAATATTGCAGAAAAGACAGAGATTATAAAAACAAGAATAGCTGTAGGGCCAAATTCTGGTGTAGTTGCATTGTTTGAAGAATTAGTTGTAAGGGGTGATGCCACTATTACCTCTCCTGTCATCCAAGGATGAATTGAGCAAAAATAATTGTATGTGCCAGGACTTAGGAATATGAAAGAGTATGTTGCCTGAGGTGCCATCATATCACTATCAAATACAACTCCTGTATTGTTCTCTGATGGCTCGCCGCTTGTTACTGTATGTGCAGTACTATCGATGTTTGTCCATGTGACTATTGTTTTTGGGGGTACATCTATGGTGGTAGGATCATAGCAACTCTTGGACAAGACACAATTTTGACTTGCTTCACTTCCACCCGTAATGTTTACTGAAACACTAGTCTCTTCTGCAAACACAGGTACGACCGCAGATAAAAGCAACGTCAATGAAATCATCAATGCTAATCTCATTTTCCTAATTGATGACGTATGTAACCTAGAATCAAATGTATCGATAATTCTCAGACTTTGTTTAAAATGTATGGGCATGTATGCTAGTAGATGAAAACATCTTATGCATTAAATAGGAGAAATGATGACCTGTGCTGTGCAAGGCTCTAGTGCGCTTGATATCTATGATTCTAAAAAAGCAGATAAGGCACTTAAGATGCTTTATGCAGATAAAAGCAACGAATTTCATGAACTCGCACATGCTACAGGTTATCCTGTAACCAACAAAGACTGGGAGAAGATCATCTTGAATTTCTGCCTAGACTTTGATGATTGTTTCAAGGCATGGTCAGATGCAAATACGCCGTCTGATCACAAAAAAGTACACAAATGTATGACAATGATGAGGCAGATAGCACATGGAAAAACAAACATGACTGAGGTGGCAAAACTACAGACCATTGCATATCGAATTGCAGAAGATTTCAAGTCCATCTATAAGAGAATGGACTAATATCGTCTCTCTCTAAACGGCATATCTCAATTTTATATGATTGATCGTACAAGCTGAGCAGGTACTATGAAAACTCTCACACCTAGTCATATTATCGGTCTTTGAAGATTTTTGTCATGTCAAACTCTGATAAAATATCTGTAGAAGAGATGTGGAAAACACTGGAACGCTATGGAATCAAGCGTGAAATGCTTGAGAAATTACATCCTTCAAACGAAACTATTTCGCACCTTTATTCTTCGATAAAAAGATAAAATGCATATCAATGATTCACTGATTTACTAAAGTCAACAAGAAATATTTTGTAAATTCCAGTCTTTCTACACTTGAGAGATATGTTCTAAAAATTTAATGTTGTATGTAGTTTACGATCTCTTTGAAACGTGGATTTTTCTTCAAACGATCAAGGTCATTATCATGTGAAGCAGCTTCTTTCCACGAAGAGTCAAGGCGAATTGCTCTTTCAAGAGATGTGATTGCACCATATTCATCTCCCTTTATGGAACATAGACACGCTTTGTTGTATAATGCTTCGGCATTACTGCGATCGATTCTTATCACTCTGTTGTACAATTCAAGCGCTTCATTATTTTTTCCAAGCCTGTATAGTGCATGTCCCTTGAATGTGAGTGCACTTACATAATTGGTGTCGATTTTTAGAGCAGCATCAAAACATTCTGCTGCCTGTTGGTATTTCTCGCTCTTGTACAATGAAATTCCCTTATTGTATGAAACATGAACATTTTCTGGTACGACCTCTAGTGCTTTGTTAAAGTATTCTAGTGCACTGTCATATTCTTCTGTTGAATCTAGGACTACTCCTTTATTGTTAAGTGCTGCCATCTTTGTAGGGTTTCTTTTTAGAATGTATTCGTATGTCTCTGCAGCTTTTTGAGAATTACCTGTTATGTAGTAAAAGTTAGCTATTCTTAGAAGATACTCATCCTCCTCTATGGCTGGCTTGTTTGACTTTTGTATGATTTCTCTTAGTCTATTGTTTTCTTCTAGAAGAGGTAATATCTCCTGTCGTGTCTCATCTTGTAACTGTATGGTTTGTTCTGACCTTAGTACAAGCGGTAAGCCTGCCAAAGTCAAACTCTTTGTAATGTATGTCTTATTTTCTTCAAATTTGGAACTTTCATCTTGTAATAAGACTGTGCTAGTAGAAGTCGGTATAGTTGGTGGTTCTTCTTGTTGTTCGGGTGCTTGGTCACTTGTTGTTTTTACCTCTGCGTTATTTTTCTCGGTAGTCCAAGTGGATAAAATACCGTAAATTTTTTTCACATCATACTGCAAACTCAAATCGGCATTTTCCTTGCCTATAGCTGTTTCTTCAATCCTATTCAATATTTTGTTATACTGTACTATGTCAATGTCATGCAAGTTCTTAAAAAACAAAATCACATGTTTTATTTTCTCTCTTGTGTGTCCTGAGGAATTATCATAAACCATGCTGGCAATTGAGTCAAAGGGCAAGGGAAGTACTGCAAAACTCTCTTTTGCAACAGACTTTAACTCATGACTATTTCCATCGAATTCTTTTATATTGTCCATGGCTTTTGCTTCAAATTTTGTTATACTCTTACCGAGTTCTTCCAAAGTAGGAAGGGTCTTTTCAGATGACTTGAACTTGTTCAGTGATGGAAATTTCAAATCTACAATAAATGGCATTTATCCGATTAATAATGCAATCTCTTGATAGGTTCTTTTTAACTATGCTTAAAACCGAGTAATAATGCCATCAAAGATCATATTTTTCAATGACTAGGGACAATATTATACCATGATTGAATCTGTAAAGAGAAACGAATTCATATCCTTTATAGAAAAAGAAGCAAAAATTCATGTTGACAGTTATATCGAAAGCGCGATACATCTTGCAGAAGAGGTTCATTCTGGAGTCAAAAGAGAAGATGGTATGTCATCGTTTCTTGAGACTCACATATTTCCAGTAACAATGAACGTAATCAGACACTACAAGTGGGCAAATAAACCCATGACTACAATCCAGATCGTCTCGGCAATTTTGCATGATGTGATGGAAGACAATGACAGAATATTGGATTTGCACGCGTCAAAATCGTATGGCTTTGATGCATATTTTAGCCATAGATTTGGCGAATATGTTCACAGAACAGCCTCTGTTCTGAAAACAAAACCTCTGGAAACCTATCAGGGTGTAACTGACAAAGAACGCGAGCTTGAGAGATTCCGTGAATATTGTAACACCTTGACAAAATCAGATTATGATATCAAAGCTATCAAGCTTGCTGACAGATTAAACAACATGCGATTCATCTCCAAGATTCCTGAAAACGAGAAAGTAATGCGTTACATTAGAGAAGCAGAAGATTTCTACATTGCTTATACGATAATTGAACCAAGAATGGATGACTTTTACTTTGAAATTAGAGAAGCATATGAAGATCTGAGAAAGATTGAAAAGGAAACGACAAAAATAACTGCATAAAATTTAAAAATAATTCCACTGTCTACCCGTATTGATAATTAATTCCCTTCTCGCCTCGTGGGTGTTTCCAGTCTGTCTGCTCTGAGCAGGTACCGCACTCGACACATCCTTCATGCTGTATCATAACACCTTCTTTTTCCATGATGTAGCATTTTGTAGGACATAACGTTACCATATTTTTCATAAACTCACTAGTGGGCTTTAGTACCTTGATGTGTGATACGCTGTCATCATTGAAGTTTAGTTTTGCAACTCTTTGTCCAATAGATGGGATAGTAGGAGTATAAGATGTAGATATGCTCTTACCCAATCTTTCTGCAAGTTCTGTTGGTACCTTGACATACGTATCAACAGTCTCAATTATTGGCAATAGTTTTTCGTATCCAAGAATGTTTGCAAATCCTACTGCAAAGCTTCTCAATGTGTTGCTTGACATCATCTTTACAACTAATCCGTATTTTGAGCTAATGATGTCTTTTGGGACATCCTTTGCTGCATCAAGAAATATCTTCAGATAATCTTTGTCTATTGCCTTTAGATCATGAGTATACGGACTTTCTTCGACTGATTGTGAATAGTACTCGCCAAGATAGTTATTTGCAAAATTGCCTTTGTCCAACGCTCTTGCCACTGCATTTGCTGCTCTTGCACCGTCATCAATTCCAACGTTGAGCCCTTCTATTCTGGGACCTACAAATATACCTCTACCTGCTGCATCTCCGACAAACAATATGTTCTTAAAGTAAGGTTTTTCCATTCTGCAACGTTTTCCGTCTGGCACAAGCTTTGCACTATATTCTGCTTCAACATAATCTGTATCAAATTTAATATTGTACTTTGTTGACATCTGGTCTCTAAGAGAAGACAACTGTGATTCTATCTCTTCTGCAGATCCATACTTTCCTTCTCTGACAAGTCGTTCTTTCTCTTTTTTGGAATAGTAAACATCTCTAAGCTCTGACCAATTCTTTATCATCTTTGTTACGGCAAAGCGAATACGCATCTGTTCTTCTTTTGGAAGATCCTTGTCAATCTCGCTTCGTACTGGGACTTCGTCTTTTACAAACTCACTTATCATGGGATTTTTCAGCAATGTGTTTACAAGCTCATAAGGCTCAACGGGAGTTTCTAAAAGCGAATCAAAATGATACACAGCTCCCAATGACAAAGTGTCACGATTAGTGTAGAGAAAACCTCCACCTATGTGATCTAGTGTAACATCTCCCGCAAAAAGATGTGCGGCACCGTCATCTTGCTCAATTGAAAATCTTTGATTTATTATTTCCTCAGGAAGTTTTACAACTACCTTGACTCCCTGATATAGTTCACTTGGGGAGAATTTTTGTCGTGCGCCAGTCATGTATGCAACTTCGGAATTTACTCCATCGGCTGCAATTATTGCCTTGACTTCTATCTCTTCGAGCTCATCTGTCTGTATGATGGTGCGCTCGCCTTCCCATCTTATGGAATTGACATGAACTCCGGACACTATTCCTCCGCCTTGTTTTTGGGCTGCTTCTCCGGCTTGTTGTGAAAACCATTGGTTTAGCTTATTCATGAGCACTGAGCAACCAAAGTTTGCCTCATACTCATGGGCTGCAGTCAAGTCTATGGAAAAGACCTTGTCTTTTGATGTTGCATGTAGGATGTATTTTGTTATCTTTCTCTCAAAAGGTGCATCATTTAGAAAATTTTCAAAAATGTCTTCGACATTGTATGTCTTGCCTTTTTTTGGCTTTTTAGAATAAAGTATTCCACCTGAAATGTTTTTAGAACCAATCTTATTTCCTGCCTCGAAAAGTATTACCTGTTTTCCTAGTGCAGATAATTGCTTTAAAGCTGCAAGCCCAGCAGAGCCTCCTCCAATAATAGCTACATCATATTTTTCCAAATCTGTTCCACCTTCATGCCTGCACGACCTGTTTTTGTTTTCTTATCTCTTCTATAAGAACTGGAATGACATCTTCCATCCTTCCTTTTATGAATATGTCACATTCATCTTTCATTAACGCATTCTCGTCTGGATTGATTGCAATGATAAACTCTGAATCTTTCATTCCTGAAATGTGCTGCATGGCACCACTTATTCCAACAGCTATGTACAGTTTGGGGGCAACCTTTCTTCCACTAATTCCTATCACTCTGTCAGGTATTAGATAGGTAGAGTCCACTGTCTGACTCACTGAGAATGGCTTTTTGGATAGAGGCAAAGAGATTCCGATCTGAGCGTCCAACTCTGCCGCAAGTTGTTCTATCAACTTGATATTTTGTTCAGGAGAATCTTTGATTCCGCGTCCAAAGCTTACTATTGCCTTGTGACTATCAAAATCAATCTCGCTTTTGATGATTTTACGATCTATTATCCTAACTTTGAGGTCTTCTTCATCAAACTTTGGTGTATATTCGATTATCTTTCCATCTCGACTCGGGTCAGATGGAATTATTTCAAAAACTCCAGGTATTATGCTGCAAGCTTGTGGGTGATAATCTTTCTGAATTGCTGGATTTTTATTGTCAAGACAAAGTATTGTAGTCCATAAAAATCCAGAAAAGTCTGGCCTGTACATCTCAAGTGTTTTTTCATAAGTGAGAGGCTTTCCACCTGTCTTGTTTTGGTGAGTTATCTGAAGGTCACCTATGACCAATTTATTAATGTCTGATGCAAGTCCAGAGTCCATATGAGCTAAAACCGTTGCAGAGAGATGCCTTCCAATGCTGTCAGCTGCAAAGAACATGTATCTTGGCCTCTTGAATTGTGTAGCATATTCTGGCTCTATATTTGCAGCAACATCTCTGTCTGATGCTATCTGGGCTATTACCTTGGTGTGAATCGTATTTCTCACATATCTTAATTCTTGACTGTCTGCATAAATTACGGCATCTGCACCGTGTTCAATCAAAATCTTTGGAATCTCTTTGACATTATATCCCAATAAAACTGCGACAACTTTTTCATTAGAAGAATATTTCTTGTTAAAATCATCCAATATTCTTCGTGCTTCTCCAAGCATCTCAAGACTTACTTGTAGTATCTTTCCTTCTTCATGTTCTATTATGATGTAGACGTGTCTATAATCTCCCTCAGTCATTTTATCACCATTGTAGATAGGGACTGTCGTAATCTTGCAACAACTTTGCGAATGTCTTCCTGATTGGCACCATCTATTACTTCTGCTTGTCTTGTGGCCTTGCCTTTTGGTATGCGCTCTACTTTGTATACAATAGTTGGAGATCCAGAGATTCCAATAAGTTTTGGATCTGCCTCTATCTGTACTGCATTGAATACCTTTAGGTACTGCTTGAAATTCTTGGCGCGTTCAAATGCTTCTTTTTGATATCTTTCATAATCTAGCCTCTGTGATACGGTATTGAATTTAGACTTGTATGAAGGGTCTATTGCAATAAAGACAGGAAGCGGCGCCTCAATTTCTTCAACAATATCGTAAATTCCCTGCATTCTGACAAGTCTCTTGGCTCTAACTGTCCTGTTCTCAAGGTTTATCTCATACTCAATTACGTGACCAAGAAATGTCATACCAAGTTTCCATGCAGTTTGTGGGCCTGTCTGTCCGGTTTCACCATCTGAAGCCCTGTGTCCAGAAAATACGATATCCATCTTGCCCATCTTTTGTACTCCTGACTTGAGAACTTCGGCAGTAGCCAGGGTGTCAGCACCCGCAAAGATTCTGTCGCTGTAAAGATAAAGATCATCTGCGTCAGATATCAGTTGGGCCTGCTGCAGCATTGATTCTGCCATGGGAGGGCCCATGGTTCCTATTGATATCTTTGCGCCATACTTTACCTTGGCATAAAAGGCAGCGGCAGTAGCTATGGCGCTGTGTGGACCTAGTATGTTCTTTGTCTCTGCTCGATTAAGTGTGCCATCTGGGTTGTAGCTCACATTTCCTTCTGAAAAGTCAGGTTCAAGTTTGACAATTACGGCTGTATTTATTGGATCCATTCAATTTCTAGATGTTTTACTTTGATTTTTATCTATTGTGGTGGTTCTCATGTACACAAAATGGAAAATTATATAATTCGAATAAAAATAGAGTAGCACAAAGTGTAGCATGACATGATTGGGCAAAATAAGAAATCAGTAAAACTACGAATGGCTATTTTAATTGCCATATATACAGTATTGATTCCATTTTCTTTTGCGTGGTACAATGCACTTGTAAATGTTGATTGTAGTCTAACCAAGCCAGTATCTTCTGATCTTGTAAAGATCGAGCCATCTGACCAGAAAACACAAAGCTGTGGTCAACAACTTGGCTTTCACTGGGTAAAGTTCTATGGCATTAATGGAATATTATATGGCGTCTCACTTGCTGCCTTTGTTATCAATACGAGAAAAAACAACAAAAATTGAAAATTTTCAAAAATGACGATTCCATGCTATAAACAATTCCCAGAGAATCTACCTAAAATTTATAATCAAGAAAATAGATTTTCTATATATCTCGCGACCTGATTATGAAAAAGCTTGCAATCATTGCATTGTTAATAGTTCTCACGACATTTGCTGTTCTAGGGTACTCCATAACAGCTTCTGCCCAAGAACCTTCTATACCAAACTGGATAAAAAATACTGCACATTGGTGGTCACAGAATCAGACTAGCGATTCTGATTTTCTGCAGGCCATGCAATATCTAATTGACCATAACATATTGCATGTATTGCATCAAACCCAAGTTCAGCAAAGTTTGAACATGTCTGTGCAAACTCAAAACTTGCAACTGCTGCAGAAGGTAAATGATCTTCAAACTAGATACGACACTTTACAATCAAAATACAACCTGTTGTTGCAACAGGTAAGAAGCATTACAACACAGTCTGTGGCCTCTGGCGAAAATAATGCCTCCATATCTGCTGTAGCGGTACGACCTGTCATAGCAAATGACGGGTTCTTTGAAACCACTAGCTATCAGGGCTCTATACTAAAAATCACAGTCGAGGTTAGAGACGGAACTGGGCTCATACTAGTCAACACTGCGATTCCAACCGGCGTGGACTTTCAATCCTCTGCACATACTGCTGTCATGGTGGCCCAAAATGTAACTGAAATAGATTTGGCAAAAAAAGATATAATATTTTCAGTCAGTTCTGCCAATAACCAAGATCTACAGGCTGTTGATGGTGGTAGTGCAGGTGGTGCAATGACTGTATTGCTTGTCTCAGAACTGCTTGGAAAACAGATCAATAATCACGTGTTGATGACTGGCACAATTCAACCAGATGGTACCATAGGGCCAATTGGTGCAGCAGACGAGAAAGCTGATGCGGCAGGTCAGTATGGTGCAAAAATATTTTTGGTACCACTAGGACAAGCAGTTGTTTCTGTGCAGAGCTGTAGTGAAAAAAATGAAGGGCCTATAACCTATCAGACATGTACTACAGAGCAAAAACCGCTCGCTCCAATAATGCAGAGTAAGTATGGAATGCAAGTAATTGAGATAAACACAATTCAGGATGCTCTAAAATATTTTGATTCAAACTAGACTTTTTGCCCTAAATTTTATTGCAATCAGTTGCAATTACTAGAATCAAGTTTATCTTTAGGAAAGTGATAGATTAATGCGATACGATAACTACACAAAATAAAGATGAAGCGCTTCCTGCACCATTGCTAAATCTGCTCTTAGATGAGAGTGCAAACTGCATACTGCGAGCTGCCACTTTGCCCAAAAGCGCCTATCAACTAAGCAAGGACTGTAATGTTTCCTTGACGACAATATATAGACAGATCAAGAGGTTAAATGACAAAAAACTATTGCATGTGTCTGGTGCTATAGACAAAGGTGGCAAGAAACACTTTACTTTCAAAAGCAAGAGCAATGTGTATTGCAAGTGTGCCTGCTCTAACGTAGATATATCGTCCTTTATTGAATCTACAAAATGATTTTTTCTTGTTGAATTTTTGGTTCAGGTAATGGAATAGTTTCTTATTAGGAAGATCTATTTGTAACTGCAATTTGGCAAAACTATACATTCTAAGAGGTTTGATAGTTGTATCTGTTGGGGCAATATTGCTGGTTGTTGGCTCGAACATATTTGATGGCTCATATGATACGGCTGAATCAATTATGAAGACAAAACATGAACTGATAGAAAACAAGGAGATACTGCAGGGCAACTTGGTAAATTCTACAATTGCTTGGGCAGATCTCTCTGAACACACTATTTTACTAGTGCATACGATACCTCCCTCTGATTTCGTAAAATTACAAGTAACAGAGCCAAATGGCGATACATTTGAAAAGGAAAGCAAAAATGGCTTTTTGTACCATATTATAGAAAAAAGACCACAGGAACAAGGAAATTACAATTTTAGTATATCGAACCTAGGCAATGAACCAGTAAGTGTCAGTGTGACTTTGGGAGAAGATCCATATCTTAGCGGAACATGTGATTTGAGCAACGGAATGAATTGTTATGCCATTCCAGTGGCAATTGGGATGGTTATAGTGGGAATAATCGCGTTGACAGTGGGCTCGTTGATAACCATAAATGATCTTAACAAAAAAAGAAGACAAAGCAAGTGATCTGATATCGTGTTGTTTTAGACTTTGATTATGCCGTTGCTGATGAGATATTGTACTCCTTTCACAAAGTCATCATCTGATATCTCACTGCTTGCCCACCATCCTGCAGAATTTTTTATCCACGCAGGAATTTGTTGTGATTGATTGGTGTTTGATGCAGTAGGCGGCACCGCAATGATTCCTTGTTTTATCATATACTGAATCCCGCCTACAAACGTCTGGTCATTTATGGCCCCATCTGACCACCATTTGGCATCATTTTTGACCCACGGCGGAATTTGAGTACCAGTATTTGGAGGCGCGCCCACGTAAAATGTGTACACAGATTTTTCAAACTCTGCGGCATTTTGGTAAACTCCATTCTGCGATGAAGTCATAACTAGAAAATACTGCCTACCATCTTTTAACCAGAAGGAAAACTCTTCAATAATTGGGCTGTTCTGTGTGGTTTTGTTCTCAGATACGACTACCTGAATAACATAACCATCAGAAAATCTTTGAATATTTTTTTGATATCCGACATACTTTGAACTATCAAACAACTTTGAAAGCGCAGTATCTAAGATCCACTCATCTGGAGCTGATGATAATGCAGGTGCTATGGGCTTACCTTGGTAGTAATAAATTGCAAAATCGGCTGCGCTTTCTGGATTTTCATTTGTAAATGTCACTAGTGCTGTATCTGATTTGTTGGCCTGGGTTACAGGAATCCATCCGGCAGGAGGCACTAGAGAAAAATTGTATACGGGATCTTTGTATGTATTAGTCTGTATATTTGCAGAGTTAAACATGGAAATTGACAAATCCTGTGTATTATTTTCTTGGGCCCATGCAGAATTAGTCATCAAGAAAAAGAGTGTCACACTTAGTAAAATGGAATAAAAAACTAGTCTCAATTTAAAGGAATTTCTGCGACCTGCTATAAGAATTATGATGTAAAACTATACAGCAGTGTGGTAATCTCTGGGTTACTGATACTGACAATAATAGAGTATTAGAGTTTGCCAACTTGCCTGTGCCTGAATTTGGAACAGTCATGGCAGTGTTTTGTTATTTCCATGATACCAATTGTAATAATTTCTGCAAGGATGAGGTTATCATTTTCATGATGCTAAAAATCATCTGTCCAAAAGTGTAGATTGCAACTAGTTGCATTTTCTTGCTATTCTCTTAATAATGAATTCCAAACACAACTTGTAGGAACTGTAGGTAAGTCAGCATAACAACCCCATCCTCTGGCTTGCCTACGGTTTCATTTATCATGTTACTATTTTTTTCTTATTCAGGAAGAGACTTTGCGTGATTTTATGAATTTTGTTAGATGTACTGCACCAATAAACGGCCATGCCAGTGCCATGAAAATGAAAACCATCCCAACTAACGAACTTGCATCAAAATTATTTGCCAGTATGTTTAGCGGAAACATGTACTGTTCTATGCTGGAAGGAAGATACGGGTTAAGAAAAGGCATTATATTGTTTTGAAATACATGCCATCCGACAAAGACTGTTACAAAGAAAAAGATTGCCTTTTTGCCAATATATCTCTCAAACCCTGCTCGCTCAAGCCTTGCAATCCTCTCACCAAGTGTCTGGATCTCTCCATGCAGTGTATCTATTGCGTGTTCTGCATGTCTTTGCAGTGATTGAGGATCTTGTGCACCAAGATACAATGGAATTATGCTTTCCAGGTATTTTTGATCCGATAAGGGCAGTGTTTTGTCTTTTGTCAGCAGTTGAAGAATGTATTCTAGTCTTCCGCGGTCACCTTTACCAAGCACGATCATTTGTTGAATGGAATTTACCAAACTTTCAGACAATGTGTACTGGAAATTTTAGCCCAGATAAAAGCGATGGGACTCATAACGACTTGAATTTCTTGATTGCTTCTTTTGCCAATTCTTCTTGGGAATCTTTTGATATTTTAGTTGGGTCGTCAGAGGCCAGCATTTTGTTATACTCATCTTCTGTGTTTGGTTTCATCTTCTTCTTTTCTTCTACCATGGAAATACTATGAGATATCCAATTGATATCTCTACCTGTAATTTCGATAAAAATAGATGTTTTTATTATAATGAAATAGGTTTCTGGCCGTATGATGTTGCCATCTCATTTATTCCATTTAAGATATTTTGAATTCCTGGATATTGGGCTTTGTTCTTGGATAAATCAGGTTTTATTATATTAAGATAATACAGATTTTTTTTAACCTGTTTTGATCTTTTGGTCTTTGACAACTGTGTATTTTTCAAGTCTTTGAGATTTGTAGATATGTGACAAAGCTCAATTAGCTTTGCTTCTATTGATGCTTCCTTTAGCTGCTTGGTGTATTGTTTTTCTATTTGGTCCTTTGTCATGTTTTTATCTTTAGATAATGCAAGAACAAGAACTGCTACTCTACTACCAAATTTTTTATCAATCTCATCAAATGTTGTATTTGTTTTCTCAATTATATTGTACAACCACGCTGCTGCAAGCACTTCTTGGTCTGATATTCCAATATTTTTGAGCCTGTTTACTATTCCAATTAAATGATCCAAATATGACACGTCATCTTTTCTTGATGTATTCACGTACTTTTCTTTTGAAAACAACTCTGCAGATTCTATTATTTGCATTATTCCTCTGTTTTTTCTAATTCTTGGCAAAGCTTTTTGTAATTTTCAATTAACTCTTTGAACGAAGAAAATACTGTTGTAATGTTTTTCTGTGCAACCTCAAAGCACATAGTCTTTTCAATAAGATATGATGCATCTTTTGGGTCCAAGCCTGTTTCCTCCCAAATGTTTTCAAACTCTGACATTAATTTTTGAAGGTGATTATAACTGTGGTCTATTTTTTCTTTTAGTTGTTTTACTGATGCAGAATTAGCCAAGTCTTTCATTATTGTGTGAGTGCACTATAATAATAACCTGAATTGAAAATTAGTGAACAACTTAAAATGAAAATCTTGGTTTGGTTTTAACTGTTATTGTTATGACTAGTATTGCTGAAAAAACAAGAATCAAGGGGGCAAGATCTCCAAATTCAGGAATAACCTGGGTGCCAATTATCTCTATGGTGTTAGTTTTATTGGGAAATTGCATTGTTAATTGTCTATAGTTCAAAGTTTCAAATTCTTTAAAGTTTATTCCATGTTTGTTTGCAAGCACGATAAAATGAGAATCTTCACCGTTTTCTTTTGCATTGATCAACGCTCTTGGAAGGCTAATGGTGAGGATTCCTGAATTTGTGGACTTGATTGAAAGAATCATTGCTTTAGATTGGCTGTCAAGATTAATTGCAAGTATGGTTCCATTTGTAATTGTATGGGGGACGACAAATCTAGTACTGTTGACACCAATAGTGTTATTTGTAGGAATTTGCCCAAATGATGTCTTTGGATACAAAGTGACTGCAACTACAAGAATTATCAGTATTAACATCAGACGGTGGCTTTGCAAAAGACTCTTCATTCTTGTTTTGGGTTTCTTCATACCTTATTTTTAAGTTCTCTAGAACAATATGCGCTAGTCTAATGCATCACAAGACAAATTATGGAAAAGGCAAATGCGCGTTTTTATTTATCGAATGTTTTTTTGCTATCTTTCTGACAGGACCGTCAGTGAACACACTCATTTGTATTATCTCACGTGATAAAACATCATAAGAATCAGCGTGTATCTTTTGAATGAACCTAGAAGTTTTTATATCTAAAACATTTGTCTGCTTGGCTGAGATGTCAAGTATTTGATTATATCTAGAATCGCGATATCTGAAGGTAATTTACTAGCAAAGGAAAAATACAAGTCAATGTCAACCCTCTTGTGCGCCGTACATCTTACTTGATTTTGATCGTGTTTGCATTATCTCTTACAAGCATTCCATCATTTGCACAAACCACAAATATTTTCACCGTAAAAAATCCAGCAGGTGGGCAACCTTACAGTGTCAACTATTCCATAACAGGTGCTACAATAAATGATATGTTGATTAGTACTCACGAGACATCACTTATAATATCGCTAAATTCTACAAGCAACGGGAATTTAGTTATTAATCTGCCTAGAAATCTAATTGATGCAAAAGCAGGCTTAGGCGATGATCGATTTATTGTTCTTGTGGATGATACCTATACTACTTTTCATGAGAGTAAAACCGATGCTAATAGAACTCTCTCCATCGCATTTACTAATGGCACGCAAAGAATTGAGATAATAGGAACTCAAGTTCTTCCAGAATTTGGCTCCCTCTCCCTTGCTATTCTTGCTGTATCTGTAATGTCAATAGTTGCAATTTCTGCAAAAATCAGATTTAAATCAAGCTTGTAGCTGTATTTTGTGAAAAAATTTAACTAAAGCCTGCTCCAAACTCGTCTCCATGCTGGAGAGGGTCTATGGCGTCAGATTTTTTTAGTTTTAGATACAGAAATGCTTCGTTAACCAACTGGATGGCAGGGTCACCATCTAAGCTGAACTGCTTTTTTACAAAGTCATAGTATTTCTGTAGTTTACTAGGTTCCTGCTCATCAAGAGAGGTATTGTCCTCTATGATCATAAATGCAATTTTTTCAATCTGCATGTTGTATTCTGATTCGTTCAATATTATATTGTCTAGTATGACTGTCTTTTAAGTGATTAGAACAAATGATTTCTCAAGTATGGTTTTGAAAAATTTTCTACATTATAGTGATATCTTAACCTCAACTGCTTGAATCGTCTTCTTCGTACTCGTCATCTAGATATTCAGTGTCTTCTTTTTCATTTTCTGGTGTCTCGTTAAGAAACTCGTCGCTCTGTTTTTTCTGTTTGCTGTCCATGTACTACAATTATGACACATTATACATGAATATTGTGTAAGGTGCTTTGAGTTGTATTACTTGGGTAAAAAGTCAAGCACTAGTTTTGAAAATTCCTCTGGTCTTTCTTCATATGGTGTATGACCACATCCATTCATAACTGTAAGAACACAATTTGAAATCGACGATGCAAATTCTTTGGAATATTCCACTGGAATCATCTTGTCTTCGCTGCCCCATATGAGCAATGTCGGTATCTTGATTTTCTGTAGTTTCTCTGTTATGATAGGCGAATTCTTCATTCCTAAAAGTGTAGACAAGAACGCCATCTTGGCATTAGGCCTAGTCATATTTGAGATAAAATTTTCAACTGATTGGCTGCTTACCTCTTTGTTTTTACCCATCATCATTTGATATGCAGTTCTCACAGTTTCGTGAGTTGGGTATAGGGCAGCCATGGTATATGCGTCAAGAACGGGAGTGGATTTTTTCATGATTCCAGCTGGCGCAATCATTACAATCTTCTTAATGGATGGATTTTGTGTAGCTGCACACTCTGCCACGATCTCGCCCCCAAGCGATGTGCCAATCATGAACACCTTCTGCAAAGACAATGTTTCAAGAAAGCCAAGCACAAAGTCTCTGAATATCTCTGGCGTGTAATCTATCCGCGGTTTATCGCTTTGGCCATATCCTATCAAATCAACTGCAATTACTCTGTATTTTTTACTCAAAAGTGGAACTACAGGTAACCACCTCTCGGCCATGCCACCTAAACCATGAAGTAAGATTATGGTATTTTCAGAGTCTCCTTCCTCAACATATCTTATCCTACTTCCATTGACTGTCTGATATCTTTCTTGCATCCATGAATTGATGAATTAATCATGACATAAGTTT
>JAGWFT010000040.1 GCA_028867755.1 Nitrososphaerota archaeon
TTTCATTGCAAACAACATATCTCTTGAAACATGTTTTCCTTTTTCTTCAGCAATGCTTAGAATTACCTTATCATCGAGTTTATCAAACCAAGACGTGAGAAGTGCTTTTGGTACTGGCACCCACCCAGATTTTGATGCCACTATATCCCAATCTACCGCATGCGCCAAAAGTTGATTGACCAGGGCATTTAGGGTAATCCTCTCAAATGTAGCATGTGATTTTATTTTGTCGAGAACCTCTTTATCTATCCTAAATGTTACTGTCTTGTTCTTCTCGATTGCAGATTCATCGTCCATGATACAGTTTTTGTTGCTTGCATACTGATTAATATTGCGAAACAGAGTTCATTTGAACTCATTTGTAATATGGTCAGATATGTCATTTTGGCACCTAGCCGACTACAGGCTAGTGTCTGATTCCAGCAGCCACGATATTGTATTTGCCTAATTGATTTTTCATCATATCACGGAATTGTTTTGAATTGATCTTTTGAATCAAAGGCGTGCAATCCATGCCCTTTTTTGCAATGGCAATTATTACATTTGAAAATATAGGTATGGATATAAATTTTAATTTGCTTCTTTCTGTCGCGATATAGTTAACAGTTCCCAATTCTTCGTCAAAGTCAGCATGCATAGAATGCTGCAGTCTTGTACCCATGCATAATATCTC
>JAGWFT010000041.1:0-314 GCA_028867755.1 Nitrososphaerota archaeon
CCGGTCAAAAATTGTAGAAAGATTGGCAAGAAAAATATGCTATACAACAATGCAGTTCCAAAAATAGAGATTGATCCTGAAACTTACAAAGTTACAGTGGATGGAAAGTTAATCACATCAGAGCCAGCACAAAAATTGTCTCTGGCTAGATTGTATCATTTGTTTTAGTTCGACAATCGAAAATCAATATATTTTTATATTTACTAAGTATATACTAATTCATGACTCCAGTCAAGACACGCGATGAAGTTGAAAAAGCTTCTAGAAAAATAACAGAGTCACTATATGGTACTGAAATCCAAGATTTCAAGATC
>JAGWFT010000041.1:324-657 GCA_028867755.1 Nitrososphaerota archaeon
TGTTAAACAAATTGAAACACACGGTAGATTTGGTTATTCAACAGAAAGATGGACACGTAACCAATGCAAGACTAATCGATACAATGGTACCCTTATAGGACCATTGTCAAAAATATTTTTAGTTATTTTTAAACAATAGATTTTATCATTCCCACATCATTTCCAGAAAATTATGTGATTTTATTTAAATACTAATTAAAGATTTTTAATGCAACTCATTGTTCAAATCGTATGCCTAGTCAAGGATATGGAACAATAGGACTAAAACCTGCCATCATAAATACACTACAAAATGCCACTGATGAATACTATCCTGGAATGTTTCTCCCTAGC
>JAGWFT010000042.1 GCA_028867755.1 Nitrososphaerota archaeon
TCCTGCCATTACCTCTGTACTTGCAGAAATTATCATGTCTATTCCATCCATGACATTTGGATTGCCTGCTTTACCTACTCCGACTATCAGACCATTTTTGATTCCTATGTCTGCCTTGACAATTCCAAGAATTGGATCCATGACAATTGCGTTTGTTATGACTAGATCAAGTGCATCCTTACTAGTAACACCACTTGCTTGTCCCATCCCATCTCTAACACTTTTACCACCGCCAAAAACTATCTCGTCTCCATAATTTTGGAAATCTTTCTCAATTTCAATTATAAGATCAGTATCAGCAAGCCTGATTCTATCTCCCTTGGTTGGGCCGTAAAGATCTACATATTGTTTTCTTGGAATTATCAATGTCATATTTTATCACTATTTTTGAATCCTTTTCTCTGTGCTTTCTTGAATGCAATCTGCTTTCTAGTACTGAGTTTGCCATTGACAAGACCACTGAATCCGTATACTATCTTCAGACCGCCTATCTCTGTTAATTCTATTTCCTTTGTATCTCCAGGTTCAAATCTTATTGATGTTCCTGATGGGATATTCAAATGAAAACCATAAGCCTTTTCACGAGAAAAGACAAGTGCCTTATTAGTTTCAAAGAAATGTGTATGTGAACCCACCTGTATT
>JAGWFT010000043.1 GCA_028867755.1 Nitrososphaerota archaeon
ACAACGCCACAATCTCCTCCTGAAACTCCAAAGACACAACCAAACACAACCCCTGAAAATACTCTACCTGGCACAAACATGACGGGAAACATTGTTTTTACAATCCCCTATCTTCCAAACGGAACCATCAGCCTCAGTCCAATTGACTGTGCAGTGATTGGGGCAATAGCTATTGTTGTTATAGTTGTAATTGCAAGCACTGCAAGAAAAAGAAAATAAGATTGTAAAGAACTAGACTATCATTATTTTTGATTCCAAAAGATACTGTACTACATGCCCGAAATCATTGTCTGGAATGTAACCGTTTGACCACCAGAGTGCATCATTTTTGAACCATGACGGAATCTCAGTCATGTTTTGGTCATGGTAATTATCTATCCTGATTGTACCTGAATTAACAAGATAGAAAATATTTTCTCCAAATAATCTGTCAGATGTCTGGTTCTGAACCCATGAGCTTGCTACCTCTTTGAACTGTGGGGGAATTACGATATCTCCAGAGTCAACTATTTGAAAACTTGCGATAGCACTTGCTCCGGCATATTGAACCTTCAAAAAGTAAGTTCCGAGAGCATAGGTTGTCCTATAAAATGGAAATGGGGCGGTAAAGTTTGAGGTTGGTTTTGTAATTATCATTG
>JAGWFT010000044.1:0-299 GCA_028867755.1 Nitrososphaerota archaeon
CTTTCTTGCTCGAATTATTTTATCACATTCAAACGCCAATTTTGTCATTTCTTCAATAGTAGGCTTTTCAATTACTGTATAATCCACAGTATCCACGTATGCACGAGTTTCAGCCAGCTTTACTTTTTGTTTCTTTGTTTGGGCGTAGTGGAACGCACTCTTTATTGCACTAATTACGCCTTCTTTTAATTCGTCCATCGATTTTGGATTTGATATGGAGTAAAACCCCCACGCACCATCTACAAGTATGCGTATTCCTAACCCATTTTCAGACTCGGATGAAAAATGTTCAATCTGTC
>JAGWFT010000044.1:309-632 GCA_028867755.1 Nitrososphaerota archaeon
ACAGTATTGTGCACCATGATTGAGTGCAAGTTGAACTGCTTTATCTGCAAAATCTTCCAGCAATACTTGAAAGATTAGTGTGCAGGTATTTTATCTTATAATGGTGTTTTTGAAAATTCACTTTTCGGGATGGTAAATGAGAACATAGATCCTTCACTGACTTTGCTTTGTACCGATATTCTTCCACCATGTGCTTCGACAATTCCCTTGTATGTAGACAATCCTTTCCACATAGTACAGATTTTAACTGCAACACTGTACGGTTGAAAAGGCATACTATTTGGATAAAATACAGGTATGATTAAAAGGTACTAAATATCCTG
>JAGWFT010000045.1 GCA_028867755.1 Nitrososphaerota archaeon
GGTAACAAAGAATACCTCCGCACCAACAAAAGCACAAGAATCTGTAAGTGCACCTAACCGAACTTATGGCGGTAGCCAACAAGCTCCATCTCCGACAAACGCTTCCATAACCCAAGCAAAATCCAGACCCAAAACGGATTAATTGTTTACAGGATCAAATCTAAAATCTTTTTTTAACTTAGCCATCACATCTGGAATATTTTCTAGTAATTGTCTTTCATATTTGTCCATAGTTTCATAATACGCATATGCAGATTCAGTAACTGCCTTTTCTCTGTCTTGTATCTCTGATGTTAATGTCAGATAATAGTTATGTCGTTTTATCATACTGAATATGTCGTGGTTACAGACCAACAATAAAAATCACAAATCTCAGTAGACATAGATCAACAACTTCATGCTCATCTAAATAAAACCGATGCTCCATCTACTATGTCACACCATAGCATCTTCCATAATTGACAAAAGTTTAATATAATGACATCAAGACTCGGATCTCGTTATGATATCTCAAACCAAAAAGCAGAATGGATTCTATCCAAACAAAAAGGAGTGCTCGCTTTGAGCGCAGTTAAGAAAGTTTTCGAACAGACAATATCGACAGAGCACAAGGTAATAACAGAAGATCTC
>JAGWFT010000046.1 GCA_028867755.1 Nitrososphaerota archaeon
AGCTCTACAATCCTACTGCTAGTCCTGTAAATATTGGTGGGTGGACCATTGGCGCAACAACAGGACTACAACAAACCTACACGATGCCAAGCGGCACTATACTTCAGAGCAAACAGTTCTTACTTGTCACATATGGGCCTTTGTGGTTTCCACATGCAGGTGCAGTTATCCAACTAAAAAGCACTAGTAATACAATAATTGATCAAACTCCACCTCTGTCAGATCTTCAAGGAGGAGGTAGTTCGTGGCAGCGACTGACAGATGGCTATGAAACGGGTTCTTCAAGTGACTGGGTTTACAAAGCGGCCACCCCGGGTTCCTCTAACGGTCAACTCACTACCACTACTACTGCTACTCAAAATGTCATGTCTGTTGCCACTGACAAACCAAGCTATATCTTCGGAGACACTGTAACAATAAGCGGGAAAGTTTCAACGCTTCTAAATGATCCTGTCTTGGGATATCCTTTATCAGTTAATTTGATAGTATCGGGACCATCTGGTTTTCAAAAAACATTTACTCTATATCCAAACTCTAGTCTTCAATTTAGCACATCGATGACAACTAGCCAGGTATTGGGATTTCCAGAAGGCAATTACACCATATCTGCATCATATGGAAATCTCGTAG
>JAGWFT010000047.1:0-357 GCA_028867755.1 Nitrososphaerota archaeon
GACCTTTTCTGCTAGATACCCAGATGAAATCCAGTTTGCAGGATAAAATTCAAAGTTGGCATGGAATATCTTTATCCAGTTCTCTGCAAGTTCCTTTGTGAGAATACAGTCTGAAATACAGTACTCTCTGACCTGATTTTTGTGCCTAGAATAGTAATGTAGAGAGAAAATATCCCGTTTTTCCTTCATGGATAGGTATTGAGGATCTAGAGGTTTTCTGATGTTCTCAGAATATGCATCTAAAAGCGGTTTACCTTCATAGTATTGTGCGATATCATAACAATTAACAGAATGATGTCCTTTCGATATGGTAAGTTTCTTTCTGTCAATGTAATGTATTTTGTATCCGTGATAAGA
>JAGWFT010000047.1:367-625 GCA_028867755.1 Nitrososphaerota archaeon
AATCGTAGTTCTCTTTTCCACTTGTATGATTTCAAAACATGTTCAGGTAATAGTTTCAAGATACATTCTGCATCATAGGATAAATTATAAAAGAAAATTAACTTGCCTTGATATTTTAAAAGAAACTTGGCAATACTTTCAAAGTTAATGTTTGGATGATCTAGATAGTTACCGTTTGACACTGCAATTAAAAAAATATTTCCATCATCAGTTTCCGTATCTACTGCAATAACACTTGGAAGAATGGATAGGTTGTTT
>JAGWFT010000048.1 GCA_028867755.1 Nitrososphaerota archaeon
ACTTTTGCAACCCCTTGTAAGATATGTTTCATGGTATCCACAATATCGCTGCCCAAGATTTCTTACAAATCACTGCAATAATTGACTGGTCTTCTATGCAGGACTGCGCCGGACTAATGGAGAGTACAAATGGATGGATCTACTAAAACTTACAACTAAAAACAAAAATCTATGATTTATGGTTCTCTCATAAAATATGGAGATCATATTTATAGCAAAAACTGGAATAAAAAGTCAAATTTTCTTTTATCAATACATAAATACCAAATTTTCTTGAGTATTGGCTAGTATGAAAATATCGATTTGTGTGTACAATGCTAACATACAGATGACTAAAACGTACATAACTCTAAAATTCTCTGAAGTGAATATGATCATGTACAATTATATGAAAGAATCAGTAACTAATCTCTTCAAGGGAAATATGTTATGAGTCAAGAATTGATCTATGAAGCATTTCAAGGAAAAGAAGCTAGTGCCACATGTTCTGCATTAGGTGCATTACTTGCCAAAGATAATTCTGGATTTGACATAGAAGATATTGCTAAAAGATTGAATAGTGATGTATCATCCGTATGGTTGGCAATAAGTAGACTGAGACATGAAATTCCCGTCTTGGAATC
>JAGWFT010000049.1 GCA_028867755.1 Nitrososphaerota archaeon
GCAAGAGCAATATGAAGATGTGATACGTTTAAGTGAACAGATAACAGCATCCGAACAAAAATATCGAAACCTATATGAAAAATCACCGGATCTTTTGCGTTCCATAAATCTAGAAGGAATTATCACAGACTGTAACGACACATATGCAAAAAGTCTGGGATATTCAAGGGGAGAAGCAATAGGAATGTCAATTTTGGATCATACTGCTGAAAATAGTATGACCGAAATGTCTTCACAGTTCGAAGAATGGAAGACCAGTGGAAATATAATTAATAAGGAAATATGGATGAAAAGAAAAGATAGTACTACATTTCCAGCTTTGCTTAGCGGTACTAACATTAACGATTCTGTTGGCAAAGTAATTGGAAGAACAGTCTCATTAAGAGATATGACTGAAATTTACAATATCCAAAAAACACTAGAGTCAAACAATCAGAGATTGCAGGAACAATATCAAGAGATGATTGAGCTAGTCAAAAAACTCGAAGACGTAAACGAAAAACTACGAAAGGAAAAAGAGCAATCTGCAAAACTTGCAATAATTGGAGAGAGAATGTCCCAAATAAACCACAATCTGCGAAACCCGCTAAATATCATAATATTAAATGCTGAACTAATGACC
>JAGWFT010000004.1 GCA_028867755.1 Nitrososphaerota archaeon
CTACACCAACTACACCACCAACTACACCAACTACACCACCAACTACACCAACTACACCACCAACTACACCAACTACATCCACGACACTACCTAACCAGCAAAATGAATCAGGTAAAGATGTTTTGCCAAACCCAAATCAACAACGAGTCAATTCTTCCGCTGTGATACATAATGTAGTAAATATATCGGAAGAAGTTTTCAGCAAGGTCATTACAATAATAGAAAATATTTTTCACAAACTCTAGTTTAACAGATAATTAATACAACTGCGCTCATCTTTTTAATATCAATTTCTAAATCAGAATTTGTTTTTTATAAAGTAACGCCAAGCGATACCAACAACAGTTGCATTAATGATTTAGCCGAAACCTGTGCGACTGCAGAAAATATGTCGCCACAAAAAGGCATGACCATCATAATAATTGATGTAATTATTACGTTGTTTGCTATCTTCATATTACCTTGATACATGAATAATTTATAAAAAATTGTGACACTTTGTTAATGAACATTGTTAATGAAGATATCATTTAACGATTGAAGAAAATTGCAACTAGTCTAAGAATGGTTCGTAGTTAGTTGTTTGATTTGTTTTTGTTCCGTATTCATCACATTGTCCATTTGTGCAATATTTTCTCTTAGAGTACCAATCAGCCTTCCCAAGTTATCTGCTTCTTGTTCAACTGTAGATCTTCGCTTTGATAAAGAGTCCAAGCCCTTTCTTTCCTCGTCTATATACTGAGTAACGCTACTCACTTTACCACGCAGGTTTTTCAAGTCTACAGAAGTATCTTCAATCTGTTTTTCTAAGACAGTTCTTTTTTCGCGTAGCCTCAATATTAGCAATCCAAGCGAATCAATTGCTTCATCGAGTTTTATTCGCTTGTCAATTAGTAAGTTAATTCCAATTTGAAATTCCGCTTCGGACATTTTCTAACAGCTAGTACAAATGTACTTTTATTTTAAGATTGGATAAGTTTTCAATTGAGGCTATTTAATGAAAATTAGAAGTTTTTGAATCATCGAAATATTGAAAATATATCAAAGAACATATTGTTAGAATAAGTTAGGCACACATTTGTAGATTCAGGTCACGCCAAGGTCAGAGTGATATGGATTTCTGCGCCCTTTCCTTCTCCTTCAGATTCTGCCCATATCTTTCCATTGTGTGCTTCAACTATACCTTTACAAACTGCAAGTCCTATTCCTGAACCTCCGTGTTCTCTTGTAACAGATGTATCAACCTGGTAGAATTTTACAAAGATTTTTTTAATTTTACTTTTTGGTATTCCGATACCATTGTCCTTGATGATAATTTTTGAGTTTTTGTCATCTGCATGTAATTTTATAAATATTTCACTATTTTCCTTTGGGCAAAAATCTACTGCATTGTTAATTAGATTATTCATGACTTGGGCAATTCGTAATCTATCACATACACAGTATATACCAGATTGCAAGTGCAATGACATTTTGATGTTATGTTTTTCTATATCGGGTTTTACGTTCTCAGTTACTTCACGTATTATGTCTGCAAGATCATGGTTTTCTTTGTTCAGATTCATTTGTCCAAGCTCAAGTTTTTGCACATCCAATAGATCAGACATCAATTTCATAAGATATTTTGTGTTTGATTTTATTATCTCAAGCCTATGCTTTTGATCATTAGTTAACGGTCCAAATTTCTCTATGAGTAATATATCAACATAGCCTTGAATTGGGACAAGAGGTGTCTTCAGTTCATGAGTTATCATGGCAAGAAATTCTTCTTTTGATTTTTCAACATCTTGTAAATCTTCATATTGTTCACGTATGTGAGCTTCATTTTCTTCTATCTTCTTTTTTGCTTCATAAAGCTCAGTAATATCTTTGATTACCGTATTACTTCCCAATTGATCTCCTTGATAAAACGTGGTTGCACTCAATAGTGCAGGAAAGATAGTACCATCTTTTCTTTTCATCCATATTTCCTTATTTGTAACACTAGCACCATTTTTCCACGAGTTAAAAACTTCTTTCATATTATCAAGATTCTTCTCTGCCGTATGGTCGTAAATTTTCATGCCTACGACTTCTTCTTTTGAGTAGCCGAGGTTTTTTGCATACGATTCGTTACAGTCTGTTATGACTCCGTGAAGATCAATAGTACGCAAAAGATCTGGGGAATTTTCGTAAAGATTCTCGTATTTCTTTTCCAACATCAAGAGAGTTTTGTGGGTTTTTTTGAGCTCATCGTATCTCTCGTTTGCTTGCACTTCTGCATGTTTTGCTTTCTCAAGAGCCGCGCGCATAGGTGAAATGTCTTGAATTGTTATAAGATATGCCCCAATATTTTCATTCTCTTTTGATATTCGTGATCCTCTGCACAGACCAAAAAAAGTGTCACCGTCTTTTTTAATCAATAAAAGTTCTATAAGAGGCCCTATGCCATTTTTTTTCATTTCTCCAAATCCTGTCAAAGCAGTTTTTCTATATTGTTCTGCTATGAAATCAAAACATGGATTCCCAATCAATTCATCTTTTGAATAACCAAAATGATCTAGAGCACGCTGATTTACATCTAGGACTATTCCATTTTCATCCAATGTACAGACAAGATCTGGCGATATTTCGTAGAATGTTCGATATAGTCTTTCGAGAGATTCAGGAGGAATCATGTGGTTAGACTTCTATTTTTTTTCATAATATTTATTTTATCTTGATAATATATGGGCAAATATTACACAGTATTGAAATAAATTGCCTAAATCGGTTGTGATTGCAAATGGTTGCTACACTTCAAGAAACAGGAGCGGTAAAACCAGATAGTGTTCCAAGTAACAAGAGTTGCGGGCAATCCAAGGTTAGTTACCCCCTATACAGACTGGATTACTATGACAACGAAGATCAGTACCAGTCAGAATTGCGCCCCCAAGATCCGTGCTATGTAGATTTGCGCCATGCAGGTTAGCATTTGTCAGATTTGCGCCGTCAAGTCTTGCACTAGAAAGATCAGCATTACTAAAATCTGCACCAGACAAATCGTCTTGTAGCATTTCAGCGTTATTGAGATTAGCTCCCTTGAAAATTGCACCAGAAAGAGATGCCCATGAAAAAGAACTATCTTGGAAATTTCCATTTGTGAGATTTGCATTAGTCAAGTTTGCAAAATGAAAATTAACAAATGGCGCATTAGAGCCTACCATTGTAGCATTAGAGAGGTTTGCATAAGGCAGATCAATGTTTGTCATTTCAGCATAGTCAAGATTAGCATTTCGTAGATCAGCACTTACCATGTCTGATTTTATGAGATTGGCATGAGAAAGGTTAGTTCCCTGAAGGTTTGCGTTATTGAGATTGGAATGGCTAAGATATGCATTAGAATGATCGCACCACGACCAATCCACACGTGGAAAGTTTTGACTGTCACAATTTTTTGACTGGGAATGCGATACAGGTGGTGACAGCACTACATTTTGAGGCTGTTGAGCAACAGTAGAATTTTCCTGTGTTACCCAAGATGGTAAAAGTCCATTTTGAACAATCAGGCCTATTCCTGCCAGATATTGTTGATCACTTATCTTTCCCTCAATCCACATCTTTGCATTGTCTTTTAGCCATGATATCGACATGGCGTTAGCAGTAACACCATATGCCAAATTACTTGAAATCGACGAACCGGTAATTACAGAAATCAACATCACAGCAGTCAAGACAAGTGTTAACTTTTTCATTAGGACGAGACCTAATTTTCTCAGATATTTAATGGGTTCAATAGAAATAATTTCTAAAAATAAACATTGATTCCAATAATGTAGAATACCATATCGTTAGACACTAGTGCATATTGAGAAACTTGTAAAGTAACACAGTTACACAACATATTAAATTCATGCCCACTAGATACTATTGAATCGTGACATAATACGAAAAATGAGCAAAAGGAGTTAAAGTGCAAAGAATGTGGGATGAAATTTGACGATCCCATAAGGCTGGAAAGACACTTCAAGGCAGCACACCCCCAAAAACATAGCGGTTTTAGGCAGAAATGGTATTGGGAAAATTAGTGTGTAAAAACTAACATATTGTATACTATCACAAAAATTTCTATATTGTATATGTTGTTTTTAATTTTATTTGGTAATTACGGACTGACCTGAATTACACCAGACATGATGAGATACTGTATCCCATTTACAAAATCGCCATCAGATATTTGCCCTGCTGACCACCACGAGGCATCATTTCTAACCCATTGCGGAATATGATAATTCGAGTCAAGCACATAGTAGATTTGCGGGGATTTTACAATTCCCTGCTTTAGCATGTATTGAATTCCTGTGGCAAATTCCTTGTCAGACATTTGCCCTGCTGACCACATCTTTGCATCATCTTTTAACCAGCTTGGCATTGTCAACTGTCCAGACTCGTATAATATATCAGCCGTAGCAATTGTGCTCCTTGCACCATATTGTGCATTAATGATGTATTCTTGTCCTGGAACCCATAGATTAGTTGGAATGATTGTTGTAGAGAATTGGCGGGATGTCTCAGTTGATACATGATTTGCTGCAACACCGTTACCTGAAAGATCAGTTACCCATACTGTGACTACCTCATCTGGAACAAATTTTGAAGCCTGGCCTGATACTGTAACATTATCTCCAGCACGATAATCAGATTTGTCAGTATAGATTAGGAGCGATATTGGTGGCTGCAATGGCAAATTATTTCCAACATTAATTGCACCTGTCATCCAAGGATGAATAAGACAATAATAACTATAAACTCCAGTTGTCTCAAATGTATAAGAAAAAGCCCCTCCAGGACTAATAAGACCGCTATCAATTCTTCCATCTACTCCAAGGTTAGGCCTTCCTGTTGATGCAGTATGTGCTGTAGTATCGTCATTTTTCCAGGTTACTGTGTATCCTGGCTTTATGTCTATGACAGAGGGAGAATAAAAAACACCAGTGTTCTGGTGCGATGCACCAAGAGGTATCGTTACAGTCAGATTATCTGCATATGCATGCTGAAAGAATAGAAGACATGCTAATGAAAATAATACAGGAACAAAAAAGAACTTGTATTCTTTCATCGTATAATTATCTGGCTTATCATAGATAAGAGACGCGTAGGATTTCTCAGTATGATTTTTCCATACCATAAAGCACCATTGACATGGCTAAAGAGACAGAATTCTAATGATAATATTAGTTGGGTTCCATTCGTTTTATTATTTTTCCAAGGGTTATTGTATCCAAGCTTGAACGAATCTTTCCTTCTTTTATTTTAGTATTCCATTCTTTTATCTTGTCAAGCTTGTTGTGTTCACTAATTATCTCTACAGCAAGAATTGGGTTTGAACTATACCAAGAGATTGCAGACTGGACGACATATTTCAAATCATAATCTGTCAATATTGGCCAATATCTACTCAGCATGCTTTCAAGTGGTACATCCAAAAGCCCAAGTCGTTTTTTTATCATGGATAGGATCTCAGAAAATCTTGGAGGATCTTCAAGTGCAGAAACAGAAACATTTGCAGTACTTCCATCATGAGTACTCTTGTCATCATCTGAAAAGGTTAGCTTGACAGAACCACGTTTTCCTGAAACAGTAAGATGATCTTCTTTGATTTCAATTGCACCTCCCATCGCTTTTATGATATCAAGCAGAACCGATAGTCGCTCTTTTGTGATTTTTTTTATCAATATTAGATTGCCAGAGTTGATATCAGATTGAGCATCTACAATTTCAGGCGAGTTTTCCAAATTTACCTTAATGCAGCTTAGTGCCGTACGTACAAGTTCAATATCATCATTTTCAAAGACCAGCGTGTTTGGAACTCGTTTATCTTTGGAGCCCAGTCTGTTTAAAAAGCTAAAAATCTCATCAGGTATGTTACTTAGTTCCTTGAGCTCAATGAAGACCTGTTTTTCTAAATCATCTGTTTTCCAGCTAGCCATAGTTGGCTTTGCAATTGTACACATGATATTGTATGCTGCACGTTTTTCTATTGGGACAAGCACTACAGAATCATCTTTTTTGTTTACGCGATAGTAGCTTGTTTCCTCAACACCAATGCATTTTATGATGTTGCCAAGGTTGACTTTGGCAGTAATCTTTTCATTTTCATTGTTTAGTTTGATCTGAACCCAGGTCCTAGTTGCAGGGTCAAACTCTTCCCACGAGTCCATACTTGGAAATTCAACCGTAGCAGGTTCTCCTAATTTTCGTATTTCAGGTTTGTATAATTGAGTCAAAACCTTGACATGGTCATCCAAAGTATGTACAGAAACTCCAATTCCCCACAATGAATCAAGAAAATCCTTTCGTGTAGATGCATCCATAACACAAGTCCATCGTCTGTCAACTATCCTTGGCGTAATCTGGAATTTATTGAGGACTCTATCTAACTTGGCTTGCTGAGAGAAATGGATTGAGGTTATTTTCGTAAATGTATTTTTGTATACTTCACAAAGAATCGGTTTTGTTCTTCGAAAACAGAGATCACAGAATTCAACAGGATTTGAATTGATATCATTTGAGTTTTTCACTATACTTGCATCTAACTACTGCTAATTTCAATATTTGGTGTTTACGATCAGAAAACCTATTGGAGAAATCTTGGAATCTTTTTGGCAATATGAGATATAGATATTCTGCCAGGACCTAGAACTATGATTGTTAACAATATTATAAATGCCAAAAGTTCAAGCTCTATGCCTTGGTTACCTGAAAATGCTTTTAGTTTTTTTACATAAACTATTGCTCCAAGCATATCAATTGCAATAAGGCTGCTTGCTATTCTTGATAGGACGCCTACCACAACAAGTGCGCCACCTACGAGTTCAAGCAAACCTATGAGAACTGCCATCTCTGATGGAAGACCAAGACTGGAAAGAAATGCTCCAAACCCACTATCAAACTTCATCTGACTATGAACCATAAAAAAGACACCAACCACAATTCTCAATCCAAAATGGCTCAGATCATGCAGTATGTGAGTTCTAATGCTGGCTTCCATGTCTTGTTTTTCATTTGATATCAATTATAACTTTCGTCAATCTGCACAACAGATCTTTGCATACTGACAATCTTAGAAGTGAGATTAACTGAAAGAATAGAAAATCTTGACCAAGTAAGAGTTATCAAAGCAAGAATAGCGCATATTGTTGGCAGAGGAAACACCAGTCAAAAAGTCATTTATTCAGGAATTTATGGATTTTTTACAAACGTTTGGAGTAATTGGACTTGCAATAGCATTTGTCATAGGACAAGCAGCTTCTAAGCTAGTTACTGCACTTGTAATGGATATCATAAATCCAATGATAGGATTGGCAATGCCAGATGTTGGAGACCTTGCTAAAATTTCCTTTACTATAGGGAAATCTACATTCTCATACGGAGACCTTATTGGAAATATAATAAACTTCTTGGTGATCGCTCTAGTAGTATTCATTGCTTACAAACAGATGTCTAAATTTGGTGTAATAGTAGACCCCACAAAGAAAAAATAACAATTCTACTCGATGCAGTCTGAAACACTATACAGTAGATATACTGATACAAATCATTAGACTCAAAATTTTAATAGGTATGCAATCGGAGAAAAAGCAGAAGTGCCATGTCGTGGACAAAGTCTGAACTTTTTACCCGTTCAAGATCTCTATCTGTCATAATTCCAACGTATAACGAATCTCAGAACATTACAAAAATGCTAGATATTGTCTCATCATGTCTGCCTCCTGAGACAAATGCCGAGATCATTGTAATTGATGATAATTCTCCAGATGGTACTGGAGAAATTACAGAAGAGTATGCAAGAAAATCAAGAGATTCTGGAGGTTGTGAAATTAAGTTAATAACCCGTAAAGACCAGAGGGGCCTGAGCTCTGCAATACTTGCAGGCATAAGGGCATCGATAGGAGAATCAGTTGTGGTAATGGATAGCGATTTTTCTCATCCACCAGAAACCATAGCAAAAATGATAGAAGAGCTGAAAAGATCTGATTGTGATATTGTAGTTGCATCAAGATATGTTGAAGGTGGTTCCATCACAGGGTGGCCTTTCAAGCGCAAATTGATTAGCAAGGGGGCAACAAAAATAGCACAGCGAAGTCTTGGAATAAAAATAAAGGATCCAATGTCCGGATTCTTTGCGTTTCGTCGTCATATCATTAGAAACATAAAGTTTGATGCAATAGGGTACAAGATACTTTTGGAGATACTTGTAAAGGCAAAGGAGGCTAGAGTAAAAGAAATACCATACAATTTTACTGACAGAAAGTCTGGCGAGAGTAAGCTTGATAGATCAGTAATTTCAGATTACATAAAATCAGTGTGGAAGCTATACAGGTATGGCAAGTCCATAATCGAGAGAAGAACTTCTGTTCACTTTCTATCCAAAGCGGGACGATTCTATACTGTTGGAGCTTCTGGCCTGCTTGTAAACTATATAGTCTCATTTCTCTTTGGGGCAGTCCTGTCAAACTTGTGGTATATCTACGCAACCATGATTGGGATTTTGTTTTCAATGACATCGAATTTCATACTAAATAAGATATGGACATTTGAAGACAGAGATACCAGTCTGAAGAGGACACTTTTGCAGTATGGTTCATTTTTGGCATTTAGCGGAGTTGGAGCAATGTTTCAGCTTGGAATGGTCTACGTCCTTGTAGGAACAGAGCATATGAGCTATGCACTAGCACTGTTTGTATCTGTTGCAGTTGCCTCAATTGGTAACTTTATACTCAATAAGAGATGGACCTTCAAGGAAAAAATCTGGAGCTAGTACATTTCATACCATAGAGAAAATTACCTTGCCTTGATATCACTGGATTTTATTTTTCCCTAACTTCAATTGGATTTTCTTCGTAGTTTACCCCCAAGTTAGTATAAGGATAAGATGAAAGATTGTATTTCTTGTCATTAGTAAACGTGGCAACAGTCTTTGAGCCATTATATAGCTGTCCAAATTGTTTTCCTTTACCAATTTCTACCAGCATATAGTGCTCATCTGCAATCAACACAACTTTGTGGGTAGTAATTGGTTGAAAGAGGACTGCAGTATAGTCTACCAATACATTTTGTTTGTGAAATACATGACTAAATATCCACGAATAACTCGGGCTTGCAAGAATTGTGGTATCATTACCATCTACATGTTGCAAGACAAAGGAGGTTGTTTGGAACTGGCTTGATGTCATGTTTGTATTTATGATCAATAAAGTGCTTGCAAGACCAAATACGCCTATACTGAAAACTACAACTGCCAAGTTTCTTCGTAGGTTTTCTTTTTTTGTTTTCTCGAGAACTTTGACAATAAAAAGTGATGTCGATATGCAGAATACAGGCAAGACTGGAATCCAATAAAAATATTGGTTGTAGCCTATGGCAAGAAGAAATATCATGAAAGGCACAAACCACATCAAAATAAAATAATCTCGTCTTGCAATACTAAAAGCAATTCCTGTAATTCCTAAAACAAACAAGACAGGATCCATTTTTAGGAACAAGTATGATATGTATGGCAAGCCATAGCTGTGCCTTTCTGCTTGTCCAAGGACATCTTTAACCCAGAGATCAAACTGTCCAGATTCTACGCTCTGAAGAGGCCAGATAAGAGATATTAGAATTACCGGAACCAGTAAAAGCCCTACAAGTTTTAGCTTTTTTCCGTTGTTAAAGTATATCAGACCTGCAACGAGCGGTATGATGGCAGATGCTGGAATTTTGGTAAATATTGCCAACCCAAGGCAGATTCCTGAAAGTAGCACCATCAGGTTTTTGTGATTAGAGTCTTTAGAGTGCAGAGACAAAAATATAGACATCAAAAGAAATGGTAGCAATATAGAATCAAGAAGAATTTCTCTTACAAGCCAAGTAATTGGCATAACTGCAAATAACATGGAGGAAATTAGTGCAACTTTTCTACCGTAGAGACTTTCTGCAATCTTGTAAATTAGAAATGTGTCAACTATTGCAAGTATTCCCATAATTATTCGTGGTGCAAGATACAGAGTAGCAATAGAACCAGTGGTCGCCAATGGATGAAGAGAGTTTGGAAATCCAATCAGGCCCAGAGTGGATGCCAAGAAAATTTGGCCAAAGAATGGATGATCATGATAAAATGATTCTTGTGGTCCAAAACCGTCCAATACATTCATGGCTCTTCTCATATACACACCTTCATCAAAGAAAATTGCTGGAAATCCTGCAGCGTTCCAAATATGAGTGGCCCCTGATAGTATCAGCAATCCTAAAAGGAGATAATTGGCCCTGGGACTAATCCTATAGAACGCCACTTTAAATTTTGGTCTAGTGCTAGAATTGTTTTTCATTTCATGTATAATAGAGGGAGTATTTTTCTGTCAAGTTGTTATCCTTAATGTATAGGATTGAATAAATGTCTGCATTACATTTTCTTCCTATATTCATTTAATTTCCATAAACAAGTGAACGGTACAAAATATTTCCATAAAATACCTACCAAGGATTTATCAACGTACCGTACAATTTACACATGTGCCAAGAAAAGAGTACAAGACAATCACAGTAAAAAACGAGTCCTATGAGAAGTTCAAAAAAGTTGCCAAGGAAGCAAAGAAGAAAGACAAGTCTCTTGATAACAGCACGTTTTTGGAATTACTCATGAATCAGCACCAGAGGTCCAAAAGACGATGACAGGTGAGCAGAAAAAACCTACAATGAAAGACATGCGGGAGTACATTGACAAAATTCTAGTTCCCTTGGGGCAGATGCCAGACAAAACAAACATGAATTATGAGCAAGTACGAGAATTTTATTCAGATCTAGCTGCAGCTGATAGAACATTCAAAGATCTTGTTCAAGTCGCAATTTTCAAAAGAGATGTAGAGAGCGAAAAAAAATAGAGGCAGTAGCATTCTTGTATGGATGTATCATAGTTTTACTGGTCTACAATCAAAATAAAAAAGAAAAGAGTTTACTCTGAAGTTGTTGTTCCAGAGTTTGAGGAAGATGTGCCACTTCCTGAGCTTGTGCCGTGTCCGTTAAGGCCGTGCCATATCTGATTTATTATTCCCTGTGCATTATGCAAGTTATTCCAGACATCTGTTGACTGAGTACCTTGGTACTGTCCTGTCCCTACGGCGCTCAACGTATTTTGAGCATTAGTAAGGTCAGTCTGTACTTGACTTATCTGAGTACTATACTGTCCAGAATTTTGGTTTGCCTTGATTGCTGTAAGGGCAGCTTGCTCTGCATTTAATGCAGACTGGGCAGCAAAGTGGAAGTTTGTGCCACTTTTGCAACCATCATACTGACAATAGCTTTGCAGTGCAGCCTTGAGTTGTGTCGAGTTTATTGCAGAAGATATTGATGCAACAAAGTTGCCAAGATTTGTCTGTGCCTGGCTTATTGTCTGGTTTAGCTGAGTCGTGTCAAATCCCCTCAAGTAAAGTTTGTGGGATCTGTTCTGTTCTTGCTGTATTCCAAACTGGAAAGATACAACTTTTGCTTGTGCAGACTGTTGTTCTGCTGCAAACATGCAGCTTTGCTCTACGGTTTCAAGACTTCTCATGTCAGTTCTTAGTTGTGATCTCTCATCCTTTGTGGGTGCTGATGCCTTTACTGCATGATTTAGATCAAGCCTTCCTGACTTGAAATCAGCCCTGAGTGTTGGTATGTCTGTTTTGAACTGGGTCTTGTTTCCATTGTTGGCGTCACTTGTCACTGTCTGCAGATCAGTTGTTATTTTAGAAGAATCTGCACTGATTGCTGTACTGTTGATAGTTGGTATGACGCTAATTGCATCTCCAATATATCCAGTAAGATAGTTTGCCTTACATGTTACTTGTGCAAGGGTTGCATTCATGTAGGATTGTTGCACGGTAGTTGTGCTTTGCGTAGAGGTTTGCGCAAATGCGACTGCCGGAATAAGCAACAAGGCACATGCCATCAACGCGGCGTATTGCATTTTTGTATGCATGAACGAATTAGAAGATTTTTTTTATAAAGAATTGCGTAGCTTTACTACTTAACAATGTTAGTGGAGATTTTCATTTGGTGTTCTCACCAAACTTTTAATTGACTACCAAACAATTTGTTGCAAACAGTTCTAGTCTCATCTTTTGAAATATTTTCTTTTCCAATATGTATGTAATATAATGTTACTTTTTTTCAGATCTTATTCTTATTTTGTTTTATCATCTTTTGGTTTTTGATTTTGAACTGCCTTTTTGGTGCTTTCAAGATATGCAATGGTAGTTCCCAGGTTTCCAAATCCCATGGAATTGAGTGATTCTGAAGGGACCATCACTATGGTGTTGCCTTGTACCTTTATTGACTCGTATAGCATGTTAGATTGTCTTAATGCGTAAGCAACTGGGTTTTCAGCATATACCTGCGCTGCTTCTTCGAATTTCTTTGCAACTAACACTTCGGATTCTCCATATGTTACCCTTGCATTTTTTTCACGTTCTGCCTGTGCCTGCATCGACATTGCAGATTCTAGCTCTTGTGGTATTATGACCTGACGAATCTCAACACCTGTTACTTCAACACCCCAGTTACTTGCCTCACTTTCTATTACAGTTCTAATATGGGAATTGATGTCTTCCCTTTTTGAGAGTATATCTTGGAATAATGATGAGCCTATATTGTTACGAAGTGTAGTCTGAGAGACTTGCTGTATCATTTGGTTAAAGTTTTCTACATTTAATATGGCATCTTTGGCGCGTTGTTCAATTATTTTGTAGCGAAGAATTGCGTCAATGGTTACCGGGACATTATCTTTTGTAAGCATCCTTTCTGCCTTGAATTCGCTTACCTTTTCTCGAACATCTACTACAAGAACATTATCTGCAAAAGGCAGTCGTGTCTGCACCCCTGGATTTGCTTGTCTGTTGTATTTTCCAAGGCGAAGTATTACTGCTCTTTCATATTGTTTTATTATCATTAGAAATGATGAAATAATAATTATGATTCCAGCAGATACTGCAAGATAGGTAATTGCATCATTATTATAGTAGAGGCCAATTCCAACACCAATTATTAGAATCATTATTCCCAATATGACATGAGATCCAGATCCCTTTTGGTTCACTAGTTTGTGCGCCAAGTCGTATGACAAGTATCCACTAGACAATTTTTTCTACCTAATACTATTGAAGCGACAGTTAGATTTAAAGTCCTACTAGAGTGTTGGAGTGTTTTCTTGTGTCTAGTTGAAGATTATCTTTTTTCTCCACCCAGAAACAAAGAGTGCTATTCCGCCACCAACTATTGCAAGCCCAGCATATGATAATGTGTGACCCATGCTTTGTAGTAGGTTTTCATTGCAATGACAGCTAAATGGCTTGCCTGACACTTGAGCAGGACAATGACACATGATATCAGAATACATACCATATCCCAGTATTGACATCAAAAGTCCCATGACAACAAGTATGGCACCAATAGTCTTCATTGGCATTAGAAACGTCATGATCGTTTAAAAAAATTCCTGTGTATCTTTTTTCTAAACTTTAATCAATCTTTGTGCAGTTATGTGCCATATTGGATTGTTCCGCATAATACCATAAGTAACACATCTGTCATCATCAAGTCAGACTTGGTTTCTATCTTAGATTTGCTCTCATCTTTTACTATAACTGCATGAGACATTATGTCAGTATCAGCAAGCTCTAGCCCTCTTCCCATGTGTGTAATATACCTATTTTGAGATAAAATGGTTGTTTAACTGTGTTAGTGCACATTGTTACTGAACAAGGAGTAGTAATTCTTTATAGATTAACAGACGTAGATCCTAGCGAAATGATGATAATTTCTGACGAGGCGTTGTTTGAAGAAGTCTGGATCTCAAGTAATTATACTGCTGTTTTTTGTACAGAAGAGGAAAGACGAAGCTATCTTCGCTTTGTACAATCAAGAAAAGACATACCAAGAGGAATGAGCATTGTTGTCATCAAAAAGAAGCTGAACAGAAAATATACAAAAAGGGAGATAATGAATGCAACACCAGAACAGCTCAAAGCAATGACTAGCTGATTATAACACGTTTGAATTAATGTAATTTTTGTTTAATTTCCATTTTGTTTAAATTGTTTTTTACAAGCTGGACATCTCGGACCATAATCCCTATCTTTACTTACTATGATTTTCTTGCATCCAAGACAATAATAGTAATTGGTCATTTCTGTAAAATTGTATTCTTTACCTTTATTTCTTATCCTTTTCGTTATAAGATTACTGTAGAGTTTTCATGGTATCGTTGTGGAATTTCCAAGATCTATTGATACTGCAGTCTCGTTTTCTGGAATTGCTGATGCCATTATTTGTATGTGCATGGTATCTTTGTATTTCCAGTTCAGATCTTCTGGTAGTGCTATTGTTTTAAAATTGGGTGTTGATACATTGCTGATTGGCAATAAGATGTTTAGATTGTCACTCTTGGTACACGAGTCACCATCACAGATGTTGTAGCCAAGTAGATAGGCAGTATAGTTTGAGGTTATCTTGAGATTAAACATGTTAAGAGGACAGGTGCCAACGCCACAAGGTCCTCCGCCATAGTAAATTATCAGCCCTGCTATTCCAAATGGGTTGGTTTTGGCATTTGATGCATGGTTTGACTGGGCTGATTCAAATTTTGACCATCCCTTTTCCATTAGAGTTTTGACAGAAGACGGTCTCACACAAGCAGGAGAGCCGTCTTCAGATCTTATTGTAAGTGCATAGTTTGCAGGACATTTTACGTCTGTTACTGTAATTCCTGTCTTGAATTGTTCTAGTGGTGATTCGTTTATCATAATGGTTTGTGGATTTGTTTCTGTGTTGTTACCGTATATTGTAAAAGAAAACGATTTTGAAACAGTCTTTTGAATTTCGGATAAATTTGGGTCTGTTTGATTCTTTATAGAATATAGGAATGTTACTGTAGCATTTACAGTTCCAGCCCCTGTTGCCCTATAAACAAGATTTTGGCTGGGGCTTGTTGCAGTAGTTTTTTCTCCAGGATTTATTTTTTGTAGTATGGCCATAGCATTACATATTTTATTTGTAATATTTACTGCAACATTGTTATCAAAAGTTACAGAAAATGGCGCTTCACAGACACCGCTTACGACAAATATCTGGTCTGTTGAATTGTTGACAAGCATTGCATAAACTGTTAGTGTGTCTCCAACTTTAACAGTAGACGGTTGCACGTGTATATCTTGAATCTGGATATCACTTGCATTATCTGCTTGAATCGGTTGAGACGTCGGTATGAGCGGGCAATAAGTGCAAGCAGATGCGCTTCCTACACTAGCAAAACTAGTCCCTACTGCAAGAATTGCAATTATTGAGAAAATCAGAGTTTTCATTTCTTACCCGTGCAATCTGTAACTGTAAGTATAATGTCTTGTCCTCCTGTGCAAATTCCTGGCGGAAGATGTACCCAGTATGTTCCATGAGAGGCATCTTTTGATGCAGCAAAATTTATTGTAACAAAGGCTGAACTGTTCTTTGACATAGTTTCAGATGTTGGATGAACAGAGACATATAATCCTGGATGATTGTTCATTCCCGCATCATGCATAAAGCTCAGACCATTTGTTACGTTGATTTCATTTGAATGTAGAGTATCTCCCCAATTGTAAATAGAGTCTATTGAGATTTGGTATACTATTGTACCGTTGTGTCCTGGCTCCAAGACAAAGTTTTGCGTACCTGGGAATTTAGTATAGTTGTATATGCCGTAAAATCCAGTGGAGTTGAGAATTTGTGCCGATGACTGGAAATTCATTACAGGGCATAGAGGTGCACCTGGAGGTCCTGCTATTGCATACTGATCTTGTATGTTTGAAACACATGAGGGAATAATATTTAGTATATGATCTACAACATTCAAGCTAGTCGAGTTTGCAACTGTAAAATGCCGTATTGCAATATGACCCCACTCGTCGCCTCCCACAATAGTATATGCTCCAGGTGTGAATTGTTCCAAGCCTTGCTTGTCATAAAGACCTGCAATTGAGAGACTGAAATTCATCTCTTTTGTAAAGTTTCCATTTCCGGTATCAAGTGTTGCAATGTCACTTGAAGGCTCAAAGGCATAGCTGTTGGCTGACATATACATGAGCATTGGACACATGTACGTGCCATTTTGATAAATTCCAAGATGTTTTGCTTGTGTCATGTTGCTCTGCAAATAATTTCCTTGCAGTAACACAACTCCAAAAGGCATTGCAGGTGTACATGGTGTCAAGCCCAGCCCTTCAAGTGGCCAGTTATTTTGTGAGTTTAATGTAAGGTTGGCAGGAAGTGTGTTCTTTACTGCAATGTTTATTCCTATAGTTTTTCCTAGTCCTATTACAGTAGAGTTTTCTGAGAGCAAGAGATGCAGTGCATTTGAGGCATTTGCAAGGATAGATTGTTTTATTGATACGCTCGGAATGATTTGTGTTGCCCAGCCTCTTTGCACAAGTTTTGCAGTATATTCTGGCTTGACACATGCTGGAGAACCATCTTCTGCCTTGAAGACTAGTTGTAGGCCATCATTGCATTTTACATCACTTGCAGCGGTTCCTGTCTTGAATTGTTCTAGTGGTGGCAGTAGAGTTTGATTTTTTATGTCATCAAACATTGGAGGTGGACCCGGAGGAAGGTAATTACCAGCAACAGGTGTACCTGTTTCATAATGTATTGTTAGCTTGCTGCCATTTTCAGTGTGCGTTTGAAGCGGTGTTATCCATCCCCCATCTGATGTTCTAATTGCATTTGGTGGTATTTGGTCTGTGTTATTTTGCGCAAAAGCATTTGTCATCATTAATAGATACAGTGCAAAAATCACAATTATGGTAAAGTTCAAAGATTTCATTGTTTGATAGGTACGGGACGGTTATGGTTTAAAAAAGTGGCGTAACTTTCCTCCATGATTTGTTGAAGAATCTTTAAGATCAATACTAGTGATACAATGTTGTGAAAAATGTAGAGGTAAGAAAGGCAGTTGCTAAAGACATTCCTACAATACTAGAGCTTCTCTATACTCTTGATAGGCCAAGGCCAAAAACAGGTGCTGAGAAAATAAAATTTCAAAAACTAGTCTCAGGATACACGTCTGACAAAGACTGTGCAATCTTGGTAGCTGAACTAAACTCTGACATTGCTGGAGTAGTAACTATTTCCTTCATGACGCGACTCAATCATACTGAACCAGAGATGTACATCCCGGAATTAATTGTAAAAGAAAAATACAGGAAACTAGGCATAGGAAGATCTCTCATAAATGCATGTGTGGAGATTGCAAGAAAGAAAAAATGCTATAGAATTAGGCTTGATTCTGCGCATCATAGAAAAGAAGCCCATCTATTCTACAAGAGTTTGGGATTTGACCAGTCTGCTTTGACATTTACCAAAAATACACTGTAACTTAGATAAAACTTTCAAAAACCTTGGAATCAAGTCATTCCATCTTGGACTCGTCTGCAACAAAATGCTTCATTAAAGATATGATGTACGACGAAGTGCGGATGTTTTCATGAGTATAATTTGTATGAATGAAACGCATTTTTTCATGCATGGAAAGTGCCTTTGTCCATACCTGCCTTGCAGTAGAGCGGTCAATTGTCCATAACGAGTCGTCTGATGTTGTTATGATTATTCTTCCCCCAGAGTATTTTGCATAAAATGTCTTGGTCTGTGTTGCAAACTGTTTTTGTGTGCCAAGATCTACTGTCATGATACTCCAAAACTCGTCGAATTTCATGGTACGATGTTGTATTTGCTTTGATTTAACTAGTTTTGATGTTTCTATATGGAATAGTTTATCATTTTTACTTGCAAATACAGATTTTTTACTTGTAACTAGTATCTTGGATCAAGTCGTAAGCCAGTCTTTGCAGATATCAGAATTATTGATGCAATAGCAGCGATTAGAACTAGCACCGATACTGATCCAAATTCAGGGACTGTTTGGTTGGCAGTTGGATTTGCCAGAGTACCATTTGCAGCTGTTGTATTCTCGACAGGATTTACAATATCGCTTGATACATCAGGAATTGTATTTGGTCCACCAAGATCATCTTTCTGGTTTGTAATATCTGTACCATTATTCGTTCCCGAAGTATCGGTAGAGTTTGAAATATCAGTCGAGTTATCTCTTAGACTTTGATCGAGACTTCCGATATCAGATGTTTGACCATAAACAGGCTTCAAAAAAGTCACATCAGATTGAAAGCTAGTCTGGTGATAGCTTGTAAATGGCACATACAAAACAAAAAAAGCAAATAATACAATTAACATGATTACTCTTTTTGCCAAATTTTCTACCTAAGCAAAGAAATATGATTCCAATAATTAACCATTACTTGACACAAGTAAATGCGTTGACCGTATGACCTGACTAGAGATTATTTAATAATTACGCAGGATGGTCACTAATCATTGTCAAGTTACAAAGTTGCGTAATCTATTATATGTACTATCTCTAATTTTGGACAAGAACAAATGATCCACAATCACAAAATCAATGAAAACATCTTCAAATCTATTCTAACATGGAAGGTGACAGCATTTGCGGTCATATCCGTACTAGTTGTTTCCTTCTTTGCAGGCAATTTGGTGATAACACCAGCAATGGCAGATAATGGAAATTCTACTAATGTTGGTGTAGGTGTCAATGCCTCAAATAATGGCACCGGCTCCAATGCCAATGCAAATACCAATGCCAACACTGGAACAAATGAAAAGCAAGCTGCGAGAGAGACATTAAAACAGACAACACAACAGGATCAGCTAACATACAAGCAGGCAGTACAGACTGCTGATCTAACATACAAGCAGGCAGTACAGGACGCCGATGTTGCCCATACACAAGCTGTACAAAATGCTAATTTTGCATACAATCAAGCTGTCCAAAGTGCAAGAGAGGCATACCAAACCGCTGTTCGTGGCGTACATAATGCAACTACAATTGGGCAAGCCATGGTAACAAGAGATCAGGCAATTGCAACAGATGAAACCACCAAAACAAATGCGATCGTTTCTGCTGATGTTACTAAGGACAAGGCAGTAAATAATGCGTGGTTAGCACACCAGACTGCTGTCTACACTGCTCTTGCCACACGCGATGGAAACGATGGAACTGCACAGGCAACATTCTATACAACGATTGGTAATGCTACACTTGCAACAAGGGCGCAGACAATAGGTCAGGCACATGTAACTGCCGATAATGCCATCTTGCAAGCAAGACAGACAAGAATCAACGCCGTGGAAAATGCTGATACTACAAGAGACCAAGCATTAGGGACTGCCCAGACCACATATATCAGTGGAGAAATTAGCGCCAGAGTCACCCTTGATAATGCTTACACCAGCAATGGCAAGACATGGAATACCGCGTTACAAGCTTATTGGAACTCTTTAGCTCCATTAGAGCAAACAAAGGACAATTCCATTGCACAGGCTAACGCTGCACAAACAACTGCAGTAGGCAATGCAGACGGCACAAGAGATCAGGCAATTGATCAAGCCTATGCCACAATGTATGGTTCTATATCAGCAGCCTATTCATAAAAGCCGTACAAAACGGCAACCTCTTTTATTTTATATTACACATAACAGGTGGAGCATAGTTGCAACTTTCAAAAAAGTCTCAACTAAACATTTACCGTATGATCGTGTCTATAGCCACAGGATTGACACAAAAATATCTGATGCAAGTCTCCCTTGATGTCTTTTTTAATATCAGAAACTAGTTTTTCCATGGCAAGCCCCTTTCTTGGGCAGTCATCATTTGGGCACAGCATATCATAATCTAGTATATGATCCAAACAAAAGTATCCTTGCTTTGAAGAATAACTTCCTTCTTTACCACATTTTTCCTTATCACAGATTCTTTTCTTGTAAGAGTCTACTGGAATTCTGTTTCTAGGTATGTCCAATTCCTTCATGTCATGTTGTTGGTAACTTTGGTATTTTTCAAATGTTTCCACTAGATCTCAGAATTTTCATCTTCATAAAAATCAGGTCGAATTCTACTTCCATACAAGGCAACATCCTTGGCCTCCCTTCTTCTTTTTATCCACAAATGAATTCCGCCAAATGTCATTGCACCCAAAAGAATCATTCCTGGAATTATCCACATCATACCAAGTGCCATAATATATCATAGTGATTAGTCGGCTATATGTAAATTGGTAATAAATGGTAAAAAATTCACATTTGAATTTTTTTAATTATTTAACATCTCCGATTTATGATCAGCTAACAATTAGTACAGAGTTGATGCGAAGTTGCCTTAATCTCAATGATTAGATAAAGAGATACATTGGCACTGGAATCCACTCACAAGAAAGGAAGACCTAACATAAAAAATCGAACTGGCATGCAAGAAAAAATAATTGAATTTTATGAAAAAAATGTCAGTGCGGTAACCGCATCCAGAGAAACTTGATACAATATCAAGACGATCTACAAATATTATAACGAGTTTTCAAAACAAATACTAGAATCACAGTCTGACAATCTCATTGAGAGAAAAAATATTGAAACGACTCAGCTTGTCTTGTCATATGAGCGATTGATCCTTAAAATGCATCAGCTTTTCGATAATGCATTTGAGGAGATGTCTAGGTTGATTCAAGAAGACAAACCAGTTCCAAAACATCTCGTTGGAGACCTTACTAAAATCTCAAATCACATTGCAGAAATGAACGAGAAAAAATACAATCTATGCTCCAATCTGGTATTAACAGACAAGAGCATCCCAGAAAAAGATGAGAGTCATGAGATAGTAAAGAAAATAGTCCGACACCTGGTAATTGATGGTGCACATGAATACTGTGCGTATACTGAAAGGGAAATAATTCAGGCAATAATTGATTTGACAAAATGTGATGTTGCTTATGCCAAATCCATTTTCTCTAAGATGATGGGTTTAGGTCTTGGGGTGTGCGGCCGAGATGATATGGATTCAGTGTACAGAGAGAAGTATTCACTGCTACCTTTTGCAACGACGCGAGACTATATCTCAAATGAAGAAGTTCACAAAGTAATGGATAATGCAATAAAAGAAAGAGAATATGAGGTAAAGTTTGAAGAACGAGAAAAGGAGTTTATTGCAAAATATGGAGACAAGTCAACTTGGACCAAAGAGATTCGTGAAGAATTCTATTCTGAAGATGATGATTTGGTTTAGTGTGTAGACGAGCGGTTTCAAAGGAAGAAGATTGATTCTTTACCGATTTCTTTAAATTATTTTAACCAGCTTTGATCATCCTCTTTTTCTGCCTCTAAGAATTATACTTTGAATACCGTAATTTCTCTTGTATTTATCCACATACTCATTAATATCAGTGGTGAGATTCTTACTCTCATCATCATAAATTACTGCACAAATATTTGGATATTCTTCTTTGTATTCTTCAAGTTGTGCACTAAGATTTCTAAGAGCTGTTCTATCCTGTGGAACTTTCAATTCAAAAACAAAATTTCCATCTATTACTATATCTAACTTATCGCCTCTCTTTGTTGAAACTTCTCTTTCAATTTTCTTTTCTGGAAATTTTGCTTTTAAGAATATGGTGACTTGTGCCTGCAAATGTTCCTCATCTGTAATTTTTTCAGGCTCAAATTGCGCCATTATTGAATTAATGATGATTTCAAAATCATTTTGTTTGGGTGAGCTTGTTGAAGATTCCTCTCCAAAAAAGCTTGGAGTAACAATCTTATTTTTTAATGCATAATCTTTAATGTGTGAATATCTCAATCCGCTTTCATTTATGATGAATTCAACATAATCGTGCCTATCTTGTTCTACTCTATATTTTGCACCAGTTTTTTCATCTATGAATTCAGATCGTGGCTCTCTTCCCAGCATATCTCGGCAAAGCTGTTTGAGTTGTGGAAAGTCAAATTTGTCTAATAGTTTAGATTTATCTCGTAATATCTGTTCGCGTATCCTTCTATCCTTTTCTGCCTGCTCATCTCTGAGTCTCATTCTCTCTTTTCTTTCTTCGTTGGCATCTTTGATAGTATTACCTATATCTCCTGCAACTTTTCCAAGAAAGTCACCGAAACCCATTGTGAACTTTGAACATTATCTTTGAAAAAAGGATTTCGGTTTTAGTCAAATACAAATCACACTGACGTCATAACGCTAGTTGTATCGCCGTTTTTGTGCGTAAACGGGAGGCTTTCCATTTTTACTCTTTATCGAGGAAGTCGTTTGCTTTTATTTTGCACATAAATCCAGAGTAACAATAGTTACCACTAGGATTCAAAATAAAATGAATCGTCGCATATAGTCTCTATGTATGTGACTGAGCTGATGTATTGGGTTGTT
>JAGWFT010000050.1 GCA_028867755.1 Nitrososphaerota archaeon
CTTCCGATCTTTTGATCGATTCAAGAATTCTCTGGTGATTCATACAGAGTTTTCCAAGATCAATTTGTGCATGTATGAGTTCTTCTTGCCAGTGTGCATTGTATAGCATACAGTCTTTTGAATCACAAAATGGCTCTGATGTAATGTGGTAAAATATTGCCTGTAGTGCATATCCTCGTATCACCTTGTCTAGGTTTCTGTCATGATATTCTAGGAATTTTCCCCTGAACTGATCTTTTAGCGCATCAAGGTTTAGGCCCTGGGATATGCTGTGTTGCATGATGATGTAATATGCACGCGGTTTTGCAGGTGCCTCAATTATTCCTGTAGTTGAGATTATGGAAGGATTGGAACAGATGACTGCCCTTCCATGATATCTGTAATCTTCACAATCGTATGTACAACCAAGTCTTGTGGTAAAAACAATATGTAATGTATCATACGATGATTCCTCTTCTGGAATTATATTTTTTACAATGTTTTGAATCTCAAAACCATCATACAGTACAATGTTGCCAGACTCGGAATTATCTCCAAATGATTTTTCCTCAAAATGGATTTCTCCCTCTGTTGGAGTGTGCGGTTCAAAAGGCACATACGGATCAAACACTCTTGATGAT
>JAGWFT010000051.1 GCA_028867755.1 Nitrososphaerota archaeon
GCCAAGTCAGTAAGAATAGTTCACAATATCAAGTCATTGTTAAAAAACATAACAGCAGTTGGAAACGATTCAAAGAACATTCTCCAGTGGAGTTCTCTGCCATCCATAACACCCACTGTAAGAGTTGACAACATAGTGGCAACTCCACTTTAAAGAGTAGGTAAGACAAACTGCATTCCAATCCCTACTGCGTACAAAACAAGTAGCATCATCCCAGATTTGAGCCCTAGTTTGTTTTTGAACATTGGAATAAGAGCAATTATTGTTATAACTGTGACAAGTATCATCTGATTTTCTAATAGGGCGGTGTTGGGTATCTTGGCAACAAGTCCACGGTAGCTCATTGCGGCAAAGATTGCAACTGACAAAAGTAAAGTATTGTTCAATATCTTAGAGCCAAGAACGTTTGCTACTGCAATTGATGCTCCGTTTGCTCCTTTTCGGGCAAGAAGTATCATGGAGATCTTTTCAGGCATTTCTCCTGCAATTGGACTAACTACTACTGCAAGGACAACAACGGATACCCCAATGTCAACTGATACTCCTTCCAAAGCATGTACAAACGGCTCGGCTCCTACAAATATGCCTACAGTGCCTGCAATGAAAAGGATCATAG
>JAGWFT010000052.1 GCA_028867755.1 Nitrososphaerota archaeon
GCTCAGTAACACGTGGTCAAGCTAACCTATGGACGTGGATAACCTCGGGAAACTGAGAATAAACCGCGATAGATCATGATGCCTGGAATGGCTCATGGTCGAAATAGTTTACTGCCGTAGGATGCGACTGCGGCCTATCAGTTTGTTGGTGAGGTAATGGCCCACCAAGACTATTACAGGTACGGGCTCTGAGAGGAGAAGCCCGGAGATGGGTACTGAGACACGGACCCAGGCCCTATGGGGCGCAGCAGGCGAGAAACCTTAGCAATGTGCGAAAGCACGACTGGGTTAGTCCGAGTGATTCCTGCTAAAGGAATCTTTTGCCGGTCCTAAAAGCACCGGTGAATAAGGGGTGGGCAAGTCTGGTGTCAGCCGCCGCGGTAATACCAGCACCTCGAGTGATCAGGACGTTTATTGGGCCTAAAGCATCCGTAGCTGGCTTTGCAAGTCTCCGGTTAAATCAACCTGCTCAACAGATTGGCCGCTGGAGATACTACAAAGCTAGGGAGTGGGAGAGGCAGACGGTATTCAGTGGGTAGGGGTAAAATCCTCTGATCCATTGAGGACCACCAGTGGCGAAGGCGGTCTGCCAGAACACGTTCGACGGTGAGG
>JAGWFT010000053.1 GCA_028867755.1 Nitrososphaerota archaeon
AGACTTTATTACAATAATCAATTTTTCATTACTATTATTTGACACCAACTCAAAGAGGCTTGCTAACAGGTTGTCTGGTCGGTGTATTTTCATCATTAATAGGAAATTACTATATTACGATCGACTTTAACAGTATTATTTTGCAGTTGTTGCCCCGCATCATATTTAGCAGCATAGGAACCATAAGTACAATATCAACCATTTTGTTTGTTTTTGAATTAAAAAAACTTCCCCACTCTTTCAGGAATGGATTAGTAGGCTTTGGAATTCCGTTTTCCACAGTGGATTTTGTTTTTCTTTTGAATAATGTTACTGCGATTCACATGCAATGATTCTTGTAGGATCTCTACTAAAAACAGAAATGAAAACGTTATATCATAAGAATCTATAGACTTGGCTTGTATTTTACCATCCATCACTATTTTCTATGACAACGTTTCTATTTTGGAGTTCCAAGTCATGTATAAAAAAAGAAAAAGCAATCCTAATGCATCAGGATTGCGGACATGACCCTGTCCCAATACACAGATGAAATGGACTGGAGGGGATTTGAACCCCTGACCCCCCGCGTGCAAGGCGGGTATTCTACCGCTGAACTACCAGCCCATT
>JAGWFT010000054.1 GCA_028867755.1 Nitrososphaerota archaeon
TGCAGTTTTCACACATGATTGATTCTTGTTTTTTCATATCTTCATAATATTTAATATTTTATCGATAAAATTCTTTTCAGAGAATTTTATTAAGTTTTCAATCAAACTTTGTTGTAGATAATCAAATTTTCCATTCATTGCATCATTGATTAATCTAATAGCTTCTGATTTACTATTAAATCGTAATTCTGTAAAAGGTACAGTCTCAAGATGAGCAGAATTATTTGGTACTATTGGAATACAGCCGTTTGATATTGCTTCGACTACAGATAAGCCAAAGGTTTCAGGCGATGCATGAAAATACACTTTGTACTGTGATAATATGCTTTCAATACTCTTACTATCAATATTTAGATAAATATTTTTTTTTGCATATTGTTTGTTTTCACCTAATAGTTTTTTATATAATAGATATTCAGATTTTGAAGTAATAGATGCAATAAGATCCCAATCATAAGGTAGATTTTTCATGACATCAAAAGCAAAATCAAGTTTTTTATTTGGTGAGAATCGAGAAACGGTTATCACTTTATTTTCTTTGTTTATATAATGTTCAGAGTTTATCTTAATAGGTGGATATATGACGATTGATGTTTTGTTAAATTGT
>JAGWFT010000055.1 GCA_028867755.1 Nitrososphaerota archaeon
AATCTTTTCTTTATTATTTCAGGATCTGATTCGCCAAGAATTACTCTGTCCCTGTAATCTATCTGGTTCATCTCTCTCTTGTGTGTCTTGCAAAACTCGTGTAGCTGATTTAGGGTAAATTTGCTTAGAAGGGATTTATTGACTTCGTGCTTGTTCATGACAAAACCAAGGCTTGGTTATTTATGATGTTTATCAACTGGAATGTGTCTAAGAATCTAGTCTTCCTCTTTATCTACTTTACAATCGCTAGAATGCAAAACAAATGATTTTCTATAAAGGCCATGTCTTTTGCTGTATAGTACAAAGCCCATGAAATCATATACGTCATCAAGTGTTTTGGGCATTTCGCTAGTTTGCAAGGAAAAAATGAAATGATCTACTCTGTCATCGCGGTCTCATGCCGACCCGTCAATATGTGATTAATGTAGGCGTTCCTTGCCTGTGCGGGTAAGGATCGTTCAGACCCTGGTGGTGAGTCTGAGTTCCTGCATCACAAACAAGGAATGTTCGCCATGTTTTGGACTGTTTTTTTGCTTATTAGTGATAGGAAGAACTCATGAACAAAATTTTTATTCTATAAAATCGAAAAATTT
>JAGWFT010000056.1 GCA_028867755.1 Nitrososphaerota archaeon
CGCACTTTTTTCTCAGTTATGACATTGACCAATATCTGAAAACCCTTAGTCCTTTGCAACAACACAAAATGTTTCCTGGAACCTTGCCGCAGGATTTCCACTGTCGTACAGGTTTTCAGTTGATTCTCAAGGCAGAAGACCTTTCTCCTGCCTGCGTACGTCCTCTTACTGCAAGTAATCTAATCACATGGGGCTGGGCTCTTGGGACAACTCAACCACCGCCTCTCCTTAAGAATATGAGTATAGATGGTTTACGACAAAACTATTTTGTAGATCAGCCAATCAATGCTTCAGTAGTTTATTCTGGATATTACTGGTATACAGAACCTGAGGTGAAAATCCTTGATGCAAATGGAGTCCAAGTGTGGTTCAACTGCCCATTTTGTTATACGCGCACTGAACCTGTACCAGTAATTTCTTCTGGGGTTTTTACCTATCAAGTCAGGGAATATTCTACAAATGCATTACCAGTAATCAACAAGACTGGAACATACATGATGGTTGCTACACTTGACAACAAGATGGCAGAAGCAAACTTCACTGTAATCTCAAATCAGACATTGTCGAATCGAAACTCAGATCAGCAGACT
>JAGWFT010000057.1 GCA_028867755.1 Nitrososphaerota archaeon
GGAATATCCATCGGTCCTTTGACATAGAGCATTTTTGGTGCATATTTTGTTTCTATATCATTTAACGGACGGCCAAGCAACTTTGCGACAGACATAGATGAATATTCCAATTCCTCAAACATACCCATCACATTACTTTCCAAGTTGTCGTTATAATACTTTCATGATGCTTTTTGCTGACTAAAACGATATACTTGGTAAACCCTTCAAGATCAGAAAAGAGGAATTTTGATCGCATATTCCAACATGTATCTGTACGACTTTTTAATTTAATCTGTTTTAAAAAATGGATTAAAGGTCCATATTGCAATTCATGCAATATTTCTGACCATTACACGTATCGTGCATTTTTTTAGGATGTTTGTAGTCTGGAACAAGATACTGTGTTGTATCCACATCCGGAAGATTCGAATCTGGTAAGACTCGGACTCTCATAGGTTTGAATCCACAGGTTTCTCTCCCCACAGAGGGTTTGGACAAGACGTTTTGTGAAAATAATTTCACACAAAATGCGCAGTAAGCTTACCGGAGTAGCTACAAAACTCCTTCTCTAATTTTTTATTTCAAACAATTACAAACCATCTAAA
>JAGWFT010000058.1 GCA_028867755.1 Nitrososphaerota archaeon
CTGGAATGATATTGAAGACCGGAAGAACTATGGCTCCTCCCGGTCATATCATGGTTCATGTAGTTTTAGCTGATAAAAGAGAGTTGTATGTATCACCAAACCATCCAACAGCAGATGACAGACTCTTCGGAGAGTTATTGATAGGAGATGATCTTGATGGTTCTAAAATAAAAAGTGTGGAACAGGTGATATACAATGGAACTTATACATATGATGTATTGCCGTCTGGTCAAACTGGATTTTACTGGGCAAATGGAATTCTGGTTGCAAGTACACTCAAATGAAAACTCATTACAATTGTTCTGTTTTAAGCCACAAAAAGCATGCTTTAAAAAGTCTTTATTGTGTAACGGTCAAGTTTACCAAACAATTTCTGACAAGTGCTTATACTCTATCTTAAAATGCAACGAATCTTTGATATCTTTATGAATAAAGATGGCAACAAGATTGCCTTACTGATATCCATATCTAGTATCATCATTGTTATCGGTTATGTCCTTTCTACTGTCACATCTACTACACCAGTACATGATGCTTCTTCATATGTAGGAGTAAAACGAGACATTTTCTTATTCACTTCAGAAATG
>JAGWFT010000059.1:0-316 GCA_028867755.1 Nitrososphaerota archaeon
TGCAGTCAATGTCATACTCGTATCTTGAATTGTCATACTTCCAGTCAAACCCGTTTCTAATTGCTGAATCTGGATAGCCATGACCGCGTACTAGAGTGATGGTATCATTGTCATAGTTTGTTTGGACTTGGGCATAAAGTGCATTAGGATACAAAAAGACCACATCGGGATGACTAGTTATTGCATCAAATTCTTTTTTTGTTACATATTCATTGTGCAGTATTATCACCCTCTTGTACTGTTTTAGGATATCAGGATTCTTGTCAACGTCTTGGTCTTTTACATATGAATAGTTGAGTAGTTTGAGGACCCATGC
>JAGWFT010000059.1:326-585 GCA_028867755.1 Nitrososphaerota archaeon
TGCTTGAAGACTGGAATCCGTTTACGCTTGTGGGTATTGGTACTGTAAGACACCTTGAATCACAATTTTTGCGGTAATAGTCATAGAAACCTCCCTCTTCATATGCCGCTTGGGTAAAACTTGGATAGATGAATACAACATCGTGTGATCCCTTGATAACCTCCAAGTCCTTGTACATGTTTTGTAATTCAGGTTTTCTCTGGATTGAAAACGACAGGAGATTTCCGTTTTAATCCAGTGTCCTACAATATCAAACAAG
>JAGWFT010000005.1 GCA_028867755.1 Nitrososphaerota archaeon
AAAAGTTCAACTCAGCCGGCGTCTACCAATTCCAATTTGGATCTACTGGTACAACCAACGGTCAGTTTAATGGTCCATATGCCATTGCACTTGATTCTACAGGCAACATCTATGTCACAGATTATGGCAACAACAGAGTAGAAAAGTTCAACTCAGCCGGCGTCTACCAATTCCAATTAGGTTGTACATCTGGTGCTTGTTCAACAGATTCCGGCAACGGTCAATTTAATGGTCCAGCCGGCATCGCACTTGATTCTACAGATAACATCTATGTCACAGATTATGGCAACAACAGAGTAGAAAAGTTCAACTCAGCCGGCGTCTACCAATTCCAATTTGGATCTACTGGTACAGCCAACGGTCAGTTTAATGGTCCAGCCGGCATCGCACTTGATTCTACAGACAACATCTATGTTGTAGATGAAAATAACAACAGAGTAGAAAAGTTCAACTCAGCCGGTACATTCCAAGGATGGATTGGAAATTGCAGCTCGGGTACAAACTGTGACACAACAAATCATGTCACTACAGAATTCTGTAATGACTGTGTGATGTTTAGCTTTAGTGGTACAACCAACGGTCAGTTTAATGGTCCATATGCCATTGCACTTGATTCTACAGGCAACATCTATGTCACAGATTATTACAACAACAGAGTAGAAAAGTTCAACTCAGCCGGCGTCTACCAATTCCAATTTGGATCTACTGGTACAACCAACGGTCAGTTTAATGGTCCAGTTGGCATTGCACTTGATTCTACAGGCAACATCTATGTTGTAGATAGAGGCAACAATAGAGTAGAAAAGTTCAACTCAGCCGGCGTCTACCAATTCCAATTTGGATCTACTGGTACAGCCAACGGTCAGTTTGATGGCCCAAATCGCATTGCACTTGATTCTACAGGCAACATCTATGTTGTAGATAGAGGCAACAATAGAGTAGAAAAGTTCAACTCAGCCGGCGTCTACCAATTCCAATTTGGATCTACTGGTACAGCCAACGGTCAGTTTGATGGCCCAAATCGCATTGCACTTGATTCTACAGGCAACATCTATGTCACAGATTATGGCAACAACAGAGTAGAAAAGTTCAACTCAGCCGGCGTCTACCAATTCCAATTAGGTTGTACATCTGGTGCTTGTTCAACAGATTCCGGCAACGGTCAATTTAATGGTCCAGCCGGCATCGCACTTGATTCTACAGATAACATCTATGTCACAGATTATGGCAACAACAGAGTAGAAAAGTTCAACTCAGCCGGCGTCTACCAATTCCAATTTGGATCTACTGGTACAACCAACGGTCAGTTTAATGGTCCAGCCGGCATCGCACTTGATTCTACAGACAACATCTATGTCACAGATTATGGCAACAACAGAGTAGAAAAGTTCAACTCAGCCGGCGTCTACCAATTCCAATTTGGATCTACTGGTACA
>JAGWFT010000060.1 GCA_028867755.1 Nitrososphaerota archaeon
CTGTACTATTACCATATCTCCTGAAAAGATATTCTATAATCGAGACGATGTGGAAATAAAGCCAGCCAGTATAACATAGATGATCAATTCACAAATATTGATTTTGTAAACACTTGTCATTGTAGGATTTTGAATACACAGGAGTACTTGTAGTCAAAAAGAAGATTCGTGATTTACAAAACTCACCCAGATAGTCGAAACGAACCTGTAATCTATAACCTGTCAGCTCTTCATCAACCTAGAGCAAGTACTCTGCTAAGAATTGCTGTGGAAGCAGTTACCTGTGGAATGGCAAGCATTGGGTTTGGCTGGGTAATAATGAAAGAAAAGAAAATTGCAAGGGCTATAGCAAAGCCAGTGAGGTCAACCAAACCATCTCTAGCATGAAAGATCTGCTGTCTTCAAAACTTGTTTACATGTCCAACAATGACAAATGTCATCAATTCCAAATCCCATGATACAAAATATTATAAAATACCGTATATGGTTCACGGTGATGCATTCTACACGGGAGCAAAACAAACTGGCCTTTATGACCTGTGTAGAGGTAGTCTTGATGAGGAGGGGAAATACCAATTATCATCT
>JAGWFT010000061.1 GCA_028867755.1 Nitrososphaerota archaeon
GCAGCTCAGGTGGCCACCTGAGCTGCCAGTAACAATTGCAACTTTTTGACTAGCCAAGATTATCTTCCTCTTGTTTGTTTAGGCTTGTTTGAACTATCATTTGTATAGTTACTATATGATAGTAATTATATAAACAGGTAAGTGAAGCATTAGAAATCAAGTTAACTTGTAGTAAGCTGGATTGATCCGAGTGGAACTTTTCAACCAGTCCCTTTGCCTAATAGCTCGCTTAATCTTTACCATATACTTGTTTATGACTGCCTACACGTATGAATTCAATTACATTTTCGTTAAATGATACGTTGTAGAGAATTCTATTACTTTTATCAAGGACATAAGCATAGGCTTTGATACTGGGTTTATAATTGCCTAATTCATTGGGGTTTTCTGACGGTTAATTCAATTATTGCCAAATCAATTTTTTTGTAAATCAGAATGAAGTGCTTTGTATTGTTTGTAAATTTTAGTTCTTTCTGGTATCCACAATTTATTCGTGTAATTCTTTGAGGAATTCTTCTAATGAACTTGTCTTTGTTTTGCCCTCGGCTTTTGCCTTGTAGAATTCTTTAACATCTGCTATCTCTT
>JAGWFT010000062.1 GCA_028867755.1 Nitrososphaerota archaeon
GAATCCCATAGTTTTTTTATCTCTTTTTCTTGATTTTCTAAAGTATTGACACGCTCTTTTTCTGCATTGACAAGAACCCATATTGCCTTGTTCAATGGTTCTGCAGAAAATCGTATGGGATTTTGGAATGTAGCAGATACTAGTCCTTTATTTTGTAATACTGTCAATAGGTGATATGTCTCAGTTCTTGGTAGTTTGAGTGCCTTGCATACTTCTGGGGCTGTTCTGGAACCATATTTTCCAAGATATGTGTACACCTTACTTTGATTTGATGTGAGACCAAACTTGGCAAGCTCATCTTTTAGCTTGTCAAATGCCATCTTATGTTCATACATGGCAGAATCTGCATCAGAATCAAAAATTGATTGTTGTAATTCTTCATTGTTCATTTTTACACACCGATCCGGTATATCAAAGTGGTTGGATTTAGCGATCGTAGGTTTACTGATCTTGATCGATTTTGGATCTTTTTTGACTTGATAAATATGAAATTTACATATGTACTATGATGTTTATGTAATATGTTGTAATTATTTTTGCTTATAACACTATATTTTGATTTCAATGGTAAATCTCCACTGGTAT
>JAGWFT010000063.1:0-274 GCA_028867755.1 Nitrososphaerota archaeon
AACTTTACATAGATTATGGCGGAATAGTTAGATCTATTCCTTATTTCGTTATTGGTTCTCCGGTAAATGACATTGAAATGCTTAATACAAATCAGTTTAGTGTGCCTACTTTTGTATCAAACTTTGCAACAAACTTTACTGCTCCAACTGGAATAGCTATTGATTCTAGTGGTGATATTTATGTAGTAGATTCTGGAAACTCGCAAATAAAAAAGTTTGATTCTAATGGAAAATTGCTGTCATCATGGGGAAATCTGGGATCAGGGAATGGTCA
>JAGWFT010000063.1:284-584 GCA_028867755.1 Nitrososphaerota archaeon
AGGAAATGCAAGAGTAGACATGTTTAACAAAGATAATGGAGAATTCATTTATTCTTGGGGAAGTTATGGCAATAGCAAAGGAACATTTCATACTCCAGTCGGACTTGCTGCAGACAGTCAAGAAGACCTTCTTGTTGCAGATTCTGGAAGAAACACAATTCAAGAATTTGATACACATTTTACTTTCATGAATGAGTTCAAATCTTTACTTACAGGCAATAATAATTTTACAGCAACTAATGGAATAGCACTTGACTCAAAAGGCGACATCTATGTATCATCACCAGATGATAAAATTCT
>JAGWFT010000064.1 GCA_028867755.1 Nitrososphaerota archaeon
TGCAACTTTCATCTGATCATCAGGACCTGTTTGTGCAGATATCAGACTGGGAATCTTTTTTCCATTTTTCAGATCAAGGTCCAAAAATTCCTCACTTCTGCCAAATGCATTTCGCATTTCCTGCACAAGTTCGTCTGTCAACATTTTCTTGTTTGTGGTATATGTTGCCTCGATTGTTCCCTTGTGTCCCATGAAGAAGACACGAAAGTCATGTGCAATTTTCCCTTGAGACTCTGCCATGAGCAACTGCGTAGCAAAGTATGACCTTAACACATACGGTCTCCACTGAAATCTCGGTCTGAATGTCTCCCTGACAATCTTTGAGATTTGTAGTGTTGGAAGGAATTTTTTTGTGGAATTTCTTCCCCTTCCGTAATGGTGTTTTGAATCCGGTGCTATCAATGCAGATTCGCTTGTCATCTTTTCACCGTATGCAAGTCTCTCGTTAAGGTATGCCACAAGTTTTTTCGTTCCACTTGAACTCAAGAAGGTCGTGTACTGGTGTCTTGCCTTTGACAGTGTCCTTCGTACAATGATTCTTGGCGGTTCCTGTAGACATTTTGCAATTCCATCCTGAATT
>JAGWFT010000065.1 GCA_028867755.1 Nitrososphaerota archaeon
ATATCTCTTAGAACTGTAAAAGACACATACTCACCTGGAGATGGTCTCCTCATCTTTGGAAATGCCAACCCAGATTGTATCATACAGCTTGCTTTATCAAATCCAAACGGACAGCAAGTAAAATCAGAACAAACATTTGTAGACAAAAAAGGCATCTTTTCGGCATTTGACTTTAGAATACCTGATGACGGGGTACCTGGCACTTGGAAGCTCGACGCTACAAGTGGTATAGATCACAAAAGTTTGGATGTGAACGTACAGTCTCAATCCTTAATGACTGTACAATTGGATAAAAGTCCCCCAATCTATTCTACAGGATCACTTGTTCGAATTTCAGGAACTGGTGCAGGCCAGCAAGTGGGTGTGATTATTAGCATACTTGCAAGCAACTCTACCCTTGTTACTTTAGATATCCAGTCAACAAACAGTGGAGACTATAGTACAGAATGGCTTGTTCCAACATCAATTAGTACTGGATCCTATATCGTGCAAGTGAAGAGCATAGTTGGCACAGTAACCACGCCCATAACAATCCAATAAACTCCAAATTAAGAAATATTTTTTACATCCACCCGCT
>JAGWFT010000066.1 GCA_028867755.1 Nitrososphaerota archaeon
GCCACAAGCTTCCGACAAATTTTGAAAACGACTTTTCTAAAACAATTGTTGACGCATCTGTCAAGCTAGAAAAAGTATTCAAAAACATTGCCCAGACAGCAGGTTCAAAAATGAAGAAAAAAAGCTCAAAAAATAATCTCGAGTCAAACTATGAAGAATATCTTCTAGTCGAGATTGTAAATCGGGCAATGGCAAAAGTGTTTGAAGACAACGGTTCCATGATTCAAAAATAATTAGGTAACCTCTATTGCAAAGATTCCTGTAGTGTCGGGATTTTGCAATACCTTTATCATCTGTCTTGGAATGGCATCTGATGCAGCATTGCAGTTGGTGGCCATTGTTCTAGGACAGGTAAAAGCGCTTTTTCTAATTACGATATCATGTGAATTTGTAAGTGTCAGATTATCGCTTCCCTGACCCTTTACTTTGAATGTAAAGTCTTTTACCAAAATGGTACAGTTGACAGTAGACTTTGAATTTTGCAAAAGCATTTTCATTTTCTCTGGCAAGTCACTGCATCCAGAACTTGCGCCGACTCCAATGATGCAATCTCCATTTACAGTAAGATGCGACTCTG
>JAGWFT010000067.1 GCA_028867755.1 Nitrososphaerota archaeon
TGCAAGCTTTCCCACATATCCACTTCCCGGTAGACCGCAGATTAATGAAGGGTTCTTGAGTTTTGGAATCTCGGTTACTTCCACAATAATTCTGTTAGGAAGCGACATGTGTTACGGAAAAAAATTATTCAATATTAATGAAGCGTAGGACTGCTATCTTCGTTTTGATTTTGATCTTCGTGCTTTTGCTTTTCGTTTCGTTATTTTTCTCTTTGCTACTTTTCGTCTTACTGCTTTTTTCCTTGACATCTTTGTTTTTGCCGTTCTAGTTCTTGTCTTTGTCCTTTTTGTTTTCTTTCCAGCAGATTTCTTTGTTTTGGCAACTCTTCGTTTTTTGACTCTTGATTTTCTAGATTTTTTCTTGGCCTTTCTTGTCGCTTTTCTCCTCTGAGCCATAACTTCTTCCAATCGCTTCTCCATTGATTGTAATGCCTTGGTTGTTTGAGCCTCTCTTTTAATCAAAGATTGAACTCTTGGTCGTAGTACTAGCTCGGCTTTCTGGCTTGATTTTAGCTGTTCAAGCAATCCAGGCCTAGTATGAATCTGTTTTCTTAATTGTGAATCGAATTTTGCTTT
>JAGWFT010000068.1 GCA_028867755.1 Nitrososphaerota archaeon
ATGTTTGTTTATCACGTTATAAAACTGGAATAAATAATTGCATATAATCATCAAGCAGGATTTCTCAGTAAGATTTGTGAGTAAAATATTAATGCAATAATTTTGATCTTACAGGACTTGAACCCGTGTATTTAGACGTGACGATCTAAAGATCCTTTTCTATACAGTTATGAGTAATATCTAAAAAGTTCCATCAACAAAACAAAAAGATCAAAACGTGATTGCAAGTGTTGGACAAATGCAGGAGAATTTAGAATACAGGGAACAACTCACAAGTCAGAAAGTTGTGTCAAGCAAAGAGGCTGAAAAGTTGATCGCAGAAGGCTGGAGATTTGTTGCAGTATTGCCAAATTCTAAGGTAATACTCGAAAAAATACAGATGCCCATAAAGTGAGAGAGTATGGGCCGAGAGAGATTTGAACTCTCGACCACCCCCGTGTCAGGGGGGTATCCTACCAGGCTAGACCATCGGCCCAATGAAATACGACCTCATTTTGCATGTTATTAAGGTTAGTTCTGGTGTTTAAGTAATTATGACATTACCCATCCTATAATTTCTACAAAA
>JAGWFT010000069.1 GCA_028867755.1 Nitrososphaerota archaeon
GGGTAATTATCCTGGATGGAAAAAGCGCACATGACATAGAACAACTTTGCATCGTTGCTGGAATTTCGTCAATAAGTAAGATAAAAATTGTGCCTCTGAGTAAATTTGAAGAAACTGTAAAGCAACTAGAATCTGAAAAGTGATTGTGAGCGCTTTTCTTTGCCTCAATAGGCAGAAATTAGTATGGCAGGACCGAAGGATTTACTGTGAGCTTAGATACTGATGGCAACACTAAACGAGTAGGCCTCAAAAGTCAACTGGTTCTTGCATTGATTCCAAGTTTTATTTCGCAGATGATTGCATTTTATAGGATTAGAAAATTGTTTTATGGATCTATGGTCGAGGTTGTAATTTTTTTCATTGCACTAATAATCAACCTGGCAATATCTTGGCCTGCTGGAATGATAATTGCTTTGCCGATAACCGTTGGAGTGCCAACGTATTACATCCGAAAGTGGACTCTGGAATTTAATCGTGAAAATAAAGGACTGTTCAGATAAGTAAACTATCCAGTCGGGGACTTAATAAAATGAAAAGAGAGGGGGTGATTTTTCTAAATCACTT
>JAGWFT010000006.1:0-800 GCA_028867755.1 Nitrososphaerota archaeon
CAGTAGAGCCAGGAGATATGTCAACCTCAAAAGGCTTGTAACATGATTGATATGGCAAGCAATGGTTTGACGTGCCATTGACTATTGTTACTTGAGTGTCTGCGGCGTACGCGCTTGACGTCATCATGAAAAGACAGAGTATTGTTCCAATACCATATGTCATATACCTTGGTTTCAATGAATCAAAGACATTCATTTTAAAGATAAACCCCGCTCATGTCTTATGAGTAATGCTTTTCTCTGCCAGATAAGTTTAGAGCTTGACACATTCCACAAGTACCAACTCTTCAAAGAATAGCTTCTTTTTTGCCATTATTCTTACAGAAAAACCAAGACCCTCAGTTCTTCTTACTAGTTCTTGGTAATTTGCAAGAGATGATGTTAGGTATACCAGCTTACCGTTTTGTCTTATCGTTTTGCTTGCAGATTTTATTATATTTGTGGTAACACCAAGACCTTCTGCCAGACCATCCACTGCAGGATCAGTGATTTCTTCTGATGGCAAGTATGGCAAGTTACATACCACCAGATCAAAATTGCAATTTATAGCATCTGATGCATTGCAACAGATGCAATTTTCTACAACCTCATGTGCCTTTTGTAATGCGCTAAAATTAATGTCAGTGGCTACTACAAATTCAAAGTTATCAGATAAAATCCTTGCAAGAAAACCAGACCCTGTGCCAATGTCAAGCGCAGTTTTTCCTTTTTCGTTTTGAATGCTGTCAGCTAGAAATAACGTGTCTTCGGCTGGCTTGTAATATTCATCAAATGATTTTTTTTGCAATATCGATTATCTC
>JAGWFT010000006.1:810-1049 GCA_028867755.1 Nitrososphaerota archaeon
ATCAGACAGGTCTTCTAATCTTTTATCAGAGTCTATAGTTAGTCCAAATTGTTTTGCAACGTTTCGTATGGTCTTTCTCTTAAAGGAAAAAAGTTTGTTGACTGCCATTATGATCTCTTCTGATACACTTTGTTTTGGCTCTAGGTGTAACACCACTGAATCTACCTTTGGCTGAGGCTCAAAATTGGTCTTTTTGACATCCATTAGCTTGGTCATTTCCATGCAATAGCTGGCAAGTA
>JAGWFT010000070.1 GCA_028867755.1 Nitrososphaerota archaeon
GGAAAAGTCAGTCACTGAAGGAAAACTTGCGTTTTCAAGATCAGACGCAATAAGTAAAAATGTTGACTGGTTATCGTTAATTGTTCCAAAAGATGCACAGATTATAAAATCTAATCTTCAAGAATTTGAAAAAAATTACACCGTGCCAAATGCATTGATTGGTCTTGCCACCCCAAGTTATTGTGATCTTAGGTATAATTCTTCGATATCGTGGATAGATAAACACAACAACGCGATGATTAGTAATGGCCCATTCTATCTTGATAACTATTTGCCAGAGGCAAGAACTATCTCTATAAAATCATTTGATGATCCAACATATCCATTTGGTGCTGGGTATTGGAAGAAATTTGAACAAGTACAACTTCCAAAAATAGAAAAGGTAAATGTACCAACAGTTGTAACGATTGGACAAGATTTGGATATTCCAGTTTCAGTTACGCCTGGTTCTGATGTATATTATTATTTCATTAACGCGCAAGGTAATCTAGTCTATAGCGGAATGCAAAATTCGAGTAGCGGAAATTTCAGCATCGCTGTTCCAGCTACCACTACAATGAATT
>JAGWFT010000071.1:0-301 GCA_028867755.1 Nitrososphaerota archaeon
AGCGGTACGGCGACCGCCTCGAGATCATATACAAGGTAGCGGTTGTGCTTCTGCACTCAGGGGTTCGAATCCCTTACCTGGCGCTGATTTTTGTGTTTAATACCCTCAGGTATCCTTCTATTTGCCATGAGTCAGAAGATGGCAAGTCCAAAGGAGTTTACAGTTCACCCCATGACAAAAAAATATCCAGTACCTTAAAACGTCTAGAAAGGGAGATATCTGAGAATAATTTCGTTATGATGAGCATATTCAAAATAATTTGTAAAAAAAACACCGCCTACAGGAAAAAATCGATCTCGCA
>JAGWFT010000071.1:311-561 GCA_028867755.1 Nitrososphaerota archaeon
TACTGCTCTTTCATGATTTAGCTATCTGAGAATAATTTTACTCTTATCAAAAGTATGACCGACTTTTGGTAAGTACTGCTCTTGCAAAAGCGAGAATTCGAGAAAGAAACAAGACAAATTGAACAAAGATAGAGATCAAATTCAATATAAAATACGATGATGAAGCAAATGATAGATAAAACAAAATTAAGGAAGGTTGAGGTGTGAAACAGCTAAATCATGAAAGAGCAGTATACTTCAAGGTCAAAAC
>JAGWFT010000072.1 GCA_028867755.1 Nitrososphaerota archaeon
TTACTGGAAAGGTAGGAATACCATACGAGTTTGAAAAACCAGGAAATTATCAAGTGGAAATTGATCTAAATGACACTGCGCTCTCAAAAGACAGCTCAGCTTCACTTGATGAGGTTACCTTCCCAATTTATGTATCCCAAGGAGAATTACAAACAGCAAACCAAACGGTTTTCAACACAACATCTGAGAGTAGTTCTAATGTCAATATAGATACTGCCAACAATGACAATAACCGTCTTTTGTTAGATGGTGTGCTTGTCGCTATTGCCGTAGGTATAGTGGCATTCATGGTCAGAAAAAAGGTCATCTCAAAGAACAAAAAATCAAGTATACCTGAATAGTACCATATCTGCAGAACGCTAAATAGTAAATTCGGTTATGAATCATTCATGTCGCTTTCAGTATTTTCAATAAAGTCCTTGCCAAAGACTGAGAGGTTTGATCTGTTTGAGAGCCTAAAATCAGACCTTGAAACTGAGGAATTAGAACTTCAAGATGGAGACGTCATTGTGATATCAAGCAAGTATGTTGCAAATTCTCAAGGAAGAACAGTGGAATAT
>JAGWFT010000073.1 GCA_028867755.1 Nitrososphaerota archaeon
TTTCAGCTTTTTTATTACGCGCTGCTGCAATGCCATATGTTATGGCAAACACATACGATATGATAAGGGCAATTGTCATTCTTAACAAAGAATATGAAGAATAGAGAAGCACGTGTGAAAAATTACTCAGGGAAATATTTAGAAAAATTGTATCTAGTGCCATGCTCATGCTAGGGCGGAACGAATGTGTTTATACACATTTTGATTCCTTTCCCATGGTGGTACGGAAAACGGCATGATCTAAAAGCTTTGTGTAATACTTCTAAAGGATTCTTTTAGGGCATGATTGTAGTATGTATTTTCATAGAATTGCATTCATTTACATAGAAAACCATATTTTTGACAAGAAAAGCAGATTCAAGTTAAATCGCAGTCTCATTTCTGAAACCAAATGATAAAAATAGGAACTCTTTTGAGGTTACAATATGAAAGTGCTAGTTGACGCAATGTATGATGGAATAGATACAAAACTGAGGGAATTTGGCTATGATGCGCTCAGTGTGAAAAAACTGGTTGCAGAAGGCAAAAAACTTGCTAGCGACTATTCTATGATAAAATA
>JAGWFT010000074.1 GCA_028867755.1 Nitrososphaerota archaeon
TTTATTCACAAGAACTTTAATGAGATTTTTCTTAATGCATATGTACTGGAATTCCTGTTTTCATCATGTATTGTTGAATGCATCATCTGGCATGATCTTTAAAGAAAATATCTTGACCTCCTCATTGCTAAACCTATGAGATTGTTTTACTATGTCAAACATGGACAAGTATTTCGAGTTCTTTATTTCATTACCAAGCCTTAGTAGATAATTGTGATAAATTATTTCTCCAAACATAGTATGTCTATATGCACTTTCATCTTTTGTTACAAGGTCTAGCTTGACAAGTTGTGAAAGTCTTGAATAGTACTGCTTTCTTGTCAGTCCTATCTCTGATGGAGTATCAAGTTTAGATTCTATTCCATCTCTTGCCAGGATAAAGATTCTGACTGCATCGGGTTTTGATAGAACTGACAGCAGATCAGTTATTTTCTGTGCCAGTTCGTTTTTTGATACAAATATCTCCATGTCTAAGTTTTCCTTACTTTCCAAGACATTACCTATTCTCCTTGGACATCTTAATGAAGATTCCTTTCTTTCCTTACTATCAAGGGGAG
>JAGWFT010000075.1 GCA_028867755.1 Nitrososphaerota archaeon
ACACCATCAGGTATTGGGACTGTAAGACAGCTAGAGTCGCATTGTTTCCGGTAGTAGTCATAGAATCCATGTGAACCATACGCGGCTTGCGTAAAACTTGGATAGATGAATACGGTATTTTTTGGTTTATCAAATAATCTCACCTGTTGGTAAAAGTCATTGTATCCAGGCTTCAATGATATTGAAAATGATACTTGGTTTCCCTTGTCATCATAAATTGGAGTAACATTGAAAATCATTTGATCTGATGGAATATGCAGAGTCTGCAGGTGTCCTTCCGAATTTGAGATTACTTGTAGATATCCAGAGCCTTGCAGGTCAGGTGTGATTGTTGAAGCGTCTCCAGAATCATTGTCATCTGAAGTTTGTGCAATAGTTACATTTGACATCATTGAAAATAGCAAAGTAACGAAAAGAAATACAGATAACTCTAGCTTGTGCCCGTACAACCCGTGTTGTGTTATATGGTCGGCGTATTTGTAGGCTCTGTTGTGTTGCCGGGTGATAACCACACCGACTGCAACTTCGATGCATCGACTCTAAGGATTAGTGGCA
>JAGWFT010000076.1 GCA_028867755.1 Nitrososphaerota archaeon
ATTTTCTGTGCTTTTTGTAATGACTTTTTGTCTTGATTTATAATTCTCCATGAATGTTTGACTTGCTTTTCATGTCTGTATGTGTTACATGTGCCTTTTGCGATAAAAAGACCAAATAGCCACCCTAGGTCACTGCTTACATGTATTCTGGATTCTGTTTTAAATGAAACCAGATTAATCCTGTCTCCTACTTTTAGTTCTGATGGTTTTACACTGTTTCCATTTATGACTAGACTATGATCTTCAGTACATTCTACAAATCCCTTTCTGGTGAGAATTCGATATCCTTTTTTCTTTACCTTGTGTCGGTAGACATGTTTTATTTTCGTAAATCCTTTCTCTGTCAGTACTTCAATGTCTCCAAGCTTGTCATATCTCATATTGCTTACTGTTTTTGGCATCAGTGTTTCTATTGGAATCAAATCAATTGCTCCATCTTTTTTGCGAATTGTGATGGGTGTGTCTGGTAGTACACTGTCTCCGTATAGAACCTCGATTCCAAACGATTTACATTTTTCAATTGTTTCTAAAATTGTAAACCTTCCAACTGC
>JAGWFT010000077.1 GCA_028867755.1 Nitrososphaerota archaeon
TAGATTGCTACTGCCCTAACAGGAGATCCTGTGGCACCCTTTAGCTTGAGGGGCAGCACTATCAGCATGAAGCTGGTTCTTTGAATCTTGTCAAGATTGCAGAGATTTTCCAAAATCAAAATTCCACTCTTCAGTAGAACATGATGGGCAGAAAATTTTGAATCCTTGCCCAAATCTATACTGGGAGAATCGATGCCTATCAGGCTGACCCTCTTTTCTGACAGGTATTTGGCTGCACTTGCTGAAAGCCCTGGGTTTTTGGTGAAATAGTCTTTTCTTGCTGTATTCCTTGACCAGCCAGTCCCAAAAATTATGGCGCAATTTGGCGGTATCTTGCCTTTTCTTGCCTCAAAGCTGACAATGTCAGCCCGTGTGATTGGCATGTTGGGGCCCTTTCGTATATTGCATAAAATTGCACTTGTCACCAGTCTGTTGAGGGGAATCTTGTCTATCTTGATCCCTTTTTCTATGAAATGATACGGCGCATCAAGGTGTGTGCCAGTGTGTGAGCTGAGGAAAATAAGCTCAAGATTGTACCCGTCGGATT
>JAGWFT010000078.1 GCA_028867755.1 Nitrososphaerota archaeon
GGCGTCGTCTCCATGGCAAGATCCGACGACCCGAACAGTGCTGGTTCACAGTTTTTCATCGTAACAGGCGACAGCACTTTCCTTGACGGTCAGTATACTGCATTTGGCGAGGTAAAGAGTGGCATGGATGTTGCCGACAAGATTGGCCATCTTCCTAGAGGCAAGAATGACTGTCCCGACCAAGAGGCTAAAATCTTTCGCATAATAATCTCCGAGTAGTTACAAAACTCCTTTTTCTAATTTTTTATTTTAATTATATTTTGATTGACCAAATATTGTACGGCTGAAACAAAATCGCTGTTAGAGATATTCCATCTACCATGGTTTTATTACTAAAATCTATGATTTTTTGAATTGTCCACATGTATCATCTCACTTAATTCAACTGACATGTTCAAGAATTTCAATCCCTTTTCAGTTGATCTGTAAAGATCTGTTCCCTCTCCAAGGGATATCAGTTTATTTTGTTTCAGATATGTCATGTATTCAACAAGTTGAGAATAAGAAAGATATGCCCTGTACATTATCTTTGTTTTAGTAGCACCG
>JAGWFT010000079.1 GCA_028867755.1 Nitrososphaerota archaeon
ATCAAGCTTTTCATGGATGCTTTTAGTGCTCCAGTTAAAATTCCATGATGGTACAATGGAAAAATAGATGCCAATCTAGCTTTTCATTTATTTTCTTACTGGAGGTTCCTTTCTAATTTGATAAAGATTTCTTTTAGATACGAGAACAAGCTCGCCATTGTCTTTTGTCCCCTCAAAATCAATCGATAACAGGCCAAATTCATCATTAAGATCGCGTCTGTCTGATATCTTGAATTTGATTTTCAATTTCTCGTCTGTATGGAGAGGTTTGAGAAATCTGGTCTGTCTGCTATTCCAAGACGGGTCTCCGTCTATGCCATAGAAAATCAAAAGATTACCATACATTTCCTCAAGTCTTGTAAATTCGCCTTCGATTCTTGCTAATATGGCTCTGCCAGAGACCATTTTGCCGCGTTGGTGTACAAATTCTTCATTTTCATAAATTATGTTTTTTATTCCTGAAAAGGAAAGATACTTGTCAAGGTCATCAGAAGAAATCTGGCATTGTGCAAAAAATTCATCCCCAACTTTAAGCTCGGAGAACT
>JAGWFT010000007.1 GCA_028867755.1 Nitrososphaerota archaeon
TTGATGTCCAAGTGCTCCAATTGTCATGGCCTTTGCCACATGACTTCAACAATCACGTGATCCAATCATTGGACAAAAGTGTTTATATTAAAAATTCAGCAGCCTGGGAACCAGATTCTGTAATCTTTATCCACCTGTTTCTTCCAACCTTTTCAACTTCTACAAACTTCCAGTGGTCTGCTAGTGGTTGTATGATGTTTTTATCAAGACTTGCGAATCTTGCCTGCTCAAAGTTCTCTTCTCTTGCACCTACTGTGATTATCTTTGCATCATCGGCAAGTTTTGCCATTTCCTTTTTTGTAATCTTACCACCGTGTTCTCGTATAATTTTCAACGCAGTAACAAGTTCTGGCTTTGGAATTTGAATCTCATAAGCAGGCAGCCCGATGTTTCTCTTCCAGCCAATTGATTGTTGTTTGCCTTCGAATGCTGCATACTTTTCTGCTTCTGCATAAAATGGCTTGACATTATTTTTAGTGTTAAATATCATGCATGCCATCATGCATGCAATTGCCTGAATCTTAGAGCCTGATGCTACATTTACGTAAATGTCATTTGCTTTTTCTTTGAGAATTATCTCTTTCACAGATTTTATTATCTTGAACAGGTCAAGTCTGTCAGCTTTTGCAATCTCGAACTTGATATTGTTTTTCTTCAATTCCTTTTCGATCTTTTCCCTGTATGCTCCAGCCTTGTCTTCTGATGCCATGTCATGAATCAAGAGCCAGACCTTGTCTGCCCTCTCTTTTATTGCAGGAATTACTATCCTGTCTATCTCAAACCCTACTGGGGCAATGTGTACGCGCATCTTGGATAAATTGCTCATGATAGTATCTGTGGTTTGCATACTATATATAATATCTAAATTTTTTACCACTGCATGTTGAAACATCTAACAATAGTTGCCAGTCTGCTGTAATTCGTGACTACATCATCTGTATTATCAAGTTGGACTTTTGATTGCCTAATTAT
>JAGWFT010000080.1 GCA_028867755.1 Nitrososphaerota archaeon
ACCAAATAATGCGCCCATTGGTTTTGATATCATACCCCCATACCAACATCATCAATTAATAAATTCTATGAATCGCTGTGCCTGTCGTTGATGCATATGCGTAGTTTACCACGGAAAATTGAATTACAAACATCTAGGCCAAGCCTGATTACAAAATATTGCATACTTGAATTGTGCATGGTGTCTTTTCTTTGAATAAATTTCTTGCAAAATGGTTCAGAAATACCAAAAAAATCAAAAACTCTAATGTTTTCCTTTGTAATGCCTTTTTTTCGCTCTAAATCTGTATCAATAAATACCGGTAAAAAGTAGTTCATCTATGACAAGCATGAAATGTGTTGTATGCGGAATAGGATTCTTTTCTGCTACTGGCTCAGATAAATGTTCTAAATGTTCAGGAAAGGAAATGCACGGAGCTGCAGAAAGTCATGATTCTTGTGGTTGCGGACATAGCCACTAGAACTAATTTTTTACTGTCTTCGTTATCTTGTTCAAATTCTTTGTGGGGTTATTCTAATTATTGCTAATTCATAGTACTTCATGC
>JAGWFT010000081.1 GCA_028867755.1 Nitrososphaerota archaeon
CACCTTGACATATGGGTTAGAAACGGTTTGCCTGGCAAGCAAGTTTTATTTCCCCACATCCTAGGTTGTGATATTTCTGGTACCCTTGTGGAGGGATTTGGGAAATTCAAGAAAGGAGACAAGGTTGTAGTGTATCCAGCCATACAAAGCGATGTGCCAAGAACATCGTACTCCATCATAGGAGGCTTTGGCAGGTATCACGGGGGTTATGCAGAATTTGTCCAAGTTCCACAAAAAAACATTGTAAAAAAGCCAAGCTGGTTTACAGACATTGAAGCGTGTGCGCTAAACGTATCATATCTTACTGCATGGAATATGCTTGAAAGATCCGGATGCAAAAAAGGCGACACTGTATTCGTGTGGGGTGCAAACAGCGGTGTCGGCTCTGCTGCAATACTTCTTGCCAAGGCAAGAGGTTTTAGAATCATAACTGTAGTATCAAATGAAAATAAAATAGGCCTTGCAAGAAAACTTGGAGCAGATCTAGTCATAGACAGAAGCAAATCAGATGTGATGGTTGAGACCCTAAAGCATACCAAGAACC
>JAGWFT010000082.1 GCA_028867755.1 Nitrososphaerota archaeon
ATGGTGCAAAAATTGGGGGCGAACTGCAAGAATCAGATCTATACTTGATTGCTATACAAGATGTTTCACTGATACACGAAGCACTGGAAAAAGCAAAGCGTGCAGAAGAAGAGGTTGAAAAAAAATACGATGAGCTCAAAAAAACATATGACACACTTTTGGCAGCAGAGGAAAAATACAAACACCTCTATGACAATTCACCAGATCTTTTGCGTACTATTGATCTTCATGGAATGATAGTTGATTGCAATAAGGCATATGCAGAAAATCTGGGATACACAAGAGATGAGCTCATAGGAAGTTCCATAGTAAAACATACTGCTGAAAGAAGCTACAATGATCTTGAAAAGGGAATTCAAGAGTGGAAGTCAATTGGTGTCATATCAAACATTGAGGTCTGGCTTAGAAGAAAGGATGGAAGTTCATTTCCTACACTGCTTTCTGGAAATAGTCTTTATGATGAAAAAGGAAATCTGGTGGGAAGAACGGTCTCACTTCGAGACATATCTGATATTTATCAAGCAAGAATTACAATAGAACAAGA
>JAGWFT010000083.1 GCA_028867755.1 Nitrososphaerota archaeon
TAAAAGCAAAACTTGCAAGATATATCCGCCAGTAATTAGAACTAGTGCATTGTAAAGAGGATGTAATGTAGTCATTATCTCAATATGTTTGTAAAAGGCGCTATTTCCAGCTATGACTATTCCAGCAATTACAAAGTTTGGAATGTAAACACGTTTGTAGTTTTTTGCTGTCAATACAGTGAGAGAGACAAAACATCCTTCTAGCAGAAGGGCTTGCGGAATAAACTTCGGGTCGCCAAGCGGAATCCCTAGAACCCCGACCACCGAGACAGAAGCAAGAATTATCATCACATTTTTCTGCATTTTATCCATTAGTATTAAAAGCACGATTCCATTCTTAATAAAAATACTCGTTGTTTTCAGATTCTGTGGATGACATCATACTAAATATGTGATAAATACATAACATAATAACAATGAGGATAAAATCATGACTACCACGCCTATTGATGCAAACAATTATTGCAAAAAAATACTTGACCTTGATCCGCAGATTAGGTTTGTTGGAAGAATTGTTAATGATCAACTGGTAACATCTGCAAG
>JAGWFT010000084.1 GCA_028867755.1 Nitrososphaerota archaeon
TTGCAAGAGGTTTATTCAAATCCCAAACATCCGTACACCCAGGCGTTACTCAAGTCCATGCCAAAAATCAAAGGTGAACCAGAACTAGTATCTCTCAAAGGTACTCCTCCTAACTTGGCTAACATGCAAACAGGATGCAGGTTCTACGACAGATGTACACATGCAATGGAAAAATGCAGAAAAGAGCCGCCCAAAATTAAAACAGAATCAGGCCATGTGTTATGTTGGCTCTATGAATAGGATAAATAAAATTAAAAAATTTCTTAAAACTTAGTGAGAATAGGTTGTTTGGTTAAGACCGTTATCTTGATAGTATGCATTGTAAAAGTTCAGTGCATTCTGCAATGCCATCTGACTTCCATTAGCAATTGCTACATCTCGGTTGTCGTTGTTTTGTTCATTTGTAGTTGAACTAGTAAGACCAGCATAACCTGTAGATTCATCTTGTGCAAGAGTCTTTGCATGAATCTCCTGGAATATCTGAATCGCTTTGCCTAGTGCATATGCTTGAGCTGCATCTAGTTGACGACCTTGCGT
>JAGWFT010000085.1 GCA_028867755.1 Nitrososphaerota archaeon
GGCTGTTGCAATGTCTTGGTAGACTCCTGTCTGGAAGTTTGATGGGATCTTGAACTGTAGTTCTCCTGATCCATTCTCGTCTGTAGTTATTGTTCTTGATACAATGTCGTTTCCTGTAGGGTCTTCAACTACAAGCGCAATATTTTGGAGGCTCAGGCCGGGCAATGATACCTGTAGTGTTACAACGTCGCCGTAGGCATAGTATGCCTGGTCGTGGGTTAGCAAGAGCGCTGAAGGCAAGATAGGGGCGCCAGTATAGACTGTATGGGAAGACACTACGCTTGAGTTACTTGCAGCAGTTGAGTGTACTATGCCTGAGATTTCAATACTTGGCGACACTTCGGATTCATTGCTAGATGAGGACTGGGTTTCTGTGCTAGATGAGGTTGGGCCAATTATTGTTATCGAGTCAGAACCCAGACTAGAACCAGATGATTCCTCCACTGGTGCCGGAGTGGACTGTGTTGTGATTGTCTGCGTAGTTTGATTTACAGCAGAAGTTGTGCCAGTAGAGTTTGATGTAGTAGTGGTGATTG
>JAGWFT010000086.1 GCA_028867755.1 Nitrososphaerota archaeon
CTTGCCGGTGTACGCAGCGTAATGACCCTCCCAAACGACTTGATTTGTCGTATTGAAAATTTTTACTACATGACCATCACATACTGGACCATATCCCGTTGCGTTGACAAAGAAATCTATAGGATCTCCTGACTGATACGTGTCATTTAATCCATCAATTTCAATACGGATGGGAGAAATCATTGGTTGAATAGATGATAGAAAAACTGTTGATATTGTCACAGTCACACTTACGCCAATAATTAGTGCGAGGTGCAGACTTTTCAAAATACACCATCATTCATCCGCCAAACTTTAAAAAAGTGGCGTAGATTCCCACAGCAGGATTGTTCTAAAAGAAGCAAACTATTTAGCTAGTAAAAATACACATTAAGTTTTCATTTTCTACTCTTTATTTTAAAAAAATAAATATCATTCCAGCTGTTATAGCACCAAAAAACCATGGCGAATTGAGACGAAACTCCTTCAATAGTTAAACATAGTTACAATAGTTACACATAGTTTTAATTATTCTACTATGCTATAACATAGTGAAG
>JAGWFT010000087.1 GCA_028867755.1 Nitrososphaerota archaeon
AAAGTGTATTCCTTTGTCAGTGATGATGAAAGCACGATTTCTCCCATCATTTGTAGACTTCATCAATCCAAAGTCTACCAACTTTTGGCATTTTTCAATTGCCGTATAATGTGATAGATTTGCTCTTCTAGCTATGGAAGATATTATTTCGCCATGTCTATCACAGTCCAGTACAACGCGTAAAATATCCGAGATTATACCCATTTCTGATCTGTATTGATGTTTTGGCATGCTCCTAGTTGGAATTATGTATTTAATTGTCTAACTACCGTTCTCATCAGTGAAAATGGTAGAACCGGTTTTATTCCAACTTACTTATTATTCATTCAATGAAACCACACCTATACGGACTGATGGCACTAGTCATACTTGCCACAAGTGCACCAACACTAGCTCTTGCACAATATGAAAACCAGGGAGATAATCAGGTAAGCACAACGATCTTGGTAATTTTTAGTTTAACATTGTATGTTACCATATCTGCAATATTTGGCGTGGTTGGATATTCAATTTGGCAAGTATATAAAATAAGAAGA
>JAGWFT010000088.1 GCA_028867755.1 Nitrososphaerota archaeon
GTGACGCGATACTTCATTATGCATTGCAACATGCGAATGTTCCTTGAAAACCAAATTGCATTGGTAACATTTCCATGCGGTCATGCTGCTCATGAGTTTATATCACAATTTTGCTATATAAGACCCGCGTACAATTTGTACTAGAAAAATTATCCAATCAAAAAACAATGGAAATATGACTTGGATTAATCTTGATTGATAGACAGTTTCATTTTCAGTTCTTTCCATATAGTATTTTAATAACAATCAAGAGACTGAAAATGAATGCAGATTCTCAAGCCAGGCAAGTGGAACCTAAGTGAACTTGTAGTCGACCCTTATTCGCCAGCATTTAAGAATAAACTGCAAGAGATCGAGTCCAAAGTCAAGGAATTTGAAAAGAACAAGAAGGATCTTGCCTCTAGTATTTCAGAAAAAAAATTTATGGCTATGTTACATACGTTGGAGGAGATATCAGAAAAATTTGGCATTATTTCAGGCTATGCATCTTTAGAATATTCTTCAGACACCCAGTCTGACAAGATAACCTCGCT
>JAGWFT010000089.1:0-252 GCA_028867755.1 Nitrososphaerota archaeon
GTGCTTGAAATTAATCCAAAACATTTTGAGGCAGCATACAACAAAGGCGTAGCACTAGAGTCATTATCTAGATTTGAGGAAGCAGTAGAATGTTACGAGTACGTATTGAGAATAAAACCAGACCATGTGTCTGCATCGTACAACAAGAACATACTTTTTGACAAAGTGTGTCAGCAGTGCAAATCCATCAAGTCATTAGATAGACTTATTGCAATAAACCCGAGGCATGTTTTAGCTCAATATAACAAAGGA
>JAGWFT010000089.1:262-528 GCA_028867755.1 Nitrososphaerota archaeon
AAAGAGGCAATTTTGTATTTTAACAAGATCTTGGATCAGAATCCAAAGTACATACACGTATTGTACAACAAAGGTGTAGCACTGGAATCACTATCCAGGTTTGAAGAGGCAGTTGAGTGCTACGAGTCGGTATTGAGAATAAAACCAGACCATGTGTCCGCATTGTACAACAAGAGTGTGCTTGATGCAATGACTGGAAGACACGATGCGGCAATAGAATTGTTGAACAGGCTAATCAGAATAAACCCAAGACATGTTTTAGCTCA
>JAGWFT010000008.1 GCA_028867755.1 Nitrososphaerota archaeon
AAAAAATCGATGTCAAGATACTAAGGGACAGGATAGACTCTATTTGGAGCGAGTTTGAGAGAGCATCATGATGATTATCTAGTTTTTTATTTTACACTCAACTGACAAACAGATGCAAATCATCTTTATCTTAATATAATGTTCATTTTAGATCAGAGACCGATTGGATTCTGAGCAGAAAAAAAAGATAAACATGTTTGCCGTCTTGGTTGTGCTGATGATAGCAGTACCAGAACTTGTTGCTCATTTTTATTTTGACACACAGAAACACTTACCTACCTCTTCTGTTGATGCCGCTCTTTCACTGACCAATAAACAACATGACATGTATGTGAACGGCGATATGCGATGCCATTTGGTTCTCAAAAATGATACAACTGCTGTAAATGTGAGTAGGGCATCTGGAATCCAGGGACAGTATGCAGTGTATTCCTGCACATAGGACTGTCAGGATCCAAACTGGTTCCCATGCATCCTTATGGCAATTCTTCTGATTCAGGAGCACAGTGCTTGTGAACCCATTTTCCTGAGGGAGTTTTTGCAATTTCATTGCCTGCACTGATTTCGGCGTTGCACTCTGAACATGTTGTCTTAAACTTTGCTTTCATGATCTTCTAAAACGGCACTGGTAGATAAAGTATGAAAAAATAGGAATTTTGAATACATGGTACAATCAATATCAAAAGAATGGGCGTCTTGCGCAAGTTTTCAAACTATTGTTTTTTAATTATTTTTTCGTCAATTCTATTTGTTCCAACATATGCTGCTCAAAACAACATAACCGATTCAAATCTTCAGGTGAGCCTAAACTATCCAGATATTGTGATACCGGGAAAAGAGTTTGTGCTATCTTCCGTAGCAAAGGCCACTGCCGATCAGGTATCAAATATCACGGTTACAATAACCTGCCCTGAGATTCAAATCCAGCAAAACAGATTTCATCTTGACAAACTGGCAAAGGATT
>JAGWFT010000090.1 GCA_028867755.1 Nitrososphaerota archaeon
GATAGCCAAATTCCTATTATTCATGTCTTGAATCTATCATCATGATTATACTGAATGAAAGTTTTTCTATCCTTATCAATTTCACTTATGAAACTATTTGTAAACTTGGATGATATTGAACGTATATTCATGAAAATTCTCAGTGGCAGGTGCTACAAAGAAATTATTGTGTAAGACAAACATCAACATTATGATTGATACTATGACTGATATTGCAATAAGAATCCAAATTTTAATAGGTAATCGGCTATTGTTCATAAATTATAGAATATTGTGGAATTATGTTAGTATTCTTAATTTAGGTTATCTTTTCAAGCATTTCCCTTTCTTGTCATTAATTTCTATTAATCACTTTACATTATGTTGGATTTGACTCTTTTTTCATCATTACATTTCACTCCCTTCTTAATCTATTTCTACCAAAATCCAATGCTTGGAAATTTCATTCCTAACACTCGATAAGTAAGATCCTCAGCATTTGCAAATTTCTTGATAATATCCCAGTTTTCACGTATTATTTTT
>JAGWFT010000091.1 GCA_028867755.1 Nitrososphaerota archaeon
CATAAGTACCAGGAGTTGCCGGAATGGCAGACTGGTATCTAAAGTCCCCCTGATTGTCAGTAGTCGTCGTTACGGCTTCAGATCCAAACAAGATGAGCACTGTTGCATCAGCGACTGGCTTGTAGGCTTGATCCGTAACATTTCCCATTATTACCGGATAGTCCCCTTGCATTATTGGATTTGTTTTAGGTTCTACGTTAACAAGCATGTGGTAAGAGAGCGTAGAATGTGATACCTGTATGCTTGAAAAAACAACTATGAAGACTACAAGTGCTACTGAAACTGATACTATTGGAACTCCTTTCAACTCTTGATACTTTTTGCTTTTGTTGTTAATCACTGAAATCTAACTTTTTTCTCCATTGGCTCAGAAATGTTTAAGGAAGTGTTTTCATCGCATGAACCAACAGTTTTACTGAAGCGCGATTTACATCCATTTTTATTAGGATTGAATGTGACGGGGATTAAGATAGGAGGTGCAACGATGAGTTATAACCAAGGCGGTTTTGGAGGAAGGTCTA
>JAGWFT010000092.1 GCA_028867755.1 Nitrososphaerota archaeon
TGGATATTCAAAAACTGAGATTGTGGGAAAACCATGTTTTGACTTTATCGCATCAGGATACAAAAAAACTGCACTTGATGGTTTCAAAGAGATGAAGGAAAAGGGTATGGGACCCATAATAGAAATACAATTGATCAAAAAAAATGGGGTCACATTTTTTGGAGTATGCCATGGTGCAAAAATTGGGGGCGAACTGCAAGAATCAGACCTATACTTGATTACAATACAAGATGTTTCACTGATACACGAAGCACTGGAAAAAGCAAAGCGTGCAGAAGAAGAGGTGGAAAAAAAATACGATGAGCTCAAAAAAACATACGATATACTTTTGGCAACAGAGGAAAAATACAAACACCTCTATGACAACTCCCCAGATCTTTTGCGTACAATTGATCTTAACGGCATGATTGTTGATTGCAATAAAGCATATGAAAAAAATCTAGGATACACAAGAGATGAGATCATAGGAAGTTCCATAGTAAAACATACTGCTGAAAGAAGCTACGATGATCTTGAAAAAG
>JAGWFT010000093.1 GCA_028867755.1 Nitrososphaerota archaeon
CTGCTTTCGTGTAAGCAGATCCTACTTCCATTCAGCCACAAGCGGGATTTCCAAGATTTGATGCCGTTGAGTAAACCGCCTGAAGGAAGCCTCTGAAGTTTGGTTAGTTGGGATGCATAACTTCCTGCTGTTTTCAAGTTTAAGCAGTCCTGCCTTGACGGCTTTTTTTGTGTATTCGTAAATGGTATCTTTTGACAACCCAAGCATCTTTGCTGTATCTTGCACAGAAAGTGGTTCGATGCCATTTACCTTGTCGCCATGCAAGAGCTTCAAGATTTCTTTTGTTATTTCTTCTGGTGTTGCACGCTTGCCGTAGAGTCTGAGCTTGCGTTTTTTCTTGCGCCGAGTCCTGTGAAAAAAAGGTTGATCAAAATTTTGTAAACCTGAATTTTGTCGGATTAGAAAATCGATATTTCCCATATGGTTCCGATAGACGTGTGGCTTTTAAAAAATAAGAAAAAATGGAAAGAACGGTTTCGCTTAAAGTGCAGCGTCTTCTGCCCAGCCTTTTACGAAGAT
>JAGWFT010000094.1 GCA_028867755.1 Nitrososphaerota archaeon
GCTTGGGTACGGAATACACACTTGTCTTTGTCAAGTGTTGGTATTCTGGTCCTGCCTGCCAGTACTCGCCCCGGAAATGAATGTCTGTAAGATCTGGCCTTACGTTCATCTTGTGTGCACTGTCAATTGACATCCCACCTGCTGCGTTGATTAGAAAATCAGTCTGGATGGCATCATCATGGTTTGTTTTTATCTCAAGGAAATCTTTCTTGTCCAAGATATCTTCGGCCCTGGTGTTTAGTAGAAATGTAGCGCCGTTTTGTTTTGCGTCATCCATGACATATCCAGTCAGGATTCCATAGTCTACTGATGCATCTTTTTTGCAAAAGATTGCATTTTGGCACGATATTTCCGGTTCTTGTTTTTTTACCTGTTCTCCATCAAGCAAAATGATGTCGTCTTTTTCCAGTCCGTTTTTTTCTCCCCATGACATGTATTTTTCAAGCATCTTGGTTCCTGGCTCATCAAGTGCTACTTCCAGCACGCCGTCTTTTTTGAACGGGAGATTTTTTTGTTT
>JAGWFT010000095.1:0-257 GCA_028867755.1 Nitrososphaerota archaeon
TTTGTCCCATTTTAGATGCAAGTTGATTATTCTGTGCCAATTCAAGCATGTGCCCTGCCCAAGTCTCTTCGCTATATGGATTTAATACAAATCCCGTGTTTCTATGAGAAACAATATCTGACATGGGTCTTATATCAGAGACAAGAACTGGTTTTTTCTGCTGAAATGCCTCTAATATGACCAGTCCAAAACCCTCGCATAGACTTGGGAAAGCCAATGCCACTGATGATGAAATTAATTGTAATTTTTCTTCTGCG
>JAGWFT010000095.1:267-514 GCA_028867755.1 Nitrososphaerota archaeon
TTTCTCAAGACCTAGGCTGTGAACCAAGTCCTCTAGAGTTTTTCTATGGGGGCCGCCTCCCACTATGACTAGTTTTATTTCCGGCTCTTCTTTTCTTGCCAAACCAATTGCTTTGATCAAGACCTCAATATTTTTATAAAAAACTAGACGTCCAATGTAGATGAATTGAAATGAATTGATGTAATTGTTTTTTTGCACTACATTTTCAATTGCTGGCTGTATGATGTGAATTGGTTTTCCTTCACCA
>JAGWFT010000096.1 GCA_028867755.1 Nitrososphaerota archaeon
AATGGTGCAAAGAATTTTGACATATTCATAACTAGCAGTAATGATTCTGGAAACACCTTTAACAGTATTCCAACTAACATTAGTAATAATACTGGAGATTCTGGAGCCCCACAAATGATAGTCAATGGAAATGATGTCTATGCAGTATGGATGGATAACAGTCCTGGCAATTTTGATATTTTATTTGCAAAAAGCACTGACGGTGGCGCTACATTTGCAAAACCAGTCAATGTGAGCGGAAATATGCAAGATTCTGGATACCCGCAATTTGCTGTTGTAGGAAATAACGTTTACGTAACATGGACTAATGTCATTACCGAGAAAAACTATGACATTCTCCTTGCAAAAAGCAGTGATGGCGGACAAACATTTGGTACGCCCATAAATGTCAGCAACACTCCTGGTGCATCTGGCTGGCCACAAATATCGGCTGATAATGATAATGTATACGTAAGCTGGGTTGACAACACTCCTGGCACCTATGACATCTACATAGCTAAAAGTGCAGATGGTG
>JAGWFT010000097.1 GCA_028867755.1 Nitrososphaerota archaeon
TTGCGTTTTGTTCAACCATCCGCTAAACTTCTCAAGAAATTAAAGAAATTCAAGTCAGATAAATCAATAATTGAAGGTTATCATAGAATATTGGAAGAGTTAGAAACTTCTCCAGATCCCACAGAGATAGGAGAGCGAAAAACGGTCTGTATGCCAATTGTTATGCAATACACATCACAAAAAGTCATAGTCTTGTTTACATGCATTTACCAAAAGAAAACACAGTTGTATTGATAGATTTGGATGACCACAAAAACCTCTTTGGTGGAGATAATAGAGCATAGTTGAGCCTTCGGTTCACATCTTGGCACGGTAAGAAAACAAAATGTCAAACCGTCGGAGATAATTTTCAACATATTGACAAAAGTTTAATATAATGACATCAAGACTCGGATCTCGTCATGATATATCAAACTAGAATACAGAATACAGGATATTCTGCATACAAGAAAATGGAGTTCATGCTTTGAACCCCGTTACAAAAGTTTTCGAAGAAACAATAGCAACTGATCA
>JAGWFT010000098.1 GCA_028867755.1 Nitrososphaerota archaeon
ATTATGAAATAACGTTTCATGACCGCTTGGCTTTAGTCGATTTTTCTCCTCTTCACTTAGTTTGAAATGAAGAGTAAGATGCACCTCAATGTCATCCATTGATCGTTCTTTACCATCTTTTAGGTAATTCAATAGGGGTGCCATGATCTTCTTGGAGTCAGGAATTGGCATTCTGTTCTATCAATCATGGGTAGAATTAATTATGGTTTATGGAACTAATTGTGCTGTTTCTCAAATAGAAGATACTTTCGCAAAACTGCTCTAAAAGCCATTAATACTGCATCCCTCAGAGTCTGATCGGGCCTGTAGCTCAGCTTGGACAGAGTGCTGGACTTCTAATCCAGTGGTCAAGGGATCGAAGCCCTTCGGGCCCGTATTTTTGTCTAAAATTAATTCGTTCCGTCCTTGAGTATTCCTTGCCTAATAATTTTATCATAAAAAGCTATCGTGTTCTTATATTTTAAAATATTATTAGGATCAATGATGGTGTTACTGAATGTTTTAAGAAGTGTT
>JAGWFT010000099.1 GCA_028867755.1 Nitrososphaerota archaeon
TATCCGTCTATCATGACCGTCATGATGGTTCCAGCAAACAGTACACGAGGAACCCATGCCCTTCTAACTGTAGGAGGTTGAAATCTTGATATTATGATAAACGTACCATTCGAATTTTTCTCTAGTCTTACAATGAGATTTCTCTGTTCCATATTTTGTGCAAGATCTCTGAATTTTTCTGTTACAATCACTTCATTTATCTCAATTTCCAAAGATCTAGCAGTTTGGTTTATCCCTTTTATGGTACAAAAAGTAGAAACGATAGATATGACTTCATCTATAGTTGGCGCACTCAATCAATACCTCTGTAATTCATTTACATTAATTCTTTTATTTGCTTAAAGTTAAATAATTAATAATTCAAGTATTCTCATATGCAAGTGGCTCTCCGCGACATTGGTAACTGCGTAATCCGAAGATGCGATACTTCTGACATAATCCCCGTAATGGAAATCAACATGAAAACTCTCCCGGAGCACTATTCGGATTATTTCTATGAAAGCTTGCTTGC
>JAGWFT010000009.1 GCA_028867755.1 Nitrososphaerota archaeon
AGCAGGGGTCTAATCCAAATAACTTGATTCTTCCAAAAATATGAAATCCCTGCCAAACGACTATCAACGAAGTTGAAGGAGTGCGGAGCAAAGAGGAGTTCCTCAACGGCGGGCGAGAGGCTGCCAACGGCAGCCGTCCGAAGCGAGCAAGAGGGAAGACGGCACGAGGTAAATCGTGCCGTTTGAACGAAGTGAGAATTATGGACTTGGAGAAAAAAGAGGGATGTAAGACGGGTAGCCCGTAGGGGTGTGTCTGCTGGGTGAATTTTTGTGGAAAGGACATAATCTTTCCTCTTGCTCGGTAAGTCCGTCCCGTAGGGCTGGCAGGCATGAGCAAAGCGATTGCCGTAGCCAGAGGATGAGCGAGCGAGCCGTTGTTAGACAAAAAGCGAAGTCTCAAGAGGGGTGTCACGAAGTGACGGGGTGAATTGGCGCAAAAAAAAGTTTTCGTACTTCACTATGTACAATTTTAGTTTTTAGAATTAATTTTTTGTTTGACGTTTATCTTTCAGAATCTTATTAATTTCTCTGTAGTGTGGCTCTAGTGATTTTTTGTGATACATGTCAAGCAATAACTCCAAAAATTCTGTCTGATGTATTCTAGGCGTCTTTCTTTTTTGTGCCTGAATTGTTTTTAGGAATCTATCATAAGTGGCATTTTTTATTGTGATAGTCTTGTATTCTTTTCTTGGCACTGGATATCATGTGATATATGAATTAAATAAATATTGATTAACAATTGCAAGTCTTAATTTTTTTATATTGACTAAGATTCTTACTGAACATACATACGGATCCCTTAAGTATGACCTGTCCGGTACTCGATTAGTCCAAGATGACAATAACATGGATCAATTGTTCCTCCCTGGTGCTATGTCATGGAACAATCTAAAGGCAAGTCAAGGCGAAAGTCATATTCAATTCC